>NZ_QEST01000215.1 GCF_003311645.1 Streptomyces sp. PT12 | reverse complement strand
CGTTGCCGTCATGGGTGCTCGCGGTGACCGCGCCCGCGCCCGGGGTCAGCTCCTCTTCGGCGGCCCGTGCGGTCGAGGGCGCGATCAGCGTCGCCGCCAGGGCGACCAGGGCCAGGGGCAGTAAACGGGCGGGCCTCACGGGGTTCCTCCGCGGTCGGGGTCTGTCCGGCCTCGGCCCCGGGGCCCTCGGCCCCGGGGCCCTGGAACAGGGTCACCGGAGCCCCGAGGCGTCGGCGGCACCGTAGACGGCACGCCGCGAGACGGGTCCCGAGGAGTCGGTCATGAACCATGAACGTCCCTGGGTCATGGGCGCCTGAACTCCGGCTGGTCGATGACCCGCAGCCAGCTTCCGTCGGCCTGGCGCCTGACCACCTGGGCCCGGGCACCGGCGCCGTCCCTCGGCGGCGTGGATGTCAGGCCGAGGCCGCCGCTGACCAGGGTCGGCAGCGGGGGCTCGGGCTCGAACCACGCGCCGGAGGAGAGCACCTTCGCCCACAGCCCCTGGATGGCGGCGCGGCCGCTCATCCGCATGCCGCGGGGAACCGGCGTCCGCGCCGTTCCCGATCTGACGTTCGCCGACCTCGCGCGCCGGGCCCTGGGCTGGCGGTGCTCAGCGCGTCCATGGCGGGCATCGCCCCGACCCTGAGGCCCTTTCCCCGGAGAACGCCCCCCTTCCGGCCCTTCCCTGGGTGCTCGCTCTCACGTGGTCGCGCGCCCCGCGCCCGGCGCTACGCGCCCTGGTGCAATGGTGTGTGCAGGCGTTCGCCCTCGGATCTCCCGCGCTCACATGACTCGGTCCTGTCACCGTCGGGTGACCGGACCGAGTGCGGCGAACACTCACCAGCAGGCGCAGGAGCCGGGATCGCCACCGTAGTCGGTGCTCATCCCGCCATCGCTGTCCTGGCTGTCGCGGTCGTCGGGCGAGTTGTCGGCCGAATGATCGGCCTCATCGCCGTAACCACCGTCGTCGCCGGACTCGTCACCGTAGCCGTAGCCACCGTCGTCGCCGGACTCGTCACCGTAGCCGTAGCCACCGTCGTCACCGGACTCCTCTCCCGAGGGAGGGTCCGCGGGTTCGCCGAAATCGACGGGATCGACGGAATCGGGGCTCGTGGTCGAGTCGGACACGTCGGCGCTGTCGCCCGGAGTGGTCGACTCGTCCACCGGTTCGGTGGTGTCCGGCTGACCGGACTCCGCCTCACCGGACTCCCCGCTCTCGCCGCTCTCCGGGCGACCGGACTCCGACCCGTCGCGCTCGGCCGACCCCGGGTCCGCGGGGGCCAAGGCACCGGGTTCCGTCGTGCCGGGGCGCGAACTGTCGCCCGTCGCCCCGGAGTTCCCCGCGCCCCCGGCGTTGGCCTGCTGCGACCCGTTCGTCCCCGAACCTGACGCGTCGGCCCGGTCGGCGACACCGTCGCCGTCGGCGTCCGGCACCGCCTCCCGCAACTCCCTGAACGGCGTGGGGTGATCGCCCCGCGCCGCGGGCGCGTTCAGGCCCAGCGCCTCGGCCAGCGCCCGGGCGATCGCGTCGGACATCAGCGCGCCACCCTCGACATTGGGGTGGAACGGCTCGTTACGGCTCCACTCGGCCCTGCTGCCGCTCCACCGCACGCCGAGGTCGTTGAGGGCCGGGTCGTCGGTGTAGACCTCGCGGCCCCGCATCGACTCGGAGACGTCCGCCAGCGTCGCGCAGCCGCAGACCTCCACCGCCCTCGCGATCGCGGCGTTGAGCTGCCGCCCGAACGCCTGGATCTCCCTCATCTCGTCCTGGCTGAATCCACTTGACCACGGTGATTCAACCTGCGGATCGATGGCCATGGGGTAGTTCGGCACCACCAACTCGGCGCCCGGGGCCCGCTGTTGCAGCGCCTCCATGACCTGGAGCAGCCGCGCCGTCAGCGTCGGTGCCTGACCGGGCGCTGAGTTGGCCGCCTGGTCCCGGTACTCCTGGTCGCTCAGCCGCGAGTTGAGCTGGGGGCCGACCTCGCGGAGCACCTCGTCGAAGGCGTCGGCGTCCAGGAACGACGTCCACGCCTCGGTCAGCACATCGGCGAAACGGGCGTCGTTGCCGCCCAGGCCGACGATCACGGCGTCCGCGTCGGGCCGAACCTGGTCCCGCTGCGGGCCGTTGACCACCTGGTCGTTCTCGATCTGAGGGCCGAAGAAGTCCCGCGTGGTGGCGCCGGATGACGCGCCCATGGTCGCGTCGAGGTCCATCTGGGGATTGGCGTCCCGCACGCGCTGCGTCGCCTGCCCCCCCGGCGCGAAGGGCGACCGGTGCCGACGGTCTTCGGCGTCGAAGTAGGTATCGGTCATTCCCTCACCCGAGGTGTAGGAATCACCGATGATGTCCACGTTGATCTGCGGTCTCTCGTCTGCCGCGGCGGCTGGAGACGAGCCGATCGCGACCGACACCGCCGCCACGGCGGCGCCACCGGCCACCACCGCGCGGGCCCGTCTCCTCTTCAAGGTCAATGCGGGACAGCTCCTTTGAGTTGGATCGCGTGGACCTTCACGGGAGTGCGCTCACACTGCCTCGAAAGGCGCGTCCATCCTGGGAGAAGCGGCTTGCAAAGCCCAGGAAAAAGGAGGCGGCGATGCGGTAAACGAATCGGGGTGACCGTCGTGGAGGAATCCCTTCACACGATTCAGTCGCCGTGACTCAGATGGTTTCTGTTTCTCCCCGCTGATATTTCCTACCCATAGCGGTCACCTTTCCTGCCCCGCCAGAATTCGGGCCGGGGCAGGAAAGCGGATCTCGTCCGCGCGGCGGCACCACGGAAAACGGCGTCGAAAGCATGGGGACGGCGGTGGCCCCACCCGATCTTCGGCGGGACGCGAACGTTCGCCGTGGACCCCGCGATCCCCTCGTCCCCGGGTTCGTGCCGCGATGGTCGAGGACCTCGTGATCGCCAGTGCCGTCATGCCCGAGACCGACCCCGCGACCTGAGGAGCCGTCCTCCGCGCGGCAGCGGGGGTGTTCCGAGTGCGCGGTCGCAGGGTGACGCCGTGTCAGCGCGGGGCCTCAGTGGCCGGGCGGGGCAGGGGAGTCCGCTCGCGCCCCGCGGGGCGGGGCGCACGGGATTCAGAGGTTGTCCTGAGCTACGAGTGCGCCGTTTGCCCCTATAACGTAACGGCCGCAACGCAACCGAAACGTCGGGCTGCCGCTTCCACGCATAGCCTCGGAGTCCCCCTCGCAGCACGCCGCCCGCGCGGCGCGGTCGGCGCCCGCGGCGCGGCCCGCGGCCGAGCGCCACAGGGACGACCTCACCGGGGCCGACCGACCTTCCCGGCTCCCCGTCCTGACCAGGAGACAGCAATGAACAGGAAGATGAACAGGAAGATGAACAGGAAGCAGCGCGACGCGGGCAGCGGATTCGCCGCCACCTTCGCCCGCCAGCCGACCGTGGCGCGGCGTGGACTGCTGCCGGGGCGCCGCGTGTTCACCTCCCTGGTGTGGGCGGTGGCCATGGTGACCGTGGTCACCGGGTCCGTGTGGCTGGTCGGGGCCGTGCTCCCCGGCGGCGACGACCCCGCGGAGCCCGTCGCCGCCCCCGCTCCCCGAACGCCGTCCGAGCCCGCCGCCGAACCCGAACCGGAGCCCGAGCCGGACCCCGAGCCCGAGCCCGAACCGGACCCACCCGCGCCCCCCGCCCCCGAACCCGAGCCCGAACCCGCCCCCGAGCCCGAACCCGAGCCCGCCCCCGAACCGGAGCCAGAGCCCGAGCCGGAGCCGGAGCCGGAGCCGCGCCGCGAGGAGCCGACGCTCTCCCTCAGGGACGGCGGCGTCTACACCCTCGCCTCGGGCACGGGCCCCGACCGCTGCCTCGACGTGGTCAACAGCGGCCATGAGGCGGGCACGGACGTCCAGCAGTGGGAGTGCAACGGCACCGGCGCCCAGCGTTTCACCCTGCGCATGGAGGACGAGCCGAACACGTTCACCCTCTCCGCCATGGGCAACTGCCTCGACGTCCCCGGGGGCGACATGGAGCCCGGCACCGGGATCTGGATGTGGACGTGCAACGGGTACGTGCCCCAGGTCTGGCGCGCCGAGCCCTTCGACGACGGCAGCGTCCGGCTGGTCGCGGTCATCAACGGCCTGTGCCTCGACGTCCCCGAGGGCTCGACGGAGCTGGGCGTGCCCCTCCGCCAGTGGCACTGCAACACCTCGCCCGCCCAGCGCTGGACCATGTGGCTGAACTGACCCGCCCCGGCCGGGACACGCGTTTCACCGGTCGAACGGCGCGGCCCCACACGTCGGCCGCACCAACCCCCAGGGGATCGGCGTCGACGCCGACCGTGGTGGAGACCGCCCCGAGGGCCAGCGGCACGGGAGCGACGACGTTCACGGCCATCGGCGCGCCATAGGGCCGCGCGGCCGAACTGGCCCTTCAGCAGGTCGAGTTGTTCGCGGCCGAAGTCGTATGTCCCCGTCTCCCCGTGGCCGCGGCACTTCGTCTCGACGATCGAGATGACGGCGAGGTGGAGGGAGTACAGCCGTCGGCGTACGCGTTCCGGCGCGGATCTCGTCGTAGTCCCTGCCGAGGTCGACGGCGCCGGAGTCGACGCCGGGGGCGGACTCGTCGTCGCGGCCCGGCAGGCAGAAGCGCAGCGCGTCGAGGGAGACCAGCGCGAACAGCACGGCGGCGACTCCGGGGTGAACGCGGCGCGGCACGTCGAGCGCGATCGCGCCCGCGGCGTCCGGTCGCCGCACGGCGGGGGGAGCTACGGTGTCGGCGGGATCCGGTAGACGGAGACGTGTGAGGGCGACTCGTCGGTGAACTCCGCGCCCGCCCAGTCCGCGTGCCTGGCCTCCAGCTCCAATCCGGCCAGCTGGGCCATGAGGTCGAGCTCGGCGGGCCAGACATAGCGATGCGGGCTGCGGAACAGCCGTGCCTCCTTCGTCTCGTCGAACCGGAAGTGGTGCGACACGACGTGCTGGCGCAGGACGTCGTAGGTGTCCAGCCCGATGTAGCCGGGCTCGGACCGGCAGACGATGGCCTGCTGGCCCGGGGGCAGCTTGCGCAGCTCGGGCACCCAGAGCTCGACCACGAACCGCCCGCCGGGCCCGAGGTGACGCGCCGCGTTGCGGAAGCACGCGACCTGCTCGGCCTGGGTGAGCAGGTTCGAGATCGCGTTGAAGACGATGTAGACCAGCGTGAACTTCCCGGGGACCACCGTGGTCGCCATGTCACCGATGACCACGGGGATCGTCGCCTCGTCAACCTTGGTGCGCAGTTGCTCCACCATCGGCGGCGACAACTCGATCCCGACGACCGGGACTCCTCGCGCGGCGAGCGGAACGGCCACCCGGCCCGTCCCGATGGCGAACTCCAGCGCCGCTCCCTCCCCCGCCCATCCGGCGAGACGATCCACCGTCGGCCCCAGAACCTCCGGCGCGAACACGCCCGTCCCTGGCGTGTCATAGCGCTGGGCGGCATCAGCGTCCCAGATGTCCTCCTGCTTCATTCCGCCACCGTTCACCGCCGCCCACAGACGTGTCCAGCGAATAAGCGCCCCACCGCATGGCCACCCCCGCGACGAGGTGACTCCCTAAAGAGCTCGTCGGCTCGAACGGCTCGGTTGACCCAGCCGTAGCGCTCCGCGGTCTCGGCGTCGTACAGGTCGGCGCCCAGCACCACCTCCAGGGCGCGATCGCGGCCGACCCTGCCGGAGAGGTACTGCGTGCCCCCTCCCCCGGGGACGATGCCCATCAGAGCCTCGATCTGGCCGATCCCGGCACGGCCGATCGCCGCGAACGTCATGTCCGCGGCCGTGACGAACTCCGCCCCTCCGCCGCGCGCCAGCCCGGCAAGCTTGACGATGGTCACCTGGGAATGGTGCCGAAGCAGCTCCCCCAGGGCCTGGAAGACGTTGACGCCGTCCGGAAGGTCGGTCGCGAACGTGTCGAAGGCGTCCGGCGCGTCGATGAGCGTCATGTCGACATGGGCGATGAAGAACTCCGGGTCGGCGCTGTCGAACACGATCACACGAACCGACCCTGCGCCGCCTGGAACGCAACGGGATGATCGTGCGGCGCGTGCTGCCCACCTCGCCGGTCGGGGTCGAGTACGCCCTCACCCCACTCGGCGCATCCCTGCGGGAGCCATTCGGCCGGTTGTACGACTGGACGGTCGACCACGCGGACGAGATCCAGGCGCACCAGAGGGACTACGACCGCCGCGTTCGGAGCTGAGCGCGTCGATCGCGTGTGGGTGGCCTGGCGAGGTCGAGGGCGCGGTGGCGGGGTCTCGGCCACCCGCCCAAACGCACCGGGTCGCCGGTGTCTCCGGCGTCCACGCGCGGCACGACGGGCAGCGCGTGCCCGCTCGGCGCCCGCGTCGGACCACGGGACGACACCCGCTCACCATGGGTCAGGCCGGGCCGACGATTCGGCCGCGGCCCGCTAGTCCGCCCCCTTCAGATACGCGGTGATCATGTCGCCGAGCATGGTGCGGTAGTGCTCGTGGCGGTCTTCGGCCGTCAGGTCGCGGCCGAAGAGCGTGCCGAAGGTGTGGCGGTTGGCGACCCGGAAGAAGCAGAACGCACTGATCATCGCGTGCACGTCCACCGCGTCCACGTCCGCCCGGAAGACGCCCTCGGCGCGGCCCGCGTCCAGGATGCGGGAAATGACGCCGATCGCGGGTGAGTTGAGCTGGGTCAGCGTCTCCGAGGCCGCGATGTGTTCCGCCTCGTGGATGTTCTCGATGCTGACCAATCGGATGAACTCCGGGTGCGCCTCGTGGTGATCGAAGGTCAGCTCGGCCAAGCGGCGAATGGCGGCGACCGGGTCCGGCTGATCGACGTCCAGCTCCTGCTCGGCCTCCCTGATCCTGGCGTACGCGCGCTCAAGCACTGCCGTGAACAGCTGCTGCTTTCCGCCGAAGTAGTAATAGATCATGCGCTTGGTGGTGCGGGTGCGGGCGGCGATGTCGTCCACCCGCGCACCTGAGTAGCCGACCCTCGCGAACTCCTCGGTCGCGATGTCGAGGATCTCCGTCCGCGTGCGGTCCGCGTCCCGCGCCCGCGCGGGCCCCGCCGCCGCATCCCCGGGACCTGCCACGGGCGGCGGACTGGCTGCGCTCATGCGGCTTCCCTTCCCGCGCTGATCTCGCCCCAAGTCTAGGCAGGCGAAGAAAGCCGCTCCCGGGGGCTTCTCACAGCGTGGAAGTCCCCGTATGACTAACGAACCAGTTCGTACATTGGAGGTGCCCATGCCCGCGGGGTCCTACCTGATCGGCCTGATCGGCTCCGACATCGGCGCTTCACTCACCCCCGCCCTGCACGAACGCGAGGCCGCCCGCCACGGCCTGACGTACACCTACCGCACCCTCGACATCGACCGGCTCGGCGTGACTCCCACGGCCGTGGGCCACCTTCTGCGCTGGGCCCGCGAGGCGGGCTACGACGGCCTCAATGTCACCCATCCCTGCAAGCAGTTGGTCGGCGAGCACCTGGACGTGCTGTCACCCGAGGCCGCGGCGCTCGGAGCCGTGAACACCGTCGTCTTCCGGGACGGAGGCTCCGCGGGACACAACACCGACCTCACCGGATTCGCCGAGTCCTTCGCACGTGGCCTGCCCGAGGCCCCCAGGCGCCACGTGGTGCAGTTCGGCGCCGGTGGCGCCGGGGCGGCAACGGCCCACGCGCTGCTGACCCTCGGCACCGACCGGCTGACCGTGATCGACGACCGACCCGAGCGCGCCACCGCCCTCGCCCTCGCCCTGACGGAGCGCTTCGGCAAGGGACGCGCTGCGGCCGCCGCGCCGGAGAACGCGGGAGACCGGCTCCGCCGTGCGGACGGGTTGGTGCACGCCACCCCCACGGGCATGGCGCACCGCCCCGGCATGCCGCTCCCCGGGCACCTGCTGCGCCCCGGGCTCTGGGTTGCCGACATCGTCTACCGACCGCTGGAGACCGAGTTGCTGCGCGCCGCCCGCCGCCTTGGCTGCCGCACCCTCGACGGCGGCGGCATGGCGGTCTTCCAAGCCGCCGCGGCCTTCCGCCTGTTCACCGGATGCGAGCCACACGGCGACCGCATGCTCGCCGACCTCGCCGACCTCGCCGCCACCGCGGCCTGAGGGGAGAACGAAACGATGCGCACATCCATCGCGACCGTGTCACTGAGCGGCTCACTGTCCGAGAAGCTCGCCGCCGCCGCCGCGGCCGGCTTCGACGGCGTGGAGATCTTCGAGAACGACCTGATCGGCTCCCCTCTCGGCCCCGAGGAGGTCAGGTCGCGCGCCGCCGACCTCGGGCTGGCCATCGACCTCTACCAGCCGTTCCGCGACGCAGAAGCCGTTCCCGCCGATGTCTTCGCGCGCAACATCCGCAGGGCCGAGCACAAGTTTCGCCTGATGCGCCGCATCGGCGTCGACCTGCTGCTCGTGTGTTCCAGCGTCTCCCCCGACTCCGTGTCCGACGACGCGCTCGCCGCCGAGCAGTTGCACGCCCTCGCGACCCGCGCCGCCGAACACGGCGTGCGCATCGCCTACGAGGCCCTCGCGTGGGGGCGCCACGTCCACACCTACGAGCACGCCTGGCGCATCGTGCGAGCCGCCGACCACCCGAGCCTCGGCGTGTGCCTTGACAGCTTCCACATCCTGTCGCGCGGCTCAGACCCCCGGGGCATCGAGGCGATCCCCGGCGAGAAGATCTTCTTCCTCCAACTCGCCGACGCGCCCCTGATGGCCATGGATGTCCTCCAGTGGAGCCGCCACTACCGCTGTTTCCCCGGTCAGGGAGGATTCGACGTGGCGGGGCTCGTCCGCCACGCGATGAACGCCGGCTATCAGGGGCCGCTGTCGCTCGAGGTGTTCAACGACGTCTTCCGGCAGGCCGACGCGGGCCGCACCGCCGTCGACGCCCAGCGGTCACTGCTGGCACTCGAGGAATCCGCGGGGCTGACCTCCCTGCCCGCGGCCGTCGTCCCCCGCGGTATCGCGTTCGCCGAGCTGGCCACCGCCGACAGCGAGCCGCTGCGCGCTCTGCTGACCACTCTCGGCTTCGCCCGCACCGGTCGGCACGCCCGCAAGCCGGTCGAGCTGTGGGAGCAGGGCGAGGCACGCGTTCTGCTCACCACCGGAGGACCGGCGCGCCGGGAGGGGCCCGGCCTCGCGGCGATCGGTCTTGAGACCCCGGACCCGGCGGGCGCGATCAAACGGGCCGAGCCGCTTCTCGCCCCCATCGTTCCGCGCCGCACGGTCGGGAAGGACGTTCCCCTGGACGTGGTGGCCGCGCCCGACGGCACCGAGTTGTTCTTCTGCCGCACTCTGCCCCGGGGTTCGGAAGGTCCGAAGGAGGTCCCCGGGCCCGACCGCCCCAGCTGGACGCGGGACTTCGTCCCCGCCCACCACGACACCGGCGACCGCGCGGGGTCCCTGACCCACATCGACCACGTCGCGCTGACCCAGCCGTGGCACCGCTTCGACGAGGCCGCCCTCTTCTACCGCACCGTCCTCGGGCTCCAGCCCAGGGAGAGCGTCGATCTGGTGGACCCCTACGGACTGTTCCGCAGCCGGGCGGTGGCCAACCCCGAGGGCACGCTGCGCCTGGTGCTCAACGTCGCGCCAGGGCCCGGCGCTCAGGAGGCCAGGCCGCAGCACATCGCGTTCGCCACCGACGACATCGCGGCCGTGGCACGCCGCCTGCGCGAGCACGGCACCGAGACGCTGCCCATACCCACCAACTACTACGACGACCTCGCCGCTCTCCATGACCTCTCCCCGGCCACCCTGGACGACCTCAGCTCGCTGGGGATCCTCTACGACCGGGACGAGCACGGCGAGTTCCGGCATCTCTACACCGCCACCTACGGACACGTCTTCTTCGAGATCGTCCAGCGCACCGGTGGCTACCGCGGCTACGGCGCCAGAAACGCGACCGTGCGCCTGGCCGCGCAGCACACCCGCCAGCTCACCGTTTGACCTCCCCCTCCCCCATCCCGCCTGGAGCCGCGCCATGGCCACGACCGACCGCCCGGTCCCGACCCATCTCCCGCCCCCGTCTCTCGACCTACCGGAACCGCCCCCGTTGCGGCGACTCGTCGGGCCCGGCGTCATAGCCGTGGGCATCGGCATGGCCGCGGGAGAGGTGATCCTCTGGCCGCACCTGACCACCGTCGGCGGCCTCGGCCTGCTCTGGCTCGCCCTCACCACCATCGTCATCCAGACCGGCATCAACCTGGAAATCGAACGCTACACACTGGCGACGGGGCAGACCGTGGTCGCCGGGCTCTCCCGCTGGTGGACGGGCTGGGGCGTCCTCATCTGCCTGGCCGCCGCCTTCCAGTACATGTGGCCGGGCTGGGCGACCAGCGGCACCACCGTGCTGACCTACGCGGTGGACGGCGGCGATGTCGTCGTGATCACCGTGGTCGCCCTCGTGGCCATGGGGGCGCTGCTCACCGTCTCCCCGGTGATCTACCGAACCATGGAGCGGGCCGAGTTGATCAAGGTCGCGGTCACGCTCCTCTTCCTCGCCGTCATCGTGGTCGCCGTGCTCACCTGGCAGACCTGGGGGGACGCCGCGGAGGAGACCGTGACCGGCATCGGGCGGATTCCCGATGAGGTCACCTTCACCATGCTGCTCGGCGGTCTCGGGGCCGCGGGAGCGGGAGGCGTACACAACCTCGTCCTGAGCAACTGGATCCGGGACAAGGGCTATGGCATGGGCGCACACGTGCCACGGCTGGTCTCGCCCGTGACGGGCCGGGAGGAGGCGTCGGGCTCCGACCGCTACACCTTCCCCCAGGACGAGATCAACCTCGCCCGGTGGCGCGTGTGGTGGCGACGCGCCAACGTCGAGCACATCGTCTCGTTCGGCGTCGTCTGCCTGCTGACCATCAGCCTGATGTGCATGCTCGCCTACCAGACCCTGCACGGGCAGGACGACATCACCTCCGACCCGGCCTTCCTGCGGACGCAGGCGGAGATCCTGGGCACCGAGGTCGGGGACTGGATGGAGATCCTCTTCTACTCCGTCGCCGTGGTCTCCCTGTGGGCGGCCTCCCTCGGCATGCTCGACATCATGGGACGGGTCGTCAGCGACTTCGTCAAACGCACCTATCTGGCCAGGTCGGCGTTCTGGACCGAAGGCAGGCTGTATGTCGCCGCGGTGTGGACCGAGATAGCGTTCGGCTCCGTCATCCTGCTGTCGGGCGTGAACCAGCCGCTGTCGCTCCTCCTCATCTCGACCTGCACCGCGTCGGTGGTCACCCTCCTGTACTCGGTGCTGCTGGTCAGGCTGAACCGCAAGGACCTGCCGCGGGCGATACGACTGCGGGGCGGGCGGCTGGCGTTCATGCTGCTGGCGATCGGCTTCTACGGGTTCTTCGCCACCGCCATGGTGATCACCCAGCTCCGCGACAGGCTGTGAGGATCCGCCTCGAAGGCAACCCGAGGGTGAGTGCGTCTATCGGTTCGGCCGACGGGGGTCGGCGCTCGCTCGCCCGACAGCGCCTTCGCCGCATGGTCCCGCACACGCGGGCACATGCCATCGGCCGTCGCCATCGTGGCGATCTGCCGACAGCGGCCCTCAGCCGCGTCCCGCCGGGCCCCGGCACGTCCATCACGGCCCGGACTCTCGCGAGGCGGCTCGTCACGGGACCAGCTGGCTGGCACGCCAGGTCCCTGCCTGCGCCGAAGACGAACAACGGCTCCACGTCGCGCGCGCGATGCACGAGAGACCGGCGCCCGGGCCATATCACGCACCCACACCACAGAGGCCGCCTCCCTACCGGGAGACGGCCTCTGTCCTGTGGAGCTAAGGAGAATTGAACTCCTGACCTCTTGCATGCCATGCAAGCGCTCTACCAACTGAGCTATAGCCCCTTGCCTGTCCGCCTCGGGATTCCCCTCGGCGGCGGTGCCTACTCTACACGGGGGGTCGGGGCGTTTGCCAAATCCATTGTCCGGGGGGTCAGACGGACGCGAACGAGTAGAAGCGCTTCAGGGCGCAGTGCTCGTCCAGGAGGCGGCCGTAGATCGGCTCGCCCTCCAGCTCGCGGTAGACCTCGATCGGGTCGCCCTTGATGATCAGCGCCCTGGCGCACTCGACGCACCAGTACTGGTACGCGACGTTGACGGGCTGGAGGTCGCGGACGATTGGGGTTCCCGCGCCGCACCAGTCGCACTTTCTGCTGTGGGCACCCATGCGCGATCAGCTCCACCCTCGATTGCGGGCCGTGCACACGAGGCATACCCCTCCGTCCGCTCCCGACGTGTCCCCGATTCTGCCACGTCACCGGCGGCCCGATAAGCCCACGGATCCCGTCTCCACACGAAGGGAGACGGGATCGATACACAGCGGTCACCCGGCGCGGCGGCGCGAGAGAGCGCCCGCGTCCTCGGGGGCGACCAGGGCGAGGGAACGGGTCAGGACGGGCCCGCAGGCGAGCGCGAGGCCGAGGCCACGGGCGCGAGGCCGAGGCCACCCGCCGCCTCGGGCCCCTTGAGGTGCGGGGACAGCGTGACAGCACGCCCGCGTTGACCGCCATCGCGCGGAAGATCCGCGTCGCGGCCAGCGGCATGCCGGGCCGCGCAGCACGCGGGGCGCGAGCAGCGGGGCGCCACAGGCTGCTGCCGCCAGCCCGGCGGCCAGGATGGTACGTGCCGCGTTCGCATCACGGTCATGCACCGCGCATCCCGGGGGACCTACATCCGGGGCGACCTACATCCCGGGCGACCTACATCCCGGGCGACCTACATCCCGGGCGACCTACATTCCGGGCGACCTACATTCCGGGCGACGAGGAGACCAGGCGGCGCGTCGAGCGGCTGCGGGTGATCAACGCCGCCAGGGTGAGCGGCCGTTGAACGAATCGGAGAGGCCGTTGAACGATCCGAGCGGTCACACGTCGTCGCCGAGGACGGGCTCGGGGAGGGACCCGGCGTTGTGCTCGGTCAGGCGCCAGCCGCGGACGCTCTCGCCGAGGACGGACCACGCGCAGTTCGACAGGCCGCCGAGCGCCTCCCAGCTGCGCGGGGGCAGGCCGAGGAGGCGGCCGATGGTGGTGCGGATCGTGCCGCCGTGGCTGACGACGACCAGGACGCCCTCCGCGGGAAGCTTCTCCACCGCGCGCTCGACCAGCGGCGCGGCGCGGTCGGCGACCTCGGTCTCCAGCTCGCCGCCGCCCCTGCGCACGGGCTCGCCGCGCTTCCACGCGGCGTACTCGTCGCCGTAGGTGGCCTTGATCTCGTCGTGGGTGAGGCCCTGCCAGGCCCCCGCGTAGGTCTCGCGCAGGCCCTCGTCATGCGTGACGGTCAGCCCTGTGACGGCGGCGAGCTCGGCCGCGGTGTCGACGGTGCGCCGCAGGTCGGACGAGATGATCGCGTGCGGCCCGAGGGTGGCGAGCAGCCGGGCGGCGCGCCTGGCCTGGGCCCTGCCGGTCTCGGTGAGGTCCACGTCGGTGGTGCCCTGGAAGCGGCGCTCGAGGTTCCACGCGGTCTGGCCGTGCCGCCACAGCACGATCCTGCGGCCGCCGCTCAGCTGAGCTCACCGCCCCCGGTCGCCGCGTGCTCGTGGGCCGCGGCCTTGCCCCTGGTCGCCTTGGCGTCCTCGGGGAGGTCCAGCGGCGGGCAGTCCTTCCACAGGCGCTCAAGGGCGTAGAACACCCGCTCCTCGGCGTGCTGGACGTGCACCACGATGTCGACGTAGTCGAGCAGGACCCAGCGGCCCTCGCGCTCGCCCTCGCGGCGGACCGGCTTGATGCCGAGCGTCTGGTGCAGCCGCTCCTCGATGCCGTCGACGATCGACTTGACCTGCCGGTCGCTCGGCGCGGAGGCGAGGAGGAAGGCGTCGGTGATGGCCAGGACGTCGCTGACGTCGTAGGCGATGATGTCGTGCGCGAGCTTGTCGGCGGCCGCCTGGGCGGCGACCTCGACCATCTCGGTGGCGCGGTCCGTTGCGGTCACGGGTGCGGCTGTCTCCTCGGTGTCGTCAGAGCGCCTTCTCGGCGCCGTCCGGCGATGGGCGTCCCGCGGCGCCGTCCAGCGGTCCCGCGGCTGCCGTTTCAGGATCTCACGGACCTCCGACACTCACTGCCCATAATCCTCGCCCAGGATGATCGTCACATCGGCGTTCCCTGCGCCCTCGCCCTCCACCGCCGCCTCGTCGGGGAGGCCCAGCGTCCTGGCGACCTCGACGGCGACCTCCTGGTGCGCGGGGTCGGCGTAGGTCACCCGGGACTCGGCCTCCGTCGCGTCGGACGCGCGGGCGTCCACGACGGTGAAGCCGCCGTTGACCAGCGCGATCCTGGCGTCCTCCGCCGCCTCGGCGCCGCTGGCGTCCCTGATGCCGATGCGGGGCGCGGCCCCCGGGTCGGCGTTGCTGACCGTGCCGCCGAGCACGTCCACGACCAGCCCGTCGGCCGTCTCGTCGCTGAGCGTGCCGTCGGCCTCGACGGGCAGCGGAACGGTGTCGTACGCGTCCTGTTGCGCGTATCCGGCCAGCTGGGCGAGGCTGACGGCCAGCTCGTCCTCGGTGAGGGACGGGTCGGTGATCTGCGCGAGCGCCTCGACCACCCGGGTGGCGCCGCTCTCGCCGCTCGGCATCTTGGCCATGACCGCCTGCATGACCTGGCCGAACCGCGCCAGCTGGGCGCCGCTCGGCTCGTCGTCGGCGCGGTGGGTGGCGTAGGCGACGGCCGCGCGCCCGCTGAGCAGCACGTCGTCGCCCAGCGGAACGAGCGGCCCCTCGTCGTCACCGCCGCCCGCGACCTCGGCGTCGGTGGTGAGGGTGATGCCGCCGACCAGGTCGACCAGGTTCTCCAGATACGGGGTGTCAAGGCGCCATGTGCCCTTGATGTCGGCGCCGAGCAGGCCGCCGATGGCGTCGCGGACCGAGCCAGCGGCCTCCTCGTTGACCGCCTCGCCCAGGGTGGTGGTGCCGCCGTCGGGGGTGACGGCCAGCTCGTTGGGGAGCAGCAGCGTGGTGCCGGTGCCCGCGGTCTCGTTGGCGATCAGCAGGGCCGTCGACGACTCGTCGGAGTCGACGGGGCGCAGATGCAGCACGATGACGTCGCGGACCTCGGCGCCCTGGCCACCGTCGGCGGCGGTGTCGGAGCCCGGGAGGAACGGCAGCCTGTCGGTCAGCCACAGGAACGCCACGCCGCCGACGAGGGCGAGCGCCAGCAGGATGACCAGGAGCTTGACCCTGGTGCGGCCGCGGCGTCTGGCCTCCTCGCGGCGCTCGGTGCGGCTCTCGGAGAACTTGAGCCAGTCGATGACGTCCTCTGACTCCTCGTCCCGCTCCTCGACAAAGGCGAACTCGCCGGTCTCGTAGTCCTCGTCGTCCCCCCCGCCCGCGCCGTCGCCGCGCTCCCCGCGCTCCCCCGGGGCGCGGCGCTGCGGCGGAACGGCGGCCGCGGGCGGCGGCGCGGGCGCGGGCGGCGCGACGGGCGGTGCCTCGTCGCCGACGGGCGGCTGCTGGCCCGTTCCCCAGTCGGTCGCGACGGGCCGCTGCTGCCCCGTGTCGTCGAGAACGGGGTAGTCCTGCGCGGGATAGCCCTGCGGCGCGTAGTCCTGCGCCGGGTAGCCCTGGGCGGCGTAGCCCTGCGGGGCCGCGTATCCCTCGGGCGCCTGGTGGCCCGGGTACTGCCCCGGGTACTGCTGGTAGCCCTGCGCATACCCCTCGTGCGCATACCCCTCGGTGACGGGTGGCTGCTG
The DNA here is from genome assembly GCF_003311645.1 of Streptomyces sp. PT12. Lineage (GTDB taxonomy): Bacteria > Actinomycetota > Actinomycetes > Streptomycetales > Streptomycetaceae > Streptomyces. The sequence goes on along the minus strand of NZ_QEST01000215.1, from coordinate 1,628 downwards.
ACCCGTGCCGTAGTCGTACCCGTAGGGATCGGCCGCGCCCTGCCGCCAGTCCTGGCCCTGGGGATACGGCTCCTGGTGGTGGCCCTGCTCGTGCCCCTGCGGGGGAGCGCCCTGCGGGGGAACGTCCTGCGAGGGGACGGAGCCGTACAGCGGGCGGCCGTACTCGTCGTAGCCGTAGACCTGCCCGTACGGATCCTGTCGGTCGTTCACCAGTGCCGCCCTTCCGTCCGTTCAGCGCGCCGGTTCGCCAGGGTTCCGGTAGAGCGCCCGCTTGTTGATGTAGCGCACGACCCCGTCCGGCACCAGATACCAGACGGGATCGCCGCGGGCGACCCGCTCGCGGCAATCGGTGGAGGAGATGGCGAGCGCGGGCACCTCCACGAGGGACACGCCGCCGCCTGGCAGCCCCGGGTCGGCGAGCGTGTGACCAGGACGGGTCACGCCGATGAAGTGGGCCAGCGAGAACAGCTCCTCGGCGTCGCGCCAGCCGAGGATCTGCGCGAGCGCGTCGGCGCCGGTGATGAAGAACAGGTCGGCGTCGCCGTGTTCGGCCCTCAGGTCGCGCAACGTGTCGATCGTGTACGTCTTGCCGCCCCTGTCGATGTCGATCCTGCTCACCGAGAACTGGGGGTTGGACGCCGTGGCGATCACCGTCATCAGGTAGCGGTCCTCGGCCGGTGACACCTCGCGGTGCCCCTTCTGCCAGGGCGTCCCCGTCGGCACGAAGATGACCTCGTCCAGCTCGAACCTGGCCGCCACCTCGCTCGCGGCGACCAGGTGCCCGTGGTGGACGGGGTCGAACGTGCCGCCCATCACGCCGAGCCGCCGCTTGCCGACGCCTATCTGTCCCGCCATGGACCGGACCTCAGCGATCGCGGTTCAGCCGGGTGGTGATCCAGAGCAGCAGCAGCAGCGCGGCCAGGGCGCCGCCGCCGATGGCGTAGGGGTTCAGGCTCGAGTGCCCGTGGCTCTCCTCGGCGAGGGTGTGCACGAGGGACACGGCGTTCGAGGCGGTGAGCTGAGTCATACGCGGACCTATCCGGGAACGGGAGTGCTGCGGACACTGCGTGGACACCGTGGACACCGCGAAGGCTCGGTGTCGAGAGCCGGTATCCGGTGCCCGGTGTCATCGTATGCGGAGGACTATGCCATGGCCTCTTGCCCCCATCGCTCGCCACCGTGCGGTGCGCGGCCACGGCGCCGGGCCGCGGGGAGACGTCAGGAGGGGGTCGCCCGATGAGCGAGGACACGACCAGCGGGAGCGGCGGCACGGAAACGCGGGAACGACGGCGTCTCCCCGGCATATCGCCCCGCGCCTACGAGCATCCCGCGGGCCGTCATCGGCCACGAGGTGGGGCACGCGCTGTCCGGGCACGCCGTTTACCGCACGCTGCTGCTCTTCCTGACCGGCGTGGCGGTGCGCGTGGCCTGGATCCCGCTGGGGAACGCGGCGGTGACGGCGATCGTGACGGCGCCGCGCGAGCGGTTCCGCACGTCCGAACTCTCCGCCGACCGCGCGGGCCCGCTCGTGGGCCAGGGCCTGTCTGATAGTTCCCGGTGGATCAGCGAGCAGCGGATGGCGCCCGCCTGGCAAGGCGCCGGATCGCGGCTCGTACGGTGGGGGCACC
>NZ_QEST01000239.1 GCF_003311645.1 Streptomyces sp. PT12 | reverse complement strand
TCAGGCAGACATGCCCAGATCAACCCGCTTCGCGAAGATCATTTCGCTGAGAGAACCTCACTGAACCTCAACAACCAAGATCAGCCGTTGACTGGACAGACCCGCCCCGACTTCGGGAAAGACCATCGAGGGGCTGGCCTTCCGGGTGTTCCCTTGTTCTGGGGCTCCCGTCGGGGGTACAGGTGCGGACGCCGGAGCGGCGGCAACGCGATGGGCGCCCCTTGAGCGAAGATCCCGGCCCGGCGCAAGCGCGGCATGAGCTCAGCACGCCCGCTGAACGAAGCGCGTCCCGGCCCCGGTCAGGGCCGTTCCATGAGCTCAACGGCTGCGCGGATCACCGTGTCAGCGGCGCCCTGGGCGGGCTCGAAGGGTGTGTGCCCCCGCGGCCGCCTTACGCGAGCAGGCCCGCGTCGTGGGCGAGGACCGCGGCCTGGACGCGGTTCGCGCAGCCCGTGCGGGTCAGGATGCGGCTGATGTGGGCCTTCACCGTGCCCGTGCTCAGGTGGAGTTCGGCGGCGATCTCCGCGTTGGACAGGCCCGTGCCGAGCAGCCGCAGGACGTCGCGTTCGGCCGGGGTCAGCTCCTCGGTCCTGCGCAGGGCCGCGTCGGTGTCGCGGCCCGACCGGACGTGGCGCTCCAGCAGTTGACGGGTGATCCGGGGGGCGAGGACCGGCTCGCCCCGCGCGGCGAGCCGCACGGCGCGGATCAGCTCCGTCGGGCCCGTGTCCTTGAGGAGGAACCCGCTCGCCCCGGCCCGCAGGGCGCGCGTCACGCTCTCCTCCTCACCGAACGCCGTCAGCATCACCACCTGGGTGCGGGGCGAGAGGCGGGCGATGTCCCCCGCGGCGGCGATGCCGTCCCTGTGCGGCATCTGGATGTCGAGCAGGGCGACATCGACGCGCTGCTCGCGGCACGCAGAGGTGGCCTCCCTGCCGTCGCCCGCCTCGGCGACTACCTCGACATCGTCGGCGTTCTCCAGGATCAGCCGGATTCCCGCCCGCATCAGCGCCTCGTCGTCGGCCACCAGGACTCGGATCATCGGCTCATCGTAGAGCCGCGTCCGCCACCAGCACGAGGAGGAAGGCGACCGTCGGCAGCACGACGAGCGACGCCAGGCAGCCAGAGCCCAGGACACGCGGCCAGGTCAGGACCTCGTCGGGCTGCGGGGCGCGCGCCCCTCGCGGCTCGGCGCCCTCGGGCCTGGGGAACGTCGGCGCCTCGGGGGCGCCGTTGCCGCGGACGGGCAGCCGGGCGACCACGCGGAAGCCGCCGTCGGCCAGGGCGCCCGCCTCGAACGTGCCGCCGAGCAGCGCGATCCGCTCCTGGCAGCCCGCGAGCCCGCTGCGGCTCCCGCCCTGCGAACGGCCGCCCGCGCGCGGGGCCTCGTTGGTCACGGACACCTCGATCCCGCCGCCCGTCTCCCTGACCGCCACCCTGGTGGGCGCCCCCGCCGCGTGCTTGAGCGCGTTGGTCAGCCCCTCGCGGACCACCCGGTGGATCGCCTGGAGCCCGCGCGGCCCCACGCCGGGTAGGTCGGCGACCGACCAGTCGAGCTCGACCGCGCTGCCCGCCTGCCGCGACGCGTGCACGAGGGCGGCGATGTCCTCGCGCGTTCCCCTCTCGTTCCCCGTGCCGTCGTCCTGGTCCCGCGTGTCCTCGCGGCGCAGGACGCCGAGGATGTCGCGCAGCTCCTCCATAGCCGTGCCCGAGACCGTGCGCAGCAGCTCGGCCTGGCCCGCGAGGGCGGGCGCCTGCCGGGCCGCGGCGAGCTCGAGCGCCCCGGCGTGCACCGAGATCAGGCTCAGCCTGTGGCCGAGGAGGTCGTGCATCTCCCCGGCGATCCTGGTCCGTTCCTCGAGCCTGGCGGCCACTGCGGTCAGCGTGCGGGCCTGCTCCAGATAGGCGTTGCGCTCCCGCAGCAGGCTCACCAGGGGGCGCCGCGTGCCGAGCAGGGTTCCGGCCAGGGTGGGCAGCAGGAGCAGCAGCACCGCGGAGAACGCGTTCCCGGCCAGTTGCAGCACCAGGGGGTCGGGCCGTGCCGGGGCGAGGACGACGGTCAGGACGCCCGTGGCGGCGCAGGCGAGGCCGACCACGCGCCAGGCCCGGCGCGGCGGCGCGATGCGGCGCGTGGCGGAGAGCACGAGCAGGGGCGTCACCGCGAGTGTCCACACGTTGTCGCCCGTGACCAGCACGGATGAGCCCACGACCGCGAGCACGGGGCGGCCGCGCCTCGCGGGCACGAGCAACGTCGCCCACAGCGCCCCGACAACGGCCCACGCCAGCCGGTCGGGAGGCGCGAGCATCAGCGGTAGCGGCCCGAACGCGGCCGTCGCGGAGCACAGCAGCGCCTCGACGACCACGCGCCCTGGCGCCGCCCGCACCGCGCGCCAGGTCTCGGCCGTCTCGCGGCGCGCCCACCGCGGAACGCCGGTCACGGTGTCCCGCAGCCGTGCGGCACGCCGTGGCGCGCTGGGGCGCGACGCCCCCTGCCCCGCCGTGGTCACGCGCCCAGCCGGAGGCTCAGCTCGGCCCGCAGCGCGGCCACGTCCACGCCGTCGGCGGCGAGCAGCGCCGCGACCTCACGGCGGGACCCGGCGTGGTCCTTGGCGTGGTCCTTGGCGTGGTCCTTGGCGTCGGCCCCGCCGTCCGCCTTCGGCTCGTCGAGCAGCGCGGACACCAGGTGCACCGTGCCGACGGTGGGCGAGCCGTGCTCGGCGGCGGCCAGCCGCGCGGCGGCCATGACCCGGTCGCTGGCGGCCGAGTGCGGCGGGGTGTCGTCGGGGAAGGCGGCGGGCGGGTGCGCCATGGCCACGGCGGCCAGCGCGTCGTGCCGCACTCCGTGCCGACGCAGCACGTCTGCGGCGGTGTTGACGGTCGCCAGGCTCTCCGTGAGCGAACGACCGGCGATGAGAAGCGCCCGGTCGAGGGCCAGCGTTCCCAGCAGGAGGTCCACCGGCTCCATCTCGGCACGCCCGCACCGCAACGCCTGCCGCGACGACTCGATCATCACCGCGGTCAGCACGGATGAGCCGTTCACCCCCGACCCCGTGATCCACGACATAAACGCCCGCGTCAGGCGGTTGCCGCTCTTGCCGCCCAGCGTTCCTGCGCTGCGCAGCAGGGCGACGCCGACGGACTCGGGGCCCTCCTTCTCCTCCCTGGCGCTCGCGTCGACGCGGTCGAGCGCGGCCAACGCGGCGCCGGGGTCGAGGCGTTGGAGCGCCAGGGCCTCGGCCGCCCTGCTGCCAGGCAGGTCGAGCAGGGCGCGCGCCACATGCCGCAGGCGCACCGCGACGGTCCCCTCGGCGCGGGCCGACGCCATCGCGCGCAGCAGGCACGCGCGCAGCGCGCCGGTCATCTCCGGCAGCTCGGACGGGTCCTGCCGCGCGGATCGGCGCCCCCTCTGGGCGAAGCCCCACCGCGCCTCGCGCCAGGCGGTGTCCACCTCGCGCCGGTCCGCCTCGCGCACGTCGGCCTCATCGGCGCCGCCCACGCCGCCCACGCCATCCTCGCCGCCCACGCCGCCCACGCCGCCCACGCCGTCCGCGCCGTCCGCCGCCGACGCGTTCGGCTCCCTGTCCTCGCTCACCCATCCGCGGCCCGCGTGGCCGAAGGCCGAGCCGCTGAGGGAGCCCACCTTCCGCATGCCCCCGGCGATCGCCGCGCCGATGTCCGGGTCTTGCAGCACGACGACGCCGAGCAGCGTCTCGGAGCCCACGGCAGGCATCTCGAGCTTGACCGCGCGGCGCAGCGCCTCCATGAGCGCGTCCATGACGTCGTCCTCGAACTCCGTGGTCGTCCCGGCCGCGGGCCTGCCATCGGCGTGGGCTCCGGCCGTCTCTCGCCGCCCCATCAACGTCCCTCTCCCGGTGTGGTGTTGTGTTCGGGGGCAACGTTCGCGCACGCGCCGCGCCACCGCGTCGGCCAACCGGCCACACTCCCCGTCCGATCGGCCCGTCCGATCGGCGCACCGGCCTCCGCCCCGCGACGCCGAACGACAGTAGTGCCGCCCCGTCACCGCGCCGCGGCCGGGGGCCTCATCGGGGGACGCGGGCGTGCGCCATCCGGCCAGTCCTTCGCCCTTTCGGCGCGCCCGTGATGCGGCGGCCCGGAACGCGCATGAGGCTCGGTCATGTCCGCCTCGCGCGGCCCCCCGTACCCCGTAGACGCAATGGAGCTGCACATGAGCAGGAGCTCTGCACGAGCCCTCGGCACGCTCGGCCTCGCCGCCGCGATCGCCCTGACCCCCGCGAGCGCCGCCCTGGCGAGCGCCGCCCTGACCGAGCCCGCCGCCGAGGCGGCGGGCGAGAGCCACACGACCCGCGCCGTGCCCCACCAGACCGACCCATCCGTCGAGACCCAGCTGAAGAGGGTGCGGGCCGCCACGGTCCGCTACCAGGACGTGCGGCTCGCCGAGGCCGACGGCTACACGCTGGGCGAGTCCTGCATCCCGGGGCTCGGCTATCACTTCGTCAGACAGGTGGCCGAGAGCCAGGAGCAGCTGGAGATCACCGAGCCCAACTCCATGCTGTACGTGCCCCAGGAGGACGGCAGCCTGAAGCTCGCCGGGGTGGGCTATGTCTCCAAGCGTGAGGCGTCCCTCTTCGGCGAGGAGCTGTCCCCGCCGAGCATCCTCCCCTACTACACGCTGCACGCGTGGGTCTGGGAGGAGAACCCCGAGGGGGTCTTCGAGCACATCAACCCGAACATCTCCTGCCCTGGCAAGGGCGCGGGCATCCCGGCCCCCGAGGGCGCCTGACACCCGCCCGACCACCCGCCCGACCACCCCGCGGATCCCACCGCGCGCCAACGGCCCCGCCTCGCGGGGCCGTTGCCGTGTCAGTGACGCTGAGCATCTGTCAACTCACCAAATGCTGCGGGTCTATGGACATCAAGTAAACCTTCTCCCATGGCGCTTGCCATTCTGCCCGCGTAGACAGAGGGTGGGTTCGTGTCCATGTCTCTGCAAGTGTCATGGACGCATCACAAGTCCCCCCATACGAAGGAACTCTCTTCATGGCACTGACGCGAAAGCCGAACCGGCTCCGCAGAAGCGCGGGGTTGGCGACCGCCGCCCTCGTGAGCCTCGGCCTCGGCGCGACGCTTCCCGGCGTCGCCCTGGCCGCCGATGCCCCCACAGGGACCATCGCCAACGCCGGCGCCGAGGGCACCATCGCCGGCAGCTACATCGTCACCCTCGACGACAGCCGCCTCTCGGCCAGCGCCGAGACGGCCGCGAGCACGCTGGCCGACGCCCATGGCGCCGAGGTCACCAGCGTGTTCGAGCACGCCATCAACGGCTTCGCCGTCGAGGCGACCGAGCAGGAGGCGCTTGAGCTGGCCGCCGACCCGGCCGTGGCCGAGGTGACGCAGAACCAGGTCTTCCACGCCACCGGCACCCAGACCAACCCGCCGTCCTGGGGCCTCGACAGGCTCGACCAGGCCGCGCTGCCGCTCGACTCGTCCTACACCTACCCGGACAGCGCCGGATCCGGCGTCACGGTGTACATCCTTGACACCGGCGTCCACTACAGCCACGAGGACTTCGGCGGCCGGGCGACGCTCGGCTTCGACGCCTTCGGCGGCGACGGCAGCGACGGCCAGGGCCACGGCACGCACGTCGCGGGCACGGTGGCGGGCAGCGACTACGGCGTGGCGAAGAACGCGAACATCGTCTCGGTCAAGGTCCTCGACGACTCGGGCTCCGGCACCACCGAGTCCGTGGTCAGCGGCATCGACTGGGTCACCGCCAACGCCTCGGGCCCCTCGGTCGCCAACATGAGCCTCGGCGGCGGCGTGGACACCACGCTCGACGCGGCCGTCGAGAACTCGATCGCCGCGGGCGTCACCTACGCAATCGCCGCGGGCAACGACTACGGCGCCGACGCGTCGCAGTTCTCCCCGGCGCGCGTGGAGTCGGCCATCACGGTCGGGTCGAGCGCCGAGACCGACTCGATATCGGACTTCTCCAACGTCGGCTCCGTGGTGGACATCTTCGCGCCCGGCACCGACATCACCTCGGCGTGGAACACCGGTGACACCGCGGAGAACACCATCTCCGGCACCTCGATGGCCACCCCCCACGTGGCGGGCGCGGCGGCGCTCTTCCTGGCCGACAACCCCGGTGCCACCCCGGCCGACGTGGCGTCATCGCTGGTCGGCACGGGCGTCGCCGACGTCCTGACCGGCATTCCTTCGGGCACCACCAACCTCCTGCTGAACACCAGCGGCGAGGGCGGCGGCCCCGGCGAGCCCGAGGAGCCGCCGACCGGTGAGCGGTTCACCAACGAGACCCCGGTCGCCATCGCGGACAACGCGACGGCCGAGTCGGCCATCGAGGTCAGCGGCGTCGGCACCCTGGCCGGTGGGTTCGAGGTCGAGGTCGACATCGCGCACACCTGGGTCGGCGACCTGACGCTCACCCTGGTCGCGCCCGACGGCACCGCCACGGTGCTGCGGGACCAGACCGGCGGCAGCCAGCAGGACCTGGCCGCCACCTTCCCGCTCGACGGCACGGGCCTCGCGGCCGACGGCACCTGGACCCTCCAGGTGACCGACAACGCCACGCTTGACACCGGGACGCTCAACTCCTGGGCGCTCCAGTTCTGATCGCTCGCCAGTGATCACTCGCCAGTGATCGCTGGCCACTGATCGGCCGCAGCCGATCGACGCCCCCTGAAGCAGGGGCCGTCTCCCACCCGGGAGGCGGCCCCTGTCCGGCGTTCACGCGGCGTTTACGCGGGGAGCGGGACGCTCGGGCGGAACGCGCTCGTGGGCGGGCCGGGCACGGGCACGCGCGCGGTGAACAGGGCGCCGTCCTCGGGCGTGGGCGCGTCCAGGCCCGTCGTGGCGCTCGTGATGTGCAGGACGTGGCCGTCGGCGCCGCCGAGGCACACGCTGGTGGGCTGCCGCGCGGGCAGCGGGAGCGCGTGGTCGAGCGTTCCGTCGGGGAGGTAGCGGTGCACGGCGGCGCCGCCCCACAGCGCGACCCACAGGCCGCCCTCGCGGTCCACGGTCATCCCGTCGGGGCCGCCCTCGTCGGCGGGGACGGTCAGAAACGGCTCGGGCACGCCCAGTTCGCCCGAGTCCGGGTCCACGGGGTAGCGGCGGACGAGGCCAGCGGCCGTGTCAGCCAGGTACATCAGGCGTCCGTCGGGCGTGAACGCCGGGCCGCCCGCGACCGTGACGCCGTCGAGCACGCGGTGCACGGTGAGGTCGTGGTCCACGCGGTAGAGCGAGCCCGCGCCCGGCGTTCCGTCGTGCGCCGCGCTGCCCGCCCAGAACCGGCCGCCCGGGTCGGCGACGCCGTCGTTCATGCGGGAGCGCCCCTGGGTGTCCTCCTCGGGGCGGGCCAGCCACGTCGTCGCGCCGCCGGGACCGAGCAGGGCCACGCCGCAGCCCGCCGCGGCGATCCAGCGGCCCCGGTGGCCCGCGACGGGGGCGACGGCGCCGAGCGGCTCGTCGACGCGCAGCAGCTCGGTCAACGGGCCTGGCTCGGCAGGGGCGGTGAGGAGGCGGCCCGCGTCGAGGTCGACCAGGACCAGGCGGTCACCGGTCCAGCGGGAGCCATCGCCGAGTTCGAGGCGGTCGGGGGCGGCGGGGACGGGGTGCTCGGTCATCGGCCGCTCCTGGGGTCGGGCGAGGTCGAAGGCGCGGCCGGACATCGGCTCGGCGCCGACGCCACGGTACGGCTCGGGCCCCGGCCAGCCGCGGAGGTCGCGCCGATGAGCCGGCGGGGGCCAACGAGGACGGCGGGCACGGAGGGCTCGAGCGGTCATGAGCGGGGTACCCCGGCGTCAGCCCTCCGGCATGGCCGACAAACCACCACCCCACGCAGCACCCCACGCAGCACCCCACGCAGCACCCCACGCAGCACCCCACACAGCACCCCACACAGCACCCCACGCAGCACCCCACCCGCGCACAGCCAGAGACACATCAGCGGCTCCACCGCACCGGGAGGCCCGGGAAGCGAGCCCGGCCCACACCCGACCGCCACCGGCCGGTAAGCGGCTGACCCGGCGTCAGCCCTCCGGCATGGCCGATGAGTGGTGGTTCACGATCCGCCACGCGCCGGTGTGGGCGTCGCGCTCGTAGACGAACGTGTAGCGCGCGGGCACCTCGGAGACCTCGCCCGTCTCCGGGTCGGTCAGCGTGAACGTGTAGGCGCCCGAGTCGACCGCGGCGTCGCGGCCGAGCAGTTCGACATAGGACGCGTCGATCTCACCCGAAGGGCGCTGGAGCAGGAAGTGCTCGAAGTAGTCGACGATCCCGGCGCGGTCGGTGCGTATGACGTCGGACAGCGTCGGTTCGAGCACGGCGTCGGCCGCGTAGAGGTCGGCCACGGCCTCGGGGTCCTCGGTGGCGAGCGCGTCGTTCCAGTCGTCGAAGAGGGCCCGGATCTCGGCCTCGGTCGGCCGGTGGTGCCCGGCGGAGCGCTCATCGGGCGCCGCCGCCGAGACGCCGGAGGCGGCTCCGGTCAGCAGGGTGCCCGCCGCGACGACGGCGAGGGCGATACGTGCGGGGCGGGCGCGAAAGGTGATCTGCATGGCGCCAGCGTTGCTCGCGCCCGGTCAAGTCCAGCGCATGAGCGGAACAAGGAACGGCAAAGAAATAACCAGGAGTTGACCCAGGAGTTGATCCGGGAGTGCCCCAGGAGGCGCGCGCCCTCATGCCTCCCCGTGCCGGTAGACGGCGATATGCAGGCCCGCGTCCTCGCGGTACGGGGCGCGGGACCAGTCGGACCACAGGGCCACCCGGTGGAGGCCCGCGGCGGCGTGCTCTCCTGTCTCTTGACGGTCCCCGGCATGCCTCGGCCGGGGGGCGGTGGGGGTGGGATCAGGAACCGCGCGGCCGTGCCGCCCTCCTCGTGCGGCGCACACCGTTCGACGTGGCGGGCGAGATACGCGTAGGTCGGGTGCCCGGCGATCCGCCCCACCTCGTCGGCGTCCGCCGCGAAGGCGGTGAGCATGAGCTGGCTGGCGTCGAACAGCGCCTTGGAGGCGCGGCGAAGAACCCCTCGCGTGAACGGGCCACGCTCGCCCGGAAGTCGGCGCCCCCGCTCTTGGTCGCGTCCAGCGCGGAGAGCCGCTCGACCGGCCTGGCCGCCGCCCTGGCCGCCGCCCTGGCCGCGGCGCAGTGGGCGACGAGCGCGCCGCGAGCCCACGGCGAGCGCGCGGGGCGAGAACGCGTCAGGGCGCGGGCAGGTGAACGGTGTCGGTCGCCCCTTCGGGCCAGGTCAGCACCGCCGTGCCAGGGTCGGGGCCCTCGGCGAGCGACGGCAGCCACCCCGGGTCGACGGGCCCCGCGCCCAGCACCACCGCGGCGGCGTGCAGCGCCCCGTACCGCACCTCGTCGGCGCCCGTGGTCAGCAGCGGGGTGGCGGACTCGGGCCCCAGCGCGTTGCTCCCGGACGCCGTGGCGACATCGGCGTGCGGCAGGCCGCGCAGCGCGACCACCGCGGAGACCAGTCCCCCCGCGGCGGCGAACGACGCGGCCGCGCCGGGGCCCTGGGACACCGCGGCCTCGCCGGGCCCTGTGAGCGGCCAGCCGCCGAACCGCAGCGTGAACGGGCCGCGTTCGAGGTCGCCCTCCCCCGGGTCGACGCGGGCGAGCCGCACCTCGACGGGCCCGCGGACCACGGAGGCCACGGTGATCCAGGGCCCGGTGCGCTGCTCGATGTCGGGCCCGCCGAACGGGTCCCACGTCGCGTCGGCGGGCCAGTGCGCCCGGCTGCGCGAGACGCCGGTGCGCCCGGCCACCTCGATCCTGGTGAGCGGGCGGCGGTGGGCGGCGCGGCCCTGGGCGTTCACCAGCGTGACCGTGGAGTCGAGCGGCCCAGGGGCGGGGTCGGCGGGCATCTCGGGCGCGGCGTGCGTCGCGTAGGCGAGGCGGGCGTAGACCGGGTCGTCGGCGATCAGCCTGGCCGGGTCGGCGTGGTCGCTTCCGTGGTTGACGACGCGGACCACGCCGTCGGCGCGCGTGCCGGAGACGAGCCACCCTGGCGCGTTCAACGGGCGGACGTAATCGGCCTGTTCGACGGGCAGCGGCACCTCGGGCGCGGTCCACACGGGGTGGTCTGGCGGCAGCAGCAGCCCGGCGAAGCCCTTGGACGCCCAGTAGGGCGACGCGGGCCCCGAGTAGAGCTGGCGGATGCGCGGGAACGCGCGGTGCCAGCCGAGCGACAGCAGCCCGTCGTCGCCGACCGCGCCGTTGTCGAGGAAGTGGCGCAGCGTGAGCCCCGCCAGCCTGCGGGTCTGCCCCGGCGGCAGCGGCGTCGCGTCGAACAGCGCGCCCGCCCACACGGGTGCGAGCGCCGCGAACCGGTAGGTGAGTGAACGGCCCTGGATCAAAGGGGAGCCATGGCCGCCCGTGAGGTGGCGGTGGTCGTCGAGGTAGCGGGTGAGCCGCGCGCGGTACCGCTCGGCCAGGCCATCGGGCGCCACGTCGCCGACGGTGTCACCGAGGACGCGGCAAAACCACAGCGGGTAGAAGTGCATCGCCCAGCCGTTGTAGTGGTCGTAGTTGCGGTGGGCCCCGCCCGCCAGGCCGTCGGAGTACCAGCCGTCGCCCGCGTACCACAGGTCGGTCAGCTCGATCGCGCGGTCGAGGTCGGCCTGGTCCCAGCGGCCCCCCGCGGTACGGGCGAACGCCTCGGTGATCCCCTGGAACCAGACCCAGTTGTTGCCCGGCGTGTCCGTGCCGACCATGCGACCCAGCCAGGTGAGAACGCGTCCCCGCACGCGGTCGTCCAGCCGGTCCCAGATCCAGGGGCGCGTCTCGTGCAGGGCGATCGCGATCGAGGCGGCCTCCACCTTGGCCTGGTTGACCTCGGCGAACGTGGGCCAGCGCTCGGGGCTCCCGGGGTCGGTGCCCGCGGCCAGACCCTCGGCGTACCACTCGGCGATGTGGTACGGGTCATCGCCGCCCGCGCCGCCGAGCCTGAAGCCCGCGAGCAGGAACGTTCTGGCGAAGCCCTCGAGGCCGTCGCTCCACCGGCCGCTCGCGCTGGCCGGGCCGGGGAGGTGGATCAGGCCATGGCGCTCGGTGCCGTGGGCGCGGGCCGCGAGCAGCAGCCGGTCGGCCGTCGCGGCCCAGAACGCGCGGTCGGGGGCGGTGGGTCGGGGGGACGGTGCGGGTGTGGTCACGTCAAGCTCTCCCACGTTCCTCGGGTGCGGAGCGGATCGGGGCGCCCCTCGGGCATCCTTCCGCCCCACGGCGGCAGCGAACCGCTATCCCGCGACCCCGCTATCCCGCGACCCCGTGCGCGACGGCCGCGCCCCTTCGAGGCCCCGACCCCGCGCCTCAGGCCCGCGCGCCGAGCACGGCCTCGATCTCGGCCAGCTCCTCGTCCTCGAAGCCGAGGTTGGCGACGGCCCCGACGTTGTCCTCGAGCTGGCGGACGCTGCTCGCGCCGATCAGCGCCGAGGTGACCCGGCCCCCGCGCAGCACCCACGCCAGGGCCAGCTGTGCGAGCGTCTGGCCGCGCCGCTCGGCGATCCGGTCGAGCGCCCGCGCGGTCTCCACGGCGTCGGCGACGCGGTCCTCGGTGAGGAACGGGCTGGCCCCCGCGGCCCGCGAGCCCCGCGGAACGCCGTTGAGATAGCGGTCGGTCAGCAGCCCCTGCGCCAGCGGCGAGAACGCGATCGAGCCCGCGCCCACGTCGTCGAGGGCGTCGAGCAGGCCGTCCTCGACCCACCGGTTGACCATCGAGTAGGACGGCTGGTGGATCAGCAGCGGCGTGCCGAGCTCCCGCAGGATCCGCGCGGCCTCGCGGGTCTGCTCGGCCGTGTAGTTGGAGATGCCCGCGTAGAGCGCCTTCCCCTGGCGCACGGCCGTGTCGAGCGCGCCCATGGTCTCCTCCAGGGGCGTGTCCGTGTCGGGGCGGTGCGAGTAGAAGATGTCGACGTAGTCGAGGCCCATGCGGCCCAGGCTCTGGTCGAGGCTGGCCAGCAGGTACTTCCGCGAGCCGAACTCCCCGTAGGGGCCGGGCCACATGAGGTAGCCCGCCTTGGTGGAGATGATCAGCTCGTCGCGGTAGGGGCGGAAGTCCGCGGCGAAGATCTGCCCGAAGTTACGCTCGGCGGCGCCCGGCTCGGGGCCGTAGTTGTTGGCGAGGTCGAAGTGGGTCACCCCGAGGTCGAACGCGCGCCGCAGGATGGCCCGCTGGCCGTCCAGCGGGTGGGCGTCCCCGAAGTTGTGCCACAGGCCGAGCGAGATGGCGGGCAGCCGAAGGCCCGACCTGCCGCTGCGCCGGTAGGGCATGGGGCCATAGCGCCCTTCGGAGGCGACGTATGCCACGGTTCTCCCTCGTCTCCCTCGTCCCGCGCGTCGTTCTGAGCGAACCGCCGCATCCTGACACACCCCTTGCAACGTCACAACCCGGACTTCGGGGTCGGCGCCCCGCGCCCTGCCTCGGGAAACGCGAACGGGCCGCCCCCCGTCCCGTGATAGGCTGCTTCAGCGACATCGGCCCGGTTCAGGGCGTCGCACAAGCCAGGTCCTGTGGAGCAGTTTGGAGTGCTCGCCACCCTGTCAAGGTGGAGGCCGCGGGTTCAAATCCCGTCAGGACCGCTCTGGCTGGGTAGCTCAGTTGGTACGAGCGTCCGCCTGAAAAGCGGAAGGTCGCCGGTTCGACCCCGGCCCCAGCCACCTTCATTCTGACCAGCACATACGGGCCCCAGCGGAGATCATCCGCCAGGGCCCGTTTCGTGTGTCTACGCCAACCGGTACGCCAACCGGGTCCCCCGATCACCTTGCCACCCGACAGGCCCGCCTCTGGGCACGGTGCTGCTCTTCCAGGCAGCACGTCCAGCCAAGTGCGTTCGTCGCCCGGCGGGCTACGGCCTCACGCAGCGATGGGCGGACGCTCGCACTCACCGGGTGCCCTATGAGCCAAGTCCCGCCGCTGATGCGTCCGAGCGGTCCCCCTCGGCTGTCAGTCGCCTGTTGTACGCTGAGCCACTGCTGCAAAAGACGGGCAGATGCGGTCGGTTCATATGTAACTGCGCATGACACATCGCCCATCAGGATATGTCTGGAGGCCACGTGCGCCCGGTCAAGATTGTGGACTTGTTCGCCGGCCCTGGCGGTCTCGACGTGGCAGCGGAAAAACTCGGGATCCCGACAGTGGGTATCGAATGGGACGAGTCGGCGTGCGCAACGCGTAATGCAGCAGGATTGACCACCGTGCACGGCGACGTTCGTTCGTATGGACCTGCAAATTTCCGTGAGGCGGATGTCCTGGCAGGCGGCCCTCCATGCCAGACCTTCACCGTTGCCGGGACAGGTGTAGGACGCAGAGCGCTCGACGATGTGTTGCGCTTCGTCAAACGTATGGTTGCTCGCGAGGATCGCGAACAGATCAAAAATGATTTGGGCAACCTGAAAGACGAGCGGACTGGCCTCGTCCTTGAACCACTTCGGTGGGCCTTGGAGGCCATCGACGAACGTCGCACACCCTATCGCGCCATTGTTCTCGAACAGGTTCCAGCAGTTCTCCCAGTCTGGGAAGCCTACGCTGAAGCCCTCCGAAGTGAAGGTTACTCAGTGGACTGCGGAATCCTCCAAACTGAAGCTTTCGGCGTTCCACAAACCCGTAGAAGAGCCACTCTCGTGGCCCGACTCGGCGACGAGAAGGTTGCGCTGCCCTCGCCGACGCATCGAATCTACCGTAAGGGTGTACCACGCGAGTCAGGAGACCCTAGCCTGGCTCCATGGCGCACCATGGCCGACGTCATCAACCGCCCGTCGCCATTCATCGTCATCTCGAATTACGGAACTGGCGGTGACCCCAAAGCCCGAGGACGCAGAAAGTCGTCGGAACCCTCCGCAACGGTGACAGGTAAGATCTCCAGAAATCGCATCGTGGCGATGGACCACAGCGAGCTTCCCAGGTTCTCTCTCTCGGAAGCCGGGCGTCTACAGACATTTCCGATTGACTACCCATGGTCCGGCCGCGATGTAGGACAGCAGATCGGCAACGCCGTACCACCTCGCCTGGCCATGCACGTTCTGTGCGCGGCTTTCGACTGGGATCCCCCCTCCGAGGCAGCTCTGCAGAGTCTCGACCACTGGCAGTCTCGATCAGGACACGAGTCGGCCGGCCGCGACGGCCGTGACGAGTCAGCAATCGAAGAAGCGGCCTGCGTTTGAATCTCGAACGTCCACGCCCCGTGGTGGTCGGACGCCACCGACACGTCGGGCGCGCAAGCGCGAGAGGCGTGACAGAAGAGTGATGCAGCACGTGGGCTGCCCCCATGCGCCACCGCCCCGACCGTTCGATCCTTCGTAACCGGGTGACTTCTCTCCTTAGGACGACCGATGACAGGTGACGAGTTCCTCTTCGAAATTCCCAATAACGCCGAATCGTCGACCTCATACGCAGGCGACCCCGAGGTGTCTGCCGTCCTCGACTGGTTTCGCTCCCAAAGGAGGATGGAGGCCCGTTTCGGGCAGGTCTTCCGCAAGTCCATTGATGAGGTGCTCGATGGACAGAGGACGGGGCGTTATGACCTTAACGTGAAGCAGGGCCCGCGCCGGGTCGAGAAGACCGAGAAAACATATCTGGGCACGAAGGTCGAGATCGTCACTCGGGCTGAATTCGAGCTGGAGTATGGATTCCCCATGGACTACAAGGTGGCGGGACATCCAGTCGACGCGAAATTCTCAATAATCGGCCAGTGGGAGATCCCCAAAGAGGCTGTTGGCCACATATGCCTACTCATGACCGCTAATGATGTCAAGGGGTCATTCCGAGTAGGCATCCTGCGTACCACACTGGACGTTCTATCGACTTCCCAGAACGGCGACGGGAAACGGAAGATCACCGCACAAGGGAAGCAAAAGATCTCCTGGCTCGTACCCGACGGAAAGCTCCCTGCAAACTTCCTCCTCCAGCTCGATAACGAAAACCCGAACCTGCTGAGCGGCGTCTTCGAGAAACAAGGCAGCGGACAACTGCGAGTGGATGATTTTTTTCGCAAGGTACAAGGGCGCCTCGTAGACCGCACCACCGTGGTCACAGTCGCGATGCAAAAAGATGGACCGAAGCGAGTACGTGACGCGCGACTAAGCCTCAGAGACGAAGGAATTGTCATCCTCGGCTACCGAAAGCCGTCCCCCCGAATCGCATCCGATCTAGGGCTCCCGATTCCGAAACAAGGTTTTTGGGTGTCCACCCGATTGACTGAGCTTTCCGACGACGACCCCAGACCGGCGGCACTCATCAACGGCAAGAGGTGGGGAATCTGGCATGTAGGAGACGCCCACGTGGCAGCGCCGGCCGTCAACACGGATGTGGATGACTGAGCGGCCGCAGTTGTCGTACCGGCCTGCCCCGGCGAAGGCTCCAGTGAAGCGGAGGGGGACCTTGGTATTCCCAGCCACGGCCTCCCCTCCCCGGAGCGGTGGACCGTGCTCAGCTCAGGCGGTCCCCCAACTTGTCCAAGCCCTTCCGCATCTCGTCCAGCGACGCATGGGCGTAGACCTTCATCGTCACCTCGATGCCGCTGTGTCCGGCGATCTGCTGGACGACGTGCGGCGGGACGCCGAGATCAAGCAGCAGCGTCACGCAGGAGTGGCGCAGATCATGGAAGCGGAGTTCGACCCCCAGCCGCTTCCGGAGCGGGTACCAGCTCCGCCGGAGGTTGTCCGGCTCCAGCGCGGTGCCCACCCGGGAGGTGAAGACCAGCCCGGTTTCCGTCCACGTGTCGCCGGCCGCCGCCCGCTCCTGCGCCTGCCGCTCCCGGTGCTGCTCCAGCGCCTTCACCACGACCGGCGGCAACGGCACGGTCCGGACCGATGACCGCGTCTTGGGCCGGACCAGGGTCAGCGCCCCGTTGACCCGTTGCAGCGCCCTCTCCACGATCAGTGAGCCACGGTCCAGGTCGATGGACTCCCAGCCCAGTCCCAGCAGCTCCCCGCGCCGCATCCCCATGACGAGCGCCAGCACGTACAGCGCGTGCAGCCGGTCCTTCTCAGCCTCCTTCAGCAGTAGGCGCGCCTGCCGGAGGCTGAGCCCCTTGCCAGTGTCGTAGGTGGGCGTCGGCACCTGGACGAGCTGGGCCACGTTGCGCGTGATCAGCTCCTCCCGAACGGCGTTCTGGAGCGCGTTCCGCAGCACGGCGTGAATCGACTGGACCATGCGGCGGGACAGCAGCGACCGGCAGCACTCCCCGGCCGCGCAGCACCGCTTGCGGTCGATGTCCAGCCCGTGCTTGCAGCACTGGCACTCGGCGGCCACCTGAGCGAGCCAGGTCCGCACCTCGGCGGCGCGGAGCGTGCGGATCTTCTTCCGCCCCAGCCCCGGAACGAGGTGGACCCGGGCAACGCTCTCGTACCCCTGGTAGGTCTTCGGCCGGCGGTTCACCTTGACCACCCGGGCGAGCCAGTAGGTCAGGTAGTCGTCCAGCTTCATGTTGGTGTCCGGCTGGGGTACGCCCTTCGCCTCCTGCGCTTGCAGCTCGGTGACCTTCTCGCGGATCTCGTCGCGGGTCTTGCCGTAGACCGAGACCCGCTTGCGGACACCGCTGGTGGTGGTCACGTAGACACGGCCGTGATAGGTCCCGTCCTTGCGGCGGGTGATGCTGCCTTCTCCGTTGGCGCGCTTGGCCATCAGGCGGCTTCTCCCATCTGGTTGTCGATGTACTGGCGGAGTGCTTCGGTGGGGATCCGGCGGGCGCGGCCGGCGGTGAAGCTCTTGAGCTGGCCGGTGCGGAGCAGGTCGTAGACCTTGGACCGGCTGAGGCGAAGGGCGGTCATGACTTCGGGAACGGTGAGGGCGGCGGGGGGCGGCGGGGGCGTAGCGGTGCGCACGGCGAACCTCCGGGGGCGGCCGGGGGGCTCTGGGCCCTTCTGAGAAGTCCGCTACATCCGCTACAGCGCTACATCGCAGGTCAGCGGGCGGATTTTTGTAGCGGAGGGTTCGCGTGTAGCGGCTACGCACGCTGCGGCGGGGCGTGTGCGTAGCCGCTACACGCCTCGGTGCCGCTACTGATTCAGCGGCTCTGAGCTGGGCGGTAGCGGCGTAGCGGATGTAGCGGCCTGGGGAGGGGGGCAGTAGCGGGCCCACGCGTCGTCCAGGTCGGTGGCGACGAATCCCTTGAGGACTCCGCCGGCGGTGCGGATGTTGCGGGAACGGATCGGCTCGTTGTCGGCCGTCATGTACTCGCCGAGCATCCGGGACAGCCGCCGGTTGTCCAGCGGCTTACCGTCCAGGTCCGCCCACGGGGCGTCGTCCAGGGCGTTGAGCCGGTCCAGGATGGCGATGGTCGGAAGACGGTCGATGCCGATCAGCACGTGATCCCGCAGGTCGGTGAGCAGGCGAATGCCCAGACTGTGCTTGTCGGTGTACTGCGACGCCTTCACCAGCGCCACGCACGCCTCACGGGCCCGGCGGGGCCAGTCGCCCCCGACGGCGTCAGCGACGGCGAGCAGCGGTTCCCACACGTCCGCCGGCCGGTCGGTGACGCCGTCGGGCATCTCCGGCCAGGCACCCATCACACGGGCGCGCGCGTGCTCCGCCCACTGTGCGAGCCGGGCCCGAAGCTTGTGCCCCTCAGCCTCGTGGATGCGGGCCCGGAACGGTTCCACCGTCTCGTTGCGCGCCCGCCGGCGCATGCGGATGACGACGGAGCGGGTCAGGATCGTGTCTGGCAGGGAGCCCAGTCCGGCAACAGCCACCGCGCAGTAGGAGGGGAACGCCTGGACGGTCTGGTTACCGCCGTCCCCGATGCACCGGTAAGTGACCCCGGTACGGCGGTGTCCGGCATTGAGGAACCCCCTCAGCTCCTCGTTGTCTCCCGCCTTGGGCCCGAAGATCGTGTCGATCTCATCGAAAAGGATCGTCGGCCGGCCGTCTGCTCCCGACACCGCCCGGAACAGGGCGGCGGCGGAAGCGCTGACGGCGGTCATCGGGTGGGGAACCAGGGTCTCCACGATCTCCAGCGCGCGGGACTTCCCCGACCCCGGTTCGGGAGAGAGGAACGCGAGACGGGGGGTGGAGTCGAAGCAGTCCAGCAGGTGCGCGTGCGCGTCCCACAGAGTCACCGCGACGTAGGCGGCTTCGTGCGGGAAGACGTTGAAGCGGCGGTGGAAGGCTTCCACCTCAGCGAGCAGCGCTGCTCCGTCGATGCTGAGGGTCATGCGGCGACCCTTCCTTCCTGGGAGCTGTGGAGGGTGCAGGTGTCGCGGTGGGCGGTGTGGGCGGCCACGAGGGCGGCGACGCGCTTGCGGCCGATGGCACGTTCGTCCCGGCCGCACTGGCACCACGAGTGGGCGGTGGGGACGACTTGCCAGTCCGGTGGGGCGTAGACGTGGAGGCAGGCCACGGGGCGGCGGCCGTCGCCTCGGTGCAGGTCAGAGCCAGAAGGGGACGGCCTTCGGCCGACGACCTTTCGGGCGCCGCCGGTCGCGGGGGCGAGGGCCGGTTCGGCGGCGGGTGGCCCGTCGGGGGTGCCGGTGAGGCTCTTCAGGGGGGAGCGGCGGGCGGTGGTCATGCCGCCAGCCGGGTGCTGTTGCGGGCGATGGACCAGTCAAGGCCGCTGCGCACCGTGGAGCGGCACTGGCGCTCCGGCAGTCCGCAGGTCGCCCCCGCCGCCTGAAGAGCCTCCTCCACCACGGCGCGGGGGAGGTCGCCCCAGGCGATGAACCGCCCGAGTGCTCGCGCCGCCCGGAGAAGCGTGGTGTCCCGCTGCCCCTCGTGCGCGTCCCGCACGGCGGCGGTTTCGGCCTCCAACGCGGCTGAGGCGTAGCGAGAGGCCCGGTGCGCGGACGGCATGGAGATGAGCCCCCGCGATACCTGACGGGCCGTCAGGCAGGCGTACAGCCATTCCGGGAGCGGGGCGGCCGGGAGGTCGTCCACCACGGCGTAGGCCCCGGCGGGGGTGGTGCTGCCGGGGGCGACGACGTACCCGCCCCATGCCCGGGTGTCGACCAGCGGCCCGAGCCTGCTGGCGCTGTTGGTCATCCGGGCCCCGGCCGGAGCGGTGAAGTACAGGTGGAACCCGCCGCTCGCGGTCCGGATGCGGCGGGTGGCGGGGACGGCCTGTCCGGCGCGCTCGTAGAGCGCTTCGAAGGTCGTCACGCCGCCAGGCGTGTCCTTCTCGTCCTTGTTCTTGGGCCGGTCGAGATCGACGACGAGCAGCCCGGCCGGGCCCGTCGCGATGCCGATGTTGTAGGGGCGGGCGGTCCACGCGGCCCGGATCAGGGCGGGGTCGGTGGTGGCGCGCTGCTCCCACTTCACGTGTCCGCCCGAGCAGCGACCGGTACGCGGGCAGCGGTGCTCGGGGTGGCCGGCGGGCCGCTTGTCCCCCGGCCGCAGCGGGAAGACGGGCCAGCCGCGGGCGGCGGCGGCGAGTGCTGCGCGCAGCAGCACGGACCGTGCGTCATGCGTCATGCTGGATATCTCCAGTTCCTTGATGGAGTGCTGGTGACCGGAGCGGGCCGCGTGTCTTTGGCGAGATCGGGCGGCCCGCTCCGGCGTGTTCAGCCGTGGAAGTGGTTGCGCTTGAAGACGGCCTTGCGGATGTTGACCGTGGTCCCGCCGCCGTCCCGGCTGCCGCCGAGAACCTGGGCGGCGATGAAGCCGCCGAAGATGACGGCGGCGAGGATGACGAGCTGGGTGACGAACGCGGTGAGCGCGGCGACGAACGTGGTGAGCAGGAACAGCCCGCCGCACACGCCGGCGAACCCGACACCGCTCAGCGCGACGTTCGCGGCGGTGCGGGAGACGACCGGCCGCCCCTCAGCTGGCGCCGGGGCGGGGGTGAGGGTGTAGCCGGTGACGATGCGGCCGTCGGGGAGCTGCACGGTGTGCACGGTCGGCAGTGCCCCGGGGTTGTCTGTAAGCACTTCTGTGGGCTCCACCGTGGCAACGTGAAGTGGCCCCAC
>NZ_QEST01000134.1 GCF_003311645.1 Streptomyces sp. PT12 | reverse complement strand
ACATGCCCAGATCAACCCGCTTCGCGAAGATCATTTCGCTGAGAAAACCTCACTGTCCGTTTGATGAGCCGTAGCCAACCTCGCGCAGCAGACCAATTACCGCACCCTTAAGGGCGCCACTATCATTTTCATCACGCCACTGCACAAAAGAAACCTTATTCCCGCTTTCTCGCGCCCGGAGCAACAATCCCTCCGCGCCTCGCGAGAGTTTCTGATTCGACACCAGAAGGCCGCCCATAACGCTTGCCGCCGCCATTCCGGTCAGCTGATGGACCACCGTTGTCGACACTGGGCCCTGCAGCGTCTTCGATTCAATAAAGATCGCATACCGGTCCGGCGTCACAACGGTAATGTCAGGATGAATGGGACCGTCAAGCCTTCCCTCATTAACCGAGAACTCCGGAAAAAGACGCAAGAGTTCAGCATACATGAGCCGCTCATGAACTCTGGCCGACGTTCGAATAAAGGCGGCATCCCGTGACGCTAGCGGATCGATCGTGCTGAGCGCCTCCAGTGCGCTACGGGCTTCACGAGGGGGCGCTTCTTCTGCCTCCTGAATTACGCGCCTACGTCTGTTCGCGAACCGCATCTGAGTGTCACCATGCCCCAGACTCAAAAGAGGATTACCACTGATGAGCATCAATAGGAATACAATTCCACCTAATACCAATGCTACGGAGCCAGCCTGGTTCTTCGTTACGAAAACAGCAACAGTCCCGGCTCCAGAGAGCGCCAAGCCTGTCACGCCAGCGGCGAACCTTCCCCAACCGGAGAGGGGTTCCCCTTCACCCTCGCTCGGGTCCGGTGTCTCTTCGGGTGGCTGAGTGGAGTCAGACATGCTTACAGCCTATAAGCGCGGCTCCGTGGAGGCGCAGGTAGAGAGTGCAGGATCGCGGATCCACTGGAGCGTGGTAGGCACGCACTCATGCTGGTGCGCTTGGCATCGTTCGTTGTCCTGGTCTTTGTCCAGTGCGTTGACGGACACCGCCGTTCACCGCCGTACGCACCTCGCCCCGTAACGCACACATCGGCGTACGGGAGCGGTTCGATGTCGCGGTGATATCGGAGCGAGCGGGAATCGCCAAGCCGGATCCGGAGATCTACCGGCTGACGTTGGAGCGCATGGGCCTGAGCGGCGAGGAGTGCGTCTTCGTGGACGATCAGGCGGTCAACCTCCCGCCGGCCACCGCGCTGGGCATCACCACCGTGCATGCCGACGGCGACCCCGGCTACGTCGGGCGTCTGGCGGGACTGCTCGGCCTGACGCCGGCACCTGAGACGCCGCGGGCGGCGTAGTAGGCGCACAGGGCGGCTTCGGCGCCCGAACCGCTGGCCGTCATGATCCGCTGGTACTGGGCGGAGCGCAGGTCTCCGGCGACGATCAGGCGCGGGTGCTGGAGGTCGGGCGGGCAGTAGCCGTCCGCGTCCCGGACCGCGCCGGCGGGCGCGGCCGGGGTGCTGCCGATGTTGGTGAAGGCGGCATCACCGCGCAGTCCGCCGGGTTCGGCGGTCAGTGCGCTGGTCAGGGCCAGGCGTGGTGTGGGGAGCAGGGTGACGCGAGGGTCAGCGGCGACTTCTTCCGCCTTGTAGGCGTCGGTGGCGGGGTGGGGGACCAAGAGCGTGATGTCGAGGTCGGGGTGGGCGCGCAGGAACGTCCCCAGGGGGCGGTCGGCGCCGACGATCAACCAGGTGCAGCCCGTGGCCTCGGCCGGGTCGGCTTCCCACAGCGGAGGCAACCGGAGACCGGCCGGGGCTTCGATCCAGTCCGCACCAGGGGGCTGGAGTGGGCCAACACCGGTGGCCAGCACGGCGTGGGGAGCGGTGAGCCGAGTGCCGTCATTCAGCGTGACGGTGACCTCCTCATCGCCCGGGGCGATCGCGGTGACGTCAAGGCCCGTGCGGACCTGGCACAGAGCGTTCGCGGCGAGGTCAGCGGTGATGGCGGTGGCGAGGTCCGGACCCGTGCGGAAGCCGCCGAGCACGTTGTTCAGGGCCGGGATGCTGTACAGCTTCCGGCACAGGACCGCGTCTCGCTCGATCAGGACGGAACGCATGCCGACACCCGCCGCGGTGAGAGCGGCGGCGCAGCCGGCCGGGCCGCCACCGATGATCAGCAGGTCCGGGGTCAACACGGATTCTCCTGGTCGGGGGTCAGAAGGGCGTCGGATGTGATGAGCTGGCCACGGCCGATGAGGCGGCGGGCGACAAGCAGCCCGGCGTCGTGGACAGCAGGTCCGGCGTCACTGGCGCAGGCGTCGGTGACGATCCAGGGCGCGAGACCACGCTCGAACGCGTCGGCGGCGGACTTCAGCACGCAGCTCTCAGTCGCGATCCCGCAGAAGACCAGGTCCGTCCAGCCCTCCTTGACGACCAGTTCTTCCCCCTGTGGGTTGAGGAAGGAGTAGCCCGTCTTGTCGATGACCGGGTGGGCGGCTTCGGCAAGTTCGGCCAGTTCGGGGACCAAGTCGGTTTCCGGTGAGCCCTGCAGGCGGGTCCAGGAGAAAAAACGCTCGTAGGGGCTGTCCGGGTAGTTGTGGTAGCGGGTGAAGACCACGGGTCGGCGCACGGCGATCCACTCGCGCACGAGGTTCACGACGGCCGGGACGACATGCCCGCTGTGTTCGTTCACGAAGCCGTTCTGCACATCGACCACGACGAGCGCTGCGGTCTCCGCCTGGATTCTGGGCACCTTGTCGCGCCGCTCAGACAGTGGTCTCGCGCAGAGCATGCTGCGCTTCCCGCAGCCGTTCGGCCAGCCCGCTGGTCTTCACGATCGCCTCCCGCATCAAACAGTGCTGCGCCGTCTCTTGAGGACGCGCCGTTGTAAGCCGAGAGTACGCGGCACGTAGGAACCGCCAGCCGTACCGGTGCGGCACGGCAGGGTCCCGGCCGTCTTCGATCAGCTTCTGGATGTGGCGGGAGTAGCACCACAGAGTCTGCACGGTCACCTCGCAGGAGACGAGTTCATCGATGGTGAGAGCACGTTCCGGCGCCTGAGCCGCATAGGCCACGCCGGACCAGCCCGCGTACCCGGTGGAGACGCCCCGGACGCCGAAGGGCACCACGTCCGGATGGTCGAACCCCGAGGTGAGCAACGTCTTTTCGACGGACTCGTCCAGGCCGGTCGGCCCGCCCGGCGCTCCCCGGTCCACCAGAACGGACGGCGTCGACAACAGGCGCAGCGCGGTGTGCAGTTCGCGGTCTGCCCAGGGGATGGAGCGGAGCCAGTAGAGGGAGAGCACGTACTCGGGGGGCGGGCGTCGTAGGTCGTTCCCCAGGAGCTCGCACAGCGTCCGGGCGGCCCAGGGCAGGTCCGACGCATAGCTGCGGTAACGCCAAACCGCCAGCTCCGTAAGGGACTCCGGGCGCCGCTCCTGCACGATGTGGAAGAGCGCCGTGCCGCAACCCGCGATATGGAGCGTGCAGGAGCCGGCGTCGGGGTGTTCGACGCGCAGCGACGTCGTCTCCAGCCACGAATCGGCCGACCCCGGCCCATGGTCGGCCATAACCGCCTGCGCGCTGTCGGCACCGATGAACGCCGGGATGAACTTGTGCGAGTCCAGGATCAGTTCGTCAGAAGCCGTCGCCCCAGGGACATCCGCAGGGTCTTCGAACGCGGCGGCGAAGCGAGCCCGCACGTCGTCCGACGAGCGCGCCAGGGCGGTGTCCAGCAAGGCCTGGGACTCGGAGCGGGGCACGTAAGTCTCCGCTCCGGCTTCCCACTTGGACACGGCGCGATCGCTGACGCCCAGATACGACGCGAAGTCCCGCAAGGTCATCCGCAGCGCCTCGCGGAGCAGCCGCGCTTCGCGCCCCGTCCATCGCCGCACCGTCACCATCACCGGTCCCCCTGCCCGATCGCGAGCCGAACCACCCAGCCTATCCGCGCCAGTTCGGCGGCGGTACAGCGTTGGTGCGGCGGCCGGACATCCTCCCGGCGCGCGGCATGACCCATGCTGGACCAGCACGGCGAGAAAGCGGACCCTCACCCGGAGTGAGAGCCCTGCTGAGGCGGCAAGGAGGCCAAGAATGACCGACATCATCAAGCGCAGCGCCCGAGCGATCCTCCTCGACGGGGAGGAACTCGTCCTCATCAAGCGCACCCGCCCCGGACGTGACCCGTACTGGGTGACCGTCGGTGGCGGCGTCGAGGACGACGACGTGAGCGTTGAGGACGCCCTGCGACGGGAGGTCTTCGAGGAGCTCGGTGGAACAGTGGGGAGGGCCGAGCTGGTCCATCTTGTGACCGACCGGTTGGAAGGCGGACTCGGCGTCCAGCACGTCTTCGCCGCCCGCCTGGAATCCATGGACCTGACGGCGCGCACGGGCACGGAGTTCTCCAAGCCGGAGCGCGGGAGTTACGCGGTGGTGCGCATCCCCTTCACCGCGGAGGCCATTCGGAGCATCGAGCTGATGCCCCCGGCTCTGGCGGACTTCGCGGCGGAGAACACCGAGGCGATCCGCTCCGTCCTGGACACCCCGATCCGCAAGGACTGACGACGTGGACGGACTGCCCGAGTACATCAGCCTCAACGGGCCGGACAACGTCGGCAAGACCACCCAGCTTCGTCGGCTCGCCGAGAGGTCGCCGCGCTTCCAGGCATTGGGCTCGGTACACGACCACGACCCCGGGACCTGGCAGCGGGTGGCGGGCGAGGGCTACGCACGGTGGTGGTTCGAGACATCAACGACCACCGAGCTGACGCGCATGCTGATCTCCGGCCACACCAAGCGTGCCGCTGCCAAAGCGGCTGAGCGCACAGGCTTGTTGGACCGTGGCAGACCGATGCTGCTGGCTGTCGCCGCCGCCACATGCGCGCTGAAGGACGACCTGTCCGTACCGGCGGCGCTGGAGCGTGTGACGGCGCTCGCCGAGGAGCCGTCTCCGGACGAGACCTCGGTGCTCCTGCTGCCATCTCTTGACTCGGACCGCAGCTATGCGATCACCAGCGCGCGGGAGAACCGTCCCTGGACCGGTGTGTATCCCGCCTACCAACGTCTCTTGCACCAAGTCCTCCTGCTCCAGAGCGAGCTCGAGATGTACCCCGTGGTCGTCCTGTCTGAGGGTCGGTCGGCCGCCGATGTCCACGCGGAGGTGGCCGGCCACCTTGTCTCCTACCTTCCGTCCTCACCGCACGCGGAAAGGAAGAGTCCGTGAAGCGCCCCGATCACGCGCCTCCGCTGGTGCTCCCGCCCGGCCTTGTGCGATCAATGGCCTCGCTGAGCGAGAAGGATCAGCGACGTCTCGACGACGCCGTCACCAGACTGCACACGGTCAACGGTCGTTTGTGGGACGCCGAGGACCAGGTGCGCGACACCGGCCTCTCCGCGCCACGAGTGGCGGACCTCAAGCGGGAGATCGACCAGCTCAACGCCGAGCGGAACGCCCTGGCCGAACGAGCCGACGACATCCTCGTCGCTCTCGCGCCGACACCGCACCTCAACGCACCCCCGCACACAGAGACGCTGGCCTCCACCATGGACCGCCTCTCGGTACTGACCCTGCGCATCTGGCACAACGAACGCTCCGCGCGGCACGACGACCTGGCCCGCCGACGTACGCCAGTGCTCCTAGGCCAGCGCACCGAGCTGTGCACAGCCATCGACGCCCTGGTGAAAGACGTACGCGCGGGACGCGTACGGCTGCCCTCAGCCGCCCGCCACAAGCTGTACGGCCGTCCCGACGCCGGCACGACGGAAGTCACGCCGAGCCCTCGCCTCGAACGGGTCATCGCCTTCGGCGGATTGAGCGAGTGCGGCAAGAGCACGAGCGCGGCATTCCTCCAGCACACCTGCGGAGCCCAGCGACTCAAGATTGGCTACCTCTTCCGCCAAGCCGCACAGCGTCACGGCCTGGCCGACCCCTACGCGCTCTCCGCCCGCCGCCAGGCCGAACTGCTCCTCGACGAGCTGAACCGCTTCGCCGAAGGGCACGCCGACCAGCGGCTGTTCACCATCGAGTCGGTCCACGACGACGCCTCCATCGCCGAACTCAAGCAGCTCATGGGCGACCGTCTCCGCATCGTGTACCTGGACGCCGACTTTGCCGAGCGGGTACGACGCTCGGGCACGTCGGCTCAGGCCGTGGCCGCGAAGGACGAGATCAAGATGAGCCGGGGAGCCCACCGCGTCGCCGCCTTCGCCGACCACGTCATCGACAACTCCGGCAGCGTCATCGCGCTGCGCGCCCAGCTCCGGCGCATCGCCAGTCCCAGCGGAATTACTGGCTTTCGTACGGTAACGCCCTACGGTCTGGGCCTGTCGGCGGCCGTCGCCGGCGCGACCGCCGACCTTGTCGACACCCTGCGACTGCGCAGCCCCGCAGTCGGTCTTGTCGCCCTCACCGGCAGCCCGGGGGAGCATGCCTGGATCGTCGGCTGGTCCGATCTAGACCTGCTCGTCGTGGCCGCCCCCGAGGCGACCGACGCCGTGACAGCCGCGATCGCCCACTACCGGGAGACCCTGAACAACGCGGCGTCCGTCGGACTCACCCTGGCCACGGCATCCGAACTGAGCGCCAGGCGCGTCACACCACGCGTCGCCTTCGCCCTGTACCAGCTTCAGGAGGGAAGTCCCGTCCTCCACGCCGCCCCTGATCTGGAACTACCCTGCATCAGCCGGCACGACCTGGCCCTCGCCGCAGTCCACGAGCTGCCGCAGGTCATCCTGACCCTGCGCCGCCTGCGCACTGACGCCCAGCCGGACAAGCTCCGGCAGTTGTACAAACACATCGTTCTGGCCTGCCGACTCCTCCTGCGCGAACACGGCGACTGGCTCGCGGGCGCCGACCGGATCCTCGCCGCGTCCGCCACACTGCCCGGCTTCCCGAGACTGGACGTGCCCCCGCTCGCGGAAGTCGCCGCCGCCTGGCGCGAGGACAAGGCGCATGTGGCCCTGCCCTCGATCATCGTGGCGACCGACCGCCTCCTCGCCTGGTACGCGCACGACGTAGCCGCCTGATCCACGCTCCGCCAGGCCCCACCACATTCCCTTCAGCAAACCGCCGACAGGAGCCTCACCATGCCCGAAACCCTGGCCACGCCACCACGGTTCACCGCCCGGATCATCGAACGTCTCAGTGTCGGTCCCTCCAGCCGCCCCGAACGCGTCATCCACTCGCTTGACGGCGTGGAGGAGGCCGTCCGCCCCGCAGCGCTCGCCGCCGCCGGCGGCGAGCTGTGGCAGCGTGCCCGCAGCGAAATGCCCGAACTCCAAGACGGCATCGACTTCCTGCTGGGCCTGGACGCCGGCGGCATCCTGCCCACCGTCTCACTGGCCACAGCCGCTGAGCTGCCGTACAAGATCGCGTGGAAGCTCCACCTTCCCCTGGGCGGCGAGGTGCGCTTCACCGAACCGCATGCCACGCGCACCGACGTCTTCGCCTACGGCATCGCTCCCGGTCAGCGCATCCTGCTCGTCGACGACGAAATCACCACCGGCTGGACGCTCGCCAACCTC
Source organism: Streptomyces sp. PT12 (assembly GCF_003311645.1). GTDB lineage: Bacteria > Actinomycetota > Actinomycetes > Streptomycetales > Streptomycetaceae > Streptomyces. The sequence continues at coordinate 12,865 of NZ_QEST01000134.1, read as the reverse complement.
ACCATCCGGCTCCGCGAAGCGGGAGCCATCCCCGTCGGCGCCGCCTGCCTCGTCGAGGACACCGAGCGCGGCGGTCGAGCCCGCCTCACTGAACTCGGCCTCCCGCTCGTCTCCCTCGCTCACGTCGGAGCCTCACGGTGACCTCCGCAACGCCAACGGCCCACTTCTGTCCCGGAACCCACGTGACGCGCGCGCAGGAGGTGCACCGCACCCCACTGGGCTACGACCGCGCGTCTCTCGCCGTTGGCACCCCGCTGCCCCTCCCCGCATCCAACGCGCTCGTCGAGGGCCTCAGCCACGCCACCACCGTGGAACTGGCCTTCCATGGCAAGCTCGGTGACAGCCTGCTCGCCCTGTCCACCGCCCGAGCCGCATTGGACTGGCTCGCTCGCCGGGTGGACACTTCACCCGTAAGCGTCCACGCCTCGGGCCCCCACGCCGTCCTCGTGCGCCGCACGAGTCTCGTCACCCAAACCGTGCCCTCCACGTCGCCCAAAGGCTTTCGCCTTCTCATAGGCGACCGGGCGGGCATCGCAGCCCGAGGCGCCGAAGCGGCGACCAGCCTGGTGTGTGATCCAGCGGCACCGCCCTGTTGGTCTGCGGACGGTGTCGCCCACACCGCGCTCCCCGACCGCTACTACCTGGCGCTCGAACGCCGCCTCGGCATCCGCCTGCCGCCGGACCCGCCTTTCGCTCCGCAGTTGGTGGCGAGGCCGAACTGGCTGGTGCGGCGCCTCCGGGCGACCGGCTGGCTGGAGGGCGTCACCCTGGCCGCCATCACGGCCACCAGCCGACCCGACATCAAGGACTACACCGCAGAGCGCTACATCGAGGTAACCCGAGTTCTTTCCGAGATGCTCGGCACCCAGGTCCGGCTCTTCCTCATCGGCGGACACCATACGAGCGGGCCCCGCATCACCGCCGCCGACGGAACGGGGCAGCTCCAGACCCTCCGCCTGGAGGGCATCCCGGTCGATGACCTCGCCGACCTGTTCCCCTACTACTCCCTCGTCATGGGAAACGACACCGGCCTCACCCACCTCGCTGCCCTGTCCCGTCGTGAGAACGGCGAGGGACCGCACGTCATCGGCCTGCACGCCCGCCACAGCCACAGCAAGTGGAACACCGGCCTGCCCCACCACCACGCCGTGAGCACCGCCTTCGCCCACCAGATGCACCAAGGCGACCTCTGCCCCGTACGCGACGCCCTCGCCCCCGCCGATGACGACAGCCATCTCGCCGCCGTACCCCCGGCGTGGCTGGCCGGCATCTGCGCCGAACTCCTCTCCGGAGGCTGCTGATGACGCCCTCCGCCGGGCGCTGCTGGTCCATCGGTCCCCTCCGGCGCTTCACCCGCAACCTGCTGCTCCCCGTGAACGCCGCGGGCCGCCAGCTCCTGCTGAAGTACACCCGCCACCCCGCCGAGGCCCGCGAAGAGATCCGAGGTCACCGCCGCGTCTCCGCTCACTACCGCGTCCCCGAGCTCCACGCCCACCTGCGCGTCCCGGGCGGCTACCTCCTGGTCTACGAACGGCTCCCGGCAGCACGCGACCAGGGTCTCTTCCTCGATCTCCTCAACACCGAGCAGTCCACCCCCGACCTCAGGCGCTACCTCAACGACCTCACCAGTCACTACAGACGCGTCATCCTCGACACGGCGCGCCAGGCGAACCCGGCCCACATCATCCGCAAGCTCTACTGGGACCGCGCCGCCCCCAGGGGACGCCTCGACCACTACTACGCGGACGCGGACCCGCTCCTCAGCGACGGGACCACCCACCTGCCCTTGTCCCAACTCGCCCGCCACACCCTGCACATCAACGGCGACGAGCTGCACCTCGACTGGACCGCGACGCTCACCGACCTGAAGCGACACTTCCGCTCCAACGACCCGGTCTGGGCAGCCATCACCCAGGGGGACCCCACCGACGTCAACCTCGCTCACCCCCTCGCCTGGCTGGACCTCGACACAGGCGGCCTGAACAGCATCGCCGGCGAGTTCGCCAACTACCTCTGGTACACCACCGCCCTCGGCTGCTGGCTCGTCCCCACGTACAACCCGGCGGCCTTCGCCGACCACCCCGCCACTTTCGCCCGCCTGCCCTCCAACACCCCGGAACTGCGCCAGGCCCACATCGACGCCGCCCACCGCACAATCACCGTCTCGTACACCCCACGGCTCTCCCCGCCCCGCCGACTCGCGGCAGCCACCTACTGGCACCAGCTCGTCCAGCCCGTCGCCGCACAGCTCTGGCCCGACACGAACCTCGCCGAGGTTCTGCGCCCCTACCTGGCCATGCGCATCCTCGCCGTCTACAACCTCGGCGACCTCGCCCCCGCAGACCGGCTCATCCTCATCTCCCGACTCGCGGAAGTCATGAGCCGCGCCTTCTCCCCGGAATCCTTCTTCCTCACCCCGGAGGCAGCATGCCCGGCCCGCTGACCGGACGGACCGCCCTGATCACCGGCGCGACGGGCGGCATCGGCTCAGCCCTCTCCCGCCGCATCGCCGCACATGGCGCGGCCATCGCACTCACCCACCTCAACGACCACCGGGCCGCCGAAACCCTCACCGCCCACATCACCACCCACGGCGGAACCGCCATCGCCCTCGAAGCGGACCTGCGTGACACCGACGCCGTCGACGATCTCTGCCACCGCGCCACATCCCGCCTCGGCCCGATCGACATTCTGATCAGCAACGCCGGCGCCTACCCACGCGTCCCCTGGCCGACCATGACCCCCACCGACTGGCACGAAGCACTCAACATCAACCTCACAAGCCACTACCTCCTCGCCCGAGCCCTCACCCCCACCATGACCGCCCGAAACCACGGCCGCGTCATCACCATCGGCTCCGTCCTGGCCAGCGCGGGCCGCCACGAACTCGCCGGATACATCAGCTCCAAGGCCGGCCTTGAAGGACTCACCCGCGCCCTGGCCCGAGAACTCGGCCCCTCCGGCATCACCGCCAACTGCGTGGCGCCCGGCTCCATCCAGGTACCCGCCGAGAAGGCCGTCGTCGACGACCCCGTCGCCATGACCAGCCGCCAACTCGCCCGCCAGTGCATCCAGCGTCGCGGAACTCCCGACGACATCGCCGCCGCCGTCGCCTTCCTCGCCGCCGACGACGCCGGGTTCATTACCGGCCAGACCCTGCGCGTGGACGGAGGCTGGATCCTTGGCTGACATCTGGCTCATGCGCCACGCCGCCTACGAAGGCCACCGCCCCGGCTACCACGCCCCACCCAACGCCGCCCTCACCCCCGAGGGCCACGACCAGATCCGCGAAGCCCTCCCCGTCCCCGACGGCATCACGGGCATCATCACCAGCCCACTCCTCCGAGCCCGCCAGACCGCCGAAGCTCTCCACCACCTCACCGGCCTCCCGATCCTCGCCACCACCGACCTCCTGGCCGAATGGCGCGCCCCCACGGCCGTCCAAGGCCACACCCCTCACACCTACCCACCCGGCTACCGGACGTGGCGAACCCACCGAGCCACGCACCCCCACCTCGCCTACGAAGACGGCGAGTCGCTCACCACCCTCCACACCCGCGCCGGCCACTGCGCCGACTATCTACGCGCCCTCACCGAACAGCGCCAAGGCTCCGTCCTCGCCATCTCCCACAAGCTCCTCCTCGGCGTCCTCCTCCGCCTCGCTCAAGGACCCGCGTGCTTCGAGGTCGCCACCCATGCCCCCTGGCCCTTCGCCACGGTCAGATGCCTTTCGCGCCCGAGTCGCGACGGGGCACAACGATGAGCCCCGGCCGTACACTCCGCTTCTTCCTCGCACGCCGAGCCGGCGAGGTACGCCGCCACCTCGCAGCCTCCCTGCTCGCCATCGCACTGTTTATCCTGATTTTTGGCCTCATCGGCTACCCTTTGGCCACCCTCGCCTTCGGAATGACGACTGTCCGCTTGTAGTTACCGAACGACTGGGCCGACTCACCCGTCAGGCCGGACTGACCAGCGCGAGCAAGCTCCGGCCGTCTGGGAGACACACCGAGGCATCCGCGCCATCGTCGTGCGAGCCCCCAACCCGGCAAACTTCGGTACATCCGTCCCGGCGGCACAGGTCGACGGCGAAGTCTTTGCGGCACCCGTGAGCCCCTGCCGGATGGCCAGTTTGGCCGGCCACGATGGACCACGTCGGCCGTTCGGCCCGGTTTCGCCACAGGCGTCGGACTCAGGCACATGAGGTCACGGTCACCGAGCCGCGTTTCTCACGGTCGGCCGCCCAGCCGCCCTTGTCGTCGTGCCGGGCGGCGGACGCGGTCCTCGCCATCGCCGACCAGCCCGACTACCTGAGCCTGTCCCCCCTCGCCTCAGCCCAGAGGTGGGTCCGGACCTGATCAAACGAGGTCGGCGTGCCAAGCCGTGTTCCGGGTCAGGTACTGGTAGCCGACCCACTCCTGTGCCAGGCGCTGACCGGCGACCAAGAGGCCGACCGCCTTCGCCCGGTGCGCCGCAGGCATCCACTCGACCAGAGCACGAGCCTCCCCCGCATCGATGGCCTTCTCCTTCGCACCTCTTGGGCGTCCGAGCGCCAGTAGCGCGCCGTAAAGTTGCTCTGTGGGCTGGACCGTGGGAAGCCCCCGCTCGCTGGCCATCTTGGATGCCGCGCACGGGATGCGGATCCCACTGAGATCGAGGTCGCCGAAGTAGCGGATCTCCGCGATGCGGTGCTTGGCCGCGAGCGTGTTGACCGATGCACGGAATGTGCCGCCAAGCCCCCAGGCGACGTACCCCAGCCGGTGGTTGTCGGGGAGACTATGCACGAGAGACCACCAGGTGGCCGAGTTCTCGACCACGAGCAGGATGTCTCCGCCGCCGACACGTTGGTAGTAGCCGTCCCCGATTTCGGTCAGGAACGTCTCTGTCAGCAGCGGCGGGTGCGTCGTGAACGTACGCAGTGTCGTGTGCAGCCGGTCGGAGTCGCCGAAGATCGGCCCCGAGCGCAGGGTGTCGAAGGTCTTTTCCGGCATGGGAAAATCCGCTTCGCTCCCGTACGTTCCGAAGATCTCAAGAGCCCGCTCCCGGAGCGGCACAGGGAAAAGGTCCGGATCGCTCATCAGCCAATGGTTGACAGCGACGTACGCGGAGCGCTGCTTCGAGGTAGCCGTCGGCCACTGCCGGGCGAGCCGGTAGAGATCGGGGTGCCAATGCGGCATGGGCGGCGCGGGGGGTCGCGGGGGTGCAGTTACGCAGAGCCAGATCTTGAGAGGCAGGGACACTTTGTCCCGGGTGCGTTGTTTCATCTGCTCGATCAGACCTTGCTCTTCGAGTTCGTCCAACAGCCTCGACATGAGCAGGGGTTCGAATTCGCCGTCCGGATTGCGGTTGTTCACCTTTCGGAATGCGATCCAGATGTCGTCCAGCACGACGCGCGTCCTGCGTGCGCCGTTCCAGCCCGCCTCGGTGGCACCGGCTCTCAGGTGCCGGATGAACTCACTCTGCCTGTGCTTCACGGGTGTGTCCGTCCTCCGTCTCTCGCTTGAAGACTCTGGTGGTGGTGACGTTGCCCGTGCCGTCCGGCTCTGCCAACTCGTCGAGCGCCTCCTGGACCCGCTCGGTCACGGTCAGGTACTTGCGCCCTGCCCGGAGATCGGCGTCGTTGCGCAACCTCAGGATGAGAGGGAAGCGTTTCAGAGTGCCGTCGTCGGACAGCCCTGTGGTGTAGATGAGTTGCACGCCCAGTGCCTCGGCGACCTTGCGTTGGAGGGCGAGCAGATAGTCCGCGTTGGCCCGGCCGATCGGGTTGTCGAGGAACAGGACACCGGAGTGCGTGTCCCTCTCCCTCCCCCGGTTGCTCGCCCGCAGGGCGGCCATGGTGCAGTACAGGAGGATGGCCGCCGTAAGGTGCTGCCCGCCGGAGAAAACATCCTTGATCTCGGAGACTTTGATGCGCTCGTTGCGCAACACGGCGTCGGGCTTGAGCATGTCGATCCGGAACCCCCTGGGCACCGCTGCCCTCACACCGGCGAGCAGCAACGACATCCCGTCCCTGCGCACAGACCGACCGTCCGCAGTATGGCCCTTCGCCGCCTCGTCGATGACCTCCCCGATGTGCAGGTGCGCGGTGTCGTCCTGTGCAGGGGTGAAGCGGAAGCGGAGGAATTCCTGAGCGGCCCAGTCGTCCAGGCTCGCCGGCAGCCGCGACATCCGCTGTGCCTGGCGCAACAGGGCCAACGCTTTGTCGACCTGTGCTTTGAGGTTCCGCACGATCAATGTGCGGTGCCGCTCCGTCTGGTCGATCTCCTCGTTCAGGGCGCGCAGGCGCGGCCTGAGAGCGTCGGACCACTCCGTGGCACGGGCCGCCACCGTTTCCCAACCCGCGATACGAATCTGTGTCTGCACGCGAACGTGCAGGTCTTTGAACTCCTCCGCGCCGGCGTGGTGTGTGAGCCTCTCCGTTGCCGTCCGTAGGGTCTGTTCGTCGGTGTGGGCATTCGTTTCGCGTGTCCTACGTTCCTTGGCCAGCCGGGTGGCAAGGTCCTGGGCAGCGTCCGCGTCCCCTTCGTAGGGCGCGATGTCGGCGGTCTCGTCGTCGCCCTCGGCCACGTCCTTGGTGAATCCGTCGGCGATGAACTGGAAGGCTTTGGCCGATGCCTCGGCACCCTCCAGTTGATGTCCGAGCCCGATGTGCACTTCCTGTTGGTCCGCCGCCTTACCAGCGCTCAACGTCTGCTGTCGACTGGCTTCCTCGACGGCCGCGGCGCAGGACTCGATATCGGCCGGGTATTCGGGAAGCTTCACCGGGGTCGTCACGCGACCTTCGGCGGCTGTCAGTTCGTCGGCACAGCGGGACGCGGCCACTGCCGCCTTGCGTGCAACGGTCTCGGCTTCCCGCACCGCCTGGTCCGCGCTCTCCAGAGCCGTCGCCCGTGCCGCTTCGTCGGAGCCCTCGGGGCTCTTCAGTAGTGCGGCCGCCCTGCCGCGGAGTTCCTCGGAGAGCTTGTAGTAGCCCTGCTTCGCTTTGGCGGCCCGTTCGTTGGCTCGCTCACGCTCTTCCAACAGGTCGCTCCCGACCTGAACACGGAGATAGCGTGCCGCGGCCTGGTCGTAGGTGCTCCGCAGCAAGGCTGTGGAGAGTTCGGGAACGGGATCGGAACGGCGCACGTCCTCGCTCCCGGGCAGTTTGGCCCGTTCGTCGTTGACGAAACGCACGGTGCGTTGGTACTCGTCGGCTCTGCGTTGATGCTCTGTGACGAGCTTCTGCAGCTCGGTGACCTCATCCTCCGCCTTCCCGGCGGCTTCCTGGCGCTCCCGCATCCTCTCCTTCTCTGACGAAGCCTGCTCCATCCATTCCGGCAGGTGGCCGTTACGGTCGGCGAGTTCTTTGAGACGTTCGAGCCGTTTGGCGAGCGAGTCCCGAGTCTCACGCAGAGGCGGCAGCTCCTCCTTGATTTTCTGCCGCCGCTCCTGGAGCGTCTCAAGCACTTCCTCGCGTTCGGTCACCCTCGCATCGGCGGCTGTGAGCTCGCGCACCACGCCAGCGTGTTTTTCCGTCAGCGCGGGAATGCTGCCTTCGGGGTAGCGCGTCCGCCAGTCCGTGAGAGCGTAGGTCAGGTTGCCGTCCTCCTCGATGCGGGCCGACAGCTCTTCGCCCCGGGCGCTGCGTACGGCGTGCCGGGCGTCGATCGCCTCGTGCTCGGCGGCCGCCGCGTCCACGTCGTAAAGGGCGGGGTGGGGCGGGATCACCACCTCGACGCCGTCCGTCAGTTCGGCCTCGGGGTCGGTGAAGGTCCTGGTTGTCGCAACCGACACGAAGACAGTCGGTTGGGGACGCAGTGCCGTGAGTACGTCCCGAGCCCGGTCGATGTCGTCAGGATCGTGGAGGAGGATACCCGCGGCCAGATGCGGCAGTCGCTCCACGATGTCTCGTCGCCGGTCAGTATCGGGGATGGCTGCGAGGTAGCGCCATCCCGGGACCGCGACCACTTTGGCGTCCTCAAGAGCCTTACAGGCGTCGGAGACCACTTGGGCGGGCGGCAGGAGGTCGCCCGCAGCCAAGGCGAGGCGTGCCTGTTCGTCGATGGACTCGGCGACCCGCAGCTCGGTCCGTTCGCGTTCGGCCTCACGGCGTGCGGTGTTCAATGCCTCCAGGAGCGAGGCGACATCGCGTTCGAGGTCGATGTCCAGCACGTCGAGGAGCGCCACGAGCCGGGGGTTCGTCTCCCAGCGCGCTGTTTGTGTCCGGGCCTCGTCCAGGCGGACGGAGAGCTGTTCACGACGCCCACGCAGGTCGCCCGCCTCCGACTCGGCCTTCCGCAACTCGTCCTGCGCGAGGGCCTCTCGGTCTGCGAGTTCCGACCATTCTCGTTCCAGGTCTGTGACGCGCTGGGCTGTGTTGTCGCGTTCTTCCTGAACGGTCTCCATGGTCCGGGGCAGCGCGGCAGCGTCGTGCAGCAGACCGTCGGCGACAGCAGCCTCGACGTCCTCACGCAGACGCGTGATCAGCTGATCGAATCTGGCGGCCTCGCCTTCGGCCTTCGTAGCGTCCCGGTGCGCCGCGCGGGCACGCTCTTGTGCCGCGCTCTTCTCCTTCTCCCGCACCGAGACCTGCTTCAGCTCGTCGGAGGCGGTCTGGGCAGCCTCGTCAGCCGTCGCCCACAGGCTGCGCGCCAGGCGGCGGGCCGCGACGTCGCGCTCTTCCAGTGCGGGACGCGCCTTCTCCTCCTCGGCGCCGATGAGATCGGTCAACGCCTTGACCTGGGCGATACTGTCGTCGTACTCATGCACGGTCGAAGTTTCTCGCCACGCTTCAACAAGGGCCCGCGCCCGGGACAGTGCCTTCTCCCTCGCCGTCAGCTCCCGCTGAGCCCCCTGGTACTTCAAGTCGGCTAAGTGACGCCTCAGTTCAGCGACGATAGCCTTGGCACGTTCGGCGGCACGAGTCAGCTCATCAAGTTCCTCTTGCGACTTGACTAGCTTTGCTCGCCGCCCAAGCACTGCGTCATGCTCGTTTCGCGCACGTACTCGAAGCCGTCCGCCCAGTTCCGCGACGTCACGAGCGGCCTGCTCCGCTCGACGCCGCGACTGCCGGGCAGTTCCAGCCTGTTGAGCGATCGGACCCAGGAGATCGAGCGCGCCTGCGACGAACTCCCGCTCAGTGAGAAGCAACCCACGGCCGGCGAGCCGCTCCACATGTTCGGTGACCAGCGCCGCCAGAGCGTCCATCTCATCGGACTTGACGATCGCCCGCAGCAGGAAATCGACGAACTTCACGTCCGAATCAAGCTTGAGCCAGTTCGCCGCTTCACCTTCGTCGACATTCATCTCCCGCTGATAGCGGAAGAGTTCGGGGTCGAGCTCGAGCAGCTGCAGCCGATTCGTCCAGTCGCCCTGATGCCGTGTCCAGTACAGGGCCAGGCTCTGGTCGGCCGCGTACGCCTCCTGGAGCTCGTCCCGGTATGTATCCAGGGTGCACGACTTCGTGCCGACCGCCATAGGGAGGGTGCCAAGGTTGATCTCGTCACTCGGCCGCAGGCAGTACCAGCGTTCGCGCAGGTTGTCGGAGACTTCGGAGGCGACTTGGTTACGCCACGCCAGCACCTTGCCGGTGAGCAGCAGTTCACCGGTGAGCGGGTTCATCCACTCCAGAACGATGTGGGAGACGTCCTTTGGCATGACGAATTTCTCCACGACGCGCGTATTGGTCGTGCCCACGGTGTGACGACGTCCGGGAAGGACGACGGAGAAGACGAGCTTGAGCAGAACAGACTTGCCACCCCCGTTCTCCAGCAGAATCAGGCTGGCGGGCGAGGGCCGGTGGGTCGTGGCGGCGGTGTCGAAGAGGGCTCCTTGCTCAGCGCCTACTGGGCGTCCCGCGCCACTGAGGTCCAGAGTGACGTCGTGGAAGCGGGCACCGGCCGGTCCGACTGTTCTCAACCGGACACGGGACAGCTCGTACATGGATACGGTTCTCCTAGTCGTACAGCGTCTCGGCACTGGTGGTGCGGAGCGTCCCGGTCCCAGTGGTGGGAGGCAGCACCCCAAGTTCAGCTAGTTCCCCGTAGGCGCGTGTACTGGCGAGTTCACGCACATGAACCTGGTAGCGGTGGGTGGCGAGGAAGATCTTCTCCCCGTCCTCGGAGTCGGCTTTGCCCTGGTAGAACATTCCACGGTCGACAAGGTGCGCGAGAGCCCGGCCAATGAGGGTGCGGGTGGCTGATGCCCCTGATCGTCCGGCTTTGGTGGGGGCGACTTCGGGCCGACGCTCGTACGCCCGCCAGGCTCTCTCCAATTCCAGGGCATCGGCCGGTGGATCCTGCGACTCCTCGCTCTCGGCGACGCGTTCCGCCAGCACCCGGCACACCGATCGCACGAGCCTGTCGATGGACGACACCCGGACCTTGCCCTGATAGCCGTCATCGGCCAAGTCCTCGGGCCGGGGGAAGGCCAGGGCCGCGACAGCCAGGTGCGTGATGCCATACATAATGCGTTCGGCCTCACGGCTCTCCCGCATCCGCACCTGCCGGGCGTACTGGTCCATCCGAGTCTCGAAGGCCGATCCCGGCAACGCGGTGTGCACCATGCCGGCACGCGTGTTGACCGCGATGACCCTCAGCCCCATCCCCGCCGCGTACCGGGTGACGAGCGTCTCGAAGTCCGGATCCTCGGCGTAGCGCTTCACGAGTGCCGCGTAGGCACTGTCGCGCACGGGTCGGACCTTGGGTCTGAAGCCGTAGCCGATGAGCCTGCCCGCGGCCTCCGCGTCGTCGGCGATGGTCTCGATGTTCATGATCGTCCGCTGTTCTTCTCCAGACGGTCGGCGTCCAGAGCCGCTCGATCAAACGCCGCAGACGTCAACAACAGGTCGTCGCCCTCGAACCCTTGACTGTCCAAGGGAGCCCCTGCCGATACGGCGAGCAGGACGCGGTCGGCTCCCTCACTCAACGCCGCCCCCAGTTGCGGGCTGAAAGCCCGCAACGCCAACAAGACCAGTAGGTCGGGAAGCTCCGGATCGAGAGCGGCGGCTTCCTCCAGCAACACGGACAGCGGCCGCGCCTTGTCGGCCAGATCGAGCAGGGACTCAGCCACGCGCTGCTGCTCGTCGGTGTACCCGCGCACTTCCACGACCGGGACGAGCTCCGGCTCCTCCTCCTCGCCTGTGAACCGGGCTCGTTCGGGTGACGGAGCGAGCAACGCGGGAACCAGCGTGGCCAAACAGAACTGGTCGTCCCCTGTCGGCCCCACGGACTGCTCGTAGAAGGACCGCACTGGGCGGGAGGCATCGACCAGCGTGAGCCCGAGAACCGGTTGAAGGAGGTCGCCGTACACGTCCACCGGAGCTCTGCGGGCGGTGCCGGAGAACTGTTGACGGTCCTGTTCGTCGAGGAAGAGCGTGCGAGCGCCGCGCAAACGGGTCTGCAGCCGGGTGTGCCGACGAATGCAGTCCTCCACGATGTCGACGAGGTCGGCGGCCTGTCTCCTACGGACCGGGTCCTCGGACTGATCACGCTCGGTGGAAACGGACCGAGAGATCGCGGACTCTGCCTCAAGACGGTGGTCGACGTGGTCAAGAGCCTCGTTGAGGAGGTCCGGTATCTCGTCCGTCCAGTCGACCGTCGACACATTCCGGCTCGTGGCATCGAGGTGGGCCCGGATGATCTCCGCGTACTGAATGGTGCGGATACGGGCCTGCTCGGCTACGGCCTTCGCGTCGGCCAACCGCCCCCTGCCGATCAGGTTGCGCAACCTCACTTCGGCGGCGATCTGAGCCGATTCCACATCTGTGTCCAACGCACCGACCAGCACGTTCAACGCCTCGTTGGAAGCACGCAGATACAGGTCCCCGTTGCTGTCCGAACGCTCTTCAATCAGCTTGAAGTCCCACTTCCTCAACGCGTATGCGCCCGCACCGTCCGCTTCTCCGTAAAAGCGGCGGAAGCCTCTCCCCGTCTCCCGAACGTTGATCAGGGAGTCGAGCACCCATCCGGCGACCCGTATGTGCTCATCGGCCGGGCGCTCAGGCGCCTGCCAGCCGACAAAACCCCCGGCCCTGAGCAGAACCTGTTCGTGATTCGCTCCTGTGTCGTAGTCCATCGCAATGGCCACGTGATCGATGATCTGCAAAGCCACCTCTGCCATCTGGTACTGAGCACCGTCCAGCCATGGCAGTTTCGCCTTGCGCATGTCGAGGTCATGCAAGGGCGCCGTGCAGGCCAGGGCCTTGAGCCTGCGCGTGAGCCCTTCGTCGGCCCATACCTTCCGATCGCCCCTGTGATCGTTCATGGCGTTACTAGACATCCTCGAAGCCGCGGATGCCACCTGATCCACACGGGATGGCGAGAATCGCGGAGGTGCCCCTCGCTCACGACCCGGCAGTAACTTCTGACCCTATGGGATCATTCACTGCGGATTTCCTCACCACGAGCCCTCATACTTGCCCATCACCACCCAGAGGACGCCTCAGCATATTGACCGAATCACGACCTATCGGGAACTCGCCGCCCGTAACAACCTCGCCCTCTCCCTCAGTGACGCCGGGCGGCACCAGGAGGCCCTCGAACTGCGCCACCACTCGGCCACCACCAACCTTCCCTGCCCGCTGACCGCGGCGCAGGTAGCCGACGTGCTGCTTGCGGATCGCGGCAACGTGGCCCGGATGATCACGGGAACGCCGGCCACAGGGGTAGAGCGGGTGGCGGGCGCTCTCTCCGAAGTCGCGAGGAACAGCGGCTGGCACGTGCCGCCGATCCGCAAGCGGCAGGACTTCGAACGCCAGCCAGCCCTCGGCGATCCCGGTGTCAAGAGGGTGGTTATGTTGGACCTGACGATGAAGTCACCCGAAGACGGGACGTGCCTAGCCTCGATCTTTCGTGGTGGGCCGCTGACGGAGTCGGGGCCCGTTCTGTTG
>NZ_QEST01000050.1 GCF_003311645.1 Streptomyces sp. PT12 | reverse complement strand
TGCCGTTGCGGGAGCGTCTGTTGTCGGATCTTGCGCCTGTGGTGCCGCGTTCGGGCAGTGTTCCGTTCTATTCGACGGTGACGGGTGGGTTGCTGGACACGGTGGCGTTGGACACGGGGTATTGGTATCGGAATATGCGGGAGCCGGTGGAGTTCGAGGCTGCCACCCGTGCTCTGGCCGAGGATGGCCACACGCTGTTTATTGAGGTGTCGGCGCATCCGCTGCTCGGGTCGGCGGTCGAGGCGACGGTCGATGAGGCTGTGACCATCGGTACGCTGCGCCGTGATGAGGGCGGGGTCCGCCGTCTGCTGCTCTCGCTCGGGGAGGCGTATGCCCATGGCGTGCCCGTGCGCTGGGGCCTTGAGGGTGGCCATGTCGACCTGCCGACCTACCCCTTCCAACGCCAGCGCTACTGGCTCGACGTCGAGCCCGCCCTGGACACCGAGTTCTGGCAGGCCATCGACAACGGCGAACTCGCCCTGGACGACGACGCGTTGCGCGCGCTCACCAGCTGGCGCGAGGCCCGCAGGAACGCCTCGGTCGCCGACTCCTGGCGCTACCGGATCACCTGGAAGCCCGTCGCCACCGCCCCCTCCGAGCTGACCGGCACCTGGCTCGTCGTCACCGCCCCCGGCGTCGACAACCCCCTGCCCGGCGCGCTCACCCTGGAGCTCGACCCCGCCGACGCCGACCGCGCCGTCCTCGCCGCCCGGCTCACCGAGGCCGCCGATGGCCACGCCCTCACCGGCGTGCTGTCCCTGGCCGGGGCCGACGAACGCCCGCTGCCAGGCCACCGGTCCCTCACCCACGGCCTTGCCCACACCGTCGCGCTCGTCCAGGCACTCGGCGACGCCGGGTTCACCACCCCCCTGTGGGTGGCGACGCGCGGCGCCGTCAGCGTGGACGGCGAACGCCCCGCCAGCCCGACCCAGGCACAGCTATGGGGACTTGGCCGGGTCGCCGCCCAGGAGCAGCCCGAGCTGTGGGGCGGTCTTGTCGACCTCCCCGAGACCCTGGACGAACGCGCCCTCGCCCGCCTCGCCACCGCCATCTCCGGTGGCCTCGGCGACGAGGACCAGGTGGCCATCCGCCTCGACGGCGTGTACGCGCGGCGCTTCACCCGCGCCGCCGCCCGCCGCACCCGCGACTGGGCCCCCTCGGGCACCGTCCTGGTCACCGGCGGCACCGGCGCGGTCGGCAGCCGCATCGGCCGCTGGCTCGCCGAGAACGGCGCCTCCCATGTCGTCCTCACCAGCCGCCGCGGCGAGAACGCGCCAGGCGCCACCGAACTCGCCGACGACATCCGCGCGTTGGGCGCCGAGGCCACCATCGCCGCCTGTGACGCCGCCGACCGCGACGCCCTCGCCGCGCTCCTGGCCGGGCTGACCGACCTCACCGCCGTCATCCACGCCGCGGTCGTCCTCGACGACGGTGTGTTCGACGTCATGGACCCCGCCCGCCTCGACCGCGTCCTCGCCCCCAAGGCCGAGGCCGCCAGGCACCTGGACGAGCTGACCCGCGACCGCGACCTGGACGCGTTTGTGCTCTTCTCCTCAGCCGCTGGCACCCTCGGCAACGGCGGCCAGGCCAACTACGCCGCCGCCAACGCCCACTTGGACGCCCTCGCCGAGCAGCGCCGCGCCGACGGGCTCACCGCCACCTCCGTCGCCTGGGGCCCCTGGGGCGGCGGCGGCCCGGCCGACGGCGCCGTGGGGGAGCGCCTTGAGCAGCAGGGCGTCCCCGCCATGAACCCCGACCTGGCGATCTCCGCCCTCCGTCAGGCGATCGAGGCCGACGACACCTTCGTCGCCGTCGCCGACATCCGCTGGGAGACGTTCTACCCGAGCTTCGCCGCCGCCCGGCGCAGCGCCCTGCTCAGCGACCTCGCCGAGATCAGGTCCCTGCCCGAACCCACCTCGCTGGAAGCCAGGCTCGCCGGACTCACCGAGGCCGAACGCGCCCGCGTCCTGCTCGACCTCGTGCGCGGCCAGGCCGCGGCCGTCCTCGGCTACGCGTCGGTCGACGCCGTCGAGCCGGGCCGCCCGTTCCGCGACCTGGGCTTCGACTCGCTCACCGCCGTCGAGATCCGCAACCGCCTCAGCTCCGCCACGGGTCTTCGGCTGCCCGCCACCCTCGTCTTCGACTACCCCACGCCCACCGCGCTCGCCGGATACCTGCGCGAGCTGATCGGCGGCTCCGCCGACCCCGCGACCGACGCCGCCGACGCTGCGGCCGCCCCCGCGGTCGCCGACGACGACCCGATCGCCATCGTCTCCCTCGGCTGCCGCTTCCCCGGCGGCATCGAGGCCCCCGAACAGCTGTGGGACCTGCTGGTCTCGGGTCGCGACGCCGTCGGCGGCTTCCCCGACGACCGCGGCTGGGACCTCGACGCCCTCTACGACGCCGACCCCGACGCCGCGGGCACCACCTACACCCGCGAGGGCGGGTTCCTCCGCGGCGCAACGGAGTTCGACTCCGAGTTCTTCGGCATCAGCCCCCGCGAGGCCCTGGCCATCGACCCCCAGCAGCGGCTCCTCCTCGAAGTCTGCTGGGAGGCCATCGAACGCGCGGGCATCGACCCGAGCACCCTGCGTGGCAGCCGCTCGGGCGTGTTCATCGGCAACACCGGCGAGACCTACAGCGGCCTGCTCGAACGCAACCCCGGCGACGCCGAGGGCTACCTCCTCACCGGCAACACCTCAAGCGTGCTGTCGGGCCGCGTCGCCTACACCCTGGGCCTCGAAGGCCCCGCCATGACCGTCGACACCGCCTGCTCCTCCTCTCTGCTCGCCCTCCACCTCGCCGCGCAGTCCCTGCGCCAGGGCGAGTGCACGCTGGCCCTCGCGGGCGGCGTCACCATCCTTTCCGGACCGGCCGGGCTCGTGGAGTTCAGCCGCCAGCGCGGCCTCGCCGAGGACGGCCGCTGCAAGGCGTTCGACGCGGACGCCGACGGCACCGGGTTCGCGGAGGGCGTCGGCATTGTCGTCGTCGAACGCCTCTCCGACGCCCGCCGCAACGGGCACCCCGTCCTCGCCCTGCTGCGCGGCTCCGCCGTCAACCAAGACGGCGCGTCCAACGGCCTCACCGCGCCCAACGGCCCGGCCCAACAGCGCGTCATCCGTGCCGCGTTGGCCAACGCCGGGCTGACCACCTCCGACATCGACGCTGTCGAGGCCCATGGCACGGGCACCCGTCTTGGCGACCCCATCGAGGCCCAGGCCCTCCTGGCCACCTACGGCCGCGACCGCGACCGCGAACGCCCGCTGTGGCTCGGTGCGTTGAAGTCCAACATTGGCCACACGCTCGCCGCCTCCGGCATCGCGGGCGTGATGAAGATGGTGCTCTCCCTCACGCACGGCCTGCTGCCGCGCACCCTCCATGTCAACGAGCCCACCCCGCACGTCGATTGGTCCGCGGGGGCGGTCGAGCTGCTGACCGAGGCCCGCCCCTGGGAGCCCGATGACCGCCCGCGCCGCGCCGGAGTGTCGTCGTTCGGCATCAGCGGCACCAACGCCCACGCCATCATCGAGGAGGCCCCGGCCGCCGAGCCGCCCGCCCCGCGCGGGCCGCTCCCGCTGCCCGTCCTGCCCGTGGTGCTCTCCGCGCGCGATGACGCGGCGCTGCGCGAACAGGCCCGCCAACTGCGGGAGTTGGACCATGAGCCGCTTGACCTCGCGTACTCCCTTGCCACGGGCCGCGCCGCCCTCGAGCACCGGGCCGTCGTGGTCGCGGGCCCGGGCCAGGACATCGCCGAAGGGCTCGACGCCATCGCCACCGGCGCCGAGTCGCCCGCCGTGGTGCGCGGCACCGTCCGCGCCACCGGCCCCCTGGCGTTCCTCTTCACCGGCCAGGGCAGCCAACGGCTGGGCATGGGCCGGGAGTTGTATGAGGCGTTCTCGGTGTACGCGGAGGCGTTCGACGCGGCCTGTGAGCGCTTTGAACTCCCGGTCAGGGAGGTGGTGTTCGGCGATGACGCCGAGGCGCTGGACCGGACCGAGTACGCCCAGGCCGCGCTGTTCGCGGTCGAGGTCGCTCTCTTCCGCCTGGTCGCATCCTGGGGGATCACACCCGACTTCCTCGCCGGTCACTCGATCGGCGAGATCGCCGCCGCCCATGTCGCCGGGGTGCTCTCCCTGGACGACGCGTGCACGCTGGTCGCCGCCCGCGGCCGCCTGATGGGCGCCCTGCCCGAGGGCGGCGCGATGGTCGCCGTCCAGGCCCCCGAGTCCGAGGTGGCCGCCCTGCTGACCGACGGGGTGGACATCGCCGCGGTCAACGGCCCCGACTCCGTGGTCCTCTCGGGCGACGAACAGGCCGTGGTCGAGCTGGCCCAGCGGTGGAAGCACAAGCGGCTCACGACCAGCCACGCGTTCCACTCCCACCGCATGGACCCCATGCTCGACGACTTCCGCACCGTCGCCGAAACCCTCACCTACAACCGCGCCCTCATCCCGATCGCGGGCCAGCCCGCCACGACCGACGCCGCGTACTGGGTCCGCCATGTCCGCGACGCCGTCCGCTTCCACGACGCCACCGAGTGGCTGGCCGCCCAAGGCGCCACCACCGCCCTGGAGATCGGCCCCGACGGCGTCCTGTCCGCCCTGGCCGACGGCATCCCCGCCCTCCGCAGGGACAGGCCCGAGACCGAGACCCTGATCGGCGCGCTCGCCACCCTCCACACCCGCGGCGTCACCCCCGACTGGGCCGCCCTCTTCCACGGCACCGGCGCCCGCCGCGTCGACCTGCCCACCTACCCCTTCCAGCGCCGCCGCTACTGGCCCGCCGCACCCGTCGACGACCAGCCCCTCACCGGCGACGTCATCGAGGCCCGCTTCTGGGAGGCCGTCGACCGCGAAGACCTCGAAGCGCTCGCCGAGACCCTCGACACCACCGACGAGCAGCTCAGCGGCGTACTGCCCGCCCTGTCATCCTGGCGCAGGAAGCGCCGCACCGAGTCGGTCCTCGACTCCTGGCGCTACCGCGTCACCTGGAAGCCCGCCACCGGCGTCACCTCGCCCGTCCTCACCGGCACCTGGCTGCTCGTCGGCGCCCAACACCCCGATGTCGAGGAGGCGTTGGCCCGCTGCGGCGCCACCGTCACCAGGGTTGACAGCCCCGAGGCCATCGTTTCCGCCGCCCTGCCCACGCCGCTGTCCGGCGTTCTCTCCCTCCTCGCCCTCGACCCCGACCCGCTGCCCGGCGGCTCCTATGTCCCCCACCCCGTCGCCGCCACCGCCGCCCTCGTGCGCGCCCTAGGCGCCGCGGGCATCGACGCGCCGCTGTGGGTCGCCACCCGCGGCGCCGTCGCCGCCACCCGCGCCGAGCGCGCGACCGACGCCGACCAGGCCGCCGTCTGGGGTCTCGGCCAGGTCATCGGCCTCGAACAGCCCCAGCGCTGGGGCGGGTTGATCGACCTGCCCACCGACCTCGACAGCCGCGCCGCCACCCGCCTCGGCGGAGTGCTCTCCGGCACCTCGGGCGAGGACCAGGTCGCCATCCGCCCCTCGGGTGTCTTCCTGCGCAGGCTCTCCCGCGCCCCCATCGGCGACGCGGCGCCCGCCCAGGACTGGCGCCCCACCGGCACCACCCTGGTCACCGGCGGCACCGGCGCCCTCGGCGCCCACACCGCCCGCTGGCTCGCCGCCCACGGCGCCGAACACCTGCTGCTCACCAGCCGCCGCGGCCTCGCCGCGCCCGGCGCGGCCGAGCTGCGCGACGAGCTGACCGCACTCGGCACCCGTGTCACCGTTGTCACCTGCGACGTCGCCGACCGCGACGCCCTCGCCGCGCTGCTTGAGATCCACCCCGTAGACGCCGTCTTCCACACCGCTGGCGTCCTCGACGACGGCGTGCTCGACGCGCTCACCACCGACAGGTTCGCCACGGTCTTCCGCGCCAAGGTCCGCTCAGCCCTCCACCTCGACGAGCTGACCCGCGACCGCGACCTGTCCGCGTTCGTCCTGTTCTCCTCCCTCGCCGGGATGATGGGCAACGCGGGACAGGGCAACTACGCCGCCGCCAACGCGTACTTGGACGCCCTCGCCGAGCGTCGCCGCGCCGAGGGCCTGCCCGCCACCTCCGTCGCCTGGGGCGCCTGGGACGGCGGCATGGCCGACGGCAGGGCCGCGGCCGAACGCGTCCGGCGCGGCGGCGTCCCCCTCATGGCGCCCGACCTCGCGATCGCCGCCCTCAAGCAGGCCCTCGACCACCAGGACACCGTCGTCGCCATCGCCGCCATGGACTGGGCCAAGACCCTGCCCGAGTTCAGCGCGGCCCGCCCCAACCCCCTGGTCGCCGGGCTCGCCCCCGCCGACCCCGCCCCCCAGGGCCCGAACGCCACCCAGGTCCCGAACGCCGCCCCGGCCACCGCCGAACCGGACCGCGCGGGCGCCCTCACCGAGCAGGAACTCCTCCACCTCGTCCGCACCCAGGTCGCCCTCGTCCTGGCCCATGGCGGCCCCGAATCCATCGACCCCGAACGCGCGTTCAACGACCTCGGCTTCGACTCGCTCACCGCCGTCGAGCTCCGCAACCGCCTCGGCGCCGCCACGGGGCGCACCCTGCCCGCCACCCTCGTCTTCGACCATCCGACCCCCAAGGCGCTCGCCGCGTTCCTCCGCGACACCGCCACCCCCCACGCCCAGGCCACCCCCGGCACCACCACCGCCACCGACGACGACCCCATCGCCATCGTCGGCATGGCCTGCCGCTTCCCCGGCGGCGTCGCCTCGCCCGATGACCTGTGGCGGCTCCTTCTCGACGGCACCGACACCACCAGCGGCTTCCCCGAGAACCGCGGCTGGGACGAGCTGGCCTCCGTCACCACCCGCGAGGGCGCCTTCCTGCACGACGCCGACCAGTTCGACCCGGCGTTCTTCGGGATCAGCCCCCGCGAGGCGGTCGCCATGGACCCCCAGCAGCGGCTCCTCCTCGAAACGGCGTGGGAGGCGTTCGAACGCACCGGGATCGACCCGGCCGCCCTGCGCGGCAGCGCGACCGGCGTCTTCGTCGGCACCAACGGCCAGGACTATGTGACGCTGCTTCAGCGCTCGACCGACGATGTCGGCGGCTTCCTCGGCACCGGCAACGCCGCCGCCGTCGTCTCGGGCCGCCTCGCCTACACCTTCGGCCTCGAAGGCCCCGCGGTCACCGTCGACACCGCCTGCTCCTCCTCCCTCGTCGCTCTCCACTGGGCCGCGCAGGCGCTGCGCCAGGGCGAGTGCTCCCTCGCCCTGGCGGGCGGCGTCACGGTGATGTCCAGCCCGGTCGCGTTCGTCGAGTTCAGCAAGCAGGGCGGCCTGGCCGCCGACGGCCGCTGCAAGGCGTTCGCCGCCGACGCTGACGGCACCGCGTGGGGCGAGGGCGTCGGCCTGCTCGTCGTCGAACGCCTCTCCGAGGCCCGCCGCAACGGCCACCCCGTCCTCGCCGTCCTGCGCGGCTCCGCCGTCAACTCCGACGGCGCGTCCAACGGCCTCACGGCCCCCAACGGCCCGTCCCAGCAGCGCGTCATCCGCGCCGCGCTCGACAGCGCCGGTCTCACCCCCGCCGACGTCGGCGCCGTCGAGGCGCATGGCACGGGAACGACCCTGGGCGACCCCATCGAGGCCCAGGCGCTGCTCGCCACCTATGGCCAGGACCGCGAACTCCCCTTGTGGCTTGGCTCGGTGAAGTCCAACATCGGCCACACCCAGGCCGCCGCTGGCGTCGCCGGGGTCATCAAGATGGTCATGGCCGTCCACCATGGCGTCCTGCCCCCCACCCTGCATGTCGACCAGCCGTCCCCGCACGTCGACTGGTCCACCGGGGCGGTCGAGCTGCTGACCGAGACCCGCGAGTGGGACACGCGGGGGCCGCGCCGGGCGGGCGTCTCGTCGTTCGGGATGAGCGGCACCAACGCCCACGCGATCATCGAGCAGGCCCCCGACGAGCCGATGCCCGAACTCACCGGCACCCCCGCCGAGTTCACCCTGCCGCTGCTTCCGGTCCCCGTCTCCGCGCGAAGCCGCGACGCCCTGCGCGCCCAGGCGGCGCGGCTGGCCGATTCGGGCCACGCCCCGCTCGACGTGGCCTACTCCGCGGCCACCACACGCTCCGCCCTCGACCACCGCGCGGTCGTGCTCGCCACCGACGCGGCCACCCTGCGCCACGGCCTGGCCACCGTCCTCGACGGCGGCGCCATCGTCGGCCAGGCCACGTCCACCCGGCGTCTGGCGTTGGTGTTCTCGGGGCAGGGGAGTCAGCGGCCCGGGATGGGGCGTGAACTCTACGATGCCTTCCCGGTGTTCGCGGACGCGTTCGACGCGGTGTGCGCGCGTCTTGACGCGCATCTGGAACTGCCGGTGCGGGAGGTGGTGTTCGGGGATGACGCCGAGATCTTGAACCGGACGGAGTTCGCGCAGGCCGGGCTGTTCGCGGTGGAGGTGGCGCTGTTCCGGCTGGTCGAGTCGTGGGGGATCAGGCCCGACTTCCTGGCGGGTCACTCGATCGGCGAGATCGCGGCGGCGCATGTCGCCGGGGTGTTGTCGCTGGATGACGCGTGTGCGCTGGTGGCGGCGCGTGGTCGTCTGATGGGTGCGCTGCCTGAGGGTGGTGCGATGGTGGCGGTGCAGGCGTCGGAGTCGGAGGTGCTGCCGCTGCTGACCGGCGGGGTGGATATCGCGGCGGTCAATGGCCCCGATTCCGTGGTGCTTTCGGGCGACGAGCAGGCCGTGGTGGCCCTGGCCGGGCGGTGGAAGCACAAGCGGCTCACGGTGAGCCATGCGTTCCACTCGCATCTGATGGACCCGATGCTGGACGCGTTCCGCGCGGTGGCCGAGACGTTGACCTACCACCCGGCCGGGCTGCCCATCGCGGGACAGCCGGAGAGTGTCGACGCCGAGTACTGGGTGCGGCATGTCCGCGAGGCCGTCCGCTTCCATGACGCCACCGAGCAGCTGCGCGCCGATGGCGTGGACACGTTCCTTGAGATCGGCCCCGACGGCGTGCTCTCCGCCCTGACCGACGGCATCCCCGCCCTCCGCAAGAACCGCCCCGACACCGAGGCGCTGCTCACCGCCCTGGCGACCCTCCATGTCCACGGCATCGATGTCGACTGGGAGGCGTTCTACGCGGGAACGGGCGCCCGCCGCGTCGCCCTGCCCACCTATGCCTTCCAACGCCAGCGATACTGGCCCGAGTTGGCGCCGATCGGAGACGACGCCGCGTTCTGGGAGGCCGCAGAGAGCGGCGACCTCGCCGACATCCTCGAGCCCGTGCTGCCCGCCCTCCACGACTGGCGCGAGCGCAGGCGGCACACGTCCGCGACGGACGCGTGGCGTTACCGCATCGACTGGACGCCGCTCGCCGAGACCCCCGCCCCGGCCCTCACCGGGCGCTGGCTGGTCCTCCGCCCCGAGCACCACACCGAGCTGGCCGACACGATCGTCGAGGGCCTGCGCGCCCGCGGCGCCGACCTGACCACCGACCCCGCCGCCCCGGGCGGCGACCTCACCGGCGTCCTCTCGCTGCTCGCCCTTGACACCACCCCCCTCGGCAGCGGCATCACCGCGGGCCTGGTCGCGACCGCCGCCGCCCTGCGCGACGCCGCCGACGCCCCCCTGTGGTGCGTGACCCGCGAGGCCGCCACCGCCGAGAACGCCGACCCCGCCCAGGCCGCCGTCTGGGGCCTCGGCCGCGTCGCCGCCCTCGAACAGCCCCAGCGCTGGGGCGGCTTGATCGACCTGCCCGCCGAGATCGGCGAGCCCGAGATCGACCGGCTCGCCGCCGCGCTCGGCCGCGCCGACGGCGAGGACCAGATAGCGATCCGCCCCGGCGGAACGTGGGCCCGCCGCATGGTCCGCGCCAAGTCCACCGAAACGGGGACGCGTTGGACCCCCACCGGCACCGTCCTCATCACGGGCGGCACCGGTGCCCTCGGCGCCCACACCGCCCGCTGGCTCGCGGGCTCGGGCGCCGAACACGTGGTGCTGACCAGCCGCAGGGGCGAGAACGCGCCGGGCGCGCCCGAACTCGCCGACGAGCTGCGCGCGTCGGGCGCCCGCGTCACCATCGCCGCGTGCGACGTCGCCGACCGCGAGGCACTTGCCGCCCTCCTCGGTGAACTCCCCGACCTGACCGCCGTGTTCCACACCGCGGGCGTCCTCGACGACGGCCTGGTCGAGGCGCTCACCCCCGAGCGCTTCGAGACCGTCTTCCACGCCAAGGTCCGCTCCGCGCTCAACCTCCACCAGCTCACCGAGGACCGCGACCTGGCGGCGTTCGTTCTGTTCTCCTCCACCGCGGGCGTCTTCGGCAGCTCGGGCCAGGGCAACTACGCCGCAGCCAACGCCTACCTCGACGCCCTCGCCCAGCTGCGCCGCGAGGCCGGACTGCCCGCCACCTCCGTGGCGTTCGGGCCGTGGGCCCAGGGCGGCATGGCCGAAGCCGTGGGCGCCAAGCTGCGCCGTGGCGGCGTCCGCGCCATGGCGCCCGAGCTCGCGATGACCGCGCTGCGGCGGGCCCTTGACCTGGACGACACGGCGGTCGCCGTCGTGGACATCGACTGGGAGCGGTTCGCCGCCGAGTTCGCCGCCACCCGCCCCGCCCGGCTGTTCGACGCCGTGCCCGAGGCCGCCGCGGCGACCGCCCCGGCCGACGCCACCGCCAGGCGCTTCGCCACCATGAACGCCGCGGAACGGGAACGCGCTCTCCTCGACCTCGTCCGCGCCCAGGTCGCCCTCGTCCTCGGCCACGACGGCTCCGGCGCCATCGCCCCCGACCGCGTCTTCAGCGACCTCGGCTTCGACTCGCTCACCGCCGTCGAGCTGCGCAACGCCCTCGCCGCGGCCACCGAACTGCGCCTGCCGACCACGCTGGTGTTCGACCACCCGACGCCCGGCGCGCTCGCCGCCCATCTGAACGCCGAGCTGGTCGGCGAGACCGCCGTCGCCACCACCGCTGGCCCCGGCCCGTTCACCGACGAGCCGATCGCCATCGTCGCCATGAGCTGCCGCTTCCCCGGTGGCGTCAGCAGTCCCGAGGAGCTGTGGCAGCTGCTCGCCTCAGGCGCCGACGCCGTCGGCCCGCTGCCCGAGGACCGCGGCTGGAACGTCACCTTCGACGCCGAGGGCGGCCGCGAGGGCACGATCGCCACCCGGGCGGGCGCGTTCCTCGACGCGGTCGGCGACTTCGACGCCGACTTCTTCGGGATCTCCCCGCGCGAGGCCCTGGCGCTCGACCCGCAGCAGCGGCTGCTCCTCGAGACCACATGGGAGGTCTTCGAACGCGCCGGGATCGACCCGGCCGCCCTGCGCGGCAGCGCGACCGGCGTGTTCATCGGCTCCAACGGCCAGGACTACGGAGCCGTGCTGATGAACGCCAAGGAGAGCACCGAGGGCTACGCGGGCACCGGCACCGCCGCGAGCGTCATCTCGGGCCGCCTCGCCTACACGTTCGCCCTCGAAGGGCCCGCCGTCACCGTCGACACCGCCTGCTCTTCCTCCCTTGTCGCCCTGCACCTGGCCGCCCAGGCGCTGCGCCAGGGCGAGTGTTCGATGGCGCTCGCCGGTGGCGTCACCGTGATGACCAGCCCGGCCGCGTTCATCGAGTTCTCCCGCCAGCGCGGCCTGGCCGAGGACGGCCGCTGCAAGGCGTTCGGCGCCGACGCGGACGGCACGGGCTGGGGCGAGGGCGTCGGCATGCTCATCGTCGAACGCCTCTCCGACGCCCGCCGCAACGGCCACCCCGTCCTGGCCGTGGTCCACGGCTCGGCCGTCAACCAGGACGGCGCCTCCAACGGCCTCACCGCCCCCAACGGCCCCTCGCAGCGGCGCGTCATCCGCGCCGCGCTCGACAGCGCCGGTCTCACCCCCGCCGATGTCGACGCCGTCGAGGCCCATGGCACGGGCACCCGTCTTGGCGACCCCATCGAGGCCCAGGCGCTCCTGGCCACCTATGGCCAGGACCGGCAACGGCCCTTGTGGCTGGGCTCGATCAAGTCCAACATCGGCCACACACAGGCCGCCGCCGGCGTCGCCGGGATCATCAAGATGGTCATGGCCATGCGCCATGGCGTCCTCCCGAAGACCCTGCACGCCGACGAGCCCACCCCGCACGTCGACTGGTCGGCTGGCGCGGTCGAGCTGCTGTCCGAATCCCGCGCGTGGGCATCCGAGGGGCCGCGCCGGGCGGGCGTGTCGTCGTTCGGCATGAGCGGCACCAACGCCCATGTCATCCTCGGCGAGGCCCCCGCACACCCGGCCGAGCCCGCGCCCGTCGAACGGCCCGCGCCGCCGCCGTTCGTCCCGCTCCCGCTGTCCGCCGCGAGCCCCAGGGCGCTCGCCGCCCAGGCCGCCGGGCTCCTGCACACCCTCGACGCCGACCTGGGCGACCTCGCCCACTCCCTCGCCACCACCCGCTCCACCCTGAGCCACCGCGCGGTCGTCCTCGCCCGGGACACCGAAGGCGCCAGGGAGGGCCTGGCCGCCCTCGCCGAGGGCCGCGGCGGGCCCCTCACGGGGGAGGCGACGGACGGCCGCCTGGCGTTCCTGTTCTCGGGGCAGGGCAGCCAACGGCTGGGCATGGGCCGGGAGTTGTATGAGGCGTTCCCGGTGTACGCGGAGGCGTTCGACGCGGCCTGTGAGCGCTTCGAACTCCCGGTCTGGGAGGTGGTGTTCGGCGATGACGCCGAGGCGCTGAACCGGACCGAGTACGCCCAGGCCGCGCTGTTCGCGGTCGAGGTCGCTCTCTTCCGCCTGGTCGCATCCTGGGGGATCACACCCGACTTCCTCGCCGGTCACTCGATCGGCGAGATCGCCGCCGCCCATGTCGCCGGGGTGCTCTCCCTGGACGACGCGTGCACGCTGGTCGCCGCCCGCGGCCGCCTGATGGGCGCCCTGCCCGAGGGCGGCGCGATGGTCGCCGTCCAGGCCCCCGAGTCCGAAGTGCTGCCGCTCCTTGTCGACGGAGTTGACCTGGCAGCGGTCAACGGCCCCGACTCGGCCGTCCTTTCCGGCGACGAGGACGCGGTGCTCGCCCTGGCCGCCCGGTGGAAGCACAAGCGGCTCACGGTCAGCCACGCGTTCCACTCGCACCTGATGGACCCGATGCTTGAGGACTTCCGCACGGTCGCCGAGTCGCTGACCTACCACCCGGCCCGGCTGCCCATCGCTGGCCAGCCGGAGAGGGTCGACGCCGACTACTGGGTGCGGCACGTCCGCGAGGCGGTCCGCTTCCACGACGCCGTCGAGGCGCTGCGCGGCCGGGGCGCCACCTCGTTCCTCGAGATCGGCCCCGACGGCGTGCTCTCCGCCATGGCCGAGGGAGTCCCCGCGCTGCGCAGGGACAGGCCCGAGCCCGAGGCGCTGCTCACCGCCGTCGCACGGCTCCACGTCACCGGCACCCCGGTTGACTGGGCCTCGCTCACCCCGGGCGCCCGGCGCGTCGAGCTGCCCACCTACCCGTTCCAGCGCACCCGCTACTGGCCCGAGCACACCGGCGCCGCCACCGACGACGACTCCCGCTTCTGGAACGCCGTCGACAACGGCGAACTCGCCCTCGACGACACCGCGTTGACCGCCGTCAACGCCTGGCGCGAGAAGCAGCGCCACGAGGCCGCCCACGAGGCGTGGCGCTACCGCGTCGAGTGGAAGCCATTCACCGGCAACTCCGCTGCGCTCCACGGCACCTGGCTCGTCATCGTCCCCACCACACCGCACCCCTGGACAACGCCGGTGCTCGAGACGCTGCCCGGCGCCCGCGCCGTCACCGCCGACCGCATCGGCGAGCTGACCGAGGGCCCCGCCGTCACCGGCGTGCTGTCGCTGCTGGCGCTCGGGCGCCACCACGACCCGCGCCACGCGAGCCTGGCCACAGCCGCCGCCCTGCGCGCCCTGGACGACGCGGGCGTCAACGCCCCCGTGTGGATCGCCACAAGCGGCGCCGTCGCCACCGGGCGCGCCGACCGCGTCACCGCCCCCGACGCCACGGCGGTCTGGGGCCTCGGCCGCGTCATCGGTCTCGAACTCCCCGACCGCTGGGGCGGGTTGATCGACCTGCCCGAGCAGCCCGACGAGCGGGCGGCGGCCCGCCTCGCCACCGCGCTCGGCGCCACGGGCGAGGACCAGCTCGCCGTCCGCGCCTCCGGGGTGTTTGTGCGCAGGCTGGCGCACCAGCCGCTCACCCGCGTCACCCGCCCGTGGACCCCGCGCGGCACCGTCCTGGTCACCGGAGGCACCGGCGCCCTGGGCAGGCGGGTCGCCCGCTGGCTGGCCGAGGCAGGGGCCGGGCACCTGGTGCTGGCCAGTCGCTCCGGCGGCGACGCCGAGGCCCTCTCCGCCGAACTCGGCACCCGGGTCACCGTCGCACGCTGCGACATCGCCGACCGCGACGCCGTCGCCGCCCTCGTCGAAGGGCTGCCCGAGCTGACCGCCGTCGTCCACGCCGCGGGCGCCGCCGACACCAGGCCGCTCGCGGAGAGCGACACGGCGGCCCTGGCCGGGACCATGGCTGCCAAGGTCCTGGGCGCCGCCCACCTCGACGAGCTGCTGGGGGAGCGGGAGTTGGACGCGTTCGTCCTGTTCTCCTCCATCGCGGGCGTGTGGGGCAGCGGCGGCCAGGGCGCCTATGCCGCCGCCAACGCCTACCTCGACGGCCTCGCCGAGCAACGCCGCGCCCGCGGCCTGAGGGCCACCTCCATCGCCTGGGGCCCCTGGGCCGAGGCAGGGATGGCGGCCACCGACGAGGCCGAGGACCTGCTGCGCCGCCGCGGCCTGCCCGCCCTCGCGCCCGACACCGCCGTCGCCGCGCTGCGCCGCGCCCTGGACGAG
This sequence comes from Streptomyces sp. PT12, assembly GCF_003311645.1. Classification (GTDB taxonomy): domain Bacteria; phylum Actinomycetota; class Actinomycetes; order Streptomycetales; family Streptomycetaceae; genus Streptomyces. The sequence goes on along the minus strand of NZ_QEST01000050.1, from coordinate 7,115 downwards.
GACCAGACCTGCCTGACCGTCGCCGACGTCGACTGGGCGCGCTTCGCCCCGTCGTTCGCCGCCGCGCGGCCCAGGCCGCTGATCGCCGACCTCCCCGAGGTCCGCGAACTCGGCGACACCGACGGCGCGATGGACGGCACCGCACCCCAACTGGCCCGCGCGCTCGCGCCGTTGGCATCCGCCGAGCGCACCCGACGGCTGATCGAGCTCGTCCGCACCGAGGCCGCCGCCGTCCTCGGCCACCGCTCCACCGAGGCCGTCACCGCCACCCGCCCGCTGCGCGAGCTGGGCTTCGACTCCCTCACCGCCGTCGAGCTGCGGCAGCGGCTCCAGGCCGCCACAGGGCTGACCCTCCCGACCACCCTCGTCTTCGACCACCCGACCGCCGAGGCCCTTGCCACCCTGCTCGGCACCCAACTCCTCGGCGACGAGCCCGAGTCGACCAGCCTGGCCACCGCTTCCCACACCGCGACCGGGGCCGCACAGGCCGACGACCCGATCGTCATCGTCGGCATGAGCTGCCGCTTCCCCGGCGGCGTCCGCTCGCCCGAGGACCTGTGGCGCCTCACCGCCGAAGGCACCGACGCCATCACCGGCTTCCCCGCCGACCGCGGCTGGGACCTGGCCACCCTCTACGACGCGGGCGCCGACGCCGCGGGCTCCTCGGTGACCGCCGAGGGCGGATTCCTGCACGACGCCGCCGAGTTCGACGCCGCGTTCTTCGGGATCAACCCCCGCGAGGCGCTGGCCATGGACCCCCAGCAGCGGCTCCTGCTCGAAGCCTCATGGGAGGCCCTGGAGAGCGCCGGGATCGACCCGACCAGCCTGCGCGGCAGCCAGACCGGCGTCTTCGTCGGCGCCTCCCCCTCCGGCTACGGCGTGGCGCCCGCCGACGCCCCCGACGGCACCGAGGGCTACTTCCTCACCGGAAGCGCCACCGCCGTCGCCTCGGGCCGCGTCTCCTACACCCTCGGCCTCGAAGGCCCCGCGGTCACCGTCGACACCGCCTGCTCCTCCTCCCTCGTCGCCCTCCACTACGCCGCCCAGTCCCTCGCCAGGGGCGAGTGCTCCCTGGCCCTGGTCGGCGGCGTGAGCGTCATGGCCAGCCCGGCCGTGTTCACCGAGTTCTCCCGCCAGCGCGGCCTGGCCGAGGACGGCCGCTGCAAGTCGTTCTCCGACCACGCGGACGGCACGGGCTGGGGCGAGGGCGTGGGCATCCTCCTCATCCAGCGCCTCTCCGACGCCCGCCGCGACGGCCACCGCGTCCTCGCGGTCGTCCGCGGCTCCGCCGTCAACTCCGACGGCGCGTCCAACGGCCTCACCGCGCCCAACGGCCCCGCCCAACAGCGCGTGATCCGCGCCGCGTTGGCCGACGCCGGGCTGACCACCTCCGACATCGACGCCGTCGAGGCCCACGGCACGGGAACGACCCTGGGCGACCCCATCGAGGCCCAGGCCCTCCTGGCCACCTACGGCCAGGACAGGGACGACCGACGGCCGCTGTGGCTGGGCTCGATCAAGTCCAACATCGGCCACACCCAGGCGGCCGCCGGCGTCGCCGGAATCATCAAGATGGTCATGGCCATGCGCCACGCCACCCTGCCCAAGACCCTCCACGCCGACGAGCCCACCACCCACGTCGACTGGTCGGCCGGAGCGGTCAAGCTGCTGACCGAGGCCCGCCCCTGGACCGCCGAAGGGCCACGCCGCGCCGCCGTCTCCGCGTTCGGCGTCAGCGGCACCAACGCCCACACCGTCCTCGAACAGGCCCCCGACGCCGAAGAGTTGACACCATCGCCCGAGCAGACGCCGCTCCCCGCCGTTCCGCTGCTGGTCTCAGGACACGGCGACGCCGCCCTCCGCGCCCAGGCCGCCCGCCTGCGCGCCCACCTCGCGGCCACCGACGGATGGAACCTCAACGACATCGCCTACTCCGCCGCCGCCACCCGCACCGCCCACGACCACCGCGCAGCCGTCATCGCCGCCGACCGCGACCAACTCCTGCGCGGTCTCGAAGCGATCGCCACCGGGCACACCCGCGCGGGCGTGATCACCGGCACCGCGCGGCGCGAGGGCCGCACCGCGTTCCTCTTCACCGGCCAGGGCAGCCAACGCCTGGGCATGGGCCGGGAGTTGTCCGAGGCCTTCCCGGTGTTCGCGGAGGCGTTCGACGCCTGCTGCGCCCACCTCGACACCGCGCTCGACCGGCCGCTCGCCGAGGTCATCGCCGCCGACCCCGACGCCCTCACCACCACGGTCTACGCCCAGGCGGGGCTGTTCGCCTTCGAGGTCGCGCTGTTCCGGCTGCTCGAATCCCTCGGCGTCCACCCGGACTTCGTCGCCGGACACTCCATCGGCGAGATCGCCGCCGCCCATGTCGCCGGGGTCATGTCCCTCGAAGACGCCTGCACCCTGGTCGCCGCCCGGGGCCGACTCATGCAGGCCCTGCCACCGGGCGGAGCCATGGTCGCCGTCCAGGCCCCCGAGTCCGAGGTGCTGCCGCTCCTCGTCGACGGGGTTGACCTGGCAGCGGTCAACGGCCCCGACGCCGTCGTCCTCTCCGGCGACGAGGACGCCGTCCTCTCCCTCGCCCCGCTGTGGAAGCACAAGCGGCTCACCGTCAGCCACGCGTTCCACTCCCGCCACATGGAGCCCATGCTCGACCGATTCCGCGCGGTCGCCGAGACGTTGACCTACCACCCCGCACGCATCCCGGTCGCGGGAGCGCCCGAGACCGTGGACGCCACCCACTGGGTGCGGCACGTCCGCGACACGGTCCGATTCCACGACACCGTCGAGGAGTTGACCCAGGCAGGCGTCACCATGTTCGCCGAGCTCGGCCCCGACGCCGCCCTGTCCGCCACCGGAGGGTTCCTGCCGCTCCAGCGCCGCGACAGGCCCGAGGTCGAGACCCTGCTCACCGGCCTCGCCACGCTGCACGTGGGTGGCGTCCCCGTTGACTGGCGCCCTCTCACCCCCGGCCGCACCGCCACCCTGCCCACCTACGCCTTCCAGCGCGAACGCTTCTGGCTCACCCCCACCGCACCCGCGGCCGGAGCGGGAGCGCGCCCCGAGGACACAGGCTTCTGGGAGACCGTGGAGCGCGGCGACCTCGCCGCCCTCGCCGCCACCCTGGACATCGCCCCCGACGCGCCCCTGGCCACCGTCCTGCCCGCCCTGTCCACCTGGCACCGCAAGCGCGACGAGCACGCCACCGCCGACTCCTGGCGCTACCACGTCACGTGGAAGCCGCTCGGCGACACCACCGCACCCGCGCTCGCCGGGACCTGGCTCGTCATCGGCGAAGGCGAAGCCGCCGAAGCGGCCGCCGAAGCCCTCACGGGCCGCGGCGCCGACGTCGTCACCGTCGAACCAGGAGGCACCGACCGCGAAGCCCTCGCCCTGCGCCTGGGCAAGGAGGCCGAGGGCATCACCGCCCTCACCGGCGTCCTCTCCCTCCTGGCCCTCGACGCCACCCCCCACCCCGCGGGAAGCGTCGGCTTCGCCGAGAACGTCACCCTCGCCCAGGCCCTCGGTGACACCGGAGTCGACGCCCCGCTCTGGCTCGTCACCTCGGGCGCCGTCACCACCGGGCCAACCGACCGCGCCGTCCGCCCCGACCAGGCCCTCACCTGGGGCTTTGGACGCGTCGTCGGACTCGAGGCCCCCACCCGATTCGGCGGCCTCGCCGACCTCCCCGCCATCCCCGACCGGCGCGCCTGGGAACGCCTCGTCGCCGCCATCGCCGGACGCGAGGACGAGGTCGCCATCCGCGCGGGCGGCACGTTCGCCCGCCGCCTGGCCCACGCCCCGGGCGACGAGCCCCGCGGCCACTGGACCCCGCGCGGCACCGTCCTGGTCACCGGAGGTACCGGCGCCCTCGGCTCCCGCGTCGCCCGCTGGCTCCTCGACACCGGAGCCGACCACGTGGTCCTCACCTCCCGCCGCGGCATCGACGCCCCGGGCGCCCGCGCCCTGGCCGACGACCTCGGCCCCCGCGCCACCGTCACCGCGTGCGACATCGCCGACCGCGACGCCGTCGCCGCCCTCGTCGAAGGGCTGCCCGAGCTGACCGCCGTCGTCCACGCCGCGGGCGCGGCCGACACCAGGCCGCTCGCGGAGAGCGACACGGCGGCCCTGGCCGGCATCATCGCCGCCAAGGTCCTGGGCGCCGCCCACCTCCACGAGCTGCTGGGGGAGCGGGAGTTGGACGCGTTCGTCCTGTTCTCCTCCATCGCGGGCGTGTGGGGCAGCGGCGGCCAGGGCGCCTATGCCGCCGCCAACGCCTACCTCGACGCGCTCGCCGAGCAACGCCGCGCCCGCGGCCTGAGCGCCACCTCCATCGCCTGGGGCCCCTGGGCCGAAGGCGGCATGGCCGACGCCGGAGCCCACGAGCTGCGCCGCCGCGGCCTGCCCGCCCTCGACCCCCACCTGGCCGTCATCGCACTCGGCCGCGCCCTCGACCGCGGCGACACCACCGTCACCGTGGCCGACGTCGACTGGGACCTGTTCGCCCCCGCCTACACCGCGGCCAGGCCCAGGCCCCTCCTCGACGACGTCGCCCCGCCCACCCCGGCCACGGCCGAACCAGCCGCCGACGCGGACGACCTGCGCGCCCGCCTCGCCGCGCTCACCGAGGCGGACCGCGTGGGGACCCTCCTCGACCTGGTCCGCGGCGAGGCCGCCGCCGCCCTCGGCCACGACTCCGCCGACCGCGTCGAACCCACTCGCGGATTCATGGAGTTGGGCTTCGACTCCCTCACCGCCGTCGAGCTGCGCAACCGGCTCGGCGCCGCCACGGGGCTGCGCCTGCCGACCACGCTCGTCTTCGACCACCCCAGCCCCACGGCCCTGGCCCGCCACCTGACGACCGAGCTGACCCCGGGGACCACCCAGGACAGCGGAACGGGCGACGGCAGGGACATCGACCGGCTCGCGGCGGCCATGGCGGCGGCCACCGAGGACGAACGCGCCGAGACCGTCGCCCAGTTGCGGTCCCTCATCAACCGGTGGACCGGACAGAACGCCACGGACCGGAGCATCGCGGACGCCACGGCGGACGAGATCTTCGACATCATCCACGAAGAGTTCGGAAAGACACAGTGACGCTGACCAAGGCACGAGTGGAAACGGCGAGGCGGTCATGAACGAGGAGAAGCTGCTCGACCACCTCAAGTGGATGACCGTCGAGCTGCGCCAGGCCCGCCAGCGCGTCAGCGAGCTGGAGAACGCGGGCCCCGAGCCCATCGCCATCGTCGGCATGGCCTGCCGCTACCCCGGCGGCGTCGCCACGCCCGAGGACCTGTGGGACCTCGTCGCCCAAGGCCGCGACGCCATCGGCGACTTCCCCACCGACCGCGGCTGGGACCTCGACACCCTCTACGCCCCCGAGCCGGGCAAATCCGGCACCACCTACACCCGCGAGGGCGGATTCCTCCGCTCCGTCGCCGACTTCGACGCCGGATTCTTCGGCATCTCCCCGCGCGAGGCCCTGGCCATGGACCCGCAGCAGCGGCTCCTGCTCGAGACCTCGTGGGAGGCGTTCGAACGCGCGGGCATCGACCCCACAACGCTACGCGGCACCCAGACCGGCGTCTTCGTCGGCACCAACAACCAGGACTACCCCGCCCTGGTCATCGCCTCCGCCGACGAGCTCGACGGACACCTCGCCACCGGCAACGCCGCCAGCGTCATCTCGGGCCGCATCTCCTACACCTTCGGCCTCGAAGGCCCCGCGGCCACCGTCGACACCGCCTGCTCCTCCTCCCTCGTCGCCACCCACCTCGCCATTCAGGCACTCCGCAACGGCGAGTGCTCCATGGCGCTCGCGGGCGGCGCCACCGTCATGGCCAGCCCCGGCGCGTTCCTGGAGTTCTCCCGCCAGCGCGGCCTGGCCCCCGACGGCCGCTGCAAGCCCTTCGCCGCGGCGGCCGACGGCACGGGCTGGGGCGAGGGCGTGGGCGTCCTCGTCCTCGAACGCCTCTCCGACGCCCAGCGCAACGGGCACCGCGTCCTCGCGGTCGTCCGCGGCTCCGCCGTCAACCAGGACGGCGCGAGCAGCGGCCTGACCGCCCCCAACGGCCCGGCCCAACAGCGCGTCATCCGCGCCGCGTTGGCCAACGCCGGACTCGAACCCGCCGACATCGACGCCGTCGAGGCCCATGGCACGGGCACCCGCCTTGGCGACCCCATCGAGGCCCAGGCCCTCCTCGCCGCCTACGGCCAAGGCCGCGACCCCGAACGCCCGCTCTGGCTCGGCTCCATCAAGTCCAACATCGGCCACACCCAGTCCGCCTCCGGCGTCGCGGGCATCATCAAGATGGTCATGGCCATACGCCACGCCACCCTGCCCCGCACCCTCCACATCGACACCCCCACCCCCCACGTCGACTGGACCGACGGCAATGTCAACCTCCTGACCGACCCCAGGGCTTGGCCCGAGACCGGCGCCCCACGCCGCGCCGCCGTCTCCTCCTTCGGCATGAGCGGCACCAACGCCCACACCATCATCGAAGCCGCACCCGCCGAGGAGAACGCCCCCACCCCCACCACCGGCGGCGCCCCCCGCACCCTGCCCCTCACCCTCTCGGCCCGCACCGCCGACGCCCTGCGCGCCCAGGCCGCCCACCTGCTCGACCGCCTCGACCCCGACACCCAACTGGCCGACATCGCCTACTCGTTGGCCACCACCCGCGCGGCACTCGACCACCGCGCCGTCGTCCTCGCCCACGACACCGAGACCGCCAAGGGCGGCCTGCGCGCCCTCGCCGACGGCCGCTCCACCACCCGCGTCATCACCGGCGCCCCCACAACGGGCAAGCTCGCCTTCCTCTTCACCGGGCAGGGCAGCCAACGCCTCGGCATGGGACGGGAGTTGTACGAGGCGTACCCGACATACGCGAAGGCGTTCGACGCGGTGTCCGCCCGCTTCGAACTGCCGCCGCGCGACGTGGTGTTCGGCCAGGACGCCGACGCCCTGAACCGCACCGAGCACGCCCAGGCGGCGCTCTTCGCGGTCGAGGTGGCCCTGTTCCGGCTGGTCGAATCCTGGGGTGTCAGGCCCGACGTCCTTGCCGGTCACTCGATCGGCGAGATCGCCGCGGCCCATGTCGCCG
>NZ_QEST01000101.1 GCF_003311645.1 Streptomyces sp. PT12 | reverse complement strand
CCACCAGCCACTGAACCTCAACAACCAAGATCAGCCGTTGACTGGACAGACCCTCACCGCGCCTCGACGCGCTCGACGCCCGACTGCGTGCCTCGGCGGCCGGACTCGGGCTCAGGCAGACCCTGGAGGAGCTGGGCCCTTCGCTCACCGACCGCCGTGCCCTCCGCGCGGGCATCGCGGCGCGGCGCGTGCGCGTCTGGTCGTCGCTCGCCGCGGCGTTGGACGCCTGCCCGCTCGCCGGAGCTGACTGGACCGGGGAGTGGCAGGACCTGCTCCGCCGTGCCGGCGTACCGGGGGGAGTGACACCCGAAACGGCGGTACGAACGCTCCACCAGGCAGTCTCGGTCCTCACCGCGCTGCTCGGCCCGGAACGGGGTGGCGCCCGAGGCCGGGGAGAGCTCGCCGCCACCACCACCGGATCCGCACACGGCCTGGACGGCGGCACCTGGCTCGCACGCCTCGTCCAACGCGGCATCGCCCTGGCCTATGGCACCGAGTTCCCCGGCGACGCGGCCAGCCGGCGCGCACGGTGGCGGCTGGTGTCCGTCACACCGGACGAGGTCTCAAGCACGGCGCTGACCTACGGGCTGCGACCCGTCGGCGGAGGCTGGCGGGAGCACGCCCTGAGGCAGCGAGCCGACCATCACGCCGAAGCCCACCTCACGCCGCGCGATCCGCACGACCTGCGACTGCGACTACCTGACGGAGCGGTCGTCCACATCTGTGAGAATCCGCGCGTGGTGGAAGCGGCGGCGGACGCGGCCCGCGTCCTGCCCCTGGTGTGCACGTCCGGCAGCGCCGCCACGGTGGTCCTCACACTCCTCGACGCCCTCGCGGCCACCGGCTGCCGTTTCCCGTACCACGGCGATTTCGACTGGCCGGGCATCGCCCTGGCGAACCGGATCATCCGCCGATACCAAGCCCGGCCATGGGGCATGGGCGCCGAGGACTACGAGCACCTGGCCGCTCGCAGCCAGGCCGAGGGGATCCCTCAACTACCGCTCGACGGCCACCTCGTCAGCGCGGTCTGGGACGCGGGTCTCGCTCCCGCCATGACCGCCCTCGGCGTCGCGCTCCACGAGGAGGTCACCCTCGATCTCTTGGTGACCGACCTGTCAGGATGAACGTAGGACCCCGTGCACGTCCTCGCCGAGAGCTCACCTTGGTGCCAACGCGCCCGACCGCCTGAGGGGAAACGTGTCAGCCGCCTCAAGACCCCTGCGCAAGCTGGGCTTTCTCACCATCGGCCTCTTCGACGAGCGCGACCCGCGCGCCGGGCACGAGGCGACGCTCGCGCTCATCGAGCTGGGGGAGCGGCTCGGGTTCGACAGCGCGTGGGTGCGGCACCGGCATCTCCAGTACGGGATCTCCTCGCCCGTCGCCGTGTTGGCCGCCGCCTCGCAGCGCACGAGCCGCATCCACCTGGGCACCGCCGTCATCCCGCTCGGCTGGGAGAACCCCCTGCGCCTCGCCGAGGACCTGGCCACCGTGGACATCCTCTCCGGAGGCCGCCTCAACCCCGGGGTCAGCGTCGGCCCGCCGATGCGGTACGAGGAGGTCAGGGACGCGCTGTACCCCGACACCGCGGACGCGGAGGACTTCGGCCACGAACGCGTGCGGCGGCTGCTCGGCTTCGTGCGCGGTGAGCCCGCGACCGGCTTCAGCGGAACGGCGGGCTTCGAGGCGTTCTCCGACCGCGTCCAGCCGCACGCCCCCGGGCTCGCCTCCCGCATGTGGTATGGCGCGGGCAGCCTGCGCTCGGCGCGCTGGGCGGGGGAGCACGGCATGAACCTCCTGACCAGCAGCGTCGTCAAGGCCGAGGGGGCCGAGGAGGCCGAGGACTTCGCAGCGATCCAGCTGTCGCACATGAGGGCGTTCCGCGCGCACCACCCCGAGGGCGAGCGCGCGCGGGTCTCGCACGGCCTCGTCGTCATCCCCACCGACTCCGCGACGCCAGCGCAGCGCGCGAAGTACGAGGCGTACGCCCGGGAGCGCATGCCCAGGACGGCCGCGCCGCAGGGCCCCGCGCGCATGATGTTCGCGCCCGACCTCGTCGGCGGCTCGGCGGAGATCGCCGAACGGCTGCGCGCGCACGCGGCGTTCCGCGAGGTCGACGAGGTGGCGTTCGCGCTGCCGTTCACCTTCGCGCCCGACGACTATGTCCAGATCCTCACCGACATGGCCACCCGCCTCGGCCCCGCCCTCGGCTGGCGGCCCGTGGCCTGATGTGGCGTTCAGCGCGCCTGGCCCCTGCCGCGGCAGCGGAGCGGGGGGCGGTCCGCCCTGTCGTGCGTCGGCCTTCTGCGGTGCGGGACGCGGTCGGTGGAGGGATCGGCGGTGGAGGGATCGGCGGCGGTCAGGTCGCGCAGGGTCTCCTCCGGTGGCTGGCCCGGGGGGATGAGCAGCAGGTCGTCGATGATCAGCGCCTCGGTGATGAAGTGGCCCGTGGGGCCGTCGGCGTGTGTGATGCGCAGCCCGCGGGACTCCGCGAGGACACACAGCTGGGCGAGGGAGAAGACCCGGTGGAACGCGTCGATCGCCTCAGGTGCGCGCAGGCCGTCCAGCTGCTCGAAGAGGCGCGAGGTCAGCGCGCGGTGCTCCTCGTCGGCGCTCTGCGCGTAACGCCTGCGCAGCAGGTCGAGGCCGGGCCCCTCGGTGAAGTCGACGAGCGTGCCGAGGCGGGCGCGGGCCTCCATCGCCGTCACGCGGCCGGGGTCGTAGACCGTCCTGATCACGCCGTCCACCTCGCGGTGCGTGAGGGGGGTGGTGTGCGGCAGCTCCGCCTGTTCGAAGCGGGCGGGCCACGTTCCGTCCGAGATCACGGTATGCCGTTCCTCCACAGTGCGGTCACTCACGGTTCGGTCACTGCCCCGACGGGCGGAGCGAGACGGGCGGTTCCGCCCCGGGCCCGCAACCACCCGGGTGAGCTATCTCTCGATCCGGTGCGCGGTCCGGCTCGCTAGCATCCGTGCATGGCGGGAACCGGTGGGCCGTGGTATCCGGCGGAGTGGCCCGAACGTGTCAGGGCGCTGGCGCGCGGGGAGTTGGTGCCCGTCGAGCCGCGGCGGGCCGCAACCGTGATGCTGGTGCGCGACGGCGCGGAGGGGGCGCTCGAGGTCTTTCTGCTGCGTCGGCGCGCGTCGATGGCCTTCGCGGCGGGGGCGTACGCCTATCCAGGCGGCGCGGTCGATCCCCGGGACGGGGACGGGGACGGGGACGGGGACGGGGACGGTGAGAGCGGCGACGGCGGGAACGGCGTGCTGCTCGCCGCGGTGCGCGAGACGTTCGAGGAGGCGGGCGTCCTGCTCGCGGGCCCGGCGCCTGGCGAGCTGGTCGATGACGTGACGGGGCCGGGGTGGGAGGCGGACCGGGTGGCGCTGGTGGAGCGGGAGACGGCGCTCGCCGACGTGCTCGCGCGGCGGGGCCTCGTGGCGCGCGGGGACCTGCTGCGGCCCTGGGCGCGCTGGATCACACCGGAGTTCGAGGCGCGGCGTTACGACACCTGGTTCTACCTGGCGGCGCTGCCCGAGGGCCAGACGACGCGGAACGCCTCGACCGAGGCCGACCACGTCGAGTGGCTGACGCCCCGGCGCGCGGTGGAGGCGTACGAGCGGGGCGCGTTGCTCATGCTGCCGCCGACGGTCGCCACCTTGCGCGAGCTTGCGGAGTTCCGAACGGTTGCCCAGGCGCTCGAAGCGGCGCGCGAACGCGATCTCGCGCCGGTCATGGCGCGGGCGCGGCTGGTGGGGGACGAGGTGGTCCTGAGCTGGCCGGGGTATGACGCATTCGAGCGGAGGGCGGCCGCACCGGTCGCCGACGGCGCCGGGGTGACGGACACCCGACGCGCCAACTCCCAAGAGGAGGCCGAGAGATGAGCGACGCGGTACTGCCGGGCCGACCGATGCCCGGCGTGCGCGAGGGGCGCGTCACCGAACGGGCGGCGCTCGTTCTCGCGCCCAACCCCTCGCCCATGACGCTGGACGGCACCAACACCTGGATCCTGGCCGAGCCCGACGCCGCCGAGGCCGTGGTCGTCGACCCTGGACCCGAGGACGAGGGGCACCTGCGCCGCGTGCTCGACGCCGTCGAGGCCGCGGGGCGGCGCGTCGCCCAGATCCTGCTGACGCACGGGCACCCGGACCACGCGGAGGGCGCGGCGCGCTTCGCCGAGCTGACCCGCGCGCCGGTGCGCGCGCTCGACGCGCGGCTGCGGCTCGGGGACGAGGGGCTCGGCGCGGGCGACGTGGTCACGACGGGCGGGCTCGAGCTGCGCGTGGTGGCGACGCCGGGGCACACGGGGGACTCGCTGTCGTTCCAGCTGCCCGCGGACGCCGCCGTGCTGACCGGCGACACCGTGCTCGGCCGCGGTACGACCGTGGTCGCCCACCCGGACGGGAGGCTGGGCGACTACCTGGACTCGCTGCGCAGGCTGCGCTCCCTCACCGTGGACGACGGCGTCAGCACGGTGCTGCCGGGGCACGGGCCCGTGCTGCGCGACGCGCAGGGCGCGCTCGACCACTACCTGGTGCACAGGGCGAGGCGGCTCGCACAGGTGGAGACCGCCGTGGAGAACGGCTACCGCACCGCCGCCGAGATCGTCGCCCATGTGTACGCGGACGTGGACAGAACGGTGTGGCCCGCGGCCGAGCTCTCCGTGCGGGCACAGCTTGACTACCTGCGCGAACACGGCCTGATCTGAACGGCCCCCGCCCGCTTCCGAACGGGTCCCGCGCGTTTCCGAACGGGTCCCGCGCGTTTCCGAACGGCTAACGCGAGCGGCGCGCCAGGCGTTCGATGTCCAGGAGGATCACCGCGCGCGCCTCGAGGCGCAGCCAGCCGCGGGCGGCGAAGTCGGCCAGCGCCTTGTTGACCGTCTCGCGGGAGGCGCCGACCAGCTGGGCCAGCTCCTCCTGCGTGAGGTCGTGCACGACGTGGATGCCCTCTTCGGACTGCACGCCGAAGCGGCGCGACAGGTCGAGCAGGGCGCGCGCCACGCGCCCTGGAACGTCCGAGAAGACCAGGTCGGACATCTGGTCGTTGGTGCGGCGCAGGCGGCGGGCGACCGCGCGCAGGAGCGCGGCGGCGACCTCGGGGCGGGCGCTGAGCCAGGGCTGGAGGTCGCCGTGGCCGAGGCCGAGCAGCCTGACCTCGGTGACGGCCGTGGCGGTGGCGGTGCGGGGGCCCGGGTCGAAGAGGGACAGCTCGCCGATGAGCTCGCCCGGGCCCAGGACGGCCAGCATGTTCTCCCGGCCGTCGGGGGAGGTGCGGTGCAGCTTGACCTTGCCGTCGGTGACGACGTAGAGCCGGTCGCCTGGGTCGCCCTCGTGGAAGAGGGTGTCCCCGCGGGCGAGGGTCACCTCGGCCATGGAAGCGCGCAGCTCAGCGGCCTGCTCGTCATCGAGCGCCGCGAAGAGTGGGGCGCGTCGCAGAACGTCGTCCACGAGTTCCTCTCCTTGTCGGCCAGGGTCGGCCAGGGTCCCACCTCATGATGCCGGACGCCTCGGCAGTGCTATCAGTCACAAGTTTGACGTACCGGGACAGCTGCTGACACGCCAGGGGCCCGTTCGAGCGGGCTTTCGGCGAGGGCCGGACGAATGTCGGTGGGGCCGTTTAGGCTGGCCGAGTGGTCAACGACCCCATGGGGCCCGCAAAGCCGGGCGCGATCGGCACATGAGAGATGAGAGGGCCGGACGGGTGAGCGCTAGCCAGGATTCCGCTGAGAGCGAACGCGGCGGGGCCGGGCGGGTGAGCGGCGGAGGCGGCGGCAGCCGCGCGAGGCCCGAGACCCGCCTCGGGATGGTCCGGCGCGCCCGCAAGATCAACCGAGCGCTGGCCGAGGTGTATTACTACGCGCACCCCGAGCTCGACTTCCGGAACCCCTTCGAGTTGCTGATCGCGACGGTCCTCTCCGCCCAGACCACCGACCTCAGGGTGAACCAGACCACTCCCCGCCTCTTCGCCGCCTATCCCACGCCCGATGACCTGGCGAACGCCGACCCGGCCGAGCTGGAGCGGATCATCCGGCCCACGGGCTTCTTCCGCAGCAAGGCCAAGGCGTTGCTCGGCATCTCGGTGGCGCTGCGTGACCGGTTCGACGGGCAGGTGCCGGGGCGGCTCGACGACCTGGTGTCGCTGCCGGGGGTCGGCCGCAAGACGGCGCACGTCGTCCTGGGGAACGCGTTCGGCAGGCCCGGCATCACCGTCGACACCCACTTCCAGCGGCTCGCGCGCCGCTTCGGGTGGACCGAGCAGAAGGATCCGGACAAGATCGAGGCCGAGGTCGGGGAGATCTTCCCGAAGAAGGAGTGGACGATGCTCTCGCATCGCGTCATCTTCCACGGCCGCCGCATCTGTCACAGCCGTAAGCCCGCGTGCGGGGCCTGCCCCATCGCGCATCTGTGCCCGTCGTTCGGCGAGGGCGAGACGGACCCCGAGCGGGCGAAGAAGCTCCTGAAGTACGAGATGGGCGGCTTCCCCGGGCAGCGGCTCGATCCACCGGCGGACTACCCGGGCAAGCCCGCGCCGCCGCTGGACGCCGCATGACGAGTGCGCACGGGGCGGGGATCGAGGTCGTCGACCCGGCCTGCCTGCCGGAGTGGCTCAGGCCGCTGGCCGAGGCCGCGGCGACGGTGAAGGCCCGTCAGCTCAGCGCCTTTCTGCCGCCTGCCGTGGGCGGGCGGCCCGCCGCCGTGCTCGTGCTCTTCGGCCAGGGCTCCCGCGGCCCCGAGCTGCTTCTGCTTGAGAGGGCGTCGAGCCTGCGCAACCACGCGGGGCAGACATCGTTCCCCGGCGGCACGCTCGATCCCGAGGACGGCGACCCCGAGGTCGAGGGGCCGCTGAGCGCGGCCCTGCGGGAGGCCGAGGAGGAGACGGGGCTCGACCCCGCGGGCGTGCGGGTCTTCGCGACCCTGCCGCGGCTGTACATCCCGGTCACCGACTTCGTCGTCTCGCCCGTGCTGGCTTGGTGGCGCGATCCCTCGCCGGTGGCGCCGGTCGACCAGGCCGAGACGGCTCGGGTCTTCACCGTGCCGGTCGCCGACCTGACCGACCCGCGCAGGCGCGGCGTCGCGACGCACCCGAGCGGGTATCGCGGCCCCTGCTTCCAGGTGGGCGGCACGCTCGTGTGGGGGTTCACGGCCGGGGTGATCGACCGGATCCTGCACTTCGCCGGGTGGGAGCGCCCCTGGGACCGCGACAGGGAGATCCCGCTCGACCACAGAGCGTGAGACCGTAGCGGGCATGAACGCCCTCGACGTCCTGCTCCTCCTCGCCGCCGTGTGGTTCGCCCTCGTGGGCTACCGGCAGGGGTTCGTCGTGGGGGTCCTCTCCGTCACGGGCCTGATCTGCGGCGGGCTGATCGCGGTCCAGCTGCTGCCGATGGCGTGGCGGAGGCTGAGCGGCGGCGCCGAGCCAGGTGAGACGGGGATTATCGCGGCGGTCGCGATCGTCGTCCTGTCCGCCACGATCGGCCAGGCCGTCACGACCCACCTCGGGAGCAGGCTGCGGCAGCACATCACCTGGTCCCCCGCCCGCGCGCTCGACGCGACCGGCGGCGCCCTGGTCAACGTCATGGCCATGCTGCTGGTCGCGTGGCTGCTCGGCTCGGCGCTCGCGATGACGACGCTCGGCACCGTGGGCCGCGAGGTCCGCGACTCCCGCGTGCTGTTCGGCGTCTCGCGCGTCGTGCCAGAGGAGGCCGACGCGTGGTTCAGCGACTTCAGCTCGATCCTGGCGCAGAACGGCTTCCCGCAGGTCTTCTCCCCGTTCGCCACCGAGCCGTTCACCGAGGTGCCAGCCCCCGACCCCGAGCTGGCCGAGAGCCGCGCCGTCGACCGAGCGAGGGGGTCCATCGTCAAGGTCGTCGGCACCGCCACCGACTGCGGCAAGATCCTGGAGGGCAGCGGCTTCGTCTTCGCCGAGGGCCGCGTGATGACCAACGCCCATGTCGTCGGCGGGGTCGACGAGCCCACCGTGCAGGTCGGCGGCCGCGGCCGCCTCTACACCGCGCGCGTCGTCCTCTACGACTGGGAGCGCGACATCGCCGTCCTCGACGTGCCTCATCTCGGCGCGCGGCCGCTCCGGTTCAGCAGGGGCGACGCGATCACGGGCGACGGCGCGATCGTGGCGGGCTTCCCCGATGGCGGCCCGTTCGACGCCCGCTCGGCGCGCGTGCGGGAGCGCTTCCAGGCCGAAGGGCCCGACATCTACCGCCGCGGCACGGTGAGCCGCGACGTCTACTCCCTGCACGCGACGGTCCGCCCCGGGAACTCAGGAGGCCCGCTGATCACCCCCGAAGGCCGGGTGTACGGCGTGGTCTTCGCCAAGTCGCTCGACGACGACCGCACCGGCTACGCCCTGACCGCCGACGAGGTGCGCGAGTCGGTCACGCGGGGCCGAGCCGCCGACGAGCCCGTCAACAGCCAGACCTGCGCGATGTGAGGTGCGTCCGAGGGGCGCCGTGCGGCGCCCGGGGAGAGCGGACGCGGCCCGGGCCACGCCTACCCGCGTGGGTGCCGCAACCGCACGCCCACCCAGCGCGCGCGGCGGCGGAGGATATCGGGAAAGCCGATATGCGGATCCGGCATGGGGCCGCCCTGGAGCCGCCGCACGGCGCTCTGCGCCTGGGCGGCGGCTCCATTGCCGCTTCGATCACGTGCCACGTCACGGTAGTCGTGCGTCCAGCCCATACGTCGTCCCTGCCCGGCCCGCAAGGTCAGTAACCTCCCCAAAGCGAACTCGCTCGGCTTATGCGTCCGGCACATGTCGCCGTGCGTCGGGGAGATGTCGATCACGATTCGGTCGGCGAACGACACGGGTCGGGCGAGGCGTTCCGGCCGAGGGGCGCGCGGTCGCCCGGTCGCCCGGTCGCCCGGTCGCGCGGTCGCGCGGTCGCCTGGTCGCGTCAGCGGTCGGGCTCGGGGTCCCTGAGCCAGTCGATCAGCTCGGTGCTGAACGCCACGGGGTCCTCCTCGTGCGGAAAGTGCCCCAGGCCGTCGAACAGGCGCCAGCGGTACGGCGCCTCGACATACTCGCCCGAGCCCGCCGAGCTCCTGGTGCGCATCACCGGGTCGAGCGACCCGTGCAGGTGCAGCGTGGGCACCAGCACGGGCCGTTTCATCCGCCGGTTGAACTGGATGCCGTCCGGCCGCACGATCGAGCGGACCAGCCAGCGGTACGGCTCGATCGCGCAGTGCGCGGTGGACGGGATCGTCATCGCCCGCTGGTAGACCGCCACGTCCTCGGGCGCGGGCTGGCGCGGCCCTGCCCAGTCGCGCAGGAGCCGCCCGACCGTCTCCGCGTCGTCGGCGACGAGGTGCCGCTCGGGGAGCCAGGGCCGTTGAAAGCCCCAGATGTACGCGCTGGCCGCCGTCTGCCGCGGATCGCGCAGCAGCGCCGCGCGCCAGCTGCGCGGGTGCGGCATGGACGCGACGGCGAGCCGCCGCACCAGCTTGGGCCGCATCACGGCCGCCGTCCACGACAGATAACCGCCCAGGTCATGACCGACCAGGGCGGCGTCGGGCTCACCGAGGGAACGGATCACCCCGGTGATGTCCAACGCCAGGTTCGCCGGGTCGTACCCCCGCGGGGTGCGGTCGCTGCCGCCCACGCCGCGCAGATCCATCGCGACCGCCCTGAACCCCGCGTCGGCCAGCGCGGTCAGCTGGTGCCGCCACGTCCACCAGAACTGCGGAAAGCCGTGCACCAGCAGCACGAGCGGCCCGTCCCCCACCTCGGCGATGTGGAAACGGGCCCCGTTGGCGGCGACGTCGCGGTGCGTCCATGGCCCCTCCCGCAGGATGACCGAGGAACGCGCGCCGGCATGGTCGGCGGTCATGTGGACGAGCCCGCCTTGTCCATGGGGACGGGGCGGGGGTGCGGCTTGACGCTCGACAGCACGGCGGCCGTCTCCTTGGCGGACCGCATCGAGCGCTCCGGCTTGGACACCCCGCCGAACTTCCGCTTGGCCAGCAGGAACAGCAGCCCCGCCAGCACCAGGTAGAAGCCGCCGACGATCGTGCAGGAGAGGGCGAGGGAGATGCCCCACCAGTTGTTCAGCCAGAACGCCAGCGCGAAGCTCAGCAGCGGCACGGCCGAGATCGCGAGAAAGATCCCGATCACCCCCGCGGCGCCGCCGACGGTGGCCTTCTTCGCGCCCGCCTGGAGCTCGGCCTTGGCCAACGCGATCTCGTCGTGCATCAGTGCGGACAACTCAGCGGTGGCCGAGGCGACCAGCTCCCCGAGACTACGGCCCTCTTCGGCTGCGCTCATCGCGATAACCCTCTTTCGTCTCCCGGACGCGGATGCGGTTGGTTCAGGTGACAGTAGTGGTGCCGGGGTGACGTGCCGGTGGATGACACCTCACCGTCGCTCAGGGGAGTGATGCCCGCTCATGGTATAGGGGCGCCCGGCCGACGGCCGGGCGCCCCTGAGGCGATGACGGTGTCGTGAGGTGTCGTGAGGTGACGACGGTGCCGCGGGCCCTCGCGTCAGTCCTCGCCGGCCGCGGTGGGCAGCTTGGCCTGGATCAGGTCCATCACCGTCGAGTCGGTGAGCGTGGTCACGTCGCCCAGCTGCCGGTTCTCGGCGACATCGCGGAGCAGGCGGCGCATGATCTTGCCGGAACGGGTCTTCGGCAGCTCGTCGACCGGAAGGATCCGCTTGGGCTTGGCGATCGGGCCAAGCTCCTTGGCGACGTGCGCCCGCAGCTCGTCGACCAGGCCCTCCTCCTCGGCGGCGCCCCCGCGCAGGATGACGAACGCGCAGATCGACTGCGTCGTCTGCGGGTCGGTCGCGCCGACGACCGCGGCCTCGGCGATCTTCGGGTGCGAGACCAGGGCCGACTCGACCTCGGTCGTGGAGATGTTGTGCCCGGAGACCAGCATCACGTCGTCCACGCGGCCCAGCAGCCAGATGTCGCCGTCGGCGTCCTTCTTGGCGCCGTCACCCGCGAAGTACTTCCCGGCGAACCGCGACCAGTAGGTGTCGAGGAACCGCTGGTCGTCGCCCCAGATCGTGCGCAGCATCGACGGCCATGGCTCGGTCAGCGTGAGATAGCCACCCGAACCGTTCGGCACCTCCGCGCCGTTGTCGTCCACGACCGTCGCGCTGATGCCGGGGAGCGGGACCTGCGCGGCGCCCGGCTTGGCCTCGGTGACGCCGGGCAGCGGGCTGATCATGATGCCGCCGGTCTCGGTCTGCCACCAGGTGTCGACCACGGGCGTGCGGTCGCCGCCGATGTGCTTGCGGTACCAGATCCACGCCTCGGGGTTGATCGGCTCGCCGACCGAGCCCAGCACGCGCAGGCTTGAGAGGTTGAACTTCGCGGGGATGTCGTCGCCCCACTTCATGCAGGTGCGGATCGCGGTGGGCGCGGTGTAGAGGAGCGTCACGCCGTACTTCTGGACGATCTCCCACCAGCGGCCGTTGTGCGGGGTGTTGGGCGTGCCCTCGTAGAGCACCTCGGTCGCGCCGTTCGACAGGGGGCCGTAGACGATGTACGAGTGCCCGGTGACCCAGCCGACGTCCGCGGTGCACCAGAAGACGTCGGTCTCCGGCTTGAGGTCGAAGACGGCGTGGTGGGTGAACGAGACCTGGGTGAGATATCCGCCGGAGGTGTGCAGGATGCCCTTGGGCTTCCCCGTGGTCCCCGAGGTGTAGAGGATGAACAGCGGGTGCTCCGCCTCGAACGCCTCGGGCGTGTGCTCGCTCGGCTGACGCTCGGTCAGCTCGTGCCACCACATGTCGCGGCCCTCGGTCCAGGGGATGTCCTGCCCGGTGCGGCGCACGACCAGCACGGAGCGGACGTGGGCGGCGCCGGGGCGGGTCAGCGCCTCGTCGACCGCGGGCTTGAGCGCGGAGGGCGCGCCCCTGCGATACCCGCCGTCGGCGGTGATGACGACGCGGGCGTCCGCGTCCTCGATGCGGGTGGCCAGCGCGTCGGCGGAGAACGCGCCGAACACCACCGAGTGCGGGGCCCCGATCCGGGCGCACGCCAGCATCGCAATGACCGTCTCGGGGATCATCGGCATGTAGATCGCGACCCGGTCCCCGGTGCGGACGCCCAGCTCCGTGAGCGCGTGCGCGGCCCGCGAGACCTCGCGCTGCAACTCGGCGTAGGTGAGGGAGCGCGAGTCGCCCGGCTCCCCCTCGAAGTGGATGGCGACCCGGTCCCCGTTGCCCGCCTCGA
Organism: Streptomyces sp. PT12; assembly: GCF_003311645.1. Lineage (GTDB taxonomy): Bacteria > Actinomycetota > Actinomycetes > Streptomycetales > Streptomycetaceae > Streptomyces. The sequence goes on along the minus strand of NZ_QEST01000101.1, from coordinate 9,886 downwards.
CATGCCGGTCCACGCAGTTGTACGAGACGTTCAGCCGGCCGTCGGCGAACCACTTGGCGAACGGGGGGTTCGACCAGTCGAGCGTCTCGCTCGGCGGGGTCGCCCAGCTGAGCCGGCGTGCCTGCTCGGCCCAGAAGCCCAGCCGATCGGCGGCGGCGGTCTCATAGGCAGCGGCGGTGATATTGGCATCAGCGGCCACCTCCGCCGGAGGCGCGAACCTCCGCGTCTCCGTCATGAGATTGGCCAGGCTTTCGTTACTCACGGCATCTCCTCGCGGTGTCAGCTGTGTCCCACGCGGCCCACCTCATCAGTCCGGTTGCCCTTTGACAAGGGCAACCGGGCGACTGGTCCAGACCTATTGCGGCGAACGGCAGCACCCGGCGTCGAACGGGCGCTCAGCGCGTCGAGCGGCCGCTCAACCGCACCGCGAGCGGGCGCCATCAGCCGGTCAGCACCTCCGCTCTGGCGTCGGGGTGGACGGCGGTGAACACCGGATCGGTGGCGTCGCGCTCACTCAGCACATACGCCTGGGCGTTGGCCACGTCGAAGTACATCCCGCGCAGATGCAGCGAGCCGTCGGCAAGGCGCCGGGAGACGCACTCGTGCAGCGTCAGATGGTCGAGCTGCTGCACCACATTGGCCAGGCACAGCGGCTCGAGGGCGTCGGGCGCCGGGCGCTCCCCCTCGATCCGCGGCACCCCGAGGCCGGGGTGGCTCAGCCGCTCCACGCTCGGGTGGGCGTGCCGCAGCCAGCGGCCGAGCGAGCCCGGCCCTGCCCCCGCCTCGCCCACCGCCACGGCCTGCATCGCGCCGCACCCGGAGTGCCCGCACACGGTGACCGTGCCGACCCGCAGGACGTTCACCGCGTACTCGATCGCGGCGGCGACCGAGTCGTCCGCGAACTCCGTGCCCGGGGGCGGCACGAGATTCCCGATGTTCCGCACGGTGAAGAGGTCTCCGGGCCCGCTCGAGGTGATCATGCTGGTGACCAGGCGGGAGTCGGCGCAGGTGAGGAACAGCTGGGTGGGGCGCTGGCCCTCCTGTGCGAGGCGGGCCAGCTCACGACGCATCAGCGGAGCGGTGTTCCGCTGGAAGTTCCGCACGCCGCCGAGCAGCTGGTCGTGCTGGAACGCTCCCGCGCCCGCCGCCCCGGCGGCCGGGACCGCGGCCGTGCACTGGTGGTTCCGCCAGGGCTGCCAGGGGCGGCAGTGGTGCTCCGCCGCCTGGTCGCCGATCCGCTCCCCCGCCCGCCCGGTGATCTCCACGGTCCCGCCCTGGGCGGCGTGCGCCGCGCGCCAGTCGTGCAGCGTCTCGAAGGCCGCGTGGTCCATGAAGGTGCCGTCCAGCTCGACGGCGACCGGGGCCGCGTCGGGGATCTGCGCCAGCGCCCTGCTGAGCCTGGGCACCGCGAGAAAGGTCAACTGCCCCCGCACCCGCACCTGGTGGGTGCCGTCGTGCAGCGTCTCGTGGCTGATGCGGGTGTGGGTGAGGCGGTGCAGCGCGACGCCGACGGCCACCGCGACGCCGATCGCCACCCCCTCGAGCACCCCGAGCAGCGTGACCCCCGCGGCCGTCGCCGCGTAGACCAGGGCCTCCCGGTGTCTGGTGACGACGCGGATGTGTGTCAGATTCACCATCTGGATGCCCACGACCATCACCAGCGCGGCGAGCGCGGCCAGCGGGATCAGCTGGAGCACGCCGACCAGAAGACCGGTGGCCACCAGGACCCAGCAGCCGTGCAGGATCGTGGACCAGCGGCTCACGGCGCCCGCCGCCACGTTGGCCGAGCTGCGCACCGCGACCCCCGTGACGGGCAGTCCACCGAGCACGCCCGACACGACGTTGGCCGCGCCCTGGCCGCGCAGCTCGCGGTCGAGGTCCGCGCGCGGCACCCGGGGCCCGCCCGCCCGCTGCCTGACGGAGGCCAGCTTGTCGACGGCGACCGCGGACAGGAGCGACTCGACGCTGGCCACCAGCGTGACCGTCAGCACGGCGGCGAGCAGCCCGAGGACCGGCCCCTCCGGCATCTCCGGCAGCGCGTGGCTGCTCCACGCGGGCAGGTCGACCCGGGGCAGCCGCAGCCCGGCGGCCCACGCCACGGCGGTCGCCACCGAGACGGCCGCGAGCGCGGCGGGGGCGGCCTTGCGCAGGATGCCGCCCGCCCGGCCCGGCAGCCTTGGCCACAGCAGCAGGACGGCCATGGTCAGCAGGCTGATCCCCAGGGCCGTCAGATGCGGGTCGGCGAGCTGGCCGGGGAGCTGCGTGACGTTCTCGACGGCGGAGCTCTCCGCCGTGCCGCCAAGGACGATGTGCAGCTGGGCCAGGGCGATGGTGATCCCGATGCCCGCGAGCATGCCGTGCACGATCGCGGGGCTCACCACGAGCGCGGACCTGGCGACCCGCAGCGCCGCGAGCCCGAGCTGGGTGAGCCCGGCAAGGGCGGTGATGGCGCACGTCGTGCGCCAGCCGTACTCGTGGATCAGCTCGGCGGTGATGACGGTCAGGCCGGCGGCGGGGCCGCTGACCTGGAGCGGCGCCCCGCCCAGCGCCCCGGCCACGATGCCGCCGACCGCGGCGGCCACGAGGCCCGCCTGGAGTGGCGCGCCGGTGGCCAGCGCGATGCCGAGGGACAGGGGAATAGCGATCAGGAAGACAGAGATCGAGGCGGACAGGTCAGCGCGGTGAGGGGCGGACATTTACCTCTCCGTCCGTTGGGCCGCTATGGCAACTCTCAAGCCTTGGTAAATGGAGAGTAATGCAACGTAAAGCCCTCTGCTAGTCCTCGTCCTCATTCGGCCCTGAAATTACGCCTATCGAGCGAATTAGTCATTTGAAAGGCTTGTCGTTCCACCCTCTTTTCTGATCGAGAGGGACGTTAGTCGGGTCATCTGCACGACCGACCAGCACCCTCAGGACGGAGGCGGGATTCGATGGCGGCTGAAAGCGGCCGGTGGACCGGGAAGCGCGCGGGGGTACGACCGGGGGCCTGGGTGGTGGCGGGGGCTCTCCTGCTCGGCCCGGTGCTCGCCGGCTGCTCGCGTGAGGACGGCACCCCTGCCGCCGAGGACAAGGGAGCGGCGGGTCAGGAGGCCAAGGAGGCGCGTGAGCGCACAGGGCGCGACGCGGGCGCCGAGCGCGCGGCCCCCCGCCTGATCGGCGACGGCTCCACTGCCTTCACCGGCGAGCAGCCCAACCAGCCGACGGCCGAGCGGCTCGCCCCCGGCGACGAGCCCCCGCAATTCGTCGTCTTCTCATGGGACGGCGCGGGCGAGGACGGAAATGAGCTGTTCTCCCGATTCCGCGAACTCGGCAAGCGGTACGACGCCCATATGACGTACTTCCTGTCGGGCCTCTATCTGCTGCCCGAGAGCGAACGCGCCACGTATCATCCCCCGGGGCGCGCGCCCGGCGCGTCCGACATCGGATATCTGCGCGACGAGAACATCGCCGCCACGCTGGAACAGTTGCGCGCCGCCTGGCTCGACGGCAGCGAGATCGGCACCCATTTCAACGGCCACTTCTGCGGCCCCGAAGGCGTCTCGTCCTGGTCGGCCGACGACTGGCGCGAGGAGATCGAGCAGGCCAAGTGGATGGTGCGGAACTGGCGGACCACCACCGGCTTCGAGGACATGGAGCCGCTGCCGTTCGACTACGAGAAGGAGCTGATCGGCGGGCGCGCGCCCTGCCTCGAAGGGCAGGACAACCTCATGGCCGCCGCCGCCGAGATGGGCTTCCGCTACGACTCGAGCGGCAACGGCCTCCAGGTCTGGCCGCGGCAGCGCGAAGGTATCTGGGACATTCCGCTCCAGTCGGTCCCGGTCCCGGGCCGCGCCTTCGAGACGCTGTCGATGGACTACAACTTCAAGGTCAACGGCGCCGGAGAGGCCGAGATGCGCGACGGCCTACTCGAGGCGTTCGACCGGGCCTACGACGGCAACCGCGCGCCCCTCATCGTCGGCAACCACTTCAACGACTGGAACGACGGCGCCTACATGAACGCCGTCGAGTCCGTCATCAAGGAGCTGTGCCCGCGCGACGACGTGCACTGCGTGTCGTTCGGGCAGCTGGTGGACTGGCTCGACGCCCAGGACCCCGCCGTGCTCGAGCGGCTGCGGACCCTGGGCGTCGGCGAGCGGCCTGACGGCGGCTGGGAGGCGTTCCTCCAGGACCTCCCCGCCGCGCGCCCTCGCGACTGAGGGGCCGGGCGGCGGGCGGGGCTCAGACCGGCTGCGGGCTCGGCGCCTCGCCCAGCACGAAGCTGGGGTCGACCTGGGCTGCCAGGTCGACCCCGGTCCGCTCGTTCCCCCAGCTCGCGGCGTTCTTCAGATGGAAGTGCACCATCTGCTGGGTGTACCGGTGCCAGTCCCGGCGCGTGTACGCGGCGTCCGCCGCGGCGTGCAGGACGCGCAACGCCCGCGCGTTCGGCTTCTCGAGCGCCCCGAAGGGCTTCGGCGCGCCCCGCTCCAGCGCGCGCACCCAGTCCGAGTGCCCGACCGTGACCAGCAGGTCGTCGCCGGCCTGCGCGCGCAGGAACTCGATGTCATCGGGGCCCTGCACTTTGTTCCCGACGACGCGCAGCTCGACGCCGAAGTCGCGCGCGTAGTCGCGGTACTGGCGGTAGACGGAGATGCCCTTGCGGGTCGGCTCGGCCACCACGAAGGTCATGTCGAAGCGCGTGAACATCCCGGAGGCGAACGAGTCGCTGCCCGCCGTCATGTCGACCACGACGTACTCGTCCCGCCCGTCGACCAGGTGATTGAGCAGCAGTTCCACCGCGCCGGTCTTGGAGTGGTAGCACGCCACGCCGAGGTCGTCCTCGGTGAAAGGCCCGGTGACCAGCAGCCGCGCCGACGCGTCGCCGTCCAGGCGGACGTCCTCGGCGCACTCGGCGAACACCGGATTGTCCTCGTCAAGGCGCAGCAGCCGGGAGCCGGTGCCGGGCGGCGTGGTCTTGATCATGGTCTCGGCGGAGGGGATCCGGGGGTTGTCGCCGCGCAGATACTCCTTGATCATCCCCAGCCTGCCACCCAGCGGCGGGAGCGTGGCGGCCCGCTCGTCGGTCAGGCCGAGGGCGACGCCGAGGTGCTGGTTGATGTCGGCGTCCACCGCGGTCACCGGGATGCCCCGAGCCGCCAGGTGCCTGACGAACAGCGAGGACACCGTGGTCTTCCCGCTGCCTCCCTTGCCAACGAAAGCGATCTTCATGTTCATCAGCGTAGCTCCGGCCGGAGGACGCCCGGCACGGAGGCCGGGGAAGTCCACCCGAACGTGTCGAACAGCGCCCCTGGACCGGCTCTAGGCTCGGTGCTATGGGTGCTACGCGTGTGACGAACGAGACCGACGCCGCCGACCCGCTCGCGCGCCTGGCCTCGCTGCCCGGGGTGGAAGCGGCCGTCGAGGGCGTGCGCGAGGCCGTCGACCGGGTGTACGGGCACCGGGTGATGCGCCGACGCGGCCCCGAGGTCGCCGCGGAGGGCGCGTTGCGGGGCGCGCGGGGCTCGGCCGCGCTCGACGGCGCCGACTGGGCGCTCGAAGAGGTGCGCAGGCGCGGCGACTTCGGCACGGACGACGAGGCGCGGACGGTGGGCGCGGCCCTGCGCCTCACGGCCGAGGCCGGGCAGCTGCTCGACGTCTGGCGCGCCTCGCCGTCGCGCGTCCTGGCCCGGCTGCACCTGGTCGCGGCGGGGGGCACGGCGCCAGGCGACACCGTCGGCAGACCGCGGCGCGCGGACGAGCCCGTCTCCGAGCCGGCGCTCGCCGCCCTCGACGCGCCCCCGCCGCCCGACGCCGTGGCGGCCCGGCTGGGCGCCCTCGGCCAGCTGCTGGTCGCGGGCTCGGACGCCCCGGGGCTCGTGAAGGCCGCGGTGGTGCACGGCGAGCTGCTTGCGCTGCGCCCCTTCGGCACGCGCAACGGCCTGGTGGCCCGCGCGGCGGAGCGCGTCACGTTGATCGCCGCCGGGCTCGACCCCAAGGGCGTGGCCCCCGCGGAGGTGGGCCACGCCGAGCTGGGGCGCGAGGCATATCTCGACGCGCTCAGGGCGTACCTCTCCGGCGCGCCCGAGGGAGTCGCGCGCTGGATCGCGCACTGCGGACGCGCCGTCGAGCTGGGCGCCCGCGAGTCCGTCGCGGTCTGCGAGGCCCTGCAACGCGGCGCGGGCTGAGCGTTCGGGCCGCCCCCGCCGCCTGCGGCCCGCTGCGGCCCGCCGCCCGTCGGCTCAGGCCGCGGTGAGCCGCACGCGCCCGGTGCGAGCGCTTCGGCGGCGGCTGGCGTACCAGACGAGACCGGCGGCGCACGCCGCCGCCGCGAGCGCCGCGCCCGCGGCCAGGGCGGGCCGGGGGCCGAGGCTCAGGGACGGCAGCCGCTGCCGCAGGCGCACCGGGCGTTCGAACGTCAGGACGGGCCAGCCGCGCGCCGCGGCCTCCCTGCGCATCACCCGGTCCGGGTTGACGGCGTGCGGGTGGCCGACGGCCTCGAGCATCGGGATGTCCGTGACGCTGTCGCTGTACGCGTAGCAGCGGTCGAGGTCGTAGCCCTCGGAGATGGCCAGCTCGGCGATGGCCTCGGCCTTGGCGGGGCCGTACGCGTAATACTCGACCTCGCCGGTGTAGCAGCCGTCGGCGACGACCATGCGCGTGGCCACCACGCGGTCGGCGCCGAGCAGTTCGCCGATGGGCTCGACGACCTCGGCGCCCGAGGAGCTGACGATGACCACGTCCCGCCCCGCGGCGTGGTGCTGCTCGATCAGCGACGCCGCCTCGTCGTAGATGATCGGATCGATCACCTGGTGGAGCGTTTCGGCGACGATTTCTTTCACCTGCCGCACGTTCCAGCCACGGCAGAGCGCCGAGAGGTACTCCCGCATGCGCTCCGTCTGGTCGTGGTCGGCCCCGCCGATGAGGAAGACGAACTGCGCGTAGGCCGAGCGCAGGACGGTGCGTCGGTTGATGAGCCCACCCTGGTAGAAGGGTCTGCTGAACGTGAGCGCGCTCGACTTCGCGATGACCGTCTTGTCCAGGTCGAAGAAGGCGGCGGTCCGTGGCTGGGCCAGTATTTTCACGCCCCGAGCATAAGGGCCCACCATTCGGCGTACGCTGAGGCGCGGTGGTTTGCCTCAGAGGGCTCTCGGGTACACCATGGAAGTCACGGATCGTTCGCGACCGTGCTAACCCGGCCCGACTCCTCCCCCCCCGAGTCGGCCGCGGAAGACGACCCCCGCTCTCCCCCCCGGCGGGGGTCGTCGCATGTCCGGGGCCGCCTGACCTGCCCCCGGCCCCCCTCGTGGACCCCCTTCCCGGGCCTTCCCCCGCCCTCTTCGCCGTCCCCACGATGATCGCTGTCCGTAGCCGTTCCCGTGGGGGTGAATGAGTTTTCCACAGAGGCGAAGTTATCCACAGATTTCCCCTGAGGCCCCTGAAATGCCTTCAGGCACGGCACCGTGAATGACGTGGCTGTCGATGCGTTCGGCGACTGACCGGACGCACTGTGCGAAGGGGGATAGCCGTGGCCGAATCCATTCTGATTCTCACGGAGGACGAAGACCTTCTCGACGATCTGCTGCGGCTGTGCGCCGCCGCGGGCGCGGAGTCCGAGGTGGTCCACGGCGGGCCGGTCGCGGCCGGTCAGTGGGAGCGGGCGCCGCTCGTACTCGTCGGGGACGACCGCGCGGTGGCGCGGCAGGGCGCGGGTCGCTGGCCGGGGCGGCGGCCCGGCGTGCTGCTGGTGGGCCGCGACCTGGACGACCCCACGATCTGGGCGCGGGGTGTGGCACTCGGCGCCGAGCAGGTGCTTCACCTGCCGGGCGACGAGCCGTGGCTGGCGGACCGCATCGCTGACGCGATCGACCGCCCTGGCCATCCGGCGCTGACCGTGGGCGTGATCGGCGGGCGGGGCGGCGCGGGGGCGTCCTCGCTGGCCTGCGCCCTGGCGGTGACGTCCGCCCGGCAGGGGAAGCGCACGGTCCTGGTCGATGGCGACCCGCTCGGAGGCGGGCTCGACATACTGCTCGGCGGCGAACGTGCCCCGGGGCCGCGCTGGCCGGCGTTCGTCTCGGCCAGGGGACGGCTCTCGGGGTCGGCCCTCGACGAGTCGCTGCCCCGGCTGCACGGCGTCAGCCTGCTCAGCTGGGACCGGGCCGACGGCGCGAGGCTGCCGGGCGAGGCGATGTGCACGGTGCTCACGGCCGCGCGCAGGGGCGGTGGCCTGGTCGTCGTCGACCTGCCGCGCGTCGTCGACGAGGCGGTGGGCGAGGCGCTGGCCCAGCTCGACCTCGGACTCCTGGTGGTTCCCGGCGAGTTGCGCGCGGTGGCCGGGGCACAGCGCGTGGTCGCCACAGCGGGCGCGATGGTCCGCGACCTGCGGGTGGTGGCCCGCACGACGAGCGGCGGCCTGGCCGGCGCCGAGCTGGCCCGGCTCCTCGGCCTGTCCCTCGCGGGCGAGCTGCCGGACGAGCCGGGGCTTTCCGCGGCTTCCGATGCGGGGGAGCCCCCCGGCACCGATGCGAAGGGCGTGCTCGCCCGCTTCTCCGCCACCCTCATCGAGCGTGCCAGGCCCGCCCTGGGAGCCGCCGTATGAGCGCCCCGGCCGAGTCCGCCGAGCTTCCCGAGCCGATCGAGCCCGCGGAGCTGCCCGAGCTGCTCGAGGCCGTCCGGCTGCGGCTGGCCGAGGAGGGCGCCGAGCCCACGCCCGGGCGGGTCGCCGCGGCGCTGCGCGCCAGGGGACGGCTGCTCGGCGACAGCACCGTGCTCTCCGTGGTCCGCGCCCTGCGCTCCGAGCTGGTCGGCGCCGGCCCCCTGCAACCCCTGCTCACCGCACCCGACGTCACCGACGTGCTGGTCAACGGGCCCACCGAGGTCTGGGTGGACCGGGGGCGCGGCCTGGAGCGCGCCGACGTGCGGTTCCCCGACACCGCGGCCATCCGCAGGCTCGCGCAGCGGCTCGCCGCCGCCGCGGGGCGGCGGCTCGACGACGCGCGCCCCTGGGCCGACGCGCGGCTGCCCGACGGCACGCGGATGCACGCGGTGCTGCCGCCCGTGGTCGTCGGATCCCCCTGCCTGTCGCTGCGCGTCGTGCGGCCGCGGGCGTTCACCCTGGCCGAGCTGGGCGAGGCGGGCACGCTGCCACCCGGTGGCGAGCGGCTGCTGCGCGCCGTGCTCGCCGCCCGCCTGTCGTTCGTGATCACCGGCGGCACCGGCACGGGCAAGAGCACGCTGCTCGCCACGCTCCTCGGCCTCGTCGGCGCGGACGAGCGGATCGTCCTCGTCGAGGACTCGGCCGAGCTGCGCCCCAGCCATCCCCATGTGGTCCGCCTGGAGACCCGCCCGGCCAACCAGGAGGGCACGGGCCGCGTCACGCTGCACGACCTGGTCCGCCAGGCGCTGAGGATGCGCCCCGACCGGCTCGTGGTGGGCGAGGTGCGGGGGAGCGAGGTGACGGAGCTGCTCGGCGCGCTCAACACCGGGCACGACGGCGGCTGCGGCACCCTGCACGCCAACGCCGCCGCCGACGCCCCGGCGCGCCTTGAGGCGTTGGGCAGCACCGCGGGACTGCCGAGGGCCGCGCTGCACAGCCAGCTCGTGGCCGCGCTCTCCGTGGTGCTGCACCTGGTGAAGGACCGGAGCACCGGGCAGCGCAGGCTCGCCGAGATCCATGTGCTGGAGCGGGACGACCAGGGCCTGGTGCACACCGTTCCCGCGGCCTGCTGGGCGCCCGGGGGGTTCGAGCGCGGCCCCGGGTGGGTGCGGCTGGCCCGGCTGTGCGCCCAGCGCGGGGGAGGTGTGCTGTGACGGGACAGCTACCGCAGTTCGCCGTCGCGCTGTGCGTCGGCGCCGGGGTGTTTGTAGGCACTTTTTTTGGGACCAGGATTCCGAGGTTTTTTGGCCCCACTCG
>NZ_QEST01000294.1 GCF_003311645.1 Streptomyces sp. PT12 | reverse complement strand
GGAACAGCGCCACCTCCACCGCGAACAGCCCGGCCTGCGCGAACTCCGTCCGGTTGAGCACATCGGCGTCATCCCCGAACACCACCTCCCGCACCGGGAGTTCCATATGCGCGTCAAAGCGCTCACACACCGCGTCGAACGCCCCCGCGAACACCGGGAACGCCTCATACACCTCCCGGCCCATCCCGAGCCGCTGACTGCCCTGCCCCGAGAACAGAAACGCCAGCTTCTCGTCCCGCGCCGCCGTGCCGCGCACGACGCCGGGGGCCGGGTCGTCGTGGGCGAGGGCGGCGAGGCCGGTGCGCAGCGTCGCGCGGTCAGCGGCGAGGACGGCGGCGCGGCGGTCGAACGTGGTCCTGGCGGTGGCGGTGGTGAACGCGCAGTCAAGCGGCGTCAGGTGCGGGTGGGCGTCGAGGTGGGTGAGGAGGCGCGTGGCCTGCTCGCGCAGCGCGGCGTCGTCGCGCGCGGTGAGGGTCACCGGCAGCGCGGCGGGCGGGGTGCCAGGAGCGGTGGGCGGGTCGGAGTCGGGGGCCTGTTCGATGACGACGTGGCAGTTGGTGCCGCCGACGCCGAAGGAGCTGACGCCCGCGATCAGGGGGGCGTCGGGGCGGGGCCAGGGGCCGGTCTCGGTGACGACGCGCAGGTTGAGGGCGTCGAGGGGGACGCCGGGGCGGCGGTGGTTGAGGGTGGCGGGCAGGGTCCGGTGGTGGATGGCGAGAACGGCCTTCAGCAGCCCGGTGATTCCGGCCGCGCCCTCGGTGTGGCCGACGTTCGTCTTGGCGGAGCCGACGGCGAGGGGGCTGGTGCGGTGGGTGCCGAGGGCGGCGCCGAGCGCGGCGGCCTCGATGGGGTCGCCGGTCCTGGTGCCCGTGCCGTGGAGTTCGACGTACTGGACGTGTTCGGGGGTGGTGCCCGCGCGGGTGTGGGCGAGGCGGATGACGTCGGCCTGGGTGTCCTGGCGCGGGGTGGCGATGGTGTCGCCGCCGCCATCGTTGTTGACGGCCGAGCCGCGGATGACGCAGATGACGCGGTCGCCGTCGGCGCGGGCGTCGTCGAGGCGCTTGAGGACGACGACTCCGCCGCCCTCGCCGCGGACGTAGCCGTTGGCGCGCTCGTCGAACGTGTAGCACAGGCCGTCGGGTGAGAGGCCGCCGAAGCGGGCGGGGGCCGCGGTGCTGTGGGGGGCGATGACGAGGTTGACGCCGCCCGCGATGGCCAGCGTGGACTCGCCGTTGCGCAGGCTCTCGACGGCGGTGTGCACGGCGACCAGGGACGAGGACTGTCCCGTGTCAACGGTCATGCTGGGGCCGTTGAGTCCGAGGGTGTGCGAGACGCGGTTGGCGATGACGCCGCGCTGGAGCCCGGTGAGGCTGTGGGCGTTCAGGGCGTCGGTGCCGTGGCGGTGGACGAGGGTCGCGTAGTCGTCCCACATCGCGCCGACGAAGACGCCCGCGCGGCTGCCGTCGAGGGTGGCGGGGAGGATGCGGGCGTGTTCCAGGGCCTCCCAGACCAGCTCGAGCACGAGCCGCTGCTGCGGGTCGGTCATGGCGGCCTCGCGGGCGGTCATGCCGAAGAAGGCCGGGTCGAAGCGGTCCACATGGTCGAGGAAGCCGCCGCGGTCGGTGGGGGCCTTCGGGTCCCAGCGGTCGGCGGGGGCCGGGCCGATGGCGCTGACGCCGTCGCGGAGGAGGGCCCAGTAGGCGTCGATGTCGTGTGCTCCGGGAAGGCGGCAGGACATGCCCACGACCGCGATCGCGCACTCGGCCGCAGACCAGGACACGTCCGACGTGTTGTGCGCCAAGGGGACCTCCGCTGGAATGGTGTTCTCGCGACGCGGAACTCGTCGCAGCATGCGACCGCTTGGCACAGTACGAAGCGTGGCGGAGCGCCGGTAACCCCTAGCTGTCCCCCTACGGCCCCTAGCACGGCACCGCTGTCACCTGCGGATAAGGGGAGGATGCGGGTGGGAGAGGGCGGGCGGTGCGGTCGGCGGGAAGGGGGCCTTCGCCGATGTGATATCCCTTCCCCACGCCCCCGCAAACCCCCACGCGAGTCGACTCGACGCATCGCGAAGCACCCGGAGCTGAAGATGGCCCAATCCGTGACCCGTGACAGCCGAGCGGAGTCCAGCGGCGAGGCGGAGCTGGTTCTCCGCCCGCCGAGCCACCCCGTCGACCGCAGGTCGGTCGGCTGGTGGCTGACGCAGGCGCTGGTGACCGTTCTTCCTCCGGTGCTGATCCTGCTGCTGCTCGCGCTGCTGATCGAGCCCGCGCGTACATGGCTGCTGCTGCCCGCGGCGATCATCGGGGCGCCGGGGCTCGTGTACATCGTGGCGATGCCGCCGTGGCGTTACCGCGTGCACCGCTGGGAGACCACCGAGGACGCGGTGTTCACGCGGGCCGGGTGGGTGCGGCAGCAGTGGCGGGTGGCGCCGATGGCACGGATCCAGACCGTTGACACGATCCGCGGGCCCTTGCAGCAGCTGTTCGGTCTCTCCACGGTGGTGGTCACGACGGCGTCGGCGGCGGGGCCGCTGCGGATCGACGGGCTCGATCACGAGCGGGCGCGTGACCTGGTGGAGGAGCTGGCCGACAAGGCCCAGGTGGAGACCGGGGACGCGGCATGAGTGGCGCGCTCGACGCGAAGGAGGCGAGGGCCGCGGAGGTGGCCGCGCCCGCGCAGGCACAGTGGCGGCGGCTGGACGCCCGGATCATCTGGGTGGTGACGCTGTGGGGTTCGGGCCTCGCGCTGGTCACGCTGGCGATCATGTGGTGGCGGAACGCGCCCTGGTGGCTGGTGGCGCCGGTGCCCGTGCCGTTGGTGTGCGGGATCGGCTACGAGGCGCTGCGCTGGTTCAAGACGCGGTACCGGCTGACGTCGACCCATGTGGAGCTGAAGACCGGGCTGTTGACGCGCACGCACCGGTCGATCCCGAGGAACCGGGTGCGCAGCGTCGATGTGACGGCCAACCCCCTGCACCGGGCGCTGCGTCTGGCGCTGGTGCGGGTGGGCACGGGGCACCGGATCAGCTCGACCAAGGCGGCGGTGCTGTCGTTGAACGCGCTGTCGGCGGCGGACGCGGAGGAGTTGCGGGCCGGTCTTGTGCGGCGGGCGGGGTCGGGCGAGCAGCGGGCGATCGCGCGGCTCGACTGGCGGTGGCTTCGGTTCGGGCCGCTGTCGTTCGCGACGCCGCTGCTGGGGCTGAGCGCGGTGGGCGCGACGTACGAGACGCTGGACATCATGGGGTTCGACCCGGACAACGTGCTGATCCCCGACCTGATCGACTGGCTGAGCGAGGCGAATCTGCTGCCGGTGGTCGTGCTCGGGGTGCTCGGGCTGCTGCTCGCCGGGGCGATCGGGGCGCTGGGCTGGTATGTCGAGACATGGTGGGACTTCCGGCTGATCAGGGAGCCGCATGGCGCGCTGCGGGCCTCGCGCGGCCTGTTCGTGACGCGGTCGGCGACGCTTGAGGAGGAGCGTCTGCACGGCGTCGAGGTGGCGGAGCCGCTGATGCTGCGCCTGGGCGGCGGCGCGTACACCTATGCGGTGGCGACGGGCGCGGGCAGCACGGAGGACGAGGCGAGCACGTTCAACACGAGCGCGCTGCTGCCGCCCGCGCCGATCGAGGAGTCGCACCGGGTGGCCGCGGCCGTGCTGCGGGAGGAGCGGGATCCGACGGCGTCGGTGCGGCTCGTTCCGCACACGCGGCACGCGCTGGCGCGGCGGGTGCGGTGGGCGCTGTTCTGCGGGCTCGGGCTCGGCGGTGTGCTGGTGGGGCTCGGGGTGTGGCTGACGCCGGTGCTCGCGCACATCGGGTGGGTCTCGGCGGTGGTGGTGTGGGGGGCGGGTGTGCTGTTCGCGCGCGACGGCTACCGGAGCCTGGGCCATGGCATCACCGGGCGCTATCTGGTGACGCGGCATGGGAGCCTCAAGCGCCGCACGATCGCGCTGCGGCGGAGCGGGGTGATCGGCTGGACGGTCACCCAGTGGGCGTGGCACCGGCGTTCGACGCTGTGCCGGGTGACGGCGACGACGCCGGGGGGCCGGGGCGCGTACCACGTGAAGGACGTGCTGATGGGCGCGGGGCTCGGCTTCGCCGACGAGGCGGTACCCGGCGTGCTCACGCCGTTCCTGGTGCGGCGCGAGGGTACCCGGGGTGCGGATGACCAGGGGCTTTCCTAGGGGAGCTAGGGGTTGTGCGGGCACGCGTGACTCTGACAGGTTCGATGCGTACCGCTGTGACCGAAAGGACGTCCCGACCATGAGCGACACCGGCGACCGCTGGGTGCGGCGCTATCACCCGGCGCCGGACGCGCGGACCCGGCTGGTCTGCCTGCCGCACGCCGGCGGTTCCGCCAGCTACTTCTTCCCCGTCTCCAGGTCGCTCTCCCCGGCGATCGACGTGCTGGCCCTCCAGTACCCGGGGCGTCAGGAGCGGGCCAAGGAGCCGTGCCTCGACACCGTCGAGGAGCTGGCGGACCGAGTGGTGGAGGCGGTGACGCCGTTTGTGGACCGGCCGGTGGCGCTGTTCGGGCACAGCATGGGCGCGTCGATCGGGTTCGAGGTGGCGCGGCGGCTCGAGGCGGCGGGCACGACGCCGGTCGTGCTGTTCGCGTCGGGGCGGCGCGCGCCGTCGCGTTTCCGCACGGAGAAGGTGCATCAGCGGGACGACGACGGGATCGTCGCCGAGATGAAGAAGCTGAGCGGCACCGACGCGTCCCTGCTGGGGGACGAGGAGGTGCTGCGGATGATCCTTCCGGCGATCAGGAACGACTACAAGGCCGCGGAGACCTACCGGCCCGACCCGAGCCTGAAGCTGGCCACGCCGGTATACGCGCTGACCGGGGACTCGGATCCACAGTGCACGCTCGAGGAGGCCAAGGCGTGGGCCGAGCACACGACGGGGGCGTTCGACATCGAGGTGTTCCCTGGCGGGCACTTCTATCTCAACGCGTGTGTGCCGCAGATCCTCGGCCTCATCAAGGACTACCTGGCCAAGCGGGTCGCGGCCTGAACGATCGGGTGTGAACGTCGGCGGCCGGGTGCCAGGGGCACCCGGCCGCTTCGTGTGGGCGGAGGTCGTTCGGGTCCTTCGGGTGGCCCTTCCGGTGGGCTTTCGGGTGGGCTTTCGGGTGGGTCAGTAGACGCGCAGGCCCTTGCCCGCCTTGCGGCCGAGGTGGCCGAGGTCGACCAGCTGCTCCAGGAGCGTGGCGGGGGCGAGCCCCGGCTCGTCGAACTCCTCGTGCAGCCTGCGCTGGATGGCCAGCGACACGTCGAGTCCGATGGTGTCGAGGAGCGCGAACGGGCCCATGGGGTAGCCGAATCCGCGCTCGACGGCCGCGTCGACCTCGATGAGGCTGACATCGCTGTGCTCGAGGATCCGCATGGCGCTGTTGAGGTAGGGCAGCAGCAGGAAGTTGACGATGTATCCGGCGCGGTCCCCGCAGACCACGGGGGTCTTGCGCAGGCGCAGGCACAGGGCGTGCGCGGTGGCGAGGGTGTCGGCGCCCGTGGCGTCGGTGTGGCCGAGCTCGACGAGCTTCATGACGGGGGCCGGGTTGAAGAAGTGCAGGCCGACGACGCGGTCGGGGCGGCCCGTCGCGGCGGCGCACTCGGCGACGGAGAGGCTGGAGGTGATGGTGGCCAGGATGGCGTCGGGGCGCACAAGGGAGTCGAGACGCCCGAACAGCTCGCGCTTGAGCGCCATGTCCTCGGCGACGCCCTCGATGACCAGATCGCAGTCGGCGAGGTCGGTGAGCGAGCCGGTGGGCTCGATCAGCGCGATGGCGGCGTCCTGGGCCTCGGCGGTGAGCTTGCCGCGGCGCACGCCGCGGGCGAGGGAGGCGCGGACGCCGTCGACGGCGAGGGCGGCGCGCTCGGGGGTGCGGGCGGCGATGACGGTGGGTATGCCAGCGCGGGCGGTGAGCTCGGCGACGCCCTTGGCCATCAGCCCTGAGCCGACGATGCCGACGCGGGTGATCGCGCGGGCGGTGCCCTCGGGCAGCTCGGCGCCGGCGGCGGTGACGGGCTCGCCGCGCTCGTCGTAGTCGTAGAAGCCGTGGCCCGTCTTGCGGCCGAGCCTGCCGCGGGCCACCAGCTCGGTGAGGGCGGGGGCCGGGCGGAAGGAGTCGTCGCCGGTGCGCTCGGCGAGGCCGTCGAGGACGGCGGCGGCGCGGTCGAGGCTGATCAGGTCGAGCATGCGCAGCGGGCCCACCGGGAGGGCGCAGCCCAGGCGCATGGCCGTGTCGATCTGCTCGCGGGTGGCATAGCGGTGGCCGTAGAGGGCGGCGGCGCGGTTGAGGTAGCCGAAGATCAGCTCGTTGGCGACGTCGCGCGGCCCCGAGCCCACGGCGACGGGGGTGCGGTCGGCGCGGGAGAGCAGTGCCTTGACCTTGGCAACGGTGGTGTCCGCGGTGGCGGCGGTGCCGACGACGTCGACGGTCTCGCCGATGGGCGGCGGGGCGAAGCAGCGCAGGGCGACCGTGCGGGTGGGGCGGCCCGAGGCGATGGCCAGGTGCTGGAGCGGCAGCGACGTGGTACTCGTGGCGATGACGGTGTGCGGGGGGCACACGTCGTTGATGCGGCGCAGCACCGCGTTCTTGATGTCGAGCCGGTCGGGGACGGACTCGATGACGAGGTCGGCGCGCGCGAGGGCGTTGAGGTCGGAGGTGACGGTGACGGTGCGGGCGGCGTCGCCGAGGCGGGTGCCGACCCGGTCGAGCACGGCCTGGTCGGTGTCGACCCCGATGACGTCGATCCCGGCGTCGCCCAGGGTGCGCAGGACGTTCTCGCCCATGGCCCCGAGTCCGACGACGCCGACGACTCTGACGGCGGGCTCTTCGAGCACGGAGCCGGGGTGGTGGCCTCTCTCCGGCGTTGCGTTCATGGTGGTGTGTTTCTCCCCGTCGGGTTCTTCACGGTGACTGCTGTCGGCTCAGATGTTCTTGAACCGGTCGATGGCGCTCTCGTGTCTGGCCCGCAGCTCGGGGTCGCGCACGCCGAGGCCCTGTTCGGGGGCGAGGCCGAGGACGCCGACCTTGCCGCTGTGCCGGTTGCGGTGGACGTCGCGCGCCGCCTGCCCGGTCTGCTCCAGGGGGTAGACGGTGGAAAGACAGGGGTGGATCAGGCCCTTGCGGATGAGGCGGTTGGCCTCCCACGCCTCGCGGTAGTTGGCGAAGTGGCTGCCGATGATGCGCTTGAGGGACATCCACAGATAGCGGTTGTCGTAGACGTGCTCGTAGCCTGTGGTGGACGCGCAGGTGACGATGGTGCCGCCGCGGCGGGTGACATAGACGCTGGCGCCGAACGTCTCGCGGCCCGGGTGCTCGAGCACGATGTCGACGTCCTCGCCGCCGGTGAGCTCGCGGATGTGGGCGCCGAAGCGCTTCCACTCCTTGGGGTCCGGCGTGTCGGGGTCGCGCCAGAAGCGGTAGTCCTCCTCGGCCCTGTTGATGACCAACTCGGCGCCCAGGGCCCGGACCTGCTCGGCGCGGCGGGCGCTTGAGACGACGCACACGGGGGTGGCGCCGCCGTTGATGACCAGCTGGGTGGCGTAGGAGCCGAGGCCACCGGCCGCGCCCCACACCAGGACGTTGTCCCCCTGCTTCATCCCCGCGCCGTTCCTGGACACCAGCTGGCGGTAGGCGGTGGAGTTGACGAGCCCCGACGAGGCGGACTCCTCCCACGTCAGGTGCTCGGGCTTGGGCATGAGCTGATTGGCCTTCACGAGGGCCAGCTCGGCGAGGCCGCCGTAGTTGGTCTCGAAACCCCAGATGCGCTGGGCCGGGTCGAGCATCGTGTCGTCGTGGCCGTCGGGGGCCTCGAGCTCGACGGACAGGCAGTGGGCGACGACGCGGTCGCCGGGCTTCCACTGGTTGACGCCGGGTCCTGTGCGCAGGACGACGCCGGACATGTCGGAGCCGAGGACGTGCACCGGCTGGTCGTGGTGGCGCGCCAGCTCGCTGATGCGGCCGTAGCGCTTGAGGAAGACGAAGGTGGGCAGCGGCTCGAAGATGGCGCTCCACACCGTGTTGTAGTTCACGGCGCTGGCCATCACCGCGACCAGGGCCTCACCCATGCCAGGCTCGGGCGTGGCGACGTCCTGGATGTGGATGGACTTGTCGGGATCCTTGTCCGAAGTGGCCATTCCGTGGAACATCTCCACCTCTTCCTCCCGCACCACCGCGCCGCGGTAGGAGACGGGGATCGGAAGATGGGCGAAGTCCGCGGAAGTGGTCTCGTCCGAGAGGACCGCGCTCGTTATCTCGTTCAAGCCGGATTTCCCATTCATCATGTGGGCCTAGGCACCGGTCGATTCAGGCGATCCCGTGGAAGCCTATACCATCGCGATGACGCGAGCCGCACCCCTAGGCCCCCCTACGCCCAAGCTGTGCTTGGCAGATGGGCTGGTTAGGGGTTACCGCGGCGTCGCGCCCGCTCGTATCGTCCGAAGTCGAGCGGGTCTTCCCGGCCTTCTCCCGTCCTTCGTCTCGTTGGCCGCGGCATTCCGCGTGCGACCCCCACGTCTCACTCATAGCGGCACCGTCCAGGGAGATTCCGGACGAGGGTGCGCGCTTGGTGCCGACCGCTTCTCTCCCGGCCGTGCAGCCCGCCGAAATCGCCGATCAGTAAAGGAAATGGCGTGGGAACCAGAGAAACAGCGGTGCTGGCCGAGGGGCTCCAGAAAATCTACAAGGATACGAAGGCGTTGGACGGCTTCGATCTCGCCGTCCCCGAGGGCACCGTGTGCGGTCTTCTCGGGCCGAACGGCGCGGGCAAGACCACGGCGGTGCGCATTCTGACCACGCTGCTGCGCGCGGACGGCGGGCGGGCCACGGTGGCCGGGTACGAGGTGGGGCGGGAGCCGACGCAGGTGCGGGCGAGGATCGGGCTGACCGGTCAGTACTCGGCGGTGGACGACATCCTCACCGGGCGGGACAACCTGGTGATGTTCGGTCGGCTCTACCACCTGGGCAAGCGGAAGGCGCGGGAGCGCGCGGACGAGCTGCTCGACAGCTTCGCGCTGACCGAGGCGGCCGACCGTCAGGTCAAGACGTACTCGGGTGGCATGCGCCGCAGGCTCGACCTGGCGGCGAGCATCATCGTGGCGCCGCAGGTGCTGTTCCTCGACGAGCCCACCACGGGCCTCGACCCGCGCAACCGCAACAGAGTGTGGGACGACGTGCGGCAGCTGGTGGCCCGTGGCACCACGGTGCTGCTGACCACCCAATACCTCGACGAGGCCGACCAGTTGGCGTCGCAGATCGCCGTGATCGAGGCGGGCAGGGTCATCGCCAACGGCACGCCTGACCAGCTGAAGACGCTGATCGGCGGCGACCAGATCGGCGTGGTGGTGCAGGACGCGCGCGACATCCCGGACACGGTGCGGGTGCTGGCGAGCGTGACCGGCGCCGAGCCGAAGGTGGAGCCCGACCTGAACCGGGTCAGCGCGCCCGCGGTGGAGCGGGTGGCGATCCTCACGAGCGTGGTGCGGGCGCTGGACGAGGCGGGCATCGCGGTGGAGGACATCGCGCTGCGACGGCCCTCGCTCGACGAGGTGTTCCTGCGCCTGACCGGCAACGTGTCCCCGTCGGCCCAGGCCGCCGCCTCCGACGAGCTGGAGAAGGAGGCCGTGACGTCATGACGGCGCCCACCCCCGTGATCCCCCAGTCCTCCGCCGAACGCTTCCGCTGGGCGGTGTCGGACACCTGGACGATCACCCTGCGCTATCTGATGCACCTGTCGCGCTCGCCGGAGCGCGTGGTGGGCACGATGCTGTTCCCCGTGGTGTCGATCCTGCTGTTCGGCTTCGTGTTCGGCAGCGCCATCTCGGTGCCGGACGACGGGAGTTACCGCGAGTATCTGCTGCCGGGGATGTTCGCCCAGGCGATGGTGTTCGGCATCGCGGGGCAGGCGGTGGCGGTGGCCACGGACGTGGCGCGCGGCGTCAACGACCGGTTCCGCTCGATGCCGATGTCGGACTCGGCGGTGGTGGTCGGGCAGACGTGCGCCGAGGTGCTGAACGCCATGCTGGACATCACGCTGATGTTCCTGTGCGGCCTGGCGGTGGGCTGGCGCTTCCACGGCAGCTTCTCGGACACGGCGCTCGCCCTCGGCCTGCTGCTGCTGCTCCGGCTGGCCGCCACCTGGATCGGCCTGTATGTGGGGCTGATCCTGCGCGGCCCGGAGAGCGGCGGCGTGCTGATGCCGTTGATGTTCCCTGTCACCATGATCGCCAACACGTTCGTCCCGACCGAGGCCATGCCCAACTGGCTTGGCACGGTGGCCGAGTGGAACCCCCTGTCGGCGACGACGGCGGCGGCGCGTGAGCTGTTCGGCAATCCGGGGGCCGCGTCGACCGATGTGGCGTGGCCGCTCCAGAACGCGGTGATGATGGCCGCGGTGTGGCCGCTGGTCATAATGGCGATCTTCATGCCGCTCGCGGTGCGCCGCTACCGGCGGCTCTCGCGCTGAGGCCGTTCGCGACCGCAACTTCTGGTCTCGGCTTCTGACCGCGCCTGCTGACCGCATCGGCCGGATCGCCCGCTCGGGGGCGTTCCGGCCGATGCCGTGCGGGGCGCCGTCAGACGGTGACGGCCCCGCGGTCGGCGTACTCGGCGATCAGGTCGGCGGCCCGTGCCGCGCCGCCCGCCTCGCGCAGCGCCTGTCCCACGCCCCTGGCGCGCTCGGTGAAGCCGGGCTCGTCGAGGACGCGCGCCAGGCGGTCGCCGATGGCGGCCGCGTCGGCGAGCCCGGCGTCGGGGACGGCCAGCCCCGCGCCGCTGTCGGCGACCCTGACGGCCAGGTCGTGGCAGTCGAGCCACAGCGGCACCACCACCATGGGCTTGCCGAAGCTCAGGCCCTCGCTGACGCTGTTGCCGCCCCCATGGCAGACGAACGCGCGCACATGCGGGTGCGCGAGCACGTCGAACTGCGAGGGCACCCAGGACTCGACCCGCAGGTTGTCGGGCAACAGGCGGGCGGGCGGCAGGAGTTCGCGCTGGGCCTCGCTGAGCTTCCACAGCACGGCGCGGTCGGGCCCGAGGCGGCGCGCCACCTCGACGAGGGCGGCGATCTGCGCGGCGGAGGGGCGGGCGATGGTGCCGAAGTTCATGAAGACGACCGACTCGCGCGCATCCAGCCAGCGGCGCAGGTCGTCATCGCCCGGCGCCTCGGGCAGCGGCGGCACGACGGCGCCGAGCATGCGCACCGTGTCGGGGACGGGGAAGGGGTACTCGAGGCCGAAGACCGAGTACGCGAAGATCGCGGTGGCGGCGTCGATCCTGGCGCCGACGTCGCCGGTGGGGTTGACGATGCCGAGCTTCTTGCGGCTCTCGACGAACGCCATGGCCTGCTTGGCGACGCCCCGCTGGAACGGCAGCGTCAGGAACCGCGCGCGGAAGAGCCGGTTGCGGATCCGCTGACCGCGCGTCATGTCCCGCGGCAGCCCCGAGAACGGCGTCGGGTAGCTCTTGGGGAGCCGGGGCAGGAAGAGTCCGCTGAGCGGGTAGGGCACGCTGAGCACGAACGGTATGCCGCGCGTCATGGCGACCTCGACGCCGTAGACGGTGGCCGCGTCCACGACCATGAGCGACGGCCTGATCCGCGCCACCTCGGCGTCAAGGGCCCGGTACTTCTCGGTGAACGACTCGACGTCGAGCGTCTGGCGGATGAACGCCACATAGCCGCGCCAGCGCGAGGGCGAGGTGGTCGCCGCGTAGGCCGCGTCGTCCCACAGGCTCGGGGTCACGCGGCGGATGGGCGCGCCGAGGTCGACGAAGCGGATCGGCGACTCGCCCTCGCGCGCCTCCACGTCGGGCCGCACGGTCGCGTCCGACGCGAACCACAGGTCCGAACGGCCGCGTGCGGCCAGCTCCCTCGCAATGGTCAACAGGGGGTTCAGCTGACCGCGTGAGGAGATGCTGCAAAACAGGACGGCGCCAGGAATGTGGTCACTCATGCGAATACCGTCCGGGGGGTTCACGCCCGCGGCAACCCCTACGGGTGGCGCGGTTGCCCCTACGCAGCGGGGCGGTGCCACCTGCGTGCGGCGGTAGGGGGTTGGAACGGGCCCCGTGCCGCCCTAGGCTCGGCGGCGATCCGCCGGACGAGCCCGCACCGGTCTCCATCGCTCCGGGGCCCCGTTGCGCGTGGCACCGACCCCAGGCGGCCGCTGACGCCAGCCCACGAAGGAGACTCGATGCGAGTCCTGTTCGCCACCGTGTCGGAAGACGCGCACTTCTTCAACCTCGTGCCAATGGCCTGGGCGGCGCGTGCCGCCGGGCACGACGTGATCGTGGCCAGCCACCCCGCCGGGGCCGAGAGCATCGTCCGCGCGGGGCTGCCCGCGGTCGCGGTCGGCAGCGACCACAACCTGTACGAGATCCTGGCCCAGTACGCCGGCTCGGCGGAGGAGCAGGAGGGCAAGGCGGTCGACCCGTACACGCTGCCCGACGAGTACAGGACATGGGAGTTCTTCCAGGGCTACTACGGGGCGATGGTGCACATCGCCTACGGCCTGCTCAACGACCCGCTGGTGGACGGCCTCGTGGAGTTCGCCAAGGAGTGGCGGCCCGACCTGGTGATCTGGGACCACACCACCTATGCGGGCCCGGTGGCGGCCAAGGTGGTGGGCGCGGCCCATGGGCGGCTGCTGTGGGGCCCCGACGTGTGGGCGCCGATGCGCGACCGGTTCCTGAGGCTCAAGGCGGAGCAGCCCGAGGGCGCGGACTTCGACCCGATGAGGGCGTGGCTCGAGCCGATCCTCAAGCGCCATGGCGCGGAGTTCGGCGAGGAGCTGATCTCGGGCCAGTTCACGCTGCACCACCAGCCGCCGAGCCTGCGCGCGGGCGACTCCACGACGGTGGACTACGGTGTTCAGTTCGTGCCCTACAACGGCCGTGCGGAGCTGCCGCGTTGGCTGCGCGAGGAGAAGCCGACCCGGCCCCGGGTGTGTCTGACGCTCGGCCGCTCCCTCGACCGGGCGGGCAACGACGGCGGCCTCGTGGAGAAGCTGATCGCGGCCGTGGACGGGCTGGACATCGAGGTCATCGCGACGCTGGGCCGCGAGCAGCGCGAGTCGCTGGCCAGCGTGCCGGAGAATGTGCGCCTCGTGGACTACACGGCGCTGCACCAGCTGCTTCCGACGTGTGCGGCGATCATCAGCCACGGCGGTGGAACGACCCTGGTGACGGCGATGCGCTACGGCGTGCCGCAGCTGATCGTTCCCCAGGTCGGTATGGGCGAGTGCCTGTACGCGGCGCAGAAGCTGGAGTCGGCGGGCGCGGCGCTGCACGAGGCGGCGCACGCCGCGACGGGCGAGAGCCTGCGCGAGAAGGTGTCGCGCCTGGTGGGCGAGCCGTCGTTCCGGGAGGCCGCCGAGCGGCTGAGGGACGAGATCGTGGCCACGCCGTCCCCTGCCGAGGTCGTGCCGGTGCTGGAGAAGCTGGCCGCCGAGTACCGCGCCGTCTGAGTACCGCGCCGTCCGACGCGACCTCCCCCTGGTCGCCCCGGCGGCGTGACGGCCGACGCCCCCGCTTGAAGCGGGGGCGTCGGCCCTTTGTTGTGCGCGGTTGTCGTGCGCGGGGTGTCAGGTGGTGGGCAGCTTGGTCAGCCAGGCGTTGATGGCCTCGGCCGTGGTGGGGGCGTGCTCCTCCAGCATGGTGAAGTGGTTCCCCGGGACGTCGACGGCCTCGTGCGGCTGGCTCCACCACGCCTGCCACTCCTGCGCGGCGGGAGCGGGCGCCGTGCCGTCGGACATGTACTCGGTGGCGCGGATCAGCAGGATCGGGGTGTCGATCTGGGCGGGGGTCCAGAAGCCGCCGAAGAGGCGCAGGTACCAGCCCATCGAGGTCAGCCCGAGGCCGTCCATGTGGCCGAAGCTCTCCTCGCGGTCGTTGCCCTCCTTGATCATGCCGGGCCTGACCGTGTCGGTGACGTCGGACACCGTGGGCGGGTAGGTGTCGAGCATGATCACGCCGGCGGGCCTGACCCCGGCGCGTTCCAGGTGGGCGGCCGTGAGATGGGCGAGCCAGCCGCCCGCCGACGCGCCCACGAGGACGAACGAGCCGCTGTCCGGGTAGTCGGCCATGACCGCCTCGGCCTGGACGCGGGCGAGCGCGTCGAGGTCGTCGGCCAGCGGCTCGCCCTCGGCGTAGCCGGGCGCGGTGAGCATCGACACGTCCCGCTCCGCCACGTCGCGCAGGGCGGCGGAGAGCCGGAAGTACTGGTGGGGCCCGGCCAGGGCGCTGATGGAGGTCAGGCACACGAGGGCCGGTCCTTCGAGGCCGCGGGCGAACGGGGTCAGGGCGAGCGGCTTCGGCAGCTCGTCGGGGGTGGTGAACGTCGGCCTGACGCGGGAGGCGGCCATCAGCAGGTCGGCGGCCTCGTCGAACTTGCCCGTGGCGTTGGCCCTGCGGTACATGGCGGCGAGCGAGTCGAGCGACGTGTCGGCGGCGGGCGGGATCTCGGCCACGGCGCGCAGGAGCGTCTGGGCCTCCTCGAACTTGCCGAGTTCGCACCCGCGCCGGTACATCGCGGCGATGGAGTCCGACGGGTCGTCGCGCACGGCCCGCGGCTCGTCGGCGGCGCCCGCGCCGCCGAGCTCGTCCGAGAGGTAGCGCACCAGGGCGGTGGGGGTGGCGTGTTCGAAGATGAGCTTGGTGGGGAGCCGCAGCCCGGTCGCGGTGGCGAGCCTGTTGCGGAACTCGACGGCGGCGAGCGAGTCGACGCCGTGTTCGAGGAAGCCGCGGTCGCGGTCGATCGCGTCGCCGCCGCGGTGGCCCAGGACGGCCGCGAGGAGCGAGCGCACCAGGGTCATCAGCGTTTCGTTCCGCTCGGCGGCGCCGAGTCCGGCGAGCCTGTCGGCCAGCCCTGTGACCGGCTCGGCGGCGGCGCGGCGGGCGGGCACCTTGACCAGGCCGCGCAGCAGCGGCTGGATGAACCCGGTCGCGGCCTGGGCGCGCAGCGCGGGCAGTTCGAGGCGGAGCGGCACCAGCACGGGGGCGTCGCAGCGGCGTGCGGTGGCGAAGAGGGCCAGGCCCTCGTCGGTCGCCAGGGGCGCGATGCCGGAGCGGTTGATGCGGCCGAGGTCGGCGTCGTCGACCCGCTCGGCCATCTCGCCGCGCTCGTCCCACAGGCCCCAGGCGAGGGAGGTGGCGGGCAGCCCTTGGGCGCGGCGGTGGTGGGCGAGGGCGTCGAGGAAGGCGTTGGCGGCGGCGTAGTTGCCCTGGCCGGGGCCGCCGAGCGTTCCCGCGGCCGAGGAGAACAGGACGAACGCCGTCAGGTCGCGCTCGCGCGTCAGCTCGTGGAGGTTCCAGGCGGCGTCGACCTTGGGCCGCAGCACGCGGTCGACCTTCTCGGGGGTGAGCGAGCCGATCACGCCGTCGTCGAGGACGCCCGCGATGTGCACGACGGCGGTCAGGTCGGGGATGGCGCCGATCAGCACGGAGGCGGCGTCGCGGTCGGCGACGTCGCAGGCGACGGCCGAGGCGTGGGCGCCTAGGTCGTTGAGCGTGGCGATGAGTTCGGCGGCGCCGTCGGTGGCGGGGCCGCGCCTGCTCGCGAGGACGAGCCGCCTGGCGCCGTGCTCGGTGACCAGGCGGCGGGTGACGAGGGAGCCGAGCGCGCCGAGCGCGCCGGTGACCAGCACGGTGCCGTCGAACGCGGGGGACGCGTCGGTGTCGGGGGTGACCCGGGCCAGGCGAGGGGCCAGGGCGGCGTCGCCGCGCACGGCGACCTGTGGCTCGCCCGAGGCGAGCGCGGCGGCGACGGCGCGCGGGGTGGCGTCGGCGTCGATGTCGAGCAGCGCAAACCGCTCGGGGTCCTCCGACTGCGCGGAGCGCAGCAGGCCCCACACGGGCGCGGCGGCCAGGTCCACGGGGTCGTCCGCCGTGGCGGCGACGGCGCCCGTGGTGAGCACCGCGAGGCGGGAGGCGGCGAACCGCTCGTCGGCGAGCCACCGTTGGGCCTGGGCCAGGGCGCGGCCCAGGGTCTCGCGCACCGCGTGGGGCGGCTCGCCCGTGGCCGCGGGGCACGCGAGGACGACGGTCCGCGGCGGGTCGGCGGAATCGGCGAGGTCGGTGAGTTCGGCGAGGGCTTCCAGGTCGGGAACGGTCCTCAGCCCGAGGTGCCGCAGCGCGGAGGGCGGCTCGCCCTGGCACACCAGCGCGGTGCCGGAGGCGTCGCCATCGGCGGCGACGGGCCGCCAGTCGATGGAGAACAGTGACTCCTCGCGGCGCGCCTGCCGCGCGGCGACGGGGGCGGCGAGCGTGACGGACTCGGCCTCGGCGACGGGCTGCCCCGTGGGGTCGGCCATGGTGACGCGGACGGTGTTCTCGCCGGTCGGCGTGATCCGCACGCGCAGCCGCGAGGCGCCGACGGAGCGGATCCGCACGCCGCGCCAGGCGGCGGGCAGCCGGGCCGTGCCCGCGCCGGTGAGGGCGGCGGGGTGCAGGGCGGCGGGGTGCAGGGCCGCGTCGAGCAGCGCCGGGTGCAGGTCGAACGGCTCGGCGTCGGCCGCGGTCTCGAGGGCGACATCGGCCAGCACGTCGTCGCCGTCGCGCCAGGCGGCGCGCAGGCCCTGGAACGCCGGGCCGAGCGCGACGCCTTCGGCGAGCAGCCGCTCGTAGTGCCCGTCGAGCGGCAGCTCGACGGCGCCTGGCGGGGGCCAGTCGGCGATGGGCTCGGGCGCGGGCCCGCGGGAGGCGCCGAGCGCGCCGGTGAGGTGCCGGGTCCACGGCAGGTCGTCGCCGTCGGG
Source organism: Streptomyces sp. PT12 (assembly GCF_003311645.1). Lineage (GTDB taxonomy): Bacteria > Actinomycetota > Actinomycetes > Streptomycetales > Streptomycetaceae > Streptomyces. The sequence continues at coordinate 5,998 of NZ_QEST01000294.1, read as the reverse complement.
CCGCGAGTGCAGGGCGAGCGCCCTCCGGCCGTTCCCCTCGGGGGCGGAAAGGGTCAACTGGATGGAGACACCGCCCTGTTCGGGCAGGACGAGCGGGGCGTCGACGGCCAGTTCCTCGATGGTGTCGCAGCCCTGGCTGCGGCCCGCGTACGAGGCGATCTCGACGAGTGCCGCGCTGGGCAGTGACGTCTGGTCGAGCACCGCGTGGTCGCCGAGCCAGGGGTGGCTTTCGAGCGACAACCGCCCGGTGAACAGCACCCCTTCGCTGTCCGCCAGGGCCACCGCCGCGCCCAGCAGCGGGTGTTCGGCGGCGCCGAGCCCGACGGCGGTGACATCGCCCGACCAGCCGGTCGGCGCCTGCGGCCAGTACGTCTGGCGCTGGAACGGGTAGGTGGGCAGGTCGATGTGGCGGCCGTTCCTGATGTCCCAGGTGACGGGGATGCCATGGGCGAACGCCTCGCCGAGGGACAGGACGAGGCGTTCCTCGCCGCCCTCGTCGCGGCGCAGGGTGGCCACGGTGGCGACGTCGGTGTCATCGGCGGTCTCGCGCAGGGCCACGCCGAGCACGGGGTGGGCGGAGATCTCGATGAACGCGCCGAAGCCGTCGGCCAGCAGGGCGCGGGTGGCGGCCTCGAACTCCACCGGCTCCCGCATGTTGCGGTACCAGTACCCGGCGTCCAGCGCGGCGGTGTCCAGCAGGCCACCGGTGACGGTCGAGTAGAACGGGACGCTGCCCGAACGCGGGGCCAGGGGCGCGAAGTCGGCCAGCAGGCGCTCCCGCAGTGGCTCCACCTGCGCGGAGTGCCCCGCGGTGTCGATGCCCTTGACCCTGCGGGCCCGCACCCCCTCGGCGGACATGATCGCGACCAGCTCGTCGAGCGCCGCCGGATCACCCGAGACCGCGCACGCTTCGGGGCTGTTCACGGCGGCGACGGACAGGGCGTCGCCCCAGCGGGCCAGGCGTTCGCGCACGATGTCCGCTGGCAGGCCGAGTGACGCCATGCCGCCCCGGCCGACCAGGCCGATCCACGCCTGGGAGCGCAACGCGACCACCCGCGCCCCGTCGTCGAGGGACAGGCCACCGGCCACCACGGCCGCGGCGATCTCGCCCTGGGAGTGGCCGACGACCGCGGCGGGCTCCACACCGTGGGAGCGCCAGACGGCGGCCAGGGACACCATCACGGCCCACAGCACCGGCTGCACGACATCCACGCGGGCCAGCAACTCAGGGTCGACCAACGCCTGGTCGAGGTCCCACTCGACGAACGGCGCGAGCGCGGCCCGGCACGCCTCCATCGACTCGCGGAACGCCGGCGCGGCATCGAGGAGTTGGGAGGCCATTCCGGCCCACTGCGTTCCCTGACCTGGGAACACGAACACCGGGCGCGGTCCGCTGGAAAGGGCGCGGCCCGTGGCGACGCCGGGGGCCGGTTCACCGCGCGACAGGGCGTCGAGGCCCTCGGCGCCCGAGACGACCACGGCGCGGTACTCCCAGGTCGGACGCGACAGCAGCGTCGCCGCCACGTCGCGCGGGTCGTGCGCGTCGACGACCTCGGCCAGTCGCCCGGCCATGTCCCGCACGGCCGCCTCGGAGCGCCCCGAGATCACCAACGGCACGGGGTGCTCGGGGCGTTCGGACGGGCGGGGCCGGGCGGGCCGCCGTGGGGGCTCCTCGATGACGGCGTGGGCGTTGGTGCCGCTGACGCCGAAGGAGGAGACGGCGGCGCGGCGCGGGCGGCCCTCGGTGGGCCAGGGGCGGGCCTCGGTGAGCAGCTTGACCGCTCCGGCCGTCCAGTCCACCTGGTCGGACGGCTCGGCCACGTGCAGGGTGCGGGGCAGCGTCTCGTGCCGCATGGCCATGACCATCTTGATGATGCCCGCGGCGCCCGCGGCTGCCTGGGTGTGGCCGATGTTGGACTTCACCGAGCCAAGCCACAGCGGGTTCTCGGCGTCCCGGCCCTGGCCATAGGTGGCGAGCAGCGCCTGGGCCTCGATGGGGTCGCCGAGGCGCGTCCCCGTGCCATGGGCCTCGACGGCGTCCACGTCGGCCGTCGTGAGGCCCGCGTCGGCGAGGGCGGCGCGGATGACGCGCTGCTGGGACGGCCCGTTGGGGGCGGTGATGCCGTTGCTCGCGCCGTCCTGGTTGACGGCGGTGCCGCGGACGACGGCGAGGACGGGGTGGCCGTTGCGGCGGGCGTCGGAGAGGCGTTCGACGAGCAGCATGCCGACGCCCTCGGAGAAGCCGACGCCGTCGGCCGTCGAGGAGAACGCCTTGGAGCGCCCGTCGGGCGACAGGGCCCGCTGGAGGCTCAGCTCGATGAGCACGCCGGGGTCGGCCATCACGGAGACGCCGCCCGCGAGGGCGAGGTCGCACTCGCCGCTGCGCAGCGCCTGCGCGGCGAGGTGGAGGGTGACCAGGGAGGAGGAGCAGGCGGTGTCGACGGTGACGGCGGGGCCTTCGAGGCCGAACGTGTAGGAGACACGGCCCGAGGCGATGCTGCCGGAGGTGCCGGTGCCGACGTGGCCGTCGTTCCCGTCGGGCGTCTGCTGGAGCACGTGGGCGTAGTCGTGGTACATCAGCCCCGCGAACACGCCGGTGCGGCTGCCGCGCAGGGTCGCGGGGTCGATGCCCGCGCGCTCGAACGTCTCCCATGACGTCTCGAGGAGCAGCCGGTGCTGCGGGTCCATGGAGAGCGCTTCACGGGGGCTGATGCCGAAGAACACCGGGTCGAACTCGGCGACGTCGTGCAGGAATCCGCCCTCGCGGGTGTAGCTGGTGCCGGGACGCTGCGGGTCGGGGTCGTAGAGCCTGCCGAGGTCCCAGCCGCGGTTCTCGGGGAACGGGGTGATGCCGTCGCGGCCCTCGTCGATCAGCCGCCAGAAGTCCTCGGGCGAGGCGACGCCGCCGGGGAAGCGGCAGGCCATGGCGACGATGGCGATGGGCTCTTCGGTGGCCGCGCCGGTCTTCCGCGCGGCGGCGGTCGGCGTGGCGGGGGCGGCGCCGACGAGCTCTTGGCGGAGGTGGCGGGCGAGGGCGTCGGACGACGGGTAGTCGAAGACGAGGGTCGCGGGGAGCCGCAGCCCGGTGGCGGTGCCGAGGCGGTTGCGCAGCTCGACGGCGGTGAGCGAGTCGAAGCCCAGGTCGGAGAACGCGCGCCCCGGCTCGACCGCGTGGTGCCCGCTGTGGCCCAGTACGGCGGCGACCGTGGTCCTGACCAGGTCGAGGAGCAGCGCGGCGCGTTCGTCCTCGGGCAGGGCGGCCAGCCGCCCCGCGAGGTCGGCGGCGGTGACGGAGCCGGTGTCGGCGGTCCTGCGGGCGGGGGTGCGCACCAGCCCGCGCAGCACGGGCGGGATGAGCCCCGAGGCGGCCTGGCCGCTCAGCGCGGGCAGGTCGAGGGCCATGGGGACCAGCAGGTCCCGGCCCGTGGCCAGGGCGTCGTCGAACAGGGTGAGCCCGGCATCGGCGGTGAGCGGGATGACGCCGGAACGGCTCATGCGCCGCGCGTCGGCGTCGGCCAGCTCCCCCGCCATGCCGCCGGTCTGCTCCCACATGCCCCAGGCGAGGGAGGTGGCGGGCAGCCCGTCGGCGTGGCGGTGGGCGGCGAGGGCGTCGAGGAACGCGTTGGCCGCGGCGTAGTTGCCCTGGCCCGGGCTGCCCATGATGCCCGCGGCCGACGAGTAGAGGACGAACGCCCGCAGGTCGCGGTCGCGGGTCAGCTCGTGGAGGTTCCAGGCGGCGTCGACCTTGGCGCGCAGGACCGTGGCGAGGCGTTCGGGAGTGAGGGAGGTGATGATGCCGTCGTCGAGGACGCCCGCGGTGTGGATGACGGCGGTGAGGTCGGGGAGGGTGGCGATCAGCGCGGCGAGGGCGTCGCGGTCGGCGGCGTCGCAGGCGACCAGCCGGGCCTCGGCCCCCGACTCCCGCAGCTCGGCGAGGAGTTCGTCCGCTCCATGGGCGGCGGGGCCTCGCCTGCTGACCAGCACGAGGTCCCTGACGCCGTGCGCGGTGACCAGGTGGCGGGCGAGCAGCGCGCCGAGCGAGCCGGTCGCGCCGGTGACCAGGACGGTGCCATCGGGGCCGAACGCCTCGCGCCCGAACGCCTCGCGCACGGACGTCTTGGGCTCGCCGTCGGCGAGGGGTGCCCTGGCGAGCCGGGGAACGGTGATCTCGCCGTCGCGCACGCGGAGTTGGGGCTCTCCTACGGCGAGGAGCGCGGAGTGGTCGGGTCCGGTGCCGTCGGTGTCGACGAGGACGAAGCGGCCGGGGTTCTCGGTCTGGGCGCTGCGGACGAGCCCCGCCACCACGGAGTGCGCGAGGCCGGGGCCCGTCGCGATGGCCAGGCGTGAGGAGGCGAATCGCTCGTCGGCCAGCCATGCGCGCATGAGGTCGAGGGTGGCGGCCGCGGCGCGGTGCGCGTCGGCGACGACGGATCCCGATCCCGCGGCCGAGGCGGCGGGCGGGACGACGGCGAGGACGGCCTCGGGCGAGCCGTGGACGTCGGACAGGGCGAAGTCCTCGGCCACGACGGGCTCGACGGGGGTGCCGCCAGCGGGGGCGGGGACCCAGTCGACCGTGAACAGCGCGTCGTTGCGGGCCGGGGCGGCGCGCAGCGCGTCGGGGGCGAGGGAGCGCAGGATCAGCGACTCGACGGTGACGACGGGGAGTCCCGCGGGGTCCTCGGCGTGGACGGTGACGCCCTGGGCTCCGCGCGGGGAGAAGCGGACGCGAAGGGTCCTGGCGCCGGTGGCGTGCAGGCGCACGCCCGTCCAGGCGAACGGGAGGCGGCCCTCGCCGACGCCCGTCGCGTCGCCGCTTCCACCGAGCGCGTCGAGGCCGAGGGCGTGCAGGGCGGAGTCGAACAGGGCGGGGTGCAGCCCGAAGTGCCGGGCGTCGTCGGTGGGCAGGGTGGCCTCGGCGTAGATCTCGGCGCCCTCGGGGGTCTCCTTGCGCCAGGCGGCGTGGAGTCCTTGGAACGTGGGGCCGTAGTCGAAGCCGTAGGCGCTGAGTTGGTCGAAGAGGCCGTCGACGGTCAGGGCGGTGGCGTCGGCGGGCGGCCACTCCCCGATGGCCGGGACGTCGGGCGTTCCGGCGCTGTCGAGGTAGCCGGTGGCGTGCCGGGTCCACGGGATGTCGAGCGGCGCGTCGTCGGGCCTCGAGTGGACGGCGACGGTGCGGCGGCCTTCGATGTCGGGGTCGCCCACGGTGACTTGGAGGATGACGCCGCCGCGCTCGGGGATGACGAGGGGCGCTTCGAGGGTGAGTTCGTCGAGGCGGTCGCACCCGACGTGATCGCCCGCGTGAACGGCCAGCTCGACAAAGGCCGTTCCGGGGAGGAGCGCGGATCCGGCGACGGCGTGGTCGGCGAGCCAGGGGTGGCTGCGCTGGGAGAGGCGCCCGGTGAGCAGCAGGCCGCGCCCGTCGGCGAGGGCGACGGAGGCGCCGAGCAGCGGATGGTAGGCGGGGCCGACGCCCGCGGCGGTGACATCGCCTGGTCCGCCGGACTCGACCCAGTAGCGCTGGCGTTGGAAGGCATAGGTGGGCAGGGCGACGCGGCGGGCGCCGGTGCCGTCGAACAGAGCCTCCCAGTCCGGCTCGAACCCCGCGGCGTGGACGCGGCCCAGGGCCTCGATGACGGCCCTGGTCTCGGGGCGGTCCTTGCGGAGGGCGGGGATGCCGTCGGTCAGGGCGGAGAGCACGCCGTCGGGGCCGATCTCAAGGAACGTGTCCACGCCATCGGCGCGCAGCTGCTCGGTGGCGTCATGGAAGCGGACCGCCTCGCGGACATGCCGCACCCAGTACTCGGCGTCAACGCTCTCCGGCTGCCCCGCGATGGGCAGGCGCGCCGGGTGATAGGTCAACGTCTCGGCGACCGCACGGAACGCCTCCAGCATCGGGTCCATCAGATGCGAGTGGAACGCATGGCTCACCGCGAGCCGCTTGTACTTCCACCGCCCGGCCAGCGCCACCACGGCCTGCTCGTCACCGGAAAGCACCACA
>NZ_QEST01000044.1 GCF_003311645.1 Streptomyces sp. PT12 | reverse complement strand
CGCTCATCAGGCGTCTCCTTGATCATCAGATCCGCCGTCTATTGGACACTCCCCATCGAGCAGATCAACGAACCCCGCAGTCCCACCCGTCCCCTCAGCAGCGGCGTTCCGCCCCTGAGTACACCTCCCGGGTGTACTCAGCACCACCCCACGTTCGGGCCGTGGACGTAGTGTCCGCATCCGCGACCGTCCGTAACTTTGTAGACGTGGCGCACAGGGCGCCGGACGGGAAAGGGATGACCAATGTTTCGTCGGAACCGCGGGGCCGGGCCTGCCAGGAGCGCGGAGGCCCTGCGTCTCGATGGCGTCAGCAAGGTCTACGGCTCCGCCGACAACGCCGTGGCCGCGCTCGACAACGTGTCGCTGAGCCTGCCCGCCGGGACCTTCACCGCGGTGATGGGCCCATCGGGCTCGGGGAAGTCGACGCTCCTCCAGTGCGCGGCGGGGCTCGACCGCCCCGACTCGGGGACCGTGACCGTCGACGGGGCGAAGATGACCGGGCACGGAGAGTCAGGTCTCGCGAAGTTCCGCAGGCGCCGGATCGGGTTCATCTTCCAGCAGTACAACCTGATGCCCACCCTCACGGTGGAGCAGAACACCACGCTCCCCCTCAAGCTGGCGCGGCGCCGGATCAACAGGGCGCGCACCCGCGAGGTGCTCACGCACGTGGGCCTCGGGGACCGCCTCGACCACCTGCCCGACCAGCTCTCCGGCGGCCAGCGGCAGCGCGTCGCCATCGCGCGGGCGCTGGTCACCGAGCCCAGCGTGATCTTCGCGGACGAGCCGACAGGCGCGCTCGACATGCGCAGCGCGCGGGACGTGCTGCGGCTGCTGCGGGAGAGCGTGCAGGAGCACGGCAGGACGGTGGTCATGGTGACCCACGACCCGGTGGCGGCCTCGTATGCCGACTGGGTGCTGTTCCTGGCGGACGGTCGCCTCGCGGGCGACATGTACGCGCCGACCGTGGACGCCGTGGCCGAGCGCCTGGCGCACCTCGGCGACGCGGTGGCCCAGAACGCCACCGTCCACGACCTCGACGCCCACCAGGCCACCACCCAGAACCTGGGCGGCCACCACATCAACGTCCGGACGGGGGACTGACCCATGATGCTGTCACTCGCGATGCGATCGGTCAGGCAGCGACCTGGGCGTTTTGTCGGCACCCTGATGGCCGCGACGCTCGGCGCGGCGATCACCATGATGTTCAACTCCCTGCACGACACCGCGGGCGCGGTGGGCGTCGACGACGCGAGCGCCGAGACGCTGAACCTCACCGGCGGCGTGGTCGGCGGGTACGGCTCGCTGCTGGTGTTCTTCGCGATCGCCTCCACGCTGACGATCAACGTCCGCCAGCGGCAGGAGGAGCTGCACCTGCTGCGCTGCTCGGGGGCGACCCCGGCGCAGATCAAGCGGATGGTGATGGTCGAGGCCCTGGCGGTCGCGGTGGTCGGCGCCCTGCTCGCCGTCCTGCCCGCGATGCTGGGTGGGCGGCTGCTGCTCGGGATGTTCAAGGACACCGACCAGGTGGCGGGCGGCGTGGACTACGCGTTCGGCCCGATCGCGCTGAGCTCGGGGTTCGGCGTCACGCTTGTGGCCTCCATGGGCGCCGCGTTCCTCGCGGTGCGCAGGGCGACCAGGGCGGCGGACGGGGGGCGCGCGCCGCGCGGCCGTGCGCGCACCATCGGTGGTCTGCTCGCGGTGGTCGCGGGCGCGGGTGGCGCGTCGACGACGTTCGCGATGCCGTCGGACGACCCGGCGCTGATGGCCCCCGCGGCCTATGGCGCGATCCTGCTGTCCATCGGCTTCGCGGCGCTCTCGCCGGGGCTGCTGCGGATGCTGCTCACCGTGTTCGGACGGCCGGTCTCGCTGATCGGCGGCGCGGGCGGCTACCTGGCGGTCACCAACATCCGCCGCAGGGCCGACCAGCTGGCCGGTGTGCTGATGCCGCTCATCTGCTTCACCGGGATCGGCATCGCCACGCTGTACATCCAGGCGGTGGAGAGCTCGGCGCTCGACGCCTCGGGCCTGACCAGGTCGGTCGATGACAAGAACGTCGAGACCGTCAACATGGTCGTGGTCGGCATCATCGTGATCTTCTCCTGCATCATGCTGATCAACTCCCTCTACGCGGCGGTCTCCTACCGCCGGGCGGAGTTCGGCCGCCAGCGGCTGATCGGGGCGACCCCGGCGCAGGTGCAGAAGATGGTCGTGGTCGAGGCCCTGGTGCTCACGGGCATGGGGGTGTTCTTCGGAACGCTGGCCGGGCTCGCGGGAATCGTGCCCTTCACGGCGGCCAGGACGGACCAGGCCCTGCCCGACGAGGGGCTGGGGATCTGGCTCGGCATCGTGGGCATCGCCGCGGCGGCGACGCTGGTGACCAGCCTGGTCACCGCGCGGCGCGCGCTGCGCGTCCCGGCCATCGAGTCGGTGGCGGTGGCCGCCTGAACCGGTCGCCCTCCCCCGCTCCCCATCCCAGCCACCCCAGGTCCCCAGCCACCCGAGGGCAGTCGCACCCCGCGACTGCCCTCGGTGGCGTCGGGGGGCCCGTTCCATGATCGCGGGATTCCGAACTGCCGTGTGGCGTAGGAGGCTTGGGGCCTGTCCACTCCCCCTTCCGCCCCGACGGGCCACATGATCGTGTGCGGTGACGACGCGCTGGTCACCCGGCTTGCCGGTGAGCTGCACGAGGTGTATCGCGAACGCGTCACGCTCGTCGTGCCGTCCACCCGAGGCACCGGGCGCGGCGGGCGGCGGGCGGCGGGCGGCGCTGCTCGGGCGGCTGTCCGCGGCGATGGGCCGGTCCGACGGCGAACCCGCGCCGCGCGTCACGGAGCTGGCGGCCGAGGAACCGACCGATGACGTGCTGCGGCAGGCGGGCGTGGAGCGGGCCACGGCGTTGGCGCTGCTCCTCCCGTCCTGGAGGCGGGCGCGCTCGAGGCGCTTGGCGCGGTGCGCGGCGCGACCGCGCCGCGCCGCCCGCCGCGTGGCATCTCCGGGCATGAGGAACGGGCCAGGCCCGGCGATCTGCCGTGGAACCTGCGCCGCGGCTATGTGCCGCGCCCCGAGGACCGGGTGGTGCTCGCGGCGACGCGCCGCGGCCTCGCCGAACTGCTCGGCAGGCGCCCCGAGTCGGGCGCCGCGGGATGAGCGGCGGGATGAGCGGCGGGATGAGCGGCGGGGCGAACGGCCCCCCTCACCTGGGGTCGGATCTGAGTAGTCGAGCGGATGTGGCGAGGGCTCGGGGCGCGGGACGCTGGCGCGCATGGAGACCAGTGCACCGGTGACCTATTGCCCTGGCTGCCGTGCAACGGTGGCCGTGGCCGCGCCGCTTCAGGCGCCCTGCCCCGGGTGCGGGCTGCCGTTGCAGGGGCCAGGGCCCATCGAACTACGGGCGATCGACGGCGAATTGCAACGCCTTGACGCGCGGCGCTCGGGGCTGCTCGCGCGGCGGGAGGCGCTGCTCGGCGGGCTGCGGGCGGGCGTTCGGGCGGGTAGCCCGGTGGGCAGCCCGGTGGGCGTTCCCCTGGCGGAGGGCGCGCCCGCACCCACACCCGCCTCCGCGTCCGCCGATGCCGCGCCCGGCACGGCGCGCGACACCCTGCTGATCCTCGGCGGCGTGCTGCTGACCCTGGCCGCGCTGACGTTCATGCTGCTGAGCTGGCGCGGCATTGGCCTCGGCGGCCGCACACTCGTGCTGCTCACGCTCACCGGGGCCGCCCTCGCGGTCCCGGTGACGCTACTGCGGCGGGGCCTGAACGCCACGGGCGAGGTGGTCGCCGCGCTCGGCCTCGTCCTGCTGCTCCTCGACGCCTTCGGGCTGCACCGCACGGCGTTCCCCGAGGCGGACGGCCTCGGCTATGCCGCGGCGTGCGCGGCGGCGATCGCCGCGCTCTGGGCCTGGTACGACCGCCTGCTGCCGGATCCCGGGCTGCGGCTGGTGCTGCCCACGGCCGTGGTGGTCGCCCAACTCGCCTTGCCGCTGGCCGCGTTGGCCCTGGACGGCGGGCCCGAGGACGTCGCATGGGCGCTCCTGGCCACCGCCTGGGCCGATGTCGCCCTGGCGGTCGCGCGGCGCCGCCCCTCGGCGAGAACGCGCGCCACGGCGTGGGTGAGCGCGCTGGTCACCGGGGGCCTCGCACTCCTGCTCGCCGATGCGCTGCCGCTGGACGGCACGGCCGCGGGGCCCCAAGCCCCTTCCGTGAGCGGCGCGTTGCTGCTGGCCGGTGTCGCGCCGCCGCTGCTGTGGGCGGCCCATCGTCGGCCGGGGGAGCGGGCGTTGCTCGCGGCGGGCGCCGGTCTTGCGCTGCTCGGCGCGGCGGGCGGCCTGGGGCGGTGGGAGGTTCCGGCGTATCTGCTGCCGTCCGTCGGGCTGTTGGCGGTGGCGTGGTGGCTCGAACGCCGCGGGCTCGGCGGCCAGGGCCGGGCGTCCATGGGCGCGGGGCTGGGCCTGGCGGCCGCGTTCGCGCAGGGCTCGGCGCTGCTGTGGGCGCTGCCCGTGGTGGCGGAGGCGGCGTGGGGGCCGCTGGAGTGGGCGCGCGCGGCGTGGGACGGGGTGCCGGACGGACCGGCGCGCGACGCGCTCGGCCCTGAGCTCGCCTGGTCGGGCGGCGCGGCGACGCCGCTGGTGCTCGGGGTCCTGGCCGCCGTGGCCGCGGCGGCGCAACGCCTGGGCGAGAGCGCCGTGTTGCGACTGTGGGCGGCGCGGGTGGCGTTGCCGCTGGCCGCCGCCACCGGGGCAACGGCCCTGCTGGCGGCGGGAGTCGGCCATGCGCCGACGCTGGCCGCGCTCGTCGCGGCGGCCGTGGGGCTGCTGCTGGCGCGGCACACGGTGGCGGGGGCGACCGGCCTCGCGCTCGCGGTGACGGCGACCGGCTGGGCGCTGGCCGAACAGGCGTCCACCCTCGCCGTGTTGGGGGCGCTCGCGGCGGCGTTCGTGGTGGCGCGCGGGCGCGCGGTGAACGCCACGCACCGGCGCGTGGCCGAGGCGGCGGCCGTCCTGTGGTGCGCGGGGCTGGCCCGCGCGGTGCCCGCGGCGCTCGACGTGCCCGCGGAGTGGGCGGCGTTCGCGGTGCTCGGCGTGGCGGTGGCCGCCGTGGCGGCCGGGGCCGGAACGACGCGCGCCCGCTCGGCCGCCATCGAGGGCGCCGGGTACGCGGTCGCGGGGTGGGCGCTCGTGCTCGCCTCGGGCGGTGCCGCGACGGCGTCGCTCGCGCTGGGCGTCTGCGGCACGATGGCGACGGCGGTGGCGCTGCGCCCCGAGCGCCGGTTCCCCGCCGGGGTGGCCGCGACGGCGCTGCTGAGCGCGGCGCTGTGGGTGCGGCTGGCCGCGTCCGAGGTCGCGGTGCCTGAGGCGTACACCCTTCATCTGGCCGTCGCCGCCCTGGTGTTGGGCGCCGTGCGGCGGCGCGGGGACGCCTCGGTCTCGTCGTGGCACGGCTATGGGCCCGGGCTTGTGGCGCTGTTCCTGCCGAGCCTGATGGCGGTGTTCTCGGCGCCCGACGGGGCGCGCGCCCTGCTGCTCAGCGCCGGGGCGCTCGCCGTGACCATCGTGGGCGCGCACCACCGCCTGGGCGCCCTGCTCGCGCTCGGCGGCGCGACGGTGGCGCTCGTCGCCGCGCATGAATGGGGCCCGTACATCACCACGGCGCTCGGCCTCCTCCCCCGCTGGACGCCCCCCGCCTGCGCGGGCCTGCTCCTGCTGTGCCTCGGGGCGACGTACGAGCGCCGCGTGAACGAGGCCCGCCGCATACGCGCCGCCTGGCGGCGCATGGGGTGAGCCCTCACGCTCAACCCGGCTGGGCGGCCACCCGCCGAGGCAGCCCGAGCAGTGCCGCCACCCGCGCCACGGTGACGGCCCGATCGGCGTTCGGGTCGGCATGAACGGTGGTGATGTCATACGCGTGCGCGGGCGGCAGATTGACCTGCGCGTCGTCCACGAAGACGCACTCGGCGCCCGTCAACTCCATGCGTTCGAGGACGCGTTGATAGATCGCGGGGTCGGGCTTCGCGATGCCCTCGCGCTCGGAGATGACCGCCACGTCGAACAGGTCCCAGACGCCCACATGCCCATACGGGTCATAGGGGTCGAGGCCGAAGCTGTTCGACAGCATCGCCACCGTGAGCCCGGCCTCCCGCGCCTCGCGCGCCAGCGCGACCATCCCCGCGGCGGCCCGCACCCCCGCCCAGGCGCGGCCCATCAGGTTCTCGGGGGCGACGCCGAGGAGGCGCGCGGTCGCGGCGTTCCACTCCCGCTGCGAGAGCGCCCCGCGCTCCAACTCCCGGTAGAGCGCTCGCCCTTCGGGGTGCCTGTCCAGCATCAGACCCCATGCGTCGGCTGGCAGCCCCTCCGCCGCCGCCCACGCGGTGATGGACTCGCGCACGCCCTCGGTCAGCACCCCCACGAAGTCCAGGATCAGCCCCCGGTACGCCATCCCCGCCCCCCTTCCTCGACGCCATCGCCCAGAGCATTCCCCGCGGGGGCGCGTTCACCTGGTGGGGGCGCGTTCAGCCGGTGGGCGGATGCGGCGCGGGGCGGCCGGTGCCGGAACGTCATCATGCACGGAACATCATCGTGAACGCGTGTCATCGGAGGTGTCGAGAACCGGTCGGCGGCTCCGATGTCTCCTGTGAGAGCCGCCCCGCCAGGGTGGCGCCCCAACGAAAGAGGGATCGTCGTGAAGTACATGCTCATGGTGCTCAGCTCGCAGGCTGGTTACGAGGCGCTGAGCGGCAAGGCGTCCGAGGGGCATCCCGCCTGGACCCCCGAGGAGATCCAGGCGATGGTCGACCACATGGCCGCGATCAACAACGACCTCGCCGAGTCAGGGGAGTTGATCGACGCCAACGGCCTGAGCGAGCCCGCTCAGGCCCGCTGGGTCAGCGTCGCCGACGGCGGCCAGCCGGTAATCACCGACGGCCCGTACGGCGAGACCAAGGAACTGCTCGCCGGATACTGGGTGCTGGAGTGCGAGAGCCTGGAGCGGGTCACCGAGATCGCCGCTCGCGTCGCGCGCAGCCCCGAGCCCGCCGGGTCACCGTCCCTGCCGGTCGTCATCCGGCCCATCCCCGACGCCACCGGCGCGGGCGTATGACGCACGGGTCCGGCGTCAAGAAGCTGCTGCGCCGCCCGGCTGCTGTGAGCCGGGGCGTGCGACAGCGCCTCAGGCGGCGGGGGTGTAGTCGCTGATCGTGTAGCACTCCTCGTCGTCGATCGCGTCCGCGTCGCGGTCGATCGTGAGGGCGGACGGCGGGCCCTCACCCTCGGGCGCGCCGTCGGGGTAGTCGGTGGTGACCTCGTCGGCGCCCTCGTGCCTGGCCTGTTCGGCGAGGTCAAGCAGGCCCGCGATGGTGGGCACGTCGCCGCCTCGGCCGAGGTACGCCTTGGCCGAGGCGTCCAACGCCGCGACCTCGACCACCTCGCCGTTCGCGACGGAGATGGCGTAGGCGCCGATGAAGTCGCGCTCGCCGCAACGCGATTCCAGGGTGTACCGGTAGGTGTCCGGCTCGATCCAGCCGGGGGCGCCGACCCGTGCGCCACCGCCCTCCCCGCCACCGTTGCCCCCGTCGCCGTCGTCGCCGCAGCCAGCGAGCGCGAGGCACAGCGCCACCAGGCTCAGCGGGGCTGCCGCCCGTTTCAAGGCCCTCATGTCCCTGGGACGCCGGGGAGCGCCCAACGGATCCTGGGCCGCCCAGCGCACGCGCCGCTTGACCTTGTCGCGGCGTCAACGTCTTCACTGTCCGTATGCGTATCGGAGAACTCGCCGCGCTGGCCGGTGTCACCACCCGCACCGTACGGCACTACCACCGGATCGGGCTGCTTCCCGAGTCCGGGCGGCGGGCCAACGGCTATCGCGTCTACGGGCTGGCCGACGCCGTCCGCCTCACCCGGATCCGGCGCCTCACGGAGCTGGGCCTGAGCCTGGACGAGGTCAGGGACGCGCTCGACGACGACGCCGGGAACGACCTGCGCGAGGTCCTCGCCGAGCTGGACGCCGATCTGGCGCGGCAGGAGGAGCGGATCCGGCGGCGCAGGGCCAGGATCGCGGAGCTGCTGGCGTCGGCGGAGGCGGCCGGAGGGCTGCCTCCCGAGGGGCCGGTCTCGCCCGAACTCGCGGCGTTCTTCGCCGACATGGCCCTGGCCTCGGCCGGGCTCCCCGGGCCTGAGCCCGCGATGGCCGCCAAGGAGCGCGAGCTGATGGCGCTGCTCGACGCCACAGGGGCGGGCGGAAGCGGCAACTGGCTCGCGGCGCTGCTCGGCTCCGTCGGCGACGACGCCCAGGGCGCCCTGCGGCGCGCCTACGACGTGTACGCGCGGATGGACGCGCTGGCCGGGGCGGATCCGGCCGATCCCCGGGTGGCCGAGGTGGCGGGGGCGATCGTGGAGCTGATGCCCGAGGACATCGGGCGGTCGCTGGCCGAGGAGGCCGGGGACGCGCTGATCGGCGCGGAGACGGGCGGCGGCTTCGCCGCGGCGTTCTTCGCCGATCTGGCTCCCGCGCAGGCCGAGGTCGTGCGGCAGGCGATGCGGCTGCTGTGGGAGCGTCACCGGTGAGGGGCCGCGCCGCGCTCCGGCTGCTCAGGCACGAGATGGCCCAGGCCGCCGCGCTGGCGCGCTGGATCACCCGCCGCCCTCCGCACGGCGCGGGGTCGGGGGACACGGCGGTGTCCTACGCGTCGGCACAGGCGGCGGTCATGTGGGTCATGACGTTTGTCTCCCTTCTTGAGACGGTCGTCCTGGCGCTGATCATTCCGTGGCCGCTGGTGCACCTGGTCCTGCTGGTGCTCGGCATCTGGGGCACGCTGTTCGGGGTGGAGCTGCACGCGGCATCCGTCACCCGGCCGCACCTGGTGGGCGCGGACGGCTCGTTGCGCGTGCGGTACGGCGTGCTGCTCGACATCGCCGTCCCGGCCGACCGCGTGGGCGCCGTCCGCCTCGACCCCCGCTTCCCCGGTGGCAAGCAGCTGGTGATCGACGAGGACGGCACCACGTCCCTGAACGTGGCGGGCCAGACCAACGTCACGGTCGACCTCACCGGGCCCGTCCCGTTCGCCCGCCCGCTGGGCGCGCCCGCCGAGGCGCGCACCACGCTCCGCTTCTACGCGGACGACCCACGCGCGGCGATCGACGCCCTGACCCGCGCGAGGGACGCGGCGGCATAGCCCTCGCCCGGACGCCTCACCCCCCGCCTGGCCACTCGCGCGAACGCGGCCGCGAGGTCGGATCGGCGCGCCCGAAGCCGATCGTCATCCGCGGGGCACCCAGGGGAAGAGGCGCCAGCCACGTGGGCACCCGCACCGCGGACAGGCGCCCGTCGGTGAGGGCGAGGCGCGGCAGCGAGACGCCCAACTCCCCGGCGAGGAACGCCAGATACTCCGCCTCGCGCCGTCGGCCACCGGCCGGGAAGAACGGGCCGGGATCCAGGCCCCCGGGTATCTCCCCGGCCCGCCATGGCTCGGCGTCCCCTTCGTCCAGCGTGAACCGGCCGGTCTCGCGCTCGTCCTCCGCGTGGGCCACATGGAAGAAGCCGGGCGAGCCGAGGGAGGCGGGCGAGCCGGGGGGCGCGCCTGACCAGACCGCGACCGCCCGCGTCCCCCGGGAGGCGGCGGCCCCTGGCCCGGCCACCCGCCTTCCCGAGCGACACGGCTCGGGATGCGACTCGTAGGCGAAGCTCCAGCCGCCTCCGCACGTCCCGACGCGGGCCAGCCCGGGGCGCGGCCCCGAGCTCCAGCCGCTCACACCGTGCCGCAGCCGCAACAGCTCCCGCTCGTCGACCGGATCGAGCAGCGGCCCCTCCCCGATCCGCGCGGCCAGCTCCCCAGGGCCGACGCCCTCGACGAGCACGAGGCGGTACGACACGCGCCGCCCCTCGCCCACCAACCACGCCAGCCCGTTGGTCTCCGCCGCTGGCGGCCCCGCCGTCGGCACCGCCCCCGCCGCCGCGCCGCACTCCCGGTGCCTCCTGCCCTCGGCGTCCACGCCGTCCGTCGCCTCCGCCACGTCCGTCACCTCCGCCACGTCCGCCGCCTCCGCCGTCTCCACAGCGTCCGCCCACTCGCCGCTCCACCGCCTCAGGGACGGTGACCGCCACTCCTCGATCTCCATGTCACCCAGCGTGACACCCCCCACTGACAATCCGTCCCCGCCCTTGCGCCGGGCGGTGCATGGGCCGGTCGGCGTAAGAGCGGTTTCGCCCCGCGCGCCACGTGGGATCGGGTGTTCCCATGGCACACCGCATCGCATCGGAAGCCCTGGTGGAACGCCTCATCGACTGGGGTGTCGACACCGTGTTCGGTCTCCCAGGGGACGGCATCAACGGAGTCATGGAGGCACTGCGCCGACACCGCGAGCGGATCAGGTTCATCCTGGTCCGCCACGAGGAGTCGGCGGCGTTCATGGCCACCGGCTACGCCAAGGCGACCGGAAAGCTCGGGGTCTGCCTCGCCACCTCGGGCCCCGGCGCGATCCACCTACTCAACGGCCTCTACGACGCCAAGCTCGACCATGTCCCCGTCCTGGCCATCACCGGCACCCAGGAGACCTCCGTACTGGGCACGGGCTATCAGCAGGAGGTGCCCGTCGAGCACCTCTTCGCCGATGTGTCCTGCTACAACCTGCTGATCAGCAACCCCGTCCAACTGCCCGGCATCGTCGACATCGCCGTGCGCACGGCCCTCTCGCGCCGAGGGGTGGCGCATCTGACGCTGCCGAACGACATCCAGGTGGCCGACGCCAACGCCGACCCGTGGCGCCATGTCTCCCCGGCGCGCCCACCCGCCACCGCGCCGGTGTACACGCCGGCGCCCGGCCTGCCGCGCGCATCCGATCTGCGGAAGGCCGCCGAGGTGCTGAACGCCGGGCGCAGGGTCGCCATCCTCGCGGGCGTCGGGGCGCGCGGCGCGCGGGACGAGATCCTGGCGGTCGCGGACACGCTCGGCGCCCCAGTCATCAAGACGTTGCCGGGCAAGGCGGTGATCCCGGACGACAGCCCGTTCGCCGTGGGCGGCATCGGCCTGCTCGGCACGCGCCCTGGCGAGGAGCTGATCGACGACTGCGACACGTTGTTCATGGTCGGCTGCAACTTCCCCTACACGCAGCACCTTCCGCAGCCCGGCTCGGTCCGCACCGTTCAGCTGGAGGCCGAGCCAGCGCGCGCCGGCGTGCGAATGCCGGTGGAGGCGCCGGTCATCGGCGACGCGAAGGAGGGGCTGGCGGCGCTGCTCCCGCTGCTGCACCCCAAGAAGGACCGCCGCCACCTGGAGAAGTACCAGGCGGCAATGGACAAGTGGCGCAAGCGGATGGAGGCCCTGGAGAACCCCCGCCGCAATCCCGTCGCCCCCCAGCACGTGATCGGGGCGATCGACGACCTGGCGTCGGACGACGCGATCCTGACGTGCGACAGCGGCACCGTCGCCACGTGGGCGGCGCGGCACTGGACGATCCGCAGGGATCGCGACTTCTTTATCTCCGGCAACCTTGCCAGCATGGCCCCGGGGCTGCCCTACGCCATCGCGATGCAGCACGCGTTCCCCGGGCGACAGGTCATCGCGTACATCGGCGACGGCGGATTCGCCATGCTGATGGCCGACTTCATCACCGCGGTCCACGCGAAGCTGCCGATCACCGTCGTGATCAACAACAACAACTCCCTCGGCCAGATCCTCTGGGAGCAGATGGTCCTCGGCTACCCCGAGCACGGCGTCCGCTACCAGGAGCCGTTCACCGACTTCTCCGCCTGGGCGCGCGCCTGCGGCGGCCACGGCCTCAAGGTGGGCCGGGGCAAGGACGTGACCAAGGCGATCAAGCAGGCGCTCGGGCACGACGGCCCCTCGCTGGTCGACATCGACGTGGACCAGGACGAGCCGCCGATGCCGGGCAAGGTCGAGTACGGGCAGGCGAAGAAGTTCGCCGAGGCGTTCGCGAAGGGCCAGCCGCGCCGCACCACCATCGCCACCACGCTGGCCAAGGACCGGATCGAGCAGCTCACCCACAAGTGACGGGCCCGGGACCTGACCCACACGCAACACAACGAAAGAAGGGCACACCCATGCGCATCGGCATGATCGGCGCCGGCCACATCGGCGCCACCCTCGCCGCCCACCTCACCGGCGCGGGCCACGACGTGGCCATCGCCAACTCCCGTGGCCCCGGCACCCTGGAGGACCTGGTCGAGGCGACCGAGGGCTCGATCCGCGCCGTCACGGCCGACGAGGCGGCGGACTTCGGCGACGTGGTCGTCGTCTCCATCCCCTACGGCCGCTACCTCGAGCTGCCAGCCGCCGCGCTGCGCGGCAAGATCGTCAGCGACACCTGCAACTACTACCCCCAGCGCGACGGCGCCGATCCCGAGCTCGACGACGACAGCACCACGTCGAGCGAGAAGATCCAGGAGTACACGCAGGCCCGCGTGGTGAAGTCGTTCAACGCCATCTACTGGTACAACCTGCGCGACCGCGCACGCCCCAGGGGCGCGCCCGACCGCCTCGCCATCCCCGTCTCGGCCGACGACGAGGAGGCCAAGCGCACCGTCAGCGCACTGATCGACCAGATCGGCTTTGACGCGGTGGACGCGGGCGACCTCGCGACGGGCGGCCGCAAGCACCAGCCGGGCAGCCGCGTCTACACCGCCGAGCTGTCCGCCGACGAGACCCACAGCCTGCTCGACGCGGCCTGAGCCGCCCGACCACCGCGGCCCCCAGCCCCGCCGAAGAGGACGCCCTATGGACCCGATCGACCTGCCGATGCCCATGGTCCGCCGCCCGCCGGTGACCGCCGACCCGGACGCCCTCGCGTCCGCCCTGCGCGAACGGGTGGACGGCGAGGTGCGTTTCGACGCGGGCAGCAGGGCCGCCTATGCGACGGACGCCTCCAACTACCGGCAGGTCCCCATCGGCGTCGTCCTCCCCCGCACCCCCGAGGCCGCCGCCGAGGCGGTCGCGGTGTGCCACGAGCACGACGTGCCGCTGCTGTCGCGCGGCGGCGGAACGTCCCTCGCTGGCCAGTGCTGCAACGCGGCCGTGGTGATCGACTGGAGCAAGTACTGCCACCGCCTCGTCTCCCTCGACGCCGGGCGCCGGGTGTGCGTCGTCGAGCCGGGCATCGTGCTCGACGACCTCAACCGGCGCCTGGCCCCCCACGGCCTGATGTACGGCCCCAGGCCCGCCACCCACCCCAACTGCACGATCGGCGGGATGATCGGCAACAACTCCTGCGGCTCCACCGCCCAGACCTACGGCAAGGTCGTCGACAACATCGCCCGGCTCGAGATCCTCACCTACGACGGCGTGCGGATGTGGGTCGGCCCCACATCCGACGACGAGCTGGCCCGCCTGGTCTCGGGCAACGGCCGCGAGGCCGACATCCACCGGCACCTGGTGGCGCTCCGCGAGCGGTACGCCGAGCTGATCAGGGAACGTTACCCCGACATCCCACGCCGCGTCTCCGGCTACAACCTCGACTCGCTCCTGCCCGAGCACGGCTTCGACGTGGCAGGGCTGCTCGTCGGCTCGGAGTCCACGCTGGTCACGGTGCTGCGCGCCGAGCTTGAGCTGGTCCCCGTCGAGAAGCACACCGCGCTCGTCGTCCTCGGCTACCCCGACATCGGCGCCGCGGCCGACGGCGTCCCCGCGGTCCTCGCGCACCGCCCGCACACGCTGGAGGGCGTGGACGACCAGCTCGTCACCGACCAGCGGATCAAGCACCTCAACCCCGACGGGCTGCGGATCCTGCCGTCGGGCTCGGCGTATCTGATGGTCGAGTTCACGGGGGAGACGCGCGAGGAGGCGGACGGGAAGGCGCGCGAGCTGTTGAACGCGCTCCCCAACGGTGTCGCGCACACCTGGTACGACGACCCGCGCCACCAGTCGGAACTGTGGCTCGTGCGCGAGTCGGGCCTGGGCGCGACGGCCCATGTACCGGGCCGCCCCGACACGTGGGAGGGCTGGGAGGACGCGGCCGTGCCCCCCGAGCGCCTTGGCGACTACCTGCGCGGATCCCAGGCGCTCTGCCGGGAGTTCGGCTATGGCCGCCCCGCGGTCTACGGCCACTTCGGGCACGGCTGCGTGCACACCCGCATCCCTTTCGACCTGGAGACGGCCGAGGGCGTGACGCGGATGCGGGCCTTCGTCGAACGCGCCGCCGAGCTGGTCATCGGCCTGGGCGGCTCGCTCTCGGGCGAGCACGGGGACGGGCAGTCGCGCGGTGAGCTGCTGGTGAAGATGTTCGGGCCCGAGCTGATCGAGGCGTTCGAGCGGCTGAAGGCCGTCTTCGACCCCGGCAACCGCATGAACCCCGGCAAGGTCGTCGACCCCTACCACCTGGACGAGAACCTGCGCCTCGGCGCGGCCTACCAGCCGATGGAGCCGCCGACGGTGTTCGCGTTCCCGGCCGACGACGGGAAGTTCAGCCGGGCGGCGGCCCGTTGCGTCGGCGTGGGCAAGTGCCGCTCGCTCGATGGCGGCGTGATGTGCCCGAGCTACCGCGCCACGCGCGAGGAGGAACACTCCACGCGCGGGCGCGCGCGCCTGCTCTTCGAGATGGTGCGCAACGACTCGCCGATCGACGGCGGCTGGCGCTCCACCGAGGTGGCCGATGCCCTGGATCTCTGCCTGTCCTGCAAGGGCTGCAAGACCGACTGCCCGGTCAATGTCGACATGGCGACCTACAAGGCCGAGTTCCTGCACCACCACTGGGCGGGGCGCGTACGCCCGCGCGCGCACTACTCGATGGGCTGGCTCCCCCTGGTCGCACGCCTGGCGGCGCACGCCCCGCGCGCGGTCAACGCCATGACCTCCGCCCCCCTGCTGGCGCGCGCCGCCAAGGCCCTGGGCGGCATCGCCCCCGAACGCGACCTGCCCGCGTTCGCCGAGCAGCGGTTCACGACGTGGTGGCGCGAACGCGGCGAGCCGCGCGGCAGCGGGCGGCGCGGCCAGGTGGTGCTCTTCCCGGACACGTTCACCGACCACTTCCACCCGTCGGTGGCGCGCGCGGCGGTCGAGGTGTTGGAGGCGGCCGACTTCCGCGTCAAGGTGCCCACGCGCGCGGTCTGTTGCGGCCTGACATGGATCTCCACGGGCCAGCTCGACATCGCACGCCGCGCGCTCCGGCACACCGCGGCCGTGCTCCGCGACGACCTGCACGCCGGGATCCCCGTCGTCGGCCTCGAGCCCAGCTGCGCCGCGGTCTTCCGCGCCGACGCCTCCGAGCTACTGCCGCGCTCCGACGACATCACGCGCCTGCGCGACCAGACCCGCACCCTGGCCGAGCTGCTCAACGAGCGCGCCCCCGACTGGCGCCCCCCGCCCGTCGACGCGCACGCGGTCGTGCAGCGCCACTGCCACCAGTACGCGGTGCTCGGCTTCGACGCCGAACGCGACCTGCTGCGGCGGGCCGGGATCGAGGCCGACATCCTGGACGCGGGCTGCTGCGGCCTCGCGGGCAACTTCGGCTTCGAACGCGGCCACTACGACGTCTCGATGGCGTGCGCCGAGGCGGCCCTGCTGCCCGCGGTGCGCCGGGCGCCGAAGGACTCCCTGGTCCTGGCCGACGGCTTCAGCTGCCGCACCCAGATCTCCCAGGCCGAACGCGACCGCGCCCCCGCCCACCTCGCCGAGGCCCTGGCCGCGGCGCTCCCCGACCCGCCCCGCGAGTCGATGGAGCCCCCCGGCACGCGCCCCACCCGCCTCCTCCCCGCGGGCGCGACGGGCACGGCCCTCATCGCCGCCGTCCTGCTGGCCCGCAGGGCGAACGCGCGCCGGGGAAGGGGGTAGCGCGCGGCGGGAGCCGCCGAGCGCGTCAGCAGGGCTGGCCCCGGGTCAGGACGCAGTGCGGCGACGCGGCGCCAGCGCGGCGGCGATGCCGTCGGCCGTACGTGGCACCCGCTCACCGTCCTCGGCCCCGCACCCGTGCGTCGGCTGGACGGACATGGTGCTCACCCCGCACGCCTCGTACCGCTCCGGGGGCGGTGTCAGTGGGCGGTGTCAGTGGGCGGTGTCATGATCGGGGGTGTCCACAGCGGGAGGGGGGAGTGCGATGAGTTTCCTGAGTCAACCCCTATGCCGCCAGTGGTATGTCGGCGGCCGTGGCGATCTTTCCGTTGGCTTGGTGGGTGGCGGGGTCGTAGCAGGTGCCGTCGCGCCAGCAGGCCCAGATCACGCGGAGCCAGGCGCGGGCGAGGATGCGGGTGGCGTGGGGGTGTCGCTTCTTGCGGGCCCGGGCGTCGTTGTAGATCTTGGCGGCCCAGTCGCTGCTGTGTCGGCTGTTGTCGGCGAACGTGGTCAGGGTCAGACGGGCTCTGCGGTTGGTCGCGAAGCGGAAGCTGACCGCGTGGGACTTGCCCGAGGCGCGGGTGACCGGGACGACACCGGTCTCCGCGATCAGCTGTTCGCAGGTTTGGGTGCGTTCCAGGATGGGGCCGATCTCGCCGATGATCTGTCCGAGGTTGACCTTCCCGATCCGTGGCATGGTCGCGAACAGTGGTGCGTAGGGGTGGGTTTCGGCGGCTTCGGCGATGGCCTTGTCCAGCGTGCGGATGGTCGTGCGGATGCCCTGCACCAGCTGGACCTGGACCCGGATGAGTTGTTTGACGACGTCGCCGCCGAGGCGGGAGGCTGCCGTCGGGGCAGTGCGCAGGCGCTCGATCAGGACGCTGCCTGGCTTCTTGCCGGAGTAGCCGCGGTGCTTGCACCAGGCTTCGAGTCGTCCCGCGGTGAGTTTGGCCGCCGAGGCCGGGGTGGGGTAACGCTCCAGGAAGGCCATGGCGATGTCGCTGTCCAGGTTGGCGAACACCGCTTTGCCGCCGGGCCAGTGCTCGTCCAGGAGCGCGGCAAGCTGGTTGACGGCAGCGACCTTGGCCTCGACGTGGTCGGCGCGCTGCCGGGTGAGGGCCTGCAGGCCCAAGGTGGCCTGGTCGGTGGGCTCCAGGCGGGGCAGCAAGTGCCCGTCGGTGCGCAGGTAGTCGGCGAGCTTCATGCTGTCGCCCGCGTCGGTCTTGGCCTTGGAGGCGCCCCAGCGTGCCCGCATCGCGTGGAAGGCGTTCGGGTGCACCGGCACCACCGGGTGCCCGGCGGCCAGCAGCCGGTCCACCGCGAGACCGCGGGTGGTCTCGATCGCCACGGGCAGGTCGGCCGGGGCGCCGTGCCGGCGCAGCCGGGCCAGGGTCTTGGCGAACCCCTCTTCGGTGTGGGCGAGTTCCCACCGGTCGATGCGCCTGCCGGACTCGTCCATGACGGTCACGTCATGGGTCTCGGTCGCCCAGTCCCATCCGATGAACACGAGGTGCGTACTCCAGTGCCGTGCGCGAAGCACCTGCCCGGTGGTGAGGTCGTCTGCCGGAAGCTCATTAATCGGCCCTCTACGGGGCGTGTCCCTGAAGCCGATCAGACGGCCTCGGCCCGGTGGGGCCGGCGGAACTCATCGTGGCTATCGCGTAGCGCGCGCCCATGGCCGTGCACCCACCGGGACCGAGAGGTCACAACCCTACTCGTGAGGGCTGCAGAAGGGATGGTCCTCTAATGAGCGCCGAACGGGCGGCCGCCGACAGCCATGACGTGATCCAGGTGCGCCGCGCCCGGGAGAACGACCTTCGGGATGTCTCCCTCGACATACCGAAGCGGCGGCTCAGCGTCTTCACCGGGGTCTCGGGTTCGGGGAAGTCGTCGCCGGTGTTCGGGACGATCGCGGCGGAGTCGCAGCGGCTGATCAACGAGACGTACACCGCGTTCATCCAGTCGTTCATGCCGAGCCTGGGGCGGCCCGACGTCGGCCAGCTGCGGAATCTCAGCGCGGCCATCGTCGTGGACCAGGAGCGGATGGGCACCTGCTCCCGCTGCAACGGGATAGGGCTCGTCTACACGGTCCTCGCGATGATGGCGGGCGTGGCGTCGGTGTGCGAGCAGTGCCAGGGGAAGCGGTTCACGCCCGAGGTGCTGACGTACACGCTCGACGGCAAGAACATCAGCGAGGTCCTGGCCATGTCCGTGGCGGAGGCGCACGCGTTCTTCCCCTCGGGGCAGGCCGCGGCGGTGCTGGGGCGGCTGAGGGACGTGGGCCTCGGCTATGTGCGCCTCGGGCAGCCGTTGACGACGCTGTCGGGCGGGGAGCGGCAGCGGCTGAAGCTGGCGATCCACATGGCGGAGAAGGCCGCGATCCATGTGCTCGACGAGCCGACCACGGGCCCGCACCTGGCCGATGTCGATCAGCTGCTCGCGCTGCTCGACCGCCTGGTCGACGCCGGGAACACCGTGATCGTCATCGAGCACCACCAGGCCGTGATGGCCCACGCGGACTGGCTGATCGACCTCGGCCCCGGCGCGGGGCACGACGGCGGTCAGGTGGTGTTCACGGGAACTCCCGCGGACCTGGTGGCCAGCGGGGACACACTGACGGCCCGGCGTCTGCGGACCTATGTGGGCAAGAGCATGGGAGCGGGCCAGGATATGAGGGCGGGCCAGGACATGAGGGCGGGCCAGGACATGAGGGCGGGCCAGGACATGGCCGCGGGGGCCGGGCGGTGAGCCCGCCGCTGCCCGCGGGGGTGCTGCGGGCGCTGCTGAACGGCCCGTTCGCGGCGGGCGGCGGCTCGGGGCGCACGGTGCCCGCGGCGTTGCTTGCGACGGCGGCGGCCAGCGAGGACGCCGAGGCGGCGCGGGCCGCGTTGACCCACCCGGACTGCCCGGCGGCGCTGCGCGCCGAGACGCTGCGGGCCGCGCCCGACGGGCACATGGCGCGGCTCGCGGAGGGCGCGGGGTCGCTCACGGCCGAGGTGATCGCCGAGCTGCGGCGCCGCGCGCCGGAGCCGCGGCCGATGACGGCCGAGCCGCCCGACGGCCGGTCGGCCGCGTGGGCCGTGCTGGTCGACGCGGATCCCGAGCGGATACCCGAGGCCGTGTTCGACGCGGCGGTCCGGCTGCTGCCGGGGCCGCCCGCGCAGCTCCGCGAGGGCGAGAGCATCGAGCGGTGGACGCGGGAGCACCGCGCCGCTCGGGCGGCGTGGCGGGGGATGTGGCTCGAGCTGCTGCGGCGCCACCGGGGCAGGCAGCGGCGGCTCATGGCGCTGCTCGCGGGCTCCCCGGCGCAGGCGGAGATCCGGCACCTGCTGATGGACGAGCTGGTGGACTCGGCCGATCCGCGGCTGCTCACGGAGGTGGCGCTGGCGGATCTTGAACAGTTCGCGGGGGCGGTGCTGACCGCCAAGGTCTGCCGGGAGATACGCGGGGGCCTGGCGCGGGAGGCCGCGCGGGAGCGGTTCGCCGACGATCTCGACGCGCTCTCCGAGGAGGCGCGGCGGCTGCCCGAGGCGTACCTGGGCGACCTCGGCCTCGACGTGGACCGGGGCGCGGGCGCGGCGGCGCACTGGATGGCCTCGGCGGCGGATGGCCGCTGGCGGAGCCTGCTGCGCGGCCCCGCCGAGGGGTGGCTCCTGTCAGAGGAGGCGCGGGTGGGGCTGGCGCGCCGGTTCGCGGAGACGGCGGCCGAGGCGTTGGCGCTGTGGGAGCCCGAGCCGGGGCGTCCGGTCGGCCGGGTGGACCAGCTGCGCTGGGTCGCGGTGGCGCTGGCGTATCTGCCGTCCGTGGAAGGGCCGTTGCGCGAGCGGCTGCGAGCGCTGGTGGCCGACGCGCGGCGGGGGCGTCATCTGCGCCGGGGCTCGCGGGAGTTCGACGACGCGCTGGCCACGCTCGAACGCGCCGTCGCCGAGGTCCCCGCGGCCCCTGACGCGGTGTCGCCGCACGAGCTGGCGCACGCGCCCGAGCGGGTGCTCGGCGCCTATCTGGACCGGCACGCGGGCGATGACGCGCTGGTGGAGAAGGCGCTGCTGGCGTTCGCGCTGGGCGGGCGGGGCGACTTCGCCGCGGTGCTGTCCCGGCACTCGGCCCCGGCCGAGGCGCTGCCGCGGCTCACGCTCGGCCTGCGGCGCCTGCTCGGGGACGGCCCCGGCGCGCAGGCGTGGACCCGCGCGGCGCTCTCCGCCCCCGAGTGCGCCGCGGAGACGATACGCGCGCTGCCCGCGTGGGCCGCCCTGAGCGACGCGTCCCCCGCGGTGACCGCCCTGGTCGCCGCCGCGCTCGGCGACGACAGGGCGGCGTGGGAGCGGCTGGCCGCGAGCCCGATCGGCCCGGAGGGCCCGCACGCGTGGCGCCGCCTCGGCGACATCCTGGACGCGGCCCGCGACGCGACCCCATGGCCCAAGGCGCCCGCGGCCTGAGTCACACCATCAGCGCCGTGCGTTCGCCGATGGGGGTGAGGTGGAGGGCGGCCAGGCGCCAGGCGCCATGGGCCGCCGTGAGGAACTGGCTGACGCGGAACGCCCCTTCCACGTCGCGGCCCTCGTAGACGCTCTGCTGCCGCTGCACGCCGAGCGCGACGGCCGCGCCGCCGTAGCGGCGCAGCTCGACGTCCTCCCAGGTGAACAGGTCGTGCACCAGGGCGCCGGATGAGTAGCGCGCCAGCCACCGGCCGCGGTCGAGGACCGTGCCGAGGGGGCCCACGGCGGCGAAGTCGCCGGTGAGGAGGGTGTCCAACGCCTCGATGTCGCCCCGCAGCTCGGCCCTGGCCCATCGCCCGCCGAACTCAACGAGCTCCCTGTCACCTTGCATGTCCCGCCTCCTCGCGCGTGGGGTGGTCGCGACCCCCACCCTCCGTCGAGTCGGCCCCGCGCCACATCAGCCGGGAGGAGGGCATCCTCCTACTACCGGGGAGGTATGACGCCGACGCCTCCGGCGCCCTGCGCCGTGTCGGGCCCCCTGCCGCCGCCATGGCGCACCTCCCCGTTCGGCGCGGATCTTCTCAGGGGGTCTTGGCCGGGGTCGGGGGTGCGGTCGGGGGTGCGGTCGGGGCCTC
Source organism: Streptomyces sp. PT12 (assembly GCF_003311645.1). Lineage (GTDB taxonomy): Bacteria > Actinomycetota > Actinomycetes > Streptomycetales > Streptomycetaceae > Streptomyces. Next base: position 2,619 of record NZ_QEST01000044.1, on the reverse strand, counting down.
GTTCAGGCCGTAGCGGGTGTGGAGGGTGCGCAGGGGGGTGGGAGACCACCAGGCGTGGTGGCCCATGAGGGTCATCGTCGCGGGGACGAGGAGCATGCGGACCAAGGTGGCGTCGATGAGGACGGCGAGGGTGAGGCCGAGGCCGATCTGGAGGATCGGGGAGAAGCCGCCGGTCATAAACGCGCCAAACACCACGGCCAGGAGCAGCGCCGCGCAGCTGACCACGCGGCCCGAGCGGCGCAGCCCGGTGACCACGGCCGTGTGCGGGTCGCCGCTGTCGAGCCACGCCTCGCGCATGCGGGCCAGGATGAACAGCTCGTAGTCCATCGCGAGGCCGAAGGCGATCGCGAGGATGAGCGGCGGCGCGGTGATGTTGAGGGCGCCCAGGTCGTTCTGGAAGACGAGCACGACGGCGCCGAGAGCGGCGCCAAGGCTCAGCAGGGTGGTCAGGATCGTTCGGATCGGCAGCAGAAGTGATCCGGTGAAGGCGAACAACAGCATGAAGATGGCGACCAGAACGATCGCGACCGCCCAGGGGGTGCGTTCGGCGAGCATGGCGCGGAAGTCGACGAGGCGGGCCGCGGGGCCGGTGACCTCGACCGGCTCGTCGCCGCGCAGGGCGCGGATGTCCTCGACGAGGCCGGTCGCGGTGGGCCCGTCCACCTCGCCCGCGGGGGTGAGGCGCACGATCACCGCGCCGTTGTCCAGCGGGGTGGTGCTGGCCGAGGCGACGCCGGGGAGCGACTGAACGCGTTCGGCGATGTCCGGATCGGCATCAGGTCGCATCAGAACGGTGATCGGGGAGATGCCGGTTCCCTCGGGATAGTGATCCTCGATGGCGTCGTAGAGGCCCCTGGCCTCGGTCGACGCGGGCAGCGAACGGGCGTCCCCCACGGCCATGGTGAGCCCCGCGACCGGAGACGCGACGAGCACGAGGGGCACCACGGTCGCCGCGGTCACGATCAGCGGGCGGCGGGCGGCGGGCGGCGGGCGGCGAAGCGGGCCACGCGGGCGAAGAAGGCTCCCGAGTCGGCCGCGGGCCTCGCGGGCGCGATCTTCTTCCCGAAGCGGGCGAGCAGCGCGGGCAGCAGCGTCAACGCCGCCAGCATGTCCACGACCACCACCGCGGCGGCGGCCAGTCCCATGCTGCGCAGGAACGGGCTCGGGAACACCAGCAGCCCCGCCAGGCTCACCGCCACCGTCAGCCCCGAGAACAGCACGGTCCGCCCCGCGCGCCGCGCGGTCCTGGTGACGGCCTCGACCACGTCGTCGGTGCCGCGGCGCTCCTCGCGGAAGGTGACCACCATCAGCAGCGCGTAGTCCACGGCGAGGCCGAGCCCGAGCATGGTGGTCAACTGGACGGCGTAGACGGAGATGTCGGTGACCAGGCTGAAGAGGTGGAGGGCGAGGAACGCGCCCGCGACGCCGCTGACCGCCACGATCAGCGGGAGCCCGGCGGCGCGCAGCCCGCCGAAGATGACCAGGAGCAGCGCGAGGACGACGGGCAGCGAGATCAACTCGGCGCGCTGGACGTCCTCCTGGGCGCGGGCGCCCATCTCGTCGCCCAGCAGGGAGCCGCCGCTGACGTTGACCTCGACGTCGGCGCCGGTGTCGGCGCCGGTGGTGGCGTCGGTGGTGGCGTTGGCGCGGTCCTCAATGGCGCGGATCAGATCGGCCGCGTTCTGAAGGGAATCGCCGTCGTCGCGAGCGAACTCGATCGGGATCAGCAGGGCTCTGCCGTCTTCCGACGGAATCGGATCGGGTACGGCGGAGACATCGGGCAGGGCGCGGACGTCGGCGAGGGCGCGTTCGACCTCGTCGGTCAGCGCGGGATCGGTGACATCGTCGGACTCGATCACGGCGGTGATCGACCCGTCCAGGGGATCGATCTGATCCAGGGTGGCCGTTGCCCGGTCGGATTCGCTTCCGGGCACGGATTCGACCGTTTCGATCAGGCGGCCGAAGACTCCGGTGCCGATGCCGAAGCCGACGACCAGCAGCAGGGCCCAGACCCCGATGACGGTGAGCGGGCGGCGGGTTGCCACGCGTGCGAACGTGCTGAGCATGGTGCCTCCTCAGGGCGAGCGGTGCGCTCGGGACGCGCTCGGTGGTGCGGGAGGCTTCAGCGTGGCGGGCGGGGGTGGCCCGGCGGATCGCCGGTGCGGGCGGTCTCGGGACTCGCCCGCGCGGGGGATCCTGGCGGCGGTCAGTCGGCCCCGGGAGTGACAAGTCCGGTCTCGTACGCGCAGATCACCGCCTGGATGCGGTCACGAAGGCCCAACTTCGCAAGGATGTTGGACACATGCGTCTTCACCGTGTGGTCGCTGACCACGAGCGCGGTGGCGATCTCGGCGTTGGTCAGACCACGGGCCAGCAGCCGCAGGGTCTCCTCCTCGCGCGCGGTGAGGACCTTCAGCCGGGTGGAGGGAACGGCGGGGCGGCGGCGGGTGAGGTCGGCGACCAGGCGCCGGGTGACAGAGGGCGCGAGCAGCGAGTCGCCCGCCGCGACGACGCGCACGGCGTGCACCAGATCATCCCGGCGAACATCCTTGAGCAGAAAGCCACTAGCCTCGCGCTTTCACGAGGTGGGTTGTCCGAAGCTTGATCATAAAAGCGAGA
>NZ_QEST01000276.1 GCF_003311645.1 Streptomyces sp. PT12 | reverse complement strand
GGGCACCTCCCGGACGGAGTCTGGGGTGGGGGCACCTCCCGGACGGAGTCTGGGGGAGAACGGGGCCGCGGACAAGCCCTGTTCGGGTGGGCCGCTCACTCGCCCGGGGCCTCCGGCGGGGAGACACGCAGGAACCTCGCTCGCAGGTCGGGGCGCAGCCAGGCCGCGGGGGACGAGATGGACAGGCCGCCGTCCACGGGGAGCACGGTGCCGGTGATGAACGAGGCGGCGGGCGATGAGAGGAAGGCGACCGCCGCCGCGACCTCGTCGGGGCGGCCGATCCTGCCCAGCGGGTAGCCCTCGGTCACCCGGGGCAGCGCGGGGCCGCCCGCGCCGTCGCCGATCATGCCGGGGGCCACCGCGTTCACCCGGATCCCCGCGGGCCCGTAGTCGAGCGCCAACTGCCGCACCAGGCCCTCGACTCCCGCCTTGGCCGCCGCGTACCCGGGGAGCCCCGGCGCGGCGAGGAAGGCGTTGACCGAGGTGACGGCGGTGATCGCGGATCCGGGGCCGAGGTGGGGCAGGGCGGCCCTGACCGGGTAGAAAGCGGTGTCAAGGGTGGCCTCCTTGGCGAGCCGCCACTGCCGTTCGGTCGTGTCCCCCGCGCGGGCCACCGGCATCGCGGCGGCGGCCAGGACGAGGATGTCGAGCCGCCCCAGCGCGCCGAGGGCGGCCGCCACCGCCGCCTCGGCGCCCTCGGGGCGCGCGCAGTCGGCCGCCGTGTAGTGCGCGAAGGGGTGCGCGAACGGGTGCGCGCGTTCCTCGGGCGGGCCCGGCTCGAGGCCGCATCCGGCGACAGCGACGCCGTCGGCGGCGAGCGCCCGGCCGATCGCCAGGCCGATCGGGGAGGTGGCCCCGACGACCAACGCGCCGCGTTCGGCCGATGTCACGCCCCACCGCCCGCCAGCTGCCTCGCGCCCACCGGGGGCAGCGCCAGGCGGGCGAGGATCCTCCGCAGCCCCGCGGCGGCCGAGCGCGGCAGCGCCGCGGCGGGCAGCCGCACGGTGGCCGAGGCGATCAGACCGCGCTCCACCAGCACCTCCTTGTGTACGGCCCAGGCGAGGCCCGGCTGCATGCCGTAGCGGATGAGCGGCAGCAGACGCTCGAACCCCGCCTGCGCCCGCTCGTCGTGGCCCGCCGCGGCGTCGTCGAGGACGACGCGCAGCAGGTCGGTGAACTCGCAGGCGGGCATGGTGCCCACGCTGCCCGCGGCCAGCTCGTCGAGCAGGAACAGGGCGTTCTGCCCGCCGAGCACGTCGAAGCCGCCGGGCGCGGCGGCGACCATGGCCGCGCACTTGGTCGGCGTGGGCGAGGACTCGATCTTCACCGAGTCCACGCCCGGCAGCCCGCCCAGCTCGGCGAGCAGCGGCACCGGCATGGGCACCCCGGTGGTGGCCGCCGCGTCCTGCACCATCAGCGAGCCCCCGGTGGCCTCGCCCAACGCCCCGTAGAACTCGACGAGTTGGCCCGGGGACGGCTTGGCGAGGAAGGGGGGCAGGACCATCAGGGCGCTCGCGCCGCGGGTCAGCGCCTGCCCGGCCTGCTCCAGCGCGGTGGCCAGGCTGGTCGCGCCGACGCCCGCCACCACGGGGACGGCGCCCGCGACCACGGCGGTGACCTCGCGAAGGATCGCCTCCCGGTCCTGGGCCGTCAGGGCGAAGCCCTCGCTCGCCATGCCGAACACGGCGACGCCCTCGGCCCCCGCGTCGAGCTGGAACTCGGTAAGGGTGCGCAGGGAGGGCAGGTCGAGAGCCCCATCGGGCTGGAACGGGGTGGCGAGGACCGGCACGAGTCCGCGGACGACATTGCTCATCGGTTCTCCGAGGGATCGGCGGAGGGGTGGACGGAAGGGGGGACGGAAGGGGGGACGGAGGGGTGGGCCGAGGGATAGGCGGTGGCGTTGCGCAGGACGAAGTCCTCGTCGACGTCGACCCCGAGCCCCGGGCCGTCGGGCAGCGGCAGCCCGGCGCCCGGGGTACCGGCGAGCGGGGCGCGCAGCACGCGGCTGGCCGCCTCCCACGTGGTCGGCTGGTACTCGAAGTACGGCATGTCGGGCAGCGCGGCGGCCAGGTGGAGCCCCGCGGCGGTGGCCACCCCGAGGCCGACCGAGTGATGCGGGGCGACGGGCACATGGTGGGCCGCGGCCAGCTCGGCGATCGACAGGGCCTCGGTCAAGCCCGTGCGGGCCACGTCGGGCTGCGCGACGCGGAGCGCCCTGCGGTCGAGCCAGTGGCGGAACTCGTAGGCGTTGCGCAGGGTTTCGCCGATGGCGACCGGCAGGTCGAGCCTTCGTTGCAGCTCGCGGTGGCCCTCCACGTCCTCGGGGGCCAGGGGCGCCTCGAGGAACGCGACGCGCTCGCGCCGTTGCAGCGCGGCTCCCAGGCGGGCGGCGTCCGAGACGCCATACGCCCAGTGCGCGTCCACGGCCACCCCCAGCCGCTCGTCGGCCGCGAGCACGGCGTCCACCGTGGCCAGGTCCTCCCGCACTCCCCTGCCCAGGTGGAGCTTGATCAGGGTGACGCCCCGCGCGGCCCAGTCGGCGGCGAGGGCGGCCCTGGCCCCGTCGGTGTCGGCGGGCAGCCCCGAGACATACGCGGGCACCGTGCCGCGGAAGGCGCCGCCAAGCAACTCGGCGACGGGCACGCCGCGTTGCCTGCCCAGCAGGTCCCACAGGGCGATGTCGACCGCGGCCAGCGCGTCGGCCTGGTGGCCCGTGAGGTGGCCGCGTTCGCGCATCAGGTCACGCAGCCGGTGCCACGCGGGGCGCACGCCGCCGACGCGGGCGCCGATGAGGGTGGGGCGCAGCAGGCGGCCGACGATCTCGGCCGGGATCTCGGGCCCGACGGGGGCCAGCGCCTCGCCCCAGCCCGTGGTCCCGTCCGAGGCCGTGATCGCGACCAGCAGGGTCTCGAACCGGGAGGCGTACAGGCTGCGCCAGGGCGCGCGCACCACATAGCCGCGGTCCTCGGTCAGCTCGCTGCCGTCGTCGAGCCGCCCCAGGTAGACCTGGTCGTGCGCGAGCTTGAGCACATAGGCCCGCACCTCAGCGATGTGCATCGCAGTACCGTCCCGTCGACGCGCGGCAGTTCAATGAGCCACAGAGTCCCATATGCTGCAAGCGACATGCAAGGTATGGATAGGCAACGGCACAGCATCGCGCAGTGAGCCCGGCACGCGGCCCGGCTACCCCGACCGTCCGGCTCCACCGACCGTTCGGCTAGACCGGCCGTCCGGCTACACCGAACGCCTGACCACCACGGGGCAGTCGACCAGGGTGCGGCGCGGGCCGGTCGCTGTTGACGAACGCGACGCGCCGGTGGCCGCGTTCGAGCAGGAGGGCCGTGGCCGAACGGCCGCCCGCGACCTCGTCGGGGACGAACGCCTGGACCTCGTTGCGGCCCGTGTAGCAGTTGGCGAGCACGAGCGGTACGCCGTCGAGCCCTGCCGGGCGCCTGACCAGCCGGTGGTACCACGTGGAGTGGACGACGCCGCGGACCTGGTGGTCCAGCATCATGGTCACCGCGTCGCGGACGGCCCTCGGGTCGTTCTCGGTGTTGGCGATGAGGAGCACATGGTCGCGCTCCCGCGCCGCGTCCTGCGCCCCGCGGATCAGCTCACCGGCGAACGGGGTCGTGGCGATGGAGTCGGTGATCAGGCCGATGAACGACGTGCTCGCCCTGCTGAGGCCGTGCGCCATGGCGTTGGGCCGGTAGCCCAACTCGGCCGCCACGGCCAGGATGGGGTCGCGCGTGGCGGCGGAGACCTTGGTGGTCTCCTTGCCGTTGATGGCGAAGGAGGCTGTGGCCAGGGACACCCCGGCCCGGTCCGCGGCATCCTGCATGGTGACGCGCCCGGTCCGCTTGGTCGCGCCGGGCTTGAAGTGCATCGTCGACGTGACCCCGCACACCAGGGCGGGTAAGTCGCCGAACGTGAGGTCCCCGCGGAGCCCCCCGGCCCGCACGCCGCGGCCCCTGGCCGCGAAGAGCCGGGCTGCCGAGTCCAGCAGCCTCTCCCGGTTGCGACCAGCGTCTGAGCGCATCGGGACTCATCTCCGCCGCGGCGGGCGTGACATCCGGCCCACTTCCGGATCTTCTCGACGCTGAGCGGACATGTGGTTCCGCTTCCGTTTCGTGGAGGCCCCCGGGAAGCCCCCGGGTCCGTCCGCGCTCGCCTGAGCCGTTCAGTTCGACCGTTACGGCCCGGCCACCGTCGTCGCGCGTCGCGGACGGCCGCCTCCGCGTCCGCGTCGCGGCGACCTACCCCTCGACGACATCGTGGCCGCGATGACCGAGCTGGAGTCCGGCAGGGCCGAAGACCCTGCACGGAGCCTTCGGCCCGCCCTGGCCGTCCCGCCGCGCCGGGCGGAGGTCGGCGGTCCCGCCCGAGCCGGGGCCGGGTGGCGTTCGGATACCCGGCTCCCCCCTCCGGGGCCGGACCGCCGACAGCTGTGGGGCACATGGCCCTGTCCCCCGCGATCGCCTCGCCGCGCGCCTCCCCCCGCCGGGCGCGTTGGTGGCCCTGGCAACGCTCAGCAATCCACCTTGACCTTGATCCAGCGGCCCTCGTAGGAGACCTCGACAGAGCAGCCCGCCGATGCGCCGCGCTGCTCGGCCGACGCGCTGCTCGCGCCGACGACCACCGCGCTCGCGCGCACTCCGCGGGAACGCCGGGACTCGGACATGGTGCTGCCTCCTGGTTGCATCGGTCAGATCGACGGTTCGCTCGTGCCAGGTGGTGCGCGGAACGCCGGAACGCGCACCGCGCGGTGCCCGTGCCGTCGCACGCGTTGACTGTACAGACAGCCAGTGAAGCGGGCAATGGCACCCCCCGGCGTTCCCCGAGCCGCTGGTCGAGATCGAGCCGGTCGCCCACGCCTGAGGGCGCGACCCGCGGCCCGGGTCCACCGGCCCCGGGCCGCGACCCGCGCTCAGTGGGCGGCGAAGCGGTGGATCGTCGTGGACCGGTAGGTCTCGCCGGGGCGCAGCACGGTGCTGGGGAACGCGGGCTGGTTGGGCGAGTCGGGGAAGTGCTGGGTCTCGAGGCACAGGCCGTCGCCCTGCCGGTAGACGCGGCCCGAGGTGCCGACAAGCCCGCCGTCGAGGAAGTTCCCGCTGTAGAACTGCACGCCGGGCTCGGTCGTCGCCACCGACATCGCCCGCCCCGACGACGGGTCGTGGAGGCTGGCGAAGTGCCGCGGCCTTGCCGTGATCCCCTTGTCGAGCACGAAGTTGTGGTCGAAGCCGCGCCCGTGCAGCAGCTGCTCGTGGTCCTCGCGGATGTCCTGACCCACGGGCTTGGCGCGGCGGAAGTCGAACGGCGTGCCCCGCACCGGGGCCAGCTCGCCGGTCGGGATCAGGGTCTCCCCCACCGGCGTGTAGCGGGAGGCGTCGATCTCAAGGCGGTGGTCGAGGACGGTGCCCGAGCCCTCGCCCGCGAGGTTGAAATAGGTGTGGTTGGTGAGGTTCACCACGGTCGGGGCGTCGGTCGTCGCCCGGTAGTCGATGCGGAAGTCGCCGTCGTCGGTGAGCGTGTAGACGACCGTGACGTCCAGCGTTCCCGGGTAGCCCATCTCGCCGTCGGGGCTCACCCGGCGCAGTACCAGGGAGGCGGGGCCCTCGGGGGTGATCTCCCACACGCGCTTGTCGAAGCCCTGGTCGCCGCCGTGCAGGCTGTTGGGGCCGTCGTTGACCGGCAGTTGATACGCCGTCCCGTCCAGGGTGAAGCGGCCTTCGGCGATGCGGTTGCCGTAACGGCCTATCAGCGCGCCGAAGTAGGTCGTGGCCGCCAGATAGGGGTCGAGGGTGGCGAAGCCGAGCGAGACGTTGACGGCGCGCCCGCTGCGGTCGGGTATCTCCAGGGTCTGCACGATGCCGCCGTAGCTGAGCACCTTGATGAGGGTGCCGCCGCGGGCGAGCGTCCAGCGTTCGACCCGGGTGCCGTCGGGCAGCGCGCCGAACGGCTCGCTCCGCGGCGGCTCGTCGCCGTGCCCGCCGCCCGAGGGCGAGGCCGCGGCCGCGTCGGGCACTCCGGTGACCGCGGCGGCGAGGCCCGTCGCGCCCGTGGCCAGGATGGCGCGCCTGTCGGTACTCATGATCCGGCGGCTCCTTCGGACAGAGGGATGGGTCGGACACGAACATGACGGATCAGCCCGCGCCTCGAGAACGCCAGGCTCAGGACGGGCCGGGGACGTCGGAGCTCCAGGAACCCATGGACATCACCGCGCCCCGTGCGGAATGTCGAACATGGTTCGAAGTACGGGGCGAACCTAGTGACAGGGGTGACGAGCCGTCAAGACCCCGTCGCTGGCCGCGCGGCTGGCCGGGTGCGACGGGCCCGCGGCGCGGCAGGCGCCGCCGCTGATGGCGGGCCACGGCGCCGCGACGGCTCACTTATGCGGTCGCGGAACGGTGATCAGCATGGGCCGAAGGCGCACCGATCCGGCCAGGGAGAGGCGCGCTGCCTGCTGCTCGAGCGTGGCCAGCAGCACCTCGGGGGCCAGCCTCTTCGCCACCGACCTGCGGTCGTCGCTCGGGGCATCCCAGAGGTCGATCGGGTACCAGCCGACGAGGTAGATACCGACGTCCGCCCTCGCCTCAGGCAGGTATCTCCGCGCCAGCTGATCCTCTTGGGCCACGAGAACGTCTCTGTTCCAGGCGCCCTTGACCTCGATGACGAGCTTCACCGAGGTCCTCGATGCGCCGTCGAGGTCGTTGCCGGGAGAGGGTGGGGCCTCGACAAGAATGTCCGTACGATCGCCTGCCCCGATGGACAACCTCTCCGGGTGTCGGTCCGCCAGGCGTCGCAGCTCCCGCACCGCTTCTGCGCTGGCGCGTCGGCTCAGCGCGTGAAGCAGCCCGTCCCTCCACCTCCGCGCCTGGTCGGCCGGGCTCACCACGCCCACTCCAAGGCGCGGCTCGTCCTCCTCGGGGACATACAGGGTGCTGAGCCACAGATACAGGTCCGAGAGGCGCGCCTCACTCAGCCCCTCCTCGATCCGCCTGTCGGTGTGGGCCCTGGCGCAGGTCTCGGCCAAGCGGCGGCCGAGATCCGCGTCGGTGGCGGTGAACGCCTCGACCCGGCTCCAGTTGGCCTCCGCGTCCGTCTCCAGCAGAAGTCGGGCCGCGCACACGGCGGTGTCCGGAGCGTCCGAGGCATCCCACTGACCGTCGGGGGCGGCATCGATGACGCCGTCCGCGGTCGCGCTTCCCGCTGGTCGTCAGGCGAGAAAAGCCACGAGGCCAACTCACCGCACATGGCGACAAGTCGATTGTCCCCGGACGCGGACGCCTCGGCCGTCCACCGCAAGGCCCACGCGAAGTCGGCACCATCCGGGAGTTCGAGGCGGAGAGGCGGCTCATCCGCCGAAGCGCCCCCGTCGCTCCCGCCGCGGACCCGGCACACCCGGGGCACATGGAAGCCGAACACGTCGCCCTTCATACTCGGATCCTCCCATCGCGCACCGACACGAGCGAGGCAGCGACGGCACACGCACGCGGTCGCGGAGCACGGCGATCCGCGCGCTCCCCCCGCTCCCCCCCGCTCCCCCCCCCGCCGCGCCGCGCCGGTCAGATGAGGCCGCGGCGGGCGGCCTGCCAGGCGAGCTGCATGCGGTTCGCCGCGCCCGTCAGGCTCATCAGGTGCTGGACCCGGCGCTGCACCGTGCGTCGGCTGAGCTGGAGCTGGCTGGCTATCGCCTTGTCGGACACCCCGGCCACGAGCAGCGACAGCAGGTGCTGGTCACCGGCCGTCAACGGCTCGTCCACGCCGACGCCCTCGGTGCCGGTGACCTCGCCCGACGCGCTGACCCGCAGGGGCACGCCGTCCTCCCAGTAGCGTTCGAAGAGGGCGATCAGCGCGTCGAGCAGGCTGCTGCCGCGCAGGATGGCGACCGTCACCTCCTCCTCGCTGCCGTGCGGGCCGCCCGACACCAGGGGGCAGATCGCCAGTGAGCGGTCCACGACGGCCATGCGCAGGGGGAGTTGGGGAACGGCGCGCGCGGCCTCGCCCGCGCGCACGCCCCGCACGACGTTCGCCACGGCGCCGGGCTCCTCGAAGAACGCCCGCTCGTACAGCACCCGGTACCGCACACCGCGGGCCAGCGCCCGGTACTCGTCGGTGTTGCTGCCTGAGGGCATCGCGACGTACTGCGCCTTGCAGAACCACAGCATCTCGTGGCGCGCGCCGCCCTGGAGCTGCCGCAGGTGGCGGCGAAGCGTCTCGGCGCCCGTGATGACCTCGATGAGCTGCCCGGCGTCGCGGCGGCGCCTGGCGCCGCGGTAGATGTCGGCCAGGTCGGACATGGCGGCTCGGGCCTGGTCGAGGGCGTCGGTCTGCCGCTTGAGGCGCGGGAGCAGGGCGACGTCGGGCGGGCTGGCGGCGAACGCGAGCGGCTCGCGGCCCACGCGGCTGACCAGGCCCTTGCGTTCGAGGGCGGAGAGCACGCGCTCGACGTAGTCGGCGTTGAGCCCGGTGCGCCCCGCCGCGTCGTCGGGGGTCGCGCTCTCGACCGCGACCAGCAGCCGGTACACGGCCTCCTCGTCGCCGCTCAGCCCTGCCGCCTCCAGCATGGTGCCCTCCTGTGCCCCAACTCCCCCTCCCGCCGCAATTATCACCGATGTCCCACGGCGGGGTGTCGCAGTGGCGACATGTCACTACTGCGACAACGAGAACGCGTGACACCGCCGTGAGGACCGGCCGATGCTGCCTCCCTGGAGGTACGAAGCACATGAGATGGTCACGACGGCGTCCGACGACGCTGATCACCGCGGCGCTCCTGATCGCCGCGGGCATGACGGCACCGGCCGCCGCGAACGGGCCAGACGGCCCAGACGCCCCGGCTGGATCGGCGGGCACGGCTGGCGCGGCTGGCGCGGGCGGGCCGAGCGCGACCGTGCGGCTGGTGACCGGTGACACGGTGCTGGTCTCACCGACCGGCGACGGCCGTCAGGTCGCCCAGGCGCGGCCCGGGCCGGGGCGCGATGACATCGCCTTCCAGGTGCGGGAGGTGGACGGCGCGCTGACCGTGATGCCGTCGGACGCCTGGCCCTTGGTGGCCACGGGGGCACTCGACCCCCGGCTTTTCGATGTGAGCGGGCTGATCGCGCAGGGCTACGACGCGGCGCGCTCCGACGCGTTGCCGCTGATCCTCACGCGCCCCTCGGGCGTGTCGGCACGCGCGGTGGACTCCTTGGCCGAGCTGCACGACGAGGGCGCGCCACGGCGCGACCTGGCCAGCATCGACGCGACGTCGGTGCGGATCGCGGCCGACGAACTCGACGACTTCTGGGCGGAGTTGGTCCCCGAGGGCGAGCGCGTGGGCGTGGCCGAGGCGGCCGCCACGCCCCGGGTCTGGCTGGACGGGCGGGTGAGCGCGTCGCTCGACCGCAGCACGGGCCAGATCAACGCGCCCGCCGCGTGGTCGGCCGGGCTCGACGGCAGCGGCGTCACGGTCGCGGTGCTCGACACGGGCGCGGACGCCGAACACCCCGACCTGGCGGGGCGGATCTCCCGGTCCGCGAACTTCTCGTCGAGCGACGGCACGCACGACGCGTTCGGCCATGGCACCCATGTGGCGGCGACGGTCGCGGGCAGCGGCGCGGGCTCGGACGGCGCGCGGCGCGGCGTCGCGCCCGAGGCCGACCTCATCGTCGGCAAGGTGCTCGGCGACGACGGCTACGGCAGCGACTCCTCGGTGATCGCGGGCATGGAGTGGGCGGTCGACGAGGGCGCCGACGTTGTCAACCTCAGCCTCGGCGACGACGCGGGCACCGATGGGCTCGACCCCGTGGCCCTGGCGCTGAACGAGTTGACGGCGAGCAGCGGAGCGCTGTTCGTGGTCGCCGCGGGCAACAACGGTGCGGCCGGGGACGGTTCGGTCGGCTCGCCCGGATCCGCCGACGCGGCGCTGACGGTCGGCGCCGTGGACCGCGAGGACGCGCTCGCCGACTTCTCAAGCCGCGGCCCGCGCCCGCGCGACGGCGCCGTCAAGCCCGATGTCACCGCCCCGGGGGTCGGCATTGTCGCGGCCCGCGCCTCCGGCACCTCGATGGGCGCCCCCGTGGACTCCCTGTACACCGGGGCCGATGGCACCTCGATGGCGACGCCGCATGTCGCGGGCGCGGCGGCGCTGCTTGCCCAGGCGCACCCCGAGTGGTCGGCGGAGCGGCTGAAGGACGCGCTGATCAGCACGTCGGAGACGATCGCCGACACCCGGGTGACCGAGCAGGGCGGCGGCCGGATCGATGTCGGCGCCGCGGTCAACGCGCGGGTGACGGCGACCGGCACCGCCTCGCTCGGCACCTTCGCGCCCGACGAGGGCGCGGCCGACGCCGAGCCGGTCACGCTGCGTTGGACCAATGGCTCCGACGAGCCGGTCACCCTGGGTCTCGGCATCGCGCTCGCCACCTCGGGCGGGCGTGAACTTCCCGCCGACGCGGCCGTGTTGGACGCCGACACGATCACCGTGGCGCCCGGCGCGAGCGAGGAGGTGACGGTGCGCCCCGACCCCGAGGGTGTGGCATACGGCGGCTACTACGGCTATGTCACCGCGACCGGCGAGGGCGGCGAGGTCGTCGCGCATACCACGGTGAGCCTGGTGGTCTCGGCGCCGGTGCACCGTGTCACCCCACGGGTGATCGGGGTGGATGGCGAGCCGCTGCCGTGGGACCTGCCGCTGATCTGGGGCCCCGAGGGCTTCGCGACCTACGACACCAGTACGTCGCCGCCGACCGCGCTGGTGCCCGAGGGCGTGCACGTCTTCGCGACCTTCGCGGAGAACCTGGACGCCGAGAGCCTGCCCGAGTACCGGATGGCCTACCTGCCCGAGGTGAACGTCACCGAGGACACCGAGGTCACGCTCGACCTGAGCGAGACGACGCCCGTCGAGGTCCGCACGCCCGAGCCCGCCGAGCAACGCACATGGCTGACGTTCGGGACCTACCGGGAGATCGAGGGGCGCAGCTGGTCCCACTCCGTGCAGTACCCGATCGGCCAGGCGCGGCTGTGGATCTCCCCCTCCGAGCAGGTGACACGGGGCGAGTTCGAGTTCACGGCGCGGTGGCAGCTCACCGCTCCGCTGGTGACGGCGGAGGTGCGGGGGGCACGCGAGGTGGACATCGACCCGTACTACCTGGGCCAGTCGCCGCTGTTCGACGCGCGGGAGCAGCTTGCCGTGGTGGACGCGGGCCCGGTCGACGAGCCCCGCTTCCGCGGGGCGCGCGGCAAGCTCGCCGTGCTCGAAGGCGACCAGGGCGACTACGCGGAGCTGGCGCGGGCGGCGGCCGACGCCGGGGCCGCGGGCGTGGTGCTCGTGGCCGCCGAGGGCTCGACGGCGTGGACGACGTGGCGGCCCGTGGGCGAGCGGTTCGCCGTGCCGGTGCTGCGGATCAGCGCCGACGAGGCCGACGCGCTGCTCGAACGGGCCGAACGCCGTTCCACCGCACTGGTGTTGAGGACCACAAAGGAGAGCCCCTACCTCTACGACCTCATGCAGGTGGTGGCGGGTGGCGTCCCCGACCGGGTCGTGCACACGGTCACGGACCGCAACACCGCGCGGGTGCGCGCCACCTACCACGACCCCGGTGCCGGATCGGGCTGGGGCACGTCCCACCATGTGGCGTGGCGCCCCTACCAGCGGGCGGTCTTGGTGGACCCGCCGCGGCAGATGCCGCTCGGCACCACCAGGACCGAGTACGTCAGCTCGGGTGACACGGTGTGGCAGAAGTTCGCGCACGACGCCGTGCCGTGGCTGACGGACTTCCCGATCATCGACTTCGCGACGCGCGAGGCGCCGCGCACCTACCGGTCCGACGACAGCCGTTCGGAGCGCTGGTTCGGGGCTCTCACGCGGCCCTCGATCCCGCGGGGGACGGCGACGCCATCGGTGCGGGACGGCGACACGGTGCGGCTCGCGATCCCGGGGCTGACCGACTCGACCGCGGGGCACTGGGCGCCCGGCACCGGCTCGTTGACGCTGACCCGCGACGGCACCGAGGTGGGCGCCGCCAGCGGCGGGTTCGCGGACCTGGCCGTTCCCGCGGGGCCCGGCGACTTCCGTCTCGACCTGGCGACCGAGCGTGACCCGGCGGAGTGGGGCTTCGGCACCAGGACCCGCACCTCGTGGTCGTTCCGCTCGGACACCGCGGAGGAGCCGACGCCGTTGCCGCTGCTCCAGGTCGACTACGCGGTCGGCGCGGACGCGCACAACGCGGTGCGCGAAGGGCGCCGCCACACCATCGGCCTGACGGTCCGCCACCAGGACGGGCTCGCGGCGCCGCGCGGCGTGCGGGTGCGGGTCGAGGTGTCGTACGACGACGGGGCCACGTTCGCGGCCGCCACCCGGGTCCGCGCCACGGGCGGCAACGCCTTCGACGCCACGCTCGAACGACCCTCCAGGATCCGCGACGACGCGTATGTGACGCTGCGCGTCACGGCGACGGACGCGGCGGGGAACGAGGTCGAGCAGGTCGTCGAGCGCGCGTATCTGCACCGGGGCTGACGCGGGCAACGGCCCGTCGGGCGGCGGCCGTTGCCGCCCGGGGTCCCCGCCTCCCACGGGAGGGGGCCCCGGGCGCGCCGGGGCGTCCCCGGGCGCGCCCGGGCTGTACCACGGCGTCGGTTTCCGGCCGCGCGGGGGCGGCCTTCCGCCCCGCACCCGCGGGCGGGCCCAGCGTGGCGCTCTCCGTGGCGGGCATCCTCGGCGTGGTCCACGGATTGCAGGAGATCGCCGCGGGGCAGGAGTCAGGGGCCCAGGACGCCGGAGCCCTCGGCCAGAACCTCGCGGTTACGGGCGCCGGGATCCTCCTGCTCGCCGCGTTCGTCCACCGCCAACGCCGCCTGCGCGCACCGCTGTTCGACCTCGGGCTGCTCGCCGACCCCCGGGTCGGCGCGTCGTTGGCGACGCTGCTGCTCGTCGGCGTCGGCGTCGTCGGGACGTTCTACCTCTTCACCCAGTACCTCCAGTGGGCCATCGGCCTGTCCCCGCTACGCGCCGGGCTGTGGACGCTGCCCTACATCGTGCTGAACGTCGTCGGGGCGATGCTCGCGCCCGCCCTGAGCGCGCGCCTGCGTCAGGCCGCCGTCATCGTGGCCGGTCTCGTAGTCGCCGCGCTCGGCATGGCGCTGCTGCTCGCGCTCGCCGACCCCGACACCCCGCTGGCGCTGCTCATCGGCGCCCTCTCCGTCACCGCCCTCGGGCAGGGGGCCGGGACCGCCCTGATCAGCGACCTGATCATCTCGGGGGCGCCAGCCGAGCAGACGGGATCGGCCGCGGCGGCCCAGGAGGTCAGCGGCGAGCTGGGCACCGCGCTCGGCGTGGCGGCCGGGGGCGCGGTGGGAACCCTCGCCTACCGGGCCGCGCTGCCGGACGACCTCGCGCCCGAGGTCCCCGAGACGGCCGTGGCCGCCGCGCGCGCCAGCGTCCACGAGGGCGTCGGCGCGGCGGAACGGCTCGACACGGGCGGTCGGGCGCTCCTCGACGCGGTGCACGAGGCCGTCGCGCAGGGGCTGCGGATATACGCCGGGGTGGGCGCGGGTCTCGCCGCCCTCGCCGCGGTCCTGGTCGCCGTCGTCGTGGCGAGGCGGGGAGCGGGGAGCGGGGAGCGGGGAGCGGGGCCAGGCGAGGGGCGGGGAGCGGCGGCTGAGACCGCGCCGCGCCCGGCCGCTCCACGAGAGGGCCCCGCCCGCGCGCCGGGGGAAGCGCGCGGGCGGGGCCGGTGGGGAGCCGGGTCAGAAGGTCACATCGCTGCACAGGAAGTAGATCTGGTCGGCGTGCGAGGCCTTCCAGATCGTGTAGACCACGTGGTGCCCGGTGCGGCCCGGCGCGCTGACGTCCACGGTGTAGTTGCCCGCGGGCGCGTAACGGTCCGTCGAGGCCACCTGCTCCAGGTCGGCCCAGTCAAGGGCGTCCGTCTCGGCGTCGTAGCCCTGCCGCGTCACATAGACCTCGAGGTAGTCGGCCCCGTGATACGCCTGGTCGACGACGTCGACCGTGAAGTTGTTGTCGATCTGCGACGTCTTCCAGGCACCCGGCGTGTCCAGCGAGTCGTACCGGCCGTCGCCCGTCTGCCCGGCGCTGCACAGCTGGTTGTCGGGGATGAACGCCTGGAAGTCGCCGCCCGTGCCCTCGCGGTAGAGGCCGTTCCAGTTCCACATGGCATTGGTGTCGTGCTGCCACGCCTGCCAGCACATGGGGTCTTCCTGCTCCATGGCCGGGTTCTGGAAGTCGCTGCCCCAGCGCTGCCAGCAGCCGTAGTTGCGGGAGACGGGGTCCGCGGTCGAGCCATGGGCGGTGGCCGCGGGGCTGGACCACGGAGTCACCAGAAGAACGGCGGCGGCCAGGACCGCCAGCAGGGCGCGCGATGTCCAGCCGCGCGCGGCGGTGCGATCGTGTCGAAGCGTCAACACTGCGTCTCCTCGTCCAGGAGGTGGGGGGTGGTTCTCATCGGATTGGGAGCGCTCCCAACTCTGAATGTTCCCCGGGCGCATGGGAATTGAAACGTTCAATCCCTATCGGGCGGAACCCACCCGGTTCCGTGGTGCTGCCGGGGTCCTTGGCCAGCCAGGCGGGTGGCCCTGGCCAGGGCGCTGCGGCCGGGACGGTGCTCGCGGTCACGCACCGGTCCGAGGTGATCGCCGCGGCCGACCGGGTGGCGCGCCTTGAGGCGGGGCGCGTTCAGGGGGTGGTGGCGCCGCGGCGGCCGAACGGGGTGAGCGGGCCCGCGTAGCGCTTGGGGGTCGGGGCCGCGTACGCGCCGTCCTTGGCGGTCCGCAGGTCGAGGGCCAGCAGCGACTCGACGAGCTTCACCGCGGCCGCCACCCCGTCGACGACGCGCGCGGCGACGCTCTGGGCGAGCGCGGGGGCCAGGGGGGCCATTCCCGCGCAGCCGAGCACGACGGCGTCGCACCGGTCGCGGGCGACGGCCTCGCGGCACGCCTCGGTGAGCGCCTTCACCGTTTCGGGGGACGGGTCGTCGAGGTCGAGCACGGGGATCTCGCACGCGTGCACGCCGAGGCACGCCCGCTCGAAGCCGTAGTGCCTGGCGAGGTCCCAGGTGCGCCCCGCCGTTCGGGAGAGGGTGGTGACCACGCTGAAGCCGCGCCCGACGAGGGTGGCCAGGTGCATCGCCGCCTCGGCGATCCCGACGACGGGGCCTATGGCCACCTCGCGCGCCGCGTCGAGCCCGGGGTCGCCGAAGCAGGCGATGACGTGGCCGTCCGCCCCGCCCTTCTCCCCCGCGGCGACCTCGGCGAGCACGCCGGGCACGGCCAGGGCCTCGTCGTAGTGGCTCTCGATCGACTCGGGCCCCATCGCCGGGTTCACGGCCGTGATCTCGGTCGATGGCGCCGCCACCGCCCTGGCCCTGCGGCCGATGCTCTCGGTCATGGCGCGGCTGGTGTTGGGGTTGATGACGCGGACGCGCTTCACGGGGCGGGCACCTCCGGAGGGACGATCCGCGGCGAGCGCCGTTCGAGCGCCATGAACGTCACAAAGCCGAGGGCGCAGCCGATGAACCAGCTGTAGTCGGAGATCTCCGTCAGGTCGGCCGTGGTGAGGCCGAGGTCGAGCAGCAGCTTGGGGACGAGCACGGAGGCGATCGCGGGAACGCCGCTGGCGACCGTCGCCCACAGCGCGTTCGGGTTGACGCCGCCCCTGAACCAGTAGCGGGCGTCGGGGTCGCGGGTGAACAGGGCGTGGACGTCGACGCGTTGGTGGCTGATGACGTAGTAGCCCGCGATCAGGATGCCGAACAGCGGGCCTATGAGGGCGCCCAGCAGGCCGAGGGTGTAGTGGATGGCGTCGGGGTCGCTGTACCAGTTCCAGGGGGTCAGCAGCACCGAGCCGACCGCGGCGATCATGCCACCGGCGCGCCAACTGATCCTCTGGGGGCTGACGTTGGAGAAGTCGAAGGCCGGGGAGATGAAGTTGGCGACTATGTTGATGCCGATGGTCGCGATGACGAACGTCAGCCCGCCGAGGAGGATCGCGAACGTCGTGTCGATGCGCTCGACGGTGTGGATCGGGTCGGTGATCAGCTCGCCGAAGACCGGCACGGTGGCCGACGCGGTGATGACCGTGAGGAGGGAGAAGAAGAGAAAGTTCACCGGGAGGCCGAGGAGGTTGCCGCGCTTGACCGCGGTGAACGACCTTCCGTAGCGCGCGAAGTCGCCGAAGTTGAGCATGGGCCCTGAGAAGTAGGACACGACGAGGGCGATGGCGCTCAGCATGACGGGGATGGAGGCGCCGAGGTCGAGGGAGTCGCCCTGGGAGAGGTTGAGGCTGATGTTCTCCCACCCGGCGCGGCTGACCAGGTAGACGGCGAGCACGATCATGACGACATAGACGGCGGGGCCCGCCCAGTCGATGAATCGGCGGATCGACTCCATGCCGCGCCAGAAGACGGCGGCCTGGGCGACCCAGAGGATGGCGTAGCAGAGGTAGCCGAGCGGCGAGAGGCCGAAGAGCGTCGTGTCGTTGAGCGAGGCGGACCAGTCGGGCCAGAACTTCATGAAGATGATGAGCAACGACTGCGACGCGAGGTAGGTCTGCACGCCGTACCAGGCGATCGCGATCGCGCCGCGGATGACGGCGGGGATGTTGGCGCCGCGCACGCCGAAGACCGCCCGGTTGATGACCGGATAGGGAACGCCCGTGACCTGACTCGGCTTGGCGACGAGGTTGCAGAACACCTGGACGATGAGGATGCCCGCCACGAGCGCGAACAGCACCTGCCAGCTGGCCAGGCCGAGCGCGAACAGGCTGCCCGCGGTGACATAGCCGCCGACGCTGTGCACGTCGGACATCCAGAACGCGAAGATGTTGTACGAGGACCAGCTCTGCCGTTCGACGGGCGCCAGGTCCTCGTTGGTCAGGCTGGGGTCGTAGGGCGGCCGGTCGTCCGATGCGGTCGGCCCGGCCCGGCGGGCGGGCGCTTCCAGGTGTTCGGTCATGACAGCTCCATGGCGTCGTGAGGAAGCTCGTGCGGAAGCTGGAGTAGCGTGGCGGTGGAGTGTGGGGCGGGCCCGTGAAGCCATCGCTTGACGGTGTTCGTGAAGCTATCGCTTCACACTCCGGGATGTTTTTCGGCTACGTAAACGATGTGTCGCCATTGGGGGCTCAGCCGTGACCGCCTGGATGTCGAAGCCCGCCGCCGCGACCGGCTCGGGCGCGCCGGTGCCGGAGACCGGCGCGCCCGAGCCGGGGCGCGCGGAGGTCGAGGCCGTGAGCAACGAACGCCTCGGCGCGCGGCTGCGCGAGCTGCGGCTCGGCTCGGGGAAGTCGCTGCGCGCCCTGGCGCGCGAGCTGGGGATCTCGGCCAGCGCGGTCTCCCAGATCGAGCGGGGCGCGCTGCGCCCCTCGGTCAGCCGCCTCATCGCCATCGTGACCGCGCTCGACGTCCCCCTCGCCGCCGTCTTCGACGCCTCGGCGAAGGAAACGGACGCGGGGGCGGCGACGGCAGCGGGGGCGGGGGCGGACGGTGGCGAGCCCGGGCCCGTCGTGATTCGCCGCTCGTGGGAGGTCGCCCCCGTCTTCCTCGACGGCGGCGTCGTCTTCCGCCGCCTGTCCCCCGCCCCCGTGCCCGACGTCGAGTTCTTCGAGTCGACCTATCCGCCCGGGTCCGTGTCGAACGCGCACCGGCAGTTCCTCAAGCACGAGGGCCACGAGGTGGGGACCGTCACCCAGGGCGAGCTGACCATCGAGTTCGACGCCGAGACGGTCACCCTCCGCGCGGGCGACTCGATCACCTACCCGTGCCGCAGGCCGCACATCATCAGCAACAGGTCACCGACGGCGACGGCCGTGGCCACCTGGCTCATCATCCACCGCTGAGCATCCACCGCTCAGCGCCGCCCGCCCGCACCCCTGGGACGGGCCGGGGCGGCCGAAGTTGACCTGATCCTGGCCATCGAGAACGGGACTTCTCGCGTCGCCGTTCAGCGGGGCTTCTTCCGGCATAGGCTCCCGCCGCATGAACAGATACGTGCAGGTCGCGGCCGCCTCGTTCGCCGTGGTGGCCAGCCTGATCACCATCCCCCCGACCGCGGGGGCCGAACCCGCGCCGGACGCCGGGGCACGGGGGAGGCCGCGGGCATCCCCCTGATCACCGGGGACCGGGTGCTGCTCGGCCCCGACGGCGAGGTGGCGTCGGTGACGTGCGGCGAGGGCCGGGAACGCGTGGCCTTCTCGGTCCGCCGCACCGAGCGCGGCGTCCTTGTGGTGCCGAGCGATGCCGAGCCGCTGCTCCGGCGCGGGATCGTCGACCAACAGCTCTTCGACGTAACGGAGTTGAGCCGACCCCGGTATCGGATGACGGCCGGTGACGGCATACCGGTCATCGCCACCTACCACGGCGAGCGCCCCGCGCGGCTCTTCGGCGACCGGGCCCCCGAGGTGCGGGCCGAGCTGGAGAGCGTCAACGGCGAGGCCCTGACCGTGGCCGACGAGCACGCCGCCGACGTCTGGGCGGCGCTGACCGATCCGCGCGCCCTCGCCTCGGGCGAGTCCCCCGGGGTCGCCACCCTGGCCCTCGACGGGCTCCATCGCGTCGAACTCGACACCAGCACTGCCAGGATCGGCGCCCCCGAGGCATAGGAGGCGGGCCTCGACGGCACTGGCGTGACCGTCGCGGTGCTCGACACCGGGATCGACGCGTCGCACCCCGACCTGGCGGGCGGCAAGGTCGTCGCCGAGGCCAGCTTCGCGGGCACGCCCGACGCCCATGACCACCACGGGCACGGCACACACGTCGCGTCGATCGCCGCGGGCACGGGGGCCCGCTCGGACGGGGCCCACTCCGGCGTCGCCCCGCGGGCGCGGCTGCTGAACGCCAGGGTCCTCGACGACGAGGGCTGGGGCTTCGACTCCGGGATCGTCCAGGGCATGGAGTGGGCGGTCGCCCAGGACGCACAGGTCGTCGACCGGCTCTCGGCCGAGTCGGGCGCGCCGATTGTGATCGCCGCGGGCAATGACGGCCCGGGGCAGGTGTCCAGTCCCGCCACCGCCGACGCGGCGCTCGCGGCCTTGCCGACCATCTCGACGAGGACGAGACGGCCGAGCTGACCGTCCACCAGGGCGTCTGGGCCGAGGGGCGGCTGGGCAGCACGCTCGTGTGGCCCGAGACAGGGCCCGCCACCAGCTTCTCCGCGTTCGATGAGCCCGGCGCGAACCTGCCGCACCGAGGTGACCACGGCGTTCTCCTTCACCTCGGGGCACGCGCCCGGGGATGAGCCGACGAGCCTGCCGGTCTCCGTCGTGCGCTTCACCCCCGAGCTCGCGCTCGACAGCTCCGCCCTCGCGGGAGAGGCGTTCACGGTCCCGGTGACCGTCGAGGGCGGCCCCGGGGCGCTGTCCGTCGAGGTCTCCCACGACCGGGGCGCGACCTGGGACGAACTCCCCGTCGTGGACGGCGAGGTGACGGTGACCAACCCGGCCGCCGGCGGCACCGTCTCGTTCAGAGCCGAGGTCTCCGACGCGGAGGGGAACACGACGCGCCAGACGGTCCTCGACGCCTATCTGACCCGTTAGGGCGGGCCGCTCACGGGCCGCACGACGTCCATCGACCTTGGGTTGAAGGGGTCCTCGCAACTCCCACGGATCGCGGGTGGTGCGAGGACCGTCAGAACCCAAGCCCTAGGGGGCCTTACGGGTAGCTAGGGACGGGCGGGGGGACAGACGATCGTCCCTCAGGACGAACGCCGGACGCCGGCGTTTTCGGAGCGCGATGAGGGAGGCGCTCGGCACCATGACGAGTGAGCTTGTTCACGGTACTGATGCCATCGCAATCACCGGCCTGTCGTGTCGTCTCCCGCAGGCGCCCGACGCGGGCGCCTTCTGGGAGCTGCTGCGCGCCGGGCGCAGCGCGATCACCGAGGTGCCGCCCGAGCGCTGGGACGCGGACGAGGTGCTGCCCGACGCGCCCGAACGGCATCGCGCGGGGCTGCGGCACGGAGGGTTCCTCGACCGCGTGGACGGGTTCGACGCGGCGTTCTTCGGGATCTCCCCGCGCGAGGCCGTGGCGATCGACCCTCAGCAGCGGCTGTTCGCCGAGCTGGCCTGGGAGGCGCTCGAGGACGCGGGCATCGTCCCCGAGACGCTGCGCGGCACCGCGACGGGCGTCGTCGTCGGGGCCATCGCGGGTGACTACGCGGCGCTCGCCCAGCGGGGCGGCGCGGTCACTCAGCACTCGCTGCCGGGGCTGAACCGCGGCGTCATCGCCAACCGCGTCTCCTACGCCCTCGGCCTGCGCGGCCCCAGCCTGGCGGTCGACTCCGCGCAGTCCTCGTCGCTCGTGGCCGTGCACCTGGCGGTGGAGAGCCTGCGCAAGGGCGAGAGCACCCTGGCGCTCGCGGGCGGCGTGGCGCTCAACTTCGCTCCCGAGAGCGCCGAAGTGGCGGGCAAGTTCGGCGGGTTGTCGCCTGACGGGCGCTGCTTCACGTTCGACGCGCGGGCCAACGGCTATGTCCGCGGCGAGGGCGGCGGCGTCGTGGTGCTCAAGCCGCTCGCGCACGCGGTGCGCGACGGCGACCGGGTGTACGGGGTCATCCTCGGCAGCGCGGTCAACAACGACGGCGCCACGGAAGGGCTCACCGTGCCGAGCGCCGAGGCCCAGGCCGCGGTCCTGCGGCGGGCGTGCCAGGACGCGGGCGTCGA
The DNA here is from genome assembly GCF_003311645.1 of Streptomyces sp. PT12. Classification (GTDB taxonomy): domain Bacteria; phylum Actinomycetota; class Actinomycetes; order Streptomycetales; family Streptomycetaceae; genus Streptomyces. Next base: position 2,947 of record NZ_QEST01000276.1, on the reverse strand, counting down.
CCCGGCGCGCGTGCGCTACGTGGAGCTGCACGGCACGGGCACCCCGACGGGCGACCCCCTTGAGGCGGCGGGCGTGGGCGCCGCGTACGGCAGCGCGCGCCCCGCGGGCTCGCCCGTCCTCGTCGGCTCGGCCAAGACCAACGTCGGCCACCTCGAGGGCGCCGCGGGCATCGTCGGGCTGATCAAGACGGCGCTGAGCATCCGGCACCGCGAGATCCCGGCGAGCCTCAACTACGAGACGCCCAACCCCCGCATCGACCCCGAGGCGCTGAACCTGCGCGTCCAGACCGCCGCGGGCCCCTGGCCCGACGCCCCGCTGCTCGCGGGCGTCAGCTCGTTCGGCGTGGGCGGGACCAACTGCCATGTCGTGCTCGGCGAGGCGCCCTCCGACGACGCGCCGGAGGACACGCCTCGGGAGGGCGCCCCCGAGATCCCGCTCGTTCCCTGGCTGGTGTCCGGGCGCACCGACGCGGCCCTGCGCGCCCAGGCGGCGCGGCTGGCCGACCGGCGCCCCGCGGACACCGAGGCGTCCGGCACCGACGCGTTCGACATCGGCTGGTCCCTCGCGGCCACGCGCACGCACTTCGAGCGCCGCGCCGTGCTGCTCGGGCCCGACCACGGCGCCCAGCTGGCGGCGCTGCGCGCCGGGACCGAGGCCCCCGGGCTCGTCACGGGCGCCGTCGGCGACCGTGGCAAGGTCGCGCTCGTCTTCCCGGGGCAGGGCTCGCAGTGGGAGGGCATGGCGCGCGAACTGCTGCGCGGCTCAACGGTGTTCCGCGCCTCGATCGAGGCGTGCCACGCCGCGCTCGCGCCGTTCACCGACTGGTCGCTGCTCGACGCGCTCACCGGCGCGCCCGGCGCGCCGTCGCTCGACCGGGCGGATGTCGTCCAGCCCGCGCTGTTCGCGGTGATGGTCTCGCTGGCCCGGGTGTGGGAGTCGCTCGGCGTGCGCCCCGACGCGGTCGTCGGGCACTCGCAGGGCGAGGTCGCCGCGGCGCACATCGCGGGCGCACTCGACCTGGCGGACGCCGCCAGAATCGTGGCGCTGCGCAGCCGGACGATCACGTCGCTCTCGGGCACCGGGGCGATGGCGTCGCTGCCGCTCGCGGCCGACCGGGTAGCCGAGCGCATCGCCCCCTTCGGCGAGGCCCTGAGCATCGCCGCGATCAACGGCCCCGGCACCACGATCGTGGCGGGGACGCCCGAGGCCGTCGTGGAGCTGCTGGCCCGCTGCGAGGGGGACGGCATCCGAGCAAAGGCCGTCCCTGCCGTGGACTTCGCCTCCCACTCGCCGCATGTGGAGGCCATCAGGGAGCCGCTGCTCGACCAGCTCGCCGAGGTGGAGCCGCGCGCGTGCGACATCGCCTTCTACTCCACGGTCACCGGGGCGGCCGTCGACACCACGAGCCTGGACGCCGATTACTGGTACGCCAACCTCCGCAGGCCCGTGCTCTTCGAGGCGACGCTCAGGACGATGGCCGATGAGGGCTACGGCACGTTCGTGGAGTCGAGCCCGCACCCCGTGCTGCGGCTCGGGCTGCGCGAGACGCTGCCCGACGCGCTGGTCGTGGGGTCGCTGCGGCGGAACGAGGCGCCATGGCCGCTGCTGCTTGCGTCCCTGGCCGAGCTGCATGTGGGCGGCGTGCCCGTGGACTGGTCGGCGGTGTTCGCCGGGCGGGCGCCGCGCCGCGTTCCGCTGCCCACCTACGCGTTCCAGCGCGAGCGCCACTGGCCCGATGGCGCGGCCGCGTTCGTGCCCGTCGCACGGTCCGCGGCCGAGCCGCCCCAGGAGCGGCCCGACGAGGCGCCCGCGGAGGCGCCCGGGGGAAGCGCCACATGGGCGGAGCGGATCGCCGGGCTGCCCGAGGATCAGCGGCAGCGCGAAGCGCTCGAACTGGTGCGGCTGCGTACGGCGTTGGTGCTCGGCCATCTGAGCACGGACTCGGTGGACGTCGACCGGGCGTTCCGCGAGCTCGGCATGGACTCGACGCTGGCGGTCCAGCTCCGCCAGGCGCTCAACGACGCGACCGGGCTGGCGCTGCCCGACAGCGCCGTCTACGACCACCCGAGCCCGGCACGGCTGGCCGGGCGGCTGTGCGAACTCGCCCTGGGCGACGGCGCGTCGGCGGGCGCCTCGGCGGGCGCGTCCGCCGCGCGTGGCGTCGCGGCGGCCGACGCCGACGACCCGGTCGTGGTCGTCGGCATGGCCTGCCGCTTCCCCGGTGGCGCGGCATCGCCCGAGGAGCTGTGGCGCCTCGTCGAGGACGGCACCGACGCGATCAGCCCGTTCCCCGACGACCGCGGCTGGGACCTGATGGCGCTCTACGACCCCGAGCCAGGGGTGCGGGGCAAGACCTATACGCGGCACGGCGGATTCCTGGACGTGGCCGCCGAGTTCGACGCGGAATTCTTCGGGATCAGCCCGCGCGAGGCCACGGCCATGGACCCGCAGCAGCGGGTGCTGCTCCAGATCGCGTGGGAGGCGTTCGAGCGCGCCGGGATCGATCCGGGGGCGCTGCACGGCAGCGGCACCGGGGTGTTCGTGGGCGCGATGTCGCAGGAGTACGGCCCGCGGCTGCACGAGGGCGACGAAGGGCTCGGCGGCTATCTGCTGACCGGCACCACGGCGAGCGTCGCCTCGGGCCGCGTCGCCTACACGTTCGGCCTCGAAGGACCCGCGGTGACGATCGACACCGCCTGCTCGTCGTCGCTGGTCGCGCTGCACCAGGCGGCGCAGGCCCTGCGCGCCGGTGAGTGCTCGCTTGCGCTCGCGGGCGGCGTCACCGTGATGGCGACGCCGGGGATGTTCGTGGAGTTCGGGCAGCAGCGAGGGCTGGCGTCGGACGGCCGGTGCAAGTCGTACGCGGCCGCCGCCGACGGCACCACATGGGGCGAGGGCGCGGGCATGATCGTCCTGGAACGCCTCTCGGACGCCCGGCGCAACGGC
>NZ_QEST01000220.1 GCF_003311645.1 Streptomyces sp. PT12 | reverse complement strand
GTGTTCACCGGGCGGCTCTCCCTCGACTCCCAGCCCTGGCTCGCCGACCACGACGTGCTCGGCACCCTGCTGCTGCCCGGCACGGGACTGGTCGAGCTGGCTCTGCGAGCCGCGGAACAGGTGGACTGCGGCGCGATCGACGAGCTGACCCTTCAGGCGCCCCTCGTCATCCCCGAGAAGGGCGGGGTCGCCGTGCGCGTCATGGTGGGCGGCCCGGACGCGTCCGAGGCCCGCACCCTCGAGATCTACTCCTCACTCGACGACGAGACCTGGACCCGCAATGCCACGGGCGCCATCGCCCCGCTCGCCGAGCCGCCGACGTCCGACCTGGCCGGCTGGCCGCCGAGCGACGCCACCCCCGTGCCCGTGGACGGCGCCTACGAGCGGCTGCTCGCCCGCGGCTACGACTACGGGCCGACGTTCCAGGGGCTCAAGGCGGCCTGGCGGCGCGGCGACGACGAGGTGTTCGCCGAGGTCGCGCTCCCCGAGGGCGCGGACGCGGCCCGCTTCGGCGTACACCCGGCGCTGCTCGACGCGGCGATGCACGCGGGGCTGATCGGGGACGACGAGTCGCAGGCGCCGCCCGAGCTGCCGTTCTCCTGGAACGGCGTCGCGCTCCACCGCGCAGGGGCCGCCGCGCTGCGCGTCCGGCTGACCCGCCACCGGGGGAGCGACGGCGCGGACGTGCTGGTCGCCGACGAGACCGGGGCACCCGTGCTCACCGTCGGGGCCCTGGTGGCCAGGCCCGTCTCGGCCGAGCAGCTGCGCGGCGGCGGCGACCACCGCGAGTCGCTTTTCACCCTCACCTGGACCAAGGCCCCCGCGGGGCCCGCGCCCGACGTGCCCGTCGCGGTGTACGAGGCCCCGCGCGCCGACGGCGAGACGCCCGAGGCCGTCCGCGCCGTCGCCGAGCAGGTGCTCGCGCGGATCCAGGAGTGGCTGGCCGACGACGGCAAGGGCGAGGAGAGGCTGGCGGTCGTCACCAGGAACGCCGTGCCCGTCGATGGCGAGGACATCGACCTGGCCCAGGCGCCCGTGTGGGGCCTGGTACGGGCCGCCGCCGCCGAGAACCCTGGCCGCCTCATCCTGCTCGACCTCGACGCGGGGGCCGCCGTGCCTCCCCTCGTCGACGAGCGCGAACTCGCCGTCAGAAATGGTGAGGTGCTCGTCCCCCGGCTCTCCCGTGTGCCCGCGGCCGCGGTGGACCCGGCGCGCGAGCCATGGGCGGCGGCCGGGACGGTGCTGATCACCGGAGGCACCAGCGGCCTCGGCGCCCTGACCGCCCGGCACCTGGTGACGGCGCACGGCGTCAGGCGGCTCGTGCTGACCAGCCGCAGGGGCGCGAACGCGCCGGGCGCGGGCGAGCTGCGCGCCGAGCTGGCCGCCCTTGGCGCCGAGGTCGCGATCGAGGCGTGCGACGTCGCCGACCGCGCCGCGGTGGCCGCCGTGCTCGAACGCCACCCGGTCGACGCGGTCGTGCACGCGGCGGGCGTCGTGGACAACGGGCTGGTCCGCGGTCTCACGCCGGAACGCCTCGCGGCGGTCCTGCGGCCCAAGGTGGACGGGGCGTGGCACCTGCACGAGCTGACGGCCGACCGCGACCTGGCGGCGTTTGTGCTGTTCTCCTCGGTCGGCGGGCACCTGCTGGCCGCGGGGCAGGGCAACTACGCCGCGGCCAACGTCTTCCTCGACGCCCTCGCCCACCACCGCCACCGGGCCGGGCTGCCCGTGACGTCGCTGGCGTTCGGCCTCTGGGCGGCCGACACCGGGCTCGGCGAGCTGGAGGAGGCCGATCTGCACCGCATGCGGCGCATGGGCCTGCCCGCCCTGGAGCAGGAGGAGGGACTTGCCCTCCTGGACGACGCGCTGCGCACGGACGAGCCCGCGCTCGCGCCGTTCCGCCTCGACGCCGCCGCCCTGCGAGGCCGCGACGCCGCCACGGTGCCGGGGCTGCTGCGCGGCCTGGTCCGCAGCCCGCGCCGCCGCCCCGCGGGCCCCGGCGCGGCCGAGGGCGGCGACCAGGGCGCCCAGCTGCGGCGCGCGCTCGCGGCTCAGCCGGACGACGCCGAACGCGGCCGCCTCCTGCTCGACCTGGTGCGCACCCATGTCGCGGCCGTGCTCGGCCACGACAGCACCGACGCGATCAGGCCGGACCGGGCGTTCAAGGACCTCGGCTTCGACTCGCTCACGGCCGTGGAGCTGCGCAACGGCCTGCGCGCGGCGACCGGCCTCAAGCTGCCCGCCACCCTGGTGTTCGACCACCCCACGCCCGCCGCGATCGCCGACGAGCTGCGCGCCAGGCTGACCGGCGACCAGGAGCCAACCGGGGCGCCCCTTGACGCCGAACTGGCCCGCCTGGAAGCCGCGTTGGCCTCGGCCACGCCCGACGGCGAGGCATACGCCCGCGTGGCCGACCGGCTGCGCGCCCTGACGGCCGGTTGGGTAGAGACCCACAGGCCCCAGGAGACCGAGGAGGCGGATCTGGAATCGCTCTCGGCCGACGAGCTGTTCGACGTCCTCGACGACGAACTGGACACCCGGTCCTCGCGCTGACCGCGCGCCGGACCGGAATCACCACCTATCACGAGGAGAGTGCCCACATGGCCACCGAAGCGACCGTGACGCCCGGGCGTGCCGACCAGGCGTTAATGGGGATCCTCATACCGCCCCACCCCATCGACCCGTTCCCCCTCTACGAGACGTTGCAGTCGGAGAACCGGGTCCACCACAGCGCCGTCATGAACATCTGGGCGCTCTCGGGGCACGAGGAGGTCACCGAGTTCCTGAAGCGGCCCGGCGTCCAGAGCGGCGCCCGCGCCTCCGCCCTCAGGCACGAGAACTGGGCGGAGCACGCGTCGCTCCGCCTCTACCTGAACTCGATGGTCGCCCTCAACCAGCCCGACCACGGCCGGGTCCGCGTCCTGGCCAGCCGCGTCTTCACGCCGAGCAAGATCAAGAAGATGCAGCCCGCCGTCGAGCGGCTGACCCGCGGCCTTGTCGACGACCTCATCGAGCGCTCGTCCGGCGGCGAGCCGGTCGACCTTGTCGAGGTGCTGGCCACGCCGTTCCCCGTCGCGGTCATCTGCGACATGCTCGGCATCCCCTTCGCCGACGGGGAACGCCTGTGGGAGCTGGCCGACGACTGGTCGAGGGTCTTCCCCGGTGCCTTCTCCGACGAGGACCTGGCCCGCGCCGACGATGCGGCCGAGCAGCTCGGCGGCTACTTCGCCGACGCCATCAAGGACCGCCGCGCCCAGCCGCGCGAGGACCTGCTGACGTCGCTCGTGCAGGAGGCGTCGGGCGGCCACCTCGACGACGACGAGCTGGTGGCGCTCGTGCTGTTCCTGTTCACCGCGGGCTTCTCGGCCACCACCAACCTCATCGCGGCGGGCACCGCGGCGCTCATCGAGCACCCCGACGAGCTCAACCGCTGGCGCGAGGACAAGAGCATCACGCAGTCGGCCGTCGACGAGCTGCTGCGCCACAGTGCCCACAACACCGCGTCGAGCCGGGTCACCGTCAAGCCCGTCACCGTCGGGGACGCCGAGATCCCCGAGGGCGAGCTCGTCGTGTGCCTGCTCGCCGCCGCCAACCGCGACCCGCGCAGGTTCCCCGAGCCGCACCGCCTGAAGCTGACCAGGGACGACGGCCCGCACCTGAGCTTCAGCGCCGGGTCGCACTACTGCTTCGGCGGCACCCTGGCCCGCATGGAGGGCGCCGAGCTGTTCACGACCCTGATCGACACGTTCCCCAAGATCGAGCTGGCCTCCGAGCCCGAGCGCCGCGGCGTCATGGGCCTGACCAGCTATGCGACGCTCCCGCTGACCCTCGGCCGCTGAACTTCTCGCACGCCGGACCGGGCGTGCGAAGAGGAGTCGTCGAAGAGGAGTCGTCGAAGAAAAAGAGTCCCTGCGCGACCGGTCGCGCAGGGACTCTTCCCGTGTGGAGGGGGTGATCCCTCACTCGGGGTCGTGGGCGGAGACCTGTTCGGCCTCCGGGCGGTCGGCCGGGCCCTGGGCCGCGGCGGGGGAGGTGACATGGCGCATCAGCACCGCGGCGCCCACGGCGCCGACCAGCATGACGCCGCCGCCCGCCGCCGCGGCGATGTTCATGCCATGGGTGAACGCCTCGGCCGCGGCGGCCAGCAGGGGCTCGCCCGCCGCCTCGGGCAGGTGCTGCGCCACCTCGGTGGCGCCGCCGAGCGAGCCCTCGGCGGGCTCGGCCGCCTCGGGCGGGAGCTGGGACGTCGCGTCGGTGACGTCGCGCGTGTAGACGGCGGCGCCGATGCTGCCCAGGATGGCGACGCCGAACGCCCCGCCGAGCTGGTTGCTGGTCTCCGGGAGCGCGGAGATCGAGCCCGCGCGCTCGGGCGGGGCCGAGGAGACGATCAGGTCGGCGGTCAGCGGGGCCGCGATGCCCACCCCCGCCGACAGCACGCTCGCGCCGATGACCACGACGGCGAGATGCGAGTCGACGCGCAGTTGCGTCATGATCCCGAAGCCGATCGTCGCGATCACCATGCCGCCCGCGATGATGTGGCCTGGGCGCACGGTCTTGGCGAGCGCCGCGGCGAGCGACGCGGCGATCGCCACCGCGACGGGCGCGGGCAGCGTCCACAGCGCGGCCTCCAACGGGCTGAGTCCGTAGACCAGCTGGATCCACTGGGTGGAGAACAGCAGAAAGCCGACCATCGCGAAGAGCGTCACCAGGTTGACGCCGATGGACGCGCTGAAGCCCCGGCTGCGGAACAGACTCAGGTCGATCAGCGGCGTGGCGGCGGTGCGTTGGCGCTGGATGAACAGCACGCCGACGGCCACGCCCACGGCCGTGACGGCGGCGTACGACCACGCGAAGCCGTCCTCCGCCAGCTCCTTGATGCCGTAGATGACGGGCAGGATCGCGCCGAGCGACAGTAGCGCGCCGATGAGGTCGAAGCGCCCCGGCTCGGGGGAGCGGTACTCGGGCAGCAGGAACGGGCCGATCAGCAGGAGCAGCGCGATGACCGGGATGTTGATCAGGAAGACCGAGCCCCACCAGAAGTGCTCAAGCAGGAGCCCCGACACGATCGGGCCGAGCGCGGAGCCGCCCGACATGCCGATCGTCCACACGGCGATGGCCGCGCGGCGCTCGCCGGGGTCGCGGAACATGGTGCGGATCAGCGAGAGCGTGGACGGCGCGAGCACGGCCCCCGCCACCCCCAGGAGGGCGCGCGAGGCGATCAGGAACTCCGAGCTGCCCGCGTACGCGGCGGCGAGCGACGCGACGCCGAACGCCCCGGCGCCCAGCATCAGCAGCAGCCTGCGGCCGATGTGGTCCCCGATGGTGCCCATGGTGATGAGCAGCCCCGCCAGCATGAACGCGTAGATGTCCACGATCCACAACTGCTGGGTGGCCGTGGGCTCAAGGGACGCGCTCAGGAACGGCACCGCGAAGTACAGCACCGTCATGTCCATAGACAACAGGAGGACCGGGAGAACGAGGACGGCGAGGCCGATCCACTCCTTCCGGGTCGCTCGTTCGTGACTCATAGAACCCAACTCTAGATCTGTATGAGAGATTAGTATATGCCATAGGTCTTAGACGAAAACATGACGTGCGGCTAGACTCCTCCGCATGGGACACCGAGAGGACCTGCTGGTCGGGGCGAAGCGCTGCCTGTACGAGAAGGGCTACGCCCGCACCACCGCACGGGACATCGTCGAGGCGTCCGGGGCGAACCTCGCGTCGATCGGGTACCACTACGGCACCAAGGAGGCCCTGCTCAACGCCGCGATCATGGAGGCGTTGGAGGAGTGGGCCCAGGAGCTGAAGGGCGCCCTGGCCGACGGCGGTGACCTGCCCGAGGACCCGATCGTGCGGTTCGAGCAGGCGTGGACCCGAGTGATCGAGCTGTTCGAGCGCCACCGGCCCGTGTGGGCCGCGCAGTTCGACGCGATCTCCCAGCTCGACCACGTGCCCGAGGTCCGCGCGTTCTTCGTCGAGGCCCAGCAGCAGGCCCGGAAGGGCCTGGTCGGCCTCCTGCTCGGCGACGCCGACCTGCCGCCGCACACCGAGGTCGCGGTCGGGCAGTTCTACCACGCGCTGCTCAGCGGGGTGATGACGCAGTGGATCATCGACCCCGAGCACGCCCCGACGGGCGAGTCGCTCGCCGAGGCGCTGCGGACGGTCGTGGAGGATGTGCGCCGCGCCGGATCAGGGATGTCCCTCTGACATCCCGGCCGCCTCACGGGCCAGCCGCTTCCGGTCCACCTTCCGGTTGGAGTTCAACGGGAACTCCGTGACGTGCCGGAACGCCTTGGGCACCATCGCCTCGGGCAGCAGCGCCGACAGCTCACGGCGCAGCGTCGCCGCGGGCACGCGCTTCCCCGTGTAGTAGAGGACGAGTTCGAGGCCGCCGCCAGGGGCGGGGCGGGTCACGGTGGCGGCGTTCTGCACGCCAGCGCACTGCCGCACCGCGTGGTCGATCTCCGACAGCTCGACCCTGACGCCCTGGATCTGCACCTGGGCGTCGAGCCGCCCCAGATAGACCAGCGTGCCGTCGGCCAGTTGCCGCACCCGGTCGCCCGTGCGGTACCAGCGGCGCCCCGCGCGCTCGATGAAGCGGCCCTTGTCGTCCTCGGGGTCGAGATAGCCGGGCGTCATCTGCGGCCCGCTGACGCACAGTTCGCCCTCCACCTCCGACTCCTCGTCCCCGTCGAGCAGCAGGTGCTCATGGCCGGGGTGCACGGGGCCGATCGGGACCACACCGTTGACCGCCTGGCTCGGCGAGATCTCGCGCGACCAGCGGTGGCCGCTGATGGTGATGGTCAACTCGGTGGGCCCGTAGAGGTTTTCGATCAACGACCTGGGCGCCGCTGCCTGCCAGTCCGCGGCGTCCTCGCACAGCAGCGCCTCGCCAGCGAAGAAGCTCCACCGCAGGGTGGGCATCGAACCGGGCGTCAGGCCGCCCATACGCCGAATGAAGGCGATGCCGCTCGGGGTGGAGAACCACACGGTCATCCGCCGCTCGGCGAAGAACGCGGGCAGGTCGCGGTGCGCCGCGGGCGGGACGGCGTGCACGGCGGCCCCGTGCCCCCAGCCGCAGAACATCTCGAACATCGCGCAGTCGAAGTTGAGGCCGACATTCTGGCAGAACACGTCGGTGGCGCCGAAGTCGTAGCGGTCGTCGAGCAGGGAGAAGTAGAAGTCGTTGGCCGCGTGCGTCATCGGGACGCCCTTGGGCTGGCCCGTCGAACCCGAGGTGAACAGCACATACGCGATGTCCGAAGGCCGCACGGCGGCCGGGGCGTCAAGGGGCCGCGCGGCCGATGCCGCGGCCTCGTCGAGGACGGGCAGGTCCAACTCGGTCTCGGCGAGCGCCGCCTGGCCGACCGGGTCGGCGATCACCGTCGAGACGCCGGCCGCGGTGAGCATCCTGCGGGTGCGCTCGGCGGGGAAGCGGGGGTTGAGCGGCACGACGGTCGCGCCCGAGTACAGCGCCGCCAGGATCCCGACATACGCGGTCAGGCTCTTGTCCGCGAGCACGGCCACGGCGTTCGGCCCGTTCTGCCCGTTCGGCCCGTGGGTCGTCGCCGCCCGCAGCGCCCCCGCGCGGCGCAGGGCCAGCTCGTGCGCCTCCTCGTAGGTCAGGCTCTCGGCGTCCACGCGGATCGCGGTCCTGCGGGGCGAGACCGCGAGGCCGCGCAGAAACCGCTCGTGCAGACCGTGTCCGGTGACGGGAGTCTCCGTCATTGTCCTTCCTCCGGGATAAAAGGGGTGGATAGGGGTGCCGACCCGCGGGACATAGGGCTTAGGTTGGCCGCGACGCCGACCATTCGGTGAACGCCGTGAAAACATGGGAGCTGGCATGTGGGACGAGTCGTTCGAGCAACTGCTCAGGAAGCACCTTTCTCTGCTTGAACCCGAGGACGAGATCACCGCCGACCTCAGCCTGCGCGATTTCGGCCTCGATTCCATGGGAATGGTGGCGCTGCTGTCGTCGCTTGAGGAGAAATATGGCGTCCGTTTTGTCGACGACGCCCTGCACATCGACAATTTCGCCACCCCCACGACCCTGTGGAACACCCTGGAAGCCATGCGTTGACCCGGCGTCCTTCCACGTCATGCGATCGCGCTGCGCCTGCGCGGTCGCATCGCCGTGTCGGGGCGCACCGCCACCACGTCGAACGCCTCGGTCATGATCTCCACCCGGCCCCACAGCCCGTCCTGTCCTGTGACATGGACCCGCTCGACGCCGAGCCCCTTGAGCGTCTCGACCACCGCGGGCCACCGCACCGTCCTGGTCACCGCGTCGAGCAGCAGCGTCCGCACGCCGTCCGCGGTCGTCACCAGCGACCCGTCGTGGTCCGACACCACCGGGATCCCGGGGTCGGAGAACGGCACGCCCGCGACGACCCGGGCCGCGATCTCCTCCCGCAGCGCGGCGAACAGGGGCGAGTGCATCGGCGGCCGCATGACGTACAGCGGCAGCCCGCCGACGGCCCGCAGCAGCGCCTGGAGCCGGTCGAGCACGTGCTCGCGCACCGACAGCATGTGGAAGTCGTGGTCCACGTGGCAGGCCACCTCGTTCCACTCGCCGCTCGCGTCGAGCTCGCCGCGGATCTCGTCGAGCCGGTCGAGCGGGACGCGGGCGAACGACTGGGTGACGACGTCGCGGTGCTCGCGCTCGAAGTGGGCGTCCACGAGGCGGCCCCACTCGGCGGTCATCCGCACGGCGTCGGCGAACGGCAGCGCCCCGGCGTGCACCGCGGCCGCCGTTCCGCCGAAGCTGGCCCCGGCGCACGCGACCGGCTCCACGTCGCGCTCGGCGACCGTCCACTCGGCCAGCGCGAGACACGTGACCAGGAACGCCACGCGCGCGGGCTCGGGGAACGCGCCCTGGTCCCCGCGGTCCTCGGCCTCGCGGTAGCGGTCGACCAGCGGATAGCCGAGCGCCTGGTCCGCCTCGGCGACGAGCCGGCGCGCCACGGGGTGGACCACCATGAAGCGCGCCGAGTCGGCGAAACGCGTCGGCCCGATTCCTGGAAAGACAATCGCCGACATATTCTCGTACTCCATTTCGTAAGCGCTCGGCATGGTCACCCGAAAAGACCGGCAGGTCGATCCTATTGTTTCCGGTCAGTCTTGTGGGCCCCAGGTGTCGGCATAACCCCTAACGCCCCCTAACTCGCCGGTCATGGCTCTGCGGTTCTTGTGGGCGGCAAAAGCCCCCTGTTACAAACGATCTGGTATTCGCTGGCAAGGTCGAATCGGAAGGGTGGCGCATGAGCTCGAATGGACCGGCCAGGGCCCACGCCTCGGTGGACAACCTGCGGACCTATCTGCTGGCCGCCGCCCGAAGGGCCCCCGACCGGCCCGCGGTGGTCCAGGCCGCCGAGGGCGGCGGCGTCGAGACGATCACCTATGGCGAGCTGGAACGGCGCACCGACCGCCTCGCCCAACAGCTCGACGCGCTCGGCCTCGACGTCGGCGACCGCGTCATCCTCGAATCCGACACCTCGGCCGACGCCATCGCGGCGCTCCTGGCCTGCTCGACGCTCGGGCTGCCGTTCATCGCGACCAGCCCCGAGACCCCCGACGAGCGGCTGCTGACGATCACCGAAAGCGCCGAGCCCGCGCTGCACCTGCGCGCCGCCCCGAAGGCCCGCCCCGGCATACCCAAGGCCGTCGGCCTGGCCCGCTTCACCGCCGAAGGGCTCACCGTGGAGCGGCCGCCCGCGCCACGCGTGCGCCACCGCCGCGTGGTGACGCCCGTCGACACCGCCTACATCGTCTTTACCTCGGGAACGACGGGGCGCCCCAAGGGCGTGGTGATGAGCCACCGCGGCGCCATCGCGTTCCTGCGCGGCGTGGAGGCCGAGGAGCTGATCACGGCCGACGACCGCGTGGCGGGCACGTCCCCGCTCCAGTTCGACTTCGCACTGTTCGACATCGGCCTCGCCCTCAGCCACGGCGCCGCGCTCGTGCCCGTGCCGCGCGACCGGCTCAGCTGGCCCCGCCGCTTCCTCGGCTTTCTGCGCGAGGCCGGGGCCACCCAGGTCGACGGCGTTCCCTCGCTCTGGCGCCCCGTGCTGCGCCACGAGCCCGAACTGCTCGCCGAGCTGGGCGAGCAGGGCCTGCTGCGCCGGATCCTGTTCTCCGGCGAGAACTTCCCCCTCGACGAGCTGCGCGCCCTCCAAGCCCTCCTGCCCAAGGCGCACTTCACCAACGGCTACGGCGCCACCGAGACGCTGGCCGCCTCGCTCACCGAGGTGAGAAACCCCCTGCCCGCCGACACCACCCGCCTGTCCATCGGCTACGCCGTCGCGGGCGCGGAGATGAGCCTCATCGGGGACGACGGGCGGCCCGTGGACGAGCCTGGCACCGTCGGCGAGATCCATCTGCGCACCCCGTCGCTGTTCTCCGGCTACTGGGGCGACCCCGACGCCACGCGCGCCGTCCTCGTCCCCGACCCGCTCGACCCCAGGTCGGGGCGGCTGGTCTTCAAGTCAGGCGACCTGGCGTCCAAGGGACCCGACGGCGAGCTGTACTTCCACGGCCGCGCCGACTCCCAGGTGCAGATCCGCGGCAACCGCGTCGAGCTCGGCGAGGTCGAGCGCCGCGTCGGCGCGTTCCCCGGGGTCACGGGCGCGGTCGCGATGGTCCTGCCGCGCCCCGAAGGCGACCCGCTGCTGCACGCGTTCGTCACCTATGCCCCCGGCGGCGACAGGCCGGACACCAAGGACGTCATCGCGTTCTGCCGCTCGGCGTTGCCCGCCTACATGGTCCCCCAAGGGCTGCACGGGGTGGACGAGTTCCCGCTGACCGTCAACGGGAAGGTCGACCGCGCCGCCCTGGCCGCCCGCGTGACGGCCTGAACACCCGATCGTCTCCCTGCCTCTTCGTTCCCGGAGTATGCACATGACCGAGCAGTCCAGGGCCGCGATGCTGGAGCTGGTGCTGGCGCAGGCCACTGCCGTGCTGCGCGCCGCCCATCCCGATGCGTACGAGGACGGGGCAGCCGACGTGGCGGCCGACCGTCCGTTCCTTGCGGTGGGCCTGGACTCGCTCGGCCTTGTCCAGCTGCACCGGCGGCTCACCGCCGAGCTCGGCGTGGAGCTGCCCGTCACGATCGGCTTCGACCACCCCACCCCGGCCGCGCTCGCCCGCCACCTGGCGGACGTGGTGCGCGGCGACGCCGCGCCCGCCGCGTCCACCGCGCCGGATGAGCCCAACGCCCCCGCCGCGCCGGGGGCGTTCGACGAGCCCATCGCGATCGTCGGGATCGGCTGCCGCTTCCCCGGCGGGGTGCACTCGCCGGACGACCTGTGGCGGCTCCTGGCCGACGGCACCCATGTGCTCACCGACTTCCCCGCCGACCGCGGCTGGGACCTCGACCGCCTCTACGACCCCGACCCGGCCGCCACGGGCGCCAGCTATGTGCGGCGCGGTGGATTCCTGCCGGACGCCGGCGACTTCGACGCCGACTTCTTCCAGATCAACCCCAGGGAAGCCCTCACCATGGACCCTCAGCAGCGGGTGCTGCTTGAGACCTGCTGGGAGGCCCTTGAACGCGCGGGGATCGACCCGGGGCGCCTGCGCGGCAGCCAGTCGGGCGTGTTCATCGGCGTCGAGCCGCACGAGTACGGGCCCCGCGCCCACGAAGCGCCCGAAGGGCTCGACGGCTACATCATGGCGGGCAACCTGCCGAGCGTCGTCTCGGGCCGCGTCGCCTACACGCTCGGCCTCGAAGGGCCCACGCTGACCGTCGACACCGCCTGCTCGGGGTCGCTCACCGCCCTCCACCTCGCCGTGCGGGCGCTGCGCGGCGGCGAGTGCGCCCTCGCGCTCGCGGGCGGCGTCACCGTCATCTCGAGCCCCGGCACGTTCACGACGTTCAGCCGCCAGCGGGGACTCGCCCCCGACGGGCGGATCAAGGCGTTCGCCGCCGCCGCCGACGGCACGTGCTTCGCCGAGGGCGCCGGGGTGTTCGTGCTGGCCCGCCTGTCCGACGCGGTGCGCGACGGGCACCCCGTCCTCGCCGTGATCCGCGGCACCGCCATCAACCAGGACGGCGCGAGCAACGGGCTGACCGCGCCCAACGGCCTGGCCCAGCAGCGCGTCATCCGCCGCGCGCTCGCCGACGCCGGGCTCACCCCCGCCGAGGTCGGCGCCGTCGAGGCGCACGGCACGGGCACCACGCTCGGCGACCCCATCGAGGGCCAGGCCATCATCGCCGCCTACGGGCGCGGGCGCTCGCCCGAAGCGCCGCTCTGGCTCGGCTCGGTGAAGTCCAACATCGGGCACACGGGCGCGGCGGCCGGGGCCGCTGGCGTCATCAAGATGATCATGGCGATGCGCCATGGCACGCTGCCCCGCACTCTGCACGTGGACGAGCCCACCCCGCACGTCGACTGGTCGGACGGCACCGTCAGGCTGCTCACCGAGCCCGTGCCATGGGAGGCGAACGACGCGCCGCGCCGCGCCGGGATCTCCTCCTTCGGCGCGAGCGGCACCAACGCCCACGTCCTCATCGAGGAGCCGCCGCCCGCGGCGCGCGCCGAGATTCCCGCCTCCCTCGCGCCCTCCGAACGCCCCGCCCCCGAACGCCTTGTGCCGGTCGTCCTGTCGGCCCAGGGCGAGGACGCGCTGCGCGGCCAGGCCGAACGCCTCCTGGCCACCGTGGACGAGGCGTCCCCCCTCGACATCGCCTACTCGGCCGCCACCACGCGCGCCGCGCTGCGCGACCGCGCCACGATCGTCGCCGCCGACCGCGACGAGCTGCGCCGGGCGCTCACCGCCCTCGCCCAGGGCGAGCCAGCGCCCGGGCTGCTCACCGGCACGACGCTCGCGACAGGCCGCACCGCGTTCCTCTTCACCGGCCAGGGCAGCCAGCGCGTCGGCATGGGCCGCGAGCTGGTCAAGGCGTTCCCGGTGTTCGCCGAAGCGCTCCAGGAGGCCGCCGACCACCTCGACCTCTACCTCGAAGAGCCCCTGGGCGACGTGCTGTTCGCCGAGCCGGGCTCGCCGGGGGAGGAGCTGCTGCACCAGACGCGTTACGCCCAGGCCGCGCTCTTCGCCGTCGAGACCGCCCTGTTCAGGCTGCTCGACTCGTGGGGCGTCACCCCGGGACTGCTCGCCGGGCACTCCATCGGCGAGATCGCCGCCGCGCACGCCGCGGGCGCCATGACGCTCGGCGACGCCGCGCTGCTCGTCGGCGCCCGCGGCACGCTCATGCACGAACTCCCCGCCGGGGGAGCCATGGTCGCCATCCAGGCCACCGAGGACGAGGTCACCCCCCACCTGACCGGAACGACCGCGCTCGCCGCCGTCAACGGGCCGAGCGCCGTCGTCGTCTCGGGCGGCGCCGACGACGTGCTGGCCATCGCCGCCCACTTCGCCGAGCGCGGGCACAAGACGCGGCGGCTGCGGGTCTCGCACGCGTTCCACTCGCCGCTCATGGACCCGATGCTCCAGGAGTTCCGCCGCGTCGCCGAGACCCTCACCTACGCCCCGCCCAAGATCCCCGTCGTCTCCAACCTGACCGGCGAGCCCGTCACCGCGTTCGACGCCGACTACTGGGTGCGCCATGTGCGCGAGCCCGTGCGGTTCGCCGACGGCGTGCGCTGGCTCGACTCCCAGGGCGTCACCACGTTCATCGAGCTCGGCCCCGACGCCGTCCTGTCGGCGATGGGCCGCGAGTGCCTCGCCGAAACGAGCGCCGACACCGCCGCGTTCGCCGCGCTGCTGCGCAAGGGGCACGGCGAGGAGCGCCAGGCCCTCACCGCGCTCGGCCTGGCTCACGCCCACGGCGTCGCCGTCGACTGGAACCGCTTCTTCGCCGGGCGCGGCGCCCGCAGGATCGACCTGCCCACCTACGCGTTCCAGCGCAGGCGCTACTGGCTCGACCCCGGCAGCGCCGCGGCCGACACGATCGGCCACCCCCTGCTCGACGCCGCCGTCAGCCTGGCGGGCGCCGATGGGCTTGTGCTCACGGGCCGCCTGTCCACCAGGTCCCAGCCGTGGCTCGCCGACCACGTCATCGCGGGCACCGTCCTGGTGCCCGGCACCGCCCTGGTCGAGCTCGCGGTGCGCGCGGGCGACGAGGCGGGCTGCGGCGTCCTCGACGAACTCACCCTGGAGACGCCCCTGTCGCTGCCGGGCGACGCCGAGGCGGAGGTCCAGGTCGCCGTCGGCGCCCCCGACGCGGCCGACCGCCGCACCGTCGAGATCTGGTCGCGCCCCGCGCGCGGCGACGAGCGCTGGACCCGCCACGCGAGCGGCGTGCTGGCCGAGCACGCCGAGGGCCCCGCGCCCGACCCCGCGGCGTTCGCCCCGTGGCCCCCCGCCGACGCCGAGCCCGTCGACATCGACGGGCTCTACGACCGCCAGGCCGCGCAGGGCTACGCCTACGGCCCCGCGTTCCGGAACGTGCGCGCCGCCTGGCGCCGCGGGGACGAGGTGTTCGCCGAGGTCGCCCTGGCCGACGCGGCGCCCCACCGCTTCGGGCTGCACCCCGCGCTGCTCGACGCCTCGCTGCACGCCGACGAGGAGCCCAAGGACGAAGGACAGGTGCGCCTGCCGTTCGCCTGGGTCGGCGTCGAGCTGCACGCCACCGGCGCCACCGCCGCGCGCGTCCGCGTGCTCCACACCGGGCCCGACGCGGTCTCCGTCCAGCTCGCCGACCCCGCGGGCGCGCCCGTCGCCACCATCAAGTCCCTCGTCCAGCGGCCCCTGCCGTCCGGCGCCCTTGACTCGCCAGGGGCGCGCGGCGGCTCGCTGCTGCGCATCGAGTGGACCACGATCCAGGCACCGGCCGAACCGGACGCCGCCGCACGGGAGTTCACGCTCGTATCCGTCCCCGCCGCCTTCCCTGGCGCGCCCGCCGAGGCGGCCAGGGCGGCGACCGGGCACGTCCTCGACCTGATCCAGGGCGCGCTGCGCGACGACACCAGGCTCGCGATCGTCACGCGCGACGCGCCGGGCGACCTGGCGCTCGCGCCCGCCTGGGCGCTGGTGCGCGCCGCCCAGGCCGAGAACCCGGGGCGCTTCGTCCTCGTCGACACCGACCGCGACACGCCGGAGGACGAGCTGCGCGCCGCCCTGGCCACCGGGGAGCCCCAACTCGCCCTGCGCGACGGCGTGGTGACCGTGCCCCGCCTGGCGCGCGTGCCCGCACCCGAGACGCCCAGGCCCCTGGGCCTCGACCCCGAGGGCACGGTCCTGATCACCGGAGGCACCGGGGGACTCGGCGGCCTCGTCGCCCGCCACCTCGCCGCCGAGCACGGCGTGAAGCACCTGCTCCTCACCGGGCGCCGCGGCCCCGACACCCCCGGAGTGGCCGAACTGACCGCCGAGCTGGCCGCGTTGGGCGCCCGGGCCACCGTCGCCGCGTGCGACGTCGCCAACCGGGACGCCGTCGCCGCGCTGCTCGCGAGCGTCCCCGACGAGCACCCGCTGACCGGGATCGTCCACAGCGCGGGCGTCGTCGCCGACGGCCTCGCGGGGACGCTCACCCCCGAGCAGGTCGACGCCGTCTTCCACGGCAAGGCCGACGGCGCCTGGCACCTGCACGAGCTGACCCGCGACCTCCCGCTCGCGGCGTTCGTGCTGTTCTCCTCGGCGGCCGGGACCCTGGAGGCCGCGGGCCAGGGCAACTACGCCGCCGCCAACGCCTTCCTCGACGCCCTCGCCCACCACCGCGCCGCCCAGGGCCTGCCCGCCACCTCCCTCGCGTGGAACCTGTGGGCGGGCGACGCGGGCATGGGCGCCCGCCTCGACGAGGTGACCCTCCGCCGCGCCGAACGCTCGGGACTCCCGGCCCTGGACGCCGAGCAGAACCTCGCCCTCCTCGACCAGGCCCTGGCCACCGATGCGCCCGCGCTCGTGCCCCTGCGCTACGACGCCCCCGCGCTGCGCGCCCGCCCCGACGGCATCCCGCCCATGCTGCGCGGCCTCGTCCGCGCGCCCGCCCGCAGGCAGGCCGCCGCGGCGAGCGCGGGCGCCCCCGGCGGCGCGCTGGCCGACCAGCTGGCCGGGCGCCCCGACCACGAGCGCGCCCGCGTCGTCCTCGACCTGGTCCGCGCGCGGATCGCCGCCGTTCTCGGCCACGACAGCCCCAACGCCATAGACCCGCGCCGCGCGTTCACCGAGCTGGGCTTCGACTCCCTGGCCGCCGTCGAGCTGCGCAACGCGCTCACCACGGCCACGGGGCTGCGCCTCACCTCGACACTGATCTTCGACCACCCCACGCCGCACGCCCTCGCCGACCATGTGCTCGACAAGGTCAGCGGCGCCGCGCCCGCCGCCGCGCCGGCGCGCGCCACCCCGCGCGCCGCGACCGACGAGCCCATCGCGATCGTCGCCATGGCCTGCCGCTACCCCGGCGGCGTCACCACGCCCCAGGACCTGTGGCGGCTCGTCGCCGACGGCACCGACGCGATCAGCCCGTTCCCCGAGGACCGCGGCTGGAACACCGAGGAGATCTACGACCCCGAGCCAGGCAAGCAGGGCCGCACCTACACCCGCGAGGGCGGATTCCTCTACGAGGCCGCCGAGTTCGACCCCGCCTTCTTCGGCATCAGCCCCGTGGAGGCCCAGGCGATGGACCCCCAGCAGCGGCTCCTGCTCGAGGTCGCCTGGGAGGCCGTCGAACGCGGCGGCATCGACCCGCTGTCGCTCAAGGGCAGCCCCACCGGCGTGTTCGCCGGGGTCATGTACCACGACTGGGCGCCGCGCTCCGGCACCGTCTCCGAGGACCTCGCGGGCTTCACCGCCGCGGGCACCCTCGGCAGTGTCGCCTCGGGCCGCATCGCCTACACCCTGGGCCTCGAAGGCCCCGCGGTCACCGTCGACACCGCCTGCTCCTCGTCCCTGGTCGCGATGCACTGGGCGATGCAGGCGCTGCGCCAGGGCGAGTGCACCCTTGCCCTCGCGGGCGGGGTCACCGTCATGGCCACGCCCGAGACGTTCGTCGGGATGAGCCTCCAGAGCGGCCTGGCCGCCGACGGCCGCTGCAAGGCGTACGGCGCTTCGGCCGACGGCACGGGATGGGCCGAGGGCGCGGGCCTGCTGCTGCTCGAACGCCTCTCCGACGCCCGCCGCAACGGGCACCCCGTGCTCGCCGTGGTCCGCGGCTCCGCGGTCAACCAGGACGGCGCCTCCAACGGCCTGGCCGCACCCAACGGCCCCGCCCAACAGCGCGTGATCAGGCAGGCGTTGGCCCACGCTGGCCTGACCCCCGCCGACGTCGACGCGGTCGAGGGCCATGGCACGGGCACCACCCTCGGCGACCCCATCGAGGCCCAGGCCCTGATGGCCACCTATGGCCAGGACCGCGCGAACGGCGAGCCGCTGTGGCTCGGCTCCATCAAGTCCAACCTCGGGCACGCCCAGGCCGCCGCCGGGGTCGCGGGCGTCATCAAGATGGTGATGGCGATGCGCAACGGCCTGCTGCCGCGCACGCTGCACGCCGACACCCCGTCGCCGCACATCGACTGGACCGAGGGCGCCGTCGAGCTGCTTCACGAGCCCAGGGACTGGCCCGCGACGGGCCGCCCGCGCCGGGCCGGGGTCTCCTCGTTCGGCGTCAGCGGCACCAACGCCCATGTCGTCATCGAGGAGGCGCCGCCCCTCGCCCCCGCCGAGCCCCGCGGCCAGCGGCCCGCCGTCCTGCCGCTGACCCTGGCGGCGGCCTCCGCCGACGCGCTGCGCGCCCAGGCCGCGCGGATCGCCACCCACCTGCGCGAGAACGACGACGTGGACGAGCTCGACGCCGCCGCCTCGCTCGCCCGGGGCCGCGCCGCGCTCGAACACCGCGCCGTGATCGTGGACGCCGACCGCGAAGGACTCATCGCCGGGCTCGACGCGCTGGCCGCGGGGAACACCCCCGCCTCCGTCGTCCAGGGCGTCCAACGCGGCGACCCGCGCGCCGTGTTCGTCTTCCCAGGGCAGGGCTCGCAGTGGCGCGGGATGGGCGTGGAACTGCTCGAACACTCCCCGGCGTTCGCCACGCGCCTCCGCGAGTGCGCCAAGGCCCTCGAACCCCATGTCGAGTGGGACCTGCTCGACGTGCTGCGCGGCGCCCCCGGCGCCCCGGACCTCGACGACGTCGACGTCGTGCAGCCCGTGCTGTGGGCGGTCATGGTGTCGCTGGCCGAGGCGTGGCGCGCCGTCGGCGTCGAGCCCGCGGCCGTCGTCGGCCACTCCCAGGGCGAGATCGCCGCGGCGTGCGTCGCGGGCGCGCTGTCGCTCGACGACGGCGCGCGCGTCGTCGCCCTGCGCAGCCGGATCATCCGCCAGGACCTCGCGGGCCGCGGCGGCATGATGTCGGTCGCCGTCTCCGCCGAACGGGCCGCCGCGTACCTGGCCGCGTGGGACGGGCGCCTCCAGCTCGCCGTCGTCAACGGCCCCGGCTCCGTCGTCGTGTGCGGCGACCCCGAAGCCCTCGACGAACTGCGCGCCAGGGTGGACGCCGACGGTGTCCAGGCCCGCCGCATCCCCGTGGACTACGCCTCCCACTCGGTGTTCGTCGAGGAGATCCGCGAACGGCTGCTCGCCGAGCTGACCGGGCTGACGCCGCGCACCTCGACCGTGCCGTTCTACTCCACCGTCACCGCGGGGCCGTTCGACACCGCGGGGCTCGACACCGAGTACTGGTACACCAACCTGCGAGGGACCGTCAGGTTCGAGGAGACGACGCGGGCGCTGCTCGCCGACGGCTTCGAGATCTTCGTCGAGGCGAGCCCGCACCCCGGCCTGCTCGCCGGGCTCGGCGAGACCGCCGAGTCGGCGGGGGTGGCCGCCGCGCTCGTCGGCACGCTGCGCCGCAACGCGGGCGGCCCGCGCCAGTTCCTCACCTCGCTCGCCGCGGCGTATGTGCGGGGCGCCAGCGTGGACTGGGAGACCGCGTTCGCCGGGACCGGGGCACGCCGCGTCGACCTGCCCACCTACCCGTTCCAGCGCAGGCGCTACTGGCTCGACTGGCAGCCCGAGCAGCCGGGCGACGCCCTGGGCGTCGGCCAAGTGCCCACGGATCACCCGCTGTTGGGCGCGGCGGTGCCGATCGCCGGGCTCGGCGGCGTGCTGCTCACCGGGCGCCTCTCGGTGGCGGCCCAGCCGTGGCTCGCCGACCATGTCGTCGGCGGCACCGCCCTGTTCCCCGGCTCCGGCTTTGTCGAGCTGGCCGTCAGGGCGGGCGACGAGGTCGGCAGGGGCCGCGTGGAAGACCTGACGCTCGAAGCGCCCCTCGCCCTCCCTGGGCGCGGCGGCGTGGCCGTCCAGGTCGTCGTGGACGCCGACCTGCGCACCGTGTCGATCCACTCGCGGCCCGAGGACGCCCCCGCCGACGCCCCCTGGACCCGGCACGCCCACGGCACGCTCGCCGACGCGGGCCCCGAGCCCGCGCCCGAGCCCGCCCCCTGGCCCCCGCCAGGCGCCGAGCCGATCGACCTCACCGGCTTCTACGAGCGGTCGGCCGATGACGACCTGGCCTACGGGCCCACGTTCCAGGGGATGCGCGCCGCGTGGCGGTCCGGCGACGACGAGGTGTACGCCGACATCGCGCTGCCCGAGCGGGCCGCCGCCGAGGCCACGAGGTTCGGCCTGCACCCCGCGGCGCTCGACGCGGCCCTGCACGCCACCGCGCTGCTTGCCGCCGACGCCGAACGCGTCACGCTCCCGTTCTCCTGGACCCGCGTCGACCTGCACGCCTCGGGCGCCGCCGCGCTCAGGCTGCGGATGACCAGGCTCGGCGACGACGAGGTCGCGCTGCGCCTCACCGACACCGCGGGCCGCCCCGTCGCGTCCGTCGCCTCGCTCGTCCTGCGGCCCATGGCCACCGGCGCGCTGGCACCGGCGAACGCGGCCCACGACGCGCTGTTCGAGCTGACCTGGGCGCCCGCGGCGGCCGAGGGTCCAGCCCGCGAGACCGTCGTGCACCGCTGCGCGGGCGGGACGACCGCGGAGGCGGTGCACGCCGCGACGGCCTCGGCGCTCGGCGCCCTGCGCTCCTGGCTCGACGACGAGCGGGCCGAACGCGCCGCGCTCGCCGTCGTCACCAGGGGCGCCGTGTCCGTGCGCGGCGAGGACGTCACCGACCTCGCGGGCGCCGCCGTCTGGGGGCTGGCCCGCAGCGCCCAGACCGAGAACCCCGACCGGATCGTCCTGATCGACCTCGACCCAGGCGACCCAGGCGACCCCGGCGACCCCGGCGACCCCGACGGCGAGAGCGCCGGGGCCGACACCGAGGCCGCCATCGCCGCCGCCGTCGCCACCGGCGAGGCACAGCTGGCGATCCGCTCGGGAACGCCCCACCGCCCGCGCCTCACCCGCGTGACGGGAGACGCCGTCGGCGCCCCCGCCACCGTCTTCGGCGACCGGCCAGGCGCGGTGCTGATCACCGGTGGCACCGGAACGCTCGGCGGCCTGGTCGCCCGGCACCTCGTCGCCGAGCACGGCGTCACCGACCTGCTGCTCACCAGCCGCCGCGGCCCCGCCGCCCCCGGGGC
This sequence comes from Streptomyces sp. PT12, assembly GCF_003311645.1. Classification (GTDB taxonomy): domain Bacteria; phylum Actinomycetota; class Actinomycetes; order Streptomycetales; family Streptomycetaceae; genus Streptomyces. Next base: position 6,816 of record NZ_QEST01000220.1, on the reverse strand, counting down.
GGCCGAGCTGGCCGCCGAGCTGACCGAGCGCGGCGCCCGCGTCGAGGTGGCCGCGTGCGACGCCGCCGACCGCGACGCGCTGGCGGCGCTCCTCGAAGGCCGCACCCTCGCCGGGGTCGTCCACACCGCGGGGATCCTGGACGACGGCGTCATCTCCTCGCTCACCCCCGAGAGGCTGGCCGCGGTGCTGCGCCCCAAGGTCGACGCCGCGCTGAACCTCCACGAGCTCACCGCGGACCACGACCTCTCGGCGTTCGTGCTGTTCTCCTCCGCCGCGGGCGTCACCGGAGGCGCGGGCCAGGGCAACTACGCCGCCGCCAACGCCTTCCTCGACGCCCTCGCCGCCCACCGGCGCGCCCACGGGCTGCCCGCGCAGTCGCTCGGCTGGGGCCTGTGGGAGGAGGCGAGCGGCATGACCGGCGCCCTCGACGCCGCCGACCTGGACACCATGCGGCGCGACGGCGTCCTGCCCATCGCGTCCGACGAGGGCCTCGCGCTCCTCGACGCGGCGGGGGCGCTCGACCGGGCGTTCCTCGCGCCCGTCAGGATCGACCTCACCGGGCAGCGCCGCGCCGACGCGCCCTATCTGCTGCGCGACCTGGTGCGCGGCCCGGCCCGCCGCGCCGTCGACCACGCCGCATTGGCCGCCGAGCCCGCCGAGAGCCTGCGCGAGCGGCTGGCCCGCCTCACCCCGGCGCGCCGCGAGCAGGCGCTGCTCGACATCGTCCGGGCCCAGGCCGCCGCCACCCTCGGCTTCGCGGGCGCCGACGAGGTGGACGCCGAACGGTCGTTCCGCGACATGGGCTTCGACTCCCTGGCCGCCGTGCGGTTCCGCAACGGCCTGGGCGAGACCGTGGGCGAACGCCTGCCCGCGACCCTCGTCTTCGACCACCCGACCGCGCTCGTCCTCACCCGCCACCTGCTCGCGGAGCTGGCGCTCGACGAGCCCGAGGCGGAGGCCGAGCCCGAGCCCACGCGGGACGCGGGCGGCGAGAGCGCCGAGGACCGCACCGCGGAGATCCAGGGCATGAGCCTGGCCGAGCTCCTTCGCACCGCGCAACGATCAGGAGACCCGACATGACCGAGCTGCTCCACGACACCGCACAGCGCGTCCACCCCACGGACGAGGAGCTGCTGCACCGCGTGCTGACCCCGTACCGGGCCAAGCGCTGCGAATACCTCACCTCGGCCGAGGTCACCCTGGAGGGCGACCCGGGCGACGGCGGACGGCTCACCGCGGCCTGCTCGTTCTACATCCCCGAGTCCTGCTACATCGACGACACGGGGCACTTCAACTCGGTCGAGTTCAACATCTGCTTCAACCAGATGGCCTACTACCTGATGGCCAAGGCCGTGAAGGAGTCGCTGGTCGAGCCGTTCTCGCGGTGGACGCTCGACCAGTTCTGGCAGCGGCAGCTCGCGGACATCCTCATCACCGACTTCAAGAGCGCCTTCCGCAGCGCCATGAGCGGCCGCCACTTCAAGGGCCAGATCGAGGTCGTCGACATCGCCGAGTGGGACGCCAACGACCTGCGCGACGCCCTCGTGATGCTGCGCACCCGCGCCCGGTACTGGGACGAGCACGGCGGCGAGAGCCATGGCGAGATCTCGGCCGCGATCACCAACCCGCCCCAGAACTGACAGCGACAGACGGCGACAGACGGCGACAGACACCCCGTTCCGCCCCGGCGAAGGAAGCGACGATGAGCCACGCACAACAGCACGGGCTTCCCGAGGGAGTCCGGAAAGTCGACATCGACCACCTCTACGGCCGTCTCGCCGACCGCGGCCTCCAGTACGGGCCCGCGTTCAAGGGGCTGCGCGCCGTGTGGTCGCACGGCGAAGAGGTCTACGCCGAGGCCGAGTTGGAGAGCGCCAACGGCGGCGACGGCGACTACCACCTGCACCCGGCGCTGTTCGACGCCGCGCTCCAGTCGGCGCTCGTGCCGGGCCTCGACAGCGAGAGCGGAACGTTCCTGCCCTTCGCGCTGCGCGGCGTGCGGCTGCACAGGGCGGGCGCCCGCGCCGTCCATGTCCACGCCGTTCCCGGCCAGGGCGGGGTCTCCCTCACGCTCACCGGCGCCGACGGCGAGCCGGTCGCCACGGTCGGCAGCCTCGTCACCCGCTCCGTCACCCCCGGCCAGCTCGACGCCGCGGGGCAGCGCGCCCAGCTGCTCCGCGTCGCCTGGAAGCCCGTTGTGCAGCCGCCCGCCGCCGCGGACCAGCGGCACTGGGCGTTCCTCGGCACCGACCACATCGGCCTCACCGGCGCGCTCAAGACGATCCGCCACCCGTTCGACGCCTACCCCTCGCTGCGCGCGTTCGACGCCGCGCTGCGCAAGGGCGCCCCCGCGCCCGATGTCGTCGTGGTCTCCTGCACCGACGAGGACTCCCCGGTGCACTCGGTCGCCCAACGCGCCCTGATGCTCGCCCAGGAATGGCTCGCCGACCCGCGGCTCGCCACCTCACGCCTGGTCCTGGTCAGCAGCGGCGCCGTCGCCACCCGCCCCCAGGAGGTCCTGTCCGACGTGCCGGGCGCGGCCGTGTGGGGGCTGCTGCGCAGCGCCCAGTCCGAGCACCCCGAACGCTTCACCCTGGTCGACATCGACGACCCCGAGGACTCGGGCCGCGCCCTCGCCGCCGCCGTGGCCTCGGGCGAGCCCCAACTCGCCGTGCGCCACGGCGCGCTGTTCCGGCCGCGCCTTGTGCGCTGCCCGCCGCCGTCCCGCCCCGCGAGCCTCACGGGCACGGTGCTGCTCACCGGCGGAACGGGGGCCCTCGGCCGCCTGGTCGCCCGTCACCTGGTCACCCGCCACGAGGCCGAGCACCTGGTGCTGCTCAGCCGCCGCGGCCCCGCCGCCCCAGGCGCCGCCGAGCTGACCGCCGAGCTCAGCGCGCTCGGCGCCCGCGTGGACGTGATCGCCTGCGACGCGGCCGACCGCCCCTCCCTCGAACGTGCCCTGGCCGACATCCCCGCGCCCTCCGCCGTCATCCACACCGCGGGCGTGCTCTCCGACGCCGTCGTCGACACCCTGACCCCGCGCAGGCTCGACAAGGTCCTGGCGCCCAAGGTCGACGCCGCGCTCCACCTGCACGAGCTGATCCGCGACCCTGAGTGCGCGTTCGTGGTGTTCTCCTCCGTCGCCGGCCTCGTCGGCAACGCGGGCCAGGCCAACTACGCCGCCGCCAACGCCGTCCTCGACGCGCTCGCCCACCGCCGCCGCACCCTCGGCCTGCGCGGCGTCTCCCTGGCCTGGGGCCTGTGGGAGAGCGAGGGCGGCATGGGCTCCGCGCTGTCCGCCGCCGAGCTCGCCCGCATCAGGCGCACCGGCTTCGCGCCCCTCGGGCCCGAGCAGGGCCTCGCCCTCTTCGACGCCGCCATCGCCGCCGACGAGGCGGTCCTCGCCCCCGTCCGGCTCAACGAGGCGGGCCTCACCGGGGACGTTCCGCCCGTTCTGGCCGACCTGGCGCCCGCGCGCGCGGGGCGGCAGGCCGCCGCCGACACGCTGCGCGGCCGCATCGCCGACCTGCCCGAGGCCGAACGCGACGGCGCCGCCCTGGAGTTCGTCCGCGCGGCGGCCGCCGCCGTCCTCGGCTTCGAAGGCCCGGACGATGTCGACCCCGACCGCGAGTTCGGCGCCTTCGGCCTTGACTCCATGGGCAACCTCGAGCTCAGCCGCCGCCTCTCGGCCGCGACCGGGCTGCGCCTGTCCGTGACCCTCACCTTCGACCACCCGACCCCCGCACGTCTTGCCTCCCATCTGCGGCTACTCCTCCAGGAGGGCGAATCGTGAACACCGTTGTCGTCGGCGGAGGCGTCATCGGCCTCGCCGCCGCCTGGCGCGCCCGGCGCGCGGGCCTCGCCGTCACCGTGATCGACCCGGCCCCCGGCAGCAAGGCGTCCCATGTCTCGGGCGGCATGCTCCCCGCCGTCAACGACCAGATGTACGACCAGGAGAGCCTGCTGCGCCTGTGCCTGGCCTCCCGCGAGCTGTACCCGTCGTTCGTCGCCGAGCTCGAGGAGTTCGCCCCCGCGGGCTTCAGGCGCGACGGCGTGCTCGACGCCGCGTTCGACGAGGACGCCCTGGGCTCCCTCGACCGCCAGCAGTCCTTCCAGGAGTCCCTCGGCATCCGCACCGAACGCCTCACCGCGGCCGAGGTCGGCGCGCTCCAGCCCGCGTTCGCGCCCGTCCTCGGCGGCCTGCTGTCGCCCGACGACGGCGCCGTCGACCCGCGCGTCCTCACCGCCGCGCTGATCACCGCGATCGAGGCGCTTGGCGGCACCGTCATCCGCAGGGCCGCCACCCGCGTCGCCGACCACGCCGTCGTCCTCGACAACGGCGAGACCGTGGCGTTCGACCGCCTCGTCCTGGCCGCGGGCTGCTGGACGCACCGCATCGAGGGGCTTCCCCAGGGCGCCATCCCCGAGATCCGCCCCGTCAAGGGCCAGATCGTGCGGCTGCACTCGGACCCGCCGCTGCTCGCCGTCACCGCCCGCGCCCTGTCCAAGGGCTCGTCCCTCTACCTCGTGCCCCGCCTCGACGGCGAGCTGGTCGTCGGCGCCACCTACGAGGAGCGCGGCTACGACGAGACCGTCACCGCCGATGGCACAGGCGGCCTGCTGGCCCGCGCCGCCGCCGTCATCCCCGGCGTGGGCGCGCTGCGCTTCGCCGAGGTCAGCGCCGGGCTGCGCCCGGGCTCGCCCGACGACCTGCCCCTCATCGGGCCCACCACCGTGCCCGATGTCTATCTGGCCTCGGGCCACTTCAGGATGGGCGTCCAGCTCGCCCCCGTCACCGCCGAGGCCATCGCGGCCCACCTCACGGACGCGACACCCCCCGCCGCGACGGCCCCGTTCACCCCCCTCCGCCTGACCTGACCCGCCCTCGGCGCCCGCCGCCCGCCGCCCCGTTCCTGACACCACCACCGGAGCGGGGCGGCGTCGCGTCGCGCTCGCCCTCGCGCGCGGGCGCGGGCACGCGAGAGGGCCGGGCCCCCGGGAAGGGGGCCCGGCCCTCTCGGCCCGCGTGGGCTCGGGCGGTCAGGGGACCGTTGCCAGGGTGCTCAGGGTGCCGGTGGCGTTCTCGGTCCATGAGTGGTCGCCCTCCGAGCGCGACCTGATCGTGAGGGCGCGGCCCGTCGGCTCGTCGGGCCCCACGATGACCTGGAGCAGCGCCGCGCCCTGGGAGCCGAAGGTGACGGGCGCGTTCAGGACCAGCTCGGCTATCTCCTCCGAGCCGACCGTCCGCGCCGCGTGGAACGCCAGCTCGACAAACGCGGTGCCCGGCAGGACGACCGTGCCCATCACGATGTGGTCGCCGAGCCACGCGTGGCTGGCCAGCGCCACACGGCCGGTGAACAGGCGGCTGCCGTCCGGGAGTTCGGTGGCCGTGGCCAGCAGCGGGTGGGACGCGGACTCAAGGCCGAGCCCGGCCGCCGAGCCCGCGGGCTCGGGCGCCTCCAGCCAGTAGCGGCGCCGCTGGAACGCGTATGTGGGAAGCGCGACGCCTCTGGCCCCGCTCCCGCCGAGGAACCCGGCCCAGTCGACGGGCACCCCGCACGCGTGCACCTGCGCAAGCCCCTTGACCAGACCGTTGGGCTCGTCGTGCCCGGGGCGCAGCAGCGGAACTGCGGTGGCCCGCGGCAGCGCCTGGCGGGCGAGCGCCGTGAGGACGGCGTCGGGGCCGATCTCGAGGAACGTGGTGACGCCAAGGCCCTGGAGCGTGGTGAGCCCGTCGTGGAAGCGCGTGGTGGCGCGGATGTGGTCCGTCCAGTACGTGGCGTCGGCGACATCGGAGCCGAGGGGTTCGCCGGTGACCGTGGAGACCAGCGGGACGCGCGGCGCGCGGTAGGTGAGCATCTGGGCGGTGAGCCAGAAGTCGTCGAGCATCGGCTCCATGAGCGGCGAGTGGAACGCGTGGCTGACCGTGAGGCGGCGGGTGCGGCGCCCCTGGTCGCGGAACACCTCGGCGATCGCGGTGACATCGGCCTCGTCGCCTGACAGGACGAGGGCGCGGGGCCCGTTGATGGCGGCGACGCCGACGCCCTCGGTGAGATGGGGCGTGACCTCGTCCTCGGTGGCCTCGACCGCGACCATCGCGCCGCCCGCCGGCAGGGCCTGCATCAGGGTGCCGCGGGCGGCGACCAGGCGGCAGGCGTCGTCGAGGGAGAGGATCCCCGCGGTGTGCGCGGCGGCGATCTCGCCGATGGAGTGGCCGATGACATGGGTCGGGGTGACGCCGAAGTCGTCGGCCAGCAGGCGGGTCAGGGCCGTCTGGAGGGCGAAGAGCGCGGGCTGGGTCCAGCGGGTCTTGGCGAGGAGCGCGGGATCGTCGGCGAACACCACGTCCCTGAGCGGCGTTTCGGCCTCCAGATGGCGGTCGAGCGTGGCGCACACCTCGTCGAACGCCGCCCGGTAGGTGGGATACGTCGCGTGGAGCTGCCTCCCCATGCCCGCATGCTGGGCGCCCTGCCCGGTGAAGAGGAACGCCACCCGCTCGGTGGGCGGCCCGGTGCGCACCGCGGCGGTCGAGGGGTCGTGGACGAGGGCCCGCAGCTGCGCGACGAGGTCGTCCCTGGTGGTGCCGACGGCGGCGGCGTGGTGCTCGAACGCCGTGCGGGCGGTGGCCAGGGAGTAGGCGATGTCGGCCGGGTGCAGGTCGGGGTGCTCGGTGACGTGGTCGAGCAGGCGCTGGGCCTGGTGGGGGAGGGCTTCGGCGGTCTTGGCCGACAGGATCCACGGGACCGGCCCGTGCGGCGCTGGCGCCTCGGTCGCCTGGGCTGTCTCGGTGGGCTGTTGGGGGGCTTGTTCGAGGA
>NZ_QEST01000151.1 GCF_003311645.1 Streptomyces sp. PT12 | reverse complement strand
CGCTCATCAGGCGTCTCCTTGATCATCAGATCCGCCGTCTATTGGACACTCCCGCACCTCCCGGTTCGGGCTGCCCCCAGCTTCACCGCCCTGCTGCGACAGGACGGCGGCGAAGTAGGGGTCGGACCGGGGCGCGGTATTGGCCTTGTGACCAGCCCGTTTCCCCGGCCCGCCCTCCGCACCGGACATGCGGCTCTCACCGCATCCGGCGCTCCACGGACTCCCTTGGGGCCGCGCGGTTCACACCGTCGCGGTCTTCGCCCACGGTGTCGGGATGCTGTATCCACGCCAGCGATAGCGGGTCACCTTCACCCGCTGCGGGACGAACAGCGTGATCCCGTCCTCCGCGGGCCGCCAACCGGGCTCGCCGGTCAAGTAGCGGCGCCGCAGAGTCCTCCAGTCGATCCCGGGATGCTGCTTCCTCAGCCACAGCGTCACTCGACGCCAGCAGAAGTCGTCGAGATAGTGGAACGTGGCTGTGGACGTCCCGAACCGGAAGTAGTAACACCATCCCCGTACCGCCGAGTTGAGCTGGCGGAGCAGGTCGGCGAGAGTGCGTTGACCTCTCTTGTTCGTCATCGCCCGCACCTTGCCCGTGATGGAGGCCAGCGCCTTCTTCGACGGATAGGTGTAGACGTAGTGCTCGCTGGTGCCTTTCTTGCGCCTCCGCTGGATGTGAAAGCCGAGAAAGTCCAGCCCCTCGTCGATATGGCAGACGCGGGTCTTGGTCTCGGACAGGCGGAGCCCCAGAGGGGCGAGCACAGCCGTGACCTCCTCCCACAGCGCGTCCGCGTGAGCTCGGGTGCCACACACCATGATCAGGAAATCGTCCGCGTAGCGGACGATTCGGTATGTGGCGCCTCCGCGTCGGCGGTGTGCTGTCCGCCTGCCGCCGTTGCCGTGAGCGTCCCACTTGGCGCAGAAGTGTTCGTCCAGTGCCGAGAGGGCGATGTTCGCCAACAGTGGCGAGGCGATGCCGCCTTGGGGTGTGCCGGTGTTCGTGTCCCTGGTCTCGCCATCGGCGGACATGATGCCTGCCTTCAGGAAGGCCTTGACCAGGGTGAGAACCCGCTTGTCTCCGACTCGTCGGCGCATCCGCTCAAGGAGAGCGGAGTGTGCGATGTTGTCGAAGCACGCTTCGATGTCCGCGTCCAGCACCCAGTGGTAGCCCTTGGTGCCGAAGTGGTGCACTTCAGCGATCGCGTCATGGGCTCGTCGTTCGGGGCGAAAGCCGTAGCTGACCGGCTTGAAAGACGTCTCGAAGATCGGCTCCAGGACCAGCACGAGAGCGGCTTGCACGAGCCTGTCCATCGCGGTGGGAATCCCCAGCCTCCTGAGCTTTCCCCCGCTGCCCGGCTTGGGGATCATCCGTTCCCGCACCGGCAGAGGAGTGAACGTGCGGGCCTTCAACTGCTCCCGCGTGTTCTTCAGAAAAGCCACGATGTCGGCGTCGTCGGCGATGAAGGCCGGGATGACCCGGTCCACGCCGGCGGTGCGCGCGCCCTTGTTGCCCCTCACCCTCTCCCACGCGACGGTGAGGAAGTCGGGGTGATGGACAAGGTTGTAGAGATCGTCGAACCTGCGGTCGGGATCATCGACCGCCCATTGGTGCAGCTTGGTCTGCATCCGTCGTACCCGCAGCCAGGCCCCAACGGGGTCGGGCCACAGATCACCGGTATTCACCAGCGTCTCCGTCCCTTGCAGTTCCTCAACTACGTGAATCCGCTGGGCTGCTTCGCCATGTGGACGGCTTTCCCGCCCCCGGACTACTACCAGCCCTCCGCCCCACCTCGGGCCGTCGGCGGACGTCGCGCCTTCCCGCCCCATCGCACCTGGAGAGCGCGCTGAGACGAAAGCTTCGAGGTGGTTCCCACGTTCACTGTGATCCGCTCGTCGGGTGAGGCGGCCAGCTTTGCCCCTGCGGCATCGCCACGGTTACGCCGCAGTCCTTCTCCGTGGCCTCCCGACCGACAAGATCAATCCGATCCAGGAGTTCCTGCCCAGACGGGCAGTGCGCACCGCGATCCAGCCCAGATCCACCGGGTTTGAGCTGGCGGAGGTCTTGAGGGGCTTTACACCGCTGGTTCCTCGCGTCCACCTTCCCGTCTCGCTTGCCGGACCCGCACCGTCCGGTAGTTCCGGTGCGTCCCGTCGTTGTCGGGGCTGCTCTCCACCAGACCCGGCCGACTCGCCGGGGCCAGCTACCCCCTGCTTCTGTCGTCCCGCTGCGACGGGACGACGGTGCGGGTCTCACACCCGCACGCGGATCACAGCGCCTCGTGGCGCACGGTCTCTCACCTCCACACGATCAATCAGCGCCTCACGGCGCACCTGCCACAGATGCCACCTGTCTGCGACCTGGACCGCGTCGGGCACAGCGCGGCGGACGGCCTCGGCGTAGGTCGCGGAGCCGTCGCGGCACACGACCTCGACGCCCGGATGCTCGCGCAGCCACGCTTCCAGGGTGTGGGCCGTGCGGTCGGGCAGCACATCGATCCGCTCGCCAGTCCCGGCGTCGATCACCACGGTGGCGTAGCGGTGCCGGCAGCGCAGAGCGAAGTCATCGACACCGATCACGCGGGGCACCCGCCTGGTGGGCAACGGGATACGCAGCAGGGTACCCAGTGCCGTGTGACGCGACAGGCTCATCGCGAGTATCACCAGCAATCGTGCCCCTGCCCGGCCTGCTAACTCCTTGACCGAGGCTTTGACGTGCCTGGTCAGACGGATAGCGCGGCACTGATAGCGCTCCAGCACCCCGGGCACCTGTTCGCGGAAGGTGTGACAGCAGCCGAGCGTGGGACACACCAGACGCCGCACCCGCACACGGACCACCACTCGGCGGTCGTCGACCGGCACGTCGGCCACAGCCTCGATGACCAGCGGCGACAGGCCCGAGAACACTGTCCGTACAAGCTCGTTGACATCCTTCACGCGAATGTCAACGACCCTCACGACTCTCCGTCACCACCGAATGCGAGACAGGGCCGTTGATTAGACACTCCCCGACGGTGACGGGTCGAAGGCGCTGATCGCCCGCAACGGCGGCACCTGCGCACAACCGGGATGCCGCGCCCGCGGCGTCACACCGCGGCGAGGGCGTCGATCTCCACGAGCATGGCCTCGTGGGGCAGTTCGACGAAGACGGTGGTGCGGCAGGGCAGGACGCCACTGGGGCAGTGTTCGGTGACGAACTCGGCGTATGCCTCATTCATGGCGGCGAAGTCGGAACGCCGGGTGAGGTAGACGCGGAACATCAGCACATCCTCGACGTCCGCGCCGCCCGCGGTGAGGACGGCTCTGATGTTCTCCAAGGTGCGGCGGGTCTGGGCGCGGACATCGCCGGGGTGGACGTAGGCGCCGGTGGCGGGGTCCTGGGGCCCCTGGCCGGAGACCTGGAGGAACGGGCCCTTGCGGATTCCCTGGGAGAAGACCCAGGCGGGAGCGGGTGCTCCCCCGGTACGGATCTGTACCTTGTCACCCACGGCGTCACTCACTTCGGCTCCCCTTCCTCAGATGTGGTCAGCAGTATCCATCACGGGGGCCGGTGGCCGAGCGGCGGGAGAACGAGAGGGGCGGGGCGATGGCGGATCTGGTCTTCCGGGGGGCGACGGTCGTCGACGGGACGGGGACCCCCCGGTTCGTCGGCGATGTGACCGTCTCGGGCGGGCGGATCGACGAGATCGGCGCGCGGCGGTTGACCGGGCGGCGGGTGGTGGACGCGTCGGGGCTGGTGCTCAGCCCGGGGTTCGTCGACATGCACGCGCACTCCGACCTGGCGCTGCTGACCGATCCCGAGCATGTGGCAAAAGTGAGCCAGGGAGTGACGTGCGAGGTGCTCGGACAGGACGGGCTGTCATACGCGCCGGTCGACGACGTGACACTGCCGCAGGTACGGCAGGCGACCGCCGGGTGGAACGGGGATCCGCCCGGATTCGACTGGAACTGGCAGAGCATCGGCGAGTATCTGGACCGGCTCGATCGCGGGATCGCTGTCAACGCCTGCTACCTGGTGCCGCAGGGCTCGGTGCGCATGCTGGTGATGGGCTGGGAGAACCGGCCACCGACCACGGCGGAACTCGACAGGCAGCGGGAGCACGTGGCCGCGGGGATGCGGCAGGGAGCGGTGGGCATGTCGAGCGGGCTGACATACGTGCCGGGGATGTACGCCTCGGACGAGGAACTGGTGGAGCTGTGCCGGGTGGTGGCCGGGTTCGGCGGCTTCTACGCACCACACCACCGCTCCTACGGGGCGGGCGCCTTGGAGGCGTACGCGGCGATGATAGACGTGGCGCGGCGTTCGGGATGCGCACTGCACCTGACACACGCCACGCTGAACTTCAGGATCAACCAGGGGCGGGCACCCGAACTGCTGGGACTGCTGGACGCCGCCCTGGCCGACGGGCTCGATCTCACGCTCGACACCTATCCGTATCTGCCGGGATCGACCAGCCTGGCCGCACTGCTGCCGAGCTGGGCAGCAGAAGGAGGCCCCGAGACAACACTGGCGCGGCTGCGGGATCCGGCGGCGCTCGCGCGGATCCGGCAGGTACTGGAGCAGGAAGGATCGGACGGGTGTCACGGCGTCCCGGTGGAATGGGAGACCATCCGCATCTCCGGCACACGGGACCGGGAAGCCGTAGGCAGGACGGTGGCGCAACTCGCGGCGGCGTCGGGACAAGCTCCGTTCGAGGTGTACCGGCGGCTGCTGCTGAACGACAGGCTCTCAACGACGATCACGCAACTCGTGGGCAACGAGGAGAACGTGCGGGCGATCATGCGGCATCCAGCGCACACGGGTGGCAGTGACGGACTGATGGGGGCAGAGCAACCGCATCCACGGGCGTGGGGGACCTTCCCGCGGTATCTCGGGCACTATGTACGGGAACTGGGGGTACTGGGCCTCGAGGAATGTGTAGCACGACTGACGAGCCGCCCGGCACGGCGGCTGGGTCTGGTGGGGCGGGGGCGGATAGCACCCGGGTATCACGCGGATCTCGTGCTGTTCGATCCCCAGACCGTAAGTGACCGGGCGACCTTCGAAGAGCCGCGACGTACACCCGTAGGCATTCCGCGGGTATACGTCGGAGGTGTGGCGGTGATCGCGGAGGGGCGGCACACGGGAGCGCTGGCGGGACGGGCGTTGCGCCGGACGGTGGAGGGGACGCGGTGAGGTGCCGTGAGAAAGATCAGCGCATGCGGCGGTAGCTCCAGCAGAGGAGACCAGCAAGAACCACGCCCGAGGCGATGAGAGCAGAACCAGTACTCCAGTTGGAGAAGGGGAGGTCGGACAGCAGGCCCCACATGACGCCGCCAGCGATAAGAACGAGCGCCACCAGGGCGGAACCAGCCAGCCGCCAGGGCGAAGAAACACTGTCCTCGGCGGCCCGCATGGCACGGGCCTCAACAAGCTCGACATAGCGGGCGAGTCCGGGGAACTCTCGGGCGAGAACAACCAGACCCGCGAAAACCAGAAGCAGCCCTGGACCCGGGAGAACCAGCAAGGCCACGCCGACCAGGAGAAGAACACCCCCGACAGCCAGCACCAGCACACGTCTCAACGGTTTCCCATAGCCCATACCGATCCTCACGCCCACGCCCGTAATGTGCCGCCTTCACCGTAATCGCGCCCGTAACACAAGGCGAAGACACCACGCGCGCCGACCGCGTACAGCAGGCCGCGGCCGCCAAGGAGAGCGGGGTACGTGCCGAAAGTCCTCGCCGCTGGCCATGGGGACGCGGGGGTGCCCGGGGGGGTGGCCCGTCGGCTCGCTCACGCTGACCGCGACCACGCCGACACGAGGGCACGAGGGCACGAGGGCACGAGGGCACGAGGCGACCGGACACCGCGTTCCCCCCCTTCCCAGGGCAAGGATTCAGAGGGGGGTGGGGCTGATCAGAAGCATGGCGACGTCGTCGCCACCCGTCCCGTGTCGCGAGGACACCTGGAGCAGGGTGTCGGCCAGAGTCTCAAGCGGCTGATCGCCGTGGCGTCCGAAGTCGCTTGCCAGATCACCGATGGAAGCTCCAAGGTCGATGCCGGGACGTTCGACGAGTCCGTCGGTGTAGAGGAGGAGGACGGCGCCGGGTGGGAGGGCGACCTCGGTCGTCGGGTAGTCGGCCGCGGGGTCGATGCCGAGCAGGGGGCCCGGGGAGATGTCGATGACGGAGACCTGGCCGTCGGTGCCGCGCAGCAGGGGTGGGGGGTGGCCCGCGGTGGCCAGGCAGGCGCGGTGGTCGGCGAGGTCGACGTGGGCGTAGAGGCAGCTGGTGAACAGCCCGGGGTCGAGGTCGGCGACCAGGCGGTTGCTGCGGGCCAGGACTTCGCCGGGTGCGGTGCCCGCGGTGGCGTGGACGGCGGTGCGGACCTGGCCCATGAGGGCGGCGGCGGTGACGTTGTGGCCTTGGACGTCGCCGATGGTGGCGGCGCAGGTGGTGTCGTCGAGGTCGATGAGGTCGTAGAAGTCGCCGCCGATCTCGACGCCGCGGGTGGCGGGCAGGTAGCGGGCGGCAACGTCGAGGCCGGCGATGTGGGGGAGGGTGCCGGGGAGCAGGCCGGATTGGAGGCGGCGGACGAGTTGGTGCTGGGCGTCGTAGAACAGTGCGCGGTCGAGGGCTTGGGCGACGAGGCCGGACAGGGAGGTGAGGAGGGTGCGGTCTTCGGGTGGGAAGTCGCGGGGTCGGTCGTAGGCGAGGACGAAGCAGCCGACGGGGCGTCCTGAGGCGATGAGTGGCAGGTAGGCCCAGGCGGCTTTGCCGGTGAGGGTGGACATGCCTGAGTAGACGCGGTCCATCTCGTGGGGGTTGGTGTAGAACGTGGCTTCGCCGTTGTTGAGGGCGCGGGTGGCGGGGGTGGGGGCTGTGCGCAGGAGGGCGCCGTCGAGGCGGGCGATGGCCTCTGGGGGGTAGCCGCGGTGGCCGATGATGCGCAGTCTGCCGTTGTCGACGGCCAGGAGGGCGAGCCCTTGGGCGCCGAAGGCGGACATGATGGGGTGGGTGGCGAAGTCGATGACGTCGTTGACTTCGACGGCCTGGGTGAGGACGGCGGCCAGCCGCATGAGGTGGTAGAGGGCGCCGACGCGGGTGGGCACGGATCGGCTGGGGAGGCGGCCGGGGGGTTCTCCCGCGGAGATGGCGGGGGCGCCTGCCGGGGCGTCGGCGGGGACCTCGGCGGGGGTGATGCGTGCGCTGATGCCGCTGGCGTCGGGGTAGAGCTCGAATGTGAGCCAGCGGTCGGGGGGGCGCAGTGCGGTGAACGAGGCGGGGGTGCGGCTGAAGAGGACGCTGCGGTAGCGGTCTTCGAAGACGGGGTCGCTCAGCCAGGGCAGGGCTTCCCATGGCAGGGCGCCGATGAGGCTGTGGGCGGGTTCGTCGAGGAGTTCGGCCGCGGTGCGGGTGACGAAGGTGACCTTGCCTGAGAGGTTCATGGCCAGGCAGCCGCCGGGGAGCCGTTCGGCGAAGTCGGTGGCGGCGTGGGCTGCTTCGGGGGGGTGTCTGCGGTTTCTGTGGCGCAGGGCGAGGCGGGGTTGTTCCTCGGGTCTGATGGGTTGGCCGCGGTCGGTGGCTTCTTGGAGTGCGGCGATGAGGCGTTCGCCCGCGGTGTGGGTGGCGTGGCGTTCGGCGTCGGTGAGTTGGGGTGGGTGGTCGCCGGGGAAGAGGAGGAGGAGTACGCCCCAGGCGTGGTCGCCGTGGATGAGGGGGAGGTCGGCGAGGGCGAAGGCGTAGGGGGCGGCGACGGCGGATTCGGGGTAGTGGCGGGGGAGGTCGCCGACGGCGGTCCAGATGAGGCGTCGTTCGCGCAGGGAGAGGGCGGTGGGGGTGTTGGCGTCGAGCCAGATCCGGGCCCAGGGGGTGGTGAACTCTCGGGGGAGGCCGGTGACCATGGCGAGCCACAGGGTGCGTTCACCCGGGGGGAGGAGGAAGATGCCTCCGCCATAGGCGCCGCTTTCGGTGACCGCCTGGCGGAGCAGGGGGTCGAGCACGGCGAGTCCGGATTGCTGAGCTTTCCGCATGAAAGTGCATTATGTCCGGTCAGTGGCGGGAGTGCAGGGAGGCGAGGTAGGCGTTGTAGTCGGCGAGGTCGCGGTCGCCGGTGCGGTCGGCGGCGCGGTCGATGCGGCGGGCGTTGCGCTGCTCGGAGAAGTACCACTGGACGACGAGGGCGAGGAGCACGACGACGGTGGGGATCTCGCTGAAGGCCCAGGCCATGCCGCCCGCGGCCTCCTGGTCCTCGACGGCGTGGACGCCGAGGGAGGCGGGTGGGGAGGCGAATGTGTCGACCATGGGCTCGGTGGCCATCATCAGCGCGATGCCGAAGAAGGCGTGGAACGGCATGGTGGCGAACAGTTCGAGCATCCGCATCAGGTGGCCCGCGCGGTGGGGGCCGGGGTCGATGCCCATGATGGGCCAGAAGAACACCAGGCCGACCGCGAGGAAGTGCAGCATCATCGCCAGGTGGCCGATGCGGCTGCCCATCAGGAAGTCGAACAGGGGCGTGAAGTAGAGGCCGTAGAGGCTGGCGATGAAGAGCGTGATGGTGAACAGCGGGCTGCTGATCACGCGTGCCCAGCGGCTGTGGAGCACGGCGACCAGCAGCTCCCGCGGGCCGCGCCCGCCGCGTCCCGCGGTGGGCAGGGCCCGCAGGGCCAGCGTGATGGGGGCGCCCAGGAGCAGCAGCAGCGGGGAGACCATGCTGATCACCATGTGCTGCGTCATGTGGGCGCTGAACAGGACCATGCCGTAGTCGTTGAGCCCGGTGCAGGTGACGGCGACGACGGTCAGCAGGCCGAGGGTGAACGCGAGGGTGCGCCCGATCGGCCACGCGTCGCCCCTGCCGCGCAGCCGCAGGACTCCCCAGGCGTAGAGGGCGAGCGCGACGAGGCTGCCGATGAGGAAGACGGGGTCGGGGCTGATCTCCAGGGCCCGTTCGAGGGTGAACGGGGGGAGGTCGGTGCCGACGCCGTGTCCGTCGTGGTCCATGATGCTCGTTCCGTGGGGATCCGGGGGGTAGGGCAGCGGGTCAGGCGGCTGCCTGGGTGGCGGCGGCGATCCGTTCGGCGCGCAGTGCCTCGTACCAGCGGTCGTCGACCGGGGGGAGGGCGTTGACGTCGAGGGTCAGCTTGAGGAGGAGGTCGGCGATCTGGGGGTTCCTCGCGAGGACGGGGCCGTGCATGTAGGTGCCGAAGACGGTGCCTGACCAGGCGCCCTCGGTGCCGTCGCCCGTGCCGTTGCCGTTGCCGAGGCGGACGCGGGCGAACGGGCGGGCGCCGGGGCCGAGCTGGGTGACGCCCTGGTGGTTCTCGAAGCCGGTGAGCTGGGGCAGGCGCAGGGTCTCGTCGATGTCGGCGAGGACGTCGCCGACGCAGCGATCGCCGGTGCCGCGGACGCTGACGACGTCGAGGAGGCCGAGCCCTGGCTCGCGCTGGCCGAGGTCGTTGACGAACTCGTGGCCGAGGATCTGGTATCCGGCGCAGACGGAGAAGATGATCGCGCCGTTGTCGACGGCGCGGTGCAGGCCGCCGTCGCGGCGCAGGCGCTCGGCTGCCAGGCGCTGGGGGCGGTCTTCGCCGCCGCCGACGAGGTAGATGTCGCCCGAGGTGGGGATGGTCTGGTCGGAGCGGACGTCGACGCGTTCGACGGTCAGGCCGCGCTGCCGGGCGCGGCGTTCGACGACGAGAACGTTGCCCTGGTCGCCGTAGGTGCTCAGCAGGTCGGGGTAGACCCAGACGACGCGGAGGCCGGAGGTGCTCATGGGGTGTCGTCCTCGATTCAGTTGCCGACGGCGCGGCGGAGGTCCTGGAAGGCGGTGTAGTTGGCGATGGCCTCGATGCGGCCGGGCGGCAGCGTCTGGAGTGCCTCGGTGAGGCTCTCGCAGACACGGAAGTCGACGCCGGCGACCTCGAGGCGGACGGCGAGGTCGAGGCGGCGGTCGCCGATGACGGCGATGGGGTGGCCGATGAGGCGGCCGTAGTCGACGTCCCAGAGCCAGGAGGTGTCGGTGCCGTCGGCGCCGCGGGCGTTGACGGAGAGGATGACGGGGGTGGGTGGGGGGTCGATCAGGGAGAACGTCTCGAGCCAGCCCGCAGGGTTCTTCGCCAGGAGGAGCCGGATGTCGCGGCCGCGGTGGCTGACGACGTCGTAGCGGCCAGCGACGGCGGCGACCGACTGCATGCGTTCGAGGGCGATGTGCGGGGGGATGCCGAACGCGGCGGCGGTGGCGGTGGCGGTGGCGGCGTTGGCCTTGTTGGCCCGGCCGGGGAGCTGGAGGCGGATGGGCCAGGCGGAGCCGTTCGGGTCGATGACGGTGTCGCCGGAGAGGACCCAGGTGGGTACGGGGCGGCCGAAGCCGCAGTCGCCGCAGGTCCAGGTGGTGTCGTCGGGGCGGTGGAGCACGCCGCCGCAGGACGGGCAGGACCAGGCGTCGTCCTTCCACTCCTGGCCCGCGGCCACCCAGACGACGTCGTGGCTCGATGAGGCGGCCCAGACGACGAGGGGGTCGTCGGCGTTGGCGATGACGGTGGCCTTGCTGCCCTGGAGTCCCTCGCGCCAGCGTTCGGCGAGCATGCGGGTCTCGGCGGCGCGGTCGAGCTGGTCGCGCGAGAGGTTGAGCAGGGCGATGGCTTTGGGGGTGACGTCGCGGGCGACGCCCGCGAGGTACTTCTCGTCGACCTCGATGACGCCGAAGCGGGCGGTCGCGCCTCCGGAGAGGGCGGAGGTGATGCCGGCGGGCATGTTGGCGCCGAGGGCGTTGGAGACGACCTCGCCTCCGGCGCGCAGCGCCTCGGCGATGAGGCGGGTGGTGGTGGTCTTGCCGTTGGTCGCCGAGACCAGGACGACGTCCAGGTGTCCGGCGAGCCGGGAGAGCAGCTCGGGGTCCACCTTGAGGGCCACCTTGCCGCCGATCACCGAACCGCTGCCGCGGCCAGCGGCCCGCGACACGGCGGCCGCCGCCTTGCCGGCCGTCACGGCCAGCCTCGCCCGCGCCGACAGCGGCTGCGCGCTCTCTGCCATCGTCCTTGTTCCTCCTCGCCCTTGGCCTGGCGCCCAGCCTATCGAGGTCCTGGGCGGGTCCCGCACCGCGTGGGGCCTCGCGCACGGCGGGGGCGGAGCTTTCCGCCATATGCACTTGTCGGGATAAAAACTACTGTTTGTGCGTTTTAGAGTGCTCGCGGGGAATGCCGCTCGGCCGTTCCATCCGTTTCGGGAGTGCTCATGGTCTTGTCCATTTCGGGGGTTGTCCTGCTCGGTGTCGTCGTCTTCGTGTTCTTCCGCAAGGACGGCCTGAAGCTGTCGCACGCCGCGGTGTGCTCGTTGTTCGGGTTCTATCTGGCGGGGACGGCGGTGGCCCCGAGCATCCAGGCGGGTGGGGCGAGCATCGCCGAACTGCTGGGCGGGATCAGCCTGTAGCGCCATGACTGCGGCGAGGGTGGTCTTCCGCGGGTTCGCGCGGCTGGCCGGGGGTGCCCGGCGGAGGTGGGGGCGGCTGCCGGGGGAACGGCGGCTGCCCGCGGCGGCGGGGGTGGCCGCCGCGGCGCTGCTGGTGGCGGTGGTGCCGTTCGGGCCCGCGGTGTGTCTGGGGGTGCTGCTGGTCGCCGCGGTGTGGGCGGGGTGGGGTGAGGGGGGCCCGGAGCCGGTGGGCGAGCCGGATGTGGAGGCGCGGCTCGCGATGGTGTACGAGGCGCTGGTGCCGTTGTTCGCGTCGGCGGCCGATCCTTCGCCGGAGCCGCTGTACGCGTACGGCGGGGCGTGGGAGCGGTGCTTCACGTCGGTGGCGTTCGGGGGCGACGGGCGGCTCGCGCGGCTGCGGCTGCGGTATCCGGCGTTCTTTCCCGACGGCGACGAGGAGTGCAGGGGGCGGGTGGAGCGGCTGCTCGCAGGGAAGGCGGGGCGGGAGCGGGAGTTCAGGTTCCGGTGGGACGAGGAGCGCGGCGAGCTGGAGATGGTGGTGCTCGGGCCGCTGCCGACGGGGATCGGCGCGCAGCGGTTCGTGACGGGGCCGGGTGAGGTGGTGCTGGGGTTCACGGATCCGGATGTGGTGGACCGTACGGTGCCGGTGCTCGCGGGTCCCGACTACGCGGCGCGGGTGAACGCGGCGCCGGTGGTGTGGCGTACGGGGGTGCGGGCGGCGCACGCGCATCTGCTGGCGGTGGCGTTGCCGGGGGCGGGGGCGACGTCGTTGCTGAGGTCGCTGGCGTTGCAGGCGTTGGAGGAGGGGGATGTGCTGCTGGTGGACGGGTGTGGGGCGGGGGGGTTCGGGTGTTTCGCGGGGCGGGCGGGGGTGGTGGCGGCGGAGTCGTCGCCCGGTGGGGCGGTGGCGGCGCTGGAGTGGGCGGCCCGTGAGACGGAACGGCGGCTGCTCGCGGGTGGGGAGGGGGTGGAGCGGCCGTTGTGGATCGTGGTGGACCGGCCGGCGCTGTTGCGGCATCTGGCGCGGGTGGAGGGGTTGCGGGATCCGTTGGCGCTGCTGGACGTTCCGCTGCGGTTCGGGCGGGCGGGGCGGGTGACGGTGGCGCTGGCCGAGCAGTTCGAGGGGCTTGGGGCGCTGGGTGGGGCGGTGCCGGTGTGCGCGCGGGCGCGGGTGGTGCTGGGGGCGGTGTCGGGTGAGCAGGCGGGCGCGGTACTCGGGGTGGCGCCGCGGGTGATGCCGTCGGGGTGGGCGCCGCCGGGGCGGGGGTTCGCGCGGCTGGGGGCGGGGCCCGTGCTGCGGTTGCAGGTGCCCGCGACGCCCGATCCGGGGGACGCGGCGACGGACGAGATGTTGCGGCGTGCGGTGTTGGCGTTGTTGCCGCAGCGGGTGGGGGCGGTGGCGCCGCGCGGGGGCGGGGGCTGAGGCGGCCGGGTGCGGCCGTGGGCGGTGGGGGGGCGGGCTCGGGGTGGTCAGACGGTGGCGAGGGCGCTGAGGGGGTCGTCGAGTACGGGCTGCCAGGCGAGCTCGGCGGCGCCGACCAGGCTGTTGTGATCGAGCGTGCAGGGCTCGATGGGGACGGCGCCGCTCCTCCCCCACAGGCTGCGTTCCTCCACGGTCGCGCGCAGGCGGTCAGGGTCGGCGGCCAGCAGCCAGCGGTGCAGGCCGCCGAGGATGATGCGGTCGGGGTTGAGGATGTTGACGAGTCCGGCGAGGCCGAGGCCGAGGCGGTCGATGACGGTGGCGGTGGCGTCGCGGACGGCGGGGTCGGTGGCGTGTTCGCCGGTGAGCAGGTCCTGGGCCTGGGCCAGCAGGGACCCTTCGGGTCCTGGGGCGCGGCCCGCTGCCTCGAGGAGGGCGAGCGGGTCGGTCTCGACGTCGAGGCAGCCGCGGCTGCCGCAGTGGCAGGGGCGGCCGTCGGGGTCGACGGTGAGGTGGCCGACTTCGAGGGCGAGTCCCGCGCTGCCGCTGTGGAGGCGGCCTTCGAGGACGAGGGCGCCGCCGACGCCGCGGTGGCCGGTGGCGACGCACAGCAGGTGTGCGGCGCCGTGGCCCGCGCCGTGGCGGTGCTCGGCGAGGGCGGCGAGGTTGATGTCGTTGCCGCAGTGGCCGGTGACGTGGAGGCCGGCGGCGGCGAGGCAGTCGTTGAAGATGTCGCGGACCGGGGCGCCGACGGGCCAGGCGAGGTGGAGGGGGTTGAGCGCGGTGCCCTCGGGTTCGGCGACGGCGGAGGGGACGGCGAGCCCGGCGCCGACGCAGCGGCGGCCGGTGTCGCGGAGCAGGGCGGCGCCCGCGGCGACCACCTCGCCGAGGACCTGGGCGGGGTCGGCGTCGACGGTCACGCAGCCGGGGGCGGTGGCGACGATGTGGCCGCCGAGGCCGACGAGGGCGGCGCGGAAGCCGTCGGCGTGCACCTGGGCGGCGAGGGCGACGGGGCCGTCGGCGGCGACGGACAGCCGGTGGGAGGGGCGGCCCTGGCTGCCGGGGGCGGCGCTGGGCCTGGAGTCGACGGTGATGAGGCCGAGTGTCTGCAACTCGCCCGCGACGGCGCCCGCGGTGGCCCGGGTAACGCCGAGTTCGGTGGTGAGGACGGCGCGGGTGGGGGCGCGGCCTGTGTGCACGAGTTCGAGCGCGGGGCCGAGGGCGTTCCGGCCTCTGTCGAGCCTGGTCCGGGGGGAGGTCACCCGCCTATTCTGGCTTTGTGTCTCCGATAAACAAACTGCGGGCGGTTCTGGTGCCCGGCCCGCGGCGCGCGAGCGGGCCCCGACCGCCGGACGGCGTCGGGGCGTTGCGCGGGTCGCGATGGGCGCTGACGGCGTTCTTCGCGCTCAGCGGCTTCGTGTTCGGGGGGTGGGTGGTGCGCATCCCTGACATCAAGGACCAGACGGGGGCGTCGTCGAGCGCGCTCGGGCTGGCGCTTTTGGGGGTGTCGGCGGGCGCGGTGGTGACGATGGCGCTGGTGGGGCTGCTGTGCCAGCGGTACGGCAACCACCCGGTGGCCGTGGTGGCGGGCACGCTGCTGGCGCTGAGCGTGGCGCTGCCGCCGCACACGCAGTCGGCGGTGACGCTGGGGGCGGTGCTGCTGGTCTTCGGCACGGCGTTCGGCGCGATGAACGTGGCGGTGAACAGCGCCGCGGTGGACATGGTCGCGGCATTGCGGAGACCGGTGATGCCGAGCTTCCACGCGGGGTTCAGCCTGGGCGGGATGCTGGGCGCGGGCCTGGGCGGGCTGGTGGCCGAACACCTCAGCGCCGCCTGGCACCTGGCGCTGCTCGCGGCCATCGGCGTGGGGGTCGCGGCGGTGGCGGGGTGGGCGTTGCTGTCGCGTCCCGCGCCCGCGCCCGTGCTCCGGGCGCGGGCGAACGGCCGGGGGAACGGCCCGGGCCGGGACGAGGCGCCGCGCGGCCGTACACGATGGGTGGTGGCGGTGCTCGGCTTTGTCGCGCTGTGCACGGCCTACGGCGAGGGGGCGCTTGCGGACTGGAGCGCGCTGCACCTGCGGGAGTCGCTCGACGCCGGGGCGGGGGTGGCGGGCGCGGGTTACGCGGTGTTCGCGCTCGCGATGACGGTGGGCCGGCTGACGGGCATGGCGACGCTGCGGCGGCTCGGGCAGGAGCGGACGCTGATGGCGGGTGGCGCGACGGCGGCGGGCGGGATGCTGCTGGCGTCGCTCGCGCCCACCGTGTGGCTCGCGCTCGCCGGTTTCGTGGTGACGGGGCTGGGCCTGGCCAACATCTTCCCCGTCGCCATCGGGCAGGCCGGTGCGCTCGCCGGGCCGCGGGGCGTCGCGGCCGCCTCCACGCTGGGCTACGGCGGGCTGCTGCTCGGGCCCGTGGCGATCGGGTTCCTCGCGGACTGGCTCACGCTGCCCGCGGCGATGACGACCGTGGCGCTGCTGGCCGCGGTGACCGCGGTGACCGTGTGGGCGCTGCGCGGCGCGCTGAGGCCGCAGGCCGACGCCGTACGCTGAAGGTCATGAGGACCAGGCCGGATGACGTCGGGGATGGGGAACTGGCCGCCGCGGTGCGGGAGTCGTGGGGGTGGTCGCCCGCCGCGGTGCGCCATGTGCCGGTCGGCTTCGGCGACCACCACTGGGTGGCCGAGGGCGCCACGGGCGAGCGCAGGTTCGTCACGGTGACGGACCTGGGGCGGCGCGGGGAGCAGGCCGCGGCGGGCGAGTTCGCGGGGCTGCGGGCAGCGTTGGGGACCGCCGTGGCGCTGGCGGGGGACGGCGGACTCGACTGCGTGGTCGCCCCGCTGCCGACGGCCCGTGGCGAGGCGGTGCTGCGGTGGGGCGAGCGGTACGCGCTGTCGGTCTTCCCGTTCGTCGACGGCGTGGCCGGGGACTTCGGCGACGCGGTGCCGACGGACGAACGGGGGGCGCTGGCCCGGCTGTTGGCCGGGCTGCACCGTGCGACGCCCGCCGTGCCCGACGCGCCGGCGCACGACGTGGCCCTCGCCGCGCGTGACGTGGTCGAGGCGGCGCTCGACGAGCTGGGCGCGCCGTGGTCGGGCGGCCCGTACGCCGAGCCCGCGCGCGAGCTGCTCGCCTCGTACGGCGCGGGGGTGCTGCGCGATGTGCTCGCGTGGTTCGACGCGTTGGCCGGGCGCGTGGGCGGCGACGGCACGGCGCTGGTGATCACGCACGGCGAGCCGCATCCGGGCAATGTGCTGCGGGCGGGCGGGCGGCGTCGCCTGGTGGACTGGGACACCGTGGGGCTCGCGCCGCCCGAGCGCGACCTGTGGCTGGCGACGGCCGGGGACCCGGCGGCGCTCGAGGCGTACGCGGCGGCCTCGGGGCGTGAGCCGTCGGCGGAGGCGCTCTCGCTGTACCGGCTGCGCTGGGACCTGGACGATCTCGCCGAGTTCCTGGGCGAGTTCCGCGGCCCGCACCGGCGCACGCCCGACACCGAGCTCGCCTGGGGGGGCCTGGCGGGCGCGGTGGAGCGGGCGGTGGCCGCGCTGCCGGGAACGGCCGGGCGGCTCGGGCGGCCCGGGCGGTGAGCGGCGGGGGTCCGCTGGCGCGGGCGCTGCGCGAGCCGGGCGATCCGCCGCTGCGGCCGCTGCCCGAAGAGGTGGCCGCGCTGCTGGTCGAGCTGGCCGCGCCGCCGCGGCTCGCGGCGCACCTGCGGGCCGTGCACGACGTGGCCTACCAGCTCGTCGCGTGGGTTGGGCCGCGCCATCCCGCGGTGCCGTTGGACCGGGAGGCGGTGCTGTTCGGCGCGGCCACGCACGACATCGGCAAGGTCGCGTGGGTGGCCGAGCTCTCTGGCCCTGGCGCGGCGCACGAGGAGGCCGGGCGGCGGCTCCTGCTGGAACGCGGGGTCGAGCCGCGGCTGGCGCGCTTCGCGGGGACGCACGCCGCGTGGGACCGGCCGGGGGTGGGGCTGGAGGACGTGCTGGTGAGCGTCGCGGACAAGGTCTGGAAGAACAAGCGCGTGCCCGGCCTCGAGGACCGGCTGCTCGCGCTGCTCGTGGCCGCGGGTGGCGGGGAGCGGTGGGAGGAATTCCTGGCGCTCGACGAGGAGTTGGAACGGATCGGCGCGGGGGCCGACGGGCGGCTGGCGTTCCAGGCGGCCTTCCCCGTGCGGGCCTGACGGCGGGGCCCCGCGATCGGGCCCTGCGGTGGAACCCCGCGGGGACGGGCCGAGGTTACCCGCGGGTAGGGGCGCGTGGTAGCGTCCGGGCATGGCTCGTTCGGTCAGGCCGGGCACGCTGCGCCGGCTGATGCGCTGGTGGCCGCCGTTCCGGGGGGCCGGGGTGCGGGTGCAGGAGATCGCCGACGACTGGGGACACCTCCGGGTGCGGCTGCGCCTGGGCCGGTGGAACCGGAACTGGTTCGGGACGCAGTTCGGCGGCTCGCTGTACGCGATGTGCGACCCGTTCTGGGCGCTGATGCTCGTGCAGCGGCTCGGTCGTGGCTATGTGGTGTGGGACAAGTCGGCGGAGATCGAGTACGTCTCCCCGGGGCGCGGCGACGTGTTCGCGGAGTTCACGCTGTCCGAGGAGCGCGTGGCCGAGATACGGGCGGCGGCCGAGGGCGGCGAGAAGGTGCTGCCGTGGTTCGCGTGCACGGTGGTGGCCGCGGACGGCACGGTGGTGGCGCGGGTGCGCAAGCAGGTGTACGTGCGGCGTCAGCCCAGCCAGCCCGGCCGCACCAGCCCCGACTCGTAGGCGAGAACGACGAGTTGGGCCCGGTCGCGGGCGCCGAGCTTGACCATGGCGCGGCTGACGTGGGTCTTGGCGGTCAGCGGCGAGACGACCAGCCGCCGGGCGATCTCCTCGTTGGACAGCCCGATGCCGACCAGGGCCATCACCTCCCGTTCCCGCTCGGTGAGCCCGGCGAGCCCGGCCGCGGCCGCGGGCTCCTTGGAACGGGCGGCGAACTCGGCGATCAGGCGGCGGGTGACCCCGGGCGAGAGCAGCGCGTCGCCCGCCACGACGGCCCGGACGGCGCGGACCAGCTCGTCGGGCTCGGTGTCCTTGACCAGGAAGCCGGAGGCGCCCGACCTGATGGCCTCGAAGACGTACTCGTCCAGCTCGAACGTGGTGAGCATGACGCCCCGCACCCCCGTGAGGTCGGGGTCCTCGGTGATGCGGCGCGTGGCGGCCAGGCAGTCGAGCACCGGCATCCGGATGTCCATCAGCACCACATCGGGGCGGCGTTCGCGCGCCAGGGCCAGGGCCCGCTCGCCGTCCGCGGCCTCGCCGGTGACCTCGATGTCGGGCTGCGCGTCCAGCAGGGCGCGAAACCCCGCCCGCACGAGCACCTGGTCGTCGGCGAGGAGGACTCTTACACATCTTACGTTGGGGTCCCCGGGGCGCGTCGCGGTCATGGCAACCAGGGTAGGCGGCACCCATGCGGAAGCCCCGCCCGTGCGCCACGGGGGCAGCGCACGGACGGGGCGGCTCGGGGCGGCTGCCGACGAGCGGCTAGCCGCGTCGTGCTGCGGCGCGCTCTCTGACCTGGGCGGACTGCTCAAGCACTGTGAGCCAGTACGCCCGTTCTTCGTCGCTGACTTCGTCCAGCCCTTCAAGGTCGGCGTATTCGGCATGTGGGGGCGCGTCGTTGCGGATGGTGGGTGGCTCTGCCGGTGGCAATTCCATGGTCGGCGGATCGTGGGGAATGGTGGCCGGAATGAGGGGAACAGCCCCGCTACGTCCCGCGTCAGCGCGGTGGCGGCCCGAAGGATGGATGAGCAACCCGAGCCACGCAATGAAGCGGGCGGTAAGGTTCTGCACGTCAACAGCTCCGATCTGTTGGCCATGCCCCGGGGGTGTTCGCGCACCCGCCGGGGTCCTAGCTCGATGTTCGAATTGGCTAACTGGTCTGCTCTTGCTGGCTAGACTCCCGTCATGGTTGACGCGTTCGTTCCGTATGAACGGCACCCGGCTTGCGGCGTGTGTCCGGCAAGGCGATTTCCGCTGGGGGAATTCGACGTTGCCGAGCGGCCATCCAGAGATTTCCCGTTCAATCCGGAGGACGGCCACCGGTACACGGCGGACGGCATTCCCGTCTGTGTCCATCCGGACAAGGTGGGCGTTCCCGCAGCCCGCTACAAGTCGGACGGCATTTCGCTGACCGCCGATCTGACGTTGCCCGACAGCGCGGACGAACTTGCCGACTATCTGCGCGAGGTGTTGCACGGCGCAGCGCCCGGCGTTCTCGACGTGCTTATTGAGAAGGCCATTTCCGAGATCGGTCGCCGTTTCCCGGAAGTCAATGTGACTGAGACGCTGCGCCGCGCTCTCAATTAGGCGGCCGGGACCTCGAAGGTGATGCGGTGTTCGCGTCCGGAGCGGGCCAGGCCGATGCTGTCGTATCGCTCGGCCAGCAGCTCCCGGCGCCGGATCACCTCGTTGTGGTCCAGCCAGTAACGGGACGGCGGCTCGCCCCAGGCGGCGACGTAGGCGGAGTGCGTGAAGTCGCCCCGGCTGTAGTCGGTGTGCTCCTGGTCCGTCTGGTGGATGATGTGGACGCCGACGCGCTCCGCGATGCGTGCCAAGAGCTGCGGCTGAGCGATCATCGCGTGCGTCATCTCGTCCACGGGAACGGCGATCGGGATTTCCGCCGTGTTCTCGTCGCCGGTCAGTTCGTAGACGGCGGCCTTGAGGGCCAACGCCCGCAGTCCCTCGATGAGGAGGGCGGGGGCGTCGCTCTCAAGGTGCCATTCGCTGATGACCGGGAAGCCGGTGAAGCACTGCCAGTCCTCGGAGTATTCGAGGGTGGCGGCCTCGAAGGCGCCGTATTCCCGGTCGGCCTGGATGGCGACCAGGATTTGATGTGCCCTTTCCGCCACCCTGTCGGGCGACGGCAGGGCAATTGCTGTGGTCACGACCGAACTCCTTCGTGTTTCGGGTTAGGTTGTGCCTTGCGCTCCCTCCCCTGCCGTCGCGCTGTCCTATATCCGCCGACAGGGGCGGGGGTTGAAACCCGATCCCGCAGAGGCCGCTACGGGAACTTCTCCGCAGGATCGGGAACCTTGAGGTGCGGTTTCTCCTCGGTCAAAAGCGATAGCTGGTGATCGGTTCGAGGGTCCCGCCCGCACACTCCGGACATGGGACTTTCCATGTGCCTGTGCACGTGTCGCAGCCGAAGAAGCCGTAGCAGTGCGGGCACCAAATCTTCCGGTGACCGAAGCAAGTGCCGCAGTAGAAGGAGGGGGGATCACTGCTGCGGCTCTGCTTCGGCTCCCTGGATATGCTCACCCGGCAAGCTCAGCGTCGGCGATTTCAACCGCCGCACTCAGTCGTTCCCCTATGACACACCGGGAACCGGTCGAGCAGTCGTCGCACTCTTCTTCGTGCATCTCGGCAGCGGAATGGAGTTGCTGAACGTCAGCGGATTTCGGATAGGCGGAGACTTCGCGTTCAGGCATGGCAACGCTCCGGCGTGAACGGTCGCAAGTCGCTGCGGCGGGCCTGCCATTCCTTGCCGCCACCCTGCGGGCGGAGCATCGCGTACGGTCCCGCCTGGCCCATGTAGGCGCCCACGCGGCCGGCCGCGTCTCTCACCAGCTCGCCCACCTTCGGGTGATCGTGGCTAGTCTTGCTCATGGCTGCCTGGCCTTTCAGGTGGTCCATGCCCCCGGGCCGTCTAGCCACGGTCGCGGGGGTGCGGCATATGCGCGCCCTACGAGCTTCGCCAGGGCGGGCAGGCATGGACACAGGGAACGGGGAACCCCGCAAGGGGCTTTGGGGAACCCCGCTAACCAGGCCGGGGCTACCCTTGGGGTACATCGCTGCCGACCCTGCTAGGTGAGCCATGGACGACCGCGCAGCCCAGCGCACCGGCTACCCGCTGACGATCCCTGACGCGCTGCTGAACAGTGAGGCCATGCAGCGAGCGTGCGCCACGCGGAACTTTCAGGAGATCTTCCGCCTGGTCAACAGGCGCACTGGTTCCAGTCACGCGGATATCGCAGCTGCCATCGGCAAGATGACGAGTTCCCGCGTGAGCGACATCATCCGGGGTGTCCGAGGTATTCGCGGGCGAAGCGTGATTGAACGCGTTGCCGATGGCTTCGGGATTCCTGGCGAAATTCTCGGTCTGCCGAGGCGGCCATGGGAGAGTTCCCCAAAGGGGCTTGACGGATCTACCAATACCAGGGCTAGCGTCAGGGGCGCAGGGCAACGTAGATCGGTTCCCAATACGGCCATGCCGCCTTTTATTCCGCTCGCGGTGCCACAAGCGGACTCGGAATCCTCGCTGCCAGATATTCCGGACTCTGATAGGGCGGCCATGGACTCATTCAGGATGGCGGACCGTCAGCTTGGCGGAGGGCATCTTTACAGCTCAGTAACGCATTATCTGAGAACCAGTGTTGCGCCAAGGATCTTCGGCACCGAAAGCGCAAACACCATGGACACCTTTACGGCTGCCGCCGCGCTGACCGAAATGGCCGGATGGATGGCCCATGATTCGGGTCAAGACATGAGAGCGCGACGGCACTTTGAGCGCGCCTTGCCACTCGCTCAAGCTGGTTCTGATAGTGCACTAGGTGCCCATATCAAGGCCAGCATGAGCCATCTAGCCCTGCAAATGAATCAGCCTCGGGAGGCGATGGCGCTTGTGCAATCGGGGCAACAAGTTGCCAAATCTGGTCCCCTTGTCCCGACCCTGAATGCCCGCCTCTACGCCATGGAAGCCCGTGCTTTTGCACGCACAGGCAGGGAGTCAGAATTTCGCAGGGCGATCGACGCTTCAGCCGAATATCTAACACGTCAACCCGACGAACTTCCGTCTGCCTGGATCAGCGATTTCGATATGGCCTCACTTGCCAGCGAGGCTGTACTATGCCTGAAAGATCTCGGCCAACTTTCGGCGGCAGCTAACGAGGCCGAGCGGGCGGTCTCCTTGCGAACCGGCGAACGGGCACGTAGCAGAATTTTTAGCCAGATTTCCCTAGCAGTGATCAGGGCACAGATGGGAGACTTGGATGCGGCATGCGCTATCGGTGTGGAACTGCTCGAATCCTGCCGCATGCTGGGGTCTCTGCGCATCACGTATCAGCTTATGGATCTAGCTGAAGCTTTGGAGCCCTTCAAGTCCGATTCGCAAGTGATCGATCTACTAGACTCCCTGGCAATAGTTAATCGGCAAAGGAGTCTACTGCTGGCGGGTATCACCTCGCCGGAAAACGCAGGGGAGGCGCCATGACTCGCCAACCAAAGCCCGGAACCGCCGAATGGGATGCATATCTCGCGGAAGGTAACGCCAAGCAAGCGCGCAAGCGTATCGCCGCTGACGTAATTCTTCGTGACGACACAGGAAGAGTATTGCTAGTAAATCCCACCTATAAGGACGGATGGGATCTCCCCGGCGGAATGGTTGAAGCAAACGAATCCCCTGTTGAGGCAGCCAGCCGTGAATTGTTCGAAGAATTGGGAATTAAGCTAAAGCCACTTGGCGTGTTGTCCGTGGATTGGGACCCGCCACACGGACCGTGGGACGATCAGATCGTCATAATTTTTGACGGTGGAGAATTGAGCCCTCACGAAGTCAAGGCATTGCGTCCACATGATTCCGAACTCTCCGCCTGCGCCTTCTATGCGCCGGAAGATGCAATTACCGCTCTGCGCCCACGCATCCGTAATCGAGTCAGCCAGGCCATCGAAGCACTTGCGACAGGAAGACCGCGCTACACGGAATCTGGCCACGCCCACTGGTGACGGTGAATTCAGGATGAGGATCGGGGATTCATGGATCAGGTATTAGCCGCCGTACTGGGCGCACTGGTGGGCGCTGTGGCAACTTGGGCTGGCGCATACCTAAATTCCAGTTCTTCGGAGCGGTTGAACAAACGACAAGCGCGCCGCGAGTCCTACTTGGCACTTCTGCGCGCTTATGATCGTTTTCTAGAGCAGGCCCAGGTCTTCTGTGACTCGCTATACAAGGGTGACTACCGCCCAGAGCAGTTTGATTCGCAACTCGACGAACCTATTAAGAAATTCAATGAGATTCGAGTATGCGCATCAGTTGTTACGCTTGACGGCCCGCCCCCCATTTGCGAGGAAGCGAATAGGCTGGTCAATGATGCATATAACTATCTAAGTTACTGTCATCAGGCTCGCAGCCTCATCACTGAGACAAATCCTCAAGTCAGTCCGGAAAGAGTTGACTTTCTGCGCCTGCGGTATCTGTGGCTGGCATCCTCACTCTATTCTTTCCGAGAAAATGCCAGTCGGTACGTGTAGCTCATCGACCTTGGAACCCGTACACGGTGCGAGCTGCTATACGCTTGCGGTCTTCCATGGGGCGCTGAGGGGGTATCCCCCCAGGTTGGTGCACACGCACGCGTCGTCATGCGCACGCATTCAGCGAGTGGCTATACGGCTCCGGTGAATCGCTCAGGGCGTCTCGGCTCACCCTCCACCCTGTTGACTCCTACTGCGTGAGCGTGACCTTGGTGACTGCTGCGGGGTGTGGGAAGCCGAATCCGACGCGCATGGTTCCGCGAACGGCTACCTGGTCGGAGCTGAAATAGGCGTCGGCGCTGATGTCCACACGCACATCCCGCCGAAGCACCACGAATACCCGGTCGCGCGGGATTCCCCACACGGTGCCCGGAGTTACGGCCGGGGAGACGAACAGCGGGACCCCAGCGATGACGCGACGTGTCGGTGTGGTCGGGTCTGAGCCGAGCAACGGCCGGTTGCTGCCGGTCTGTTCCTTGAGCTGCGCCAGGGCCAGGGCGTCATTCGGATGCGCGGTGAAACTCGTCAGCGTGGCGCCGACATTCTCCGCCGCAGCGATTGCCGACAGGAACGGATCGAGATTCGTCCACTTGCGGCCGGCCGCGACCCCCGATATTCCGGTCAGCTTTTCCAGTCCGTTCGGGGCCGGATGCGGCAGGCTGCCGAAGAATGCGGCATCGACTTGCCGGGCGATGGAGCGGGCCAGGCCGTTGCCGACGATCTGCTGTGCGTCGGGGTTGGAGTCCTCGGCCAGTTCGGAGGAAACGACGGTGAGCCCGCCGACCTTCGCGGGTATGACGACTTCTTCCCCAAGGGTGGCATCCTCGTTGGGGATTTCCTCGCCTTCGCGTACCCATGCGGCACCGGCATCTTCTACCACGATCGGCAGATGCATCCGGGTCGAATCGGTCGCGAGCTGAGTTGCGACCTGAAAGGCCGTCGATTCATCCTGTACCGGTTGGATGACAAGCGTTGCGTAGTCGTCGGGTGTGATGCCCTGCGCGCCGGGCGCAGTTGTGAAGAGACTCAAGTTTGCCTGCCTTTCCTAGAGTTCGCCGGAGAATCGGCCGTTGCTGAGGAACGTCACGCCGCTTTCGCCCTTGCGGCGGTTCTCTCGTGCGCGCTGGAATGCGCCCGGCCATGTGGCGTGAGGGCCGGAGGCGGTGGGGTCCAGGCCGCCGCGCCCGATGGGCAGGTTTGGACTCTGTTTCTGAATGGCGGAGTCCAACGCTGCGGCGCGTTCCCGTAGTTCTTCGAGCGGCATGTTTCCGAATACGTGCAGCATCTCGGGAGTGATATTCCTGTACCGCTTTGCGAGATCGGTTATCGCGTCTTCGCGTTCCCGGTCCGCCTTCTCCTTCTCCAGCTCCGCAACGCGTTTGGTCAGCTCGGCTATCCGGGCCTCGTGCTCCGCGCTGGCGCCCTGGTCGTCGGCGTCCGTCCTGGCGTCCGCTGTGGCGTCCGTAGGGCGCTCGGCAGACCCTTGGTGGTCCTCGGGTCCGTGCGGCGCGTCGGCGTCCGCCTGGGGCGCGCTGGGCGCATCAGAAGACACGCGCGGTCTCCAGGCTCGCGATAGGCGACAGGGCGCGCGCCGCCTCGTCACGCGTCAACGTGTCGTTGCTGAGTCCGGTCTCAACAACGGCACGAAGTGCTTCGCTGACCTCGCGGCGCATGGTCTTGTACTTCGCGTGTGTGTCCCACTCACCGGCGTAAGCGGCCAGCCACATCACGGTGCACAGAATCGCGATGAACCGGCGGTGCTGATCGATTTCTTCGCGTGTGTCGGTCACGGAGGTTTTCCCTTCCTGCGGATACGAAGAATGGCCCCCGCGCCGGGGCGTGGCTCCATCGCTGGCCGCAGATCCAGCGAGAGCAACACCCGCGATGCGCGGGGGCCATGAGAAGGTGCGGCGCCCCACGGGCGCGTGCCACCGGTCGAGAGAAGCCTGTGTCCGAGACGCTCTGCGGTGCGCCCCAAGAGCATGCGACGGGGCGCGTTCTCACGTGCTCGGCGCGCCGTCCATGCCCTCATCTATAGGGAGAGCGCAAGGGGTTCCTACAGCGGCGTTCGGATGGGGTGACGAGTGACGGTTTCACATGTGAGTCGGGGTTGTTCGCACAAAGACGGGAAGCACGCTTCTCGCAGGGGCGATGTGAAACCCTCGTCATTTCGTCACCCGTCACCCCTAAATGTCACTACGCATATGGGTGACTACACTCGGCTGATCGGTCCGGCTTGGGATGAGTGCCCGCGCCGCCCCACAGATCACGAACCCGCCGAGGACCTGTGTAGCGCACATCACAGCAGTTCTTTGTCTCGTCCAGCGGCCCCCAGACAAGCGAACGGCCCGCCCCGGGGCAACTCCCCCGAGACGGGCCGTGAAGGGCTCAGGCGCGCGTCAGGCCGCCATGGCCATGGCTTCCTGTCCCTCCCTGTCGGTGGACTCGGCGGGCTCGGCCCACTCGATCGTCACGCGGGCGTCGCCGTCGAACTTCACGCCCTGCGCGCGTGCCTTGACGATCGTCACGCGGTTGATCGCCAGCCGCAAAAGGTCGCGCTTCATCGGCAGGTCCACCGCCTCCCACGCGGCTATGAGTTCGTCCCGGTCCAGGCTGGCGAACGGCAGGTTCAACGGCCCATCGGCGGAATAGCGCGCTACCCCTTCCCGCGCGGATTCCACGGCCGCCGTGGCGTCCTTGAGCATTGGACCGAAGTACCGCGCTGCTGGCCCGTCGTAGACGCCCGCCTGGCGGTCGTCCAGGAGCCGCTTAAGGTCCGCCTCGGCGGCCCGCAGCACTGCCCGCGCGGCCTGCTCCTCCTCGGTTTCCTCCGGCTTCACACGAGCCGCCCAGCGCTCCGAGACCGCCAACATGATCGGATCGTCAAGCTCCGCGTTGGTAAGCCGTGCCAACCACCGCTGAAAGACGTATTCCTCTATCTGGTCTCCCCGAACTCCCGCCCGTGCGGGGCAATTACGTCCGCCGATCACGGCAGCACACTGGTAAGAGCGTCCCTGGAACGGCATCGAGTGCTCACAACCCCCGCACCGAGTAAGACCCGTCAGAAGGTGCCTGGGGCGGGTATTCCGCGTCGGCGTGCACGGCGGAATCGTGCGCTGAACGATCAGCCCTTGCAGCGTGGCGAGTGCCTTTCGCTGCCTTTCCTCGCTCACCAGCGCGACGGGCCCACCGTCCTTGCCGACCAGCCGCACGCGGTGGCCGCTGTCGTCGCGATAAACAGTTGGCTTGGCCTTCACCTGGATCATCTGCCAGCCGACATACGCGGGGTGCCGCAGCATTCGCGATACATACCCGTACCGCCACCCCTTCCCGCCCGGCCCGGGAACTCCGGCCCCGTCGAGCCAGCGGACGATATCCCGAGTCGATGCCCCCTCTTCCGCGACCCTGCGGAATATCTCCCGCACCACCTCAGCGCGGGACATGAAGCCCTCGGCGGCCGGAGTGTCATCCGGGTACAGGTACCGGTCCCGCGTGACCTTGTAACCCCACGGCGGACGCCCGGCAACCCACAGACCCTTATCGCGCTGCTCGGCTTTCGTGTCACACACCCGCTGTGACAACTGCTCCGAGTATTCCCGCGCTTCCTCGGCCCGGTTGATGATCCAGCGACGATCCCGCGATTCGTTCGAGTCAAGGCCGTCCATATCGAAGATGACCCGCGCCTTGCCGATCACCTTCAACAAGTCTTCCGCGCCCTTACGGCTGAACCTGTCGATCGCATACGCCCACAGGGCGGGAACTTCCGCCTGGGCCAGCGCCCGCAACGCCCGGTCGAAATCCGAGCGCTTCACGTCCTTGAAAGCGCTCTGAATGTCCTTCCACACCTTCCGGACGGCGTACCCGTTCCGGTGCGCCCAACGGTGCCCCTGCTCCCGCTGCGCGTCGGTGCTCTGTTCCCTGCGGTGGTCGTCCTTCTTGAGGCGCTTCGACTTGCGCGTGTACAGGTCGATGGCGTTCGGCTCCACCTGGCCGCAGATGGTGCAAGCGTGCTCGCTCGGCATGACGTGATCACGTCCCCGGTCGTCGGTGATCCCCCTCACCACACCGGGAGCGCAACGGCTTCCCAAGCGGAAACCCGCAGGTCACGCCCTACGTGTGCAAGGGTTCACTCCTCCTCCGCAAGCAGGACCCGGATCACGTCGTCTCCTCGTCGCCGGGGTGTGGCAGGCCGGTCAGGGGCAGCCGGGCGGTGACGCGGAATCCGCCGTCGGGCCTGGGGCCGGCGGCCACGGTACCGCCGAAGGCCGCGGCGCGTTCCCGCATGCCGACCAGGCCGCTGCCGCCGCCACCGCTGCCGCTGCCGCTGCCGCGGGTGGACGGCCCGTCGTCGTCCACGCGCAGCTCCAGCGTGTCGGGGCCGTAGCGCAGCAGGACGCGGGCGGTGCGCGATCCCGAGTGCCTGACGGTGTTGGTCAGCGCCTCCTGCACGATGCGGAACGCCGCGAGGTCCGCGCCCGGGGGCAGCGGTGCGGGTCTCCCCCGCGTCTCGGTGGCGACCGACAGGCCCGCGCGGCCCGCCTGTTCGGCCAGCTCGGGCAGCCGGTCGAGCCCCGGCGCGGGCGCGCGGGGC
>NZ_QEST01000088.1 GCF_003311645.1 Streptomyces sp. PT12 | reverse complement strand
CGCGCGGCAGCCTCGCCAACGAGGCCCGCCATCGCATCGCCCAAGCCCAGGAGGCCGCGGAGCGGACCGCGGCTATCCCATTCGATCGCCATAGCCTCACGTTCAGCGCCGGGAACGTGGCCATCCACGCGGTCAATGTCGAGCTGGAAATGAGCCATCAGGACGAAGCGCTACGGCTCCATGAGGAGAAGGGCAAGGTAGCGGCCGAGACCTTGCCGAAGTCTCGCCGAGGGCATTACCAGATGGACCTGTCACGGGCCTACCTCTGGACCGGTCAGCGAGAACGCGCCCTCATCGAGCTGGAGAAGGCCGAGCGGACGGCGCCCCAGCTGATCCGTAACCACCCGATCGCCCGCGCCACCCTGCGCAGAATCCGGAGCGGGGAACGCGCCGGGGTGTCAGAGCGCCTGCGACGGATGTCGTCAAGGTTCCATCTGGACGCCTGACCAGCAGATATTCCCGCGAGTCATATTCGGCGGTCACGGCTCTCCTACCGTCTGTCATCACCGGATCACCGATGACCTCGGAGCGATCATGACTCGCACCCCTTCAGGGCGGCGCCACAGCGACAGCGGCGCCGGATCATCGCAGGCGCCAGCGCGGGCCAGGGTCCGTGGGCCAGACTGGTACGGCCCCACGCCCCCGCAGCAGCCGACCGGGCAGGCCAGCCGTGCCTAGCCCCGCCGCGGAGCATCTGCCGCCCGCGCCGCCGCCGTTGGACGACGACCCACCGATCACGGTGATCGTGGGGCGGGAGTGTCCGCCCGCGACGCCGCTTGATCTGTGTCTTGGCTGCCCGGAGCGGGTGCGCGACCGCGCCGCCCGCGTGGGTTTGGGCGGTGGGTCGTGACGGAGCGGTGTGCGTCGTGCGGGACGACGGTGCCGCCGCTGGTCGTGGTGGCGGTGCACCATGCCGGGTCGGGTGGCGGGTGGACGCACCGCGCGTGCGCGAGCTGCCTGGCGCGTGAGCGGCTGATCCCGCTCGCCTTCCACCCACGGGACCAGGACGGGGCGCGGCTGACGTACCCGGAGATCGTTCCCGGTGAACTGGTCGCGACGCTCGCGCCGTTGGGCGAGTCCCCCGCGCTCGCGGCCCCGGTCGGGCGGCTGCTGGCCGCCGTGGCCCGTACGAAGGACCGCGCGCTCGACGCCGACCAGCGGCACGCCGCCCACGACGCCGCCCGCGCCGCCGTCGCGCGGCTGCGGAAGGCCGCCCGACGGTGAACGGCGCGATCGAACGCCACCGCCCGCCGCACCTGACCGAGCAGCCGCATGGCCACCCCTGACCCCCACCCATCACGACGACCTTCCGGAGTCCGCCATCTTCTGGTCATTCCTCTTCTGGCCCCCGACCCACCGGCACGACGAGCGCCCGCCGAAGCGGCATGCGGCAATGTCCGCGACCGATGTGCGCCGCGTCGAGGTGACCCCGGCATCGGTCCTCACCGGGGACGTGCTCACCATTGGTGACCAGTACTTCAAGGTTTTGACGCGCACCCGCGTCCACGGCGGGGTCAGGCTGGGGCTCACGTCGGGTGCCCTGTTCGTCATGTCTCACCGCACCACTCTCACTGTCTGGCGCGCCGACTCACCCGGCTTACGGCCCCGCTCCTTCTGGGAGACAGCCCTCCGCCAGCCCCCGCCCACCCGGGCGGAGATCATCGCCCAGGTCGTCGTGGGATGCGCCCTTGTCATCGTCATCGCCCTGGCGGTGATGGCGCGATGAACCCCACCGGGATGGTGGCGATCGAGATCACCGCGGCCACGGTCAGGGTCGGCGACCAACTGGTCGTCGGAGGACGGCCCTACACCGTGTGCGACATGAGCGCACTCGCCAGCGGTGGTAAGCTGCTGCACTTCCACGGAGGCGAGTCGTTCCACATGGGGTGCTTCACGGTGCTGTGGGCCAGCCGCCACATCTCCCAACTCCCCGGCTTCATCGCCCCCCGCCCCAGACGTTACGCGGCAACACGCCGCTGACGCGCCACGCGGTAGCGGAGGCAGACGACTGTGAGCCCGCTGAACGCCGGGGCGAGCGACCTCCGGGTGAACGGCGCCACTTTCACCACAGACTCAGCCCAGCATGGGCAGCTCGCCGCCGTCCGCGAGGCGGCCTACGATGTCGGCGCTCGCGCCTTCCTCCGCGGGCAGCGCGGCCGTTCGGCCCTCGACCCGCCCGGTGACCCCGCCGTCCGCCTCGATGGCCGTGACCTGCTCGCTTCCGCCCGCGACCAGATACCAACTCCCGGCCGGGGAACGCCACATGACCCCGCTGAGCACCCTCGGGTCGCGGGGCCCGCAGGCCGGGGTGTCCTCCGCGGCCGCCGTCACCACGCCGGGCTCGCCAGGCCGCGTCGGCGGCGGCACGAACTGCGCGAGCGCCTTGCTGCCCGTGCCGCGCCACGTCTCCGCGCGCGTGCACAGCCAGCGCCCCGTGCCCGCCGCGTCGGGCAGGTCGAGCGAGGCGAACTCCCAGGCGTTGACGGCCCTCACGCCGCCCGCGCCCAGCGTGGGCAGGTGGCACGCGATGCGCGCCCACCCCTCGCGCGCCGCGGCATCCGCCCCGGCGCCCGGCGCGCCACCCGGGTCGCCCAGCGTGAGCAACGCCGGGAGCAGCTCCCCGAGATCGGCCATCCGGTAGGCAGAGTCGGCGCCGCGCGCGGTGAGTTCGAGCACGGGGTAGGAGTCGCACCGCGCCGGGTCGGTCCCGGCGCCGGTGCGCACGGCGTCGGTCACCCCGTGCTCGTCGATCGCCACATCGGCGGGCTCGTCGGCGGCGTCCGCCAGATCGGACATGGCCGCCTCCGAGACCCAAGGGGCGGTCAGATAGCGGGTGTTGCCGTCCTCGCGGCCCAGCACCACGGCCGAGGCGCCGATGAGGTCGGCCCCGTCGGCGCGCGCGAAGTCCAGGGCCACGCGGCCGCCTTCGGCGCCCGACGGCTCGGCGTAACGCGCCACCCGCAGCCCGTCGTACAGCAGCACCACCGATGATCCGCCGACCTCCCCGGCGTAGAGCAGCTGGGCGGGCCCGGGAGCTGGCCCCGTCTGGGTGCCGGGCGTCGCGGAGAGGGACACGTCCTGGCCCGGCCTGGCCCACACGGCCAGCGCGCGGCGCAGCAGCGCGGAGTCGTCGAGCGAGGAGCCGCGGGTGGGCCACACGGAGAAGTCGGTGCGGTCTGCGGTGCGCCACGCGTCGGGGCCGACCGCGCGCAGCGCGGCGGGGTCGAGGGCGGCCTTGGCGGCCTCGTTCTCCGCGTAGGGCGGCGCGGCGGCGCCGTCGGGGCCCCAGCCCTCGGGCAGGACGGCGAGCGCGCCCACGGCCAGGGCGAGCGCCGTGCCAGCGGCCAGCGCGACGCGGGCCGCGCGGCGGCGGCGCGCCAGGTCGGTGGGCTCGGCGCTGAGCGCGCACGGGTCGGGCAGCGGCGCGTCGTCCG
The DNA here is from genome assembly GCF_003311645.1 of Streptomyces sp. PT12. Classification (GTDB taxonomy): domain Bacteria; phylum Actinomycetota; class Actinomycetes; order Streptomycetales; family Streptomycetaceae; genus Streptomyces. The sequence continues at coordinate 254,399 of NZ_QEST01000088.1, read as the reverse complement.
GCAACGCGGCCGCGGCCTTGACCGCGGCCCTGGCCGCCTGCTCGGACGCCCCCGCGGCCAGCAGCAGCCGCCGCACGGCGGCGTCGGGCAGGCCGTCGACGCGGCGCAGCGCATAGGCGGCGCGCGCGGTGGGGGAGAGGGTGGACAGGCGTTGTTCCAGGGGGAGTTCGGCGTCCTCGCCGCCGCGCGGGGCCAGCCGCAGGCCCAGGACCCGCGGCAGCGCGTGGGGCGCTCTGGGCAGCCAGCGGAAGCGGCTTGGGCGCGCGGCGTCGAGCGCGGCGCCGAGCACCCGCTGCCGCAGCCGGTCGTAGCCGGGGTCGCCGTCCCGCTGCGCGGGCAGCGCGGGCGGGGCGCCCGGGGCGTTCAACGCGTTCAACGCGTCGCGCGGCAGGGCGCGTTGCACGACGGCATGCGCGGCCAGGACGCGCCGGTGGCGCCCGCCCGACCCCGGCAGCACGAGATAGCCGAGGCGCACCAGCCGCGGATAGTGCGCGTCGAGCGCCCGCGCGCCTACGTCTTGAAAAGCCACATCGCTGAGGGACACATACCGCAGAACGAGGGGCCCCTTGCCGGGGTTACGAACGGCGGCCACCGGGCGCTTTCGCCCGGCGCCGTCGGCCGGGCGCGGGCTTCGTTGTGGCGCGGGTCAGAACAGGGTTTCTTGCGCGTGCGGGTTCCGTTTCCACGGACGTCACGACAGACGCTTGTGCGCGTCGGGGCCAGCGCGGCGGCTACCGCTCGAGGTAGGCGAGGACGGCCAGGACGCGGCGGTTGTCGTCGTCGGAGGGGGGGAGGCCCAGCTTGGTGAAGATGTTGGACGTGTGCTTCGCCACCGCGCGTTCGGTGACGACCAGGCGTTCGGCGATCGCGGCGTTCGAACGGCCTTGTGCCATCAGCTCGATGACCTCCACCTCGCGTGGAGTCAGCCGCTCCAGCGGGGAGTTCTGGCCGCCGCGCTGGGCCAGGAGCTGCTGGATCACCTGCGGGTCCATCGCGGTGCCGCCCGCGGCGACTCTGCGGACCGCGTCGATGAACTGCTCGGCGTCGAACACCCGGTCCTTCAGCAGATAGCCGACGCCGCCGTTCCCGTCGGCGAGCAGCTCGCGCGCGTACAGCTGCTCGACGTGCTGCGACAGCACGAGCACCGGGAGCCCCGGCTGCTCGCGGCGGGCCTGGAGCGCGCACTGGAGGCCCTCGTCCGTGAACGACGGGGGCAGCCGGACGTCGACGACGGCGACGTCCGGCTTCAGCTCGGCCAGCGCCCTGCTGAGCCCGGGCCCGTTGTCCACGGCGGCGGCGATCTGGAAGTCGTGGGCCTCCAGGAGCCGGACGAGACCGTCCCTGAGGAGGAAGAGGTCTTCGGCCAGAACAACGCGCACGGTTGTACTCCGTATCTTTTCCGGTCTCCCCGAGGTGCTGCGTTCAGCCTAGCGTCGAAGGGGAGCTGCTTAGCCGCGTGGCAGGACCGTGGCGAGGACGGTGGGCAGCGTGTGCCAGTCGGAGCTGACGACGCTCGCGCCGTCGGCGGCCAGCTCGGCGACCCGGGCGAGCGCCTGCTGCTCGGTCGGGGACACGGGGTCGATCGCGGGGGGAACGCTGTGCGCGTCGGTCATGACCACCAGGTAGTTCCGCGCGGTGTACCAGCCGGTGTCGATGGACCCGCCGACGAACGTGGCCGCGTCGCCGTCGAAGACCACGAACCACGGGCGCAGCGACGCGTCGTAGCGCGCGGTGCGCGGGTCGCCCGCCTCGGCGCCGTGGACCGCGGGGAACGCCGTGGTCGACGCGAGGGTGCCAGCCGCGGCCGAGTCCCGCAGGTGGGTGGCGTACTCCTCGTCGGTCCACAGCTGGTCGAGGGGGTTGTTCTCCTCGACCGTGCCCGGTATGAGGTGGATGAGGAACTTCCCCGCCAGCTCGTCGCGGGTCGGGAAGCCCTCGGCCTGGACGGCCTCGTCGAGCGTCGCGTGGGAGCCGATCAGGTCGCCGGGGCCGTAGACCGCGTCGCCCAGCTTCTCGCGCACCAGGGCGTCGAACGCGGCGGGCCCGCGGCCGAGGTTGTTCGCGAAGCCGTCCTTGAACTCGATCTTGATCTGGATGGGGCGGTGGCCGGGGTTGGCGTCGTGCCAGACGCGCAGGTCGTCGAGGCAGCCCGCGAGGTTGGCGTTCACCGGTCCGGTGCGCAGGTCGTCGGGGGAGGTGGCGTCGGCGCAGTTGTTGACGTTGCCGAAGGGGTTGTCGTGCGCGACCCGCCAGTCGCCGCCGAAGAAGTTGGTCCAGACGTCCAGCTCCAGCATGCCAGCGCCCGAGTCGAGGGCGTCGGCGAGGTAGGGGTAGGTCTCGGTCAGATAGGCGTTGTGCACGCCGACCGACGTGGTGCCGGAGTAGGCCAGGGCGGCGGGGGCGGCCGCCTGGGAGGAGTGCGGGAGGACGGTGGTGAGCAGGGCCGCGGTCGCCAGGGTCGCCGCGCCCGCAGCCAGTCTGCCTGAGGGACTCATCGATGCCGCCTTCGTCGACCGGCCGGGCCTGGCCGGTCCGGGTGGGGGAGATCAACGAGGCGAAATCGTACGCGAGTTGGGGATCGGGCAGGTGACGTTCCGGGGGTGATTACCGGTCGTCGAAGGGTCGCGCGGCCGTGGCGCGGCCGTGGCGTGGCCGGTTTCGGTCAGCGCAGGCTGGGGCCTCTCAGCGCAGGCTCGGGGCCTCGGCGCAGGGGATCTCGATCGTGACGAGGGTGGGCCCGCCGACCGGGCTCGAGACGGCGAGGACCCCGTCGAACGCGCCGAGCCGCCGCTCCAGGCCGCGCAGCCCGCTGCCGCCCTCGGGGTTGGCCCCGCCGCGGCCGTTGTCGGTGATGGCGATGCGCAGCGTGCGGTCCTCGCGGCTGTAGTAGATGTCCAGCCAGGCGCGTTCGGCCGCGGCGTGCTTGGCGGCGTTGGTCAGCACCTCGCTGATCGCGAAGTACGCGGCGGACTCCACCGGCTCCTCAAGGCGGCCTGGCAGCTCGACGTCCACCTCGACGGGGAACTGCATGCGCAGCGCCAGGGCCCTGGCCGCGTCGCCGAGGCCGCGCTCGGCCAGCACGGGCGGGTGGATGCCGCGCACGAGGTCGCGCAGCTCGGACAGCGCCTCGGCGGAGTTCTCCCTGGCCTGGGCGAGGATGCGCTTGGCCTGCTCCGGGTCCTTCTCGATGAGCGCCTCGACCGTGCCCAGGCTCATGCCCATGGCGACGAGCCTGGCCTGCGCGCCGTCGTGCAGGTCGCGTTCGATGCGGCGCAGCTCGGCCGCGGAGTTGTCGAGGGCGTCGTGCCGGGTCTCGGTCAGCCGGGCGACGCGCTGCGCGAGCAGCCGCTTCTCCGAGGCGCCGATCAGGGCGCGGGTCATCAGGAAGTGCACGCGCAGCAGGTGGCGGCCGAAGAGGAGCGAGGCGGCGATGTAGCCGAGGCCGGTGAGCCCGCCGAGGGTGGCGGTGAACCACGAGTCGATCGGCACGATCCCGTACCAGTAGGTGCCGGTGGCGTCGGCGATCGGCACCCAGACGCCCGCGACCAGGACCAGGCCCTCCAGGCCGAAAAGCAGCAGCCCCGGCGGCAGGATCGCGGTGATGAACCCGGCGACGGCGTCGATGAAGAGCCAGCCCGCGTCCCGCCACGTCGTCGGGTCCTTGAGCATGTGCACGGTGCGCTCGACCTGCCCGGCGAGCCCGCGGCGCGCGTGCCGGGGCTCGGGCCTGTGGCCGCCCGCGGGGATGGCGATGCCGCACCAGGCGAGGGAGAACGCGCGGCGCTGGTCGGCGTGCGCGCGGATCGCGTCGACGATCACGGGCGTCGTGAACAGGCCGATGCCCAGGACGACAAAGGTGAGGGAGATGACGAAGAGGACGAAGAGGAGAAGGGAGACGCCGAGGGCGAGCAGCGAGAGCAGTAGCCCCTGGGCGCCCGCCAGCAGGGCGTCCCGTACCCGGTGCTCGTTCATCCGACGACCCTTCCGATCCGGTTGTTGGTCACAGTCTGCTGCCTTCCGCGCCCGCGCGTCACGGGGGTCGCGGCACCGTGTGGTGGTGTATCTGAGTACACCACTGGTCGCGGCTTAGGATCATCTGACCAAACGATCCGGTGGATCAGTGAGAAAGGCCCCAAACGATGAGAATCGGTCTGCTCGGTACCGGCCCTTGGGCCCAGGCCACGCAGGGCCCGGCCCTGATGGAGCACCCGGAGGCGGAGTTGGTCGGCGTGTGGGGCCGCCGACCCGAGGCCGCGGCGGAGCTGGCCGACGGCCTCGACACGAGGGCGTACGAGAACGCCGACGCGCTGTTCGCGGACTGCGAGGCGGTGGCGTTCGCGCTGCCTCCCGATGTGCAGGCGCCCCTCGCGGTGCGGGCCGCGGCGGCTGGCTGCCACCTGCTGCTGGACAAGCCGGTGGCCACGTCGGTGATCGCGGCCAGGGAGCTCGCGGGCGCGGTGACGGCGGCTGGCGTGGCGTCGGTGGTCTTTTTCACACTGCGGTTCGCGCCGGAGACGGCGGCGTGGGTGGCGGCGCAGAGCGCCACGGACGGGTGGGTGACGGGGCGGGCCGACTGGTTCTCGCCGATCTTCGGGGGCGGGGAGCGGCCGGTGGGGATCTCCCCGTGGCGCGAGGAGCGGGGCGCGCTGTGGGACGTGGGCCCGCACGCGCTGTCGCTGCTGCTTCCGCCGCTCGGCGAGGTCTCGGGCGTGACGGCGGCGCGGGGCCCTGGCGACCTGGTGCATGTCGTGCTGCGGCACGCGTCGGGGGCGTCGAGCACGCTGACGCTGACCCACACGGTGCCGCCGCAGGCGGCGTCGGTGACGGCGGAGCTGCGCGGCAGCGCGGGCATCTCGACGCTGCCGGAACGCGGCGACGGCGGGTCGGTGCGCCCGTTCATGCGCGCGTTCGACGCGCTGTTGACGGCGGCGAGAACGGGCGAACCCCACCCGTGCGACGCGCACTTCGGCCTGACGGTGACGGAAATCCTCTCCCGCGCGGAAACGGCGCTTGAGACTCAAAAGCCCGAATAGCCTGCGGCGGGTTCGCCTGCGGCGGGTTCGCCTGCGGCTGGCTGGGGCGGCGCGGCGGTCGCGCGGGGGCTGGGCCGCGCTCGGTCATGGGGCGGTGGTTCGCGCCCGGGGCGGGGGCCCGCGGCCCGGCGTGCGGCCTGCGGCCGCCTCGCCTGCGGGGCCGGGCTGCTCCCGGCCGTGGGGCCGTCGCCCCCGCCGCAGGCGGGAAAGGGTGGGTGGGTGGGGAAACCAGGCCCCGGCCGGAGGCCGGTCCGCACCTGGTGAACCGGCCGTACATGGCGTGGCACGCCACAACGGGCCCGCAGGGTACACCGACCACCGGCCTTTCACGTGGTCAACGGCCTGCTGTCGCGGGGGTCCTCGCTGGAGGCGGCCTTTCACGTGGTCAATGGCCTGCTGTCGCGGGGGTCCTCGCCGGAGGCGGCCTTTCACGTGGTCAACGACAGCGTCCACTCCTCGCCCGTCTCCTCCCGGCCGAACATCCGATGCCGCTCGCTGGAGGCCAGCGCGAACCCCTCCGCCTCGTACAGGCGCCGCGCGCTCGTGAGGGTGGCGTTCGTCCACAGCGCCATCCGCGCGTACCCCGCCTCGCGGGCAAAGCGCACACACGCGGCGACGAGCGCCCGCCCGATGCCGAGCCCCCTGGCGTCTGGCTCGACGAGCAGCAGGCGCAGCCGCGCCGTGTCGGGCGCGTTCTGTTCCGCCACGCAGAACACCGAGCCCACCGGCTCCCCGTCGCGCTCGGCGATCCACGCCCGCTCGCGCGCCGGGTCGTGCGCGCGGGCGTAGCGCGCGACAACCTCGGCTACCAGCGCCTCGAACGCGCCGTTCCACCCGTACTCCGCCGGGTAAAGCACCCCATGGCGCTGGATCACCCAGCCCAGCTCGCCGGGCCCCGGCTCCCTGAGCGTGAACGCCTCGGGCCTGGGCCGCGCCCGGTCGAGCAGCCGCTCGACCGTCGTCAACGCGGAGGTCAGCCGGGCCCGTTCGGCCGGGCTCAGCCGTTCGACCAGGGCCCCGACGGCCGCCGCCGAACGCGTCTCCAGCAGGTCGGCGGCGCTCCGCCCCTCGCCGGTCAGGCGCACCAGCTGGCGGCGCGAGTCGCCCGGGTCCCGCTCGCGGGACACCAGGCCCGCCGACTCGGCGCGCGCCAGAAGGCGGCTGAGCTGGCCCGGGTCCATGTCGAGCCGCCGCCGCAGCGCCCCCACGGGGGTGCTCTCGCCGCGCGCCAGCTCGTACAGCACCCGGGCCTCGGGCAGCGAGTGGGGCGTGCCGAGGCGGTGCTCGTAGTCGAGGGCGCCGATGAGGCGCGTGTAGTCCCGGTTGAACTCCCGGACGCGCGCGACCGTTTCGCCGACTGCGGCACCCCCAGTCCTGTTCATTGACCCATTCATTGACTCAGTCAACGGTATGCGGTCGGCGGCTGTCAACGCCCGTTCAGGAGCGCGGCCCCCTGCCGAGCGCGTCGGCGACCTCCTGCACGTTGCGGTACACATGCCCGGGCGGCAGCTCGCGCACCGCGTCGACCAGGCTCTCCGACGCGTGCGTCTCGAACAGCGTCACCAGCAGCTCGCGCCGCTTGGCAGGGAAGACGCTGCGCCGCAGGTGCCTGGCGAGGTCGAAGCGGAACGCCTCGCGGTCCGACTCCTCCTCGTCCACGACGTTCCTCGGCCTGACCGGGCCGTCGACCAGCTCGGGGTCGTCGTCCGCGGCGGGCTCGGCCTCGCGCCACTCCTCGGCCCTGGTCGGGTGGTCGCCGCGCAGCATGCCCTGGAGCTCGTGCTTCATCTCGTCGTCGCGGTGGACGTTGAGACGGTTGCTGCCCCGCTGTCGCATGGCAGCTCCTTCCTTTGGCGATGCCTTGGATGCCTCGCGATCTCTTGACGATCTGCGATCTCGGGCGATCTCTGACGCCCCCCGGGTACCCGCCGCTCCGCGGGCGACACGACTGTCCGCGCGCGTGGCGTTTCGCCGGGGCGCGGTGGGGAACCCGCGCCCCCAGGCCGAGCGAGCGGCCGATGTGTGGGGGCACACGGGGGCCTCGGACGCGGGAGATTTCAGGGGTTCCGCGCCCGGGGCCCCACTCGCGCCGCCGGGGGGCGGCGCTCAGCGCCCCTGCTCGCGCAGGCGGTAGGCCGCGCGCTGGAACCGTTTGATCGTCTTCCAGCGCCCCCGCTCCTCCGCCCGCAGCCTGGCGTCGGTGCGGGACGCGGCCCAGGCGTTCTCGCGCAGCAGCTTGCGGTAGCTGGCGAGCCTGCGCGGCGGGAGGTCGCCCGAGGCGATCGCCTCCTGGACGGCGCACCCCGGCTCGGACTCGTGCGCGCAGTCGCCGAACCGGCAGTCCCCCGCCAGCTCCTCGATTTCCGCGAACACGTGCTCGATGCCCTCGCCCGCGTCGTGCAGCCCGACCCCGCGCAGCCCCGGGGTGTCGATCAGCACGCCGCCGCCGGGCAGCGGGATCAGCTCGCGCCGCACGGTGGTGTGCCGCCCCTTGCCGTCCCCGGCGCGCACCCCGCCGGTGTCCAGCAGGTCGGCGCCGAGGAGCGCGTTGGCGAGCGAGGACTTGCCCGCGCCCGAGACGCCGAGCAGCACCACCGTGCCGGTCAGCAGCGCGGCGAGGGCGTCAAGCCCCTCGCCGGTCACCGCGCTGGTGGTCACGGTGTCCACGCCGGGCGCCGCGGCGGCGGCCTCAGCGGCCGACGCGGCCAACGCCTCGGGGTCGGCGGCGCGGTCGGCCTGGGTGAGCGCCACCACGGGCCTGGCGCCGCTCTCCCAGGCCAGCGCGAGCAGGCGTTCCAGGCGCCCGATGTCGACGGGACCGGCGAGGGAGACGGCGATGGCGGCGGTGTCCACGTTGGCCGCCAGGACCTGGCCGCGCGAGTCGGACCCGGCCGATGCCCTGACGATGGCCGTGCGGCGCGGCAGCAGCGCGACGAGGCGCGGCTCGTCCCGCGCGTCGCCGGGGCGCAGCGCGGCCCAGTCGCCGGTGCAGGGGTCGAGGCCGCGCTCGGTGGCGGCCCGTGGCCTGTCGTGCTCGGTGACGACGTCGCACCGGCCGCGGTCGACGCGGATCACGCGGCAGGGAACGAGGCCCGCGGCGCGGTGCTCGGCGAACGCGGCGTCGAGGACGTCGTCCCAGCCGTGCGCGGACAGGCCGGTGGCGAGGGAAGGGGCGAGGGAAGGGGCGAGGGAAGGGGTGGGGGAGGTGCCGGGGGATGGTGCTTCACGCATGGTGAGGAGACCCTTGGTGGGAGGGGCCCCGCGGACGCGAATCGAGTCAGACCGGGGCCCGGGACGAAAGGACGGTCCGGGCGCTGCCCTGGGCAGCGGTCATCACAGCGACCATCGATCTCACCTCCCGGTCTCGACGCGTGGTGGCGGCCTGACGCGGCCGACCGCCGAAGCGCTGGCGACGCTAGCACGCGGGCCCGTGGGCGCGACACCGAATAACGCTGATACCCCCTGGGGGTATAGTGGGGGCCATGGAGCACCACGAGGAACACCCCGAAGGCCCCGAGCGGGGGACGCGCCCCGCCGAGTGGTCCATGGCCGTCCAAGCCACCCTCCACTGCCTCACCGGCTGCGCCATCGGCGAGGTCTCGGGGATGGTGATCGGCACGGCCCTCGGCTGGGCGACGCTCCCCACGATCCTGCTGGCCATCGCCCTGGCGTTCGTCTTCGGCTACGCCCTGACCCTGTACGCCGTCATCCGCGCCGGGCTTGGCCTCGGCGCGGCGATCGGCGTGGCGCTCGCGGCCGACACCGTGTCCATCGCGGTCATGGAGGCGGTGGACAACGGCGTGCTGCTGCTGGTGCCGGGCGCGATGGAGGCGCACCTGACCGAGGGCCTGTTCTGGGCGGCGCTGGCGTTCGCGTTCGCCGTGGCGTTCGCCGTGACCACCCCGGTCAACCGCTGGCTCATCGGCAGGGGCCGCGGCCACGCCGTGCTGCACCACCACCACTGAAACCGGGCCGGGGCCGCGCCCCGGGCGTCAGCGCAGGAACTTCTCGGGCGTCATCGGCAGGTCACGCACCCGGATCCCGGTCGCGTGATGGGCGGCGTTCGCGATGGCCGCGGCCGCGCCCACGATGCCGGTCTCGCCAACGCCCTTGGCCCCCATCGGGTTGTAGTACCGGTCATCGCCGTCCAGCCAGATCGCGTCCACGTCCTCCACATCCGCGTGCGCCGCGACGTGGTACTGCGCCAGGTCGCAGTTGACGGTGTGGCCGAACCGCGGATCCCGCACGCCCTCCTCGTGCAGCGCCATCGAAAGCCCCATGATCATCCCGCCGATCAGCTGCGACCTGGTCGTCCTCGGATTGATCACCCGGCCCAGGTCGAACACGCCGAGCAGCCGCGAGACCCTGACCTCCCCCGTGTCGGCGTCGACGCGCACCTCGGCGAAGTGCGCGCCGTACGCGTGCATCGAGACCCTGCCCACGTGCGGGTTGTCGGGGGCGGTCGCGGTGACGCGCGCGCCGGGGTCGGGGCGTTCGCCGAAGCGCTCCCTGAAGACGCGGGCCGCCTCGGTGATCGCCGTCCCCCAGAACGTCATCCCCATCGAGCCGCCCGCCATCGCCGCGGGCGGCAGCGCCGAGTCGCCGATCGCCAGGTCGACATCCTCGACCGGCACGCCGAGCGCGTCCGCGCTCACCTGCGCCAGCGCCGTCCATGCGCCCGTGCCGATGTCGGCCGCGGCGATGTCCACGCGGTAGCGCCCGTCGGGCAGCGCCTCCACGGCGGCCTGCGTGCCGCCGCGCAGGAAGTACGCCGGGTAGGCGCAGCCCGCCATGCCCGTGCCGACGAGCCACCGGCCCGCCCGCCGCCCGCCGGGCGCCGGGTCGCGGCCCTCCCAGCCGAAGCGGCGCGCGCCCTCGCGCATGCACGCCACATAGTCGCGGCTCGAGAACGGCAGCCCGGTCTCGGGCTCGCGCTCCGGCTCGTTCCTGACGCGGAACTCCACCGGGTCGAGGCCGCACGCGATCGCCATCTCGTCCATCGCCGACTCCAGGGCGAAGAAGCCGGGCGTCTCGCCCGGCGCCCTGAAGATGCCGGGCACCGAGACATCCGAGGGGACCGCCCGGTGCGTCGTCGAACGGTTGGGCGCGGCATACATCGAGCGCGTGACGAACACCGTCTGCTCAACGAACTCCTTGAACCGCGACGTCTGCGCGATCGACCCGTGCGCGATCGCCGTCAGCCGCCCCTCCCGGTCCGCGCCGAGCCGCACGCGCTGGATCTGCGGCGAGCGGTGCGAGGCCTGCGTGAACGTCTGCCGCCTGCTCATCGCGAACTTCACGGGCCGCCCGCCCACCAGCCGCGCCGCGAGCACCGTGAGCACCACGTGCGCGTGCGGCATCGCCTTCGAGCCGAAGCCCCCGCCCACATAGGGCGAGATGACCCGCACCCGCTCGGGCGCGATCCCCAGCACCGGCGCCAGCATCGCACGCGCCGTGCTCGCGCCCTGGTTGGAGTCGTGCAGCGTCAGCCGCCCCGAGCCGTCGTCGCCGTGCCAGGCGGCGACGGTCGTGTGCGGCTCCATCGGGTTGTGGTGTTCGAGCGGCGTGCTGTAGACGTGGTCGATCGTCCTGTGCGCCGTGGCCAGGGCCATCTCCACGTCGCCGAAGACGCTGTCCGTCGCGATGCCCGCGTTGACGCTCCCAGGCGCGTACAGCTCGGGGTGGTCGGCGCCGAACGCCACGTCGTGCGGCGCCTGTTCGTACTCCACGCGCACCAGGCCCGCGGCGTACCTGGCGGCCTCGGAGGTCTCGGCGACGACCGCCCCCACGAACTGGTTGCGGAACCGGATCTCGTCGTCCTGGAGGATCCGCAGCTCGGGGTCGGCGTCGGGCGCGAGGCGCGGGGCGTTGCGGTGGGTGAGCACCAGCACGACGCCATCGGCCGCCTCGGCCGCCGAGGCGTCGATCGACACGATCCGGCCGCGCGCGACCGTCGCCTCGAGCGGGAAGAGATAGAGCGGGTCGGCCACCGGCTGCTCGTAGGCGTACGCCGCCCGCCCCGTGACCTTCAGCGGCCCGTCCCTGCGCACCAGCGGCGCGCCGACCGCCCGCTCCGCCACGCCGGTCATCGCGCGCCCCCGGCGCTCAGGTCGCGCAGCACGGCGACCATCGCGTTCCTCGCCATCGGCACCTTGAACGCGTTGCCCGGCAGCGGGCGCGCCTCGGCCAGCTCCGCGTCCGCGGCGGCGCGGAAGACCTCCTCGGTGGCGGGCGCGCCGCGCAGCGCGCCCTCGGCGCGCACCGCGCGCCACGGGCGGTGCGCCACCCCGCCGAGCGCGACGCGGGCGTCCACCACCAGGCCGTCCTTGACCGAGAGCGCCGCCGCGACCGAGACCAGCGCGAACGCGTAGGACGCGCGCTCGCGCACCTTCCGGTACGCCGACCGCGCCGCCATCGCCAGCGGCGGCAGGTCCACGGCCGTGATCAACTCGCCGTGCTCGAGCACCGTGTCCCGCTCGGGCCGCTCGCCGGGCAGCCGGTGGAACTCCGTCATCGGCACGACCCGTTCCCCTTTCCCGCCGAGCACCCGCACCTTGGCGTCCAGCGCGGCGAGGGCCACCGCCATGTCCGAAGGGTGCACCGCCACGCACCGCTCCGAGGCGCCCAGGATCGCGTGGTGCCGGTGGAAGCCCTCGATCGCGGAGCAGCCGGAGCCGGGGACGCGCTTGTCGCACGGCGTCGTGGCGTCCTGGAAGTAGGCGCAGCGGGTGCGCTGGAGGAGGTTCCCGCCCGTGGTGGCGAGGTTGCGCAGCTGGGGCGAGGCGCCCGCGAGCAGCGCCGCGGCCAGCACGGGGTAGCGGCGCCTGATCAGCGGGTCGGCGGCCAGGTCGCTGTTGCGCACCGCCGCCCCCACGCGCACCCCGCCGTCGGGCAGCCGCTCGATCGTGTCGAACGGCAGCCGCGAGACGTCCACAAGCAGCTCCGGGCGGGCGATGCCCAGGCGCATGTGGTCGACGAGATTGGTGCCGCCCGCGAGGAACGCCGCGTCGGGCCGCGGCGCGACCAGCGCGACGGCGCCGGGCGCGTCCTCCGGGCGCCGGTAGTCGAACGGGATCACCGCGCCACCTCCCTGATCGCGGCCAGGATGTTGGGATAGGCGCCGCACCGGCACAGGTTGCCGCTCATGCGCTCCCTGATCTCCGCGTCGTCGAGCGGGATGTCGTCGGCCGACAGGTCATCGGTGACATGGCTCGCGTGCCCGGCCCGCGCCTCGCGCAGCATCCCCGCGGCCGAGCACACCTGCCCCGGCGTGCAGTAGCCGCACTGGAAGCCGTCGTGGTCGAGGAACGCCCGCCGCAGCGGCTCGCCCTCCGCCTCGGCGCCGAGCCCCGCCGCCGTCACCACCGACGCGCCGTCCTGCGTCACGGCGAGCAGCAGGCACGACGTCACGCGTCGCCCGTCGACCAGGACCGTGCAGGCGCCGCACTGGCCGTGGTCACAGCCCTTCTTGGGCGCGTTGACCCCAAGGCGCTCGCGCAGCGCGTCGAGCAGCGATGTGCGCGTGTCGAGCGAGACGGGCCGCTCCTCGCCGTCCACGCGCAGGGTGATGGTGGCTTCCATGTCCGTCGTCCGTCCGTTCCCTCCGGCTGCATGACGGCTTCCATCCTGGGGCGAAACGGGGCGAACGGCACCCCGGACGGAATTGTCAGACCCCCGCGCGAGGATGGGTCCATGACTGGCACGCCCCTGGACCACAGGCAGCTCCTCGCCTGGACCGACACCGTCGGGCCCGGCTGGGCCGCCCTGCTTCACGCGCTCCACGAAAGGCTGTTCGCCCTGGCCCCCGACTACCGGATCGAGACGTGTGAGCGCAGCCTCGGCGGGCTGCGCATCTGCGTCGCCGACCGCTTCGACGCCCAGGGGTACTTCGACGGCCATTGGGCTGACGCCGCGACCGTGCTCACCGACGCCACGGAGGCCGCCGCGGGCCGCACATGCGAGATGTGCGGCGCCGACGGCCGCCCCCGCTTCCGCGGCGGCCCGCGCGGCAGCTGGATCACGGCCCTGTGCGACACCTGCGCGGCCGACCACCACCGCGCCCCGATACGCCCCCAGAGCAGCCCCTCGCCCCGCTGAGCCCGCCATCTCCCCGCCGCGCCACGGCCGTTCTAAGATGTGTCAGCTTCTGGCCACGGCATAGGAGGGGGACCCATGGCCGAGATCCTGTCCGTCGCCGTCTCGCTCGACGACACGGACGAACTCCCCGCGGCCGCGGGGGAGATGGGCCTCTTCAGGCGCGCGGGGGACGATGGGGGAGACGGCGACGGCACCCCGCGCCGCGCGATCCGCGACATCCCCGTCGCCGTCCTCAGGGAGAATCTTCGGCGCACGGTGAGCGCCCTGCACGAGGTGCTCGACGGCATCACCGTGCCCGAAGGCGGCATGCCGCTGCGCGAGGCCCAGATCTCCTTCGAGGTCACCGCCACCGGCGGCATCACCCTGATGGGCACATCGGCGCAGGCGGCCGCCCGCGGCGCCATCACGCTCACCTTCGGGCACGGCTCCTGAGCGGCGGGGCGAGCCGGTGAGCACGACGTTTCGCGCCCTGCTGATCGGCGTCCCCCGTTACCGGGACCCGGCCATCGGCGACCTGGCCTTCGTCGAGCGCGACCTGGCCGAGCTCGACGCCGCCCTGACCGCCACCGGGTACGCCGTCACCCTCCACGACCCCGCCGACAGCGACCGCGACGGCATCGACTCGGCCGTCGAGACGTTCTTCCAGGACGCCGCCCCCGGCGAGACGCTGCTGCTCCACCTCAGCGGTCATGGCATCCACCACGGCGGCCAGGACTTCCTCGTGCCCCGCGGCGCCCTGATGCGCTCCCACGACTTCGCCGCGCGCTGCCTCCCCCTCGACTTCACCCCGTACGTCGAACGCAGCCGCGCCGGTGACGTCGCCGTCTTCGTCGACGCCTGCCGCGAGGGCATCGACCTGCGCGAGATGGGCGGCGTCAACGCCGCGGCCTGGTCAAGCATGCGCGTGCGCCGCGCGGGCGACCGCCACTACTGCCACGTCTACGCCTGCTCCCCGGGCGAACGCGCCCGCTACGCCACGGCGGACGGCGGCTTCAGCCTGTTCTCGCGCGCGCTGTGCACCCTCGTCGCCGACGACCAGGGGCCAGGCACCCTCGGCGAGATCGCCGACCAGCTCCAGCGCTCCATGGACGCCCTGACCGCAGAGCACAACTGCCCACGCCAGCAGGTCAGGGTCAGGACCGAGACGGACATCGACCGGTTCACCGTCATCCCGCGCCCCCGGCGCGCCGCCGCCGCGCCGCGGGGCGGCGACCACCCGTGGGCCGCCTCGGCCGCCGACCACCCCGCCTGGGCCCAGACCGCCGAAGGCCCCGCCGCCGACGCCCTCCGCGAGGCCGTCATCGGCCTCGTGGGGCGGCTCGCCCGCGCTCACGCGGCCGACGACGCCCGGCTCGCCGACGACCCCTGGCGCCCCCTCAGGTTCGCCGAGCGGATGACGGGCCGCGTTCGCTGGCTGCTCGCCAAGGTCCTCAACGCCGAGAAGCTGGCCCTCTCCCCGGCCGAGGCCGCCCTGCTCGTGCTCGTGCCCTACCTCTACGCCGCCCACTGGAGCCGCGCCGCCGCCCGCGCCCTCGGCATCGCCCCCTGGGACCTCACCCACGCCCCCGCGCCCACCGAGGAGCGCGCGAGCTACGAGCAGTTCTTCGGCAGCCAGTCCCGCCTGGTGCGCCGCGCCGCCCGCGCCACCGCCCAGGGCGACACCGCGGGCGCCGCGGGCATCGCGTGGTGGCTCTTCGGCCGCTGGCTCGCCCGCCGCCCCCGCGCCCACCACGCCACCGCGCTCGCCGAGTTGCTCGCCCCCGAGCCGGGGCAGCCCGCCACCGGACCGCTCCTGGCCGAGCTGCTCGACCCCGAGAGCCTGCTGACCCTGCTGCGGGCCATCCGCACCGCCCCCGACCTCAGCACCGCCAGGCCCGTCCGCCAGCTCGCGGGCGCCACCGACGACGAGCAGGACATCCGCGACCACCTGCTCGTCGCCCTGCTGAGCGTCGCCCACCGGCTGGCCCTCGACCCCACCCTGCTGCCCGAGGTGATCGTCGACCACCTCGGCATCAGCTACGCCGTCGACCTCGACGCCCTGCACCGCACCCTCGCCGCCGCCCGCTGGGACGCCCAAGGCCGCACCCGCGTGCTGCGCGCCGCCTGCCCGCACCCCGCCGTCGAGCTGGCGCTGCGCCAGCAGGCCGCCACCCTCGACGCGCTGCTCGGCGCCATCGACGTCCGCGCCGCCGGCGAGCCCCAGCTCGCCCCGCTCGGCGACCTCCCCGCCCACGCCACCGCCGACCAGCTGCACGCCACGCCGGGACCCGGGGGCCAGGCCGCCTACGAGTCCACCGACCTGCGGTTCCGCCTCGCCGACGACCGCATCCAGGAGCTGCTGATGGGCGAGCGGCTCTACGGAGACCCCGCCCTCGCCATCCGCGAGCTGTACCAGAACGCCCTGGACGCCTGCCGTTACCGCGACGCCCGCACGGCGTTCCTGCGCCGCCGCCGAGGCCACCCCGGCGGCTGGGCGGGCCGCATCACGTTCACCCAAGGCACCACGCCCGAGGGCCGCGCCTACATCGAGTGCGCCGACAACGGCATCGGCATGGGCGAACGCGAGCTGCGCGAGGTCTTCTCGCACGCCGGGATGCGCTTCGCCGACCTCCCCGAATACCTCGACGAGCAGGCGGCGTGGGCGGCCGAGGGGATCGAGATGCACCCCAACAGCCAGTTCGGCATCGGGGTGCTGAGCTACTTCATGATCGCCGACGACATCACCGTGACCACGTGCCGCCTCGACCCCGAAGGCCACCCCGGCCACCGCCTCCAGGTAGACATCGCGGGCCCGGGCGCGCTGTTCTACATCCACGACCTCGGCCGCGCCCACGACGCGGGCACCACCGTGCGCCTCTACCTCCGCGACCCGGCGAAGGCCCCCTCCTGCACGGACCTGCTGCGCCGCCTGCTGTGGATCGCCCCCTACGAGGTCACCGCCGAGGACGAACGCACCCGCCTTCGCTGGGCCCCCGACGTCCTCTCCGCCGCGGCCCCGCTGGGCGCCGACGACCCCTACGCGGCCGACGCGGCCCGCGACGACGACGTGCGCGTCGACGCCACGAGCACCCCCGACACGTGGTGGACCTCCGTCGGCGGCGGCGTCCTGGCCGACGGCCTGTGGGCCGGGATCGGCCTCTTCGGCGCCGTGGTCAACCTCACCGGGTCCCACCTGCCCGAGCTGACCGTGGACCGCAGGGGCGTGCTCCACCACGACGCCGCCCATGTCACCGCGTCCCTCTACCGCGAGATCCCGGCCCTGCTCGCCGATGGCGCCACGGTCGTCGACCACGACTGGCTCAACGCACTGATGGGCCACCGCCTCCGCCTCGCCGACGAGGTCGTGCGCCAGGCCGTCGCAGGCCGCCGCCGCCCCTGGAGGTTCGGGCCGCACGACGTGGATGTGACCGCCGTGGGCCACTTCGGCCCCGACGCGTCGCTGATCGAGGCCGACGAGGAAGGGCGCGGCGTCGTCCCCGCGAGCCGGGAGGTCGGCGCCGCGTCCCTCACCGAGGCGTGGCGCGCGCTCGCCTGGGCCAGGGCGGGCGCGTTCCCCGGCGTCACGGCCGATGACGGCGCCGTTCCCGTGGCGCTGCCGTCCGACCAGGTCATCCTCCACGGCCCCGAGCGGTTCGGCCTCTCCGCGCTGCCCGCCGACCCCGAGCTCGGCTCCCACGACCCCACGGCGAACTGGCCAGGAGGCGACGCGGGCCCCTTCCTCAACGACGTGGTCAAGACCGCGGTCCACCTCGGCGTGAGCCCGCGCCGGGTGGCGGCCCGGCTGGCCGAGCTCGGCCGCCCGCTGCCCGATGGCGGAGGAGTTCCCGAGTCGGCGGGCCCCGACGACCTGGTGCTCATGAGCAGGGACCTGGATGGCGAGCCCCCCTTCCTGCCCCGCGACGTCCCGGTGCCGCTCGGCCATGTCCTGTCCGCCGCGCGCAGGCTGGGCCGCACCCCCGCCGCCACCGCGGCCCGGCTCGCCGAGGTCGGGCACCCCGTCGACGAGGGCCCGCGGATCCCCGACGCGGTGCGCGACGACGACGTGCTGCTCATGGGCACGGGCGTCCACGAGGGCGCGTTCGAGTCCACCTTCGACGGGTGGCTCGCGCTCGGCGAGCCGGTGCCCCTCGGGCATGTGCTCTGGGCCGCCCGCGCCCTCGACCGCACCCCCGCCCAGGTGCTGGCCAGGCTCGCCGATCTCGGCTACGCCATGGAGGCGGGCGTCACGCTCCCCGGCACGGCCGAGGAGGCCGACGTCTCGCTGCTGCGCACGGGCGAGGGAAATCCCCGCTGGCTCACCGCCGCCGAGCCCATGCCCCCGCTGTACTTCGTGGAGGCGGGCGAACGCCTCGGGCTCACCCCCGCCCGGATCGCGGCCCGCCTCGGCGCGCTCGGCCTCGGACCCGAGCCGGGGCTCACCGTGCCCGACGAGGTGGGGGAGAAGGACCTCACGCTCCTCAGCCACGACCTCGACGGCGCCGCGCCCTGGCTCTCGGCCGCCGTGCCCGTCCCCGCCGCCCATGTGGTCAGGGCCGCCGGGGCCACCGGGCTCGCCCCCGACGAGGTCGTCGCGCGCCTGTCCGCCTGGGGCCACACCGTCGCCGCCGACCCCGCCCTGCTCGCCTCCCTCAGCGGCGACGACCTGGTGCTCCTCGACGGCGAGCCCAGCGCCTACGGCACCAGCGTCGACTGGCGCAAGCCCCTCCACATCGGTGACCTCGTGCGCTCCGCCGCCGCATCGGGGCGCACGCTCCCCGACGTGGCCGCGCGCCTCGCCGAGCTCGGCTGCCGCGTCCCCGAGCACGTGCCCGCCGCGATCGCGCCATGGCCCGGAGACTCCCTGCTGCTCAGCAGGGACCTGGACTCGACGGGGCCCTGGCTGCGCGCCGACGAGCCCGTGCCGCACCACCACGCGGCGGCCGTCGCGGCCCGCCTGCACGTGCCCCTCGCCGAGGTCGTCGCCCGCCTGGCCCAGCTGGGCTACCGGCTCGGCGGCGACGCCTTCCCCGAGGGGCTGGAGGGGGACGACCTGCTGCTCATCAGCCGCGACCTGGACAGCCAGCCGCCCTGGCTGCCGCTGAGCGCCCCCGTGTCGTCCGCGCACGTGCTGCGGGCCGCGGTCATCTCGGGGCGCTCGCCGCGCGAGGTGCGCGACCGGCTCGCCGCGCTCGGCTACCAGGTGCCCGACGAGTCGGCGGACCAGGCGGTGCGGCCCGGCGACGCGGCGCTCATGGGCGAACGGTTCACGCGGCCGCCCGCGATCATCGGGCCCACGTCGCTGCTGTCCATCCTGCGGCTGGCCCACGACCTCGACCGCACCCCGCACGACGTGGCCACGCGCCTGTCCGCCCTGGGCTACCCGCTGCCCCAGGGGGTGCGCTTCCACGCGGACGAGCCCCGCCCGCGCCCTCCGAGGGGCGCGTGACAGGGCTCGGGAGCCGGAGGGCCAAGCCGCTCACACGGCGCGGCTCACACGTCGAAGTAGAGCTCGAACTCGTGCGGGTGCGGGCGCAGCTGCATCGGGGCGATCTCCTTCTCGCGCTTGAAGTCGATCCACGTCTCGATCAGGTCGGCCGTGAAGACGCCGCCCGCCTGGAGGTACTCGTTGTCCTCTTCCAGGGCTGCGAGCACCGCCGGGAGCGACGTCGGGACCTGCGGCAGCTCGGCGTGCTCCTCGGGCGCCAGCTCGTAGAGGTCCTTGTCGATCGGCTCGGCCGGCTCGATCTTGTTCTTGATGCCGTCGAGGCCCGCGAGCATGAGCGCAGAGAACGCCAGGTACGGGTTCGACGACGGGTCGGGCGCGCGGAACTCCACGCGCTTGGCCTTGGGGTTCGAGCCGGTGATCGGGATGCGCATCGCCGCGGAGCGGTTCCGCTGCGAGTACACCAGGTTCACCGGGGCCTCGAAGCCGGGCACCAGGCGGTGGTAGGAGTTGACCGTGGGGTTGGTGAACGCCAGCAGCGACGGCGCGTGCTTCAGGATGCCGCCGATGTAGTAGCGCGCGGTGTCGGACAGGCCCGCGTAGCCCTGCTCGTCGTAGAACAGCGGCGAGTCGCCCTGCCACAGCGACTGGTGGACGTGCATGCCGGAGCCGTTGTCGCCGAAGATCGGCTTGGGCATGAACGTGGCGGTCTTGCCGTTGCGCCAGGCGACGTTCTTCACGATGTACTTGAACAGCATGAGGTCGTCGGCCGCGGCAAGCAGAGTGTTGAACTGGTAGTTGATCTCCGCCTGGCCCGCGGTGCCCACCTCGTGGTGCTGGCGCTCGACCTTCAGGCCCGCCTTGATCAGCTCAAGGGTGATCTCGGCGCGCAGGTCGGCGAAGTGGTCTACCGGCGGGGCGGGGAAGTAGCCGCCCTTGTAGCGGACCTTGTAGCCGCGGTTGCCGCCCTCCTCGATGGCGCCGGTGTTCCAGGCGCCCGCCTCGGAGTCGATGTAGTAGTACCCGGCGTTCGACTTGGTCTCGAAGCGCACGTCGTCGAAGACGTAGAACTCCGCCTCGGGGCCGAAGTAGGCGGTGTCGGCGATGCCGGACGAGGCGAGGTACGCCTCGGCCTTCTTCGCCACGTTCCGCGGGTCGCGGCTGTACGCCTCGCCCGTGATCGGGTCGTGGATGAAGAAGTTGATATTGATCGTCGAGTCCTTGCGGAACGGGTCCACGCGCGACGTCGACAGGTCAGGGACGAGCGCCATGTCGGACTCGTGGATGGCCTGGAAGCCACGGATCGAGGATCCGTCGAACATCAGGCTGGCCGTCGGGTCGAAGCTCTCGACCGGCACGGTCACGTGCTGCATGATGCCCGGCAGGTCGCAGAAGCGGACGTCGATGAACTTGACGTCGTTGTCCGCGATGAACTGATTGATCTCGTCGGCGTTCTGGAACATCCGGTGTCCTCCTACGTCCCGGCCCGGTGCGTCGGGGGCGGGAACGAGCAACTCGGGGAGTGGCCCAGTATGTGGGCCTGCCGGGGCCGACCCTAAGGACACGCGATTTCTCAAGCATGACCCATTTGTTTCACCGCTGTTAACCGGACTTCTCAGTCGATACCGCCGACCGGCCGGTCGGGTGAGCACGCTACGGTGGAGTCGTGGACAAGCGCCAGGCTATCGGCTCATGGCTCTCAGGCCCCCGTGCGGCGGCCGAGGACATGGGCGTGGACTTCGGTTACCGGGGGCAGCGGCTCGGTCTCCCCGAGGAGGGCCCCGGATCGGTCGCGCCCCTGACGAGGCGGCTTGCGGCGATCTTCGTCGACTGGGCCATGTGCGGTCTGATCGCATACGGTCTGATCGTGGACCGTCAGGTGTCGGAGACCGGCACCTGGACGCTGGTCGTCCTGGTGATCATGGGCAGCGTCACCGTGGGGACCCTCGGGATGACGCCGGGGAAGCGGCTCCTGGGGCTGCGGGTGATCGCGGTCGACGGCGGGCGGCTGACGTTCGGGCGCGCCGTGCTGCGCACCGTGCTGCTCGGCCTCGCCCTCCCCGCGCTGGTGTGGGACCGCGACGGGCGCGGCCTCCACGACCGCTTCGCGGGCGCCGTCCAGGTCCGCACCTGACCCACGCGCACCCAGGCGCGACGCGCCACGCACCACGACGAACGCACCACGACGAACGCACCACGACGAACGCCCGCCGCCCCCGATCGGGGGCGGCGGGCGCTGCATGACGCCGGTATGTCCTCGGGTCAACGGCGGGTCAACGGCCGCGGCGCTGCGCATTGCCCTTCGGAAGCTTCATACCCTTGGGCATGGGCCCCTTCGGGATCGGCATGTTGCTCATCAGGTCGCCCATGGCGCGCAGCCGGTCGTTCACCTCGGTCACGCGCGGGCCCGGCAGCACCTTGGGGAACTTCAGGATGGTCGACCGCAGCTTCTTCAGCGGGACCTGGCCCTCGGCCGTGCCGACGACCACGTCGTGCACGGGGACGTCGGACACCACTCGGTTCATCCGGCGCTTCTCCGCGGCGATCAGGGACTTCAGGCGGTTGGGGTTCCCCTCGGCGACCAGCACCACGCCGTACTTGCCGACGGCCCTGTGGACCACGTCCTGCTGGCGGTTGATCGCGACGGCCGGGGTGAAGACGACGCCCCGCCGCATGTTCTCCAGCACGGCGGCCGCGGCGCCCGGCTGGCCCTCCATCTGGCTGAACGCGGCCCGCTCGGCCCGGCGCCCGAAGACGATCGCCGTGGTCAGCAGCGCGACGAGCAGCCCGAGGACACCCAGGTAGATCGGGTGCCCGATCAGGAAGCCGATGCCGAGGACGACGCCGAACGTACCGAGACCGACACCCGCCAGCACCCACCCGATCCAGCGGTCGGCCCGCCGGGTCATCTTGTAGGTCAGGCCGATCTGCTTCAGCCGCCCGGGATTCTCGGAGTCCTGAGCCTTGTCCTTCCGCGCCATGCCCGCCAGTCTACGGGGCAAGTGACCGCACAGGCCCACCGGGTGGGCGCCGCCCCGCGACCGCGGCGAGCGCCCGCTCCGCCTCACGGCGGGCCGCCGCGCGCTCGCGGTCCTCCTCGACGGCGGCCCGCGCGTTGCGCAGCGCCGTGCGCCGCCCCGCGCCGAGCAGCACCCCCTCGAGCGCGCGCAGCGCGCCGGTCACGCTCGGCCGTGCCGAATCCGCGAACCGCATGGCCGTTCCCCCTCCTCAGGGCGGTCGGACAAGGTGCCCCTGGCGTTCGTGCCCCTATTGTTATCGAACGGTGTTACCGCCTCATGACCCGGGGGTCACGCGGCGTCGACGCCCGTGCGACGGTCGATCGCCTGCTGGTACAGGCGCCCCGCGCGGTACGACGAGCGCACCAGCGGCCCCGACATGACCCCGGCGTAGCCGATGCCCTCGGCCTCGGCCTTCAGCTCGACGAACTCCTCGGGCTTCACCCAGCGCTCCACCGGGTGGTGCCGCGGCGTGGGCCGCAGGTACTGGGTGATGGTGATCAGCTCGCAGCCCGCCTCGTGCAGGTCGCGCAGCGCGGTGCTGACCTCGTCGCGGGTCTCGCCGAGGCCGAGGATCAGGTTGGACTTGGTGACAAGGCCCGCGGCCCGCGCCCGGCTCAGCACCTCGAGCGAGCGCTCGTAGGTGAACGCGGGGCGGATCCTGCGGAAGATCCGCGGCACGGTCTCGACGTTGTGCGCGAGCACCTCGGGCCGCGAGGAGAACACCTCGGCCAGCTGCTCGGGAACGGCGTTGAAGTCGGGGATCAGCAACTCGACGCCCGTGCCGGGCATCAGGCCGTGGATGCGGCGGACGGTCTCCGCGTACAGCCACGCGCCGCCGTCGGGCAGGTCGTCGCGCGCGACGCCGGTGATCGTGGCGTACCGCAGGCCCATCTGCTGGACGGACTCGGCGACCCTGCGCGGCTCGTCGCGGTCGAGGGCGGACGGCTTGCCCGTGTCGATCTGGCAGAAGTCGCAGCGGCGCGTGCACTGTTCGCCGCCGATGAGGAACGTGGCCTCCCGGTCCTCCCAGCACTCGAAGATGTTGGGGCACCCGGCCTCCTGGCACACCGTGTGCAGGCCCTCGCGCTTCACCAGGCCGTGCAGCTCGCGGTACTCGGGGCCCATCGTCGCCCGCGTCTTGATCCACTCGGGCTTGCGCTCGATCGGGGTCTGGCTGTTCCTGACCTCCAGGCGCAGCATCTTGCGGCCTTCGGGTGCGACAGCGGACACGTCCGCCTCCTACCACTTTCGATTCGTTGGCGAACACCAGCGTACGCCTCCACTTGCCCGGCCGATCCGGGCGCCCGCCTCACACCGCGCGGGGCAGCGGCACCGAGGTGGTCAGCACATCGGTCAGGTGCTTCTCAAGGACCGGGAGCACCTCGGAGACCGTCACCCGGCGGCCGAGCTCCTGCGAGAGCGACGTCACACCGGCGTCCCTGATGCCGCAGGGCACGATGCGGTCAAACGACGTGCTGTCGGGGTCGCAGCCCAGGGCGAAGCCGTGCATCGTCACGCCCTTGGCGACGCGGATGCCGATCGCGCACAGCTTGCGGTCCTCGTTGCGCTGCCCCGCGTTGGACGGCGCGTACTCGGGGCCGCTCAGGCGCGGGTCGAACTCCTCGTCGTGCAGGCGGGGATCGAAGTCGAGGGAGAACCCGCCGAGCGACCGGCCCGCGCGGTTGTCGAGCGCCTGGCCGAGCACCCAGACCCCGCTGCGGCCCTCCACGCGCGTCGTCTCCAGGCCGAAGTCGGCGCAGACGCGGATCACGGCCTCCTCAAGGCGCCGCACATGGGCCACCACGTCGACCGGGCGCGGCAGCTTCAGGATGGGGTAGCCGACGAGCTGCCCCGGGCCGTGCCAGGTGATCTTCCCGCCGCGGTCCACGTCGACGACGGGGGTGCCGTCCAGGGGGCGCTCGCTGTCCTCCGTGCGCCGCCCCGCGGTGTAGACCGGCTGGTGTTCCAGGAGGAGGCAGGTGTCCGGGATCTCGTCGGCGAACCTAGCGGTGTGCACACGGCGTTGCTCCTGCCAGGCCGCGTGGTACTCGACGGCTTCGGCGCCGAAGCCCAGATGGACAAAGCGCAGCTCGCTCACGGCCGCGGCTCCTTCGGTTGGTAGGGCGCCCGGAGGGGCGCTTCGCACGCATGCTCTATGTCTGGCGGATCTCGAATCCACTGTAAGCCCGGCCGCTTCCCCGGCCCCGGGGGGCCTCCGGCTCACACATACGGATGAATCCTCCGTCCAGGCGCCGACGAAACCGGTCAGGACCGTTACATTCACGCCGTTCCAGCCGCACAGCCGTAAGGCAGGAGACCGCATCGCCGATGTCCACGGAACGACCCGGAGGCCCGGCCTCCCCGCAGTCCGCCACAGCACCGCGTACACCGAACCGACAGCTCGCCGCGCTCATCGCCGAGGCCGGATTCTCCCACGCCGGGCTCGCCCGGCGCGTCGACCAGCTCGGCATCGAGCACGGCCTCGACCTCCGGTACGACAAGACGTCGGTCACCCGCTGGCTCCGCGGCCAGCGCCCGCGCGGCACCACCCCGGCCCTGATCGCCGAGGTGTTCACCCGGCGGCTCGGCCGCAGGCTGTCCGCCCAGGACCTCGGCCTTGAGGCGTGCGCCCCCGTCTACGCGGGCCTGGAGTTCGCCGCGAGCCCCGCCGAGGCGGTGGACATCGTGGCGGGCCTGTGGCGCAAGGACCAAGGCAGTCATGCCGAGTTGCGCAAGATCGCGTTCACCCCGGCCGGGCTCGTGGTGCCCAGCCGCGACTGGCTCATCGGGCGCCCCGACGAGCGCGTCGCCAGGGGCGGGCCCACCGAGCAGTCCGCCGCGCCGCAGGGCGGCGCCCCCGACCCCGCGGGGCCCGGGGCCGTCCGCGTTCCCGAGCAGGTGCGCGGCGCGATGCGCTCGCCCGTGCCACCTGGCCCGCCCGGCCCCCGCAGGCCCCCGCCGCCGGGGGCGCCGCCCGCGGTGCGGCCCTCGTCCCGGCTCGACCGGGTCGAGCGCGGTCCCGGGCAGCGGGTGACCGCGGGCGACATCACCGCGCTGCGCTCGGTGGCCGACCTCTTCCACACCCTCGACCAGGCGTACGGCGGCGGGCACGCCCGCCAGGCGCTCGTCCGGTACATGGAGCACGAGCTGGAGCCGATGCTGCGCGGCAGCTATGGCGAGCAGACGGGGCGGCGGCTGTTCTCCGCCGCCGCCGACCTCACCAGGCTCGCCGGGTGGACGGCGTACGACATCGCCGCCCACGGCCTGGCCCAGCGGTACTTCGTGCAGGCCCTCAGGCTGGCGCAGGCGGCGGGCGACCGCAGCTACGGCAGCTATGTGCTGGTCTCCATGAGCCGCCAGGCCGTCTATCTGGGCCATGGCCGTGAGGCGGTCCAGCTGGCCAGGGTCGCCCAGCAGGGCATGGCCAGCTCGGTCCCGCCCGTCGTCCAGGCCCTGCTGCACGCCGTCGAGGCGCGCGGGCACGGGCTGCTCGGCGAGGTGCGCGCCTGCACCGCCGCCCTCGCCCGCGCCGAGCGGGCCCTGGAGTCGGCGCGGCCTGGGGAGGAGGCGCCGCCGTGGGCGCGCCTCTTCGACGAGGCGCAGCTGGCCGACGAGTTCGCGCACTGCCACCGCGACCTCAAGCAGTTCAGGGCAGCCGCCAGGCACGCCGAGCGTTCGCTCCAGCTGCGCAGCCCGGCGCACGCGCGCAGCAGGCTGTTCTGCCGGGTGGTCCTGGCGAGCGCGCGCCTCGGCCTCGGCGACGTGGACAACGCCTGCACGCTCGCCGCCGAGGCCGCGGCCCAGGCGGGCGAGATGCGCTCGGTCAGGGCGCACGAGTACCTCCAGGACTTCGAACGCCGCCTGGAGCCCTTCCGCGACGCCGCCCCGGTCCGCGGGTACCGGGAGAAGGTGGCCGCGCTGCACTGATCCCCACCCGGGCCCCGCCCCCCGGCGGGCGGGGGCGGGGTCGGCCGTCGCGGGCCCTTCGGCCCGTCGCGCGCCCCTCAGCTCGCGAGGGCCTGGCGGCCCGCGTCCGCGAGCACCGCGGACGCCGCCCGTTTCGCCGAGCCCAGGTCGCCCACGGGCCCGGGGGCGTCACGGTGGTCGCCGCACACATACAGCCCGTCGAGCAGCCGCACGGGGCGCACCCCGGTGAACGGCGGCGGCACCACCGGCATCGCCTGCGGGTCGTGGTGCGCGGCGAGCAGCTCCCAGCCGTCGGCCGCCGTCTCGTGCATCTCGCTCAGCTGGGGCCTGGCCGCCTTGTCGAGCAGGTCGACCGGCTCGGCCGCCTGCGGCCCCAGCACCACCGAGGTCACCAGCGTCCGCCCCTCGGGCGCGCGCGAGGGATCGGCCGCCGAGGCCGCCATCGTGTGCGCGACGGGACCGCGCCCCCCGGTGTCCACGACGAGCGTCGCCCCCGAAGGCAGCGCCGCGGGCGCCGCGTGGTGCAGCACCGTCACCGGCCTGAAGTCCGGCACGCGCAGCCCCGGCAGCAGCCGCGCGGCCTCGGCCGCCCCGGTCGCCACCACCGCCGCGCGGCAGGGGAAGGTCCCGTGCCGCTCGGTGGTGACCGCGGTCGTCGTCACCGAGGTGGCGCGCACGCCGGTGCGCACCGCGTCCGCTGGCAGCCCGGCCGCGAGCAGCCCGGGCAGCGCCGCCGCGCCCCCCGCGGGCAGGCTCAGCCCGCGCCGGGCGAACGCGCGCAGCGCCAGGTCGCCGAGGCGGCTCGACGTCACGAGGTCGGGGTCGTGCAGCAGGGTGGAGAGCAGCGGCCGCAGCGAGCTCTCGGCTATGTGCGGCGGTATGCCCCGCGCGTGCAGCGCGCCCGCCGCCGTCAGCTCGGGCCGGTCCCGCAGCCGCGCGTCGGGGCAGCGGCCCAGGCGCGCCAGGTGGGCGCGCAGCCAGACGCGTTCGAACGCGGGGGCCGCGGCGTGCGGCCCCGCGTCGGCCGCCTCGCCGCCATGGCCCTCGGCCTCGCCGATCCGGTGGGTGCGGTCCCGGCCGCGCAGCAGCACGCCGCCGGTCAGCCGCCGCAGCGACAGCGGGCGGGGCAGCCCGCGCAGCGCGGGCGAGTCATGGAGGGTGAGCTGGCCCGCGCGGTCGAGGCGGAAGCCGTCGCGGTGCTCGGTGGCCATGCGGCCACCGGTGCGTTCCTCTGCTTCGAGCACGGTCACCGTGAGACCGGCCGCGGTCAGGTGGTGGGCGGCGGCCAGTCCCGCCGTTCCGCCCCCGATGATGACGATGTCGGAGAACGCGCGGGGCGTTCGGCGCTTGAGCACGTGGCCTCCCGGTCAGGGGTCGGTGCGTGTGAGCGACGGGCAGGTGGCCTGTGGGCCTCCTTGCCTATGCCCGATGAGGGCCCGGGCCATACCCGGACCGGAGCCGACCCTCTCACGCCGGGCACAGCGCGAGGACGCGCATGCACCGGGCATCGGTGCACAGAGGTAGCACAACGCTGCGGAGCGGCCGATTTCCGCGCCCCCCTGGGCCGTTGGGGCCCCGCGGCGCCATGAGCCCCGCCGTGCCGTCAGCCCCTGCGGGCGGCGACCGCGGCGCGCACCGCGTCCTCGACGGTGGGGTGCGCGAACGAGAAGCCCGCGTCGAGCAGCCGCCGCGGCACGACCCGCTGGCTGCCCACCACGTCCTGCGCGAACTCCCCGAGCACCACCCGCAGCAGTGGCGCGGGAACGGGGAACACCGCGGGCCGCCGCAGCACGCGCCCCATCGCGCGGGCGACCTCGCGGTTGGTGACGGGGTGGGGGCCCGTCAGGTTCACGGGGCCCGCGAGCCCGGTCGCGTCGTCGAGCAGGAAGCGGACCGCGGCGATGTGGTCGTCGAGCGAGATGGGGCTCCAGTACTGCCGCCCGCCGCCGATGGGCCCGCCGACACCGGCCCTGAAGATCGGGAACAGCCGCCCCCACGCCCCGCCCGCGCCCGACACCACGAGCCCGGTGCGCAGCAGGACGGTGCGCGCCCCGGCCCGTTCGGCGGGGCGCGCCGCGGCCTCCCAGTCGCGGGCGACCGCGGCGAGGAAGCCGCTGCCGCCGGGGGAGTCCTCGTCGATCACGCGGTCGCCGGTGTAGCCGTACCAGCCGATGGCGCTGCCGGACAGGAAGACGCGGGGCGGGGTCGTCAGCGACGCGATGGCCGCGGCGACGGCGGCGGTGCCGAGCACGCGGCTGTCGCGGATCACTGCCTTGTAGGAGGCGGTCCAGCGCCGGTCCGCGACGCCCGCGCCCGCGAGGTGCACGACGGCGTCGCAGCCCTCGATCGCGGCGGCGTTCCGCTCCTGCTCGCGCCCGCTGGGGTCCCAGCGCTGCTCGTCGTCGGCGCGCGGCTCGCCGCGCACCAGCCGGACGACGTCGCGCCCTTCGCGGCGCAGGGCGTCGGCGAGGGCGCCGCCGATGAGTCCGTGGCTGCCGGTGATCGCGACGCGACGAGGTTCCATGCCCCCATCCTGGCCGACCCCCGAGGGGCCCACGCGACCAGGGGCCGCGGGGAAGGCGCGGGAAGGCGCGGGAAAGCCGGACAGGAGGTGTCGGGATTGGCTGCGAGGCTCGTCATCCGCCGCTCACCGGGAGCGCGGAGGAGAAGGGAGCGCACGTGGAGCAGGGCAGTAACGGGCCGCTCGCGGGGAAGGTCGTCCTGGTCGCGGGGGCCACCCGCGGCGCGGGGCGGGCGATGGCCGTCGAGCTGGGCGCCGCGGGGGCGACGGTCTATGTGACCGGGCGGACCACCAGGAGCGCGGTGAGCGAGGTCGGGCGCTCGACGGAGACGATCGAGGAGACGGCGGAGCTGGTCACGGCGGCGGGCGGCGAGGGCGTCGCGGTGCCGACGGACCACCTTCAGCCGGAGCGGGTGCGGGAACTCGTGGAGCGGATCGACAGGGAACGCGGCCGCCTCGATGTCCTGGTGAACGACATCTGGGGCGCCGACCACCTGCTCGACCACCCGTCGACCGTGCCGATGTGGGACGTCCCCCTCGACCGGGGGATGCGGATGCTGAGGCTGGGCGTCGAGACGCACATCGTCACCAGCCACCACGCGCTGCCGCTGCTGACCAGGCGGCCCGGCGGCCTGGTGATCGAGGTGACGGACGGCACGGCGGAGTCCAACGCGGGCTATCGCGAGCACTTCTACTACGACCTCGCCAAGTGCGCGCCGATCCGGATGGCGCTGGCGCTCGGCGCGGAGCTGGCCCCGCTCGGCTGCGCGGCCGTGTCGCTGACGCCGGGGTTCCTGCGGTCCGAGGCGATGCTCGACACCTACTTCGGGGTGACCGAGGAGACGTGGCGCGACGGCATCGCGAAGGACCCGCACTTCGCGATCTCGGAGTCCCCGGCGTTTGTGGGCCGCGCGGCGGCGGCCCTGGCGGCCGACCCGGACGTCTCCCGCTGGAACGGCCGCTCCCTCTCCAGCGGCCAGCTGTCCCGTGAGTACGGCTTCACGGACGCGGACGGCTCACGCCCTGACGCCTGGGCCTATCTGAGCCAGGTGTTCAAGGGCGAGACCCCGAACCCGGACGACTACCGCTAGCGACGCGCTCAAGGACGGGTGGGTGGGGAAACGGTCCCCCGGCCCAGGCCGAGCCCGCACGCGGCGAACGACGCCCCGGCCCGCACGCGGCGAACGACGCCCCGGCCCGCACGGGACGAACGACCCCCGCCCACCCTCACCCCACCCCATACACCTCCGCCAGACGCGAAGCCGCGGCAGCCATCCGCCCCCGAAGCGCCGCAGGCGCGAGCACCTCGCACTCGGGACCGAGCCCCAGCAGCTGCGTGTGCGCCACCTCCACCGACTCCACCCGCAGCCGCACCACGACCCACCCCTCCGCGTCCGGCTCCCCGCCCCCGGCCAGCGCCTCGTCGGCCGCCCCGCGGTCGGTGACATACCGCAGGGCGCGCGTTCCCCCTGGGCTCAGCCGGAGCACGACCTCGTCGCGCAGCATCGAGCGCGCGAACTCCGCCGAGCGCTCCGCCCAAAACCCCGCGAGGTCGAACTCCTCGTCGCGCGCGAAGCGCCGCCCCACCGGCACCACCTCGGCGAAACGCGCCACCCGGTACACGCGGTGCCCCCCGCCGACCCCGGCCACCAGATACCAGACGCCCGCCTTCAACACCAGGGCGTACGGCTCGAGTTCGCGCTCCACCGACGCGCCGTCCCCGCGCCGGTAACGCACCCGCAGCACCAGGTCGTCCCACACCGCGTCGGCCACCGCGGGCAGCAGCTCGGGCGTCTCGGGCGGCTGCCACCAGCCGGGCGCGTCCAGGTGGAAGCGCTGGGCCGCGCTCTCGTGCGCCCCGCTCAGCTCGGGCACCAGCGCGGCGGACACCTTCAGGCGCGCCGCGGACGCCGCGTCGGCCAGGCCCATGTCGCGCAGCGCCGATGGCACCCCCGAGAGAAAGAGGGCCTCCGCCTCGTCGCGGCCAAGTCCCGTCAGCCGGGTGCGGTAGCCGCCGACCAGCCGGTACCCGCCCGCTCTGCCGCGGTCCGCGTACACCGGGACCCCGGCCTCGGAGAGCGCGTCGACGTCCCTGGCCACCGTGCGTTCGGAGACCTCCAGCTCGGCCGCGAGCTCGGCGGCGGTCATCGCCCTTCGGGACTGGAGGAGCAGAACCATCTTGATCAACCGTGCGGCGCGCATGACGCCATTCAACTGGCATCATTCAACCCTCAGGCAACCAGCAAGGCCGGGCCCCGTGCGTTGGCGCGACAATCGGGACCCGGACCTCACGGTGGAGCCGCGCCGCGAGCAGGACAGGTGCTGTGCGGCGCGGCTCAGCTTTCCCAAAGACTGTATGCCCCTGATCGATGATCGATCAAAGCTTCGCGGGAAAAAGTTCAACGAATCATGGACATTGGCATCCCGTGCCAGTTGAATCCCGGGCATTCCGCCGTGCTCAGGCACGCGGTGCACAGTTGAGAACGTGCTCCTTCACCAGCTCGCCGATGCGCGGATCCCGCCGCACGAAGGCATCGACGAGCTCCTGGTGCTCCTCGGCGTACGACCGCTGCCTGGTGCCGAGCCAGCGGATGGACAGCGCCGTCCAGATCTCGATGCCGAGCGACTCCCACGTGTGCAGGAGCACGCTGTTCCCCGACGCCTTCACCAGCTCGCGGTGGAACGCCACCGTGTGCCCGGTCTGGGCCTCCGCGTCGGCGAGCGCGTCGGCCGTGCGCAGCGCCTCGACCTCGGGCACGAGCGCCGAGACGTCCCCGGCCAGGGCCCCGGCGGCCAGCTCGGCCGCCATCTGTTCGAGCCCGGCCCGCACCGGATAGATCTCCTCCAGGTCGGCGGCGGTCAGCGCCCGCACCCGAACGCCCTTGTTGGGGGCCGATTCGATCAGGCGCAGCGCCTCGAGCTCGCGCAGCGCCTCGCGCACCGGCGTCTGGCTGACGTCCAGCTCGACCGCGATCCGCCGCTCCACGATCCGCTCGCCCGGCTGCCAGCGTCCGCTGACGATGCCCTCCACGATGTGCTCGCGGATCTGCTGCCGCAGGGAGTGGACGATCGGCGGGCTCATCCCACGCTCCTCTCGGGCTCTCGCCCCGACAGGCCGCGCCCCGCCCGGAAGGATTCCGGGCGGGGCGCGACCGGTGTCGCTCGGTGTCGCTCGTGCGTCGGCGTGAGCCGAGTCGGGAGCCGGGTCAGAGGCCGAGCTCGCCCTCGAACTCGCCCGCCTCGAGCCTGGCCTTGACATCGCCCAGGTAACGGGCGGCATCGGCGCCGTCCACCAGCTGGTGGTCGTAGGACAGGGTCAGGTAGACCATGTCCCTGATCGCGATGGTCTCCCCGAGCTCGGGGTGGTCCACGACGACGGGGCGGCGCACGGTGGCGCCGATGCCCAGCTCGGCGACCTGCGGGAAGTTCACGATGATCGTGTCGAACAGCGCGCCGCGCGAGCCGGTGTTGCTGATCGTGAACGTCCCGCCGGACATGTCGTCGGGCGCCAGGCCGCCCTTGCGGACCTTGCCCGCGAGCTCGGCGGTCTTCTTGGCGATCCCGGCCAGGCTGAGGTCGCCCGCGCCCTTGATCACCGGGACCATCAGGCCCTTCTCCGAGTCCACCGCGATGCCGATGTTCTCGACGTCGTGGTAGGTCACGGTGCCGTCGTCGTTGATCTTGGCGTTGACGGCCGGGTGCGCCTTGAGTGCCTCGGCCGCCGCCTTGACGAAGAACGGCATGGGCGACAGCTTGACGCCCTCGCGCGCCAGGAACGCCTCCTTGGCCCGCGCCCGCAGCCGCATGACCCGCGTGACGTCCACCTCGACGACGGTCGAGAGCTGCGCCTGGCTGTGCAGCGCCTTCATCATGTTCTCGCCGATGAGCTTGCGGATCCGCGACATCTTGACCGTCTGGCCGCGCAGCGGGGACGGCTGGACGGGCGCGGGGCCGCGGCCCGCGGGCGCCGCGGCGGCCGGTGCCGGGGCGGCAGCGGCGGCCTTGGCGGCCTCGGCGGCGGCGAGCACGTCCTGCTTGCGGATCCGCCCGCCGACGCCCGAGCCCTTGACCGTGGACAGGTCGACGCCGTTCTCCCCGGCCAGCTTCCGCACCAGCGGGGTGACATACGCGCCGTCCGCCGCCGCG
This sequence comes from Streptomyces sp. PT12, assembly GCF_003311645.1. Lineage (GTDB taxonomy): Bacteria > Actinomycetota > Actinomycetes > Streptomycetales > Streptomycetaceae > Streptomyces. The sequence continues at coordinate 222,233 of NZ_QEST01000088.1, read as the reverse complement.
GGGGGCGCGGTGGCGGGCGTAGGCCGCGGGGACGCGGCCGGTGCGCGCGAGGGCGAGGGCGCGGGGGCAGGGGCGGGCGCGGCCTGCGGCACCGGCTGCGGCGCGGGCTTGGCCGCCTCGGGCTGCGGCGCGGGCGCGGGCTCGGGCGCCGCCTGCGGCTGGGCGGGAGCGGGGGCCGCTGGCCGCGCGGGCGCGGCACCCGCGGCGCCGATGACACCGAGCTTGGCGCCCACCTCGGCCGTCTCGTCCTCGCCGACCGAGATCTCGAGCAGCGTGCCCGCCACGGGGGCGGGGATCTCGGTATCGACCTTGTCGGTGGAGACCTCGAGCAGCGGCTCGTCGGCCTCGACCTCCTCGCCGACCGACTTCAGCCAGCGGGTGACGGTGCCCTCGGTGACGGACTCGCCGAGCGCGGGAAGCACCACATCGGTGCCTTCCCCGCCCCCCGATGGCGCCGCCTGGGGCTCGGGCTGCGCGGGCTGCGCCGGGGCCGCCTGCTGCGCGGGCGCGGGCGCCGGTGCGGCGGGCTCGGGCTGCGGAGCGGGCTCGGGCTCGGCGGCGGGCGCTGGCGCAGCGGCGCCACCGCCCGATCCGTCGTCGATGATCGCGAGCTCGGCGCCGACCTCGACGGTCTCGTCCTCGGCGACCTTGATGGAGGAGAGAACCCCGGCGGCGGGCGCGGGGATCTCGGTGTCGACCTTGTCGGTCGACACCTCGAGCAGAGGCTCGTCCGCCTCCACTTGCTCACCCTCGGCCTTGAGCCAGCGGGTGACGGTGCCCTCGGTCACGCTCTCGCCGAGCGCCGGAAGGGTTACGGAAACCGCCATGGTTTCTGAAGCTCCTTACGAAAAGTGTCACATTGTTACTGCGCGCTCTGGACAACGCGGCCAGGGTCAGTCGTGGGAGTGCAGCGGCTTGCCCGCCAGGGCCAGATGGGCCTCGCCCAGCGCCTCGTTCTGCGTCGGGTGGGCGTGGATCAGCTGGGCCACCTCGGCGGGCAGCGCCTCCCAGTTGTAGATGAGCTGCGCCTCCCCGACCTGCTCGCCCAGCCGGTCCCCGACCATGTGGACACCGACCACCGCGCCGTCCCTGACGCGCACGAGCTTGATCTCGCCCGCCGTCTTGAGGATCTTGCTCTTGCCGTTCCCCGCGAGGTTGTACTTGAGGGTGACGACCTGGTCGGCCCCGTACAGCTCCTTGGCCCGCGCCTCCGTGACGCCGACCGAGGCCACCTCGGGGTGGCAGTAGGTGACGCGCGGCACGCCGTCGTAGTCGATCGGCACGGGCGAGAGGCCCGCGAGCCGCTCGGCGACCAGGATGCCCTCGGCGAAGCCGACGTGCGCCAGCTGGAGCGTGGGGATCAGGTCGCCGACGGCGGAGATCGTCGGCACGTTGGTCCGGCAGTACTCGTCGACCGGCACGAAGCCGCGGTCCATGGCGACCCCGGCCTCCTCGTAGCCCAGGCCCTGGGAGACCGGGCCGCGGCCGATGGCGACGAGCAGCACCTCCGCCTCGAACGTCTTGCCGTTCTCCAGGGTGACCCGCACCCCGTCGTCGGTGTACTCGGCGCCCTTGAAGAAGGAGCCGAGCGAGAAGGCGATGCCGCGCTTGCGGAAGGCGCGTTCGAGCAGCTTCGAGCTGTTCTCGTCCTCGACGGGCACCAGGTGCGGCAGGCCCTCGACGATGGTCACGTCGGCGCCGAAGGACTTCCACACCGAGGCGAACTCGACGCCGATGACGCCGCCGCCGAGCACGATCGCGGACTTGGGCACCCGGTCGAGGACCAGCGCGTGGTCCGAGGAGATGATCCGGTCGCCGTCGATGGTCAGGCCCGGCAGCGACCTGGGCACCGACCCGGTGGCGAGCACTATGTGACGGCCGGTGTAGCGCTGGCCGTTCACATCCACGGAGGTCGGCGATGACAGGCGGCCCTCGCCCTCCACATAGGTGATCTTGCGGGAGGCGACCAGGCCCTGGAGCCCCTTGTACAGGCCCTGGACCACGCCGTCCTTGTATGCGTGGACCCCCGCGATGTCGATGCCGTCGAAGGTGCTGCGCACCCCGAACTCCGCGCCCTCGCGCGCCGCGTCGGCGATCTCGCCGGCGTGCAGCAGGGCCTTCGTGGGGATGCAGCCGTTGTGCAGACAGGTGCCGCCCAGCTTGTTCTTCTCGATGAGGGCGACGTCCAGGCCCAGCTGCGAGGCTCGCAGGGCGGCGGCGTAACCGCCGCTGCCGCCGCCGAGGATCACTAGGTCGAAAACGGTGCTGGCGTCGTTCGCCACGTCACGTTCCTCCAAGGATGGGGTTCGCCGGGCCGGTCGACGGTGACCGGCCGACGGTCGGGTGTACGCCGCTGGTCACGCGGCTCGTGTGGCTCGTCTGGGTGGTTGAGCCTGGCCCTGTCCTGCCGGAAACCCATCTTCGCACGCTGCCGTGTCCCACCGGTTCTCCGGGGCTGACCGGCTCTCACCCGTCGAGGTCGCCGTCCGCGACCCGCTCGGCGAGCCTGATCAGCGTCCTGACGCCCGAGCCCGTCCCGCCCTTGGGGGTGTAGCCGTAGGGCGCGCCCTCGTGGAACGCGGGGCCCGCGATGTCCAGGTGCGCCCAGGGCGTTCCCTCGGTCACGAACTCCTGGAGGAAGATCGCCGCGGAGAGCCCGCCGCCCATGCGGTCGCCGACGTTCGCGATGTCCGCGACCGGCGACTTCAGGCCCTCGCCCAGCTCTTCCGGCATCGGCAGCTGCCAGGACCGCTCGCCCGCCTGTCCCGCGGTCTCGTGCACCAGCTCGCGGAAGCCGTCGTCGTTGCCCAGCACGCCGAACGTGCGCTTGCCGAGCGCCACCACCATCGCCCCCGTGAGCGTCGCCACGTCCACGAGGGCGTCGGGGGACTCCTCGCACGCCCGCGCGAGGGCGTCGGCCATCACGAGGCGGCCCTCGGCGTCGGTGTTGAGCACCTCGACGGTCTTGCCGCTGTACATCGTCAGCACGTCCCCTGGGCGGACCGCGGCGCCCGAGGGCATGTTCTCGGCGAGGGCGAGCCAGCCGGTGACGTTGACCGCGAGGCCCAGGCGCGCGGCGGCCACCACGGTCGAGAACACGGCGGCGGCGCCGCTCATGTCGCACTTCATCGTCTCGTTGTGCCCGACCGGCTTGAGGGAGAGGCCGCCCGAGTCGTAGGTGATGCCCTTGCCGACGAGCGCGAGCGTCGCCTCGGCTTCGGGGTGCGTGTACGCCACCCGCACCAGCCGCGGCGGGGCCGCCGAGCCCTGTCCGACGCCCATGATGCCGCCGTACCCGCCCTCGGTGAGCTGCCGTTCGTCCAGCACATCGAAGCTCACGCCGTACTCGGGGGCCGCGGCCTCGACGACCGCGGCGAAGTCGGCGGGGGAGAGGGCGTTGGGCGGGGTGTTGATGAGGTCCCTGGCCCTGGCGACCTCCTCGGCGACGACCAGGGCGCGCTCGGCCGCCGCGGCGTGCGCCTCGTCGCCCGCGTCGGCGTCGAGCACCGTGACCCGGGCGAGCGGCGTGCTCGACGTGCTGGTGTTCCCGCGGCCGCGGAAGGCGGTGAACGCGTAAGCGCCGAGCAGCGCGCCCTCCGCGACGGCCGCGACATCGGCCGCCCCCGCCACCGGCAGCGCGAACGACGCGTGGCCCGCGCCCGCGAGCGCCCGCGCCGCCGCCCCGGCCGCGCGGCGCAGCGCCTCCGCGTCGTACCCGTCGTCGGGCTCCTCTCCGAGCCCCACGGCGACCAGCAGTGGAACGGCCCAGCCCGCGGGGGCGGGGACGCGCGTGATCTCGTCCTCACCGCCCTTCGCGCCCAGGGTGGCCAGCGTGTCGGTCAGCCCCCCGCCGAACGCCGCGGCGACGGCCTCGGCCGAGGGCGAGCCCGGCGCGAGCAGCGGCCCGGAGTCGCCCTTGGCGATGCCGATGACCACGGCATCCGCGGGCACCGTGGTCGCGGGCAGGTTGCTGAGGATCAGTGCTGTCACGGTGAATATGTCCGTTTCTGTCTTCGTCGTTCCACGTCGCTGGATATCTGGCTGTGCGGCTCCACCGGCAATCCCGCAGCAGACTACGCCGATCGCGCTCAGCGGGCGGCGACGGTCAGCGCCAGCAGGGTCACCGCGGCCGAGACCTCGGTGACGGCGCCGAGCACGTCCCCCGTGACCCCGCCGAACCGGCGGCGGCAGCGCGCCAGCAGCGCCTCGCCCGCGCTCAGCGCCAGCACGGCGGCGGCCACGCCCGCGACGGCGCCCGCCCCCGGGCGGTCCCACGCGAGCGCCCCGGCCGCGCAGCACCCCACGAGCGCCGCCCCCGCCACGCCAAGGGCCCCCGCGCGCGGAACGGACCCGGCGACCGCGGCGCCGAGCCCTTCGGGCCGCGCCGCGGGCACCCCGGCCCGGCATGCCCACGTCAGCGCGGTGCGCGAGACCAGCCCCGCCAGCGCGACGGCGGCGCACGCCCGGGCCGCGCCACCGCCCGCGAGCTCGGCCACCGCGGCCACCTGGGCCAGGAGCGTCAGCACGAGGACCGCGACGCCGAACGGGCCGATGTCGGACCGTTTCATGATCTCCAACGCCTGCTCGCCCCGCCGCCCGCTGCCGAGCCCGTCCGCGACATCGGCGAGCCCGTCCAGGTGCAGGCCCCGGCTGAGCGCGGCGAACGCGGCCACCGTGAGCACGCCCGTCACCAGCGGCCCCGCGTCGAGCGCGAGCAGCAGCCCGCACACCGCGGCCGCGGCCAGGCCGATCCCGAGCCCGGCGAGCGGCGCGCACAGCATCCCGGCCCGCGCGGCGGCCGGATCCCACCGCGGACGCCCCACGGGAACGACGGTGAGCAGGGCGAACGCGAAACGGATCCCGTCGCCCACCCAGGCGTGCGGCGGGCCCGGTGGGAGGGGAGGCGGGGGCGGGGGCGGCGTGGCGCTCATGGTGGGGCAGGGTAGCGCCGGACGCTGTGGTGCCATGGGCGACTGGTGGTACCGCAACATCATCGAGCCGGGCAAGCTGCCGCTGCTGCTCGCGCTGGCGGCGTTCGTGATCACCTTCGCGGTGGTCCGCGTCATCACGCGCCTGATCCGCGCGGGGCGCGGCCCGTTCCACGACATCTCGGCGGGCGGCGCGCATGTGCACCACGTGGTGCCGGGCGTGGTGCTGATGTGCGTGGGCGGCTTCGGCGCGGTGGCCTCGCGCGGCGGCGGGTGGGCGGCGGCGGTGATGGGGGCGGTGTTCGGCGTGGGGACAGGGCTCGTGCTCGACGAGTTCGCGCTGATCCTCTACCTGCACGACGTCTACTGGACCGAGCAGGGCCGCAAGAGCGTCGAGGTCGTGGTGATCACGACGGCGCTGGTCGGGATCCTGCTGACGGGCGTGGTCCCGTTCGGCGTCAACGACCTGCCCCCGGGCCAGCGCCTCGGCCGCGGCGGGCTGGTCCTCTCGGTCCTGCTGAACCTGCTGCTTGTCCTCGTCAGCCTGGCCAAGGGCAAGCTGTGGGTGGCGGTGCTCGGGGTGTTCCTGCCCCCGGTGGCCCTGGTCGGCGCCCTGCGCCTGGCCCGCACGGGCTCGCCATGGGCCAAGCTGCTCTACCCCCACTTCCCGAGGACACGGGCGCGGGCGGAGCGCCGGACGCGCGCACACGACGCCCGATGGGGCCGCTCCCGCCGCTGGCTTGACCAGATCCTGGGCGGCATCCCCGACGATAATCCGCCACGGAGCGGGGGGAGGACCGGCGACGACGGCTGAGGCCCGTCCACGGACCCCCGCACGGCTGGCGCCGCTGCGGAGCGGGCACCGCGCGCTGCGGACCGGGCGGTTGGCGGTGGCGTTCAGCCGTACAGTGCGGCCAGCGGAGCGTGCACTGCGTGCCGGGCCGGGCTGTCGATGGTGCCCGCGCCCTGCGGGCAGCGGGGCGTGCGTTGTGTGCCGGGCCGGGGCCGTTGACGGTGCCACCTCAGCCACGGCGTGCGGGCCAGGCGGAGCGTTGCGTGGGGCGGCGGAGCCGTGCAGGGGGGGCACCGGGCCGGGGCCGCCGTCGGTGCCCGCACCGTGCGGGGCAGCGGAGCGTTGCTTGGTTTGCGGCCCAGCGCCGCAGGGTGCGCTCCGTGCGGGGTAGCGGAGTGTCGGCTGGCCTGCGGCGGAGCCGCGACGTTCCCTCCGTGCCACGGCCGGGTCGTTGACGGTGCCGCCTCAGCCACAACGTGCGGGCCAGCGCAGCGTCAGGTCGCTTCCTCCGCCGCCGGTTCCGTGGTGGGCTCCTCGGGTGGGGTGGTCGGGTCGGGGCGTTCGGGGAGCTCCGCCGCAAGGGCCGCCGCCGCGCGCAGGAGGGGGAGGGCCAGCAGGCCGCCCGTGCCCTCGCCGACCGTGATGCCGTGGTCGAGCAGCGGCTCGCTCGCCATCCGGTCGAGCGCCTTGGCCTGGCCAGGCTCGCCGCTGGCCTGGCCCGTGAGCCACCAGTCGGGGGCGCGGAACGCGATCCGCTGGCCGACCAGCGCGCAGGCGGCCGACACAACGCCGTCGAGCAGCACGGGCGTTCGCCGCACCGCGCACTGCAAGAGAAAGCCCGTCATCGCCGTCAGGTCCGCGCCCGCGACCGTGGCGAGCAGCGTGAGCTGGTCGCCGAGCACCGGGCGCGCGCGGCGCAGGCCGTCCCTGATGGCCCCGCACTTCCGCATCCACGTCAGGTCGTCGATGCGGACGCCGCCCCGGCCCGTGACGACCGACGCATCCGTGCCGCACATCGCGGCGATCAGCACACCGGCCGCCGTCGTGCCGCCCACGGAGATGTCGCCGAGTACCACCAGGTCCGTGCCCGCGTCCGCCTCCTCGTCCGCCAGGGCCATGCCCGTGCGGAAGGCGCGTTCGGCCTCTTCGGCGGTCAGCGTGTCCTCGACGTCGAGGCGGCCCGAGCCGCGCCGCACCCGGTGGCGGGACACGTCGTCCGGCAGCTCTTCTGGCGGGCAGTCGAGCGACAGGTCCACGACGCGCAGCGGCACCCCGGCCTGCCTGGCCAGCACCGCCGCCGGGCTCGCGCCCTCCAGCGCGTCGCGCACCAGCGCGCTCGCGGTCCCCGCTTCGCGGGCGGAGACGCCGAGCGCGGCGATGCCGTGGTCGCCAGCGAACAGCACGGCCCTGGGGCGTTCGATCGGCGCCACAGGGACCCGGCCCTGCGCGGCGGCCAGCCACGCGCCGAGGTCGTCCAACCGGCCCAGCGCCCTGGGCGCAACGCCCGTGCGCGCCCTGTGCTCCTCCGCCCTGCGCCGGATGCGGACACTGGGGCGTTCGATGAGGTCGCCGAAGTCGTCGAGGCTGAGACCGCCGTCACTCATGCGCACGAGCGTACCGCGCGTCTTCCGCCGCCCCGCCGGGCGTTGACCTCGGGTCAGCGCAGCGTGGACACGGTCCCGGCGACGGCGAGCAGGACGTGTTCGCACTCGGCCGCCACCGCCGCGTTGAGGCGGCCGAGCTCGTCGCGGAACCTGCGCCCCGACGCGGTCGCGGGCACGACGCCCGAGCCCGCCTCGTTGCTCACCGCCACGACCGTGCGGCGCGTGGCGCGGAATGCCGCCGCGAGCGCCCCCGTGCGCTCCAGGAGCGCACGGGCGCCGCCGCCCCGCCACGCCGCGTCGTCCCACGCGTCCACGCGGTCCATCGCGTCGGTCAGCCACAGCGCGAGGCAGTCGATCAGCAGCGGCGGCCCGTCGTCCTCGGCCAGCAGCGGCCCGAGGTCGCACGTCTCGACCGTCGTCCAGCCGGGCGGGCGCCGCCCCCGGTGGGCCGCGACCCGCTCCGCCCACTCGGCGTCGCCCGCCCGCCGCCCGCCCGTGGCGGCATAGACCACGTGGGGGAACGCCGCGAGCCTGCGCTCCGCCTCGGCGGACTTCCCCGACCGCGCGCCCCCCAACACCAGCGTGCGCCGGGGCACATCGGGCACGTGCCGCACTTCGCCCGCCGTGAGCGTCGCGCCGTCCGGCAGGGCGCGCGCGCCCGCCGCGGCCAACCGCCTGCGCGCCTCCGCGCCGGGTTGCACGCCGTGGTCCAGGTGAACGGCCACCACGTCGGTGGTCAGCGACGCGGCGCCCGTGGCGCGCAGCAGCGCCAGCGCGTCGGGCCGCCCCGCCACGTCGAGCAGGCACACGTCGAACGGGCCGCCCGCCACGGGCCCGCCCGCGGGGGCCGCGCCCGGCGGCAGGTAGAGCAGCCGCGCGCCGTCGGGCCCGGTGACCGCGTAGCCCGTGCCGGGCGCGTCCACCGCGACCGCGAGCACCCGGTGGCCCGAGAGCAGCGTCAGCTCGCGCCCCTCGGGCAGCCGCACGGGCGCGGGGAGTTCGGGCGGCAGCGCGACGGCGGGGCCGTCGTGCGGGTGGCTCAGCAGCACCTGCCGCACGCCGTGCAGTGACTCCCGCGCGCGGGCGGCCGCGAGCGCGAGCCCCGGCGTGAGATCGAGTAGGAGCGCCCCGTCGACCATCAACGCGGTGGCCGTGCGCACCTCGTCCCCGAGTGCGCGGGCGCACGCGGCGCAGGGGCAACCGGGGCGCGGGAGTCCGGCGGGCGCGCCGGTGCCGAGCAGGGTGACATCCACCCCCCGATCCTCTCCCCGGCGCCCGCGGGGGGCGCGCGTCGGCCCCCGTCGATCACCCTCAGGGCGGCGCCAGCACCCGCGCGCGGTGGTGCGCGTCGGCGCCCGCCGTGATTTAGTCTGCGATCAGGCTTTCGGGCCATCAGTTCAGTCGGGCGGACCGGGCCCCGACGGGGCCCTGGCAGCGTTCGGACCGGGATCAGTCGGCAGGAAGCGGAGGCTTCGCATGGCGTGGGAGTGGCGGTTCGAGAAGGCCGACGGCACGACGACCGAGCCGGCGCAGGCCCCCGGCGACTTCGGCACCCAGGGTGACGCGGAGTCCTGGATCGGGGAGATCTGGCCCGAGCTGCTGACCGAAGGCGTGGACCAGGTCAGCCTGTTCGAGGACGGCGTGAAGATCTACGGACCCATGAGCCTGCACGTCGCCACGGAGGGCTGAGCGCCCCCTCGCCCCCCGAGGCGAGCACCGCGCCGCGAGCACCGCGCCGCGCGCCCCGGGGCGCGCGGCGCGCGCGTTCACGCCTCGCCCAGCTCGACCCGCGCGCGCTCCCGCGACCCGTCCCGCTCGAACGTCACCTCGACCTCGTCGCCGGGCCCGTGCGCCGCCAGCGCCTCGGAGAGCGAGACCACGTCGGTGACCTGCTCGTCGGAGACCCGCACGATCACATCGCCGGGCCGCAGCCCCGCGCGCGCGGCGGGCCCGTCGTCGTTCACGTCCACGATCGCCGCGCCCGACGGCTCGAACCCGTCGCCGAGCACCGTCCGCACGGTGACGCCAAGCGCCGCGCGCCCCGAGTCCCGCACCTCGCCGTGCTCGATCAGCTGGTCCGCCAGGAACGTCACCGTCGAGGCCGGGATCGCGAACCCGATCCCCGGCGCCTGCCCGCCCCCCAGGCCCGGGTCGCGCGCGGCGAGCGTGGGGATGCCGATGACATGGCCCGACAGATTGACCAGCGCGCCCCCGCTGTTCCCGGGGTTGATGGCCGCCGAGGTCTGCACCATGTCGCCCAGCGTGGCCTGCCCCTCGCCCTCGCTCACCGAGCGGCCCACGGCCGAGACGATGCCCTGGGTGACGCTCGACGACAGGCCAAGGGGGTTGCCCATCGCGAGCACGATCTGCCCGATCTCCACCTTCGACGAGTCCCCGAACGTCGCGGGCCTCAGCTGGTCCGGCGCGTCCCGCAGCCCGATCACCGCGAGGTCCTGCTCGGGGTAGGACGCCACCAGGTCGGCGCGCTCAGCCTTCCGCCCGGTGGCGAGCAGCACGTCGAACGACTCGCCCTCGCCGACGACGTGGGCGTTGGTCACGATGTGCCCCTCGTCGTCGTACACGACGCCGGAGCCCAGGCCGTCCTCGGTGGTGATCTGCACCACCGAGGGCAGCACGTCGTTCACCACGTCCTGATAGGTCTCCTGGAGGTCGTCGCTCACGACGGGGATCGGCGCCTCACGGCCGCCCGAGCCACCCGACGTACACCCGGTCCCCGCGGCGAGCAGCGCGGCGGCGGACACGAGAACGGCACCGGAAGCAGAACTGCGGACCATGACCGCATTGTGACCGCGGGCCCCCGGTCACCCGGGATGCCCCGCCACGCCGTTCGAGGGGTGGACGGCCGCGGGGACGGCCGTGGCGGCCGAGCGCCTACCTGGGCTCCTCGCCGCGCTTGACCTGCGGCTTCGGCAGGCGCATCCGCCGCATCTGCATCGTGCGCATCAGGGCGTAGGCCGACGCGCCGCGCAGGCTCTCGTCGGGGTACTTGGCGCGCAGCCGCTTCTTCAGGCGCCGGGTCATCAGGATCGAGTCGAAGACGATCATCACGATGACGACGAGCCACAGGAGCAGCGCGATGTTCCTCGCCTGGATCGACGGAAGCATGCTCATGATCAGGATGACCACGGCGATCGGCAGGAAGAACTCCGCCACATGGAACTTCGCGTCCACGAAGTCCCTCGCGTAACGGCGCACCGGGCCGCGGTCGCGCGAGGGCAGGTGCCGCTCGTCGCCGGAGAGCAGGGCCTCGCGCTGCTTGGTCAGCGCGGCGCGCCTGGCCTCCCTGGCGCGCCTTGACGCCTCCTTGCGGCTCGTGGGCGGCTTGACCACCGCGCGCCGCAGCGCCTCGGCCTCGCTGCGCTTGGGCGTGGGACGCCCCTTCGGCGCCTGCGGGTCGCGCCCCCTGGGCTCCTCGTCGACGGGAGGGGTGGCGGCATCGTCTTTCGAACGGCTACGGAACACACCCTCAGCCTACGTTCTCCCCGCGCCCGCCCCTCCTGGTCGTGCGAAAACGATCGTGCAACGGCCCCTTCCCCGAGCCCGCTGAACCCTCGGGTACTCCTCAGGCGTGAGACGCCGCGTTCCGTGATCGTCCTCGGGGAGGAGCCATTCAGGCGCGAGCGGTGCGCTAATGGATGGGGGCCCCGTAGGGTAGTAGGGGATCAGCAGCACAGTTGCCCGAGGTTCGAGTCCGTCATGAAGGGGGCGCGCGAGACCCATGAGCGGTGTCATGAAGCGGATGGGGATGATCTTCCGCGCTAAGGCCAACAAGGCGCTCGACCGGGCCGAGGACCCACGCGAGACGCTCGACTACTCCTACCAGAAGCAGCTCGAGCTGCTTCAGAAGGTCCGCCGCGGCGTTGCCGACGTGGCCACCTCGCGCAAGCGCCTCGAGCTCCAGCTCAATCAGCTGAACGGGCAGTCATCGCGCCTCGAGGAGCAGGGCAAGAAGGCCCTCGCCCTCGGCAGGGAGGACCTGGCGCGCGAGGCGCTGACCCGCCGCGCCTCGCTCCAGCAGCAGGTCTCCGACCTCCAGCAGCAGCACGAGACGCTGCAGTCGGAGGAGACGAAGCTCACCCTGGCGGCCCAGCGGCTCCAGGCGAAGGTGGACGCGTTCCGCACCCGCAAGGAGACGATCAAGGCCACCTACACCGCCGCCCAGGCCCAGACCCGCATCGGCGAGGCGTTCTCCGGCATCTCCGAGGAGATGGGCGATGTCGGCATGGCCATCCAGCGCGCCGAGGACAAGACGGCGCAGCTCCAGGCCCGCGCGGGCGCGATCGATGAGCTGCTGGCCTCGGGCGCCCTCGACGACCCCACCGGCGCCTCGAAGGACGACCTCACCGCGGAGCTGGACCGGATCTCGGGGAACGCCGACGTAGAGTTCGAGCTGGAGCGGATGAAGGCCGAGCTCGCGGGCGGCAGTTCCGCGGGGCGCCAGGCCATCGAGGGCGGCGCCGCGGGGAGCGGGGCGCAGGACCAGCAGGAGCAGCGCCGGGAATCGCCCAAGTTCGACAAGCAGTGAGGCAAGCAGGGAAAGGACGGCGCGGCTGACGCGCCGAGCGGCTGGAGGGCATCGTGATCGTACGGATCATGGGGGAGGGACAGGTCAGGCTGGACGACAGCCACTTCCCCGCCCTCAACAAGCTCGACGACGAGCTGATGGCCGAGGTGGAGTCCGGGGACAACGAGGGCTTCCGCCGCACCCTCGCCGCCCTGCTCGACGCCGTCAGGACCATGGGCACCGCGCTGCCCGACGACTCACTCGAGCCGTCGGAGCTGATCCTCCCCGCCCCCGAGGCTTCCATCGCCGAGGTGCGCGCGATGCTCACCGAGGACGGGCTGATCCCGGACTGATCCGGACGATGACGGGATCCCCACGATGAGGGTGATGTGAAGCCTCAGCAGAGAGCCAACGCGTGGCGGTGGCTCATGGCTCATCCGCTCGCGTTCGACGCGCTTATCGCGGTGGGGGTCCTCCTTGCGGCGTTGTGCGCTTTCATCACTGTGGCCCGGCCCCCCGGCGGCGGCCAGGGCTTCGGCAAGCGGGAGCTGCCCGTCCACAGCCTGGTGCTGCTGCTCGTGGGCTGTGGCGCGCTGGTGCTGCGCCGCAGGTTCCCGATGCCGGTGCTGTTCGTCGTCAGCTGCGTCTCGCTGACCGAGATGATCCTCGGCTACTTCTCGCACGGGCCCCAGGAGCGCCACCCCTCGGTGCTGATCCTCCTGGTGGTGGCCCTCTTCACGGTCGGCTCCACCACCGACCGGCCCACCACATGGCGCGTGGGCCTTGCGACCACCGTGGTCTTCACGCCCGCCGCCATGGTGCTCGGCGCCCAGCCCTGGTACCAGGCGGAGAACCTCGGCGTCTTCGCCTGGACGGGCCTGGCCGCCGCGGCGGGCGAGGCCGTGCGCAGCCGCCGCGCCGTCGTCGACGCCATCAGGGAGCGCGCCGACCGCGCCGAGCGCACGCGCGAGGAGGAGGCCAGGCGCCGGGTGGCCGACGAGCGGATGCGGATCGCCCGCGAGCTGCACGACGTGGTCGCCCACCACATCGCCCTGGTCAACGTGCAGGCGGGCGTCGCGTCGCACGTCATGGACACGCGCCCCGACCAGGCCAAGGAGGCGCTGGCCCACATCAGGCAGGCCAGCAGGCGCGCGCTCGGCGAGCTCCAGACGACGGTCGGGCTGCTGCGCCAGCAGGACGAGCCGATCGCGCCGACCGAGCCGGTCCGCGGCCTCGCGGTGCTCGACGAGCTGGTCGACGGGTTCGCCAAGGCGGGGATGGACGTGAGCGTGCACGCACCCGCCGCCCACGAGCCGCTGCCGTCGGCCGTCGACCTGGCCGCCTACCGCGTGGTGCAGGAGGCGCTGACCAACGTGCACAAGCACGCGGGACCCGAGGCCGTCGCCCGGGTGCGCATCGTCCGCGGGGGCGGCGCCGCCGACCCGGGCCTCGACATCACCGTGGACGACGACGGGCCGCCCGGAGGCGGCACGGAGCCCGAGGGCGAGAAGCTGGGCAGCGGCCACGGGCTGACCGGGATGCGCGAGCGCGCCGCCGCGCTCAGCGGCACGTGCGAGGCGGGTCCCGTGCCGGGCGGCGGGTTCCGGGTGCGGGTCACGCTGCCGCTCCAGACGCCGAGGCCGGCGGAGCCCGAGGCCGCGGCCCGGGTGACCGCCGCGCGCGGGAGGTGCCTGTGATCCGGGTGGTCCTGGTCGACGACCAGGCGCTGCTGCGCAGCGCGTTCCGTGTCCTGGTGGACTCCGACCCCGCCATGACCGTGACGGGGGAGGCGTCGGACGGCGCCGAGGCGTTGAAGGTCATCAGGGACGCGGGCGCCGATGTCGTGCTGATGGACATCCGCATGCCCGGCATGGACGGCCTCGCCGCCACGCGCGCCATCGGCGCCGACCCGGACCTCGGCGGCGTGAAGGTCGTCATCCTCACCACCTTCGAGTCCGACGACTACGTGATCGAGGCGTTGCGCGCCGGGGCCTCGGGCTTCCTCGGCAAGGGGGCCGAGCCCGAGGAGCTGCTCCACGCCATCAGGCTCGTCGCCGAGGGCGAGGCGCTGCTCTCGCCCTCGGCGACGCGGGGGCTGATCGCCACGTTCCTGGCCTCCCAGGGGAGCGGCGACGGCGGGGGCCTCGACGCGGGCGCCCTCGACCTGCTCACCGCGCGGGAGCGCGAGGTGCTGGTGGAGGTCGCGGCCGGTCTGTCCAACGACCAGATCGGCGCGCGCCTCTCCGTCAGCCCCCTCACGGTCAAGACCCACATCAACCGCCTGCTGACCAAGCTCGACGCCCGCGACCGGGCCCAACTGGTCGTCCTGGCCTACGAGACGGGCCTGGTCCGCCCGCGCTCCTCGGGGTAGGCCCCGCCGCCGAGGGCCCCGCCGCCGAGGGCGCGGCCGTCAGCCGCGGCGGCGGTCAGGGGAGGGCCAGCATGCGGTCAAGGGCGAGCGCCGCGTCGTGGGCGGTGGCCGGGTCGACCTGGATGCGGTTGACGACCTTGCCCGCCGCGAGCGACTCGAGCGACCACACCAGGTGCGGCAGGTCGATGCGGTTCATGGTGGAGCAGAAGCACACGGTGCGGTCGAGGAAGACGATCTCCTTGCCCTGGTCCGCGTACCGGGCGGCCAGGCGGCGCACGAGGTTCAGCTCGGTGCCCACGGCCCACTTCGACCCGGCGGGGGCGGCGTCGAGCGTGGCGATGATGTGCTCGGTCGAGCCCACGTGGTCCGCGGCGGCGACGACCTCGTGGCGGCACTCGGGGTGCACCAGGACGTTGACCCCGGGGATGCGGGCGCGGACCTCGTCGACCGAGTCGAGCGAGAAGCGGCCGTGCACCGAGCAGTGGCCGCGCCACAGGATCATCCTGGCCCGGCGCAGCTGGTCGGCGGTCAGCCCGCCGCCCGGCCTGTGCGGGTTGTAGACGACGCAGTCGTCCAGGCTCATGCCGAGCTCGCGCACGGCGGTGTTGCGGCCCAGGTGCTGGTCGGGCAGGAAGAGCACCTTCCCGTCCTCGCCCGCCTGGCCGAACGCCCACTCCAGGGCACGCCTGGCGTTGGACGACGTGCACACGGTGCCGCCGTTGCGGCCCGTGAACGCCTTGATGTCGGCCGATGAGTTCATATACGTCACCGGCACGGTCCGCCCGGCCACGCCCGCGTCGGTCAGCACGTCCCACGCCTCGGCGACCTGCTCGGCGGTGGCCATGTCGGCCATCGAGCAGCCCGCCGCGAGGTCGGGCAGGACCACCCGCTGGGCTTCGGTGGTGAGGATGTCGGCCGACTCGGCCATGAAGTGCACGCCGCAGAAGACGATGTACTCGGCCTGCGGACGGGCGGCGGCGTCCCTGGCCAGCTTGAAGGAGTCGCCGGTCACATCGGCGAACTGGATGACCTCGTCGCGCTGGTAGTGGTGGCCGAGCACGAAGAGGCGATCCCCCAGGGCGGCCTTGGCGGCGCGGGCCCGCTCCACCAGGTCGGGGTCGGAAGGGGCGGGCAGGTCGCCGGGGCAGTCCACGCCGCGTTCGCTCGCCGGGTCGGATCCCCGTCCCAGCAGGAGGAGGGCGAGGGGGGTAGGGGTGACGTCCAGGGCCTGGGCGCTGTTCACGGCACACGCACCCTTTCTGTATGTGGTGCGACGTCTTTTCGTCGTTCTGACGCTTGAGGGTTGAGCATAACCCCGTTCGCGTCACTGTGACGAGGTGGATCGCGTCACTGTGACACATTCCGTCCTGGCCGCGGGTGTGCGAGCATGAAGGGACGAGAAAAGGGACGCGAATCGACGCGCCGCGCCGGGAATGGAATCGGACGGCGGTGTGTTGGCGCCTCCGCCAGAGCTTTCCGTACTACCCGGGAGATACGCAGATGTCCGTAACGGAAGAGACCGCTGTCAGCGACGGCATCATCGTTTCCGAGGCGGCCGTGGCGAAGGTCAGGGGCCTGCTCGAGCAGGAGGGACGCGACGACCTCGCGCTGCGGGTGGCGGTCCAGCCGGGCGGGTGCTCGGGGCTGAGGTACCAGCTGTTCTTCGACGAGCGGTCCCTCGACGGCGACATCGTCAAGGACTTCGACGGCGTGAAGGTCGTCACCGACCGCATGAGCGCGCCGTACCTCGGCGGGGCGTCCATCGACTTCGTGGACACCATCGAGAAGCAGGGCTTCACCATCGACAACCCCAACGCCACGGGCTCGTGCGCCTGCGGGGACTCGTTCAGCTGAGCCGAAGGCTCCAGGCGCCCCGCCCGCCCACCCGCACGTGGGCGCGCGGGGCGTCGCGTTCTCTCCGGGCGTTCTCTCCTCAGCGCACGGGCAGCGGCTCGCCCCGCGAGTCGAGCAGCTCCTTCTCCCCCGCGGGCTCGTCGAGCGCGACCTCGGTCGTCTGTTCCTCCGCCACCGCGATGCAGGCGAGCTCGGGGGCGGTCGTCGTGCTCTCCAGGCTCACCGTGATCGAGGAGTCCGACTCCCGCGCCGTCGCCGCGTAGTCGCTGCACACCCCGCCCCAGAACGTCAGGGTCAGCGTGCGGTCCGACGGCTCGTAGGGCGCGATCGACCAGCCCGTGTCCCCCGGCTCCTCATCGGGCGCCCCCGGCGCGACCGGCTCCCCGGGGCCATCGGGCTCGGCGGGCGCCTCCGCCTCGTCCCGCGGCACGGCGGGCTGGCTCGTGGTCAGCCGCTCGCCCGACGGCAGCGCGTATGTGAACAGCCACGACGGCGCGAGCACCGTGCCCCCGTCGTCGAGCGGCAGCGCGGAGAGCCCGAACCGCGCGGTGGCGTCGGCGGGCTGCGCGTCGCCGCCGATCAGCCTGTTGTACTCGGCGACCGCGTCATCGGCGGGCGGCACCGCGTACTCCTCGCCCTCCGCGGGCCCCGGCACCAGCGCGCCGTACGCCGAGAACACCGAGCCGCCGGCGCCGATCCAGATCTCCGTGTCGAGCCCGTGCACCGGCAGCCCCGCCACCTCGGGAACCGCCCTGACGATGCGCTGCGAGCCGCTTGTCGCGTCCGTGACCACCGTGGCGTCGCCCAGGCCGAGCGCGTCGAGCAGCGGGCCCGCCGCCTCCAGCGCCTCGTCGGGCGTCGGCGGGGGAGTGCCGTCGGCGGGCGGCATCCCCGGCGCCTCGACCACAGGACCCGAGTCGCCAGCGCTGCCCGAGTCGCCAGCGCTGCCCGAGTCGCCCGCGCTGTCCGTGTCGCCCGCGCTGCCTGCGCCGTCCGAGGTGACAGGGGCGTCCGGGTCGTCGGGGGCGACCGGCGCGATCTCCAGCGCGTCGCTCGGCTCGCGCGGCGGGACCGGCTCAGCCGGGGTCCCCGGCTCCGCGCCCCGCGGGTCGGCGGGCAGCGCCACCGCGGAGGGGCTGAACGACCAGTGCCCGGGCCCCCGCTTCCCCACCGTCAGCGACATCCCGCCGGGATCCGCCCCCGTCACCGCCCAGCCCGCGTCGCCGCCGTCGCGCACCTCGCCGTCGATGCCGAGCGCGTCGGCCAGCTCCTGCGCGCGCTCGCGCGAGACGTCCGTCAGCGTGTACGCGGGCGCGAACTCCGGGGCGTCGGGCGGGGTCTGCGCGAGCCGGAGCGCGACCCCCGCGAACGACGCGCTTGAGCCGCCCCCCTCGTCCGAGGGCGCCATGGGCGCGGGCTCGGCGACGGCCCCGCCCGACGGGGCGCCGCCCTCCGCCGCGCCGTCCGAGTCGGCGAACAGGCGCTCGGCCCCGAAGAGACCGCCCGCGATGAGCGCCACCCCGACCGCGATCGCCGTGCCCCGCGCCAGGCCGAGACGGCGCTGGTCGGCGCCGCTCCCGCCGTGGTCCGCGCCCTCGTGTTTCGCGCCTTTGCCGTCCGCCAGGTTCCCGGTCACGTCCCCAGCCATGTCCCCCGCCATGTCCTCAGCCACGTCACCGCTCCTCGGAATCGCTCGCCTGCATCGCCACACACCCGCCCAACTCGCCGCCGCACGCGCCGGTTCGCCGGATGCCCGTTGGACGGCCCGCTCCGCCGAGCGGTTCCGCGGGGGCCGATAGTCTGAGGAGCCCTTTGTCGCCTTCACGGGAGCAGACCACCGTGCGTATCGCCGTCAGCGGCTCCATCGCCCACGATCACCTGATGACCTTTCCCGGCCGGTTCGCCGATCAGCTCGTCGGTGACCAGCTGCACACCGTCTCGCTGTCGTTCCTGGTCGACTCCCTCGAGGTGCGGCGCGGAGGGGTGGCCGCCAACATCTGCTTCGGCATGGGGCAGCTCGGCGCCTCGCCCATCCTGGTCGGCGCCGCGGGCGCGGACTTCGAGGAGTACCGCGCCTGGCTCGACCGGCACGGCGTGGACACCGCGTCCGTGCGCATTTCCGAGCTGCTGCACACCGCGCGTTTCGTCTGCACCACCGACGCCGCGCACAACCAGATCGGCTCCTTCTACACGGGCGCCATGAGCGAGGCCCGGCTCATCGAGCTCCAGTCGGTCGCCCGGCGCGTCGGCGGCCTCGACCTCGTGCACATCGGCGCCGACGACCCCGAGGCGATGCTGCGCCACACCGAGGAGTGCCGCACGCGCGGGATCCCGTTCGCGGCCGACTTCTCCCAGCAGCTCGCGCGCATGGAGGGCGAGGAGATCCGCACCCTGACCGAGGGCGCGGCCTACCTCTTCCACAACGAGTACGAGAAGGCCCTCGTCGAGAGCAAGACCGGCTGGTCGGCCGACGAGGTGCTGGCCAGGGTCGGCACGCGCGTCACCACCCTGGGCCCCCGCGGCGTCCGCATCGAGCGCGCGGGCCGGGAGACCATCGAGGTCGCCGCCCCCCAGGAGGAGGCCAAGGCCGACCCGACCGGCGTGGGTGACGCGTTCCGCGCGGGCTTCCTCGCGGGGCTCGCGTGGGGCACGTCGCTTGAACGCTCCGCCCAGGTCGGCTGCATGGTGGCCACCCTGGTCATCGAGACCGTCGGCACCCAGGAGTACACGCTGCACCGCGGCCCGTTCATGGAGCGCTTCGCCAAGGCGTACGGCATGGACGCCGCCGACGAGGTCCGCGCCCACCTGCGCTGAGCCACGCCGCCGCCCGCCCCACGCCGCCCGCCGTCACACCGGCCCGTCCTCACCCCGGCCGGTCCTCACACCGGCCCGTTCTCACCCCGGCCGGTCCTCACCCCGGCCCGTCCTCACACCGCGCGGCGCACCCGGTACGCCGTGCCGCGGCCCGCGCCGTGCGGCGCCTCGCCCAGGTACTCCTGGCCGCGCATGTCGCACCAGGCCGGGATGTCGAGGCGGGCGGCGGCGTCGTCGGCGAGCACGGTCACCACCCCGCCCACCGGCACCCGGCCGATGACCCGGGACAGCTCGATGACCGGCACGGGGCAGCGCCGCCCCAGCGCGTCCACGGTCAACGCGCCCTGCCCGCCCTCGGGTTCGCCCGCGGTCACCGGCACCGGCGGGGCCAGCTGCTCCCGCACCCCCGCCACCGCCCCCGGCAGCACCGCGAGAAAGCGCTCCACGTCCGCCTCGGCCGTCCCCGGTGGCAGCGAGACCCTGACGTTCCCCTCGGACAGCACGCCCATCGCGCGCAGCACATGGCTCGGCGTCAGCGTGCTCGACGTGCACGACGAGCCCGACGACACCGCGAACCCCTCGCGGTCGAGCGCGTGCAGCAGCGCCTCGCCGTCCGCGTAGAGGCAGGAGAACGTCACGATCCCCGGCAGCCGCTCCTCCGCGGCGCCCACCACCTCCACATCGGGCACCAGCGCGGGAACGCGCTCCCTGATCCGGTCCACAAGACCCGCGAGCCGCGCCCCCTCGGCCTGCGCGTCCTGCCGCACGGCCCGCAGCGAGGCCGCCGCCGCCACGATCGCCGGGATGTCCTCGAAGCCAGGCGCCCGCCCCGACTCCCGCTCGTCCGCGGGCCCCACGGGCGCGAACCGCGTCCCCTTGCGCACCACCAGCAGCCCCACCCCCGCGGGCCCGCCCCACTTGTGCGCGCTGCCCGCGAGCAGCGACCAGCCGCCCCCGACCGGGCCCCACGGAAGCGACTGCGCCGCGTCCACCAGCAGCGGAACGCCCGCGGCCGCGCACACCTCGGCGATCTCCTCGACGGGCTGGCGCGTGCCCACCTCGTGGTTGGCGGACTGCACGCACACCAGCGCGGGGCCACCGGTCGCCGCCCTGAGCGCCGCCGCGACGGCCTCGGGCGCCACGCGGCCCTCGCGGTCCACGCCGATCTCCGTGACGCCGCCCCCGGCCGCCCGATGCGTCCCTGCCGCGTGCAGCACCGCCGAGTGCTCGACCGCGGACACCAGCAACTCCCGCCCCACCCTGGCCCGTCCGGCCAGGGCGCCCGCGACGCCCGTGTGCAGCGCGCGCGTTCCCGACGAGGTGAACGTCAGCTCGTCGGGGCGGCAGCCCACCGCCTCGGCCGCCGCCTCGCGGGCCGCGTCGAGCAGCAGGCGCGCCTTGCGGCCCTCGCGGTGCGGGCGCGACGGGTCGGCCCACCCGTCGTCGAGCGCGGCCAGGAGCGCCTGGGTGGCCACGGGATGCGGGGGAAGGGAGCTCGCGGCGTCGAAATAGGGCACGCGCGCAACCTAACGCCACCGCGGCGGCCCCGGTGAATCCCCAGGTCGGGGACGTGCGCGGGCCCGGCGCCGCGCCACGCCGCGTTCCCGCACCCTCCCCGCGGGGTGGCAAAGGGCGTCCAGTAGGGTTTGGTCCGCATAAACATCCAAACCCCTGCCCCCGTCAGGGCCGGCCGCAGCGAAGCGCGAGGCAGCCCGGACCGAGGGCGAGACTCTCGGGAAGGCGCTACGTGAGTCCCAACGGCTCCGACCGCTCGTCGCGGCGCCCGAAGCGGCGGATCCTGCCGCAGGCGCTGATCGCGGGCTTGGTCCTGGCGACCGCCACAGGTTGCACATCCGAGGACTTTCCCCGTCTCGGCATGCCCACCCCCGTCACGGAGGAGGCGCCGCGCATCCTGTCCCTGTGGCAGGGCTCCTGGGCTGCCGCCCTGGTCACGGGTGTGCTGGTGTGGGGCCTGATCCTGTGGAGCGTCTTCTTCCACCGGCGCTCGCGCACCAAGGTCGAGATTCCCCCGCAGAACCGGTACAACCTCCCCATCGAGGCCCTTTACACGCTCGTCCCGCTCATCGTCGTCTCGGTGCTCTTCTACTTCACCGCCCGCGACCAGACCGAGCTGCTCGACACCTCCGATGAGCCCGACCACATCATCAACGTGGTGGGCTACCAGTGGAGCTGGGGCTTCAACTACATCGAGCCCGTCGGCGCCTCCGACACCGACGCGCGCGACGCGCCCGAGCTCTCCTCCATCCCCGACCGGATCGCCGACCGCTTCCCCGAGAACGCGGACGGCGTGTACGAGGTCGGCACCCCGGCCGACCGCGACCCCGACACCGGCAACCCCGGGCCCACGCTGGTCCTCCCCGAGGGTGAGACGGTGCAGTTTGTGCTGACGTCACGGGACGTCATCCACTCGTTCTGGGTCGTGCCGTTCCTGATGAAGCAGGACGTCATCCCCGGGCACACCAACGTGTTCGAGGTGACCCCCGACCGGCAGGGCACCTTCCTCGGCAAGTGCGCCGAGCTCTGCGGCGTCGACCATTCCCGCATGCTGTTCAACGTCAAGGTCGTCTCCCCCGAGGAGTACGACGCGCATCTCCAGGACTTGGCGGAACGCGGCAACACCGGCTACATCCCGGCCGGCATCGAGCAGACCGATGCCGCAAGGAACGCCGAGACCAACGAGGGGCGATCGTGAGTATCCTCGAGCAGAAGAACGCGGAGTCCCAGGAGACGGAGGCGGTGGGGTCCCCCCCCGCCGCGCCCGCCACCTACCGGCGCCGGCCGGGCTCCATCGTGGTCAAGTGGCTCACCACCACCGACCACAAGACGATCGGCACGATGTACCTGCTGACGTCGTTCCTCTTCTTCATCGTCGGTGGCGTGATGGCGCTCGTGATGCGCGCCGAGCTGGCCCGCCCCGGCACGCAGGTCGTCACCAACGAGCAGTTCAACCAGCTGTTCACCATGCACGGCACGGTCATGCTGCTGCTGTTCGCGACCCCGCTGTTCGCCGGGTTCGCCAACTGGATCATGCCGCTCCAGATCGGCGCCCCCGACGTCGCGTTCCCCCGCCTGAACATGCTGGCCTACTGGCTCTACCTGTTCGGCGGCCTCATGGTGGTCGGCGGCTTCTTCACGCCGCAGGGCGCCGCCAGCTTCGGCTGGTTCGCCTACTCGCCGCTCTCCGACGCGGTCCGCTCGCCCGGCATGGGCGCCGACCTGTGGGTCATGGGCCTGGCGCTCTCCGGCTTCGGTACCATCCTCGGCTCCGTCAACTTCATCACCACGATCATCTGCATGCGCGCCCCCGGCATGACGATGTTCCGGATGCCGATCTTCACCTGGAACGTCCTGCTCACCGGTGTCCTGGTGCTGCTGGCCTTCCCCGTGCTCGCCGCCGCGCTGTTCGCGCTCGCCGCCGACCGCGTCTTCGGGGCCCATATCTTTGACGCCTCCAACGGGGGCGCGATCCTGTGGC
The DNA here is from genome assembly GCF_003311645.1 of Streptomyces sp. PT12. GTDB lineage: Bacteria > Actinomycetota > Actinomycetes > Streptomycetales > Streptomycetaceae > Streptomyces. The sequence continues at coordinate 199,848 of NZ_QEST01000088.1, read as the reverse complement.
AGCACCTCTTCTGGTTCTTCGGCCATCCCGAGGTGTACATCATCGCGCTGCCGTTCTTCGGCATCGTCTCGGAGATCATCCCGGTCTTCTCCAGGAAGCCGATCTTCGGCTACATCGGCCTGGTCGCCGCGACGATCACCATCGCGGGCCTCTCCGTGACGGTCTGGGCGCACCACATGTATGTCACGGGCGCGGTGCTGCTGCCGTTCTTCTCGTTTATGACGTTCCTGATCGCGGTCCCGACCGGTGTGAAGTTCTTTAACTGGATCGGCACCATGTGGAAGGGATCGCTCAGTTTCGAAACGCCGATGCTCTGGTCGGTCGGCTTTCTGATCACCTTCCTCTTCGGCGGCCTCACTGGCGTGATCCTGGCCTCGCCGCCGCTCGACTTCCACGTGTCCGACACCTACTTCGTGGTGGCCCATTTCCACTACGTCGTCTTCGGCACCGTGGTCTTCGCGATGTTCGCGGGCTTCCACTTCTGGTGGCCCAAGTGGACCGGCAGGATGCTGGACGAGCGCCTTGGCAAGATCACCTTCTGGACACTCTTCATCGGCTTCCACGGAACGTTCCTCGTGCAGCACTGGCTGGGCGCCGAGGGCATGGTCCGCCGCTACCCCGACTACCTGGCGGCCGACGGGTTCACCGCGCTCAACACCATCTCGACCATGAGCTCGTTCCTGCTCGGCATGTCGATGCTGCCGTTCTTCTACAACGTCTGGAAGACCTGGAAGTACGGCGAGAAGGTCGACACCGACGACCCGTGGGGCTACGGCCGCTCGCTCGAGTGGGCCACCTCGTGCCCGCCGCCCCGGCACAACTTCCTCACGCTGCCGAGGATCCGCTCCGAGTCGCCCGCCTTCGACCTGCACCACCCCGAGGTCGCGGCGCTCGACTCCCTGGAGAACGACGCCCGCCACGAGGCCGAGGCGCTCACCGGAAAGGAGGCAGGCCAGTGAGGATCCAGGGGCACCTCTTCAGCTGGATCGCCGTCTTCATGCTCGCCGTGGCGATCGTCTACGGCGTGTGGTCCAAGGAGCCGGTCGGCACCACGGCGCTGTTCCTGTCGTTCGCCCTGTCGGCGATGATCGGGTTCTACCTGATCTTCACCGCCCGCCGCGTGGACACGGGCGCGCAGGACAACAAGGAGGCGGACGTCGCCGACGACGCCGGCGAGGTCGGGTTCTTCAGCCCGCACAGCTGGGCGCCGCTGCTGCTCGGCGCCGGCGGCGCGGTCGCGTTCATGGGCCCGGTCTTCGGCTGGTGGTTCCTGTACTTCACCGCCCCGCTCGTGGCCATCGGCCTGTGGCTGTGGGTCTTCGAGTACTACCGCGGCGAGAACCAGAACCAGTAGCGGCCAGGGACGGCACGTCCCGCACGGCATCCGGCCCCCGGAGGGATCCCCTCCGGGGGCCGCCCGTTTGCAGCAGGCCAGCGCGCCCCTACCAGGCGATGTCCGTAATTTGTGGCTATGAGTCACTCACACCGCATAAAACTGGGCTCAGCGCTGATACTCGCCCCGCTGCTCGCCGGGATCACCGGCTGCGCGGGAGGCGGCAAGCCGCTGGCGACCGAACCCTACGACGCCGTCGGACAGCTGTCCTTCGGTGACGCCGGTGGCGCGAAGGCGACCGGCGTCGATCCCGACAAGCCCCTCAGGATAAGCACCCAGGGCACCGGAACCAGGATCACCGACGTGGCCGCCGCCGACGCGGCCGGGCGCCCCCTGGCCGGTGAGCTGTCCGCCGACGGCCGCGGCTGGCGCAGCACCTCGCCGCTGGCCGCGGACGCCGAGTACACCGTTCGGGTCAGCACGGAGAACGGCAGTGGCTCCCCCGGCAGGGGCGTGCACACGTTCAGCACGCGCGCCTCCAAGGGCAAGCGCCTCGACGTCGAGTTCGGCCCCGACGCGGGCACCTACGGTGTGGGCCAGCCGGTCACCGCCGAGCTGAGCCGCAAGGTCAGCGACCCCGAGGAGCGGGCGCTCGTCGAGGGCGCGCTCAGCGTCAGCTCCGAGCCCCGCGTGGAGGGGGCGTGGCACTGGGTGGACGACAAGGAGCTGCACTACCGCCCCAAGGAGTACTGGCCCGCCAACACCGAGATCACCGTGCGCTCCAACCTCCTCGGGCTGCCGATAAGGGACGGCCTGCGCGGCGGCTCGGGCGACGCCGTCAAGCTCAGGACCGGCGACCGGATCGAGGCCGTCGCCGACATCAGCGGCCACACCATGACCGTCTCCCGCAACGGCGAGGAGCTGCGGAGCATCCCGATCACCACGGGCAAGGAGGGCTTCGCCACGAGGAACGGCAAGAAGGTCGTCCTCGCCCAGGAGGAGAACGTGCGGATGACCGGCACGAGCATCGGCATCGCGGCGGGCTCGGCGGAGTCCTACGACCTCAACGTCTCGTGGGCCTCGCGGCTCACCTGGAGCGGCGAGTACATCCACGCCGCCCCCTGGTCCGCGGGCTCGCACGGCTCGGCCAACGTCAGCCACGGCTGCACGGGCATGTCGGACGAGAACGCCAAGTGGCTGTTCGACCTGCTCAAGCCCGGTGACGTCGTCGAGCACGTCAACGGCTTCGGCGAGGACATGGCGCCCTTCGGCAACGGCTTCGGCGACTGGAACCTCTCCTGGGAGGAGTGGCGCGCCGGAAGCGCCGTGCACGGCGGCGGTGGCGGCGAGCCCGTGACCCCCGCGGCCGGCCGCCTGCGCCCCCGGGTGTGAGGGACGCCGGGCGCGAGGCGGCCCGACGGGCCTCAGACCACGGAGGGGAGCCGGCGGCGCAGGAGGGCGGCCAGGGAGGCCGCGAGCTCCGACGGCTCCACCGGGTGCGCGACGGCCGCCTCGGCCCGGCTCCAGGTGGCGAGCCAGGCGTCCTGCGGGCGCCCGATCAGCAGCAGCACGGGGGGGCACTCGAAGATCTCGTCCTTGATCTGCCGGCAGACGCCCATCCCGCCCGCGGGGACGGCCTCGCCGTCCAGCACGCACACGTCGATCCCGCCCTCTTCGAGCGCGGTCAGCACCGCGGGCAGCGTGGCGCACTCCAGGTACTCGACCGCGGGAACGTCCGCCGCGGGCCGCCTCCCGGCCGCGAGCCGCACCTGTTCGCGGGTGTTGACGTCGTCGCTGTAGACCAGCACCGTGGCGGTGCGCTCCATACGTTCCTCCGCGAGGTGGCCGTTGTCCCGGACGGCCCTCGTCGGCCGCCCCTGCGGCGGATGCTACTCCGTCGGCCCCCGGGGTGGGCAGGGCGGATGGCCGGGGAACGGGCCGGGAAGGGGCCGGGAAACGCCACGGGACGGGCGGACACACCGAACCGGACCCCCGGGGAAGACGCCGGGAAACCGACCGACATAATGACGGGCGTGGCGACAGCAACAGCAGCAGAATCCGGGCACGCGATCCCTTCGGTCAACCGGCCGAACGTCACCAGCGTCGGAACCGTCATCTGGCTGAGTTCCGAGCTGATGTTCTTCGCGGCCCTCTTCGCGATGTACTTCACCCTGCGGTCGGTGATGGGAGCGGAGTACTGGCAGGAGAACGCCGACGCGCTCAACCTCCCGTTCTCGGGGACCAACACCGTGATCCTGGTGCTCTCCTCGCTCACCTGTCAGCTCGGCGTGTTCGCCGCCGAGCGGGGCGATGTGAAGAAGCTCCGCGCGTGGTTCGTGGCCACCTTCGTGATGGGCGCCATCTTCATCGGCGGACAGGTCACGGAGTATGTGGAGCTGGTCAAGCACGAGGGCATCTCGCTGTCCTCGGGCCCCTACGGCTCGGCGTTCTACCTGACCACCGGCTTCCACGGGCTGCACGTGCTCGGCGGGCTGATCGCGTTCCTGTTCGTCCTGGCCCGCACGTACGCGGCCAAGCGCTTCACCCATGAACAGGCCACCACGGCCATCGTCGTGTCGTACTACTGGCATTTCGTCGACGTCGTGTGGATCGGCCTCTTCGCCACCATCTACCTCATCAAGTAGCTACCTCATCACGTAGCTACCTCATCACGTAGCCGACCGGCACCACGCACTCGGACACGCACACCTCAAGCACCGACGCAGAAGATCCTGACCCCGGGGTAATCCGTGAAAAAGCTCTCCGTACGACGGCGCCATCCGCTGGCGGCGCTCGTCGTCCTCCTCCTCGCGCTGGCGGCCACAGGGGGGCTGTACGCGACGCTCGCCCCCGCGGACGAGGCGCAGGCCGAGGCTTCGGCCCAGTCCCTCGCCATCGAGGAGGGCAAGAAGCTGTACGACGTCGGCTGCTCGAGCTGCCACGGCTCCGGCGGCCAGGGGAGCAGCGACGGGCCCCCGCTGACCGGGGTCGGCGCCGCGGCGGTCGACTTCCAGGTCGGCACCGGGCGCATGCCCCTCCAGCAGCCTGGCCCGCAGGCCGAGGAGAAGCCGGTCGTCTACACGCAGGCAGAGATCGACCAGCTCGCCGCGTATGTCGCCTCCCTCGGCCCGGGCCCGAGCGTGCCGAACGAGTCGGCCTACGACCCCTCGGCGGGCGACGCCGCCAGGGGCGGCGAGCTGTTCCGCACCAACTGCTCCCAGTGCCACAACTTCACCGGCCAGGGCGGCGCGCTGACCCATGGCAAGGAAGCCCCGGCGCTGGACAACGTGGACCCCAGGTACATCTACGAGGCCATGGTCACGGGCCCCGCCAACATGCCGTCCTTCCCCAACTCCACGCTGCCGGAGGAGGAGAAGCAGGACATCATCGCGTGGCTGCACGCGGTCAACACCGCGGAGTCCCCGAGCCCGGGCGGCCTGGGCCTCGGTGGCTTCGGGCCGGTCAGCGAGGGCCTCTTCGCCTGGACGTTCGGCATCGGTGCCCTCATCGCCGTCGCCGTGTGGATCGGGGCCAGGACCGCGAAGGCCAGGAAGTCATGAGTAGCCGAACTGATCAGACCGAATCGCGCAACGACTCGTCGGATGACCACCTCCCCGACCAGCGCGAGGGCGGTGCCGTGGCGGAGGCGGACGACCCGTTCGCCGACCCGGGGCTGCCGCCGCACGAACCCCGCAGGCAGGACATCGACGAGCGGGCCGCCCGGCGCTCCGAGCGCACCGTGGCCTTCCTCTTCACCCTGTCGATGCTCGCCACGGTCGGCTTCATCGCCTCCTATGTGGCCATCCCGATCGATGAGATCGTCTTCATCTGGCCGTTCGGGCACGTCAGCGGGCTGAACTTCGCCCTTGGCCTCACCCTCGGGCTCGCCCTCTTCTGCGTCGGCGCGGGCGCCATCCACTGGGCGCGCACCCTGATGTCCGACGAGGAGGTCGCCGAGGAGCGGCACGCCGTCGAGGCGACGCCCGAGGTCAAGGCGCACGTTCTCGAGGAGTTCGCCAAGGGGGCCGCCGAGTCGCAGATCGGCCGCAGGAAGCTCGCCCGCAACACCATGCTCGGCGCCCTCGGCCTCGTGCCGCTCGCCGGCGTGGTGCTGCTGCGCGACCTCGGCCCGCTGCCCGAGGACAAGCTCCACCGCACCGCCTGGAAGGAGGGCTCGCTGATCATCAACGAGGCCACCCTCCAGCCGCTGCGCCCCGAGGACATCACGGTGGGCTCGCTCACGCAGGCCATGCCGGAAGGGCTCGACCCGCACGCCGAGAACTTCCACGCGGAGATCGCCAAGGCCGCCGTCATGCTGGTGCGCCTTGAGCCGGAGGACATCAAGGACCCGCGCTCCGCGGAGTGGGGCCACGAGGGCATCCTCTGCTACTCCAAGATCTGCACTCACATCGGCTGCCCCGCGACCCTCTACGAGCAGCAGTCCCACCACGCGCTCTGCCCCTGCCACCAGTCGACGTTCGACCTCGCCGACGGCGCCCGGGTCCTCTTCGGGCCCGCGGGCCACCCGCTGCCGCAGCTGCGCATCACGGTCAACGACGAAGGCTTCCTCCAGGCGCTCGGCGACTTCGAGGAGCCCCCCGGCCCGAGCTTTTGGGAGCGCGGATGAGTACGGCAACGAAGGACCCCAAGACCAGGGGCAAGGCACCGGCCGGAGAGAAGATCGCCGACTGGGCCGACGGCCGGGTGGGGCTCTACAGCCTCGCCAAGGCCAACATGCGGAAGATCTTCCCCGACCACTGGTCGTTCCTGCTGGGTGAGATCTGCCTCTATAGCTTCGTCATCCTGATCCTGACCGGCGTGTACCTCACCATGTTCTTCGTGCCGAGCATGGCCGAGGTGGAGTACCACGGCAGCTATGTCCCGATGCAGGGCGTGATGATGACCGAGGCGTACGCCTCGACGCTCGACATCAGCTTCGACGTCCGCGGCGGCCTGCTGGTCCGGCAGATCCACCACTGGGCGGCGCTGATCTTTGTCGTCGGCATCATGTTCCACATGATGCGGGTGTTCTTCACCGGCTCCTTCCGCAAGCCGCGCGAGATCAACTGGCTGTTCGGCTGGACGCTGTTCATCCTGGCCATCTTCACGGGCCTCACCGGCTACTCGCTGCCCGACGACCTGCTCTCCGGCACCGGCATCCGCTTCATGGAGGGCGCGATCCTCTCCATGCCGGTGGTGGGCACCTATATCCAGATGTTCCTGTTCGGCGGGGAGTTCCCCGGGCACGACATCATCCCGAGGTTCTTCGTCATCCATGTGCTGCTGCTGCCCGGCATCATGCTCGGCCTGGTCGCGGCGCACCTGATCCTGATCATCTACCACAAGCACACGCACTTCGCGGGCCCCGGCAGGACCAACGACAACGTCGTCGGCATGCCGTTCCTGCCCATCTACATGGCGAAGGCGGGCGGCTTCTTCTTCCTGGTGTTCGGCGTCATCGCGGCCATCGCGGCCACGGCGACGATCAACCCCGTCTGGGTGCTCGGGCCCTATCGGCCCGACCAGGTCTCGACGAACGCCCAGCCCGACTGGTATCTCGGCTTCTCCGAGGGACTGGTCCGCATGATGCCGGGATGGGAGTGGGTGATCCCGGGCGGCTACACGCTCAACTTCGGCCTGATGATCCCGCTCGCGGTCTTCCCCGGCGTGCTCGTGCTGATCGGCCTGTACCCGTTCTTCGAGTCCTGGCTGACGCGCGACAACCGCGAGCACCACATCGCGCAGCGGCCGAGGAACGCCCCCACCCGCACGGGTCTCGGCGTCGCGTGGCTCGTGGCGTACGGCGTCGCCCTCGTCGCGGGCGGGAACGACGTGTGGGCGGTCAACTTCAACCTGTCGATCAACGCCATCACCTGGGTGTGCCGAATCGGGTTCTTCGTCTTCCCCGTGATCGCGTTCGTCATCACGCGGCGGATCTGCCTCGGCCTCCAGCGCAGGGACCGGGAGAAGGTGCTGCACGGCCGCGAGACCGGCATCATCAAGCGGCTGCCGCACGGTGAGTTCGTCGAGGTCCACGAGCCGCTGCCGCGCGAGACGCTGTACACGCTGACCGCGCACGACCAGGACAGGCCCGCCGAGATCGGCCCCGAGACGGACGAGAACGGCGTGCGGCGCAAGGTCAGCCCGCTGGAGCGGCTGCGGGTGAAGATCTCCCGCGGGTACTTCGGCGAGCAGGCGCAGATCCCGAAGCCGACGACGGAGGAGTACCGGGAGATCACGAGCGGCCACGGCCACCACTGATCGTTCCCACTGCCCCTCGGACCCCGTTTCCGACACCGTTTCCGAACGAGGCCGTGGTCCCCCGCCTGTGTGGGGGACCACGGCCTTGTGGCGTTCACCGGGCCCGCTAGGGTCTGCTGTGAAAGCGGCGCCGATCAGCCGTCCGAACCCCCGGAGTGATTCCCATGAGCGTTGTGACCCCCGCAGGAGGCGACACCGCGGCGGCGCACACCTGGCCCGAGGTGCTGACGACCCTGGTGGCCGGGCGTGACCTGTCGATGGACGCGACCGCGTGGGCAATGGACCAGATCATGACCGGCGAGGCCACCGACGCGCAGATCGCGGGCTTCGCGGTGGCGCTGCGCGCCAAGGGCGAGACGGTCGACGAGGTCGGCGGCCTGGTGCGGGCGATGTACGAACACGCCAACCTGATCGAGGTGCCGGGGCCCGCGGTGGACATCGTGGGCACGGGGGGCGACAGGGCCAGGACGGTCAACATCTCCACGATGGCCGCCATCGTGGTCGCGGGCACGGGCGCGACGGTCGTCAAGCACGGCAACCGCGCGGCGTCGAGCGCGAGCGGCGCGTCCGATGTGCTCGAACAGCTCGGCGTCAACCTGGAGTTGACCCCCGAGCGGGTCGCCGAGGTGGCCGTCGACGCGGGCATCACGTTCTGCTTCGCGATCAGGTTCCACCCGGCGCTGCGCCATGTGGCCACCGCGCGGCGCGAGCTGGGGATCCCCACCCCGTTCAACTTTCTCGGCCCCCTCACCAACCCCGCCCGCGTCCGGGCCCAGGCCACGGGCGTCGCGGACGCGCGGATGGCGCCCATCATGGCGGGCGTCCTGGCCGAACGCGGCGCCTCGGCGCTGGTGTTCCGCGGCGACGACGGGCTGGACGAGCTGACGATCACCGCCACGTCGACGGTGTGGGTCGTGCGCGACGGCAAGGTGCGCGAGGAGAGCTTCGACCCGCGCGACGTGGGCCTGGCCATCGCGCCCGTCGAGTCGCTGCGCGGCGCCGACGCGGCCCACAACGCCGAGGTGGCCAGGGCGGTCCTGGCGGGCGCGACGGGCCCGGTCAGGGACGCGGTGGTGCTCAACGCCGCGGCGGCGCTTGTCGCGTTGAACCCCGGGGACGCGCCGCTGCGCGACCAGATCGCCCTGCGGATGGCCACGGCGGCCGAGTCGATCGACAGCGGGGCCGCGGCCCGCTGCCTCGACCGCTGGGTGCGCGCGACCCACGCCTGAGGGGCCGGGGCGGGCGCGCGCGGTGGGCCTCGGCGTGGGCCTCGGCCTACTCGAGGCCGATCGCGAACGCCGCCTCGAGGTCGTGCTGCGAGTAGGTGCGGAACGCGATGTGCGTCTCCGTCGACGTCACGCCAGGGATCTTGCTGATCCTGGCCGGGATCACCTCGGCCAGCTCTTCGTGGCGGTGCACCCGCACCATGGCGATAAGGTCGTGGGGGCCGGTCACCGAGTACACCTCGCTGACCCCTTCGAGCGCCGCGATCTGCTCGGCGACCTCAGGGACGCGGTCCACGCTGGTCTTGATGAGCACGATCGAAGTGATCACGGCTGGCCCCTCCTGGTGGATGTCCCGCCCGATGTCGCGCGGGATGTGCGGCGGACGCGGTACGCAGGGCACACCTTAGCCCGCGGCGTGGGCCCCCGCGGCTACCAGGCCGTAGGGTGAAGTGGACAACGACAGGGCTGACGGACGGTGCGAGCGGTGGTGGATCCGACGGAAGGCGACGCGGACGCGGCCGAGACCCTCGACCGCCCGCTGCCCGAGCGGGTCAGGCACCGGGTGATCCTTCTCGCGGCCGACGCTTTCTCCGGGCTCACCCTGGCCGAGTTGCCTCCCACGTTGCGGCAGTATGCCCGGTTCACCCCATCCCGTCGGGTGAAATTCGGCGGCAGCTCGATGGCCGCGTCGCTCGAGAGCGACCCGGACTTCAGGCGGCGCGTCGCGGCGCGGCTGCGGGAGACCGAGCCCGAGCTCGCCGAGGCCGTGACCCAGGGCAACCCCCCGCCCGCCGCCGACCCCGTGGAGGTGGCGGCGGCGGCGTTCGTGCTGCGCCCGCCTGGCTGGGCCAAGCTGGTGGCCGCGGCGGGCGAGGAAGCGCAGCGCGCTCAGGACGAACGCGCCGAGCGGGAGCGCGAGCAGGAGCTGGCGCGGCTGCGCGACGAGGTGGCCCGGCTGACGGCGCTCACGCGCACCGAGGGCGACCGGCTGCGCGGCGAGTTGGAGGCGGCGCGCAAGGAGACCGACGCCGTGCACCGCAAGCTGCGCAGCGCGCTGGCCGACGTGCGGCGCGGCGAGGCCGCGGCGCGCAAGCTGCGGGCCGAGCTCGACGACGTGCGCGGCGAGGCCGCGGCGGCCAGGGCCGCGGCGGAGGGCGAGGCCAGGCGGCTGCGGGCGCGGCTCTCGGAGGCGGAGGCGGCCCTCGAGGCCAGCCGCAAGGCGGTGCGCGAGGGCCGCGGCATCGAGGACATGCGGCTGCGGCTCCTGCTCGACACGGTCCTCGACGCGGCCCAGGGCCTGCGCCGCGAACTGGCCCTGCCGCCCGCCAGGTTGCGGCCCGCGCAGACCGTCGAGGCGGTGGAGCCAGGCGGGTTGACCCCCCAGGACATCGCGCACCGCGCGCTCTCCGAGGACGACCCCGCGCTGCTCGACCAGCTCCTCGCGCTGCCCCAGGCGCACCTCGTGGTCGACGGGTACAACGTCACCAAGACCGGCTATCCCGCACTGCCGTTGGAGAAGCAGCGGCTGCGGCTGCTCGGCGGCCTCGCCGTGCTGGCCGCGCAGACGGGCGCCGAGATGACGTGCGTGTTCGACGGCGCCGAGCTGGCGGCCCCCGTGCTGGTGACGCCGCCGCGCGGGGTGCGGGTGCTGTTCAGCAACCCGGGGGAGACCGCCGACGAGTTGATTCGGCGCCTGGTGCGCGCCGAGCCGCAGGGGCGGCCCGTCGTGGTGGTCTCGGCCGACCGCGAGGTGGCGGACGGGGTCGCGGCCGCGGGGGCGCGCCCCGTGGCCTCCGCGCTGCTCCTGCGGCGCCTCGCGCGCGCCTGATGACCACATGGGCGATCCGCCCTTCCGTGCCGGAGTTGTGGCCGTTGCGCGGGGAAAGGGGCGACTGCGCCCGCCTTGCCCTCGCTCGTCCCCCACGGAACGTGCGTACCCGATTGCCGCTCGTGTGAGGTGAGTAAAATATGCCCGGGGGGATTTGAAGGATCGAAACCCACCTCGCTAGGGTCAGGGCTCGAACCTCCGCGCGGTAGTCCATCCATCCGGGGTGGCCGTGGGGGAACCGCCGAATCCGCGGCAGTTGCGCGGAGCCGGGGCCATCGCCCCCACGCCCGGCAGGCGGCTGAGGAAGAAGGAGCTCGCCCCCGTGGCGTCCCACCGTCGTCCCAAGCAGCCGAGCCGCGCCCGTATGACCATCTTCGGTGCCACGGCCGCCGCCGCCAGTGTCGCGATATCCACGCAGACCGCGCAGGCCGCGCCGGGTCAGAGCCTCGAAGAGGTCCAGGAAGAGGTCGACCGGCTGTACGAGGAGGCCGGTTCGGCCACCGACGAGTACAACGGCGCCAAGGAGCGCGAGGAGCAGCTCCAGGAGGAGGTCGAGGCCCTCCAGGACGCCACGGCCCGTGGCCAGCAGGAGCTCAACGAGCTGCGCGCGAGCGTCGGTTCGGTGGCCTCGGCCCAGTACCGCAACGGCGGCGTTGACCCCTCGGTGCAGCTCTTCCTCTCCTCCGACCCCGACGCCTATCTGGACCAGGCGTCCACGCTCGACCAGGTCAGCGGCAAGCAGGCGGAGACCCTGCGGCTGATCGAGGACCAGCAGCGCTCGCTCGACCAGCAGCGGGACGAGGCGAGCGACCGGCTCGCCGAGCTCGAGGAGGTCCGCACCGAGGTCGGCGACCGCAAGGAAGAGATCCAGGAGAAGCTGAGCGAGGCCCAGGCCCTGCTCAACCAGCTCACCGCCGAGCAGCAGGCCGAGTTGGAGGCCCAGGAGGCGGCCGAGGCCGCCGAGGCGGCGGAGCGCGCGAGCCGGGACAGCGGGCGCCCCATCCTGGACGGCAGCGGCTCGTCCTATGGCGAGGCCGCCCTGTCCGCCGCCATCAGCAAGCTCGGCTCCCCGTATGTGTGGGGCGCCACGGGCCCCAACGCGTTCGACTGCTCGGGCCTCACCTCATGGGCGTTCGCGCAGGCCGGTGTCTCGCTGCCGCGCACGTCCCAGGCGCAGGCGGGCGCGGGCACCAGGGTCTCCATGAGCGAACTCGCCCCGGGCGACCTGGTGATCTACTACAGCGACCTGCACCACGTCGGCATCTACGCCGGGAACGGCACGATCATCCACTCGCCCAACTCCAACTCCACGGTGGAGTACCTGGGCGTCGACGTGATGCCGTTCCAGTTTGGCGTGCGGGTCGGCTGAGCCCGGTCGTTCGCTGTCCTTGGTCGCCTTCCCCCGTCACCTTTCCCTGAGCCCATCCAGGTGATTCGGGGTTTCCCGCGCTCCGTCGCGCCCCCGGTGTGACCTGCGGTTGCGTGCCGGGAGGCGGCGCGTGCGGCGTTGCCGTTCGCCGACTCCCGTGCCGCGCGGCTACATTCTGCTCCCCTCAGGTAACCCACCGAAGGGAGCGGCCCGTAGTGGTCTCGCATCGACGCGATCCGCAGGCGAGGACGAGAAGGGCGGCCAGGGTCGGCGTGCTGTCCGCAGCCGCGACCGCGGCCGCCGCGATGGGGGCGGTGCCGGTCCTGGCCGAGCCCGCCCCGCCGCCGCCGTCCGACAGCGCCGAGGCGGCCAGGGAGTTGGACGACGTCTTCGCCGAGGCCGAGCGCGCCGTCGAGGCGTACAACGGCGCGGCGGAGCGCGTCGCGGCGCTGACCGAGGAGTTCGAGCGCCACCGCGACCGCGTCGCCGAAGGCCAGGAGGCGGTCAACGCCAAGCGGCGCACGGTCGGCTCGGCCGCGGCGGCCGAGTACCGCGCGGGCGGCCTCGGGCCCGCCGTGGCGCTCATGATGTCCGACAGCCCCGACCGGTATCTGGCCGCGGCCACCGCGCTCGAACGGTTCGGCACGCGCCGCGCGGGCGAGCTGCGCGACCTGGTGGCGGCCCAGCGGAGCCTGGAGCAGCGCCGCGAGGACGCGTCCGACAAGCTGGAGGAGCTGACCGGGGAACAGACGCGCCTGGCCCGCCACAAGCGCGCCGCGCAGCGCAAACTCGCCACCGCGCGCCGCCACTTCGACGAGCTGTCCGAGCGGGAGCGGCGCGAGCGCGAGCGCGCCGAGCGCGAGGCGGCAGCCGAGCCGCCGCCCACCGCCGCGCCCGAGGCGCCCGCGGAGGGCTCGGGGCGTGGCGCGCGGGCGCTCGCGGCCGCCCGTGGCGCCGTGGGGTCCCCGTACGCGTGGGGGCAGGCAGGGCCCGACGCGTTCGACTGCTCGGGGCTCATCCAGTGGGCCTACGCGCAGGCCGGGGTCGCCCTGCCGCGCACCTCACAGGCGCAGGCGGGCGCTGGCCGAAAGGTGTCGCTCGCCCAGGCGCAGCCCGGCGACATCGTGGTCTACCGGTCCGATGCGAGCCATGTGGGGATGTACGTCGGGGGTGGGCAGATCGTGCACTCCCCGCACCCCGGGGCCACAGTGCGGTACGAGTCGGTGGGAATTCTTCCCGTCTCCTCGGTCGTCCGGCCCTGAGGACCCTCGGTATCGTCTCGTCCTGATGCGTAAGACATTGATTGTCACCAATGATTTTCCGCCACGGCCCGGAGGCATCCAGGCGTTCCTGCACAGCATGGCGGTGCGGCTGGACCCGCGGCGGGTGGTCGTCTACACCTCCTCGTGGCGTGGCGACCCCGAACAGGGCGGCACCACGGCCGAGTTCGACGCGGAGCAGCCGTTCCCCGTCATCAGGGACAGGGCCAGCCTGCTGCTGCCCACCCCGGCCGTGCGGCGGCGGGCCACCGGGCTGCTGCGCGCGCACGGCTGCACGGCCGTGTGGTTTGGCGCCGCGGCGCCGCTCGGCGCGCTCGCGCCCGCGCTGCGCGCCGCGGGCGCGGAGCGCATGGTCGCCACGACGCACGGGCACGAGGCTGCGTGGGCCCAGCTGCCGGGCGCGCGGGCGCTGTTGCGCCGGGTCGGGGACACCACCGATGTGATCACCTACCTCGGCGAGTACACGCGCAGCAGGATCGCGCGGGCGCTGAGCCCGGAGGCCGCCGCCCGCATGGTGCAACTGCCGCCCGGCGTGGACGAGAAGACGTTCCACCCCGACTCGGGAGGCGCCGCGCTGCGGGCGTCCATGGGCCTGGCCGACCGGCCCGTGATCGTGTGCGTCTCCCGGCTGGTGCACCGCAAGGGCCAGGACACCCTGATCAGGGCGATGCCCCGGGTGCTCGCCGCGGAGCCGGACGCCGTGCTGCTGATCGTCGGCGGCGGGCCCTACCGCGTGGACCTGGAGAAGCTGGCCGCCAAGGAGGGCGTGGCGACATCGGTGCGGTTCACCGGCGCCGTGCCATGGGAGGACCTGCCCGCGCACTTCGGGGCGGGCGACGTGTTCGCGATGCCGTGCCGCACCCGGGCCGGTGGCCTGGACGTCGAAGGGCTCGGCATGGTCTACCTCGAGGCGTCAGCCACCGGACTGCCCGTGCTCAGCGGGGACTCGGGCGGCGCGCCCGACGCCGTCCTCCCTGGCGAGACCGGCTGGATCGTGCGCGGCGGCCAGGAGTCGGCACCCGTGGAGACGGCCGACCGCCTGATCACGCTGCTGCGCGACGCCGAGCTGCGCCGCCGCATGGGCGAGCGCGGCAGGGCCTGGGTCGAGGAACGCTGGCGCTGGGACCTCCTGGTGGAACGCCTGCGCGGCCTCCTCGGCTAGCCAGCGCCCTTCCGGCGGATCACGCGCCCCCCTGCCGGTCGGCCAGGCCGGATCGTGTCAGCGGCGGCGACCCTCCGGCTTCGGCGCCGGGCGCCACCGGCGCGGCGCCGCGCTCAGCGGTAGAGCGCGTCGATCTCGTCCGCGCAGTCCCTCGCCACCACATGGCGCCGCAGCTTGAGCGACGGCGTGAGGTGGCCCGACTCCTGCGTGAACTGCCCCGGCAGCACCCGGAACTTCCGCACCGACTCGGCCCTGGAGACCGCGGTGTTGCCGTCGTCCACGGCCTTCTGCACGCTCGCGAGCAGCAGCGGGTGGCGCAGCAGCTCCTCCCTCGGCAGGTCGCCGAGGCCGTTGCGGCCCGCCCAGCGCCGCAGGAACGCGTCGTCGAGCGTGATGAGCGCCGCGACGAACGGGCGCCCGTCGCCGACCACCATGCACTCGGCGATCAGCTCGTGCGCCCGCACCCGGTCCTCGATGGCGGCGGGCGCGACGTTCTTGCCGCTCGCGGTCACCAGGATCTCCTTCTTGCGCCCCGTGATGGTCAGATAGCCGTCCGCGTCGAGCGACCCGAGGTCGCCGGTGTGGAACCAGCCGCCCGCCATCGCCTCCCGCGTGGCCCGCTCGTCGCCCAGGTAGCCGGTGAACAGGTGGTCGCCGCGCACCAGCACCTCGCCGTCGTCGGCCACGCGCACCGCGGTCCCGGCGAGCGGCAGGCCCACGGTCCCGATGCGCGGTGCGTCACAGGGGTTGAACGCCGTGGGCGCGCACGTCTCGGTGAGCCCGTAGCCCTCGAGCACGGTGAAGCCGATGCCGCGGAAGAAGTGCCCCAGGCGTGCGCCGAGCGGCCCGCCGCCCGAGATCGCGTGGGTGGCGCGGCCGCCGAGCGTGTCCCTGATCCGCCGGTAGACCAGCCCGTCGCACAGCCGGTGCGCCAGCCGCAGCGGCACCCCGGGGCCCGAACGGCCGTCGAGCGCGCGGCTGTAGGCGATCGCGACCGCCGCGGCGCGGTCGAACAGCCAGCCCATGCGCCGCTCGCGCGCGGCGGCCCGCGCGCTGTTGAAGAGCTTCTCGAACACCCGGGGCACGCCCAGGACGATCGTCGGGCGGAACGTCGCCAGGTCGTCGGTCAGCGTGTGCGCGTCGGGCACGTGGCCGAGGCGGATCGGCGCGCACAGGGCCACCACCTCGACCATGCGCGCGAAGACGTGGGCGAGCGGCAGGAACAGCAGCACCGAGCTGTGCCCCGTGCGCAGCAGCGGCGCCATGGACGCGACCACGGCGTGGCCCATCGTCAGGAACGCCCGGTGCGTCAGGACACAGCCCTTGGGGCGGCCCGTCGTTCCCGAGGTGTAGATCACCGTCGCGGGGGAGTCGGCGGTCAACGTCGCGGTGGCGGCGTCCAGGTCGGCGTCGCTCACCCCGGCGCCCGCCGCGGTCAGCTCGGCGACGGCGCCGGGGGTGTCGTCGGCCGGGTCCATGGTCCACAGCCGGGTCAGCTCGGGCAGGTCGTGCCGGATCGACTCGACGGCCGCCCGGTGCCCGGCGTCGCACACGACCGCGGCGACGGCGCCCGAGTCCCTGAGGTTCCAGGCGATCTGGGCGGGCGAACTCGTCTCGTACACCGGCACGGTGACCGCGCCCGCCGTCCAGATCGCGAAGTCGAACAGCGTCCACTCGTACCGCGTGGGCGACATGAGCCCCACCCGCTGCCCCGGGCGCACGCCCGACGCCACCAGCCCCTTCGCGACCGCGCGCACCTCCGCGGCGAACGCGGACGCGGTCATGTCCCGCCAACCCGCGCCCTCCGCGCGGGCGATGAGCCCGACCCCGGGGAGGCGCTCCGCGGTGCTCCGCAGCAGCCCCGGCAGGTGTTCACCGCCGGAGACCTCGTACCGCGCCGGCAGGCTGAACTCGCGCACCACTGCTCCTCATCTGTCATGGTCCGGGGGCATTCGGCAGCCTACTGCCTCGCTCCCGTGCCCGGGTCCGCCGCGGCTCGCGGTAGCCTTCCCCCGAACGGCAGCGGCGGACAAGCGCGAGGAGCCACGCGATGGCCGAACACACCAGGTCGAGCATCACCATCGAAGCCAAGCCGGCCGATGTCATGGCGGTGATCGCCGACTTCGGCCGCTATCCCGAGTGGACGGGCGAGGTGAAGGAGGCCGAGGTGCTCTCCACGGGCGCCGACGGCAGGGCCGAGCAGGTCAGGCTGCTCCTCGACGCCGGGGCGATCAAGGACGAGCACACCCTGGCCTACACGTGGAACGGCGAGCACGAGGTCAGCTGGTCGCTGGTGAAGTCCCGCATGCTGCGCGCCCTCGACGGCTCCTACCTGCTGGCCCCCGTGGCCGACGGCGCGCACACCGAGGTCACCTACCAGCTCACCGTCGACGTCAAGATGCCGATGCTTGGCACCATCAAGCGCAAGGCCGAGAAGGTCATCATCGACCGGGCCCTCGACGGCCTGAAGAAACGCGTCGAGAGCGTGTAGCCCCCGTCGCGGCCCCCCGTCGCGCCCCCTCCTCGTGACCCCCGCCGCTGGCCCCTCGCCGCCCGGCCGTCCGGGGTAGGCTCGATGGGGACGGTCCACGCGCGAAGGAGGTCCCCATGAGCGACGCGCGCGAGCACTCCACCGAGCGCCCCTCGGGCCCGCCCCCCGACGAGGACGCCTGGGCCACGGCCTGCGAGGAGGACCTTGCCGACGAGCGGGCCAGGCGCCGTGCGGCCCGAGGCCCCCAGCCGGGCGACGCCGCGGACGAGCTGCGCAAGCTCGCCGACGCCCTCACCGACCGGCTCGGCCGCCTCGGCGCCGGTCTCGGCCCCGGCGTCGGCATGGCGGCGGGCCCCCTCGCCGCCCAGGCCAGGGCGGCCATCGAGCCCGTGATCGAGCGGAACGCCGACGTTCTCCACCATCTCGCGGGCGCGGGCCACGAGCTGCTTGCCGCCTATCGCGCCGCGGTCCTCGGCCCCGGCAGGGAGCGGCAGGACCCGGATGTGACGGCGGAGCGCGCGGACGGGCCGGGGGACAAGGCCGCGGACCCGGGCGCGGACAAGCCGGGCGAAACGGCCGGGCCCGAGGGCGGCGGCGGCCCTGGCCCCTCCGGCCAGCGCTGAACCGATACGGTCCCGCCCCGCCTCCCTCCGGTACCGTGGTCGCCGGCGGGGCACTATCTGACATCACTTGAGGGATTCGCGTTTCCTCCCCTTTCGGACATGCGGGCCGCGAGGGGGTTTCACTCGGCCGTCACGGCGAAGCGTCACCGCGAGGAGCGGTGACGCTTCGCCGTGAGTGAGCGGGGGAGCGCTTTCCATGCGAAGGAGATCTGATGGGACTGACCATCGGCGTCGATATCGGCGGTACGAAGATCGCGGCCGGTGTGGTGGACGAGGACGGCACGGTCCTCGATACGCGCCAGGTGGCGACCCCACCCACCCCCGAGGGCGTCGTCGAGGCCATCGCCGACGCGGTCAGCACGGTGGGGAAGGGCACGGGGGCCGAGGCCGTCGGCATCGGTGCCGCGGGTTACGTCGACGACAAGCGCGCCACCGTCCTCTTCGCTCCGAACATCGCGTGGCGGCACGAGGCGCTCAAGGACAAGATCGAGCAGCGCGTCGAGATGCCCGTCGTCGTGGAGAACGACGCCAACGCCGCGGCCTGGGGCGAGTTCCGCTTCGGCGCGGGCGCGGGCCACGACGACGTCGTCTGCATCACCCTGGGCACGGGCCTGGGCGGCGGCATCATCATCGGCGGCCGCCTGCACCGCGGACGGTTCGGCGTGGCGGGCGAGTTCGGGCACATCCGCGTCGTGCCCGACGGGCTGCTGTGCGGCTGCGGCAGCCAGGGCTGCTGGGAGCAGTACGCCTCGGGCCGCGCCCTTGTGCGCTACGCCAGGCAGCGCGCCGCCGCGACGCCCGAGGCCGCCGCCGTGCTGCTCGGTCTCGGCGACGGCACCCCCGATGGCATCGAGGGCCGCCACGTCAGCGCCGCGGCCCGGCAGGGCGACGGCGTCGCGATCGACTCCTTCCGCGAGCTGGCCCGCTGGGCCGGGGCCGGACTCGCCGACCTGGCCTCGCTGTTCGACCCGTCGGCGTTCATCGTGGGCGGCGGGGTCTCCGACGAGGGCGACCTGGTCCTCGACCCGATCCGCAAGTCGTTCCGCCGCTGGCTCGTCGGCAGCACCAACCGCCCGCACGCCCAGGTGCTCGCCGCCCAACTCGGCGGAAGGGCGGGCCTGGTGGGCGCGGCGGACCTGGCACGCCAGGGCTGACCCGGGCCGTGGACTTCCGCCTGCTCAGCTACAACGTCCGCTCCCTGCGCGACGACAGGGCCGCGCTCGCCCGGGTCATCAGGGCCTGCGCGCCCGATGTGCTGTGCGTGCAGGAGGCGCCGCGCTTCGCCGGGTGGCGCGCCCGCGCCGCCCGGCTGGCACGGGCCACGGGCCTGATGTACGTCACGGGCGGGGCGACCGCGTGCGGCCCGATGATCCTGGCGGCGCCGAGGGCGCTCGTGGCGGCCACGGCCGACGCGACGCTGCCGTTCACGCCGGGGCTGCACCGCAGGGGCGTGGCCTCGGCGGTGCTCCGTTTCGCGAACGGCGCGCGCCTCGCCGTCGCAAGCTGTCATCTGAGCCTGAGCGCCGCGGAACGCCTCAGGCACGCCCCCCTGGTCCTCGAGCGCCTTGAACGCCTGGGCGCGCCCGAAGGCGTGCTGGCGGGCGACCTCAACGAGGGGCCCGAGGGGCGGGCGTTCCGGCTGCTGACGCGGCGGCTTGTGGACGCGCGCGCCGCCGCGCCCGATGGCGGCGAGCTGACCTCGCCGTCGGCGGCCCCGGCCCGGCGCATCGACGCGGTGCTGTGCACGCCGGGGATCACCGTTCTCGGCTGCGGGGTCCCCGAAGGGCTGCCACGGGCCGACCTCGTCGCGGCCACGGACCACCTGCCGGTGCTCGCGCGGCTGCGCGTCGAGGCGCCCTGACCCCCCGGCCTCCGGTGGCGCGCTGGCCCCGGTGGCGCGGCGTTCAGACGACCGCGCCGCTGCCCGGGTCGGTCCAGTCGTCGTCCCTGCCGTCCCGCATCCGGCTCACCAGCGTGGCGAAGCCGCCGAGGAACCCGCCCACGCCCAGGGTGACGATCCACCACGTCATGCTGCGCTGGAGCAGCACCGACACGATCAGCAGCAGCGGCCCGCCGAGGACCGCGACCCACGCCAGCTTGGTCGCCAGGTCCGTCTCGGGCAGCGGCGGCGGGTCGGGCGGGACGAAGTGGTCGTCCTCCTCGTCCTCCGCGGCCTCCCAGTCCCTTGGACCCTCGACGGTGGGCGGCTCGGCCAGGTGCACCCGTTCGACGGTGTCACCGACGTCGAGCTTGTCCTCGTCCACGGCGGGCGAGCCCAGCGGCCAGACCCCGGGGGGATCGGCGGGCTCCTCCCCGTACCCGGCCACGATCTCGGCCCAGGCGGCTTCCTCGTCGATCGGGTCGCGGCCGTCTCCGCGCTCCTGGTCACGTTCCGTCACGGGCAGTCTTCCTTGTCGCGAGCCGGGTGATGAAGGCGTCCGTCTCTTGAAAGATACGCTCCGCGTCGTGGTCCAGGGTGGCCACATGAAAGCTGGATTCGAGCACGCGCTCGGTCGTGTCCACGGAGGACACGCCCGCCAGCACGGCCGCGGAGTCCGAGGGCGGCACCACATGGTCGACGCGGCTGTGCATGACCAGCAACGGCTGTGTCACCTGCGGTAGTTCGGCCCGCACCAGGGCGAAGAGCGCCCGCATCGAGTGCGCGGCGTGCAGCGGGACGCGCTCGTAGCCGCTCTCCCGCACGCCCTCCTTCGCGATGTCCGAGATCAGCCCCCGCGCGGTCGGCAGCAGATGGCGCAGCACCGGCAGGGCGTACCCCTGGACCCGCGGAAATGTGATCGCCGGATTGACCAGCGCGAGCCCGCTGACGGCCGCGCCACGGCGCGCCGCCAGGCGCAGCGCGAGCGCGCCCCCCATCGACAGGCCGCACACGAACACCCGCTCGCAGCGGTGGTGCAGCTCGTTGAGCTCGCGGTCCACCGTGGCGTACCAGTCCTGCCAGCCGGTGCGCTGGAGGTCCTGCCAGCGGGTGCCGTGCCCGGGCAGCAGCGGAAGCGATACGGTCATGCCGCGTTCCGCCAGGTGCCCCGCCCAGGCGCGCAGCGACTGCGGGGTGCCGGTGAAGCCGTGGCAGAACAGGACGCCGGTGGGGGAGCCGTCGTGCGTGAAGGGCTCGGCTCCGGGAAGAAGCAGCATCGGCTCGACTCCGTATGTCCTCGGCTCCACGGGATCCGTGCGTGCGGCGTCTGTCACCCTACGCGGGCGTCTCGACCGGGCGCCATGGGCGCCGGTGCCCAGTAAGGTCAGGCGCACAGACAGGAGGTCGCGGGGTGTTGTACGGGGCGATGAAGGTATCGGTCGGGGCCGGTCTGAAGGTCGTGTTCCGGCCATGGGTGGAGGGCAAGGAGCACGTCCCCGCCGAGGGGCCCGCGATCCTGGCGAGCAACCATCTGTCGTTCTCCGACTCGTTCTTCCTGCCCGCGGTCCTCGACCGCAAGGTCACCTTCATCGCCAAGGCGGAGTACTTCACCTCGCCCGGCGTCAAGGGCAGGCTGACGGCGGCGTTCTTCAGGGGCGTCGGGCAGCTGCCGGTGGACCGTTCGGGAGCGAGGGGCGCGGGCGAGGCGGCGATACGGAGCGGCATAGAGGTGCTGGAGCGCGGCGAGCTGTTCGGGATCTACCCCGAGGGCACGCGCTCGCCCGACGGCAGGCTCTACCGGGGCAAGCCGGGCGGGCTGGCCCGCGTCGCGCTGGCCACGGGGGCGCCGGTGCTTCCGGTGGCGATGATCGACACGGAGAAGATCCAGCCGCCGGGCAAGGTCGTCCCCAAGCTGATGCGCCCGGGGATCAGGATCGGCGCGCCCCTCGACTTCTCCCGCTACCAGGGGATGGAGGGGGATCGTTTCATCCTGCGTTCGATCACCGATGAGGTGATGTACGCCATCATGAAGCTCTCGGGGCAGGAGTATGTCGACATCTACGCCACCGCGGCGAAGCGGATGCTGGCGGACGAGGCGAAACGGGCGTCCGGGGGCGGCCCGGCCGAGGGCGGCGGATCCGACGGTGCCGAGGGATCCGAGGGATCCGAGGGGGAGCCCAAGGGGGCGTCCAAGGGGTGAGGGGGCGGACGATGGCGGGGGAGCCGACGGCGGGAGCCGTGGAGCTGCCGATGTGGCGCGCGCTGACCGCGTACCGGGTGCTGACGCTCGGGTACGCGGTCACGCTGTTCCTCATCGCGCACGGGGACTACGGGCGGCCCGGGGTGGCCATCGCGTATCTGGCGGCGCTCGCGGCGTGGACGCTGCTGACGTTCGGGGCGGTGCGCAACGTGGGGGCGTGCTCGCCGCGTTTCCTGGTGGCCGATCTCGCGATGGGCATCGCGGGGATCCTGCTCAGCCCGCTCGCCGACCCGGCGAACGCCGTGCGCCCCACGCTGCCCACGATCTGGGTGGCGGGGCCCGTGCTCGCCGTGGCGCTCAAGGGCGGCTGGCGCTGGGCCGCGGTGGCCTCCGTCGTGGTCGGCGCCGCGAACATGATCGAGGACGGCGACTTCTCGGGGCCCATGCTGCACAACAGCCTGCTGGTGTGCCTGGCCGCGGTCACCATCGGCTATGTCGTCGAGGTCGTGCGCGCCAGCGAGCGGACCCTGGCCAAGGCGTTGCGCATCGAGGCGGCCACGCGCGAACGTGAGCGCCTGGCCCGCGACATCCACGACAGCGTGCTCCAGGTGCTCGCGATGGTGCAGCGCCGCGGCGCCGCGATCGGCGGCGAGGCGGCCGACCTCGGCAGGCTCGCGGGCGAGCAGGAACGCGCCCTGCGCGCGCTCGTGGGCGGCGGCGCGCTCGTGGGCGGCGGCGCGCCGCGCCCTGATGCGGCCCATGCCGCGGGCACCGACCTGCGGACGCTGCTCGCGGGAACGGCGGGCGCGGGCGAGCGCGTCACCTACGCGGGCCCTGGCGAGCCGGTGCTGCTGCCCGCGCCCGTGGCCCGCGAGCTGACGGCGGCGGTGGCGGCCGCGCTGGACAACGTCCGCCGCCACGCGGGCCCTTCGGCCCAGGCGTGGATCCTGCTCGAGGACGAGGACGGCGAGGTGCTGGTGACCGTGCGGGACGACGGGCCAGGCATCCCCGAGGGGCGCCTGGCCACGGCCGAGGCGGAGGGGCGGCTGGGCGCGGCCCTGTCGATACGGGGGCGGCTGACCGAGCTGGGCGGCAGCGCGGCCTGGGTGTCGGTGCCTGGCCAGGGCACGGAGGTCGAGCTGCGGATCCCGAAGGGGCGGATCCCGAAGGGAGCGCGGGTGTGAGCGAGGAACGGATCACGGTGATGGTCGTCGACGACCACCCGATGTGGCGGGACGCGGTGGCCCGCGACCTGACGGAGGCCGGTCTCGACGTGGTGGCCACGGCGGGCGAGGGGCCCGCCGCGGTGCGGCGGGCCAGGGCGGTCAGGCCGCGGGTGCTGGTCCTCGACCTCAACCTCCCCGGGCTGCCGGGCGCCGAGGTCTGCCGCCAGCTGGCCGGTGAGGAGGGCGTTCACGTGCTGGTGCTCTCGGCCAGCGGCGAGGAGGCGGACGTCCTGGAGGCGGTGAAGGCGGGGGCCACGGGCTACCTGGTGAAGTCCGCGAGCGCCGCGGAGCTGGTGGACGCGGTGCGGCGCACTGCGGTGGGCGACCCGGTGTTCACCCCGGGGCTCGCGGGCCTGGTCCTCGGCGAGTACCGCAGACTGGCCACGTCCCCGCCCCCGACGACGGCGAACGGCACCCCCGTTCCGCACCTGACCGAACGGGAGCGCGAGGTGCTGCGGCTCGTGGCCAAGGGCCTGACCTACCGCCAGATCGCCGAACGCCTGGTGATCTCGCACCGGACGGTGCAGAACCATGTGCAGAACACCCTGGGCAAGCTGCAACTCCACAACCGCGCGGAGCTTGTTCGCTACGCGATAGAGACGGGTCTCGACACGGACTGACGCTGCGCTGGCCCGGGCGCGCCCCCTCCCGGGGCGACCCCTCACCGGGCTGGGGCCCCCGCGCCGGAGGGGCGTTCTGCCGGGCGGCGGCTGCCGCGTGTGGGAGGGCCGTGGTGGTTCCTGCCCGGGGCGTCGTCGGCCGGTGCCTGGCCCCCTTGTCGCCGGGGACGGTTGCGGCCTAGCGGCCGGGCCGAGTGCCTCCCGCGCGCCCGGGCTGGGGCCCCCGCGCCGGAGGCCGGGCCCCTGGCCGCAGCCGGACTCCCCACGGTTCTCTGCCGGGGGGCGGGCCCGCGCGCCGGGGGCGAACCCCCGCGCCGGGGGCGGTCCCCCCCCGCCGGGGGGTGCCCCCGCCGCAGGCGGGCCCTCCGCTAAGGGAGGGCGGGTGGGTGGGGGAGTTCATCCCGGCCGGAGGCCGGGCCCCGTCGACCTCGCCGGAGGCGCCACCGCGGCGAGCAACTGGCGTGCGATCCCGGGGCCGTTCAGCGTCAGCACCGACTCCGGGTGGAACTGGACGCCCACGACGCCGGGCGCGCGCAGCGCGTGGATCTCGCCCGTAGCCGGGTCCGCGCTCAGCTCCACCCCGGGAGCCACCGGCTCGCCGCGCGCCACGAACGAGTTGTAGAAGCCCACCGTCTCCGCGCGCCCGAAGAGGTCGATCTCCTCCTGGGCCCCCTGCAACGGAACGCCCTTGCGCACCACCCGCAGCCCCAGCTCCGCCGCGATCAGCTCATGGCCGAGGCACACGCCGATCACCCCGCTCCGCCCTGGCGCGGCGAGCAGCGCGCCCGTCAGCGACCGCAGGATCCGCATCTTCGGGTCGGACGCGTCGTTCGGGTCGCCGGGTCCAGGCCCGAGGACCACGGGCCCCGGATGCGCCAGCGCGCGCTCCCGCGCGCCGGGCGCGTCGTAGCGCATCACCCGCACGCGCGCCCCCGTCGAGCGCAGCAGATGCGCCAGCATCGACGTGAACGTGTCCTCCCCGTCCACCACGAGCACCTCAGGGGCGGCGGGAGCCGAGGGGACCGGCGCCTCCTCGTCCCGCATCCGCAGCCAGAACGGCGCGAGCCGCGCCCGCCGCCCCGCCAGCGCCGCCCGCACCCTGGGGTCGGCGGCGAGCGCGGGCGGGGGCGCGGCGCCGGGGTCGGCCATGGGCCGCGCGCCCAGCGCCGAGAGCACCGCGGCCGCCTTGGCGTGCGTCTCGGCGACCTCGCCCATGGGGTCGGAGCCGCGCACCAGCGTCGCGCCCACCGGCACCCGCACCCGGCCGCTGGCCACGTCGATGTCCGCGGTGCGGATCAGGATCGGCGAGTCGAGCGTCTGCGCGCCCCCCGCGTCCCGCCCGAGCAGCGCGAGCGCGCCCGCGTAGTAGCCGCGCCCGCCCCGCTCGTGGCGGGCGATGACGCGGCAGGCGTTCTCCACGGGGCTGCCGGTGACCGTCGCCGCGAACATCGTCTCCCGCAGCACGTCGCGCACGTCCAGCGTGCTGCGCCCGCGCAACTCGTACTCGGTGTGCGCCAGATGGGCCATCTCGCGCAGCCGCGGGCCGACGACGAGCCCGCCGCGGTCCCCGACCGCGCACATCATCTTCAGCTCCTCGTCCACGACCATGGACAGCTCCTCGGTCTCCTTGCGGTCGCCGAGGAACGCAAGCAGCCCCTCCACGCTCGGCCCCTCGGGCGGGTAGCGGTAGGTGCCGCTGATGGGGTTCATCACGACCGTGCCGCCGCTCATCCTGACGTGTACCTCGGGGCTCGCCCCGACCAGCACCCGACGCCCGGTGTGCACGACGAACGTCCAGTACGCGCCGCGTTCGGCCAGCAGCAGGCGGCGGAAGAGGGCCAGCGCGTCCCGGCGCGCGAAGCCGTCGATCCGCCCGGTGAACGTGCGCCTGATGACGAAGTTGGCGCCCTGGCCCGAGCCGATCTCGTCTCCGAGCACGTCCCGGACGATCCGGGCGTACGCGGCGTCGGGGATGTCGAAGCCACCGTCGGCCACCGCGACCTCGTGCGCGGGCAGCGCGGCGAGCGCCGCTTCGAGCGGCACCTCGGTGAGCGCGTCGGGCAGCAGGACGCTCAGGGGCGTTCCGTCGTCGGGGACGTCGAAGCCGCGCTCGGCGAGCTGGCGGTAGGGCACGAGCGCGAGCGCGCCGGGGTGCTCGGGGATGTCGGCGAGCCGTTCGATGTCGCGCACGGGCCCGGTCAGCACCTCCACCAGGTCGGCGTCGCGGCCCGGCGGGCGGCGGCGCAGCAGGGCGAACGGGGTGTCGCCCGCCTCGAGCGCGGCGAAGAGGCCGGGGACGAGAGGGGCGGGCACAGGGGGCTCGGGCCCAACGGGGACACGGGGATCGGACACGGGAATCCCTTCCGGGGATCGGGAGGGGACGGCCGCGTGGAAACGCCGAAGGCCGCCCCTCGGGGCGGCCTTCGCTTCTGTCCTCACGGGATCGCGCAGTCAGGTGGCCGCCTCGGAAGCGGTCCACCACCAGCTGCGGGTGTGCTGCGCGAACATGCGCACACTGTACGGCACGCTCCGGCGCGCGCGCCGGAGCCGTCTCACTCCCCGACCGCGTGGGCAAACGGGTGGCGGCCCCCCGTAACCTGGGCTCGTGACCGTGAACGCTGACAGCAGCACCTCCATCGCCAGCTCCTGGCGAGACCTGCCCGCGGCGCAGCAGCCCGACTACCCGGACCTCGGGGTTCTGCGTGAGGTGACCGCGGACCTCGAAAGCTATCCGCCGCTCGTCTTCGCGGGCGAGTGCGACCAGTTGCGCGCCAGGATGGCCGCGGTCGCCAGGGGCGAGGCGTTCCTGCTCCAGGGCGGGGACTGCGCGGAGGCGTTCAACCAGGTCAGCGCCGACCAGATCCGTGCCAAGCTCAAGACGCTGCTCCAGATGAGCGCGGTGCTGACCTATGCCGCCGCGGTGCCCGTGGTCAAGGTGGGCCGGATCGCGGGGCAGTACTCCAAGCCCAGGTCCAAGCCCGTCGAGACGCGGAACGGCGTGACCCTCCCCAGCTACCGGGGCGACTCGGTCAACGGCGCGGAGTTCACCGCCGAGGCGCGCGTGCCCGACCCCGACCGGCTGCGGCGCATGTACCACGCGTCGGCCGCCACGCTGAACCTCGTGCGCGGCTTCACCACGGGCGGCTACGCCGACCTGCACCAGGTCCACGCGTGGAACCAGGACTTCGTGCGGACCTCGGCCTCGGGGCAGCGGTACGAGGCGCTGGCCCGCGAGATCGACAACGCGCTGAACTTCATGAAGGCGTGCGGCGCCGACCCCGCGGAGTTCCACTCGGTGGAGTTCTACGCCTCCCACGAGGCGCTTCTGCTGGACTACGAGGCCGCGCTGACCCGCGTGGACTCGCGCAGCGGGCGGCTGTACGACGTGTCGGGCCACATGGTGTGGATCGGCGAGCGGACGCGGCAGCTCGACGGCGCGCACATCGCGTTCGCCGCCTCCATCCGCAACCCCATCGGCGTCAAGCTGGGCCCGACGACCACGCCGGAGACGGCCCTTGAGCTGATCGAGCGGCTCGATCCCGAACGGGAGCCGGGGCGGCTGACGTTCATCACGCGCATGGGCGCCGACCGGATCAGGGACCGCCTGCCCGAGCTCGTGGAGCGGGTCACCGCCCAGGGCGCGCAGGTGGCGTGGGTGTGCGACCCGATGCACGGGAACACGTTCGAGGCCGCCTCGGGGCACAAGACCCGGCGCTTCGACGACGTGCTCGACGAGGTCAAGGGCTTCTTCGAGGTCCACAAGGCGCTCGGCACGCACCCCGGTGGCATCCATGTCGAGCTGACGGGCGACGACGTCACCGAGTGTGTCGGTGGCGGGGACGAGATCTTCGTCGACGACCTGCACCAGCGCTACGAGACGGCCTGCGACCCCAGGCTCAACCGCAGCCAGTCGCTCGACCTGGCGTTCCTCGTGGCGGAGATGTACCGCGCGTAGCGGCCCGGGTCCGTACGCGGCCCGGGTCCGTACAGGGCGGTGCCCCGGGGGTGGCGCGAGCCACAGCCCGGGGCACTGGTGCCGCTCCTCGGCGGGAAGGTAAGGTGAGCCTTACCTCAGTGGACCGCCGGAGGGGAAAAAGCGTGTACGTCTGCTCGTGCTTCGGCATCACGGAGCAGCAGGTGCGGGAGCACGCCGCCGCCGGAGCGGGAACGCCCCGGGCGATCGCCTCCGAGTGCGGCGCGGGGACGGACTGCGGCTCGTGTGTCCGCAGGATCCAGGGCCTGCTCGGCCGCGGCGGTTGCGCCCGCCGCGAGCCGGTCACCTCGCCCGCCGTGGGGAGCCCCGTCGCCCCGGGTGTCACCCTCGTGTGAACGCGCGCCCGCGCCCCGTCGCCCGCCCGTCCGCTCACGCCTCCTTCGGCTGCTCGATCTGCTGCGCGATGTACAGCGGCTCGCCCAGCTTCTCCAGCAGTTCGAGCTGGGTGTCCAGATAGTCGATGTGGTGCTCCTCGTCCGCCAGGATGTCCTCGAAGATGCGGGCCGAGGTGATGTCGTTCTTGCCGCGCATCACATGGATGCCGCGCCGCAGGCGGTCGATGGCCTCCACCTCGATCTGCCGGTCGGCCTGGAACATCTCGGTGACCGTCTGCCCGACGCGGACGTGGAAGAGGCGCTGGTAGTTCGGCAGCCCCTCGAGGAAGAGGATGCGGTCGGTCAGCACCTCCGCGTGCCGCATCTCGTCCATCGACTCGGCGCGGGTGTAGGCCGCCAGCTTCGGCCAGCCGAAGTTCTCCTGCATCTTGGCGTGCAGGAAGTACTGGTTGATGGCGGTCAGCTCGGCGGTCAGCTGCTCGTTGAGGAACTCGATGACCTCGGGGTCGCCCTGCATGGCTGAGCACTCCTTCGCTCGGATTCAGTGCGCTTGACTGCGCTTGACTGCGCTTGACTCGGCGACGCCCGGCGGCGTCGCGCGTCCGGTTGTCTCTCGCTCGTATGTCGCTCGTATGTCCCGTCGTTCGCGATCGTGGCACCGGCGCGGCTCGCAGTCCAGTAAGCGAAGGCTTACCGAATCATGCCGGTGACCAGGGGTTTCGCCGGGTGGGAGCGGGCGGCGGGGTGGCGGTGCGAGGCGCGGGAACGGGTCTGTCACCATGGAGGGCATGGGTCAGCCGGAGCGCCGCGCGGGGGAGGGGACCGGCTCGGACGCCGAACGGCTCCCCCCGGGGCAGCGGCTCCAGCGCGGCTGGCCCGTCACCCACTACGGCCCGGTGCCCCGCTTTCGGCCCGAGCGGTGGGAGTTCCGCGTCTTCGGGGCGACGGCGGACGGCGACAAGCGCTGCTGGACGCACGAGGAGTTCTCCGCGCTGCCCCACGAGACGGTCGTCGCCGATCTGCACTGCGTCACGAAGTTCACCATGCTGGGCTCCGAGTGGGGCGGCGTCACCGGCGCCGCGATCCTCCGCCTGGCCCCGCCCGCGCCCGCCGCGACGCATGTGATGGTGTGGGCCGAGTACGGCTACGGCGCCAACCTGCGGATGGCCGACTTCGCCGCCGAGCGGACCATCCTGGCCACCCACAGGAACGGCGAGCTGCTGACCGCGGAGCACGGCTTCCCGCTGCGCCTCGTGGTGCCGCACCTCTACGCCTGGAAGGGCCCCAAGTGGGTGCGGGGCGTGGAGTACATGACGGCCGACCGCCGCGGCTTCTGGGAGGAGCGCGGCTACCACAACATCGGCGACCCCTGGCGCGAGCAGCGGTACTCGTACCAGGAGCGGGAGGGCGAAGGCCCCGAGCTGTGAACGCCGACGGCGGCCAGCCCCCGGCTCACGGGGGCTGGCCGCCGATCGGATCACGGTCGCGGGCCGTCACCGTTCCCGCGTGCCACCGGGCGCGGAACGGGGCCGGACGACCGGATCAGTAGGGGCCGTTGACGTTGTCGATCGAACCGTAGCGGTCCCAGGCGTAGTTGGCCGCCGCGACCAGGTTGGCCACCGGGTCGTAGATGTCATACGGGGTGCCCTCGACGTGATAGGCGTCGAACGTCGGCTGAATCACCTGGAGAAGGCCGATGGAAGGCGTTCCGTTGATGGCGTTGATATCCCAGAGATTGATGGCGTTGGGGTCGCCGCTCGACTCGCGGATGATGTTGCGGTGAAGTCCGTCATAGGTGCCGGGAATTCCGTTCGCGGCCATGACGTCAAGGGCCTCGCGGATCCATCCGTCGAGATTGTCGGGATAGGTCGGCGCCGCGGGCTCGGCCGCGGGCTCGGGCTCGGCCTCGGCGGCCGGGGGCGCCGCGGGGGCGGCCTCGGGCTCGGCGGCGGCCTGGGCGGTGGGCTCCTCCTCGGCGGCCTGGGCCTCCTCCTGGGCCTGCCGCTCGGCCTCGGCCTGCCGTTCCTCCTCGGCCTGCCGCTCGGCCTCGGCGGCGGCCTCGCGCTCCTCGCGCTCCTCGCACTCGGCCTGCTTGGCGCTCTCGGCGGCGAACGCGCGCTGCCCCGCCACCGCGGTGGCCAGCGCGGACTTCGTGCCGGGGGCCAGCTCGGCGAACTCGGCGACCTCGGGGGCCAAGGCCCCTGGCTGCCGGTGTCCCGGGAGGTCGGCGGCCTTCACATCCCAGGCCACCGCGCGGGAGTTGGCCACCTGGACCGCGGTCTTGGTGTCGGCCGCCGCGGGCGTCGCCGACAGGGCCAGGGCGCACACACCGGCGGCGGCCAGCGTCGCGGTGGTGGTGCGCCGCAATCGGGTCTTGCGGAGCGTGGACGTTCTGCGGTGAGCGGGCATTTCGGGGGACCTCGTGTTCGGTGGCGTGTCAGGGGCCGGTTGCGATGGCCCTTCGTAACAGCACTCAAAATCGGCGCGCAATATCCCCGTGTACTAGGCGCCATAGTGGTGGACGAGGAATGCCCCGGGAAACGAGAAAGCCGCGGGACGGGAATTCCCGGGCCCTGCGGCGGAAATGGGGGGAGACCCCCGAGCACTAAGCGGATTCGTATGTGATGTGCGTCTCATGACGTGGTTCACAGGGCGCACGGGATGAAACGGGGCACCCGGTGGCGGCGGCCCCCGCCGGAGGGGCCGCCGCGGGGTCAGTTGACCCAGATCGTCACGGTCGAGCCGCGCGGCGCCCGGTCGCCAGGCCCTGGTGACTGGTTGAAGACGTCGCCGAGCAGGAAGATCCGGTTGACGTTCACCTCGAAGCCCGCGTCCTCGAGCGTCTCCCTGGCCTCGCCCTCGTCCATGTCGCCCACGTCGGGCACCTCGATCATCTCGGGGCCGCGGGAGAGCGTGAGCTGGACCGTGTCGCCCTCGGCCGCGGTCTCGCCGCCGCCTGGCGACTGCTCGGCGACCGTGCCCGGCTCCTCGTCGGAGTACACGCGCCCTGACTCGACGTCGACGTCGAAGCCCGCGCGCTCCAGGCGCGCGATGGCCGAACTCTCGGACATCCCGGTCACATCGGGCACATCGATCTCGGGGCCCCTGCTCACCACCAGGCGCACCGCCGAGTCGGGGCGGCGCTCCTCGCCGGGCGCGGGGTCCGTCTCGAGCACCGAGCCGCGCGGCACCTCGTCGGAGAAGACCCACTCCTCCTCGCCCGGCGTCAGCCCCGCGTCCCGCAGCTCGGCCTGCGCCTCGTCGAGCGGCAGGCCCCTGACGTTGGGCACCTCGGCGACCTCGGGGCCGAGCGAGACGGTGAGCGTCACCGTGGCGTTGTTCCTGATCCGCTCGCCCCGTTCAGGATCCGTCGCGATGACATGCCCCGGCTCGACGGTCTCGGAGAAGTCCTCCTCGATCCGCACCCTCAGGCCCGCGTCCCGCAGCTCGGCGGTGGCCTCGTCGACGGTCAGGTCGTAGACGCCTGGAGTCCGCATGAACTGCCCGGAGTTGATGTACCACACGCCCACGCCACCGGCTACGAGCAGCAGCGCGAGCGCGATCAAGGGCAGCGCCCGACGGCGCGGAAGCCGCCCGCGCACCCCGGCGCGCACCCCGGCGCGCACCCCGCGCCGCCGCAGCCCTTCGGGCGGCCCTTCAAGCGGGCCTTCGGGCGGCAGGGGCGCGCCATCGGGAAGCTCGATGCGGCTGGTGACCTGCGTTCCGTCGGCCCGCGCGCCGACCCCCGCGGGCATCGGCGGCACCTCGCGCGTGAGGTCGTCGGGGCCCACCACGCCCGCAAGGGCCGAAGCGGGCGGCTGCGCGTCGAGCTGCTGATCGGTCATCGCGGCCCGCGCCGCGCGCACCAGGCCCAGCATCGCCGCCGCGTCCGTCGGCCGGTCCCCCGGCACCCTGGCCGCGGCCGCCGCGACCAGGCCGTCGAGCTCGGGGGCGAGCCCTCGCACCGCGGCCGACGGCGCGGGAACGTCCTCGTGCACCCGCGCGTACAGCACGCGCGCCGGGGAGTCCCCCTGGTGCGCCTTCGCGCCGGTCAGCATCTCGTACAGCAGCAGGCCGCACGCGTAGACGTCGCTGCGCGGGTCCACCGCGCCGCCCTCGATCTGCTCGGGCGCCAGATACGACACCGTGCCGAGCACCGACCCCGTGGTGGCCGACGTCTGGCTGTCCACGCCGCGGACCAGCCCGAAGTCGGCGACCTTGACCCGGCCGTCGTCGCCGATCAGGACGTTCTCCGGCTTGATGTCCCGGTGCACCAGGCCCGCCCGGTGCGCGGCGGCGAGCCCCGCGAGCACCGGCTCCATGATGTCGAGCACCGCGCGCGGCTGGAGCGCGCCCCGGCCGCGCAGCAGATCCCGCAGGGTGCAGCCCGCGACATACTCCATCGCGAGGTAGACATAGCCCCCGTCCCTGCCCTGGTCGAGCACCCCCACGATGTTGGGGTGGGCGAGCCGGGCCGCGGCCTTGGCCTCGCGGATGAACCGCTCGGTAAACGCCGCGTCGCCCGCGAGCGAGGGGTGCATCACCTTCAGGGCGAGCACCCGGTCGAGCCGGGTGTCCACCGCCCGGTAGACGGTGGCCATGCCCCCCACGGCGATCCGCTCGTCGACGCGGTAGCGCCCGTCGAGAACGTGTCCGATCAGCGGGTCGTGAAGGGTGGTGTCCACGGCACCCGAGTCTACGAGCACCGCGGCGTCGTCCGGCCGTTGACGACCGCCCCGGGCCACAACCGCGGCCGAACGGTGACGAAGGGCCACGCACCGGCCGCCCCCGGGCCGCCCTCCCGGGCCCCCGCCGTCAGGCCCCCGTCGCCAGGCCCAGGGTGTCGCGGATCTCGACCTCGAGCTCGATGCCCATCACCGCGTACCCCGTGTCCACATAGGCGTCGAACGCGTCGGCGTCCACCGCGCCCGCCGCGCCCGACCAGCTGGCCAGGCTCTCCTCGCGCGCCCGCACAAGCCGCCCGATCAGCTCGTCGACCCCGGGCGACCACGCGTGGTCCGCGAGCGCCTCGGTCTCGGCCTCCACCACCTCGGCCATGCGCGCCGCCCACACCTGACGGTCCGCGAGATCCGCCTCGGGCAGCGGCTCGCTCCACGTCACGAGGTCGAGCGGGGTGGTGATCTCCAGATAGCCCAGCTGGTCCTCGCTCATGCCGCTGGCGTCCCCGCGCAGCGTCTCGTCGAGCTGGCCGCCGTCGAGGTGGCCGAGAAAGCAGATGACCTCACGGTCGCCGTACTGCCATGAGTCCCTGGTCGGGTGGTAGTAGTACGGGCTGACGTCGAGCGGGAGCGCCCAGGTGTCCAGCACATAACCCTGGATCAGCCGGTCGCACTCCTCCTCGGCCAGCGTCAGGATCTCCTCGTCGCCGGGGAACGCGTCGTGCCCCTCGACCAGGACCGTCCCGAACGCCTCCGCCTCGTGCGGCCCTTCGCACGGGCGGCGGGTGACAAACGTTTCCTCGACGCCCTCGCCGAACGCGTCCAGGCTCGTGCCGGGGTCGAAGCAGTCACCCGCCTCGATGTCGTTGACCTGGACGTCCTCGCCGTCCGTGCCCTCCGAGCCGTCCCCCTGGTCGCCCCCGGGGGCGCTCTCCCGCTCCTCAGCGCCGCCAGGCGCGGCCCCGATGCCGGTCCTGTCGCCGGTGCCGCCCCTGGGGTCGCTCATCACGGCGAGCGGAACGGCCACCGCGAGCGCCACCACCTGCAACGACGCGATCACCAGCCCGGCCACCGCGAGGCCGCGCCCCCGCTCGGGAGTGACCCGCGGCCTGGCGAGCGCGAGGACGCCGAGCATCAGGCCCAACGGGAAGACGCCGAACGACGTGATGAACGCCCAGACCGGCAGCCTGCCGAACGGCTGCCGCGGCGGCACCGCGGGCGCCTGGGGTATCAGCGGCGCGGCGCCCTGTGCCGGTGGTGGCGGCGGCGCGTCCGGTGGCGGCGGTGTGCTCACAGACCCCCCAAGGGCGTGGTGCCGGGCGTGGTGTCGCTCTTCCCCGGGGGCACCAGCGTGCATCGTAGGCGTGGATCGTATATCAGTACGAGAACGCCGGACGCTCGGGATCGAGCGACGCGAGACCCTCGGCCGGGGACGACGCCTCGGCGTGGTGCCGCCGCGGCATCCGCCCCGCCCGGTAGGCCAGGCGCCCCGCGACCACGGCGTTCCGCATCGCCTCCGCCATCAGCACGGGCCGCCGCGCCCGGGTTACCGCGGACGCCAGCATCACCCCGGCGCACCCCAGCTCCATCGCGAGCGCCGCGTCCGACGCCGTGCCCGCCCCCGCGTCCAGGATCACCGGCACGGAGACGCGCTCGGCGATGAGCTGGAAGTTGTGCGGGTTGCGGATGCCGAGGCCCGAGCCGATGGGCGAGCCCAGCGGCATCACCGCCGCACAGCCCGCCTCCTCGAGGCGCTGGGCGATCACCGGGTCGTCGTTGGTGTAGGGCAGCACCGTGAACCCGTCGTCCACCAGGAGCTCCGCCGCGTCGAGCGTGGCCACGGGATCGGGCAGCAGGGTGCGCTCGTCGGCGATCACCTCCAGCTTCACGAGGTCGGTGCCCAGCGCCTCGCGCGCGAGCCGCGCCGTCAGCACGGCCTCGCCCACCGTGTGGCAGCCCGCGGTGTTGGGCAGCGGGACGATGCCGAGTTCGCCAAGCACCGAGAGGACCGAGCCGCCCACGCGGGGGTCGAGGCGGCGCATCGCCACCGTGGTCAGCTGGGTGCCCGACGCGACCAGCGCGTCCCGCAGCACCTCCAGGCTCGGCGCGCCGCCCGTGCCCATGATCAGCCGCGACGTCAGCCGCAACGCGCCGAGGTGCCAGACGTCCTGGGCGTCGTCCGCGGCCGCCTCGTCGCCGGGCCGCGCCGTCGCCGTCGGGGTCGATGTCGGTGTCGCGGTCGATGTCGCGGTCGATGTCGGTGTCGGTGTCGATGTCGATGTCGGTGTCGATGGGGTGGTCAAGCCTGGTCAGCCTCCCTGCACTGCGGTCAGTACCTCGACGCGGTCGCCGTCGGCCAGCGCGGTCCCCGCCCACCGCCCGCGCGGGACCACCGTCTCGTTCACCGCGGCGGCGACCCCCGAGGCGGCCGAGGTCAGCGCGCCCACCAGCGCGTCCAGCGTGGTCCCGCTGGCCAGGGCGCGGCGTTCACCGTTCACCCATACCGTCACCCGGCCGTTCACCGTGTCCTTCACACCGGCACCTCCCAGCCGCTGATGGCGAATCGGTCCGCCGCGAACGGGCGGGCGTAGTCCGGCAGTTCGCCGGTCTTGAGCGAGGCGGCCAGCGCGTCCCCCGTGACCGGGGCGAGCAGCACGCCGTTGCGGTGGTGACCGGTCGCCAGGTGCAGCCCTGGCAGCGCCGTGGGGCCGAGCAGCGGGGCGTTGTCCGGCGTCGCGGGCCGCAGCCCCGCCAGGGTTTCCACGAGCGGCAGCTCGGTGATTCCCGGCACCAGCTCATGGGCGTCACGAAGCAGTTGGTAGACGCCCCCGGCCGTCACCGTGGTGTCCAGGCCACGCTCCTCCGATGTCGCGCCCACCACCAGCTCGCCGCTCTCCCGCGGCACCAGGTACACATCCCCGCCGCGTACCACCGCGCGCACGGTGCGCGAGAGGAACGGCGCCAGGGGCCGCGTGATCCGCAGCCGCAACACCTGCCCCTTGACCGGCCGCACCGGCACCGAAACCTCGGGTGGCAGCCCGCCGAGCCGCCCGCTGCGGCAGCCCCCGGCGAGCACGGTGAGCCCGGCGGCCAGGGCCGTTCCGTCGTCGAGCGCCACCCCCGTGGCCCGCCCTCGCGCCACCGTCAGCTCGCGCGCCCAGGCCCGGTGGAACGCCACCCCGGCCCGCTCACACGCCGTCAGCAGCGCGGCCGTCAGCAGCCGGGGGTCCACCTGGTGGTCGCCGTCCGCCCTGAGCCCCCCGCGCACGCCCGGCGCGAGCATCGGCTCCAGCTGGCGGCACTCACGCCCCGTCAGCCACTCGGTCTCCAGACCGCAGCGGCGTTGCAACGCGTGCAACTCCCGCAGCTGCGCCCGGTCGTCCGCGTCGAGCGCGGCGGCCAGCGTGCCGCACGCGCGGTACCCGACGCCCGCGCCCGCCGCCTCGGCCAGCTCGGCCGCGAAGTCGGCCCAGCGCGCCGCCGAGACCAGGCCGAGGCCGAGCAGCGGCTCCTCGCCGTGGCGCAACTCCGTGACGGCGGCGAGCATCCCGGCCGCCACCCGCGCGGCGCCGCCGCCTGGCGTCGGGTCGACGACCGCGGTGCGCAGCCCGAGTCCGGCCGCCCGCCACGCGGTGACCAGGCCGATGACGCCCCCGCCGACCACGACCGCGTCAAACGACGCGCGCGGGGACGAACGGCCCTGTGAACGCGGTGATGTGGTGCGCGGAACCACGCGACTCCTCCCTTCGCCGGCATGACCCGGATCAGGTGCGTACGGTCGGAGGCCGGCCAGCCTCCCTCTCAGCCCGGTACGCCGGGCTCCCGTGGTGCCTTTCTCGACATGCCAGCGTAGTACGCGCCGTGAGCGCCGGGGGAGTGCGGGTCGCCCCGGCGCTGAGAGAGCGCTCTCTCGAAATGCTCTCCGGCATCTACGGATCCGGTTCCGGGAATGCGCCGGATGCCTTGACGGCATGGGTGGCCACTTCTACGTTCCACCGTGAGAGCGCTCTCTGACCCCCCACCACCCCCCGATGGGAGAGCACGTGACATCACCCCACCCCCGCGACGGGACGGCTCCGTGGCCCCGTCGCGCGCTCCTCGCGGTGCTTGCCATCGCCGCGCTGTTCGCCTCGCAGCTGTTCGCCTCGTCCGCCTCGACGGCCGCGCCCGGGGAACGGGCCGCGGACGTCGGCCCGAACGCCGTGCGCGTCGCGGAGTTCGTGGCCGAGTGCGCGTTCAGCCACCGGCTGCCCGACGACCCGATCGTCTTCCCCGACATGCCGGGCGCCTCGCACATGCACAGCTTCTTCGGCAGCACGGTGACCGACGCCGGTACCACCAACCTGGGCGATCTGCTCCAGGGCGACAGCACGTGCGACCCGGTCATCGACCTGTCCTCGTACTGGGTGCCGACCCTGTTCGTGAACGGCCAGCCGGTCGAGCCGCAGTCGGCGACGTTCTACTACCTCGGCGAGGGCGTCGACGCCGATGTGGTCGCGAACACCCAGCCGCTTCCCCGGGGCCTGAAGATCGTGGCGGGCAACGCCCTCGCCACGGGCCCCGACCAGTCCATCGCACGGTGGTCGTGCCTGCACGCCGGACATGTCAACCCCTCGAAGGACTTCGTCAACTGCCCAAGCGGCACCGCGTTGGAGTCGTATCTGGACTTCCCGCAGTGCTGGGACGGCGTGAACCTGGACTCGCCCGACCACAAGAGCCACATGGCCTACCCGGTGGCCGGTCAGTGCCCGTCGACGCACCCGGTGGCGGTGCCGAAGCTCCGACAGGTGCTGCGCTACCCGGTCAACGGCGATCCCTCGGGCTTCGCGCTGGCCTCGGGAGCGGGCTACACGATGCACGGCGACTTCTTCAACGCGTGGCCCGAGGACGAGATGCTGCGGCGGGTGGAGGACTGCATCCGCCCCGTCATCAAGTGCGGCGCCGACGGCGTCCCCTCGTGACCCCCGTCCGACCCTTCTGAGCACCACCGAAGCAGGCGCACCCGTGTGCCGGTCCGCCCCGTGCGGGCCGGCACCGTCAGGAAGGAGTCGCGGCCCCATGCCGACCACCCCCACCGCGCGCTCGGCCGCCGCCGCGCTGCTCGCCGCCGCGCTCGCGCTGTGCGCGCCGGTGCTGCTGACCGGCCGCGGCGGCCCGGACGAGGAGGCGCCGCGCGAGCCGCGCGAGCCGCGCGAGCCGTCCGCGGCGGCTGGGGCCGCCTCCGGCGCGGCCACCGACCCCGCCGCTGTGGGCACCCTGAACGCCACCGACCTCGCCTGGATCCAGCTGATGATCCCGGTCAACGACCAGCTCCTGCCGCTGCTCGACCAGGTCGCCGAGCGCAGCCCCGACCGGGCGTTCCGGGAGTTCGCCACGGGGCTCGCCGAGCGCCACCGCTCCGAACTCACCGAGCTGCACGCCCTGTTGGACGAGGCGGGCGTCGAGTACACCAACCTCCACGAGGGCCACGACATGCCAGGGATGGTCACGGACGAGGAGCTGGCCGCCCTCGCCGCCACCGAGGGCGCCGCCTTCGACCGCGCGGCCAAGACCCATCTGCGCGAGCACCTGGAGCAGTCGGCCCGGGTGTCGCGTTCCGAGGTGGAGTCGGGAGCCGACGCCGACGCGACCGCGCTCGCCGCCGGACTCGACGAGGCCCGCGCCGACCAGCTCGACGAGCTCACGGCCCTGGGCGGCTGAACGCGGCCCCACCCCGATACACCCCCCACCGGACCCCCACCGGACCCCCACCGAAGCCCCACCGAAGCCCCACCGGACCCCCACCAGAGAGGATCAGGACGAGATCATGCATGCCACCCCACCGAGGAGGCGCCTGCCGCGCACGCTGGCGGCGCTGGTCGCCGCGCTGGCGACGCTCCTCGGCCTCACCGCCATCGCCGGGCCCTCCGCGGCGGCCCAGGACGAGGTCCTGCTCTCCTACGACAAGCCCGCGCAGGCGTCCACGAGCCAGCACGACGGCAACTGCTGGGAGTGCGTCCCCGCCCGCGCGTTCGACTTCGACCCCGCGAGCCGCTGGGCGACCTCGCCCGAGAACGGCTGGAGCGACCCCGGCTGGATCTCCGTCGACCTGGGCGCCCCCGCGCACATCAGCCGCGTCGTCCTCCAGTGGGACCCGGCCAACGCCCTCGCGTACGAGATCCAGGTCTCGGACGACAACCAGAGCTGGGAGACCATCTACCGGACCACGACCGGCGCGGGCTTCCGCGAGGAGCTGGCCGTCTCGGGCGATGGCCGCTATGTGCGGATGTACGGCACACAGCGCTCGGGCCCCTACGGCTACTCGCTGTGGGAGTTCCAGGTGTACGGAACGGGCGGCGCCCCCGAGGCACCGCCCGTGCCGCCGGACCCCGCCGACCCGCCGCAGCTGGTGTGGAGCGACGAGTTCGACGGGCCCGCGGGCGCGACCCCCGACCCGGCCAAGTGGAGCCAGGACCCGGGCAACGGGCGCAACAACGAGCTCCAGATGTACACCGACGGGCAGAACACCACGCTGGACGGCAACGGCTCCCTGGTCATCGAGTCACGCCGCCAGGAGACGCCGGGCTCGAGCTGCCCCGTCGACCCGCTCAGCGGCTCCACGACGTGCCAGTACACCTCGGGCCGGATCAACACCTACGGGAAGTTCGACTTCACCTACGGCCGCGTCGAGGCCAGGATCCAGGTGGCCAGCACGCGCGGCATGTGGCCCGCGTTCTGGATGCTCGGCTCCGACTTCTACTCGGAGGGCCGCCCCTGGCCCTACACCGGCGAGATCGACATCATGGAGCACGTGGGTCACGAGCCCCACACCGTGCACTCCACGCTGCACGCCCCCGCCTACAACGGCGGTGGCGGTTACGGCGACTCCCACGAGCTGCCCGCCCCCGCGTCGGCCGATTACCACGTGTACGCGGTGGAGTGGGACAGCCGGGGCATGGTGTTCACCGTGGACGACAACGTCGTGCACACCGTCGACCGCGCGGAGCTGGAGAGGACGGTCGGGCCCTGGGTCTTCGATCACGACTTCTTCATCATCCTCAACACCGCGGTGGGCGGCGACTGGCCGGGCCCGCCCGACGGCTCCACGGTCTTCCCCCAGCGGATGCGGGTGGACTACGTCCGCGTCTACCAGTGAAAGGCCATCGGTGAACGGCTCCCGCCGCGCGCCGGAGCGCGCGCCGGGAGCGTTCAGCCGCTCTGCCGGATCACCAGCTCGGGGTGGAACACGACCGAGGGCAGGGGACGTTCCCCCGTGTCGATCTGGCGCAGCAGCAGCCTGGCCATCTCCGCGGCCATCTCCTCCACCGGCTGCCTGACCGTCGTCAGCGGCGGGTCGCAGGCGAGCGCCGAGCTGCTGTCGTCGAAGCCCACCACGGCCACGTCGTCGGGCACCCGCCTGCCCTGCCGGTGCAGCGCCGCCACCGCGCCGAGCGCCATCAGGTCGGAGGCGACGAACACCGCGTCGAGATCGGGCCGCAGCCCGAGCAGCCGCTGCATCCCCGATGTGCCGCTCGCCTGGGTGAAGTCCCCCTCCGTCCAGACCACTTCGGCCAGGCCGCGCTCCTTCGCGGCCGCGAGGAACCCCGCGAGCCGCTCGCGCGCCGCCGTCATGTCCTGCGGCCCCGCGATCGCCGCGACGCGCCGCCGCCCGGTCGCCGCCAGGTGCTCGGCCGCGAGCCGCGCGCCCGCCCGCTGGTCGGCGTCCACCGAGGTCAGCGAGAGCGGCGTCGCCGGCCGCCCCGCGAGCACCGCGGGCAGCGCCGTGCGCGCGAGCAGCCCGGGCAGCGGGTCGTCGGCGTGCGAGGAGATCAGCACCACCCCGTCCACGTGCCCCTGCTGGAGATAGCCGAGCAGCTGGGTGCGGGACGGCTCGTCGTCCGCGAGGAGCAGCACCATCTGCACCCCGCGCGGCCTGGCCACCTCGAGCAGCCCGCCGACCACGCGCCCGAAGTAGGGGTCGGAGAAGATCCGGCCCACGAACGGGCCCGTTACCTCGCGCTGTTCGCGCTCGGAGACGACCAGCGCGACCGAGTCGGTGCGCCGCGTCACC
Organism: Streptomyces sp. PT12; assembly: GCF_003311645.1. Taxonomy (GTDB): domain Bacteria; phylum Actinomycetota; class Actinomycetes; order Streptomycetales; family Streptomycetaceae; genus Streptomyces. The sequence continues at coordinate 159,292 of NZ_QEST01000088.1, read as the reverse complement.
AGCGAACGCGCCGCGCGGTTGGGCACGTAACGCGTCCGCGCGATGGCCTCGTCGACCAGCTTGCGCAGCCTGGGGTCGACGGTGGCCTCGCCGTTGATCACGCGTGACACGGTGGCGCGGGACACCCCGGCGACGCGGGCCACGTCCTCCAGGGTGACGGGCCTGGAGGACGAGGAGGGCTCCGGAGTCACCCCGCCTTTATACCCTCGTACGCTGGGGCGCGTGAGTGAGTCCGGTGTGGTCGTGGTGGGAGCGGGTCTCGCGGGGGCGCACACCGCGGCCCGGCTGAGGGAGCGCGGCTGGGCCGGTCCGGTCACGCTCGTCGGGGCGGAGACCCACCCGCCCTACGACCGCCCCCCGCTGTCCAAGGAGCTGCTGCTCGGCACCGCCGAACGCACCGATCTCGACATGGACTTCGCGGCCCTGGGCGTCGAGCTCGCACTCGGCCGCACCGCCACGGGCCTGCGCGCCGACGCCCGGGTGCTGGAGACCGACGCCGGCCCGGTGCCCTATGACCACCTGGTGCTGGCCACGGGCGCCGAGCCCGTCGCGTTGCCCGGCACCGGGGGGCTCGCGAATGTGCACACCCTGCGCACCCTCGACGACGCGCGCCGCCTGAGGCCCGTCCTGGAAGCGGGCGGCAGCGTGGTCGCGGTGGGAGCGGGCTGGATCGGCGCCGAGGTGGCCACGGCGGCGCGCGCCGCCGGCTGCCGGGTGACCGTGGTCGAGGCGGGGCGCCAGCCGCTCGCGGGCGCGCTGCCCGCCGAGGTCACCGCGCCGATGCGCCGCTGGTACGCCGACGCGGGCGCCGAGCTGCGCACCGGCTCGCCCGTGACCGCCGTCCACGACGGCGAGGTCGAGCTGGCCGACGGCACCGTGGTCGGCGCGGACGCCGTGCTGGTCGGGGTCGGCTCGCGCCCGGCCACCGGCTGGCTCGCGGGCTCGGGCGTCGAGCTGGCCGCCGACGGCTCGGTCGCCGCCGACGCCGCCCTGCGCGCCTCGGCGCCCGGTGTCTGGGCGGTCGGCGACTGCGCGTCCTACCCCGCCGCCCGCTACGGCGGCAGGCGGCTGCTGATCCACCACTGGGACAACGCCATGACCGGTCCCGCCACCGTGGCCGCGGGGATCCTGGGCCGGGACGCCGTCCACGACCCGGTGCCGTACTTCTGGTCCGAGCAGTTCGGCCGGTATGTGGCCCACGCGGGGCTGCGCGGCCCCTCCGACGCCCTGCTGTGGCGTGGCGACCCAGGGGAGCCCGGCTGGACGGCCCTGTGGCTCGGCGATGGCGGTGCGCTCACGGCGTTCCTCGCCGTGGACCGCCCCCGCGACCTGTCCCAGGGCCGCCGCCTGCTGGAACGCGGCGCCGCGCTCGACCCGGAGCGGGCCGCCGACCCGTCCGTACCACTCAGGGCCGCCGCCCGCTGACGGCTGTCGGTGGAAGGTGGCAGGCTGGACGTGTGACCGAGATTGATGCGAAGACCGACGCTCTCGTGCCCGCCTGGCTCACCGTTCCCGATGTCGCCGATGAGCTCGGCGTCGAGGTGACCCGCGTCCGGCAGCTGGTCAAGGAGGGCCAGCTCATCGCCGTGCGCAGGGGCGAGAATCGTGTCCTCCAGGTGCCCGCTGCCTTCGTCGGCGGCGGCAAGATCGTCAAGGGCCTGGCCGGCACCCTGACGCTGCTGCGCGACGACGGCTTCACGGACGAGGAGATGCTGGAGTGGCTCTTCACGCCCGACGACAGCCTCCCCGGCACGCCCGCCGACGCGCTGCGCGAGAATCGGGGCACGGAGGTGAAGCGCCGCGCCCAGGCGCTCGCCGTGTGATGTGAACGCCATGTGATCCGAACGCCCCGCCACCCGAACGTTGAGGGGGACCCCATGCGGCTCGCCGACGCCCGGCTCTATCTGTGCACGGACGCCAGAAAGCGGCAGGGCGATCTGCCGGGGTTCCTCGACGCGGTGCTCGCCGCGGGCGTGGACATCGTGCAGCTGCGCGACAAGACGCTTGAGGCAGCCGAGGAGCTGGAGCACCTGGCCGTGTTCGCCGACGCCTGCCGGCGGCACGGCCGGCTCCTCGCGGTCAACGACCGGGCGGACGTGGCGCACGCGGCCGGGCCCGACATCCTGCACCTGGGCCAGGGGGACCTGCCGGTGGCCGCCGCCCGGGCCATCCTCGGCGACGGCGTGCTGATCGGGCGCTCCACGCACGCGGAGGCCGAGGTGGACGCCGCCGTCGCCGACCCCCGCGTGGACTACTTCTGCACGGGCCCCTGCTGGCCCACCCCGACCAAGCCGGGCCGCCCCGCCCCCGGGCTGCCCCTGGTGCGCCACGCCGCGGCGACCGCGGGTGACCGCCCGTGGTTCGCCATCGGCGGCATCGACGCGGGGACCCTGGACGCGGTGCTCGACGCGGGCGCCCGCCGGGTCGTGGTCGTGCGCGCCGTCACCGAGGCGGACGACCCGGCCGAGGCGGCGGCGGCCCTGGCGCGGCGGCTGCGCGAGCGTCCGCTCCCCGGACGCGGACCGGGGCTGGCGGCCCGTTCCGGGTAGCCTTCGTCACATGGCCCTAGGGATTGCCAGCAGGATGACCGGGCGCGCGCCGACCGTGCGAGACCTGCTCGCGGCGGGGGAGCGCTCCTACTCCTTCGAGTTCAGCCCGCCGAAGACCGAGAGGGGCGAGCGCACCCTGTGGAGCGCCATTCGCCGGGTGGAGGCGGTGGGCCCGACGTTCGTCTCCGTGACCTATGGCGCGGGCGGCTCGTCCAGGGAGCGGACCGTGCGGGCCACCGAGCGGATCGCCGCCGAGACCACGCTGACGCCCGTCGCCCATCTCACCGCGGTCAACCACTCGGTGGCCGAGCTGCGGAACATCGTGGGCCAGTACGCGGGCGCCGGCATCAGGAACATGCTGGCGCTGCGCGGCGACCCGCCGGGCGACCCGATGGGGGAGTGGACGCGGCACCCCGAGGGGATCAGCTACGCCGCCGAACTGGTCGGTCTCATCAAGGAGTCGGGCGACTTCTGCGTGGGCGTCGCGGCGTTTCCCGAGATGCACCCCAGGTCCACCGACTGGGAGAGCGACATCCGGCACTTTGTCGCCAAGTGCCGCGCGGGCGCCGACTACGCGATCACGCAGATGTTCTTCTACCCCGAGGACTACCTGCGGTTGCGCGACCGCGTGGCCGCCGCGGGCTGTGAGACGCCCATCATCCCCGAGGTGATGCCGATCACCAGCGTCCGGCAGATCGAGCGCTTCACCCAGCTCAGCAACACGACGTTCCCGCCCGATCTGGAAAGGCGCATCCTCGCGGTCAAAGACGACCCGATGGCTGTACGCTCGGTCGGGATCGATTTCGCCACGGAGTTGTGCGCGAGGCTGATGGAGGAGGACATCCCAGGGATCCACTTCATCACCCTGAACACGTCGGTGCACTCCACGGCGACGCTGGACGTCTACAAGAATCTGGGTCTGCACCAGCGGACCTAGGTCACTGGAGAGGGGCGTAATGGGCTGGACGGTCCTCTACATCGCTTTTGGCATCGTGGCCCTGTGGCTGCTCGGAGAGGTCCTGCTCCAGTACAAGGCGCGGCTGCGCTGGCGGCTCGTGGCGTTCTGCGGGTTCCTCGGCGTCGTGATCGGCGTCGTCCTGTCCCATGTGCCGCTGATCGCGGTGGGCGCGGTCGCGTTCGCCACCGGCCAGACGTTTGTCACCCTCTCGTTCCGCCGCGGCTTCTCGACCGGCTGGGCGCTCGGCGGCAAGCCGGGCACCAGCAGGCGCAGGCGTGAAGGGGCGGGCGGCGTACGGCCGATGCCCGCCGTTCCCGACGGCGCGGCCGATGGCGCGGTCGACGAGGCGGTCGAGGGGGCGGTCGAGGGGGCGGACGTTCCCCCGCCGCCGCCGGACGCCCCCGGCGTCCCCGAGGCGCCGGGTGTCCCGCCCATGCCGGACGAGACGCCCGCCGAGGGCTTCGCCGCGTACGCGGGTGACGGCGGCGAGATATACGGGGACCGGGCGCGGGAGACCGCCGACGTCTACCAGGACCCCTACGCCACCACCGCGGTGGGCTACGGGAGTTACCAGGGCGACTACCCCGCCGAGGCCCAGGGCTGGGGCGCCCCGCAGCAGGACTACGGCGCCGAGCCGTACGCCCCCGAGCACCAGCAGTACGCCGCCACCTACGCCGCTGACTACGCGGCCGACTACGCGGGGCCCCCGGCCCCCGCCGACGAGCACGCGGGCGCGCCCTGGCCCGCCGCCTCCGACACCTACTACCAGGAGACGCCGCCCGGCGGCGTGTGGGTGCCGCAGCAGCGCGAGAGCCCCGTTCCCGACCTGCCGGACCCCGGCTATGGCTACCCCCCACAGCAGCCACAGCAGCCACAGCAGCAGGCCCATGACTACCCCCGGCACGACGGATACGGCCCATCGGCGGGCCAGGGCTACTACTACTCCGACGACCAGCGGTACTGACCGGCCGGTCGTCCGCCCCCTTCCCGCTCCCCGCTCCCCTCAACGGCCCCCGAAGTGGCCGCCGTTCGGCGTGCGTCGGGAGCGGGGCACCTGAGTACCCGGTTGAGTACCCCCTGAGTAGCACGACGGAGGGAAGCGGCCGCGCGTCACGGAAGAGTGAGGCGCGGCAGAGCCCGTGGGCCGGACCGCCGACACGGGGCGGCGCAGGGCACAGGAGCTCGGCCATACCCGGGGTGGGGGAACTCACCGGGGAGCGGAGGGCGTTCCGTCATGGCCCTCCGCCCCCGGCGAGCCGGCCGCGCAGCGGCCCGAGCCCGCGCGGTCGGCCAGGCGTCGATGCCCGGCGCGAACTCCCCTTTGGGCCACGCCCTCTTCAGGCACCTCCTCCACTACCCGCGGGAGGTCACCGCGCGGTTCGGCGAGCGCCGCGCGCCACGCGCGCCCGGGGCACCACGGCTCGGTGTCCAGTCCCGGCCTTCCCACGTCAGGGCCGCTCCCGACGGATTGTCAGTGCCATGGGTCACCATGTGCACAGATGCGCAATCCGCGCGGAATCAGCACACGCTGGCTTCCACGCACGACGCTGTACGACGCGAGTGACGACTGACTGGAGGCTCGTCATGAACGGACTCCCGACCGATGTGCACCCTGTGCCGCGCCGGGCTCCCGCGCCGCCGGCCGCGCTCGACCTGCTCGCCAAGGCGGAGCGCGGCCTCGACGAGGCGGCCGCGCTCACCGACCCCGGCGAGTCCTATGTGGCCGCCCACCTCGCCGCGCTGCGCGCGGCCGCGGCCGTGCTCGCCGTCAGGGGCCGCCCCGAGCCGACGGCCCGCGGGCGGCGCCGGATCCGCGGCGTGTGGGAGGTGCTGCCCGAGATAGCCCCCGAGCTGGCCGAGTGGGGCGTGCTGTTCGCCGCGAGCGCGAAGCGGCGGGCCCGAATAGACGCGGGCATCCGGGGAGTTGTCTCTCGGGCCGACGCCGACGAGCTGGCGCGGGCCGCCGGGTTCTTCGTGCGCCTGGTGGAGGAGAAGCTGGTGCGCCAGCCGATGCTGCGCGCCGACCGCGAGCGGGGCGGGCAGGGGGAGCAGGGCGGCAAGTAGGGTGGTGAGGCCCCCGTCACGCCACACCGAGGAGCACCACCGCCATGCCGTCAGAGTCGAGGGTCAGCGCCCGAGGCGGCCCCACGCCGGGACCGCACGCCGCGCTGCGCGCCGGGGTGGCCTGGGAGGTGCTGCGCCACGCGGTCGCGCGGCGCGCCGAGGCCGCGGGGCGGCCGGTGCTCGACGTGCTCGACACCGGGGGCGGCAGCGGCAGCTTCGCCGTTCCCCTGGCCGGGCTCGGCCACCGGGTCACCGTGGTCGACCCCAGCCCCGACGCGCTCTTCGCGCTCGGGCGCAGGGCGGCCGAGGAGGGCGTCTCGTGGGACTCTGCCGATGGCGGCCGGGTCAGGGGCGTCCAGGGGGACACCCAGGACCTGCTGAGCGTCGCGGGGCGCGACGCGTTCGACGTGGTGCTGTGCCACGGCGTGCTCGAGTATGTGGAGGAGCCCGCCGCCGCGCTGGCCTCGGTGGCCGACGCGCTGCGCCGCGGCGGCGGCACGGTGAGTCTGCTGGTGGCGGGAGTGGGCGGCGCGGTGCTCTCCCGGGCGCTGGCCGGGCGTTTCTCCGAGGCCCGCAGGGCGCTCGCCGACCCGGCGGGGCGCTGGGGCGAGGCGGACCCGGTGCCGCACCGTTTCACCGTGGAGGGGCTGACGTCGCTGGTGAGCGAGGCGGGTCTGGTGCCGGGGGAGGTGCATGGCATCCGCGTCTTCGCCGATCTCGTGCCTGGCTCGCTTGTGGACACGGAGCCCGACGCTCTCGCCGCCCTGACCAGGCTCGAAGCGGAAGCCGCCCGTCAGCCGGCGTTCCGGGCGATCGCCGGGCAGCTGCATATGCTCGCCGAGCTTCCGGGCGAACTGTAGTCCAGTTCCTCGTATCATCGTGAGGGACTAGCTGGGCATGATCCGAGGTTCGCGAGGGAAGGACATTCCCAACCCCGCGGGGCTTGGTGTGCCGGGTGTGGTGGGCGAAATTGGCGTACAGGGGTGGGTTTCACAGGGCGACTTCCCTGCCTATCCTTGGAAGAGTCGGATCGGGTCGCCACCGCGACCGACGAGTAGGAGGACTCCGTGCCGCTCTCGGACCACGAGCAGCGCATGCTCGAACAAATGGAGCGAGCGCTGTACGCCGAAGATCCCAAATTCGCGACAGCGCTTGAGGGAAACGAGCTGCGCACGTACACCCGCAAGCGGGTCTACCAAGCGATTGCCGGTTTCCTTGTGGGGATCGGCCTCCTCATGGGAGGCATGGTCGCCCAGTTCATCGCCCTTAGCGTGGTGGGCTTCCTCGTGATGCTCGGTTGTGCCGTCGTCGCCGTGACCGGCTGGCGCAAGTCGCCGTCGGCGGGCGAGGGGCAGGCGCGCGGCGGGGGCGCAGGTGGCAGGCAGCGTGGCCAGAAGCAGCGCCGCTCCATGATGAACAGGATCGAGCAGCGCTGGCAGCGACGCCGTGACGCGCGCGACGACTGAGGCCGACGAGAAGCGTTGAGGGCCGCCCGGCAGGTGCCGGGCGGCCCTTCTGCGTGCCTGTCGCGCCCTGCGCCCCTCAGGCCCTGCGGCGCGTGAGCCGGGCCGTGATGCGCCCCGCCCTGGCGCGCAGGCGCCCGACGAGCGCCGCCCGCCGCTCGGAGAGCAGCCGTGTCACCCATATGGCGGAACGCGGCAGCAGGAGTGCCCGCCACCGTTCGGCCCGGCTCGCCCCGGCGCGCAGGCCCGCGGCCGCGGTGCGCACGTCATGGGCGAGCCCGCGCTCCTCGCGCCGCGCGCCCGGTGGCGCGTACAGCTCCTCCTCCACGGCCGTGGCCACGCGCAGCACGGCCGCCGCGGCCTCCTCGCCGAGCCCGGTGACCCGCACCAGCCGCTCGCCCGCCTGCCGGGGCGTCTCCCAGCTCTGCGGCGGCACGCCGTAGTCCCACGCGGTGTCCTTCAGCTCCCGCCAGGCCGCCAGCGTCCCCGCCCCCCGCGCGAGCCGCCCCGTCCTGGCCCGGGTCCGCCACAGCAGCGGACCGCCGAGCAGCGCGAGTGCCAGGCCGCCGCCGCCGAACAACAGCGCGGCCCACCACCCCGGCAGCCCGGCCTGGTCCTCGCTGTCCAGCGCGATCGGCTCCTGGGGCCCGCACGCGCCGTCCACGGCGGGGTCGCAGCGGTCTGGCGCGGTCGGCGTCGGTGTGGGCTCCTCGTCCGACGGCTCGGGCTCGGGCACCTCGGGATCCGACGGGCTGTCCTGGTCGGGCGCCGCGTAGTCGGGCCTGGTGTGGTCGGGCGCGTTGCCCTGGCCGGGCGTCGGCTCGAACCTGACCCAGCCTGTGCCCTCGAAGTACAGCTCGGGCCACGCGTGCGCGTTGTGGATGCCCACCGAGTAGGTGCCGCCCGGCATCCGCGTCCCCGGCGTGAACCCCACCGCGACCTGCGCGGGGATGTCCAACGTCCGCGCCATGGCGGCCATGGTGAACGCGAAGTGGACGCAGAATCCCTCCCTCTGCTCCAGGAAGTTGACGATCGCCTCGCTGCCGCTGCCCGACTCCACCTCGGTGTCGTAGGCGAACCCCCCCGAGCCCGTGAACCACTCCTGCAACGCCACCGCCCGCGCGTGGTTGTTCGCCGCGCCCCTGGTGACCTCGCGCGCGGTCTCCTCGACCTCGGGCGGCAGGTTGTCAGGGACCCGCGTGTAGTGCCGTGCGATGTCGGTGCGCGGCTGCGGCGCGTTGGTCAGCTGGTCGGCCGTGGGCTCGACGAGCAGGTGGTTGACCTCGTAGGTGCGCCCGCTCGCGGAGAGGCCCGAGTCGTTCGACACGAGCGTCTGGGAGCCGGTGTCGTACGACCAGTTGCCCGTGGTTTCGATCCACTCCGCCGGATACGGCACAGGCAGCGAGGACTGGGCGTAGCTCTCGGACGCCGTGATCGACGTCGTCACCTGCGAGGTCTCGACGCCGGGCGCGAGCCCGTTCACGCTCCATGGCCCGCCGGGCACCGGGTCGTGCCAGCGCGAGGAGATCCACTCCTCGCCGGTGAAGTCGTCGAGCGCGACCAGCCGCAGATACATCTCGTCGGGCGACGGGCTGTTGGTCCTGTACCGCAGGATCTCGCGGTCCGCCGGCTGGTTGAGCTGGTCCTGGAGCGCGACCACGGGGTCGACCGAGGAGACCGAGCCGCCCCCGCCCCCGGCGCCGCCCTCGCCGTCGATGTCGAGCAGCCCGCCGCCGAGCGACGGCAGCAGCGCGGGCGCGAGCGCGGCGACGCCCAGGCTCACCGCGCCGATGCGCCGCCCGGCGCGCGCCCTCGGCCCGGCGCCGAGCACCTGGTCCCGCGGCCCCATCGGCCGCCCGTGGCCGGGGCCGCCGAAGAACCTCCCCCAGGTGCCGAGCCGTTCACGCCCCTCCGCGAGCAGCAGCACCAGGTACCCGGCCGCCGCGGTCACGAAGTACGGCCAGCTCGACGCGTCCTGGGCGACGCCCGCCGCCACCGAGTAGAGCGCGAGCAGCGGCAGCCCGGCCGCGGCGGCGCTGCGCATCGGCACCGCGAGGACGTCCACGAGGAGCCCGATCAGCAGCACCCCGCCGAACACCATGAGCCTGATGCCCTCGGTCGCGGGCGCGGGCGCCACATACCGGCCGATGTCCTCGGCCCCGGCGGAGAGCAGCCGCCCGAACCGGTCGAACACCGCGGGCCCAGGCAGCAGCCCGCCGACCGCGTACTCCGCCGCCGAGACCACGGTCAGCATCAGCAGCGACGCCAGCGCCTGCACCGCGACCGTCGGCGGCATGGCCATGCCGCGCCAGCGCATCAGCACCCCGATGCCGGTCTGGGTGGCCGAGAGGACGGCGACCTGGACCATCCAGTCCGAGCCGTCGATCAGCGGCAGCAGCGCGCACGCCGCGGCGAGCGTGGCCACCCATGCCGCGCAGGCCATCCGTATCCGGCTGTCCATCCGGCTGTCCATCCGGCCGTTCATCCGCCCGTTCCATCCCTCCGGCTCGTCGGGCACCCGCGGCTCATCGCGGCCCGGTCACTCCCCGGCCCGCGGCCGCGAGCTCGAGCGCGGCCTCCTGCCACAGCCGCCCCAGCGGCACGCCCTGGTGGTGCGCGAGCGCCGTCCACCCCGCCTGTCCGAGCGCCCGCAGCCGGTCCGCCTCGTACGCCGGGTCCCACTGACCCGCGGCGAGCAGCGCGACCGCGCCGTTGGCCCGCTGCCTCAGCCGCCCCAGCACGGCGATCTGCTCGTCGTCCACGGCGCCGAGAAACGCGACCAGCAGCCCGGTGTCGCCGCCGCGAGCGCCCGCGAGCGCCCCATCGAGCCCGTCGTTGGCCGAGTGGTCGACCACCGCGAGCGCGTCCATGATCAGCCCTGTGACCTCGGCGGTGTCGGCCGTTCCGGTGTCGGGGCCCGGCATCGCGAGCCCCGCGTCGGTCACGAGCCGCGCGCCGTATCCCCGCGCCACCAGGTGGCTCACCACCGAGGCGGCCCCCGACACCGCGCGTTCGAACGCCGATTCGGGCCCGCCGCCCGCGTAGGCGCGCCGCCGCGTGTCGAGCAGCACGGTGCACCGCGCCTGGAGCGGCTGCTCCTCGCGCCGCACCATCAACGCGCCCCGGTGCGCCGTCGAGCGCCAGTGCACGCGCCGCAGGTCGTCGCCGTGCCGGTAGTCGCGCGGAATGATGTCGTCGTCGCCCGCCACCGCGATGACGCGCTGCCTGCCGTCCCCGTGCCCGCCCGCGTCGCCGCCGAGCCGCACCGGCGGCAGCGACTCGATCCGCGGCAGCACGGTCATTACGTCGTACGCGTGGAACGACCGGCTCAGCTCCACCATCCCGAACGGGTCGGCGAGCCGCAGCTGCAAGGGCCCCAGCGGGTAACGCCCCCGCAGGTCCGAGCGGATCCGGTACGTCACCTCGCGCCGCCCGCCCGGCTCGATCCGGTCGAGCACGAACCTCGGCCTCGGCCCCAGCACATAGGGCACCCGGTCCTGGAGCAGCAGCAGCCCGCTGGGCAGGCGCGCGACGTTCTCTACGCGCAGGTGCACCCGCGCCTCGCTGCCCGCGCCCACCCGGGCGGGCGAAAGGCGCCGCGCCGCCGCCACCCCGCTGCGGGTGCCGTGCAGCACCAGCACGCACAGCACGGGCAGCGCGGCGAGCAGCATCCCCACCCGCAGCAGGTCGGGCTGCCCCAGCAGGTACGCGCACGCCGCCGCCGCGCCCCCGGCCGCGAGGAACGACCGGCCGCGCGTGGTCAACCCGGCGAACGCCGCCCGCAGCGGCCCCCGGTCGTCCTCCGCTCCCGCGGGCGGCCGGTCCCGGGACATCAGTAGCCCCGCAGGCGCTGGGCGGCGTAGGGGTCCGGCACCGAGGTTCGGCGCAGGATGTCGGTCACGAACTGCTCGGTGGTGTGCCGGTTCAGCTGGGCCTGCGCGCTCGGCAGCAGCCGGTGGGCCAGCACGGGCACCGCGAGCTGCTGGATGTCGTCGGGCAGCACGAAGCCGCGCCCGGCGAGCGCCGCCGCGGCCTTGGCCGCCCGCACCAGGTGGAGCGTCGCGCGCGGGGACGCCCCGAGCCGCAGCTCGGGGTGGCCGCGGGTGGCCGCGGTGAGGTCGACGGCGTAACGCCGCACCGCGTCCGACACGTGCACCTCGCGCACGGCCTCGATCAGCTTGATCACGTCGCTCGCGTGCGCCGCGGGCCGCAGCGACGCGAGCGGCGACACGCCCCCGTGCGACTCCAGCATCCGCAGCTCCGCCTCGGCGCTCGGATAGCCGACCGAGACCCGCGCCATGAAACGGTCACGCTGCGCCTCGGGCAGCGGGTACGTCCCCTCCATCTCCACGGGGTTCTGCGTCGCGATCACCATGAAGGGGCGCGGCAGCTCGTAGGTGCGCCCGTCCGCCGTGACCTGGCGCTCCTCCATCGACTCGAGCAGCGCCGACTGCGTCTTGGGCGAGGCGCGGTTGATCTCGTCGCCGATGACGATCTGCGCGAACACCGCCCCCGGCTTGAACTCGAACTCCTTGCGCTGCTGGTCGAAGACGCTGACCCCGGTGATGTCGGTGGGCAGCAGATCCGGCGTGAACTGGATGCGCTGCACCGAGCAGTCGATCGACTTCGCCAGCGCCTTGGCCAGCATCGTCTTGCCGACCCCCGGCACGTCTTCGAGCAGCAGGTGCCCCCCGGCGAGCAGCACCGTCAGCGAGAGCCGTACGACCTCCGGCTTCCCCTCGATCACGCTCTCCACCGCGCGGCGCACCTGCTCCGCCGTGGCGCTCAGATCGGTGAGGTTGGTCTGCTCCTCATAGGTCGTCACCCGGCCCTCCTCGGCCCCATTTGCCATGCCAGGCCCGGCGTGCCGCCGGGCCGTGTCGATCAACCGGACACCGATTCCGAACCGGACGGTTGCCTCCCCGCAGCATTCTTCACACTGCCAGGGCCGCCCGTCACTGGACCGGCGTGCCCGCGGGGTCGATCTCCCGCAACAGCCCGGTCGTCACGTCGAACACAAAGCCGCGTACGTCATCAGTGTGCGGGAGAAAGGGGGAGGTGCGCACGCGGGCCATTGACTGGCGCACGTCCTGGTCGAGGTCGTGGAACGACTCCAGCGCCCAGTTCGGCCGCTGACCGACCTCGAGCTCGAGCTCGTGCCTGAAGTCCTCGCTCAGGCCGAGCAGCCCGCACCCCGTGTGGTGGATCAGCACCACGGCGCGGGTCTGGAGAAGCCGTTGACTGATGGTCAGGGAGCGGATCACGTCGTCGGTGACCACACCGCCGGCGTTCCTGATGGTGTGGCAGTCGCCCAGCGCGAGGCCCAGGGCCTCGTGCAGGTCGAGCCTGGCGTCCATGCAGGCGACGATCGCCACCTTGCGCACTGGTCTGGCGTCCATTCCCGGATCGGTGAACGCCTCGGCGTAGCGTTCGTTGGCCCGGAGAAGCTCATCGGTGACCGTCTGCGTCATATCTGTGACGTTAATACGAGCGCCACTGAGGCGTCTCCCCGGGACGAGTGATGCGGGTCACAGCTTCCTGGCGCATCCTGGGGTCGGTCCGGTGACCGCGGAAACCGGTGGGCTAGTGTGACGCGCACCGGGAGGCGTGCACCAGGCCACTGTTTCCGCCCGTCATTCGCCCGTCACCTGTCTCACCTCCCCCCGGAAGGCACATGACGACCAGCAACGACCGGCCGCCGGAGGCCCGGCACCGCCCCGTCATGCTCAGGCGCTGCCTCGAGCTGCTCGGCCCGGCGCTGCGTGCCCCGGGGGCGGTGGCGGTCGATTGCACCCTCGGCCTCGGCGGGCACAGCGAGGCGCTGCTCACCGCGTTCCCCGGGGCCCGCCTCGTCGCCCTCGACCGCGACCCCGAGGCGCTGCGGCTGGCCGGCGAGCGCCTTGCCCCGCACGGCGACCGCGCCACCCTCGCGCACGCCGTCTACGACGAGCTGCCCGACGTCCTCGCGCGCCTAGGCGTCACCCGAGTGGCCGCCGTGCTCTTCGATCTCGGCGTCTCGTCGATGCAGCTCGACGAGGCCGACCGCGGCTTCGCCTACGCCCGCGACGCCCCCCTCGACATGCGGATGGACCAGTCGAAGGGCCCGAGCGCCGCCGACGTCCTCAACACCTACCCCCCGGGCGAGCTGGTCCGCGTCCTGCGCGCCTACGGCGAGGAGCGCAACGCCCGCCGCATCGTCGACGCCATCGCCAAGGAGCGCCGCCGCGAGCCGCTGACCTCCACAGCCCGGCTCGTCACCCTCATCCGCGACGCCCTGCCCCAGGCCGCCAAGCGCACCGGCGGCAACCCCGCCAAGCGCACCTTCCAGGCCCTGCGCATCGAGGTCAACGGCGAGCTGCGCGCGCTCGAACGCGCCCTGCCCGCCGCCATCGACGCCCTCGCCGTGGGCGGCCGCGTCGCGGTCCTTTCGTACCACTCGCTCGAGGACCGGCTGGTCAAGCGGGCCCTGGCCGAGGGCGCCGGATCGACGGCCCCGCCCGGGCTGCCCGTCATCCCCGAGCAGTACCAGCCGCGCCTGCGCCTGCTGACCCGCGGCGCGGAGCAGCCGGACGCGGAGGAGCTGGCCGAGAACAGCCGCGCCGCCCCCGCCCGCCTGCGCGCCGCGGAACGCGTCAGGGAGGCCGTCCCATGAGCCGTTCCCGAGGCCCCGGGCCCCAGACGCGGCTGACCCGCCTCGCCGGACTGGTGCCCAACCGTTCCTCGTCCGCAGCCCGCACCCCGTTCGTCCTGCTCGTGGTGGCGCTGCTCGGCCTCGGCATGATCGCCCTGCTGTTCCTCAACGCCTCGCTCAACCAGGGCTCGTTCGAGCTGAGCGAGCTGCGCAGGGAGACCCGCGAGCTGACCGACGAGGGTCAGGAGCTCCAGGCCGAGGTGGACGGGCACGCGGCCCCCGACGCGCTGGCCGAGCGCGCCCGCGAGCTTGGCCTCGTCCCGGCCGGGCCGCCCGCGTTCATCGGCCCCGACGGCACCGTGCTCGGCGAGGCCGAGCCCGCCCCCACGCCCACGCCGGAGCCCGACGACGAAGCGGCCGAGGGCGGCGACGCGGCCAACGGCGGTGATCCGGGGGACGCTTCGGAGGAACGCCCCGAGATCGCCCCGCAGTCGGGCGACCTCGTCCCCGTGGTCCCCGCGCCTCCGGGACCGCCCGCGCCATCGACCGCGCCCACCGAGCCCACCGCGCCCACCGAGCCCACCGCGACGCCGGGGGCGCCCCGACCGGGGGAGACCTCATGACCGCGCCAAGGCCGCCGCAGCCGCGCCGTTCCCGCCCCGACGGCCCCGCGTTGCGCCTGGGCTCCCCACGCCCCAGGCTGCGCCTGATCGGCCTGGCGCTGACGCTCATCATGGTGGCGTTCTCCGTGCGGCTGCTCCAGGTCCAGGCCGTCGGCGCCTCCTCGTACACCGCGCAGGCCACCGTCAACCGCTATGTCACCGTCCCGCTGACCGCCGAGCGCGGCGACATCACCGACCGCGACGGCGCCGCCCTGGCCACCACCGTGGACGCGTACGACATCACCGCCGACCCGCTCCTCTTCTCCGAGGAGGAGACCGGCATCCCCGACGCCCCCGAGCGCGCCGCCGCGCTGCTCGCCCCGATCCTCGGCAGGGACGCCGCCGAGCTGACCGACCTGCTCGACGACCCCGACTCGCGCTACGCCGTGCTCGCCCGCGAGCAACTCCCCGCCGTCTGGCGGCAGATCCAGGACCTGCGCGCCAACCTCGCCGAGCAGGAGGCCAAGGGCACGGGCGAGCAGGTGCTCTCCGGCGTCTTCGCCGAGGAGAACTCCAAGCGCGTCTACCCCAACGCCGACCTCGCCGCCGCCGTTCTCGGCTTCGTCAACGGCGAGGGCGTGGGCGGCGGCGGCCTCGAGGCGCAGCTCGACGACCAGCTCTCGGGCGAGGACGGCGACATCACCTACGCCCAGTCCGGCGGCCGCCGCATCCCCACCGCCGAGGAGACGGAGAACCCCGCCGTCCCCGGCACCGATGTCGAGCTGACCCTCGACCGCGACATCCAGTGGGCCGCGCAGCACGCCATCGAGGCCCAGGTCGAGGAGTCGGCGGCGGACAGCGGCTATGTCGTCGTCCAGGACACCACCACGGGCGAACTCCTCGCCCTGGCGAGCGCCCCCGGCTACGACCCCAACGACCTGACGGCCGTCGACGGCCAGGGCCTGGGCAACCCCGCGCTCCAGGACGCGTTCGAGCTCGGCTCCACCAGCAAGGTCATCACCATGGCCGCCGTCCTGGAGGAGGAGGCGGCCACCAGCGACACGCACGTCACCGTGCCCAACCGCCTCCCGCGCGCCGACCGCAGCTTCGCCGACCACGAGGAGCACGAGACGCTCTACCTCACCCTCGCCGGCGTCCTGGCCCAGTCGAGCAACATCGGCACGATCCTCGCGGCCGAGGAGCTGGGCGACACCCAGTCCGAGGCCAACGAGGTGCTTCACTCCTATCTGCGGGCCTTCGGCTTCGGCAGCCCCACCGGGCTCGGCTTCCCCGGCGAGACCCCCGGCATCCTCGCCGACCCCGAGGACTGGAACGCCTCGCAGCAGTACACGATCCCGTTCGGCCAGGGCCTGTCCGTCAACGCCGTGCAGGCCGCGTCCGTCTACTCCACGCTCGCGGGCGGCGGCGAGCGCGTCACCCCGACCCTGGTGCGCGGCACCACGGGCCCCGACGGCGAGTACAGGTCCGCGCCCGAGCCCGAACGCCAGCGCGTGGTGAGCCAGGACACCGCGACCGAGCTGACGCGCATGCTGGAGACCGTGGTCGCGAGCCCTGACGGCACCGGCGCTGCCGCCCGCATCCCCGGCTACCGCGTCGCGGGAAAGACCGGTACCGCCAACCGGGTGGACCCCGAGACGGGCGTCTACGACGGCTACACCTCGTCGTTCGCCGGGTTCGCCCCCGCCGACGACCCCCGCGTCACCGTCTACTGCGTCGTCCAGAACCCCACGGACGGCCCCTACACCGGCAGCGAGGTCTGCGGTCCCGTCTTCAACGAGGTCATGCGCTTCTCCCTGGCCGCCCTCGAGGTCCCGCCCACCGGCTCGGAGTTCGAGGGACTGCCGATCACGTTCGACCCCGACGCCTGACCACCCCGCAGGCACGACGACCCCGCACCACCCCCGCACCACAGAGCGGAGCACAGGCACGTGAGAACCATCACCGACGGGTCAACCTCGTTTCGCTCCGGCACGCCCCAGCCCGGTACGCTCACCGCCGTGCCACTCGCTGATCAATCACCGCGCCGCCCGGCGCATGTGAGGCCCGTGCCCCTGGCGGAGCTGGTCGCGCTCCTCGACCGCCCCGAGCTCTCCGGCGTCGAGGCTCCGGGCGGCGAGCAGCCCGTCACCGGGATCACCCACGACTCACGCGCCGTCATCCCCGGCGACCTCTACGCCGCGCTCCCCGGCGCCCGCTTCCACGGCGCCGACTTCGCCGCCCAGGCCGCCAGCCTCGGCGCGGTCGCCGTGCTCACCGACCCCGGCGGCGCCGAGCG
Organism: Streptomyces sp. PT12; assembly: GCF_003311645.1. Taxonomy (GTDB): domain Bacteria; phylum Actinomycetota; class Actinomycetes; order Streptomycetales; family Streptomycetaceae; genus Streptomyces. The sequence goes on along the minus strand of NZ_QEST01000088.1, from coordinate 142,729 downwards.
CGCCGCGGTCACCGGGCTCCCGGTCCTCACCGTGCCCGAGCCGCGCGCCGTGATGGGCGGCCTGGCCGCCGCGATCTTCGACGAGCCCGGGCGCGACCTGCTCCAGATCGGCATCACCGGCACCTCGGGCAAGACCACCACCGCCTACCTGGTCGAGGGCGGCCTGCGCCACGCGGCCAAGGACGGCGAGGAGACCGGCCTCATCGGCACGGTCGAGACCCGCGTCGCGGGCGAGCGCCTGGCGTCCGAACGCACCACCCCCGAGGCCACCGAGCTCCAGGCCCTCTTCGCCGTCATGCGCGAGCGCGGCGTCCGCTCCGTCGCCATGGAGGTCTCGAGCCACGCGCTGGCCCTCGGCCGCGTCGACGGCTGCGTGTTCGATGTCGCCGTCTTCACCAACCTCAGCGCCGAACACCTCGACTTCCACCCGGACATCGAGGACTACTTCCTCACCAAGGCGCGCCTGTTCACCCGCGCCCGCGCGCGGCTCGGCGTGGTCAACCTGGACGACGAACACGGCCGCAGGCTGCTCGGGCTCTCCGAGGTCCCGGTCACCACGTTCTCCGCCGAGGGCCACCCCGACGCCGACTGGCGCGCCGATGACGTGGAGATCGGCCCGCTCGGCTCGACGTTCACCGCGCTCGGCCCCGAGGGCGCCCGCGTGCGGGCCACCGCCCCGCTGCCGGGCCCGTTCAACGTCGCCAACGCCCTCGCCGCCGTCGCGGCCCTCGCCGTCGCGGGCATCGACCCCCAGACCGCGGCCGACGGCGTCGCCGCGGTGCCCGGCGTCCCTGGGCGGCTCGAACGGGTCGACGCGGGACAGCCGTTCCTCGCCGTGGTCGACTACGCCCACAAGCCCGACGCCGTGGAGTCCGTGCTCTACGCCCTGCGCAAGGTGACCAGGGGCAGGCTGCACGCCGTGCTCGGCTGCGGCGGCGACCGCGACCCGCACAAGCGCCCGCGCATGGGCGCCGCCCTGGCCCGGCTGTCCGACACCGCCGTGCTCACCTCGGACAACCCCCGCTCCGAGGACCCGCTCGCCATCCTGGCCGCCATGCTCGCGGGTGCCGCCGATGTGCCCGCCCACGAGCGCGGCACCGTGCTGGTGGAGGAGGACCGCGCGGCCGCCATCGCCGCCGCCGTCGCCCGCGCCGAGCCGGGCGACACCGTCCTGGTCGCGGGCAAGGGCCACGAGCGCGGCCAGGACATCGCCGGAGTCATCCGGCCCTTCGACGACCGAGAGGAGCTGCGCGCGGCCATCGAGCGCGGCTCGCAAGCCCCAAGACATCCCGACGCCAGGCGAGGCCCGTTGCAGTGATCCCCCTTTCCGTTGCTGAGCTCATCACGGTCGTGCGGGGAGAGCCGCATGACATACCGGAGTCACCACCCCGCGTCACCGGGCCCGTGGTCATCGACTCCAGGCTGGCCGAGCCCGGCTCACTCTTCGCCGCGCTGCCGGGCGAACGCGTCGACGGCCACGACTTCGCCGCCGCCGCCGTCGCCGCGGGCGCCGCCGTGGTGCTCGCCACCCGCCCCGTCGGCGTGCCCGCCGTGCTCGTCGACGACGTCACCGCGGCGCTCGGCGCCCTCGCCCGGCACACCGTCAAGGACCTGGGCGCCACCCTTGTCGCGCTCACCGGCTCCGCGGGCAAGACCAGCACCAAGGACCTCATCGCCCAGCTGCTCGAGCGCACCGCCCCCACCATCTGGCCGCCCGGCTCCCTGAACAACGAGATCGGCCTGCCGCTGACCGCCCTGCGCGCCGGGGAGGCCACCCGCTTCCTCGTGCTCGAGATGGGCGCCCGCGGCATCGGCCACATCCGCTACCTCACGTCGCTCACCCCGCCGCGCATCGGCGTGGTCCTCAACGTCGGCTCCGCGCACATCGGGGAGTTCGGCTCGAGAGAGGCCATCGCGCAGGCCAAGGGCGAGCTCGTCGAGGCGCTGCCGCCGGCCGCCGAAGGCGGCGTCGCCGTGCTCAACGCCGACGACCCGCTGGTGCGCGCCATGGCCAGCCGCACCGCCGCCAGGACGCTGCTCTTCGGCGAGGCCGACGACGCCGACGTCCGCGCCGCGCACGTGCGGCTGACACCACGGGGACGGCCGGCGTTCGAGCTGCATACCCCCACCGGGTGCGCCGATGTGACCCTGCGCCTGTACGGTGAGCACCATGTGTCGAACGCGCTTGCCGCGGCGGCTGTTGCGCATGAGGTAGGCATGTCCGCCGCGGACATCGCCGAAACCCTGACGGAGGCCGCGCCGCTCTCGAAGTGGCGGATGGAGGTCACCGAACGGTCCGACGGCGTCACCGTGGTCAACGACGCCTACAACGCCAACCCCGAGTCGATGCGCGCCGCGCTGCGCGCGCTCGTCGCCATGGGCGACGCCGCGAAGGCACGGGGCGGGCGCACCTGGGCGGTGCTCGGCGCGATGGCCGAGCTCGGGGAGGACGCGCTGGCCGAGCACGACGCCGTCGGGCGGCTGGTCGTCCGGCTCAACGTGAGCAGGCTCGTGTCCGTCGGCGGCCAGGAGGCCGCGTGGCTGGACATGGGCGCCAAGAACGAGGGTTCGTGGGGTGAGGAGTCGGTGCACGTGTCCGACGCTCAGGCGGCGGTCGAGCTGCTGCGCAGGGAGCTGAGGCCGGGAGATGTCGTGCTGGTCAAGGCGTCCCGCGCGGTGGGCCTGGAGGAAGTCGCCACCCGGCTGACGGGCGACGGCGTCGATGGCGAGGTCGCCGCCCGATGAGGCAGATCCTCTTCTCCGGCGCGATCGGACTCTTCCTGACCCTGATCGGCACGCCGCTGCTGATCAAGCTGCTGGCCCGCAAGGGCTACGGCCAGTACATCAGGGACGACGGCCCGAGGGACCACCACAGCAAGCGCGGCACCCCGACCATGGGCGGCATCGCGTTCATCCTGGCGACCCTGATCGCCTACGCCCTCACCAAGGTCATCACCAGCGAACAGCCCAGCATCTCGGGCCTGTTGGTGCTCTTCCTGATGGCGGGCATGGGCCTGGTCGGCTTCCTCGACGACTACATCAAGATCGTCAGGCGGCGCAGCCTGGGCCTGCGCGCCGGCGCGAAGATGCTCGGGCAGTTCATCGTGGGCGTGACGTTCGCGATCCTGTCCCTGAACTTCGCCGACGCCCGCGGGCTCACCCCGGCGTCCACGCACCTGTCGTTCACCCAGGACTTCTCCTGGACCATCGGCCCCGTGCTGTTCGTGCTGTGGGCGCTGTTCATGATCCTGGCCATGTCCAACGGCGTGAACCTCACCGACGGCCTCGACGGCCTCGCCACGGGCGCCTCGGCGATGGTGTTCGGCGCGTATGTCTTCATCGGCGTCTGGCAGTACGGCCAGACGTGCGCCGACCCGGTCACCGCGGGGGCGTCCTGTTACGAGGTACGCGATCCGCTCGACGCCGCGGTGGTGGCCGCCGCGCTCATGGGCGCGCTCTTCGGCTTCCTGTGGTGGAACACCTCACCGGCCAAGATCTTCATGGGCGACACCGGCTCACTCGCGCTGGGCGGCGCGCTCGCCGGGCTCGCCATCGTCTCGCGCACCGAGCTGCTCGTCGCGGTGCTCGGCGGCCTCTTCGTCCTGATCACCATGTCCGTGGTCATCCAGGTCGGCTCGTTCCGGCTGACCGGGCGGCGCGTGTTCAAGATGGCGCCGCTCCAGCACCACTTCGAGCTCAAGGGCTGGAGCGAGGTGCTGGTCGTCGTGCGGTTCTGGATCATCCAGGGCATGTGCGTCATCGTCGGCATCGGCATCTTCTACGGCACATGGGTGGCGGACTGGTGACACGGCTGCCTGCAACGTTCGACGGCCTGCGCGTGACCGTGGCCGGGCTCGGGGTGAGCGGGGTCAGCACGGCCCGCGCCCTGGCCCGGCTCGGGTCGCGGGTCACCGTGGTGGACGGCGGCGACAGCGAGCGCCAGCGGGCGCGCGCGGCCGAGCTGCGCGAGCAGGGCATCGACGTCTGGCTCGGCGACGGCGAGCGGCTTCCCGGGGACACCGACCTGGTCGTCACCTCCCCGGGCTGGCGCCCCGACAGCCCTCTGTTCACCGCGGCGGCGGCCATCGGCGTCGAGGTCGTCGGCGATGTCGAGATCGCCTGGCGGCTGCGCGGCGACGCCGGCCCGCCCTGGCTCGCCGTCACCGGCACCAACGGCAAGACCACCACCGTGCGCATGCTCGCCGCCATCCTCCAGGCGGCGGGCCTGCGCACGGCCGCGGTCGGGAACATCGGCACCCCGCTCGTCGACGCCGTCCTCGCCGACCCGCCCTACGACGTGCTCGCCGTCGAGCTGTCCAGCTACCAGCTGCACTGGGCGCCCTCCGTGCGCCCGCACTCGGGGGCCGTGCTCAACCTGGCCCCCGACCACCTCGACTGGCACGGCTCGATGGACGCCTACGCCGCCGACAAGGGCCGCGTCTACGCCGGGAACCGGGTCGCCTGCGTCTACAACGTCGCCGACCCCGCCACCGAGGACCTGGTCGCCAAGGCGGACGTGGTCGAGGGCTGCCGCGCCATCGGCTTCACCCTCGGCCCGCCAGGGCTCTCCCAACTCGGCGTCGTGGACGGCGTCCTGGCCGACCGGGCGTTCATCGCCGACCGCCGGGAGCGCGCCCAGGAGCTCGCCACCGTCGCCGACGTGAACCCCCCGGCCCCGCACAACATCGCCAACGCCCTGGCCGCCGCCGCCCTGGCCCGCGCCTACGGCGTGGAGCCCGTGGCCGTGCGCGACGGGCTGCGCGCGTTCACCCCGGATCCGCACCGCATCGAGCACGTCGCGGACGTGGCGGGGGTGGCCTACGTGGACGACTCCAAGGCCACCAACACCCATGCCGCCGAGGCATCCCTCGCCGCCTACGCGTCCACCGTGTGGATCGCCGGAGGTCTTGCCAAGGGCGCGACGTTCGACGACCTGGTGCGCGGCGCCGCCGGGCGGCTGCGCGGCGTGGTCCTCATCGGTGCCGACCGCGGCCTGATCGCCCAGGCCCTGGCGCGACACGCCCCGGATGTGCCGGTCGTCGACCTCGGACGGACGGACACTGGGGCGATGGCGGCGGCTGTCCGCGAGGCGACCCGGCTGGCCCGGCCCGGAGACACGGTCCTGATGGCCCCGGCCTGTGCCTCGATGGATATGTTCACCAGTTACAACGAGCGGGGCGACGCCTTCGCCGCCGCCGTCCACGCCCTGGCGGACGGTCAGGGCGCCACCGAGCAGTAGCCCGCGGGAGAAGCCGGCGCGGGCCGAAGGAGGGGCCCACGATGACAGCTGAGCACCCCGCGCCCTCCGCCGCCCGCCGTTCCGTCCCCCCAAGCGCGCGCCGCGGAGGTGCCGTGCGCCCGCGCGCGCCCCGGAGTGAGGCCGCGGTCTACGCCCCGCGCAGGCGCCCGCGCCCGCGTCCACCGCGCGCCCCCCGGCCGCTGGCCAGGCTGCGCCGTGCGTGGGACCGCCCGCTGACGGCCTATTACGTCGTGATGGGCACCGGGCTGCTGATCACCCTGCTCGGCCTCGTGATGGTCTTCTCCGCCTCCCAGATCCAGGCGCTGCGCCACGAGCTGCCCGCCACGTTCTACTTCAGGAAGCAGCTGCTCGCCGCCGTGCTCGGCACCGTGCTGCTCCTCATCGCCTCCCGCGTCCCCGTCAGGCTGCTGCGCGCCCTGACCTATCCCTTCCTGGCTTGCACGGTCGCCCTGCTGGTGCTCGTGCAGGTCCCCGGCGTCGGCGTCGAGGTCAACGGCAGCACCAACTGGATCGCGGTGGGCGGCTCGTTCCAGATCCAGCCGAGCGAGTTCGCCAAGCTGGCGCTCGTGCTGTGGGGCGGCGACCTGCTGGCGAGGAAGGGCGAGAAGCGGCTGCTGACCCAGTGGCGCCACCTGCTGATCCCGCTGGTCCCCGGCGCGCTGCTGGTGTTCGGCCTGGTGATGGTCGGCGGCGACATGGGAACGGTGATGATCCTCACCGCCATCGTCTTCGCCCTGCTCTGGCTGGCCGGCGCCCCCACCCGCCTCTTCGTGGGCGTCCTCACTGCGGCCGCCGCGCTGGGCGCGCTCTTCATCGCCACCAGCCCTCACCGCATGGACCGGCTCGCCTGCCTCGGCGCCACCGACCCGGGGCCCGACGACCGCTGCTGGCAGGCCGTTCACGGCATCTACGCCCTCGCCTCGGGCGGCTGGTTCGGCTCGGGACTCGGCGCGAGCGCGGAGAAGTGGGGCGAACTCCCCGAGCCCCACACCGACTTCATCTTCGCCATCGCTGGGGAGGAGCTCGGTCTTGCGGGGACGCTGTCGGTCCTCGGCCTCTTCGCGGCTCTAGGCTATGCGGGTATCCGCGTGGCCGGACGTACGGAGGATCCCTTCGTGAGGTATGCCGCGGGAGGGGTGACGGCCTGGCTGATGGTCCAGACCGTGATCAACATCGGTGCTGTGCTGGGTCTGCTGCCCATCGCCGGGGTGCCCCTGCCGCTGTTCTCCTACGGGGGTTCAGCCCTGCTGCCCACCATGTTCGCCGTCGGTCTGCTGATCGCCTTCGCGCGCAGCGACCCGGCGGCCAGGGCCGCCCTGGCCACGCGGGGGCCTGGGCTCAAGTGGAAGACGATGAGACGGCGTGCCAGGACGCCGTCCGGAGAGCGGTGAAATTCGGTGCATGTTGTCCTCGCCGGCGGAGGGACCGCCGGCCACATCGAGCCGGCGCTCGCCCTCGCGGACGCCCTGCGCAGGCAGGATCCGACCGTGGGCATCACGGCCCTGGGCACGGAACGCGGTCTCGAGACCCGGCTCGTGCCCGAACGCGGCTACGAGCTCGGCCTGATTCCCGCCGTTCCGCTGCCGCGCAAGCCCACGCCCGAGCTGATCACGGTCCCGGGCAGGCTGCGCGGCACGATCAAGGCGGCGGAGGAGATCATCGAACGCACCAAGGCCGCCTGCGTGATCGGCTTCGGCGGCTATGTCGCCCTCCCCGGCTATCTCGCCGCCAAGCGCCAGCGCGTCCCGATCGTGGTCCACGAGGCCAACGCCCGCCCCGGGCTGGCGAATCGGATCGGCGCGCGCTACACCCGTTTCGTCGCCGTCTCGACCCCCGAGAGCAAGCTGCGGCACGCGCGCTACGTCGGCATCCCGCTGCGCCGTTCCATCGCCACCCTGGACCGCAGCGCGCTGCGGCACGAGGCGCGGCGGTTCTTCGGGCTCGACGCCAACCTGCCGACGCTGCTGGTCTCAGGGGGTTCGCAGGGCGCGCGGCGGCTCAACGAGGTCATCGCCACCGCCGTTCCCGCCCTTCAGCGCTCCGGCGTCCAGGTCCTCCACGCGGTCGGCCCCAAGAACGAGCTGCCGCAGATCGACACCATGCCGGGGATGCCCCCTTATGTCCCGCTATCGTATGTGGACCGCATGGACCTCGCGTACGCGGCGGCCGACATGATGCTCTGCCGCGCGGGCGCGATGACCGTCGCCGAGCTGTCCGCCGTCGGGCTCCCCGCCGCCTATGTCCCGCTGCCCATCGGCAACGGCGAACAGCGGCTCAACGCCCAGCCGGTGGTGAACGCGGGCGGCGGCCTCCTGATCGACGACGCCCAGCTGACGCCGGACTGGGTCAGGGGAACGGTCCTTCCGGTGCTGACCGATCCGGGCCGGCTGCTGGCCATGTCCCGCGCAGCCGCCGAGTTCGGCCGCAGGGACGCCGACGAGCTGCTGGTCGGCATGGTGCACGAGGCGATCGCCGCGCGCCGTTCGTAGCGCGCGACTGGGGAGTTGAAGGACACGTGGCCGGAGCGACGACAGCGCAACGCGGCGGACCGCCCCGCACGTCGGACTCCGGCCGCCGCCCGCCCGCGCGCGGGCGCCGCTGGTTCGGGCGGCCCGGCCCTGTGGCCGCGCTCCTCGTCCTGGCCGCGCTGCTCGGCGGCTTCGGCGCGTGGGCGCTCTACGGCTCGGACTGGCTGCGCGTCGAGCGCGTCTCGGTCCGCTGGCACGAAGGCCCCCGGGTGCTGACCGAGGATCAGATCTTGGAGGTGGCCGACGTCCCCGTCGGGTCGCCGATGGCCTCCCTGGACAAGGGAGCGATCGGCGACCGGCTCCTCGCGGAACTGCCGCGCCTGGCCTCGGTCGACGTGGTCCGCGGCTGGCCGCACGGCGTCACGGTCAAGGTGACGGAGCGCAGCCCCGCCGCGCTGATCGCGGCGGGCGACGCGTTCCGCGAGGTGGACGGGGACGGCGTCGTGTTCGGCGAGCGCGCCGACGCGCTGCCCGGGGTGCCGCTGCTCGCGATGGAGCTGACGGAGAGTCCGAGCCTGCGGCGCTTCGGCGAGGACCGCGTGCGCGCGGAGGCCGTCTCGGTTGTGGAGGCCCTGCCCGGCGCCGTGCGCGAGGACCTTGACGTCGTCCGCGTCGCGTCGTTCGACGCCATCACCCTTGAGTTGTCGGGGGATCGCGTGATCCGCTGGGGGAGCGCGGAGGATTCGGAGGCGAAGGCCACCGCGCTGGTCGCGGTCATGAACGCGGCCGACGGCGCACGGCACTTCGACGTCAGCGCGCCCAGCGCCCCCGCGGCGTCCGGAGGTTGACCCCCGTGCGGCGGCGCAGGCGGCGATCACATAGGGTGAAAAGAAAAACAGGAGGTTCGGCGTGTTCGTTGAACGCGTACCACTTGTCGACTTAGTGTCCGTTCCGAGGAATCCAAGGAACGACGAGCACAGGTAACCCTAAACTTGGGCGTTAGGGTTCGGGACGGCTTATCCACCCGTCCCATCGGCATCCGTCGACGCGCTGCGGCACCCGCGGAGCGGCGACACGTAAATCGAGGCGAGAGGCCTTCGACGTGGCAGCACCGCAGAACTACCTCGCAGTCATCAAGGTCGTCGGTATCGGCGGCGGTGGTGTCAACGCCATCAACAGGATGATCGAGGTCGGTCTCAAGGGCGTCGAGTTCATCGCGATCAACACCGATGCGCAGGCGCTGCTGATGAGCGACGCCGACGTCAAGCTGGACGTCGGCCGCGAGCTCACGCGCGGGCTCGGCGCCGGCGCCAACCCCGATGTCGGTCGCAAGGCTGCCGAGGACCACCGGGAGGAGATCGAGGAGGTCCTCAAGGGCGCCGACATGGTCTTCGTGACGGCGGGCGAGGGCGGCGGCACCGGCACGGGTGGCGCGCCGGTCGTGGCGAACATCGCGCGTTCCCTCGGGGCGTTGACCATCGGCGTGGTCACCCGCCCGTTCACCTTCGAGGGCCGCCGCAGGGCGAACCAGGCCGAGGACGGCATTGCCCAGCTGCGCGACGAGGTCGACACCCTCATCGTCATCCCGAACGACCGGCTGCTGTCCATCTCGGACCGCCAGGTCAGCGTCCTCGACGCCTTCAAGTCCGCGGACCAGGTGCTGCTCTCCGGCGTCCAGGGCATCACCGACCTCATCACCACCCCGGGCCTGATCAACCTGGACTTCGCCGACGTCAAGTCCGTGATGTCCGAGGCGGGCTCGGCACTCATGGGCATCGGCTCGGCCCGCGGCGACGACCGCGCGGTGGCCGCCGCCGAGATGGCCATCTCCTCCCCCCTGCTCGAGGCGTCCATCGACGGCGCCCGCGGTGTCCTCCTCTCCATCTCGGGCGGCTCCGACCTCGGCCTCTTCGAGATCAACGAGGCCGCGCAGCTCGTCAGCGAGGCGGCCCACCCCGAGGCGAACATCATCTTCGGCGCCGTCATCGACGACGCCCTCGGCGACGAGGTGCGCGTGACGGTCATCGCGGCCGGCTTCGACGGCGGCCAGCCGCCGTCCCGCAGCCGCGACAAGGCGCTCGGTGCGTACGGCGCCAAGGAGGAGAGCGTCTCCCCGCCCGCCCCCGAGCGCTCCGAGCCCGAGCCCGAGCGCCCCTCGTTCGGCGGCCTCGGCTCGCTGCCCCCGCGGGAGCCCTCGGTGCTCGACGGACGCGACGCGGGCCAGCCCGAGCAGCAGTCCGACCCGGTCCGCGACCCCAAGGGCTCGCCCCAGGTCCCGTCCGCCCGGCCCTATGACGGCGGGCAGGTCGAGGAGCTGGACGTTCCGGACTTCCTGAAGTAGCCGCGGCGGCCCCGCGCACGGTATGACGTCACAGTGATAGAGCGGCAGTCCACAGCGAGCGGCGCGCACTTCGCCTTCACCGACCGGTGGGGCGGGGTGAGCGCCGCTCCGTATGAGAGCCTGAACGTGGGGGGCGCGGTGGGGGACGACCCCTCCGCCGTCCTGGCCAACCGCAAGCTGGCCGCCGAGGCCGCGGGCCTCGACCCCGCCTCGGTCCGCTGGCTGCGCCAGGTACACGGAAGCAGGGTCGTGGTCGCGGGCGACCCGTGGCCCGACGGGGTCGCGCCCGAGGCGGACGGCGTGGTCACCGCGCGCCGGGGGCTCGCGCTCGCGGTGATCACCGCCGACTGCACGCCGGTGCTTCTGGCCGATCCGGTCGCCGGGGTCGTGGGCGCGGCGCACGCCGGGCGCCCGGGGCTGCTGGCCGGGGTGGTCCCCGAGACGATCGCCGCGATGCGCGCGCTCGGCGCGGAGCCGGGCCGGATCGCGGCCCGCACCGGCCCTTCGGTGTGCGGGCGGTGCTACGAGGTGCCGGGGGAGATGCGCGACGACGCGGAGGAGCGGGTGCCGGGGTGCGCGGCGACGACCCGCGCCGGGACTCCGGCCGTCGACATCCCGGCCGGGGTGCTGATCCAGCTGAACGCCGCGGGCGTCACCGATGTGACGCTCTCCCCGGTCTGCACGCTCGAGTCGGCCGACCACTTCTCCCACCGCCGCGAGCGACCGACCGGTCGGCAGGCGAGCTACGTGTGGCTGGCCGCGTCATGAGCGCGCCGGAGCGGCGCCGGGCCGAACTGGCCGAAGGGCTCGCACGCGTGGAGAGGCGCATCGCCCGCGCGTGCGAGGCCGCGGGGCGCGCGCGGGAGTCGGTGACGCTCGTCGTGGTGACCAAGACCTACCCCGCCGATGACGTCCGCACGCTGGTGGATCTCGGGGTGCGCGACGTTGCGGAGAATCGCGACCAGGAGGCGTCGGCGAAGGCGGCCGCGTGTGCCGATCTCCCGCTGACCTGGCACTTTGTGGGGCAGTTGCAGACCAACAAGGTGCGCTCCGTCCTCTCCTACGCGGACTATGTGCACTCGGTGGACCGCGCGAAGCTGGTGTCCGCGCTCTCCTCCGCTGTCACGAGCGCCGGGCGTGCGCCCCTCAACTGTCTGCTTCAGGTGGCGTTGGAGAAGGAGTCGGGCCTCGGCGGTGGCCGCGGGGGTGTCGCGCCTGACGGCGTGGGCGAGTTGGCGGCCGCGGTCGCGGCCGCTCCGGGGCTGCGGCTCGCCGGTCTGATGACCGTCGCGCCGCTCGCGGGTGCGTACGCCGGTTCGCCGGATGCCGCTTTCGAGCGGCTTGCGGAAATCGCAAGGGACCTGCGCGCCGACCATCCTGCTGCGAACATGGTCTCGGCAGGTATGAGTGCGGACTTGGAGGACGCCGTCGCCGCGGGAGCGACACACGTGCGCGTGGGCAGCGCGGTGCTCGGAGTCCGCCCCGCCCTCGGGTAACGTCGCCAGGCGAGGGCCCCAGAGTCGAAAATATGGTCAATCCCACCTAAGTGGGGCAGGTTACGTGGATCCGCGGCCCGGGCAGATCGGAGCCGATCCACCAGGGAGCGGAGGACGCAGTCGATGGCTGGCGCGATGCGCAAGATGGCGGTCTACCTCGGCCTCGTGGAGGACGACGGCTACGACCGCGCGGGCTACGGCCCCGATGACGAGTTCGAGCCGGAGCCCGAGCCCGAACGGGGCAGGCGCCAGCCGGCGCACGAGCCCCCGCGGCGGGAGCGGGCCGAGGAGCCGGTGCGGGTCGTGCACCCCCCAGCGCCGCGGGAGCCGGAGCCAACACCCGCTCCCGTGCTGGCCGAAAGCAGACGGCCCGGGAGGATCGCTCCCGTGTCTTCCATCACATCCGAACGACAGAACCTGGAGAAGAGCGCGCCGGTGATCATGCCCAAGGTCGTGTCAGAGCGGGAGCCGTACAGGATCACCACGCTCCACCCAAGGACGTACAACGAGGCCCGTACCATCGGGGAACACTTCCGCGAGGGCACTCCCGTGATCATGAACCTCACGGAGATGGACGACACGGATGCAAAGCGACTTGTCGATTTTGCCGCTGGTCTGGTCTTCGGTCTCCATGGCAGCATCGAGCGGGTGACGCAGAAGGTGTTCCTGCTGTCGCCTGCTAACGTCGATGTAACGGCGGAGGACAAGGCCCGCATCGCGGAGGGCGGGTTCTTCAACCAGAGCTGACGACAGGACACCGGAAGACGCTGCTTCGGCCGCCCGGCCGGAGCATGAGACAAGGGGAGAGGGACAGGCAGGATGGGCATCGTTCAACAGGTGGTCCTGATTGCCTTGTACTGCCTGCTCGGCCTGCTGCTCTTTCGCCTGGTCATGGACTACGTGTTCATGTTCGCGCGTTCGTGGAGCCCCGGCAGGGCGATGGTCGTGGCCCTGGAAGCCACCTACACTGTCACCGATCCGCCACTGAAGGCGCTGCGGAAGGCCATCCCACCGTTGCGTTTCGGGGGCGTGGCGCTCGATCTGTCCTTCTTCGTACTCATGATCATCGTCTACATCCTGATCAGCGTCGTGGCCGGGCTGTGAACGAGTACGGTCTAGCCGATATGCCGACGAATTACGTTGAGGTGAAGAGATGCCGCTGACCCCCGAGGACGTGAGGAACAAGCAGTTCACCACCGTCCGACTCCGAGAAGGCTATGACGAGGACGAGGTCGACGCCTTCCTCGACGAGGTCGAGGCAGAGCTGACCCGGCTGCTCAGGGAGAACGAGGATCTCCGCGCGAAGCTGGCCGCCGCGACCCGGGCTGCCGCGCAGAACCAGCAGAACATGCGGAAGCCCGACCCGCAGGACCGCCCGGGCGGGCCCATGTCGGCCATATCGGGTCCGGGTCCCCAGCAGCATCAGCAGCACCAGCAGCAGCACCAGCAGCAGATGGGCGGCCCTCCGCAACTTCCCGCCGGCCCCGGTGGTCCCCAGGGCCACCCCGGCGGTCCTGGCCCGATGGGCCATGGCGGCCCCGGCGGTCCGATGGGCCCCGGTGGGCCGCAGGGTCACCCCGGCGCCCCGGTGCCGATGGGCGGCCACGGCACCCATGGCGGGCAGGCTCTGCCCGGTGGTGGCATGGGCGGTCAGGGACTCGGTGGCCCTCCCGGCATGGGTGGCCCCGGCATGGGCGGTCCCGGCATGCCGCAGCAGCAGGGCGGCAACGAGAGCGCGGCCCGCGTGCTTTCGCTGGCCCAGCAGACCGCGGACCAGGCGATCGCGGAGGCCCGTTCCGAGGCCAACAAGATCGTCGGTGAGGCGCGCAGCCGCGCCGAGGGCCTGGAGCGGGACGCCCGCGCCAAGGCCGACGCGCTGGAGCGGGACGCGCAGGAGAAGCACCGCGTCGCGATGGGCTCCCTGGAGTCCGCCCGCGCCACGCTGGAGCGCAAGGTCGAGGACCTGCGCGGCTTCGAGCGCGAGTACCGCACGCGCCTGAAGTCGTACCTGGAGAGCCAGTTGAGGCAGCTGGAGAGCCAGTCCGACGACTCGCTCGCCCCGCCGCGCTCGCCCGCGGCCCCCTCGCTCCCCGCTCCTCCGCAGCCGTCGCTCGCCTCCGCGGGCGCCCCGGCCGGGCCTGGCGCGGGCATGGGCGGCCACCAGTCCCTCGGCGGAAACCAGCCGATGGGCGGTCATGGCGGCCATGGTGGCCACGGTGGTCATGGCGGCCCCTCGGGCCCGCCCTCGTACGGCGGCCAGCAGCAGATGTCGCCCGCGATGACGCAGCCGATGGCGCCGGTGCGGCCGCAGGGTCCGCAGCCGATGCAGCAGGCTCCCTCGCCGATGCGCGGCTTCCTGATCGACGAGGACGACAACTGACGCGCCTCCGCGCCGCCTGACGGCGTTCGGCATATCACGGGCCGGGGCCCGGACCGCGAGGTCCGGGCCCCGGCCCTTCGGTCATGCGCGCCGCAGGCGGAACGTCGCGCCAAGCACTCCCTCGCCGAACGGCTCGCCCCAGCCCGCGCGTTCACCTTCCCGTTCACCTTCGCCCTCGGCCCCGCCCTCGACCTCGGTGAAGCCGGTGGCCAGCACCTCGGCGGAGATCAGGTCCCGGTGGTCGGCCAGGGCGCGCGCGGTCTCGCCGTCGGTCGCGCTCCAGCGGACCTCGATCCGGTCGGTCACCTCGAGGCCGCTGTTCTTGCGGGCGTCCTGGATCAGCCGGATCGCGTCGCGGGCCAGGCCAGCGCGGCGCAGCTCGGGCGTGATCTCCAGGTCGAGCGCCACCGTCGCCCCGGTGTCGGAGGCCACCGACCAGCCCTCGCGCGGCGTTTCGGTGATGATGACCTCCTCGGGCGACAGGGCCACCTCATCGCCGTCCACCGTGACCGTGGCCGTGCCCGCGCGCAGCGCCGCGGAGAGCGCGGCGGCGTCCGCCTCGGCGATGGCCCGGGCGACCGGCTGGGTGCCCTTGCCGAAACGGCGGCCGAGCGCACGGAAGTTGGCCTTGGCCGAGGTGTCCACGAGCGAGCCGCCCATCTCGGAGAGCGAGGCCAGCGTGGCGACGTTCAGTTCCTCGGCGATCTGTTCGCGCAGGTCGTCGTCGAGTAGCTCGAAGCCCTGCGCCGCGACCAGCGCGCGGGAGAGCGGCTGGCGCGTCTTCACGCCCGACTCGGCGCGCGTGGCCCTGCCGAGCTCCACCAGGCGCCGCACCAGCAGCATGTCGCGCGACAGATCCGGGTCGACCAGCGACGGGTCCGCCTCGGGCCAGGACGCCAGGTGCACCGAGTCGGGGGCGCCAGGGGTCACGGGGACGATCAGGTCCTGCCAGACGCGTTCGGTCACGAAGGGCACGATCGGGGCCATCAGCCGCGTCACGGTCTCCAGCACGTCGTGCAGCGTGCGCAGCGCCGCCGGGTCGCCCTGCCAGAAGCGGCGGCGTGAACGCCTGACGTACCAGTTGGAGAGGTCGTCGACGAACGTGGAGATGAGCTTGCCCGTGCGCTGGGTGTCAAAGTTGTCCATGGCCTGGGTGACCATGTCCGTCAGGGCGTTGAGCTCGCTGAGCAGCCAGCGGTCGAGCAACGGCCGCTCCGCGGGCGCCGGGTCGGCGTCCGACGGGGCCCAGCCGCACGTCCTGGCGTACAGGGCCTGGAACGCGACGGTGTTCCAGTAGGTCAGCAGCGTCTTGCGGACCACCTCCTGGATAGTGCCGTGCCCGACCCTGCGGGCCGACCAGGGCGAGCCGCCCGCCGCCATGAACCAGCGCACGGCGTCGGCGCCGTGCCGCTCCATGAGCGGGATGGGCTCCAGGATGTTCCCGAGGTGCTTGGACATCTTGCGGCCGTCCTCGGCGAGGATGTGGCCGAGGCAGACCACGGTCTCGTAGGAGGAGCGGTCGAAGACCAGGGTGCCGACGGCCATCAGCGTGTAGAACCAGCCGCGGGTCTGGTCGATCGCCTCGCAGATGTACTGGGCGGGGTAACGGCGTTCGAACGCCTCGCGGTTCCGGTAGGGGTAGCCCCACTGCGCGAACGGCATCGCGCCCGAGTCGTACCACGCGTCGATCACCTCGGGGACGCGTGTGGCCGTCGCGTCGCAGCCGTCCTCGGGACAGCCGAAGACGACCTCGTCGATGAACGGGCGGTGCGGGTCGAGGCCCGACTGGTCGGCGCCCGAGAGCTCGGAGAGCTCGGCGAGCGAGCCGACGCACGTGAGATGGCCCGCGTCGCAGCGCCAGATGGGCAGCGGGGTACCCCAGTAGCGGTTGCGGGACAGCGCCCAGTCGACGTTGTTGGTGAGCCAGTCGCCGTAGCGCCCGTGCTTGATCGACTCGGGGTACCACGTCGTCCGCTCGTTCTCCCGCAGGAGCGCGTCCTTCACGCGGGTGGTGCGGATGTACCAGGCGGGCTGTGCGTAGTAGAGCAGGGGGGTGTGGCAGCGCCAGCAGTGCGGATAGCTGTGCTCGTAGGGCAGGTGCCGGAACAGCAGCCCGCGCTCGGCGAGGTCGGCGACCAGCGCCTCGTCGGCCTTCTTGAAGAACTGCCCGCCGACCAGCGGAAGCCCCTCGTCGAACGTGCCGTCGGCGCGCACGGGGTTGACCACGGGGAGGCCATAGGCGCGGCATGTGACGAGGTCGTCCTCGCCGAACGCGGGCGACTGGTGGACCAGGCCCGTGCCGTCCTCGGTGGTGACGTACTCGGCGTTCACCACGTAGTGCGCCTGTGCGCCCCCGAAGTCCACGAGGTCGAACGGGCGGCGGTAGGACCAGCGTTCCATCTCGGCGCCGGTGAACGTCTGCCCCGTGGCCGTCCAGCCGTCGCCCAGCGCGGCGGCGAGCAGCGGCTCGGCGACGACGAGGCGCTCGGTGCCGTCGGTGGCCACGGCATAGGTGACGCCGGGGTGGGCGGCGACGGCGGTGTTGGAGACGAGCGTCCAGGGCGTGGTCGTCCACACGAGCAGCGACGCCTCGCCCGCCAGGGGCCCGGAGACCAGCGGCATGCGCACATAGACCGAGGGGTCGACGACCGTCTCGTAGCCCTGCGCCAGCTCGTGGTCGGACAGGCCGGTCTCGCAGCGCGGGCACCAGGGGGCGACGCGGTGGTCCTGGCCGAGGAGGCCCTTGCCGAAGATCTCCTTGAGCGACCACCACACGGACTCGATGTACTCGGGGTCCATCGTGCGGTAGGCGTGGTCGAGGTCGACCCAGTACCCCATGCGGTTCGTGAGCTCGGCGAACGCGTCGGTGTGCCGCGTCACGGACGCGCGGCACCTGGCGTTGAACTCGGCGATGCCGTACGCCTCGATGTCCTGCTTGCCGGTGAAGCCGAGCTCCTTCTCCACGGCCAGCTCGACCGGCAGGCCGTGGCAGTCCCAGCCCGCCTTGCGGGTGACGTGGAAGCCGCGCATCGTCTTGAAGCGGGGGAAGACGTCCTTGAAGACGCGCGCCTCGATGTGGTGGGCCCCCGGCATGCCGTTGGCGGTGGGCGGGCCCTCGTAGAACACCCAGTCGGGGCGGCCCGCGGACTGCTCGACGCTGCGGGCGAACGTCTTGCTCGCCTGCCACAGCTCAAGCACCTCGTGTTCGAGCGCGGGCAGGTCGACCTGCGCTGGGATGTGGCGGTACTGCGTCATCGGATCGTCCTCCGGCGGACACACGTCGTGATCTCCGACGGAGGGACGAGAGCGAGCGCTCCCGCGGTACCACCCTCCTTGGCCGGGGCGCGTGGCCGCCGTGACGGCCGGTGCCCCTGGCCCGCTCATTGGGCCGCGACGCCGGATCTACTCGCTCGAAGAGCTTTCTGCCGACGGCTCCGGGGTGATCTTCACACCGCGTCCGCCCCCGGGCTCACACCGCCCCCGGGTCGCTCGTGGCGGCTTGACGGCGCTACTCGTCCCCATCAACGCCTTTCGCTGCCCCCAGTGTACGGTCCGCTCGCGGCGGGTGGGCACCGGTTACACCGGGGGCCGGGCGGGGCACAAGGCAGGGAGACCGGCGCGCCCCCGTTGCCGCGCCCACCCGGTCGATTTATCGTTCCGGTCACGATTCGCGAGCAAGATCACACTATGTGAAGGAGCCGACGCCATGGTGGCAGCGAAGAAGGGGACGGCGGGTGAACCGGTTCCCCCGGTGCCGTCGGTCCGCGCCGCGGCGCCGGCCGTTCCCGGCGATCTCGCCGTCAGGTCGGGTGAGGAGCCCTGGACGGCGGCGGAGGTCGCCCAGGCCAGGGACGAGCTGACGGTCGAGGCCGACCGGCTGCGCGGGGAGATCAGGTCCGTCGAGGAGGCGCTGACCGGGCTGATGCGCGACTCGGGCGACGGCGCGGGCGACGACCAGGCCGACACCGGCACCAAGAACGTCACGCGCGAGCACGAGATGGCCCTCGCGAGCAACGCCAGGGAGATGCTCTACCAGACCGAGCGCGCCCTGAAGCGCCTCGAGGCCGGGACCTACGGCCTGTGCGAGAGCTGCGGTAACCCGATCGGCAAGGCCAGGATGCAGGTCTTCCCGAGGGCGACCCTGTGCGTGGACTGCAAACAGAAGCAGGAGCGGCGGCTCTAGGCAGCGTCCGGTGGCCCCCGGCGCCGACGCGTCCGTTGGCCGGGGCGGCCGACGGAGCGGATTTCCGGTGTTCGCACTGGCGTGGCGTACCCTCATCCCGTGAGCGAGGCGGAGCGGACCATCGAGACCCCCGACGACCCCGAGGACGTGGCCGAGGCCACTCCTGAGGCCACCTCGGCGGAGGCCGCCGCGGTGGACGACGAGCGGGAGCCCGGGGGCGGGCCCGAGGACGCGGAGCCGGGCGCGGGGCGCGGCCGGCGGCGGGTCGGCGTGCTGGCCGGGGTCGCGGCGTTCGCGTATCTGCTCGACCTGGTCACCAAGATCATGGTCGTCGAGTGGCTGGAGCACGAGGAGCCGATCGACATCTTCGGCGAGTGGCTCCGCTTCGAGGCGCTGCGCAACGGCGGGGCGGCGTTCGGCATCGGCGAGGCGCTGACTGTCGTGTTCACCTGCATCGCCGCCACGGTCATCGTCGTCATCATCCGGCTGGCCAGAAGGCTGTACAGCGCGCCGTGGGCCGTCGCGCTCGGGCTGCTGCTCGGCGGCGCGCTCGGCAACCTCACCGACCGCCTCTTCCGCGCGCCCGGCGCGTTCCAGGGGCATGTGGTCGACTTCATCGCCCCCAAGTACTTCGCCGTCTTCAACCTCGCCGACTCGGCGATCGTGTGCGGCGGCATCCTCGTCGTGCTGCTGTCCTTCCGCGGCCTCGACCCCGACGGGACCGTGCACCGCGACTGACGCTCCGTCCCTGGGCCATCGCGCCGTCCGGCATACTCGGACGGGTGAGCACCGTTCCCGAGACCCGTACCCTGCCCGTTCCCGAAGGGCTTGAGGGTGAGCGCGTCGACGCGACCCTGGCCCGCATGCTCGGCTTCTCGCGCACCAAGGCCGCCGAGCTCGCCGCCGCGGGGAAGGTCAGGCTCGACGGCGCCGAGGTGGGCAAGTCCGAGCGCGTCATGAGCGGTTCGTGGCTCGAGGTGGAGATGCCCGCGCCCGCGGCGCCGCCCGCGATCGAGGCCGAGCCCGTCGAGGGCATGGAGATCGTGCACGACGACCCCGAGCTGGTCGTCGTGGACAAGCCGGTCGGGGTCGCCGCGCACCCGAGCCCTGGCTGGAGCGGCCCCACTGTGATCGGCGGCCTCGCCGCGGCCGGGTACCGCATCGCGACGTCGGGGGCCGCCGAGCGGCAGGGCATCGTGCACCGCCTTGACGTCGGGACGTCGGGGCTCATGGTGGTCGCCAAGTCGGAGCCCGCGTACGCCCACCTCAAGCAGCAGTTCCGCGAGCGGACCGTGGACAAGCGGTACCACGCGCTCGTGCAGGGCCACCCCGACCCGCTGAGCGGCACGATCGACGCGCCCGTCGGGCGGCATCCGCAGCACGACTGGAAGTGGGCGGTCACCGCGGACGGCAAGCCGTCGGTGACGCACTACGACCTGATCGAGGCGTTCCGCGGCAGCAGCCTGCTCGACATCAAGCTGGAGACGGGCCGCACCCACCAGATCAGGGTGCACATGTCGGCCCACCGGCACCCGTGCGTCGGCGATCTGACCTATGGCGCCGACCCGACGCTGGCCAAGCGGCTGCGGCTGACCCGGCAGTGGCTGCACGCGGTGCGGCTCGGCTTCACCCACCCCGGGGGCGGGCAGTGGGTCGAGTACGCCAGCCGCTACCCCGAGGACCTGAGGACCGCGCTGGAGCGGCTGCGCGCCGAGAGCGCCTGAGCGCCGAGAGCGCCTGAGCGTCGGGAGCGCCTGAACGTCCCTGGCGCGCCGCGTCGTTGGGGCCCTTGCCCAGATCCTCAGATCTTCTCGGGCGACGGGGTGTCGCGCGGGGCCGGGGGGACGGCGGCGGGGGAGGTGGCGACGCGGGGGAGCGCGTAGGGGTGGTTGTCGCGCAGCCACGCGATCAGCTCCTCGCGGACCGCGCAGCGCAGCGTCCAGGCGTCGTCGGCGTTCCGCGCGGACATCGCGGCGCGCACCTGGATCGTGGAGGGCGTCGTGTCGGTGACCACCAGGCTCCAGGCGCGGCCGTCCCAGTCGGGGCGGCCCAGCAGGAACTCCTGGAGCCGCTTGCGCAGCTCGGCGACGGGCGTGGTGTGGTCAAGGTGCAAAAAGACGGTGCCGGTGATCTCGTTGCCGCCGCGTGACCAGTTCTCGTAGGGCTTGCTGTTGAAGTACGACACGGGCATCGTCAGGCGCCGGTCGTCCCAGATCCTGACCGTGAGGAAGGCCATCGATATCTCCTCGATGGTGCCCCACTCGCCGTCCACCACCACGGTGTCGCCGATCTTGACCGAGTCGCCGAACGCGATCTGGAGGCCCGCGAAGAAGTTGCTGAGCATCGACTGGGCGGCCACACCGGCGATGACGCCGATCACACCCGCGGAGGCCAGCATCGAGGTGCCGAGCGCCCGCAGGCTGGGGAAGACCAGCAGGATCACGAACGCGGTGGCGACGACCGCGAGAACCGTGGTCACCACGCGGCGGATCATCGCGAGCTGGGTGCGGAACTGCCGCACGCGCGCCTGGTCGGTCGTGCGCGACTCGTAGCGGGCCAGGAAGTTCTCGGCGACGGCACCGGCCGCGCGTATCGTCAGCCAGGCCGCCGAGAAGATCGTCACCATCGCGAGGGCGCTGCGCACGATGTCGTCGCGCCGCAGATGGAGATCGAACGCGCTGTAGACGACCTGCACGGCCGAGGAGGCGAGCAGCACCTGGAGCGGCATGCGGCAGCGCCGCAGCAGGGACCACAGCTGGGTGTGCGGCTGCCGGGCGTCCGCGACCCGCAGCGCCCGGTCGATCAGCCAGCCGAGCGCCAGCGTCAGCGTGATGGTGCCGACGATGACCATGAGCGGTCGCAGCACGTCCTCCATGGGGTGGATCGCCTCTCCGTCGGGTGTCAGGGGGTACGTGTCGCCGTTCCCACTGCCAGGCTAACGGGCCAGGCCAACTGGCAGGATGTGCCGACGAGACCCACAGGTACCACGGAAGGGCCGATCGACGCCGTGAGCCATGTCATGCTGATCCACTCCGCCTACGGGCCGCGCCCCGCCGTGCGGGAGGCGGCCGACCGCCTGGCCGCCGCGGGGCACCGGGTCGAGGTGCCCGACCTGTACGAAGGGCGCACCGCGGACGCCGTCGAGGCGGGGATGGCGATCAGCGAGGAGATTGGCCGCGACGAGCTGCTGCGCCGCGCGGTCGCGGCCAGCGCGCCGCACGCGGACGAGGGCCTGGTGTACGCGGGGTTCTCGATGGGCGCCTCGATCGCGCAGACCCTGGCGCTCGGCGACCGTGAGGCGCGCGGTCTCGTGCTGCTGCACGGGACGTCCGACCTGGCCGACGACGCCTCGGCCGACGGGCTCCCGGTGCAGCTGCACGTCGCCGACCCCGACCCGTTCGAACCCTACGACTGGCTCAACGCCTGGTATCTGCGGATGCGGCGGGCCGGGGCCGACGTGGAGGTCTACCACTACATGGGCGCGGGGCACCTGTACACGGACCGTGGTCTCGACGACTGGGACGAGGGGGCCGCCGAGGCGACGTGGCGCACGGTGCTGGGCTTCCTCGACGGGCTCGACGCGGGGTCTCTCGACGCGGGGTCTTAGAGCCAGTACACCTAGCCGTCGTCGCAGCGGCTGGTGGCGAGGCTGTCGGGGTTGCACAACAGGTCCGCGTCGGCGGGGTCGTGGCTGAGGTAGCGGCCGACGCACTCGTTGCCCGTGGTGAGGCCGCGTTCGGCGCAGAACGCCAGCGCGGCGTTGCCGTCGGCGAACAGGCCAGGGGCGTAGATGAACCAGTAGCCGGGGCGCAGCGAGGCCCAGTCGGCGCTGAGCAGCACCTCGGCCTCGGGGACGTTCGCGCGGACGGCGTCGAGGCGTTCGTCGCGCGCGGCGGTGCCGGAGTCGACCGACTCGGAGAACAGCTGCGCCACCCAACGGCCCTCCTCCGTCTCCTCGTTCGTCTCCTCGTCTTCGGGCTCGGGCTCGGGCTCGGGCTCCGGCTCGGGCTCGGGCTCGGGGGTGAGCTCGGGCGTCGGCGGGGCCGGGTCGTTCTGCTCGGTCTCGTCGACGGACGGGGTTTCGCCGCCGCCGCGCTCGCCGCCCTCGTCGAGGCGGTCGCCGCCGCCCCGGAGCAGCGACGCGGTCAGGGCGCCCGCGCCGATCAGCAGGACGGCGGCCACGGCGGCGGTGATCACCCGGGTGCGGGCGGCGTCCCGGCGCGGGGGCGCGGCGAGCGGGTCCGTGGTGGCGGCGGGCCTGACCCCGGTCTCGGTGGGGGAGTGGGCCACGCCGGGCCCCACCTCCCGCTCGACGGCGGCCAGCATCGCGTCGAGGCGCGCGGCGTCGGGGCGGGCGGCCGGGTCCTTGACCAGCAGCGCCTGAGCACGTCGCCGAGCGGGCCCGACCTGACGGGCGGCGGCACCGGTCCTCGTGGACCGCGGAGAGCGTGGCCAGCGTCGTGCCGCGGCGCAGCGGGCCGTAGCCCTCGGCCAGGACATAGAGGGGTAGCAGCTCCATCACGAGCCACGGGTGCGGGTCCAGGTCGACGATGTGGTTGCCCCCGTGGCCGAGCCGTTGGAGCAGCTCGAAGCGGCCGTCGATCACCTGACCTGGCTGTGCCCCCGTCATGGGGTCAGCTGAGGCCGGTGGCCAACGGGCGGGCGAACCGGGCGTCTTGGCCCGGGGGGCCGGGGGCCGGGGGATCGCCCGCCCGTGGGCGGGAGGTGGCGCGGGTCAGCCCTGGACGCTGTTGGCCTCGATCACGGCCTGGAAGTCCTCGGGCGTGGCGGGCCGTTCGATGACCTCGCCGTTGAACTTGAGCGTGGGCGTGCCCTCGACGTCGGGGTCCGCCTGGAACTTGTCCGACATCCGCAACGCCCAGACGGCGAACGTGTCGTTGGTGACGGCGTTCTCGAACTCCTGGTTGTCCGCGAGCTCGGGAATGTTCGCGGCTATCTCGATCAGCCGCTCGTCGTCACCGAACTCGTCGGCGGACTCCGGGGGATGGATGTCCGCGGAGTACAGCGCGTCGTGGTAGTCGAGGAACGCCTCGGGGCTGACGTCGAGCGCCGCGCCCAGGGCGCCCAGGGCGTTCTTCGAGCCCGAGCCGCCGAGGTTGTCGTCGAGGAAGGTGCCGAAGACATACTCGACCGCGTAGTCGCCGTTGTCGATGCCCTCGCGAACGGTCGGGCCGAGGGACTGCTCGAAGTCGGCGCAGGCAGGGCAGCGGGCGTCCTCGTAGAGGGTGAGGGTGTTGGCGGCGTCCTCGTCGCCGACGCGGACGGTCAGTCCCTCGTCGCCCGAGGCGTGGGCCGGGGCATCGGTGGGGAAGTCGCCCTCCCCGTCCTGCACCTGCTCGGCGACGGCGCCCCAGTCGGTGGCGTCGTCGCCGTCGCCCATGCTGGCGACCGCGACGCCGATGCCGCCCGCGACGGCGAGGATCGCGACGACCGAGCCGCCGACGGTGAGTTGCCTGCGGACCTTCTCGCGCCTGGCCTGGCGTTCGCGCTCGGCCTTGAGGCGCTCGCGGGCCGCGCGCTTGGCCTCGGAGGAATTGCGCTTGCTCATGGTGGATGGTCTCCGTGGTGTGTGGTATCCGGTCGGTGGGCGGGGGCCCGCCACGGAACGCGGCGCGCGGGCGCGACGTGGTCGGCGCGTGCGCGGTGCGGTCAGTGGGCGGGCGCGGCCACCGGGGGTCCGCGGCGCAGGACGGAGTGGGCGAGCGCGGGGAGCGCGGGGGCCGCGAGCACGCGGCGCGGGCGGCGGGGGCCAGGGTCCACGGGGGCGGGGACGGCGGCGCGCGTGAGCGGGACGAACAGCGGGCGGAACGTCGCGGCGGCGGCGGAGCGCAGCGTCCGCGCCAGGGCGCGCTCGCCGCAGCGGAGCCAGGCCGCGGCGGCCAGGCCGACGGCCACGTGCGCGGCGAGCAGCAGCCAGGGCCCCGCGGGGGCGGCGGCGAACGGGACGGGGTCGCCGCCCGCGAGCCCGGCCAGCGGGGGGCCCACGTCGCCGCCCGCGCACAGGAGATCGACGCCGAGCAGCCGGAGCGGGCCCGTCACGGGCCCGCCGCCGGGGCCGTAGCACGTGGCCTGGCCCGTGGTGAAGACGGTGTCGGCCGCGAGGTGCGCCGGGACGAGCAGCGCGGCGATCGTGCCGAAGCCGTGCTCGCGGCGGCCGACGAGGGCCAGGGCGAGGCCGAAGACGGCGAGGGAGACCACGGCGACGGTCGGCAGGGGCAGCGGCTCACCGGAGAGCAGCACATGCGCTCCGGCGGAGAGCGTGACACAGAGCGCCGCGAACACCGCCGCGCGCGCCACCCGCATTCCCGGAGCCGATATGCCCATCGGAACCGAGTGTGCCACGGCCGCGGTCGGCGGGGTACGGGCGGTGTGCCCCGGTGCCGGGGCGGGCGCCTGCGGGAGAGATCGCGGACGGGGTCGCGCGGGAGGTCGCGCGGGAGAGCGAACGCTCCCCCGCTGGCCTGCGGCATCGTTGATCAACAGGGGCCTGACCTGCGTAAACGTCATCTGCTTCGGGGCGCGCCCCGACCGTTCCCCCGGCGCTCGCCGGATGTAGGGTCGGGGGATCCACGACCCTGCTGCGGAAGGCCCGGCGCGTGACCAAGCCCTTCACACACCTGCATGTGCACACCCAGTACTCGCTGCTCGACGGGGCGGCGCGGCTGAAGGACATGTTCAAGGCGTGCCAGGAGATGGGCATGTCACATATCGCGATCACCGACCACGGCAACCTGCATGGCGCGTACGACTTCTTCCAGCAGGCGCGGGGCGCGGGCGTGACGCCGATCATCGGGATCGAGGCGTATGTCGCGCCCGAGTCGCGGCGGCACAAGCGCAGGGTGCAGTGGGGCCAGCCGCACCAGAAGCGCGACGATGTCTCCGGCTCGGGCGGCTACACGCACAAGACGATCTGGGCGCACAACAGCACCGGGCTGCACAACCTCTTCAGGCTCACCTCGGACGCGTACACCGAGGGATATTTCGTGAAGTGGCCGCGCATGGACAAGGAGACCATCGCGCAGTATTCGGAGGGGCTGATCGCCTCCACGGGCTGCCCGTCGGGCGAGGTGCAGACGCGGCTGCGGCTCGGGCAGCCCGAGGAGGCGCTGAAGGCGGCCGCGGACTACCAGGACATCTTCGGCAGGGAGCGGTACTTCCTGGAGCTGATGGACCACGGTCTCGAGATCGAGACCCGGGTGCGCGATGGGCTGCTTGAGATCGGCCGCAAGCTGGGCATCCCGCCGCTGGTCACCAACGACTCGCACTACACGCACGCGCACGAGGCCGGGGCGCACGACGCGTTGCTCTGCGTCCAGACCGGCAAGAACCTGTCGGATCCCGATCGTTTCCGCTTCGACGGGACCGGCTACTACCTGAAGTCGCCCGAGGAGATGTACGCCATCGACTCGTCGGATGCCTGGCAGGAGGGCTGCGCCAACACCCGCCTGGTCGCCGAACAGGTCGACATCGACGGCTGGTTCGAGCCGCGCGACCTGATGCCGCGCTTCGACGTGCCCGAGGGGTACAGCGAGGTGACCTGGTTCCAGGAGGAGGTGCGGCGCGGGATGGAGCGTCGCTACCCGGGCGGGGTGCCCGAGGACCGGGCGCGGCAGGCCGAGTACGAGATGGGCGTCATCATCCAGATGGGGTTCCCCGGGTACTTTCTCGTGGTCGCGGACTTCATCATGTGGGCCAAGGCGCAGGGCATCGCGGTGGGCCCGGGCCGCGGCTCGGCCGCAGGCTCGATCGTGTCGTACGCGATGGGCATCACCGACCTCGACCCGATCGAACACGGCCTGATCTTCGAGCGCTTCCTTAACCCCGAGCGCGTGTCCATGCCCGATGTCGACATCGACTTCGACGAGCGCAGGCGCGGTGAGGTCATCCGTTATGTCACGGAGAAGTACGGCGCCGACAAGGTGTCGATGATCGGCACCTACGGCACGATCAAGGCGAAGGCCGCCATCAAGGACGCCTCCCGCGTGCTCGGCTACCCGTACGCGATGGGCGACCGCATCACCAAGGCGATGCCCGCCGACGTGCTGGGCAAGGGCATCCCGCTCTCCGGCATCACCGACAAGGACCACCCGCGCTACAGCGAGGCGGCCGAGGTCAGGGGGATGTACGAGAACGAGCCCGACGTCAAGAAGGTCATCGACACCGCCAAGGGCCTGGAGGGCCTGGTCCGGCAGATGGGCATGCACGCCGCTGGCGTGATCATGTCGAGCGAGCGGCTGGTCGACCATGTGCCGCTGTTCGCGCCGAAGAACGACGGCGTCGTGGTCACGCAGTGGGACTATCCCACGTGTGAGTCGCTCGGCCTGCTGAAGATGGACTTCCTCGGGCTGCGCAACCTCACGATCATGGATGACGCGGTCAAGCTCATCAAGAAGAACAAGGGCATCGACGTCAAGCTGCTCGATCTGACGCTCGACGACCCCAAGACGTTCGAGCTGCTGGGGCGCGGCGACACCCTGGGCGTCTTCCAGTTCGACGGCGGGCCGATGCGGTCGCTGCTGCGCATGATGAAGCCCGACGACTTCGAGGACATCTCCGCCGTCGGCGCCCTGTACCGCCCCGGGCCCATGGGCATGAACTCCCACATCAACTACGCCCTGCGCAAGAACGGCCAGCAGGAGATCACGCCGATCCACAAGGAGCTCGAGGAGCCGCTCAAGGAGGTCCTCGACGTCACCTACGGCCTGATCGTCTACCAGGAGCAGGTGCAGAAGGCCGCCCAGGTGCTCGCCGGGTACTCGCTCGGACAGGCTGACCTGCTCCGCCGCGCGATGGGCAAGAAGAAGAAGGAGATCCTGGACAAGGAGTTCGTGCCGTTCCAGAGCGGCATGCGCGCCAACGGGTACTCCGACGAGGCGATCCAGGCCGTGTGGGACGTGCTGGTGCCGTTCTCCGGCTATGCGTTCAACAAGGCGCACTCGTCGGCATATGGCCTTGTCACCTACTGGACGGCATATCTCAAGGCCAATTACCCGGCCGAGTACATGGCGGGGCTGCTCACGTCGGTGCGCGACGACAAGGACAAGTCGGCCGTCTATCTCAACGAGTGCCGCCGCATGGGCATCAAGGTGCTGCCGCCCGATGTCAACGAATCCGAGGCGCACTTCACGCCGCGCGGCGATGACACGATCGTTTTCGGTCTTACCGCGGTGCGAAACGTGGGCCAGAACGTTGTCGATTCGATCGTGGCCACCCGGAAGGCGAAGGGGAAGTACAGCTCGTTCCCCGACTTCCTCGACAAGGTCGAGGCCGTGGTCTGCAACAAGCGCACCGTCGAGTCGCTGATCAAGGCGGGCGCGTTCGACACCCTCGACCACACCCGCAAGGGCCTGACCGCGCACTTCGAGCCCATGATCGACAACGTCGTGCAGGTCAAGCGCAAGGAGGCCGAGGGCCAGTTCGACCTCTTCGGCGGCATGGACGACAAGGACGAGGACAGCGGCCCCGGCTTCGGCATGGACGTGGTCTTCTCCGACGAGGAGTGGGAGAAGGGGTATCTGCTCGCGCAGGAGCGGGAGATGCTCGGCCTGTATGTGTCCGATCATCCGCTGTTCGGCATCGAGCACGTCCTGGATGAGAAGGCCGACGCCGCGATCTCCGCGCTCGCGGGGGACTACCAGGACGGCGCCGTGGTCACCATCGGCGGCATCATCTCGGGGCTCCAGCGCAAGATGACCAAGCAGGGCAACCCCTGGGCCATCGCCACCGTCGAGGACCTGGGCGGCTCGATCGAGTGCATGTTCTTCCCCGCCTCCTACCAGCTGGTCTCCACCCAGCTCGTCGAGGACGCCGTGGTGTTCGTCAAGGGCCGCCTCGACAAGCGCGAGGACGTGCCGCGCCTGGTCGCCATGGAGCTGATGGTGCCCGACCTCTCCGAGGCGTCCGCCGACGCCCCGGTCACGATCAGCATCCCCCTGGTCAAGGTCACCCCGCCGCTGGTGGAACGCCTCGGCGAAGTGCTCGGGCAGCACCGCGGCCCCACGGAGGTGCGGGTCAAGCTCCAGTCCGCGCGCAGCACGACCGTCTACCGGCTCGACCGCCACCGCGTGCGGGCCGATCCCGCGCTGTTCGGGGATCTCAAGGCGCTGCTCGGCCCTGCCTGTCTCGCGGGGTGACGGCGTTTGGCGGGATGATGCCCGCCTGTTGGGCGGATGATGGAGTCCGCTTTACCTGAATGGGGCGTCGGGAGGTCTACCTTCGACAAGGAGCGAATCTCCGAATGAGGGTGGAGCGCAGTGGAAGCCCGAATGGTCAACAAGGCGGTATTCCTGTTGCGTCAGGTGCGTGTTTCGCGCCAAGAGGCCGTGCACGCGCTGGTCGTCTATTTCCCCGGCACGGCATTCGAGGACCGATTGCGCTGCGTCCATGAGGCGTGGGACATCGTGCACGGCGATGCCGCGCCGGTGGAATCGGTGACCTCCGAGGTGTCGGACGCGCGCTATTTCGCGGCGGCGCATGAACGGCACTCGTTCAACGACTGAGACCGGCTGAGACCGGGACCTGACACCGAAGGGCGCGCCCCCGCCGCGGGGCGCGCCCTTCGCCGTGTCGCCGTGTCGCCGTGCCGTGGGCCCGGCGTCGGCGGTCAGTTGTGCCCGAAGCGGCGCTCGCGCTTGCGGCTCCTCGGCTGCTCGGCGGGCGACTCGGTGCGGGGCTGCTCGGGCGGCGGCTCGGGTGCGGGCCGACGGTCGCGATTCTTGTTCTTGGCCATGATCGCCTCCTGGCTGCGCTTCCCGCGATCGGTGAACGCGGGCCCGCGACCAGGCTCGCACGACCCGCCATCCTTCGCATTCCGGGCGCGGGCGGTCACGGATTCGCCACGCCGAAGATCGAGTTGGCACAGATAACGGCGGTCCTGTCGGGCAGACTCAGGAAAACGCTTAGGTAGGGAAGGTGCAACGTGGACCGCTGTGTCGTCCTGGTGGATGCCGGCTATCTGCTCGGTGCCGCCGCCAGCCTTCTCGCCGGGGAGCCCGCGCGCCCGCGCATCACCGTCGATCACGCCGCGCTCATCCAGGCGTTGCGCGAGCGCGCGGAGGCCGACACGGGCTGCGACCTGCTGCGGATCTACTGGTTCGACGGCGCGCCCGACCGCGTTCCCCAGCCCGAGCACCGGCGGTTGCGCGTGATGCCGCGCGTCACCGTGCGCCTCGGGGCGCTCACCAGGAGCGACGGGCGCTGGGCGCAGAAGGGCGTGGACGCGGCCATGCACGCCGAGCTCACCGAGCTCGCGCGCAACCGGGCGTGCGCCGACATCGTGCTGGTCACCGGCGACGGCGACCTGCTGCCCGGGCTGATGTCCGCCAAGGAGCACGGAGTCGCCGTCCACCTGTGGGCCGTCCAGGCCGCCGACGGCGACTACAACCAGTCCGAGGACCTGGTCGCCGAGGCCGACGAGCGCCGCGTCCTCGACCGCGCCTGGATCACGCGCGCCGTGCGCGTCAACGAGGCGCCCGCGCCCGGCTCCGCGCCCCGCGTCACGCGCCCCGAGATCGCCGCCATCCTGTCAGCGCCGCACGCCGAGACCTCGGCCACGCCGTCGAGGACCACCCAGCGCGAGCCCGCCCCCGCGGGCAAGAACGGCACCGCCCCCGCCGAGGAGCCGGCCTGTGAGCCGGACGACCGCGACGGCGCCGTGCCCGCCGCCAAGGGCGTGCCCACCCCCAAGGACCTGGCGTCGCTCGGCCGCCCCGTCCCGCCGCCCGCCACCGCGACGCTGCGCTGGTCGTCCGACCGCGGCTGGGTGGACCGCGGGGGCCCCGAGGAGTCGCCCGAGATCGCCGCGCTGCCGATGCTCTCGCAGCTGACCACCGCGGAGCAGCGCTGGGCGGACCGCGAGGAGGACATCACGGCGGTGGGCGGCGACCCGTTCGAGGTGGGGCAGGTGTTCGCCAGGCGCTGGGCGGAACGCCTCGCCGGGCCCGCCCCGTTGCAGCAGCTCTCCGGCGAGTACCCCCGCATCCCGCACCGCATCGACGGCGAACTCCTGCGTTACGCCGCCAGGTTCGGCCTGCTGACCCACAAGGACGACCAGATCGACGAGCAGGACCGCTATGCGATCCGCGCCGGGTTCTGGCGTGAGGTCGACGGGCGCACCGGCGCCGAACGCACCTCCTGAGCCCGCCCGTCAACGGCCCCGTCACCGGCCCCGCCATCGCCGCCCGTGTCCGAAACGTGCCCCGGTGTCCGGCGCGCGCCCGCCGCCACGTAGGCTCCTGACCGTGGCCGCATCGATCGCCAGGGCCGGGTCACCGACGGCAGCAGCCCGGCGCGCGCCGGCCCGCCCCCCACTCGTCGAGGCCGCGTACACGGTGCGCGGGCTGACCAAGACCTATCCGGGCGGGCGCCGCCCCCGCGGCGCCCCGCCCGCGGGCCCCGTCACCGCGAGCCGCGACATTGCGCTCGACATCGCGAGGGGCGAGGTGTTCGGGCTGCTCGGGCCCAACGGCGCGGGCAAGACGACGCTCGTCAGGCAGCTCACCGGGCTGCTGCGCCCCGACGCGGGCAGCGTCACCCTGCTCGGCCACGACCTCGTCCGCCACCCGCGCCGCGCGCCCCGGCTGCTCGCCTACCTCGGTCAGGAGTCCACCGCGCTCGACGAGCTGACCGTGGCCCTGGCCGTCGAGACCACGGCGCGGCTGCGCGGCCTCGACGCGGAGGCGGCCCGCCGCGAGCGCGAGGCCGTCATGGAGGAGCTCGACCTGGCCGCCGTCGCCTCGCGCCCGCTCAAGCGGCTCTCGGGCGGCCAGCGCAGGCTCGCCTGCGTGGCCGCCGCGCTCGCGGGCCCGCGCCCCGTGCTCGTGCTCGACGAGCCGACGGCGGGCATGGACCCGGTGGCCAGGCGCGCCGTGTGGGCCGCGATCGACCGGCGGCGCGCGTGCGAGGGAACGACGGTGGTGCTGGTGACGCACAACGTCATCGAGGCCGAGACGGTGCTCGACCGGGTCGCGGTGATCGACGCGGGCCGCGTCATCGCGTGCGACACCCCGGGCGGGCTCAAGGCGCTGGTGGGCACCGACGTCCGCCTCGAGCTGGTCTGGCGGGACGAACCCCCGCTCGGCGAGCCGGAGATCGCGGCCCTGCGCGCGGCGGCGAAGGTGGCGGGTCGGCGCTGGACGCTGCGGCTGCCCGCCGACCGCGCCCGCGAGGCGGTGGCCGCGGTGACGGCGGGCCCCGCGTTCGCCGCGCTCGACGACTTCACGCTGGCCACCCCGAGCCTCGAGGACGTCTATCTCGCCCTGGGCGGGCGCGGCACGGGCCTGGAGCGTTCGTGAGCGCCCACCCGCTGGCCCCCGGGGTGGGGGTGTGGCCCGCGCTCGGCGCCGTATACCGGGCGCAGCTGTCGCGCGCGCGGGTGGCGCGGATCCCGCTGCTGTTCGTGGCCACCTTCCAGTCGATCGGGATCATGATCCTGATGCGCGGCGTCGTCGACGGCGGCGAAGGCGAGGAGGCGCGGGCCGTGGTCGCCGGGTCCGCGGTGCTCGTGGTGGCGTTCGTCGCCCTCAACCTGCTGGCCCAGTACTTCGGGCAGCTGCGCGCCGCCGGTGGCCTCGACCACTACGCGACCCTGCCGGTGCCCGCCGCCGCGGTGGCGCTGGGGACGGCGGCGGCGTACGCGTCGTTCACCGTGCCGGGGGTCGTGGTGACCGCCGTGGCCGGGGGGCTGCTGTACCAGCTGCCGCTCGGCGGCCTGTGGGTGCTGCTCGCCGTGGTGCCGCTGGCCGGGGCCGCGCTGGCCGGGCTCGGCGCGGCGCTCGGCCTGCTCGCGCCGCGCGCCGAGCTGGCCACGCTGTGCGGGCAGCTCGGGATGTCGGCGGCGCTGCTGCTCGGCGTGCTGCCCGAGGGGCGGCTGCCCGAGCCGGTGCGCCTGCTGCGCGACCTGCTGCCGTCGAGCTACGGCGTGGACGCGCTGGCCGTGGCGCTCGGCCCGCGCCCCGACTGGGGCTCGGTGGTCGCGAACCTCGCCGTGTGCGCCGGGGTGGGCGCCGCCGCGCTCGCGCTCGCCACCTGGGCCTACCGCCGGGCCGCGCTGCGCTGAGCCCCTTCGCGCCCGCGCGAGCCCCGGCGCCCTTCTCCGCGCCCCCGCGAGCTCCCGCCCGACGCCCGAACGGCCGTCCCCGGGACCGAACAGGCGGCCGGGCCTGGCAGGATGACGGGGTGACCGATCCCCAGCCCGCACCCGATCACCACCCCGAGTCCCCGTCCACCGGGGGGCCGCCCGGTGGCGGGAGCCCAGGGCAGCGCACGGACTGGCGGCGGGAGATAGCCGACGGCGTCCGCGTGGCGCTGCCCCTCGCGGCGGCCAGCGGCCTGGCGCTCGGGCTGCTGTGGCTGTGGCTCGCGCCCCGGGTGCCGCTGGTGTCGGACGGCAGGTCGGTCATGCTGGCGAACTCAGAGGGCCAGCAGGCGATCGCGGCGGACGGCACGTTTCTGCTGCTCGGCCTCGCGATCGGCGCGGTCGCGGGGGTCGTGGTCTTCGCGCTGCGGCGCACGGGCGGGGTGGCCCTGGTGCTCGGGCTCGCCGCGGGGGCGCTCGCGGGCTCCTGGCTCGCCTGGCAGCTGGGCATGTGGCTCGGCCCCACCGACGACGTCGCGGCGGCGGCCCGGGACGCCGGGGTCGACAACGTCTTCGACGCGTCGCTGCGCCTGGGCGCCAAGGGCGTGCTGTTCGCCCTGCCCGCCGCCGCGGTGGGTGCCCACCTGCTGTGCCAGGCGGTCCTCGGCCCCCGCGACCCCGAGCCGGTGCCGGTCGAGCTCCCCCAGTGGCGCGAGTAGGCGACCCTCAGACGAGCCTCGGCCGGGGCCGTGCGCCGGGCCTACTCCCGCGTGATCGGGGCCGTCACCGCGCCCGTCAGGGCGATCAGGTCGCCGGGGGCGAGCTCCATCTCCAGGCCCCTGCGGCCCCCCGAGACAAAGATCGTCGCGTGGCGCTGCGCCGACGCGTCGAGCACCGCGCGCAGGCGCTTGCGCTGCCCGACCGGCGAGATGCCGCCCCGCACATAGCCCGTCGCGCGCTCGGCCGCGGCCGGGTCGGCCATCGCGGCGCGCTTGCCCCCGGCCGCCCTGGCCAGGGCCTTGAGCGCGAGCGACGCGGAGACCGGGAGCACCGCCACCGTCAGCGTCCCGTCCACCTCGGTCACCAGCGTCTTGAACACCCGCTCCGGGTCGACCCCGAGCGCCTTCGCCGCCTCCTCGCCGTACGAGGGCGCGGCCGGGTCGTGGGTGTAGGAGTGCAGGGTGAACGCCACCCTCGCCCGGGCCGCGGCCACCGTCGCGGGAGTGCCTGTCATGGGAACCTCCACGTCCATGGTGCCGATGGTCAGTTGAGGCTGGTCGGCCTGGCCGTGTACTCCGCGCCCGGCACCGAGGGCAGCTTGCCGATCAACGCCGTCTCGTGGCGCAGGATCCGCAGCTCCTCCGCCAGCCGCGTCGCCGTGTCCTTGGCCTGGAGCAGCCGCTGCTTGTCGCCGGAGTAGAGCATCGTCGCCGCGGCCACCAGGTAGGAGACCACCGACGGGTCGTCCGGCAGCTCCTGGCCGGGTGCGAGGGTCCGCTCGTTCGCCCCGGCGAGCACCTTCTGGTAGGAGCGGAACGCCCGCAGCACGCCGGACGCGAGCGCCCCCGCGCCCTCCCCCGCGACCTCGGGCAACGGCTCGATCTCCGCCGTCAGATACGGGCCGCTCGCGTCC
Source organism: Streptomyces sp. PT12 (assembly GCF_003311645.1). Lineage (GTDB taxonomy): Bacteria > Actinomycetota > Actinomycetes > Streptomycetales > Streptomycetaceae > Streptomyces. The sequence continues at coordinate 108,873 of NZ_QEST01000088.1, read as the reverse complement.
ACCGACACCAGCCGGAAGCGGGTCGTCCCTGTGGCCAGCACCTCGTAGCTCTCGGCGGGGTCGCCCTCGCCGCGCGGCCTGATCGTCGAGGCGTCGGCGACGCAGCCGACCGCGTGGAACGAACGGGCCGGGTCGTCGGGCGCGAAGCCCGCGGCGGCCCCCGCCTCGGGCGGCTCGGAGCCGTCGGGCAGGCCAAGCGCGCTCGGTGCCACCTCGTGCCCGTCTCTGATGGCGACGACCCCGAAGGGCCGCGGCCCCTCGTCGGGCAGGGCGAGCAGGTCCTTCATCATCGCCCGGTACCTGGCCTCGAAGACGTTGAGCGGCAGCACGAGCCCGGGGAACAGCACGGTGTTCAGCGGGAACAGCGGGAGGCGCGTGGTCGTCACGACCGGCCAGCCTATCGGTTGCCCTTCGGGCCATGGACCGCATCGTGAAACGGGATCTCGCCACCGTGAGACGGTCTGCGAGACTGGAACGGTGCTGACCCGAATCGATCTGCGGGATTCGTCCACCCCGGGCGTGATCGACCGCGACCTGCTGCCCCGCGCCGAGCTCGACGTCGAGGCCGCCCTGGCGAAGGTGCGGCCCATCTGCGACGACGTGCGCCATCGCGGCACCGCGGCGCTGATCGAGTACGCGCGGCGGTTCGACGGTGCCACCATCAGCCGCACCCGGGTCCCCGCGAAGGAGCTGACGCGCGCGCTCGATGGCCTTGATCCGGCCGTGCGGGCCGCGTTGGACGAGTCCATCCGCCGCGCCAGGACCGTCCACCGCGACCAGCGGCGTTCGGACACCACCACGCGCGTCGTGCCGGGCGGCACGGTGACCGAGCGGTGGGTGCCCGTGGAGCGCGTGGGCCTCTATGTGCCGGGCGGGCAGGCCGTCTACCCCTCGTCCGTCGTGATGAACGTCGTGCCCGCGCAGGAGGCGGGCGTCGGCTCGCTGGCCGTCGCGTCGCCGCCGCAGCGCGAGCACGGCGGGCTGCCGCACCCCACGATCCTGGCGGCCTGCGCGCTGCTCGGCGTCGACGAGGTGCACGCGGCGGGGGGCGCGCAGGCGATCGCGATGCTGGCGCACGGCACCGACGAGTGCGCCCCCGTCTCGCTGGTGACGGGCCCGGGGAACGTGTATGTGGCCGCCGCCAAGCGGCTGCTGCGCGGGATCGTCGGCATCGACGCCGAGGCCGGTCCCACCGAGATCGCCGTGCTGGCCGACGAGAGCGCCGACCCGCGCCTGATCGCCGCCGACCTGATCTCCCAGGCCGAGCACGACGAGCTGGCCGCCGCCGTGCTGGTCACCCCGTCCGTCGCGCTGGCCGACGCCGTGGACGCCGAGCTGCGCGTCCAGGTCCCCGCCGCCAAGCACCAGAAGCGGATCGCCGAGGCCCTTTCGGGCCGCCAGTCCGCGGCCGTCCTGGTCGCCGACCTCGACCACGGCCTCGCCGTCACCGACGCCTACGCCGCCGAGCACCTGGAGATCCAGACGGAGAACGCCGCCGAGGTCGCGGCCCGCGTGCGCAACGCCGGGGCCGTCTTCGTCGGCCCGCACTCCCCGGTCTCCCTCGGCGACTACTGCGCCGGGTCCAACCACGTGCTGCCGACCGGCGGTTGCGCGTGCCACTCATCGGGGCTCTCGGTGCAGTCGTTCCTGCGCGGCATCCATGTCGTCGCCTACGACCGCGCCGCGCTGGCCGAGGTGGCGCACCACGTGGTCGCGCTGGCCGAGGCCGAGGACCTGCCCGCGCACGGCACGGCGGTCACCGTCAGGCTTGAGGGGAACGGCAGCCTCAAGGGGAACGGCAGCCTCAAGGGGAACGGCAGCCTCAAGGGGAACGGCAGCACAGCGACCGTGAACGGGAAGGCACCGCACCGCAAGTGACCCGCATCGACGACCTGCCCATCCGGGACGAGCTGCGCGGCAAGACGCCGTACGGCGCCCCCCAGCTCGACGTCCCGGTCCGGCTGAACACCAACGAGAATCCCCACCCCGCCCCCGAGGCCCTGGTGCGGCGGATCGCCGAGCGCGTCGCCGACGCCGCCCGCGACCTCAACCGCTACCCCGACAGGGACGCGCGGCAGCTGCGTGCCGAGCTTGCCGCGTATCTCACCCGCGCCACGGGGCACCCCCTCACCGCGGAGCGCGTCTGGGCCGCCAACGGCTCGAACGAAGTGCTCCAGCAGCTCCTCCAGGCGTTCGGCGGCCCGGGGCGCGGGGCCATCGGCTTCGACCCCTCCTACTCGATGCACTCCCTCATCTCGCGCGGCACGGGCACCTCCTGGATCTCGGGCCCGCGCAGCGAGGACTTCGGCATCGACCAGGACGCCGCCGTCGCCGCGATCCACGCGCACAGGCCCGCCGTGGTCTTCGTGTGCTCGCCCAACAACCCCACCGGCACCGCCGTATCGGCCGGGACCGTGCTCGCCCTGCACGACGCGGCCCAGGCGGCGGCGCGTGACGAGCGCGGCGCGCTCGTCGTGGTGGACGAGGCGTACGCCGAGTTCAGCCACGGGCCCTCGCTGCTGCCGCTCATCGAGGGCCGCCCGCGCCTGGTGATCACGCGCACGATGTCCAAGGCGTTTGGCGCGGCCGGGCTGCGGCTCGGCTATCTGGCCGCCGACGCCGCCGTGGTGGACGCCGTGCAGCTGGTGCGGCTGCCCTACCACCTCTCCGCGGTCACCCAGGCCACCGCGCTTGCCGCACTGGAGTTCGCCGATACGCTGCTCACCTATGTCGAGGAGCTCAAGGACGAACGCGACCGGCTCGTCACGGAGCTGACCGCGATCGGCTGCGAAGTGACCGAGTCCGACGCCAACTTCGTCCAGTTCGGCCGCTTCGACGACGCGGCGGCCGTGTGGCGGCGGCTGCTCGACCACGGGGTGCTCGTCCGGGACAACGGCGTGCCGGGGCGCCTGAGGGTCACCACGGGGACCAGGGCGGAGAACGACGCGTTCCTCGACGCGGTACGCGCAGTGACGAAGGAGATCAGCCAATGAGCCGCGTGGGACGCGTGGAGCGCACCACCAAGGAGACGTCGGTGACCGTCGAGATCGACCTCGACGGCACGGGCCGTGTCGATGTGTCGACGGGCGTCGGCTTCTTCGACCACATGCTGGACCAGCTGGGGCGGCACGGGCTGTTCGACCTGTCGGTCAAGACCGAGGGTGACCTGCACATCGACAGCCACCACACGATCGAGGACACCGCGCTCGCGCTGGGCGCGGCGTTCCGGCAGGCGCTCGGCGACAAGGTCGGCATCGTCCGCTTCGCCGACGCCTCGGTGCCGCTCGACGAGTCGCTCGCCCAGGTGACCGTCGACCTCTCGGGGCGCCCCTACCTGGTGCACCGCGAGCCCGACGGCATGGCGCCCATGATCGGCGCGTACGACACCACGATGACCCGGCACATCCTGGAGTCCTTCGTCGCCCAGGCCCAGATCGCGCTGCACGTTCACGTCCCCTACGGGCGCAACGCGCACCACATCGTGGAGTGCCAGTTCAAGGCGCTGGCCCGCGCCCTGCGGTACGCCAGCGAGATCGACCCCCGGCAGACCGGCGTTCCCTCGACCAAGGGGGCGCTGTAGATGAACGGCGTCTCCACCCTGCTGATCGTCGTCGGGCTCTTCCTCGCGGGCGGCGTCTACTCGTTCGCCAGGCAGGGCCTGCCCCGGGGCGTCGTCGGGCTGCTCGGCATCGGCAGCGCCCTGTGCCTGGTCGCGGGCGTGCTGCGGCTGGAGCTGTAGCGCCATGGCAGGCAACGCCAAGAGCGTCGTCGTCCTCGACTACGGCTTCGGCAACGTCCGTTCCGCCGAGCGCGCCGTCGCCAGGACCGGGGCGCGCGTGGAGATCACCCGCGACCTCGACGCCGCGATGAACGCCGACGGGCTGCTGGTCCCCGGCGTGGGCGCGTTCTCCGCCTGCATGGCCGGGCTGCGCGCCGCGCGCGGCGACTGGGCCGTGGGGCGCAGGCTGGCCGGGGGCAGGCCGGTGCTCGGCATCTGCGTCGGCATGCAGATCCTGTTCTCGCGCGGCATCGAGCACGGCCAGGAGAGCGAGGGCCTGGACGAGTGGCCAGGCACGGTGGGCCCCTTGGAGGCCGACATCGTGCCCCACATGGGCTGGAACACCGTGCGGCCGCCCGAGGGCTCACGGCTGTTCGCCGGTCTCGACGCCGACGAGCGCTACTACTTTGTGCACTCCTACGCCGTTCACGACTGGGAGTTCGCCGCCCACCACGCCGTGCGCGCCGCGCCCAAGGTCGCGTGGGCCACGCACGGCCGCCCGTTCGTCGCCGCCGTGGAGAACGGCCCGCTGTGGGCCACCCAGTTCCACCCGGAGAAGTCCGGGGACGCCGGCGCCCGCCTCCTCACCAACTGGATCGAGACCCTCTGATGCTGGAACTGCTGCCCGCCGTCGACGTCAGGAACGGCCAGGCGGTCCGCCTGGTGCACGGCGAGTCGGGGACGGAGACCTCCTACGGCGACCCCCTGTCCGCCGCGCTCACCTGGCAGCGCGCGGGGGCCACCTGGCTGCATCTGGTGGACCTCGACGCGGCGTTCGGCACCGGGGACAACCGCGAGCGGATCGCCGAGGTGACCGCCGCGGTGGACATCCGCGTCGAGCTGTCGGGCGGCATCCGCGACGACGACTCGCTCGCCGCCGCCCTGGCCACCGGCTGCACCCGGGTCAACCTCGGCACGGCCGCCCTCGAGTCGCCCGACTGGGTCGCCAAGGTCATCGCCGAGCACGGCGACCGCGTCGCCGTCGGCCTCGACGTGCGCGGCACCACGCTGCGCGGGCGCGGCTGGACGCGCGACGGCGGCGACCTGTACGAGACGCTGGCGCGCCTCGACCGCGAGGGCTGCGCCCGCTATGTCGTGACCGACATCAACAAGGACGGCACCCTCAAGGGCCCCAACCTCGACCTCCTGCGCAACGTGTGCGCCGTGACCGAACGCCCCGTGGTCGCCTCGGGCGGCGTCTCCTCGCTCCACGACCTGCGCGCCATCGCCGCGCTCGCGCCCGAGGGTGTCGAGGGGGCGATTGTCGGCAAGGCGCTCTACGCCGGGGAGTTCACCCTGGAAGAGGCGCTGGAGGTCGTGTCGTGAGCGGAACGGGTGTGAACGGTCCTGGCGTGGAGCGGGTCGAGGGCTCCACGCCGTGGCAGGAGGCGGTCGGCTCGGGGCGGGCCGTCGCCGCGGGCGACTTCGTGCTGGTCGGCGGGACCCTGCCGCCCGCGGACGGTGCCGCGGCCCCGGGGAACCCCTACGACCAGGCCAGGTCGGCGCTGAACGAGGCGGTGGCGGCGCTCGCGCCGTTCGGCCTCGGCGCCGACGCGGTGGTGCGCACGCGCCTGTATGTGAGCCACGCGCGCGACGCCGAGGACGTGGGGCGCGCGCACCGCGAGGTGTTCGACGGTGTGCGGCCCGTGACGACGCTGCTCGTGGTCTCGGGCTTCGCGGACTCGCGGGTGCTGGTCGAGGTCGAGCTCGACGCGTACAGAGGAGCGAAGGGAGCCGTGACATGACGCTGGCCGTGCGGGTCATCCCGTGCCTCGACGTGGACGCGGGCCGGGTGGTCAAGGGCGTCAACTTCCAGAACCTCAGGGACGCGGGGGACCCGGTCGAGATGGCCAGGGTCTACGGGGACGAGGGCGCGGACGAGCTGACGTTCCTCGACATCACGGCGTCGTCGGGCAACAGGGAGACCACCTACGACGTGGTGCGCAGGACCGCGGAGCAGGTCTTCATCCCGCTGACGGTGGGCGGCGGGGTCCGCGCCGTGGACGACGTGGACCGGCTGCTGCGCGCGGGCGCCGACAAGGTCGGGGTCAACACCGCGGCCATCGCGCGGCCCGAGCTGCTGAGGGAGATCGCCGAGCGGTTCGGGCGGCAGGTGCTCGTCCTCTCGGTGGACGCGCGGCGCTGCCCCGACGGCACGTCGACGCCCTCGGGGTTCGAGGTCACCACGCACGGCGGGCGGCGCGGCACGGGGATCGACGCGGTGGAGTGGGCGCACCGCGCGGCCGATCTGGGCGCGGGGGAGATCCTGCTCAACTCGATGGACGCGGACGGCACCAAGGACGGCTACGACACGGCGATGATCGCGGCCGTGCGCAAACATGTGTCGGTGCCGGTGATCGCCTCGGGCGGCGCGGGACGGCTTGAGCACTTCCCGCCCGCGATCGGGGCGGGCGCGGACGCGGTGCTCGCCGCGTCCGTGTTCCACTTCGGCGACCTGCGGATCGGCGAGGTCAAGAACGCCCTGCGCACGGCGGGCCACACGGTGCGCTGAACGCGGCTCGGCCCCGGCCCCCCGCCGGTGGCCGCTCGGCCCGTCGTCGGCCCGCGGGCGTGCGGGCTCCGGGCCCGTGGTCCGGGTCGCCCCGCGGCTGCGCCGCGCTGGTGGGGCCGCCGTGCGTGGTCGTCAGAAGAACCGCTGGCGAACTGGACGCGGGTAGACGGCGACTGGGACCTGGTCGCGAACGGGTGCGTCGTGAGGAGCCGGGCCAGGCAGGGTCTGGCCGAGAGCGCCGCGCCTGGCAGCAGCTGCCGTCCGCACCTTCGGCGAGTACGGCCAGGCACATCCGGATGCGGGGCCCGCACGGTGAACTCGGCCCTCTGGCTGGCCACGGCGGAAGCCGGGGGAACGTAACCTGCATGGGGGCGCCGGATACTGGCGCCGGGCCGTGGGTGCCGGGTGGGGAAGGGGGACCGGGGTGGAGCCGCTGAGGGCCGGGGATCCGGAGAAGGTGGGTGGGTTCGGGTTGCGGGGCCGGCTGGGTGCCGGAGGGATGGGCGAGGTGTTCCTTGGCCGGTCGCCGGGCGGGCGGGCGGTGGCGGTGAAGGTGGTGCATCCGCATCTGGCGCGGCAGGGGGAGTTCCGGCGGCGGTTCGCGCGGGAGGTGGCGGCGGCGCGGGCGGTGGGCGGGGCGTTCACGGCTCCGGTGATGGCCGCCGGTCCTGAGGACGACCGGCCGTGGATCGCGACCGCCTACATTCCGGGTCCTGATCTGGCGGAAGCGGTCGGTGTGGCGGGGCCGTTGCCCGAAGACGCGGTGTGGCGGCTGGCGGCGGGGCTGGTGGAGGCGTTGCAGGCCATTCACGCGGTGGGGGTGCTGCACCGGGATCTGAAGCCGTCGAACGTGCTGGTGGCCGCCGACGGGCCGCGGGTGATCGACTTCGGGATTGCGCGGACGCTGGAGGACACCGCACTGACGACGACCGGCCTTGTGGTGGGGACGGCGGGCTTTATGGCGCCCGAGCAGGCCGAGGGCGGCGAGGTCGGCCCGGCCGGTGATGTGTTCGTGCTGGGGGCGGGTGATCGCCTTCGCCGCCACGGGGGCCGGGCCTTTCGGCCAGGGCCCGCCGCTGGCGGTTCTCCACCGGGTGGTCAACGGGCGGCCCCGGCTGGACGGGCTCACAGGACCGCTGCGTGAGCTGGTCGACGCGTGCCTGGCGAAGGACCCCCGTGAACGGCCCGCGCTCGCGACGTTGCTGGAGCGGATCGGCGCGCACTGGGAGCCGACGGACGACTTCCCTGGCGGCTCACCCTGGCCGGATGCCGTCACCACCCTCATCCAGCGGCACGCCACACCCCCGACCGCCCCCTACACCGAAGCCGCCGAGGCCACGGCGCCGCCGGACGGCGGACCGGACGCGGCGCGTCGGGCGGGTTGGCCCGTCGGCATCGACTTGGGCACGACGAACTCGGCCGTCGCCGTCATGGAAGGCGGCGAGGTCTCGCTGGTCCCCAACGCCCAGGGAGCGCATACCACTCCCAGCCTGGTGGCCCTCACCGCCGAGGGGGACGTCCTTGTCGGCACGGCTGCCGAGCGGCAGGCCCTCACCAACCCCGGCTCCACCGTGCGCGCCGCCAAGCTGAAGCTGGGCACGGACTGGAGCGTCACGCGGGGCGACGTCCGGCTGGCCGCCGAGGACGTCGCCGGGCTGATCCTCGCCCGCCTGCGCCAGGACGCCGAGACCTACCTCGGCGAGCGGGTCACCGACGTGGTGCTTGCGGTGCCCGTCGGCTTTGGTCACGACCAGCGGGCCGCGCTGGTCGTGGCCGGTGAACGGGCCGGGCTCACCGTCCTGCGGCTGATCAACGAGCCCTCGGCCGTGGCGATGGCCTACGGCCTGGACCGGGACGATTGCACCCTCCTGATCTTCGATCTCGGCGGGGGCACCCTGGACGTCTCCCTCGTCGAAGTCGGCGACGGCGTCGTGGAGGTCAAGGCCACCGCGGGCGAGGGCCGGCTCGGCGGCGACGACTGGGACCTGCGGATCGTCGAGCACCTGACCGACCGCGTACGGCGGCGGCATGGCGTGGATCTCACCGGCGACGTCGCCGCGGCCCAGCGGCTGCGCGAGGCGGCCGAGGCGGCGAAGATCGAACTGTCGGCGGCGCGCACCACGACCCTCCGGCTGCCCTATCTCGCCACCGGACCGGACGGTCCCGTCCACCTCGAAGAGGAGCTGACCCGCGAGGAGTTCGAGACGCTCACCCGGGACCTGCTGGAACGCTGCCTGGCCCCCGTCCACCGCGTTCTCGCCGACGCCGAGCAGACACCCGCCGACATCGACCGGGTCGTCCTGACGGGCGGCGCCGCCCGGATGCCCGCGGTGGGCGACCTGATCCGCCGGCTCACGGGCAGCCATGGGCCCTACCAGGGCCTGAGCCCGGAGGCCGTCGCCCAAGGCGCGGTGCTCCAGGCGGGCGTCTCGACCGGTGCGGTGAAGGACGTGCTGCTCCTCGACGTCGCCCCCCACTCGATTGGCATCGAAACGCACGACGGGACCACGACGAAGCTGCTCCCGCGGAACGAGACCATCCCCACGAAGCGCTCCGAGATCTTCACCACGCACATGGACCACCAGCCCACAGCGGTGCTCCACGTCGTGGAGGGCGAGCGGAAGGACGCGGCACGCAACCGGACCCTCGCGGTCCTCGAGATCGCCCTGCCCCCCGTACCCCGCGGCGTGCCCCGGATCGAGGTGACGGCCGACTGCGACGCCAACGGCATTCTCCACATCTCGGTCAGGGACCTGGGCACGGGCGACGAGACGGCCGCCACCGTCGACCAGGCGACGATGGAACGGGCGGCCGCGCTCCTCCGCTCCTCCCGCTGGGCCAGCCTGCGCGGTCTCGCCCCGGTGACTCACCCGGCCTTCTAAAGGCTCCTGTTCTCCTGCCGCACCCCACCTCGACGTCGACGCGATCGACGGAACCGAGGGCAGCCTCGGCCTGGCCGGGTGCCCGACGGCCTCACCGGCGCCGAAGTTAACCGGATCGCCCAGGTCACCAGCGGGCTGGGTTCCGCGGGAAACCCGCGGCAGTCGAATACGAGAGCCCGCCAGTATCGGTGGCCACTCGGACCCGTAGGCTGATCAACTTGGGGTGACGGCAGGGCGGTAGCGGCTCCGCCTCAGGGCGGCGGGGATCCGGGTGGCCGCCCCGTCGCGGAGGACCGCGGTCACGACGAGTGTGCCGCCGCGCCCGGCACGGGCGAACGTGATGTACGTGACGTCCTGCCATGGGACCGTGAGCGTATTGCCGCGGTACCGCACGAACAGCCCGTCGGCCCCGATCCGCATTCCGCTTCTGACCAGAAACGACAACGAGCCCAACAACCCGAAGAACAGCAGTACCGCCGCGATGAGGCCGCCGATGGCCAGCCCCCAGTGCGGTTCTCCTTCGAAGACAGCGGGAGCCGACACCCCGACGAGGACCGCCAGCCCTCCCAGGACGGGCCTTCGCATGCGCTGCCGGAACACCGCCGGTCCGCCGTCTTCCACCGCGAACGCGTCGCGGGACGGCCCTCCGGCAGCCGATACCCGTGGGGGCGGATGCGGCGTCGTTACCGCCTCAGGCCGCACCCAGAAACCGCTAGACGGCGGGGGTGTTCGCAAAGATGGCCGCCCTCATCTGGATCACCTTTCCCTCTCCGGTGCGTTCCCGGCTGCGGAGTGGGGCCGTCGACTGCCGCTCGCACGCGGCTTCCGCTCTCTCCCCGCAGGGGCCCACCCGTTCGAAGGCTGCTTCCGCATCTCTCATGGGGGCGGCATGTCCGAGGGGCCGCCGTGCCGGATGTCATGGCCCGGGAGGTGAGCCCGCCGCATGCCCCGGAGGGCCCGCCCGCCCGGGATGAGCGTCCCGAACTCCCGCGGAGCGGGAGAGCCAAGCCCGGGGGTTCCGCAGCGACCAGCGCGCGCCGCACCCGTATCCCACGCCGGGGGCGGCAACCGCTCCCACTCAATTGACATGTCCTCGCCGCTACCCTAACGTCCCATGGTAGTAAGCGCTTGCCCGGGGGTTGCGGGACGCCCCCCCGGGCGGGCGTTCCAGGCGGGGCGCGCGCGTGCGTCGGCCGCCTCATGGAGCGGGAGCCGCTCCCTTTCCTTTCCGCGAAGGGGTACCTCTGTGCGCACTTCGAGAGTGAATCGTTTAAGTTTCACCGTCTCAGGGACGCTGGCCTGTGCGCTGGCCTTCGGCGCCTTCATGGCGCCCCCCGGGGCAACGGCCGCCGCGCCCACGGGAGTCGACGCCGCCGCCGCGGCCGACGGGTTCGCGGGCGTGTCCGCGCTGGGGCAGGACGGGACGACGGGCGGGGCCGGTGGCGAACGCGTCACCGTGACCACCGCGGCGGAGTTCCTGGCCGAGATCGCCAGGCCCGAGCCGGTGATCGTCCAGGTCAGCGGCACCATCACGCTGCCGACCGGCGACAGCGACGGCATGCACGACGTCGCGTCGGACAAGACGATCGTGGGGCTGGGCGACGACGCCCGGCTGACCGGGGGCGGCCTCAACATCGGCCTCCCGGTGGACGAGGACGTCACCGAACCGCCCGCGGACGCGGTGCACAACGTCATCGTTCGCAATCTCTCGATCGACGGGGCCACCGACGACCTGGTCAACGTCCAGATGTTCTCGCACCACATCTGGATCGATCACAACACGTTCTCCAACGGCGACGACGGCGCGGTCGACATCAAGCGCGGGTCCGACTATGTGACCGTCTCGTGGAACCACTTCCTCGACCACGACAAGACCTCGCTCGTCGGCCACGACGACGACAACGCCGCCCAGGACGCGGGGCGGCTGCGGGTGACGTACCACCACAACTTCTTCGACGCCTCCGACCAGCGCAACCCGCGCGTCCGCTTCGCCGAGACGGTGCACGTCTACAACAACTACTACGACGACAACAGCTACGGCGTGGTCGCCGCGATGGACGCGGGCGTGGTGCTCGAGGGCAACTACTTCTTCAGCGTCAACAACCCCGCCCGCGTGGACTTCAGCGGCGACCTCGGCCGCCTGGTCGCCCGGGACAACGTCCTGGTCGACTGCAACCACGAGATCGAGACCCGCGGTTCGGTCACCGATCCGGGCACTTACTACTCCTATGCGCTCGACCCGGCCGCCGACGTCCCCACCGTCGTCCCTGCCGGTGCCGGGGCGGGGAAGATCTGAGGGGGCGGCGGACATGACACATCGACGACAGGCGTTCGACGCCCCGCTCGGCCGCCGGCGCCTGCTCACCGGCGCCGCCGCGACCGCCGCCGCCCTCGGCGCGGGCTCGCTCGCCGCCCGGGGCGCCCGTGCCGACGGGCCCGCCCCGCGGGCGGCCGCCGCGGCCCAGGCGCCGCTCGGCTTCGCTGGCATCGACCTCTACGGCCAGAACGGGACGACGGGCGGCGCGGGCGGCGAGGTCGTCACGGTCTCCGACGCCGAGACGTTCCTCGACTACTGCGACCGCGACGAGCCGTATGTCATCCAGGTCCAGGGCACGATCAGGATCAGCAGCAAGCAGGGCCTGCGGTCGAACAAGACCGTCATCGGGCTCGGCCAGGGGGCCGAGATCACCGGCGGCGGCCTCGACCTGTACCGCAGGCAGAACGTGATCGTCCGCAATCTGCGGTTCACCGGGGCCGACGACGACGCGCTCAGCATCCAGCAGGACTCGCACCACATCTGGATCGACCACTGCGAGTTCAGCACGGGCGCGGACGGCCTGATCGACATCGTCAGGGGCGCCGACTGCGTCACCGTCTCCTGGTGCCACTTCCACGACCACAGCAAGACCGCGTTGATCGGCCACTCCGACGCCAACGGCACGCAGGACACGGGGAAGCTGCGGGTGACGTTCCACCACAACTTCTTCGACGGCACCGACCAGCGCCACCCCCGCGTCCGCTTCGCCGACCCGGTGCATGTGCTCAACAACTACTTCCGCGGCAACTCCCTCTACGGGGTGGCCTCGACCGAGGACGCGGGCGTCCTGCTTGAGGGGAACCACTTCGAGGACGTGCCGTTCCCCGCCTACTCCGGCTACGACGAGAGCGGCCCCGGCCGCCTGGTCGAGCGCGACAACCTCTATGTCCGCTCCGGCACTCCCGAGACGCTCGGCACGGTGACCGAGCCGAGCACGTTCTACGCCTACACCGTCGACGACCCCGCCACCGTGCCCGCCACCGTCACCGCGGGCGCGGGCGTGGGCCGCCTGGGCGGGGCCGCGGCCCCGAGGAGGACGCGATGAACAGGACGCTTCCCGTGGCCGCGACGGCCGCCCTGCTCGGCGCGTTCGCCCTGCCGGACGCCGCGCCCGCCGCCCCGGCGACCCCGACCGCCCCCGCGGTGGCCGTCGCGCAGGACTCCCCGCGGGGCTTCGCGAGTTACGACGCCCTCGGCCAGGACGGCACGACGGGCGGCGCTGGCGGGCCCGAGGTGCGGGTCACCACCGCGGAGGGCCTGATCGAGGCCATCGCCTCGCCAGGACCGCTGGTGGTGCGGGTGGACGGCATGATCGCCGTGCCACCGGGGATGTACGACGTGGCATCGGACAAGACGATCGTCGGCGTGGGCCCCGACTCGGGCATCACGGGAGGCGGGCTCAACATCGGCCTCCCCGCGGACGACGCCGTCACCGCTCCGCCGCCCGACGCGGTGCACAACGTGATCATCCGCAACCTCAACTTCCGCGACGCCAGCGACGACTCGATCAATGTGCAGATGTTCTCGCATCACATCTGGATCGACCACAACGACCTGGCCGACGGCTACGACGGGCTGATCGACATCAAGCGCGGCGCCAGCTACATCACCGTCTCCTGGAACCACACGCACGACCACGCCAAGAACATGCTGCTCGGCCACGACGACGACAACGCCGCGCAGGACGCCGGCCATCTGCGGGTCACCTACCACCACAACTGGTACGACCACACGCCCCAGCGCAACCCCAGGGTGCGGTACGGCGATCCGGTGCACATCGTCAACAACTACTTCCTCGACAACAGCGACACGGGCCCGGCCTGCCAGGCCGACTCCGGCTGCCTCATCGAGGGTAACTACTTCGAGGACGTCGAGGAGCCCATGACCAACGACTACGCGGGCCCCTCGGGCAACATCGTCGAGCGCGACAACCACTATGCGGGCGAGACCGGCCCACCGGTGGTCGGCGGCCAGGTCCAGGACCCGGCGGCGTTCTACGACTTCGTCCCCGACCCGGCCGTCGACGTCAAGGCGCTGGTCATGGCGGGCGCGGGCACCGGCGTCGTGGGGCTGTAGAGCCCTTCGGGCCTGAGAGGCACGCGGGCGGCGGCCCCGGGAAACGGCGAGAGGGCGGTCCTCCAGCGCCGGGGCCGCTCTTCCCAGCGCTGCCGTTCGTGAGGACCGCCCTCCGGACCCTGGACGGCGCCCGTCTCAGGCGCCTTTCCTGATGGCGCGGAGATATTCGCGGTTCATCGTGGCGATCGACGCCAGCGGGATGCCCTTGGGGCAGACGGTCGCGCACTCGCCGGTGTTGGTGCAGCCGCCGAAGCCCTCGGCGTCCATCGTCTCGACCATGTCGAGCACGCGGGTCTCCCGCTCGGGGGCGCCCTGCGGCAGGGAGTTGAGGTGGACGACCTTGGCCGAGGTGAACAGCATCGCCGAGCCGTTGGGGCACGCGGCCACGCACGCGCCGCAGCCGATGCACTCGGCGTGCTCGAACGCTGTGTCGGCTGCCTCCTTGGGCACGGGCGTGGCGTGCGCGTCGGGCGCGCTGCCGGTGGCGACGGTGATGTAGCCGCCCGAGCCGATGACGCGGTCGAACGACGTCCGGTCGACCACCAGGTCCTTGACCACGGGGAACGCGGCCGCGCGCCAGGGCTCGATGTCGATCACGTCGCCGTCGGAGAAGTGCCGCATGTGCAGCTGGCACGTGGTGGTGCGCTCGGGGCCGTGCGCCTGGCCGTTGATGACCATGCCGCACGCGCCGCAAATGCCCTCGCGGCAGTCGTGGTCGAACGCGACGGGGACCTCGCCGCGCAGGATCAGCTCCTCGTTGAGCGTGTCGAGCATCTCGAGGAACGACATGTCGGGGGAGATGTCGCTGACCTCGTAGGTGGTCATGGCGCCCTTGGCGTCGGGTCCCGACTGCCGCCAGATGCGCAGGGTGAGGTTCACGCGTAGCTCCGCTGGGTGGGATGGACGTACTCGAAGACGAGGTCTTCCTTGTGCAGGACGGGCGCGGCTCCGGTGCCGGTGAACTCCCAGGCGGCGGCGTAGGCGAACCGCTCGTCGTCGCGGGCCGCCTCGCCGTCCGGGGTCTGGCTCTCCTCGCGGAAGTGGCCTCCGCAGGACTCGGCGCGGTGCAGGGCGTCAAGGCACATCAGCTCGGCGAGCTCGAGGTAGTCGGCCACGCGATTGGCCTTCTCGAGCGACTGGTTGAGCTCCTCGCCGCTGCCCGGCACGGTGATCCTGCGCCAGAACTCCTCGCGCAGCTCGGGGATCCGGTCGAGCGCCTTGCGCAGCCCGGCCTCCGAGCGCGACATGCCGCACTCGTTCCACAGCAGCTCGCCGAGCTCGCGGTGGAACGACTCGGGCGTGCGGTCGCCGTCGTTCGCGAGCAGCCGGGCGAGCCGGTCGGTGACGCCTGTGACGGCCTCGCCGATCGCGGGGTGGTCGGCGGGGACCTCGTCGTGCGGGTGGCGGGCGAGGAAGTCGGCCAGCGTGGACGGGAGGATGAAGTACCCGTCGGCCAGGCCCTGCATCAGGGCGGAGGCGCCGAGGCGGTTCGCGCCGTGGTCGGAGAAGTTGGCCTCGCCGACGGCGAACAGCCCCGGGATGGTGGTCTGGAGGTCGTAGTCCACCCACAGGCCGCCCATCGTGTAGTGGATGGCGGGGTAGATCCGCATCGGCACGCGGTAGGGGTCCTCCGCGGTGATGCGCTCGTACATCTCGAAGAGGTTCCCGTACTTGGCCTCGACCGCGGCCCTGCCCATCCGGGCGATGGCGTCGGCGAAGTCCAGGTACACGCCCTGCCCGCCGGGGCCGACGCCGCGGCCCTCGTCGCACACGTTCTTGGCGGCGCGGGAGGCGATGTCGCGGGGGACCAGGTTGCCGAACGAGGGGTAGATGCGCTCGAGGTAGTAGTCCCGCTCGTCCTCGGGGATGTCGGCGGGGGCGCGGGTGTCGCCCGCCTGCTTGGGCACCCAGATGCGGCCGTCGTTGCGCAGCGACTCGCTCATCAGCGTGAGCTTGGCCTGGTGGTCGCCCGAGCGCGGGATGCACGTGGGGTGGATCTGGGTGAAGCAGGGGTTCGCGAAGAACGCCCCGCGCCGGTGGGCGCGCCAGATGGCGGTGGCGTTGGAGTTCTTGGCGTTGGTGGAGAGGTGGAAGACGTTGCCGTAGCCGCCGGTGGCCAGCACCACGGCGTCGGCGGTGTAGGTGTCGACGCGCCCGGTGATCAGGTCGCGGGCGACGATGCCGCGGGCGCGCCCTTCGATGACGACGAGGTCGAGCATCTCGGTGCGCGGGTGCATCTCGACGTTCCCCGCGGCGATCTGCCGGGACAGCGCCTGGTACGCGCCGAGCAGGAGCTGCTGGCCCGTCTGGCCGCGGGCGTAGAACGTGCGGGAGACCTGGACGCCGCCGAAGGAGCGGGTGTCGAGCAGGCCGCCGTACTCGCGCGCGAACGGGACGCCCTGGGCGACGCACTGGTCGATGATCTCGACGGAGACCTGGGCCAGGCGGTGGACGTTGGACTCGCGGGCGCGGAAGTCGCCGCCCTTGACGGTGTCGTAGAAGAGGCGCTGGACGGAGTCGCCGTCGTTGCGGTAGTTCTTCGCGGCGTTGATCCCGCCCTGGGCGGCGATGGAGTGGGCGCGGCGCGGGGAGTCCTGGTAGCAGAACTGGACGACGCGGTAGCCCTGTTCGGCGAGGGTGGCGCCCGCGGCGCCGCCCGCGAGGCCCGTGCCGACGACGATGACGGTCTGCTTGCGGCGGTTGGCCGGGTTGACCAGCTTGGCCTCGAAGCGGCGGCGGTCCCAGCGCTCGGCGATGGGGCCATCGGGAGCCTTGGCGTCGGCGAGGGGGTCGCCGGTGGTGTAGTCGAGGTAGCTCATGTCGTCACTCCACGATTCCCGTCATGACGCCGATCGGTACGGAGAGGAAGCCGAGGGTCAGCACGAGGGCGAGCCCGTCGGCGGTGGCCTTGAGTGCGCGGTCGCGGCGCGCGCTGCCCGCGCCGAGGGTCTGGGCGGCCCCGTAGAAGCCGTGGCGGATGTGCAGGCCGACGGCCAGCATGGCGACGATGTAGATCACATTGCCGTACCACGTGCTGAAGGTGGCCACGATGTTCTCGTAGGGGCGGCCGTGCTCGCCGTTGGGGTTCACCGTGCCGGTGGTCAGGTCGAGGATGTGCCACACGACGAACAGCGCGACGATGACGCCGCCCCAGCGCATGGTGCGCGTGGCGTAGCTGGCCCGGCGGCGCTGGTGCACGTACTTCACCGGGCGGGCGGCGATGTCGAGTCGGCTGAGCTGGTACGCGGCGACGGCGTGCGCGACGACGGCCGCGAGGAGGGCCACGCGCATGATCCACAGGAACCACTCGTGGTGGACGACGGGCTCGCCGATCGTGCGCAGCCAGTGCGCGTAGCCGTTCATCTCGTCGGGGCCGAAGAACACCTTGAGGTTCCCGGCCATGTGCACGACCAGGTACCCGAGGAGGAAGAGGCCGCTCACGGCCATGACCGTCTTCTTGCCGATCGTCGAACTCCACAGCCGCCCCAGGGCCGTTCGAGGGCGGCGGGTGCCCTTGGTGCGGGGGGCGCGGGTGTCCGTGGGCTTGTCCGTGCGCGGATCCGGGCGCGTCGCCAGTGCCATGGGAGCGACGGTAGGCAGAACGGAATGAATCAGTCCAAGACATAGAATCGCTGATCTTGATAGGCGATTCCTATCGATCGCTTACGGTGGATGTCATGCAGCTGCAACAGCTCAGGTACTTCACCGCCGTCGCGGAGACCCGGCACTTCACGCGGGCCGCCCGGCGCGAGCACGTCGCCCAGCCCTCGCTGTCCCAGCAGATCAGGGCGCTGGAGCGGGATCTCGGCGCGGAGCTGTTCCACCGCGCCCGCGGCCATATCTCGCTCACGGACGCGGGGGCGGCGCTGCTGCCGCTGGCCCGCAGGATCCTCGCCGACGTGGAGACGGCGCGGCGCGAGGTGCAGGAGGTCGCCCAGCTCAGGCGCGGGCGCGTGCGCCTGGGCGCGACGCCGAGCCTGTGCGCCTCCCTGGTGCCTGGCGTGCTGCGAACGTTCCGCGACAGCTATCCGGGCGTGGAGCTGTTTGTGCACGAGGACGGCTCGCAGGACCTGGTGCGGACCCTGGCCGAGGGCGAGCTCGACCTGGCGCTGATCATCACGCCGCTGCCGGGGCAGGCGCCCGCGCTCGCCACGGAGGAGCTGCTGCGCGAGGAGCTGGTGGTGGTGTCGTCGCCCGGCCTGCCCGCGCCCGTGCCGCACCGGCACATCACGATCGGCGACCTCAGGAACCGGCCGCTTGTGATGTTCCGGCACGGCTACGACCTGCGCGAGCTGACCCTGGCCGCGTGCCACGGCGCGGGGTTCGAGCCGTCGTACAGCGTGGAGGGCGGCGAGATGGACGCGGTGCTCGGCTTCGTCCGCGCCGGGCTCGGGGTCGCGGTGGTGCCGCGCATGGTGGCCGACCACTCCGGTCTTCGCACCACGCCGTTCGCCGCCCCGGGGCTGCACCGCACGATCTCGGTCGCGCACCGCGGCGACGTCTCACCGCCGAGGGCCGCCAGGGAGCTGCAACGGATCCTGCTGGAGCGGCGCGGCGACGCCTGGGACTGAACGGCGGCCCTCACTCCGGGCGTTCGGCCGCCGCGTCCGGCGCGGCGCGCTCCGTCACGGCGACCGTGGCCAGGGACAGCAGCCCGCCGCACACCAGGGCGAGCGGGAGCAGCATCCAGACGAACACGCCGCACATCGCGCACGCGAACGCCAGCAGCACCGAGCCCGGCACGTCCGCGCGGGCGCGTTCGGCCGCCTCGCGCACCGCCTCGCCCGCCGTGCCGCCGCGGCGCCACGCGTCGGCCGTGCGCAGCGTGCCCACGGCGAGCGCCGCGAGCAGCAGCCCCGTCACCACGAGCAGGCCCGCCGCCCCCGGCACCACCCCGGCCTGGGCCAGGGACAGGTTCCACAGGAGCAGCAGCGCCGCCGCCGAGGCGGCGAGGGCGGCGGGCCAGAGCGCGCGGCAGGCCGCGGCGAAGTCCCGCAGGACATCGGCCACCCGCACGCTCTCGCCGTTTAGATGGCGCCGCAGATGGGCGCTTCCCGCGGCGAGCGCCGGAAGCGCCGTGACCAGGGGGACCGAGAGCAACGCCACCAGCGCGCCCGTGATCACCACCTCGCCGAACAGGGCGAGCCCGGTGCTCAAGCGCCTGCCGCTCATCCCCGCAGCCCCTGCGTCGAGACGCCCTCGACGATATAGCGCTGGAAGAGGACGAAGAACAGGATCACCGGCACGAGCGCCAGCGTCGCCGCCGCCATCTGCGCGCCGTAGTCCGATGTGCTGGTCTGGTCCGCGTACTGGCGCAGCATGAGCGGGAGCGGATAATTTTCGGGGCTGCGCAGATAGATGAGCGGCGCGAGAAAGTCGTTCCAGCTCCAGATGAACGCGAAGATCGACGCCGTCGCCAGCACGGGGCGCATGAGCGGCAGCATGATCGACCAGTAGATCCGCGGATGTCCCGCCCCGTCGAGCCGCGCCGACTCGTCGAGCTCCTTGGGCACCGTCCGCATGAACTGCACCATCAGGAAGACGAAGAACGCGTCCGCCGCCAGGAATTTCCCGATCAGCAGCGGCACGAACGAGTCCGTCCAGCCCAGCTCGTTGAACATGATGAACTGCGGAATGATCACCACGTGGAACGGCAGCAGCAGCGTGCCGATCATGATGGCGAAGAACACCTGGCGCCCGGGAAAGGCGATCCGCGAGAAGCCATAGGCGGTCACGGAACAGGAAAGGCAGGTCCCGATCACCGAACCCACGCCGAGATAGACGGAGTTCATGAAGAACGTCCAAAACGAAATGCCGCCGATCCCCTCGAACACCGTCCTGAAGTTGTCGAGCGTCGTGTTGTCGGGGATGAGCCCGGTCTCGCCCAGGATCTGGTTCGTCGGCCGGAAGGACGACAGCAGCAGCCACGCGCCCGGGTAGAGCATGACCACGCACAGCGCGACCACGGAGACGTGGAACAGCACCGTCCTGCCCGAACGGCGGCGCCTGATCCCCCGGCCGAGCCCCTTGGAGGCCATGGTGGTCGTCATCGTCCCTCCCCGGAGTAGAACACCCAGTACCGCGAGGTCCTGAAGAAGACGAGCGTGATGATCCCCACCACGATCACCAGCAGCCAGGCCATCGCGGCGGCGTAGCCGAGCTGCCCCTGCCCGAACCCCCGCTGGTAGAGGTAGAGCGTGTAGAACAGCGTGGAGTTGGCGGGCCCGCCGCGGCCGCCCGAGATGATGAACGCCGAGGCGAACACCTGGAAGGAGTGGATCGTCTCGAGCACCAGGTTGAAGAACAGCACGGGCGACAGCATCGGCAGCGTGATCCTCGTGAACTTGCGCCACGCGCCCGCGCCGTCCACGTCAGCCGCCTCGTAGAGCTCGTTCGGGATCTGCTTGAGCCCGGCGAGGAAGATCACCATCGGCGCGCCGAACTGCCACACCGCCAGCAGGATCATCATCGGCAGGCTCAGATCGGGGTTGCCGATCCAGCCGCCCTCGGACATGCCGAACAGCTGCCCCGCCTCGTCCACGATGCCGTCGTCGTTGAACATCGCGCGCCACACGATCGCGATCGAGACGCTGGCGCCGATGAGCGAGGGCGCGTAGAACGCCGAGCGGTAGGTGCCCTGCCCCCTGCGGCGGTTGTTGAGCAGCATGGCGACGCCGAGCGCCGCGGCCAGCTTGATGGGCGTGCCCACCACGGCGTAGAGCGCGGTGACCTCGACCGAGTCGAGGAACCGCGGGTCGTCGAAGAGGCGTTGGTAGTTGTCCCAGCCGATCCAGTCGCCGCCGCGCACCGGGTGGTAGTCGGTGAACGACAGATAGGCGGAGGCCACCATGGGCCCGGCCGTCAGGGCGATGAAGCCGAACAGCCAGGGGGCGAGAAAGGCATAGCCCGCCCGGGTGTCGGCGGCCCGCCGCGGCGGCCGCTTGCCGAGCGGCCGCCGCGAGGGCTCTCCGGCGCGCGGGGTCCTGGCCGCCTCACGCGTCAGAGCCATGAGGGGGATCCTTTTCCGAAGGGGGCGTTCAAGGGAAGTGCCGCGGTCACTCGGTCACCAGGAGGTTTTGGGCCTCCGTGAACAGCCGGTCCACGAAGTCGTCGGCGTCGATCTGCCCGTAGGAGAACTCGTTGCCCAGGACCTCGACATACTCGGTCTCAAGGGCGCCGAAGCCCTCGGGGTGCCGCGGCACGGTCTCGGTGATGTAGCCCTCCTCGTCGACCCGCCGCTCGTACTCGATCGCGCGCTGCTCCAGGCTGCCGTCCTCGACATCGAGGGCGTCGAGCCGCCCCTGCGACGCGGGAACGCCCAGGTCGGTGCCGATGATCTGGCCCGCCTCCGGGTCGTTGATCAGGAAGTCGATCAGCGCCGCGGCCTCCTCGGGATGCGCGGTGTTGGCGCCCATGGAGAGCTGCATCGACGGCTTGTAGAACATGTGCTTCTCGCCGTCCGGGCCGCTGGGCATCGGCATCAGCTGGATGTTCTCGTTGCCCAGGTCGTTGGCGTAGGAGTGGATGAAGTTGTCCCAGTGGAACTCCACGGCGGCCTCACCCGAGTTGAAGCCGCCGAGCGGGGCGAGCTGGTCGAGGCGCTCGACCGGGAAGGTGTGGCCCGCGTCGCGCAACGCGTCGGTGCTGCTCAGGAACGTGCGCAGGTCGTCCTCGGTGAAGTTCAACTCGCCGTTCTCCGCGAATGGCTCGGTGCCCTGCTGGACGAGCCACTGGAGGAAGACCCACCACGTCACCGTGTAGTCGGTCGCCCCGTAGACCCGCGGATCCAGGTCCGCGCCCGCCTCGCTGACCTCGGCGACGAACGCGTGGTAGTCCTCCCACGTGTAGTCCCACTCCGGGGGCTCGACGCCCAGCTCGGCCAGCAGGTCGGGGTTGTAGTGCAGCGCCCAGGTGTTGGTGCCGGTGGGGATGCCGAGCAGCTGCTCCTCCACCTGGCCCGAGGCCAGCAGCTCCTCGTCGATCCCCGACGTGTCGAGCTGGTTCCCCTCGAACTCGGTCAGGTCGTAGAGGAGTCCGGCGTTGGTGTACTCGAGCAGCCGGGAGAGGTCCATCTGGAGGACGTCGGGCAGCTCACCCGAGGTCGCGTCGGTGCTGCGCTGCGTCCAGTAGTCCTGGAACTCGGCGAAGCCCGTCTGCACCTCGATGCCCGGGTTCGCCTCCTCGAACAGCGCGATGGCCTCCTCGTAGCGCTGCGAGCGCTCGTCGGCGCCCCACCACGTGAAACGCAGGGTGACCTGACCACCGTCATCCCCGCCACCGCCGTCCGAGCCGCATGCCGTGAGTGCCAGGGAACCGGCGAGGGCGAGGGCAAGACCGCTGAGCGCGGTCCTTCTGAGTGACATAGAGAGCCTCCCTGCTCTGCTGATGCGTAACGGTGCTTCAGGTGCGGTGCCACCGTGTGTCCCTGCCCCCGGCCTGCCCGAAGTGAATCGTTACAGTACCGGCGGCGCCCGCGGGGGCAACCGGGCGGGCGGTAACGTTTGGGAAACGCGGTCCGGGGTGCTTCACCCCAGGTCAACGGCCTTGTGCGTGCTCTTTGTCCGGCGAGTGCGGCGCCCGCCCCCTGTCTCTTTGGCGGCTCGGGAAGGGGGTGTGCATGAATCGATTCATCTCCTGGGCGACATGCGGATGGGTGGTAGCAAGCGCTTTCGGATGCACCGGAGTGTGGCAACGGTTCGTCGTCGCCGTCAAGAGTCGGGCCCGCCAAGGCTTCTATTCAAATTTGACTAGACTGGCGCGTGTGACCGAGAAGACCATTCCGCTGCTGTCCTGCCCGGCCATCCAGCCCGTCGTCGACTTCTACACCGCGCTCGGCTTCGAAGTGACGTTCCTCCAGAGGAGCCCCTACGCGTACGCCGTCGTCGAACGGGGCGATGTCGAGCTCCAGTTCCACGGCATGAAGGAGCTCGACCCCGAGGAGTCGCTCGGGGGGTGCTACATCCTCACCGACGAGGTCGACGCGCTCCACGAGGCGTTCCGCGCGGGGCTCCGCGAGGCGTACGGCAGGGTCCCCACCCGGGGCATCCCGCGCATCGGCCCCGTGCGCGACATGTCCTATGGCGTGCGGCAGTTCCTCATGACCGACCCCGGCGGGAACTCCATCCGGGTAGGCCAGCCCACCGGCGGCGACTCCGCCCACCCGCCCGCGCCCCGGGAGACCTTCGCCCGCGCGCTGCACTTCGCCGTGACCTTCGCCGACTCCAAGGAGGACCCCGAGGCCGCGGCCAAGATCCTGGACCGCGTCCTGGCGGTGCGCGGGGAGAAGCCCACGGACGAGCAGCTGCTGCGCATCCTGGTGCTGCGCGGCGACATCGCCCACCGCCTCGGCCACCCCGACCAGGCCCGCGACCTCATCGACCGCGCGGCCGCGATACCCCTTGCCCCGGGGCAACGCGCCGCTTTGGCCGACGACCTGGCCCGGCTCGGCGAGGTGAGGGAGGCGCTGGCCGGGGAGGGGGTGTGACGGCCGGGGAGGGGCGGTCGAACGCCACGTCGGGGGTGCGATGGCCGGACGTCGGGGGTGCGATGGCCGGGGAGGGGCGCGCCGCCGCCGTCTCCGCGCATCACCACGGGCGGGGCACGAACGCGCGGGCCGGGGGCGGGCCGCCGCTTGAACGGGGCGGGCCCGCCGCTGACCGGCCCGGCACCCTCGGGCGGCACCTCTGCCTGCCCCTGGGGTGGGAGGGCGCGGTCGTTAGGGTGGGGTCGGTCCGGCCGTGGGAGGGAGACGGCATGGCGCAGGACGGCCCCGCGCGGAACGGTGAGCTGCCGCAGCTTCGACTGGATGAGCTGCTCGAGGAGTTGCAGCTCCGCATCGACGCGATCCGCGGCACGCGGGACCGGGTGCACGGGCTGCTCGAGGCGCTGCTCTCGGTGGGGCGCGAGCTCGACCTGCCGGGCGTGCTGCGGCGGATCGTCGAGGCGGCGGTGGCGCTCGTCGACGCGGAGTACGGCGCGCTTGGCGTGATCGGGGAGGACGACCGGCTCGCGCAGTTCATCACGGTGGGCGTCTCGGAGGAACGGATCGCGGCGATCGGCCGCCTGCCGTCGGGGCACGGCATCCTCGGCGAGCTGATCCGCCACCCCGAGCCGCTGCGCCTCACCAATCTGACCGCGCACCCCGCGTCGTTCGGCTTCCCGCCGAACCACCCGCCGATGCGCTCGTTCCTCGGGGTGCCGGTGCGGGTGCGGGACGAGGTGTTCGGCAACCTCTACCTCACGGACAAGCGCGGCGGGCGCGAGTTCGACGCCGAGGACGAGTCGGTCCTCACGACGCTCGCCGTCGCCGCGGGCGTCGCCGTGGAGAACGCCCGCCTGTACGAGGAGGCTCGCTACCGGCAGCGCTGGCTCGAGGCGAACGCCGAGATCGTCGGCGGCCTGCTCTCCGGCGCCGGGGAGGCCCAGGTGCTCGAACAGATCGTCGTGCACGCCCGCCGCATCCTCGCCGCCGACCTGGGCGTGCTGGCCCTGGCCGGGGAGAACGGCGACGACCTGCGCGTCGCCATCGCCGAGGGGCGCGAGGCCGAGGCGCACCGGGGGCTTGAGGTGACGCGCGAGGGCTCGTTCCTGGGCGCGGCGATCACCGCGGAGGCGCCCGTCATCAGCCGCGACATCGGCGCCGACCCGCGCGCGGCGGAGGGGCCGCGCCGCTTCGACGGGCTCGGGCCCGCGGTCGCGGTGCCGCTGGGCACAGGGGCGGGGACCCGCGGGGCGCTGCTCTTGGTGCGGGCGGTGCGGGAGCCCGCGTTCACGGACAACGAGACCGCGCCGCTGCTGGCGTTCGCCGGGCAGGCCGCGCTGGCGCTCGAGCTGGCGGAGCGTCGGCGGGCGGCCGAGCAGCTGATCCTGCTCGAAGAGCGGGACCGCATCGCCCGTGACCTGCACGATCTGGCGATCCAGCGGCTGTTCGCGACGGGGATGACGCTTCAGAGCACCGTGCGGTTCGTGGACCATCCGCAGGCCGCGGAACGACTCGTGCGCGCGGTGGACGACCTGGACGAGACCATCAAGATCATTCGTTCGACGATCTTCGGCCTGCGCGCGCACGAGGCGGGCCCCGCGGCCAGGGGTCCGCGGGCGCGGCTGATGGCGACGGTCGAGGAGGCGGTGGCGGCGTTGGGCTTCACCCCGGGGCTGCGGCTCGAGGGGCTGATCGACACCGACGTTCCCGCGGGGGTCGCCGACCACGCCGTGGCGGTGCTCGGCGAGGCGCTGTCCAACGTGGCCAGGCACGCGTCGGCCCGTTCGGCGCGGGTGTCGGTCGTGGTGGCCGCGGGGACGCTGACGCTGACGGTCGCGGACGACGGGGTGGGCGTGCCCGCGGGGGAGGGGCGCCGCAGCGGGCTGCGGAACCTGGCCGAGCGCGCCGAACAGCTCGGCGGCGCCCTGGAGTTGACGCCCGGTGAGGGCGGGGGGACCCGGCTGGTGTGGCGCGTGCCGCTCATGGGCGGGGCTGGCGGGGCTGGCGGTGCGGGTGGTGCTGGCGCTACGGGGGGCGCGGGTGGTGCGGGTGGTGCTGGCGCTACGGGAGGCGCGGGTGGGGCGGGCGGGGTGGGTGGTCAGCCCGCCTGACGGGCGCTGTCGTGGCCGTAGGGGCCGTAGACCTCGATGAGGCGTTGGCGGGTGGTGCGCAGCCGGTGCGCGACCGTCGTGGCGAGATAGCGGTGGATCGCGCACGCGAGCGGCGGGTCGGCGTCGCACAGGTCGTGGAGGTCCGCGGCGTCGAACTCACGGGCGTTGAGCCAGCCCACCGTGTACGCGCCGAACTCCCGTACATGCGGAGGGATCAGCGCCGACCAGCCGGTGAGGTCGCCGGGGCCGAGGGTGCCGACGGTGGTGAGGAGCCGCCCGGGCACGCGCGCCCGCAGCGTGAGGGAACCCGAGGTGATCACCCAGAGGCGTTGGGCGCGGTCGCCCTCGTCGAACAGGCGGGTGCCCGCGGGGAAGGACACCTGCCGGGAACGGGCCAGCAGGCGCTCGCGGCCCCGGGGCGGGACCGCGGTGAAGAGGCTCGGTGTGGGCATGGGGCTCCTCCTGTGTCTCCTGACCGGCGCTCTGTCCCCTGAGCGCGCCCGGCCGTTGTCCGGCCGTCGGCGCGGTCGTCGGTGTGATCGTGACTGTTCGTCGGCGGGGGCGTCGTCCGTCCGGTGGGCTTCCACGGTGCCCCGGTGGCGGGGGCGGGCACGTGGGCCGGACGGGTCGGAAAGCCGGGCCAAACGGCCCCGCCCCCGGCGTCGATCGGCCCCATGTCCTGGCGGGGTGTGCGGGGCGAGGGTGGTGGTGAGGAAGCGGCGGAGACACCGCCCGCACCGCACTGCTGGAGACCCCTGGAGGTACTGGTCATGTCCCGCGCCATCGTCGTGGGCCTCGACGGCTCGCCGGAGAGCCTGGCCGCCGCCGCGTGGGCGGCGGACGAGGCGTTGCGCCGCGGCGCGGCGCTGCGGCTCGTGCACGTGGACGAGCCCGAACTCCGCCCGCCGTCCTGGCCCGTTCAGGGCGCGGACCGCCGGGCGGCCCTGGACGGCGTGCTCACCGAGCGGGCGGCCGACCTGACCGCGCGGCACCCGGGCCTGCGGGTGACCCTCGAACGCCTCTCGGGCGTGCCCGGCGTGGAGCTGGCGGAGCTGTCCGGCGCAACGGACCTCGTCGTCCTCGGCTCCCGCGGCCTCGGACGGATCTCGGGGTTCGTCACCGGCTCGGTCGCCGGGGCCACGGTGGCGCGCGCGGGGTGCCCGGTGGCGCTGGTGCGGGCGGCGGGCGCGGAGGGAACGGGAACAGTACTCCTGGGCCTCGATCTCCGCGACTCCGCCGACGAGTTGATCACCTTCGCGTTCGATGAGGCCGAACGCCGGGGCGCGGAGCTGCTCGCCGTCCACGCCTGGGACGTGCCCTCCCTCGCCGAGCTGGCGCCCAGCGGCATCGACCCCGGCGTCCTGGCGGCCGTGGGCGCGGACAGCGCTCGGCGGGTGTCCGCGGTGCTCGGCCCGTGGCGCACGAAGTACCCGGACGTGGCCGTGCGGGAACGCGTCACCCGGGGCCGCGCCGCCCAGCTGCTCGTCGAGGAGGCCCCTGACGCCGCCCTCGTGGTCACCGGGCGGCGCATGCGCGTCACCCGCCTGGGCGCCCACATCGGGCCGGTCACCCACGCGTTGATCCACCACTGCCCGGCGCCGCTCGTGGTGGTCCCGCACGAGTGAAGGACGCGCGGCGCGGGCCGGTGCGGGGCAGGCGGCAGTCGGCGGGTGGCGGGTGGCGGGTGGCGGTCGGGCGGCCTTCGGGCGACGCGATTGTCAGCCCCGCTCGCCGCCGGTCTGCGGCCTGGCCCGGCTGGCGAGCACCGCGGCCTGGACGCGGCGCTCCACGCCGAGCTTGGCGAGCAGCCGGGATATGTGGTTCTTCACCGTCTTCTCCGACAGGAACAGCCGCGCGCCTATCTGCCGGTTGGTCAGCCCCTGGCCGATGAGCACCAGGATCTCCCGCTCGCGCGGGGTGAGCCCGGCGATGGGGTCGTCCGCGGGCTCGGCTGGGGCGTTGTCGCCGCGGAGGCTCCCCATGAGCCGGGCGGTGGTGGCCGGGTCGAGCATCGACTGGCCCGAGGCGACGGTCCGCACGGCGGCCACCAGGTCGGAGCCCCTGATCTGCTTGAGGACATAGCCAGCGGCCCCGGCCATGATGGCGTCGAGGAGCGCGTCGTCGTCATCGAACGACGTCAGCATCAGGCACGCCAGCTCCGGCATCCGCGAGCGCAGCTCCCGGCAGACGGTGATGCCGTCGCCGTCCGTGAGCCGCACGTCGAGGATCGCCACGTCGGGGCGCAGCGCCGGGCCCCTGGCCAGGCCCTGGGCGGCGCTCGACGCCTCGCCGACCACCTCGATGTCGGGCTCGGCGTCCAGCAGGTCGTGCACGCCGCGGCGGACCACCTCGTGGTCGTCGAGCAGGAACACCCTGATCGGTGCCTGCGCTGAGAACGTACGCGCCTCGCCCATGTGCCGTCGTGCTCCCCGATGGTCGTCCGTCGCCTGATCCCGTCCCGATGGTGCCCCTCCGTGCCCGAAGGCACCAGGGCCGAACGGCCCCCTTCCGCGCCACGGCCCTGCCCCAACGACCCCCGTGAGGGGTGCTCTTCGGCCCTCGTCCTCCTTTCGTTGCGCCCGGAGCCTGGGGGAGAGCCCGCGTGCCCGCGGGGCGTGGGCGCTCCTCCCCAGCCCTGTGAGGACCGGACATGACCACACAACGGCACGTCATCGTCGGCTTCGACGGCTCCCCGACCGCCACCCGCGCGCTCGACCTAGCCGCGCGCGAGGCCGAACTGCGCGGCTCCGCGCTCGACATCGTCTATGCCGTCCCCGACCGGGACGAGGCGGAACCCGTCCTCGCCGCCGCCGTGGACCGCGCCCGACGGCGCCATCCCGGACTGCTCACCCTTCCCCTTCCTCTGATCGGCGACCCGGTCACCGTGCTGCTCCGGTGCGCCGGAACGGCCGCGCTCACCGTCGTGGGCGCCCGCGCCCCCGGTGGCCAGCCCGCCTGGCCGTGGCGGTCGGTCGGCGCACGGCTCGCGTACGGGGGCACCGCCCGGGGCAACAGGGGCCGGGGGCGGGTCGCCGGGCCGGTCCTGATCGTGCGCGGCGACCCGGGACCGGCGCGGGTCCATGGCGACGTCCTGCTGATCGCCGCCGACGGGGCGGACGCCGAGGCGGCGCTCCACGCCTTCGAGGAGGCCGCCCGGCGCGGCGCCCCGCTCCGTGTCCTCCCGCCGTCCCTGCACTCGGCCGCCGCGCTCGTCGAGGTGACGCGCACCGCCGCTGTCGCCGTTCTCCCCGTGCACCGCTCGGGGGCGCGGCGCGGGCGACTGACCCGTGCGCTCCTCCATGGCGCCCACTGCCCGGTGCTCCTGGTGCCGGTGCCGCCTCCCCCGCGCGGTGCCTCCCCGACGGCCTGACCGGCCAGGGGACCGACCCGGCCAGGGGACCGACCGGGCCCGCCCGTTGGGGACCTTCGGCCCTCCGCCCCTGGCCCGCGCGGCCCATCCTCCGGAGGGTGCCGCGGCGAGACATTCGTGGTGCACCGGAACACCGGACGGCGCACACCACGCCAGAGCGAACCACCCCAGAGCGAACCACCTCGGAAGGGACAGCGATCATGGCCATCCAGGATCACCCGAACCCCCGCCGCCGGACGCAGGGC
Source organism: Streptomyces sp. PT12 (assembly GCF_003311645.1). Classification (GTDB taxonomy): domain Bacteria; phylum Actinomycetota; class Actinomycetes; order Streptomycetales; family Streptomycetaceae; genus Streptomyces. Next base: position 80,101 of record NZ_QEST01000088.1, on the reverse strand, counting down.
GGCACGGGCGACACCGCGCCCGCGGCGGGGCGGGCCACGGCCGACGCCGCCGTCGGCCTCTCCACGGCTTCGGTGTCCGGCCGGATGCTTGCCGGGCTTCGTGTGGCGCTGGGCTTTGTCTTCCTGTGGGCGTTCCTCGACAAGACCTTCGGCCTCGGCTACGCCACCCAGGCGGGGAACGCCTGGACCGACGGCGGCTCCCCGACCCGCGGCTTCCTCAGCGGCGTCGCCGTCGGCCCCCTGGAATCCACCTTCCACTCCTGGGCCGGGGACGCCTGGGCCGACTGGCTGTTCATGCTCGGCCTCCTCGGCATCGGCCTCGCCCTCACCGCGGGCATCGCCCTACGCCCCACAGCCCTCGCGGGCACCCTGATGATGGCCCTCATGTGGGCCGCCGAATGGCCCCCCGCCCAGCACCTCTCCGACGGCACCCCCACCATGTCATCCAACCCCTTCATGGACTCTCACCTCATCTACGCCATCGCCCTCATCACCCTCGCCGCCCTCCACGCCGACCGCACCTGGGGCCTCGGCCACCACTGGCAACGCCTCCCCCTCATCCGCACCACCCCCTGGCTCCGCTGACACCCACCCACCCCACCCCGGGGCGCCCACACCCGGCGCCCCGGGCGCACGCCGTCCTTCTACCCGCCGGGTGCCCCGCCGCCCGGTCAGCTCCGTATCAGCAGCTCGACCACCCCGGTGGTGTCCTCGTCGGGGTGCCCCTGGGCGAGGCGACGCTCCGTCAGGGCGAGATAGGGCGCGATCAATTCGGCGCTCACCCTCTGCTCCTCGGCCGTGCGCAGCAGGGTTGCGTTCCCGGCCACCTGCATCGCGAGGTTCGACACGACGCCCTTGGTGTAGTCACCGCTCTCCAACTGCTCGGCGGCCTTCTCCACCGACCGGCTCATGGCGACCAGCCACCCGGAGAGCAGCGGCGCGAACTCGCTCGGCCTGATGTCCTCCCCGCGGATCAGGGCGAAGGCGTGCATCACGCCAGCGAACATGCCGTTCATCGCGCTGAGCAGCGCCACGTCGTGGAGCGCGGCGAACCCGGCGTCCTCCCCGACGAACTCCGCCTCCGCGGGCACGATCAGCGCCTCCCGGCGCTCCTCGAACAGGTGGCGGTCCCCGCTGTAGAAGACATAGGCGCCCGAGCCCTCGATCCCGATCATGGGTGGGATGGCCATGATGCCGCCGTCGAGATAGCGGGCGCCCCGCTTCTCGGCCCAGATGGCGCGGGCGCGGGCCTCGGCGGGGGTGCTCGTCGTGATGTTCACCAGGTCCACGCCCGCGAGGTCCGTGGTCGTGAGCGTCTCGCCGACGGAGGCGTCGTCGAGCAGGGAGGTGACCACGAGCGGGCTCGCAGCCACGGCCTCCGCGGCGGTCCCCGCGACCGTCGCGCCCGCCTCGGCGAGCGGGGCGGCCCGCACCCGGGTGCGATTCCAGACGGTGACGGAACGGCCCTTCGAGAGCCAACTCCTGACGAGGGCGGTGCCCATGGCGCCCAGGCCAAGAACGGTGATCGGCAGCGGTCTCGTGATGTTGTCGGTCATGCCATTTAGGCTGGTCGAGGATGCCGGGGTGGGCAAGAACGCACTTTGAAGTGGGTGGTTTCCCCCGGGTGAGCGAGCAGGCAGGAGGGTTGGACATGGCGACGGCGGCGAGGCCGGGGGGACCGGCGGGACACGTCTGTGGGATCGACGCGGCGATGTCGGTGATCGGCGGCAAGTGGAAGGTGCTGATCCTGTGGGCGCTGGGCGAAAGAGCGTGCCGCTTCGGGGAGTTGCGCAGGCGGCTGCCCGGCGTCACGGAGAAGGTGCTGGCGTCGCACCTGCGCGAGATGGAGGAGCACGGCATCGTGCACAGGGAGGCGCATGACGAGGTGCCACCCCGGGTGGTCTACTCCCTGACGGAGACGGGCACTTCACTCAATGCCGCGCTGGTGCCGCTCGGCATGTGGGGGAAGGCGCACGTGCTCGGCGTCGCCGCCTGAGCGCCGTCCCGGCGCGCCACGTCGCCGAAGCCGCTCAAGGTGCCGAAGCCGCCCAGGCCGTCGAGGGTGCCGAAGGCACGGAGGCCGCCGAAGTCGCCGAAGTCGCCGAAGTTGCCGCAGGCGCTCAGGCGCTCAGGCGCTCAGGCGCCAGGCGCGGCCACGGGCACGAGGCGTTTACGCGCCCAGTAGAGCTTCTGCGCCAGCAGCGTCAGGGTGCCCGCGACCAGGATGCCCAGCAGGTTGAGCCCGAGCTGGGTCATCGAGCCTCGGGCGTCGGTGAAGTGGCCGTAGCCGAGGGCGAGCGCGGCGTGCCCGGCGGCGGGGACGGTCGTCACCGAGATCGCCACGCCCACGAGCATCCCGGCCTTGGCCGAGGTCAGGGACAGGATCCCGGCGATCCCGGCCAGCGCCGCCACCACGAACGACATCGCGTCGGGCTTCCAGACGAACTGGCTCGCCGGGTGCGGCTCCTCGAACATCGCCTTCGAGAACAGCCCGAACGCATCCATCAGCAGCGCAAACGCGCACGTCAGCAGCGTGGCGAGCGGAAAGCCGACGAGCAGCGCCACCACGGGCCGCACCGCCCGGCGCGGGGACCACATCGCCACGCTCGTGCAGATCCCGGCCAGCGGACCGAACTCAGGCCCCACCGCCATCGCGCCCACCAGCAGGATCGCGCTGTCGAGCATGACGCCAGAGGCCGCCAGCATCGTCGCGACGACGAGGAACGCCAGCCAGGTCACGGACAGCCGTGACTCGCCCTGGGTGGCCTCGTCCATCGCCTCCCACAACACGGCGTCCACGCCCTCGCCGGGCGCCTCACGCTCGGCCCTGGCGGAGCGGGTCGAGAGCGACAGATCGACATTGTCGACGATGATCGCGCCCTCGTCGGACAGCCCGAGCGCGCGCAGTTGACCGAGCAGCGCGTCCGCCGCCTCGCGCGCCACGTCGCACAACACCACATCCCCCTCGGGCTCCCGCGCGACCCCGGGCAGGACCATCAGGTGCGCGGTGCCGACGGTGCGCCGCAGCAGGGCGACGACGTCCTCGGTCCGCTCGGACGGGGTGATCAACCTCATCTGGAGCATGGGCATGCCCGGCAGACTACGAGGCTCGGCGGGCCCCGGCGATCTCCGCCCCGGCCCCGCGCCGCCGCTCGTCGGCCCGGTGTTCCCCGCCCCGGTCCGGGCACCGCCGTCGGCCGCGCGCCGCCATCTGCCGCGTGCCCGCGCCGCCATCTGCCGCGTGCCCGCGCCGCCATCGGCCGCCGCGGCCTCGCGTTACGGCCCGGTGGCGCCGTTGGCTGCCGCGACCTCCGCCCTGATCCCCGCCATCAGCAGCCGCAGCCCGAAGCGGAACTGCTCCTCGGAACCCACGACGAACAGCTCCCCGCCGGGCATGTGGCTCCCCGGCAGCCCGTCGAGCATCGCGCGCACCTGCTCCCAGCGTTCGTCGCGCGCGCCCGCCCGCACGGCCATGGCGAGCGAGGACGCCAGATACGCCACCAGCGTCTGGAGGCAGCGCACCGCCGTCGCCGGGGGCAGCCCGCTGGTCACCAGGGCCGTCACCAGGCCGACGGCGATGCGCCGCCCGTTCGCCCCCATCGGCGGCCGGGCGGCCACGTGCGCCGCGATGCCCGGGTGGCGCAGCGCGGCCGTGCGGATGGCGTCGGCGGTGGCGAAGACCCGTTCCTCCCAGGGGAGTTCGGCGTCGGGGGACGGGACGTCGCCCAGTGCGAGATCGGCGACGGCGTCGAGCAGCGCCTCGCGGTTGGCGAAGTGGCGGTAGAGCGCCATCGGGTCGCAGCCGAGCTCGGCCGCGATCCGGCGCATCGACATCGCATCCGCGCCGTCGCGGTCCCCCAGGTCGGACGCGGTGCGCACGATCAGCTCGGGCGAGAGGAAGCGGGACGTGGCCATGGGCTCATTCTGGCATCCTGTCTACGGTGTAGACAGGATGCTCCCTCTGTGTCTACGCTGTAGACATCCGGCCGCGCACCGCCGCGTTCCCGCCGATCGAAGGAGAAGAGACCGTGCGTTCCCCGCTGACCGTCGGCCGAGGGCTGGCCGTCTTCATTGGCGTCGGCACCCTGGGCAACGTGGTGTTCCGCGGCGTCGAGGAGCACTTCGTCGTTCCCGACCTGCTCGTCGCCGTCGCGCTGCTGGTCGCCGCGGCGCTTCCGCCCGCTCGCGCGGTGCCGTTGCTCGGTGTCGCGTTCGGCATGGCCTCGGGCGTGTTCACCGTGGCGACCTTCTCCTATGTGGCGCGCGGCGAAGTGGGCGTCCCGGTCCTGCTGTTCGCGGTGTCCTGCCTGGCCATGGCCGCCGTGCTCACCTGGCGCGCCGCCTCGCCCGGCGGGGACGCCGCCCCCACCGGGCGGGTCGCCGCGGCCTCGGCGCCCTGAACGGCGGCGCCCGCGACCGCTGCGCCGCCAGCGTCGGCGACCGTTGCGCGTCCGGCGCGTCCGGCGCGCGCGGTCACTACGCGCCCGGCGCACGCGCCCCCCGCGCGTCGTCGGCGGCCCTGACCGGCGTCCGGGGGGACGCCGGTTCGGCCCCGGCCCCGGCCCGGGCCCGGGCCCCGGCACCCGCCTCGGGTGTCGCCGCGCGGGACGGCAGGAGGAACGTCGCGGCCAGCGCCGCCACGAGCAGGGCGGCGCACAGCACCAACGTGCCACGGAACGCGCCCCCGACCCCGTCGGCCAGTGCCTCGGGCGAGCCGGTCGCGGTGGCCAGCACGTCCCGCACGCCCGAGAAGTAGTACGTTCCGATCGCCGCGCCCCCGATCGCCGCGGCGATCTGCGTCACGGTGTTGAACAGGGCGGACCCCGAACCCGCGTGCTCCGTCGGCACATCGGCCAGCGTCAGCTGCACGATCGGGGCCACGACCAGGCCCATCCCCGCGCCGCCGAGCAGCACGCCGAGCAGCACGCCGGGCAGCAGGTCGAGCAGGCCGAGGTCCGGCGTGGCGCCCCCGGCCACCGGCGTCAGCAGCAGAAACGCGCCCATCAGGAGCGCGAGCCCGGCCTGCACGGTGACCCGGCCGATGCGCGGCACCAGCACGGCCGCCCCGAGCGACGCCCCCACGCCGACCGCCACGGCCCAGGGCGCGATGGTCAGTCCGGCCTCGACGGGGCCCATGCCGACGCCCACCTGGAGGAACTGGGTGAGCACCATCAGAAAGCCCATCACCGGGACGAAGAACAGCAGTTGGACCAGCAGCCCGTCGCGCAGCGACCTGTAGCGGAACAGGGTCGGCTCCACCAGGGGCGTGCCGTCGCGCGCCCGCGCCCGGCGCTGATGCAGGGCGAACGCGCCCAGCGTGAGCGCCCCCACGACCACGAGCGCGGTGGCCCAGCCCGGCCAGTGGGCCTCGTCGGACACGGCGATCAGCGGATAGAGCAGCAGGACAAGGGCGGCCGTGGAGAGCGCCGCGCCCGGCGCGCGGCTCTCCGGCAGCAGCCGGAGGGAGGCGACGAGGGTGAGCACGCCCACCGGCACGTTGACCCAGAAGACCAGGCGCCAGCCCATGCCCCACAGGTCGGCCTCGGCCAGCAGCGGCCCGAGGATGGGCCCGAGCGTGGCGGCGAGGCTGACAAGCGACGAGAACGCCGCCATCGGACCGCCGCGCTCCTCCGGCGCGAACATCACCTGGATCTGCGCCAGCACCTGCGGCACCATCGCCGCCGCGAACAGCCCCTGGGCGACCCGGGTGGCGATCAGCATCCCGGGCCCGACCGCGAGCGCGCACAGCGCGGACGCCGCGGTGAACCCCGCGACGCCCACCACGAACATCCGTCTGCGCCCATGGATGTCGCCCAGTCTGGCCCCGGTGATCAGGCCGGTGCCGAGCGCGAGGGTGTAACCCCCGAGGATCCACTGGAGTTGGGCGGGGGAGGCGTTCAGGTCCTCCTAAGCCGACCCTCGACGGGCTGGCCCGCTGCGCGGAGTACTACGCGGGCCTCGGCGAGCGCACGATGGCGATCCTGTCGACGTTCGACGAGCCCCAGCTCCGCGCGATCCTGGAGTTGGTGACGACGAGCAGGGAGGGCACAGTCGCGGAGGCGGCCCGCCTCCGCGAGGACGGCTGAACGTGCCGGACGCGAACGCCCGCCGAACGCCGGACGCCGGACGCGCCCAACGTGCCGGACGCGAACGCCCGCCGAACGCCCGCACGAACGCCGACAAACCCTTTGCCGCGCACCCCGGTTGACGGAAGAGTGACGCCCCGGAGGTGGGGACGGTGGACGCTGGAGGAACGGCCGACCGCGTGACGCTGCCTGTCGTCGTGCGGGATCTGCTGCCCGAGGACCTGGAGCGCTGCGGCTGGGCCGGGTCGCGGCTCCATCTGGCCGCGGTGGCAGGGGAGTTGACGAGGGTCCGCGCGGGGGAGGTCGACTACCTGGCCGTCTGTCCACCCTCCGGGCTCCCCGTGGCCATCGGCGCCGTCGACTATGTGGACCGGCCGGGCGCGGGCAAGCTGTTCCAGCTGGTCGTCCACCCGGCGCTGCGCTCGTGCGGCCTGGGAACGCGCCTGATCGCGGCGGCCGAGCACCGCGTGCGCGCCCGCGGCCTCGCCCATGCGGAGATCGACGTCGAGGAGGACAACTCCAGGGCCCGCGCCCTGTATGAACGCCTCGGCTATGTCGCCTACGCCTCGGCACCCGTCGGCTGGGACGAGGAGCGCCCCGACGGCTCCATCACCCGCTATGAAACGGTGTGCACGCTGATGCGCAAGCCGCTGGCCTGAGCCCTTGAGCGGTCATGCCGCGTGGCCCTGGCCCACGACGGTGTCGAAGTGCGGCCAGCCGTCCGTCTCGGTCGTGCCGGGGGTGGCGGGCAGGACGAGGCCCGGCGGGGCGGCGTCCAGCAGGGCCCGAACCGTCCCGGGACGGTGGAGGTTGGGGTAGGCGCGGTCCGGAAGACGGATCAACGCCCCCGCCTCGAAAGCCGAGTTGGAGATCACGCGATCGGGTCCAGGGCGGAAGACCAGTGCGAGGCGGCGCCGGGTGCCCTCGCGGTAAAGGGACAGCGCCAGGCGGCAGTTGGCGTCGTCGGAACGATCCACATGCTGACGCGCCGCCCAGCGCCATGTCGTTCCGTCCACGACGAGGCTGCGCAGGTGGCGGTCGGTGCCCATGCCGCCACCGTAACGCCGAACGGCAGGCGTCAGCCAGCGAGTTGGGCGGCCGCGACTGGGACGAGAGGTTCCTCGATCTGATGCCTGCCGAACGACTCCCGCTCCACGTCCGTGAGCGCGCGCGGCCGTTGGCGCACCGGGTCCACGCCGACCCAGGTCGAGGTGATCTCGGCGAAGATCACCGAGCCATCCGTGATCCGCGCGATCCCCGTCACCGATGACCGGCCCAGCTTGGTCACCGTGGTCTCGATCCGCACCCGGCGCTGGTACGGCAGCGGCGCCTGATATCGCGCCGTGTGCTGCACGGCGACAAACGCCGGGGGAACGCCCTCGGCCGTCGCCGCCATGTCGGCCCACGAGTCCTGGACCCATGCGAGCATCCGGGCGTTGTTCACGTGACGGTGGAAGTCCAGGTCGGCCAGGGAGACGCGCTGCTCCCACACATGCGGAGTCATGCCCGTCAGCCTGCCCGACGCCACGCCGCGCCGGGGGCGGCAATCCCCCATGTGGCCTAGCGTGGGCGTCGAACTTCACTCACAGAACATCTGCTCCGGCCCCAACGCGCGTGAACTCCGGCCCCCCTCACCGTATTTGATCAAGAGAGCGCCGCTGTCGCGCCCTGGCGCGAACTCATCGTGGCGCGGCGGTGATCCGCACGCAGGGCGGGACGAAGCCGTCCGCGAAGTGATCGGCCTCGAACCCGGACGCGACCAGAACGCGCAGCACCGCCTCATTCATCGCGGCGCCGACCTCGCCGCGGCGCCGGATCAGCGGGTCGTCCATCCTGCGCTCGCGGACGCACGCGATGACCGCCTGGTTCATCTCCGCGCTGATCTTCCAGCGGGCGTAGACGCCGCCGAGCGCGTCGGCCTTGGCGTCGACCCAGACCTGCGCGCCGGAGTGGGCGAACTCCTCGCGCAGCACCGGCAGTCCGGCCGCCCGCAGTGCGGCGTCGGCCGCGTCGGCGAGCACCGCCCGGGCCGCCAGCACCTCATCGGGCGCCTTGGGGTCCCCCCCGGGCGCGGCGTTGGAGGTGTCGGATGTGTCGGACATGAACGAACGCTCCTCATCGGCCGTCGGCGCGTCGGATCATATCGGACAGCAGATCCGCGCTCGCCTGGTTCATGAGCAGCGCGTCATCCGCCGACAGCGGGGGCGAGTTGTAGTAGGGAACGGACCACGACACATTGACCTGGCCCATGCTGGAGTCGATGAGGTTCTGGCAGTTGGCGCACGGCTGCCGCTCCGTGTAGAGGTCGATGACCCGCTGCGGGTCGATGCCGCGCTGCTCGAGCTGCTGGAGGATGTGCCCCTCGGAGTGCCTGCCCGCGCCGCTGAACCCGACGATCAGCTCGTCGAGCCCCTGCACCCGGGCGACCGCGACGTTGTGATCGGCGTCCCAGTAGCCCGCGTTCCTGCGTTCCTGGAACGCCCGCTGGCTCAAGTCGGTGCTGTTGTAGCGGATTTCGCCGACCGGGTGGGCCGCGAGGCCCAGCGCGTCCGACCAGGTCAGCGGGTTGTGGGGGTAGCCGAAGACATGGGGCGAGGGCCCGAGTCCCAGAGGGTCGGGGGAGGTGTAACGCCCGGCGAGGGGGTCGTAGTAGCGGTGCAGGTTGTAGTGCCACCCGGTCTCCGCGTCGGCGTACTGCCCGGGGAAGCGCAGCGGCATCCGCCGTGCGTCGCCCTGGAGTTGGGTGGGAACGCCCCACAGGCTCGTGCGGGCGTGCCAGGCGAAGGAGCCGTCCTCGCCGACGAGATGCGTTGGCGCGCTGGCCAGGTCGGTGACGATCGCGTAGAAGCGCCGGTCGATCGCGTCCTGGTCCGCGTCGCGCCCGAGGCGTTCGATCTGGGCGACGGGCCGCAGCCCGTCGTATTCCCATGTCGTGGTCATGCCCCCGCCGGAGACCGACGGCGCGCCGCTGCGCTGCTCGACGAGCTGCGTCTCGTCCCATGTGAACGTCGTCTCCTCGACCACCCCGCCGCCGTCGACCACCTCGCCGCCGTCGTCGAGCCGCTGCTTCGCGACGCGGCGGCCGAAGGGGTCGTAGAGGTAGCGCCATGTGGTCCCGTCCGGCGTGACCACCCGGGCCAGCCGGTCCTCCGCGTCCCACACATACCGCCACACATCGGGCTTGCGGGACAGTCTCTTCCGCTGCCGTTTGACGACGCGCCCCGCGTCGTCGTACCAGTACCTGACGCCTCCTGCCCGGGTCAGCAGACCCCCGTGGTACTCCCGCTCCCCGATCGCCGCGCCCCCGTCGGATGTCCCCGACTCGCCCCAGCGCGCGGAGAGTTGGTCGCCGACGTCGTTGTACCGGTAGCTCTCCCGGGCGTTAGGAGCCTCGACGTCCAGGACCCGGCCGACGGGGTCGAGGCGGTAACGGGTCTCGCCCGACGGCTCGGACATCGACACCGGATAGTGGTCCGCGCGGTAGGCGAAGGTCCGCCGCACCAGCGGGCCGCCGTCCGAGGACGCCTGGGCGCCCGGCCCGGCCTGCGCCGCCTGCGCCGTCGTGACGGTCTGCTCGGTCAACCGGGCGGCGGCGTCCCAGGATTGGGCGGTCTCCAGGATGCCGAAGACGTCCTGCCCGATGAGGCGCCCGGCCGGGTCGCGGTGGAACGTGACCGTCCGCCCGGCCGCGTGCAGCGCGACGGCGCGCCCCGCCTCGTCCCGCTCCCACCGGGTGATGTGCCCCGCGGGGGTGGTCCGGCTGAGCGGCCTGCCCAGCGGGTCATAAGTGAGCCTGAGCGTCCTGCCGTTGACCGTCTCGGTCAACAGATTCCCCAGGACGTCGAACGTGCGGACCAGCTCGACACCGGGGGAGCGGGCGGCGACGACGCGCCCGGCCTCGTCGTACTCGAAGGTGGTGACGGCGCCCTCGGAGGTCTCCTTCCTGACCACGCGACCGGCGAAGTCCCGCGTGTAACGCACGGACTGCCCCGCCGCGTTGACGCGGGAGGCCACCCGGCCCGCGGCGTCCCGCGTGTAACGGGTGATGCGCCCGTCGAAGTCGCTCTCCTCCGTCAGGCGTCCGGCCTCGTCATAGCCGAAGTCCCAGGTCTCACCACGGGAGTTGCGCACGGCGGTGAGACGCAGTTCCGAGTCGCGCTCGAACGTGTAACGGCGCCCGTCCGGCCACGACTTGGACGTCTCCAGGTCGAACACCCCATAGGTGGAACGGGCCACGCCGCCGTTCTCGTCCGTCAGCTCGAGGACGTTGCCCTCAGGGTCCCGGGCCCAGGTGCGCTGACCCCCCAACGCATCGGTGACACGGGCCGGTTGACCGTCAATGGTCCACTCCGTCGACGTGGTCGCCCCCAGCGGGTCGGTGCGCCGCACGACCCGGCCGAAGGCGTCGCGGTCGAGGCGGGTCGTCCGCCCGAGGCTGTCGGTGACGGCCAAGGGGAGCCCGGCCGCGTCGCACAAGCGCCGGGTGCTGCGGCCGAGTTGGTCCGTGGTCTCGGCGGTGGCGCCGGTGGGGTGGTACGAGAGCCGCACGACGTTTCCGGCCGGGTCGGTGATCGCGACGCGATTGCCCCGGTCGTCGTGGACCTGCGCCCAGACCGAGCCATCGGCCAGGGTCGTGCGGACGGGCCGCCCCGCGGCATCGCGCTCCACGAGCAGCTCGGTCCCGGCCGGTCCCTCGATGGCGAGGAGGTCGCCGTACCCGTCGTAGCGGAAACGCGTGGTGGTGCCGACGGGGTCGGTGACGCCGGTGGCCCGGTCGTAGCGGTCCCACTCCCAGGAGGTCGTGTTGCCCAACGGATCGGTCTCGGCCGTCAGTTGGAAGCTGTCGTTGAACTGGTGGACGGTGGCGTGGCCGAGGCTGTCCGTCACGGTGGTGCGGTGGGCGGCCGCGTCGTACGCGTAGTGGTACTCCAGCGCGCGCTCGGACCCGGTGGTGTGGACGCACCGCCCGTCCTCGTCGTACTCGTACGCGTACCAGTAGCCGTTGCGGTCCTCCCACCGGGTGATCCTGGCGTGGTCGTCGTAGACGAACGTCAGGGGCAGCCCTGAGGAGTTGTGGATCCGGGCCAGCAGGCCCGCGTCGTCGTAGCCGTAGCGGCGCAGAACGGGCCGGTCGGGGGCGTTGAGCAGGCGCAGCTCGGTGACCCGGCCGCGCTCGGTGGCGATGCCGACCCGGTATCCGCCGCTGTGGCTGACCTCGGTGGGCGCGCCTGTGGCGGGGTCGTAGGCGAACCGGATGGTGTTCCCGTTCCGGTCGGTGACCGAGGCGAGGGGGAGTTCGGCGCCGGGGCGCCCGGGGACGGGGGCGAAACGCAGCGTGTGCCCGGTCTCCCGCTGGCGCACGGTGAGCGGCGAGCCGGGCCGTCCGTCCCAGGTCAGCCCCCAACGCGGGCCCTCCACAGGGAATACGGGCTCGTCCGGATCGGGGCGCGGGTAGAGCAGGGCCATGCCGTCGGCGGTGTGGAGCCGGGCGCCGTACGCGTCGAGCACCAGCCGCTGGTCGAGGGTGGAGGCCCAGGAGCGGCCGAAGCAACGCCCGTCGCGATAGCTGGAGATGTGATGGCGCTCGATGATCAGCGGGAGGACGCCGGGGAGTTGGACGTCGGTGGCCGACATCAGCAGCTCGCCGGTGGCCACGTCGACGGGGTCGCCGCATGCGTTGCGGCCGTTCATGGGGACGGCGTCGCCGCGGGTGCGGCGGCCCAGGCCCAGCGCGCCCTGCCGGATGCCGCGCAGCCCGGTGCGGGCCAGGCCGCGCACTCCGGCGGCCAGCGCCCCCAGCGTGGTGAGGCCCTTCATGCCCGGGATGCAGTCGAGTGCCGCCATGGCGACGTCGAAGAGTGAGGCTTCGCCTCTGGCGTATTTGATCAGCGTGTCGGCTAGGACGATCAGCGCGGCGGCCAGGACGACCCAGGCCAGCGGCCCTCCGATGATCATGACGACGACGCCGAGGACGGCGACGACGAGCTTGGCGATGTCGACGATGGTGTCCCAGTTGTCGACGACCCAGTCGATCGCGTCTTCCCACCAACTGCGGTTCTGGATACCCGCGTCGGAGGCGGCCTCGATGTCGCGGGCGCAGATCCGCGCGGCCTCCTCGCGCATCTCCTTGGCCTGCTGGGCCAGTTCACGCGCCGCCGACAGATCCGCCTGCGCCGCGTCCACCCGCCCCCGCGCCGCCGATGCCGCCGCCTCGGCCGCGTCATGGTCGCGCATCGCCGAGCGGATCTCGCTCTCGGATGGCGGCTCGGGCTCCTCGCCCTCCTCCTGGAGGCGTTCGGCCTCGGCCCCGGCGCGTCCGACCCAGTCCTCCGCGCTGCCCAACTCCGTTTGCGCCGCCCGCAGATCCGCCTGCGCGGCGATGGCGCGGTCCAGCGCGCGGTCGGCCTGTGCCTGCGCGCGTTGCAGCTCAGGCCAGTACCGGGCGAGGGCGTCGGCGGCCATGTCGTACGACGTCTGAAGCTTGGTCAGATTCTCCGGAACGCCGTCGAACTCCCCGCGGAACGCGTCCGCCGAGAGCCCCGACCAGTCCTGCACGGCGCGGTCGGAGGCCATCCCCCGGATCTGTGCCAACGCCTCGCCCACGTCGTCCGCGAACTCCTGCAAGTCCTCGGACAGCGTTCGAACTTCCTCCGGATCCCCCGGAGTCGGGTCCGAGTCCATGTCCACCGGCGACCAGTCAGACGCACGAGCCATCGAGCCGTCACCCCCCAAGTGGGCCGACTACGACAGTAGGCGCGAAGTGGCCCACACCTCAATGGTGTTGCGCGCGGCGCAGTCGTTCGCGGCGTGTGGAGTTGATGACGACGTACCGGGGTGGCATACGGCTCGCGTTCACGTCGGGCGAGTCCTCGACCCTCGCCCAGGCAACGGAGTTGCGGCCCGGAGGTTGGGGCCCGCCGGGAGGGTTCAGCGCTGAGTGGCGCGGATCAGGCGGAGTTGGCCGATCTCCGTGACGTTCTTCGTCAGCTCGGTGTTGAGCCAGGCGAGGGTGTGGGCGACCGTGTGGGCCGCGTCGTCCGGCCAGGGAAAGGAGGCCGGGGCGTCGAGGTCCTCGTCCGTGAGGCGCCCCAGCTTCTCCCGCCAGGCCGCGCGGAGTTCGCTGAGCCAGGCGATGGCGGCCTCGCCGCTGCCGGGCCAGGTGATCTCCGTGCGGTCGCGGGGAGTTCGGCCTTCCAGATGGTCGAGCGTGACGCTCCACCACCAGCCGATGTGCCAGCTGATCCAGCCGATCGTCGGGACCGGGATCGGGTCCGGTTCCTTGTCCGACCAGTCGGGCACCCAGCCGCCCGCCCTCTCGGCGGTGGGGCGCACGGTCCAGCAGAGGGGGCCGGGCTCCCACAGGAAGTCGTCCTCGTCGAGGCGTTCCAGGTGGTACTCGAAGAGGGCCCAGGCGAGATCGAACTGCCAGCGCAGCAGGTCGACGCGGGAGGCGTTGACGGATGGCACGTGGAGGACATTGGCATGTCCCGCCCGGCGGGCCAACCGGATTTTCCGTGGCTGTTGTTCACCCGGTCGAGTGATGACGCGGGGGCGACGGTCGACTACTGTCTGTGATCAAGCGATGTCGAGAGGGAAGGGGAGTGGTGATGGAGTCGCAGCAGTCTGCGGCCGCCGACGCGGATGGGAAGGGTGCGAAGCATGAGGTCAATGGCCATGAGGCGGGCCGTCGTCCGGTCGCGGGGGGCATAGAGGTCGACGTTGAACGCCATGCCCGACTCGTCGCACACCGTCACGCCGTTCTCGCCTGCACCGAGACCGGGTGGCGCTGCCGGGCCACGCCCTTCGCCGTATGCCTGTCCGCGGGGACGACGGGCGACGGGCGAGCGGCGATGGTGGCGGGTTCCCTGGGGAGCGGTGCCGCCAACGGGTGGGAGTCGGCGATCGCGGAGTCCACGCACGGGAGGGACCGGGGCTGGCGTCGCGATCACCGCGTCAAAGCCCTCGCGTTCGCCCCGCGGCCGCCGGGAGCGGTCCTCGACCAGGTCGAGGATCTGTGGGCCGCGTATGACCGGTTTGCGTCGCGCGCCCAGGGGTCACGGGGATTCGCCCGGCTCGCGAGCGGCCCGTGCGAGGTCGTACCGCCATGCGGCCTCGACCTCGGCCTGAGCCTCGGGGCTGAGGCAGCGCAGCCGATGCGCGGGAACGACACGTTCACCGGGGAGGGGCTCGATCCCCCGTATCCGGATGGCGACATGGCCGACGACATACCGCGACGTCGGCGGCGTGATCGGCCGGACGCGCCACCGATACCGGCTCGGCACCTGCTTGGCGGGCAGCTCGTCGAACTCCAGGTCCACCCAGCGCTCATAGGTGGTGGGCAGCCGCCGCACCGGCTCGTCGCAGCGGCGGCAGAGCGGAGGCCCCCACGGGCCGATGCCGTCGAGGGCATCGCCGTCCACCGGCGCGGCGTCCGCACCGTCATGGGCGGCCATGGCGTTGGCATAGACATTCCAGCAGGGCGCGCACAGCACGACCATCAGCGGGAAGTGGCCCCGCTCGCAGGCCGGGCGGCTCTCGTCCCGGCACTGTTGACAGGCATCCGGGCTGGCGGAGGGTCCTGGCCCCATGGATCGAGTGTGGGAGGAGGGGCCCGGGCCCGTGAAGGGCGCGATCCGGCCACCCCCGGTCAGGGACTGCTGACCCAGTCCGTGTCGTGGTCGAGGCGGGCCAGGAGCTGGTCGCGGTGCAACTCCGCGACCACCTCCGTGAGATCGGGGTGCCGCAGCAGCGCCGCGGCCTGCCGGTCGCGTTCGGCGGGGAGCGTCAGGCGGCGGAACTCATGCTCGCCGCCATCCACGGCGGCCACCGCCTGCCGCGCCAGGTGGGGCGAGGTGAGCAGACAGACGGCCCAGCTGGCGACCGTTTCGTCGACCCAGGTCCGCCAGGCGAACTCCTCGCCCTCGGGCAGCACGGTGTCGGCGCCCACGACCCAGTCGAGATGTGCCGAGCCACCGGGCCCGGCCATCGTGACCAACGCCGCGTCCATGGCGGTCGGATAGCGGAGCCAGGCGGCGACGGTGACGGCCTGGCGTGCCTGGACTTCGGCCAGGACTTCGTTCAGCGGGCCGTCGGCGGCGGGATACGCACGCAGAAGCCACTGGCTGGTCGCGGCTATGACGGGTGAGAGATCAGCGCACACGGATGGGTCTTCCTCGTGCAGCGGGTGTGGGGGCGAGGCGAACCGCCCGCCAGCGTACCGGCCCGTGGTCCAAACCATCAGACCGCCGGGGCACAGGTGCGCAACGTCATATCCGGCAACGCGCCACGCTCGGCGGTCACGCAGCGTGCCCGGCGCGCACGGCGCGGTGTCCGGCGCCACCCCATCGGCCCAACGGCGCGGTGTCCGGCGTGCGGGTGACGCCGCGCGCCCGCACGGTGGCGGGGGTGGGAGCGGCATACCACCCGCACCTTCCGGAACTTCCGAGCGGAGAGGCACCATGATCCCTGCGACACCCGCCCGAGCGGCCCTGAGCGCCCTGGGCGCCCTCCTTCTCGTCGGCTCGTCGGCCGGCGTTGCCCATGGCCAGACTGACACGCTGTCCACCACGGACGAGACATTCCTGACCTCCGCGCACCAGAGCAATCTGGCCGAAATAGCCGCGGGCGAGGACGCGCAGACCAGCGCTACCACCGAGTGCGTCAAGGAGGTCGGCGAGACGCTGGTCATCGACCACCGGCGGCTCGACGACTCCCTCACCGCACTGGCCGGACGGCTGAACGTCGCGCTGCCCGACGCCCCGACGCCCGAGCAGCAGCAGACGCTCTCCGACCTCGCGGCGGTGGCGGGCACCCCCACCTACGACGAGGAGTGGCTGCGCACCGAGGAGGCGGCCCACCGCGCGACGCTCGAGCTGATCGACGACGAGATCAACGGCGGGGAGAACGCCGAAGTCATCGCGCTGGCCGAGGCCGCGCGCCCGGTGGTGGCGCTGCACCTGGAGATGGTCGAGGGCGGCCGTTGCGACGCGCGCCCCTCGGGGAACGTCGACTGAACGCCCCACTCCCGCCCAGGAGAGACGGCCCGCCGTGACCAGGCGGGCCGTTCCCGTGCGCCCTCCCCAGAACGCGCCCCAGGAAAGCGCCGTGAGCGTGCCCGCCCGTGAACGACGTTTTTCGCGCGGCCCGTTGGTTACCCGGGTGTCCGGTGCGAAGGCGTTCAGGCGCGCAGACGTTCAGGCGAGACACCGAAGGAGGCCGCCATGGGACACGGCGGAGACATCATCCATGAACTCACCACGGATCACCGGGAGGTGGAGGACATCTTCTCCGACATCGAGTCGATGCCGCCGGGGGAGCCGCGCCGCAAGCAGCTGGCCGACCAGGTGACGATCGAGCTCGTGCGCCTCTCCATCGCCGAGGAGCAGTACCTCTACCCGGCGGTGCGGGCCCATGTGCCCGACGGGGCCGCGATCGCCGACCGCGAGATCGGCGACCACGCGACGGCCGAGCGCGTCATGAAGGAGCTCGAGGAGTACTCGGCGTCCCACGCGAGGTTCGACCAGCTGATCGCCCGGCTGATGACCGAGATCAGGGAGCACATCCAGGACGAGGAGGACCACCTCTTCCCGATGCTGCGGGCCGCCTGCACCCCCGAGGCGCTGGCCGACCTGGGCGGCAAGGCGCGCCGCGCCAAGAGGATGGCGCCCACCAGGCCGCACCCGTCGGCCCCCGATACCCCGCCGCTGAACAAAGTGCTGGCCCCGGGCGTCGGCCTGGTGGACCGGGCGCGCGACATGATCAGCGGGCGCGGCCAGGGAAGCTGAGCCGGTCGAGCCCGTTGATCCGGTCCATCCGGTCGATCCGGGCCACGGGTGCCGGGTCCCGGGTCCCGGGCCCCGGGTGAACGCTGCGCCCGGGGCCCGGATCAGCCGCCCACGCCGAGCGCCTTCGCGATCACGGCGTGGACCAACTGGTCGGCGGGCAGCCGGTTCTCCTTGAGCCGCTCCAGGTCGCCAGGCCCGAACCAATCCCACGCCGGGTGCTTGGACCACTCCAGGACCGGCGTGTCCAGGTCGCCATCCACCTCGACGACGTAGTCGGCCTCGTGCCGCAGGCCGCGCCCGTCGTCGCCCTCCCAGGTGATCACGCCGAGGAAGCGCGTCACCGCGCGCACGCGCCAGCCGGTCTCCTCCTCGACCTCGCGCACCAAGGCATCGAGCAGCGTCTCGCCCTCCTCCACATGCCCCCCGACCAGGTCCCAGCAGTCGGGGAACAGCCGCCGCGTGGCGCTGCGCCGCTGGGCGAACGCCTGGCCGCGGGAGTTGAGCACCACCGCGGCCACGGCCCACGTGCGGCCGCCGCCCGGCTCGGGGAATGTCACACCGGGCGCCACCGCCACGGTCGCCGCGTCGGGGGAGAGGCCCGCGCCCCGTTCCCGTTCCGCCGCGAACTCCTCGGGCGCCAGCGCGGCGCGCGCCGCGGCCTCCACGCGGTCGACATCCGCGCGTTCGCCCGGGGGCAGGGGGGCGCCCACGGCGCTCCTGAGCGAGTGCGCGGCGCCCAGGAGGCGCGCGGCGTGCGCGGCCTCCCCCGCGCGCGCCCGTGCGCCCGCGAGTCCTTCGAGCGCCAGCGCGACCGCCCGCGGATCGCCGAGCCTCCGCGCCGCGGCATAGCCCTCGCCCTGGAGCCGCAGCGCGCCCGCCGCGTCGCCCCGCAGCTCGGCCACAAAGCCCAGCTCCGCCAGCAGGAACGCCACCCCCGCCCGGCCCTCGACCCCGCCCAACCAGCCGAGCCAGGGCCGCAGATGGGCCTCCGCCGCGTCGAGGCGCCCCTGCCGCCTCGCCACCAGGCCGAGCCCGATCTCCGCGAACTCCTCGGCGGGCTTGGCCGAGTGCGCGAGCGCCAGCCGCAGCGCCCGTTCGTGCAGGTCACGCGCCTGTTCAAGGTCGCCGGTCAGCAGCGAGAGGCGGCCGAGGCCCGCGAGCCTGAACGACGCCTCGGTCCACATGCCGAACCTCCTGGCCAGCCGCATCCCTTCGAGGCGCAGGCTCCTGGCCCGCTCGTAGTCGCCCGTGATCTCGGCGGCCAGGTCGAGCGCGTAGGTGGCCTCGAGACGGCCCCACGCGTCGCCGAGCTCGTCGAAGGCCGCCAGGCTGTCCCGCGCGTCGCGCTCCATCGCCGCCAGATCGGCGCGGCCCGACGCCAGCCTGGCGCGGGTGGCCAGCGCCGCCGCCGTCCCCCACCGGTCGCCCCGTGCGCGGAAGACCTCCAACGCCCCGTCGACGAGCGCCACATGTCCCGACAGGTCGCCATAGCCCCAGTGCGTCAGGCTCAGGAACCACTCCGCCCGTGCCAGGCCCAGCGGGTCGTCCACGCCATCGAACGCCCGCCGCGCCGCGCCGTTCCAGCCCTCGCCGAGCGGCGCCCCGAACCCCGCGCGCCACGCGAGCGCCGCCGCCCGCACCGCCGCGGGCGCCTCGCCCGGCGCGGCCAGGGCGGCGTCCACGGCGCGGCGCCCCTCGCCAAGACGCCCGCGCAGGAACCAGTACCACGCCAGCGCGTCGACCATCCGCAGCGCCCGCTCGGCCGCGCCCGCTCCCGCGGCCCACTCGATCGCGGCCCGCAGGTTGGCGGCCTCCGCGTCGAGCCGGTCCATCCAGCGGAACTGCCCACGCGCCCGCAGG
Source organism: Streptomyces sp. PT12 (assembly GCF_003311645.1). Taxonomy (GTDB): domain Bacteria; phylum Actinomycetota; class Actinomycetes; order Streptomycetales; family Streptomycetaceae; genus Streptomyces. Next base: position 61,371 of record NZ_QEST01000088.1, on the reverse strand, counting down.
TGTTCGGCGGCCCGCTCGGCCAGCGCCCCGTAGAACGCGGCGTGCCGTAGCCGCGTCCGCTCCTCCTCGCCCGCCTCCCGCAGCCGTTCGAGGCCATAGGCGGCCACCGACTCCAGCAGCCGGTAACGCCCCTCTCCCGCGATCACCAGCGAGCGGTCCACCAGCCTGGCCAGGACCTCGACGGTGTCCCGCGCGCCGCCCACCGCCTCGGCCGCCTCCAGGGTGCAGCCGTCCACCACGACGGCCAGGCGGCGCAGCACCGCGCGCTCGGGCTCGCCCAGCAGTTCCCAGCTCCAGTCGAGCACGGCGCGCAGCGTGCGCTGCCGCGTCGGGGCGTCGCGCGGCCCTGAGGCCAGCAGCCGGAAGCGGTCGTCGAGGCGTTCGGCCAACGCGCCCACGCCGAGTGCCCGCACGCGCGTCGCGGCGAGTTCGAGCGCCAGCGGGATGCCGTCGAGGCGGCGGCACACGGCGGCGACGGCGGCGGCGTTCCCGCCGTCGAGCGCGAAGCCGGGGTCCGCGGCCGCGGCGCGTTCGACGAAGAGGCGCGCCGCGCTCGACCCCGCGAGATCGCCCGGCGCCGTGGCCCCCTCGGGCGGCAGCCCCAACGGGTCGACGGCGAACAGGACTTCGCCCGACACCCCCAGCGGCTCCCGGCCGGTCGCCAGGATCCGCACCCCGGGCGCGGCCTTGAGCAGCCGGGACGCGAGGGCCGCCGCGGCCTCGACCACGTGCTCGCAGTTGTCGAGGACGAGCAGCGCCCTGCGGTCCGCGAGCGCCTCGGTCAGCTGATCGTCCAACGAGCCGCCCGGCCTCGCGTCATCGCGCACGCCCAGCACGGCCGCCACCGCGCCCGGCACCCCTTCCCCGGTGACGGCGGCCAGCTCGACGAGCCACACGCCGTCGGGGAAGCGGCCGGTCTCGCGCGCGGCCGCGGCGAGCGCGAGCCGCGTCTTCCCGACCCCGCCGGGCCCGGTCAGCGTCACCAGGCGCGCCGAGGCCAGCCGTTCCCCGGTCCCCGCCAGGTCCTTCTCACGGCCGATCAGCTCGGTCACGGGGGCGGGCAGATTGGTGCGCGCGCGGGGCGCGAGCGCCGGGTCGTGGTGGAGCACCGCCCGGTACAGCTCGGCCAGTTCGGGCGTGGGATCGACGCCAAGCCCGTCGGCCAGCGCGTCCCGCAGCGCGCGGTAGCGGGCGAGCGCCGCCTCTTGGCGCCCCGCGCGATAGAGGGCGCGCATGTGCGCGGCGACAAGCCGTTCCCGCAGCGGGTGGCGCTCGATCAGCGCCGGCAGCTCCGCGGTGAGCGCGTCGTGCTCGCCCAGGTCGAGCCGGGCCTCGGCGCGCTCCTCCCACGCCGTCAGCCGCCGCTCGTCCAGCCGGGTCACCGCGGCCCGCGTGAACGGCTCGTCGGCGAAGTCGGCGAACGCCTCGCCCCGCCACAGGTCAAGCGCCTCACCGAGCAGCGCCGCGCGCGTGCGCGCGTCCCCGCTCGCGGAGGCGCGATCGAGCAGCGCGTCGAACGCGCGCGCGTCCACCGCGTCCGGCGCGGCGGCGAGCGCGTAACCGGCGGGGCCGAACGTCACCAGCTCCCGTCCGCCCGGCTCCGCCTCGGCCAGCGCGCGGCGCAGCTGCGAGACCCGCGCCTGAAGCGTGGCGGTGGGATTGCGCGGGGGGCGCGCGCCCCACAGGTCCTCGACCAGCCGGTCCGCGGGGACGGGGCCGCCGTCCCGCGCCAGCAGATCGGCGAGCAACGCCCTGACCTTGGTGTCAGGAACGATGACCGGCGTCCCCTCGTCCGTCCACACGGCCAGCGGACCGAGCACCCCGAAGCGCATGCGGCCAGGCTAACCGGGCGGCACGGCCCCAGCCGCTCCACAGGGGGCCCGAAGCGTTCCCGAAGCGTTCCCGAAGCGGGGACGCGCACCGTGGGGCCCTGCACAAGCGGAGGAGAGTGGGACGGACATGAGCACGCGTGAGCCGGTGACCGTGATCGGACTTGGCGTGATGGGCGCGAAGATGGCCGGGATCTTTATCGATGCCGGTCACCCGACGACCGTATGGAACCGAACGGCATCTAAGGCCGATCGGCTGATGGAACGCGGCGCCACCCTCGCCGCCTCGCCGACCGAGGCGTTGCGCGCCGCGCGCCTCGCGGTCGTCAGCCTCGTCGACTACCGGGCGACGCACGACGTCATCGGCGCGGCCGACCCGGCGGCACTGAGGGACCTGGTGCTGGTCAACCTCAGCTCCCACACCCCGGAACAGCTGCGCGGCGCGGCCCGTTGGGCGGCAGGGCACGGCGCGCGGTTCGTTGCGGGCGGCATCATGGTGCCGCCTCCCGCCATCGGCGGACCCGCGGCGTACACGTTCTACGGCGGCGACAGGGACGCGCTCGACGCGCATCGGGAGACGCTGGCCCGGCTGAGCAGGATCGACTGGATGGGCACTGACCCCGGACTGGCGATGATCTACTACCAGGCGATGCTGCACGTTTTCACCGCGTCGTTGACCAGCTACATGCACAGCGTCGCCCTGCTCCGCGCGGCGGGTCAACGGGTCGAGCGGCTGTTCCCCTACGCGTCCGAGCTGTTCGCCGGGATGTCGCAGGACAGCCCCGTCGGCTATCTGCGGGAGGTCACCGCGGAGATCGAGGCGGGCTCCTATCCGGGCGAGGAGAACGACCTCGCGATGCAGGTCGTCGGCGCAGAACACGTCGCGGAGACGATGCGCGAGGCGGGCGTCGCCACCGCCCTGTCCGCCGCGGTGCACCACCTCTTCGCCAAGGCCGAGGCCGAGGGCCACGCGGCCGAGAGCGTGTCCAGCGTGTTCGAGACGCTGCGCGCCACCGCCCTACAGTAGGCCGATGGCCGGGGAGACCGACGGGCAGACCGACGGGGAGTGGGCGCTCGTGGTCGCCTCTCGCAATGACGGGGGCGACGGCGGCCGACGCGCGTGGGAGCGGTGGCTGCGCGGGTGGGGGATCGACTGGGACCCCTTCCACCCGCACGAGGTGCGGATCGACATCGCCCGCGTGGCCCTGCCCGACGGCGGCGTTGGATGCGTCATCAGCAGGTCCGTGCGCACCACGGCGCTGCGCAGACTCGGCATCGCACCAGGCCCACGCCCCGACGGCGACCCACCCGTGCCCGCCTAGCTCATGCCCAGCTTGGCCTTGCGCAGGCTCAGCACCGCGTCCTCGTCGCCCTCGATCGTCACCCTGGCCGCCTCCTGGCGGCCCATCGCGAACAGCAGCAGCTCGCCGGGATCCCCCGTGACCGTTACCACGGGGGTGCCCTTGTGGGCCACCGCCGTCTGCCCGTTGGGCCGCCTGAGCACCAGGCCCACCGGGCTGCGGCGGCCCATGATCCGCGCCCCGGACTCCAGCCGCTTCCACAGCGCGTCCGAGAACACCGGGTCGAGGTCGCGCGGCTCCCACTCGGGCCGCGCGCGCCGCACGTCCTCGCCGTGGACGAAGAACTCCACGGTGTTCGCCGCCTCGTCGATCTGCTTGAGCGAGAACGGCGAGACCCGGGGCGGGCCCAGCCTGATCATCTGGATCAGCTCGTCGTAGGGCCGCGCCGCGAACTCGCCCCGCGTGCGCTCCCCACGGGCGGCGAGCGGCTTGATCACGATCCCGGCCGCCGCGTCGGGCCGCCGCTCCCGCACCACCACATGGGCCGCCAGATCACGCGCCGTCCACCCCTCGCACAGGGTGGCGGCCTCCGGGCCCGCGGACTCCAGGAGATCGGCCAGCAGCAGACGTTCGCGCTTCGCATGCGTCGACATGCGTCTAGCCTAGTGCGCCACCCCGCGGAGCACCCCTCGAACGCGGGGCAGAATGGACCCATGTCCCCTACGTCACCTGGTGCGTCACCGGGCCCGTCCCTCGATCCGGCCATCGCCGCGCGCCTGAAGCGCACCCCCGAAGGGCTGGTCGCCGCCATCGCCCAGCAGTACGACACCGGCGAGGTGCTCATGCTCGGCTGGATGAATGACGAGGCCCTGCGCCGCACGCTGACCACGGGCCGCTGCACCTACTGGAGCCGCAGCCGCCGCGAGTACTGGGTCAAGGGCGACACCTCGGGGCACGCCCAGCACGTGAAGTCGGTCGCGCTCGACTGCGACGGCGACACCGTGCTCGTCCAGGTCGACCAGGTCGGCGGGGCCTGCCACACCGGCGACCGCACGTGCTTCGACGCGGGACGCCTGCCGTTCCCGACGCACTAGGCTCACGCGCCATGACGACGCCAGACCTCGAGCGCTTCCGGACGCTCGCCAAGGAGCGCCGGGTGATCCCGGTCACCCGTCGCCTCCTCGCCGACGGCGACACCCCCATCGCCCTGTACCGGAAGCTGGCCGCCGAGCGCCCCGGCACGTTCCTGCTGGAGTCCGCGGAGAACGGGCGGACGTGGTCGCGTTACTCGTTCATAGGCGTCCGCAGCGTCGCCACCCTGACCGTGCGCGACGGGCGCACGCACTGGCTCGGCACCCCGCCGGTCTCCGTCCCCACGGACGGCGACCCGCTGCGGGCCCTGCGCGAGACCATCGAGATCCTGCACACCCCGCACGACCCCGAACTGCCGCCGTTCACCGGGGGGATGGTCGGCTACCTCGGCTACGACATCGTCCGCCGCCTGGAGTCCATCGGCGACAGCACCCGCGACGACCTGGCGCTCCCCGAGCTGACCATGCTGCTCGCCTCGGACCTCGCCGTGGTCGACCACCGCGACGGCACGGTGCTCCTGATCGCCAATGCCTGGGGGCACCTTTCGCCCGTGGGGGATGACCACCCCGCGGGGGACAACCACAACGACCTCGACACCGGCGTCGACGAGGCATATCTGGACGCCGTGGGCAGGCTCGACGCCATGACCGCCGACCTCGCCCGCCCCGCCGCGGCCGAGGCCGTCGCCCTGCCGCCGTCCGAGCTGCCCCCGCACACCGCCCGCTGGGGCGGCGACGACTACCGGCGCGCGGTCGAGGCCGTCAAGGAGTACATCAGGGCGGGCGACGCGTTCCAGGTGGTGCCCTCGCAACGGTTCGAGACTCCGTGCGCCGCGAGCGCCCTCGACGTCTACCGGGTGCTCCGCGCGACCAACCCCAGCCCTTATATGTACCTCTTCAGGTTCGACGGCTTCGACATCGTCGGCTCGAGCCCCGAGGCGCTGGTCAAGGTCGAGGAGGGCCGCGCCCTGCTCCACCCCATCGCGGGCACCCGAAGGCGCGGCGCCACCCCGCAGGAGGACGCGGCCCTCGGCGAGGAGCTGCTCGCCGACCCCAAGGAGCGCGCCGAGCACCTGATGCTCGTCGACCTCGGGCGCAACGACCTCGGCCGCGTGTGCCGCCCCGGCACCGTCGAGGTCGTCGACTTCATGTCGGTCGAGCGCTACAGCCACGTCATGCACATCGTCTCCACCGTCACCGGGCGGCTTGCGGACGACCGCACCGCCTTCGACGCCCTCATGGCCTGCTTCCCGGCCGGAACGCTCTCGGGCGCGCCCAAGCCGAGGGCGTTGCAGATCATCGAGGAGCTGGAGCCCACGCGCCGCGGCGTGTACGGCGGCTGCGTCGGCTACCTCGACTTCGCGGGCAACGCCGACACCGCCATCGCCATCCGAACCGCCCTGCTGCGCGAGGGAGTCGCCTATGTCCAGGCGGGCGCGGGCGTCGTGGCCGACTCCGACCCCGTCGCCGAGGACACGGAGTGCGCGAACAAGGCGGCGGCCGTTCTGAGGGCGGTGGCCACGGCGGGGAAGTTGCGAGGTAGCGTGGAAGCGTGACCCGGAACCCCACCAGCAGCGCCGCCGGCGCGCGCGCCTCGCGCCGCGCGCTGGGTGCCGCGCTGCTCAGCGGCGCCGCAGGGGCGGCGATCGTGCTGATCTCCGCCGGGCAGACCTGGGGCGAGGGCGAGACGGCCGCCACCGAGGCGTCGCTGCCGGTCACGGCGAGCGGCAGCGCGGTCTCCGGCGTGCCGAGCGCGCTTGCCCTGGTCGGACTCGCCGCGCTCGTCGCGGTGTTCGCCGTCCGCAGAACGGGGCGGACCGTCGTCGCCTCGGTCCTCGCCCTGTCGGGGGCGGGGGCGATCGGGACCGCCGTGCTTGGCGCGGGCGACACGGACGCCCTGGAGACGAGCGCCGCCGAGGCGATGGGCCTGACCGAGGCCGCCGTGACGAGCGTGAGCCACACCGGCTGGCCGTGGTTCTCGGCGCTGGGCGGGCTGCTGCTGCTGTGCGCGGGGCTCCTGGCGTTGAGCTACGGCCGTCAGTGGCCCGCGATGTCGGGCCGCTACGAGCGCGCGGGCCGCCGCGAGCGCGGGGAGCGGGGGCGCCAGGCCGCCCCCGGCGACGACCGCCCCGAGGACATCTGGCGCGCGCTCGACCGGGGCGAGGACCCCACGTAGGACTGTCCGCCCTGCCTGCCACAATGGCCACAAGCCACTCCGGCCCCCAGGACGGTCCCTCGACCGGGCGGCCGTCGATCACCGAGGAGCACTGAACATGGCGCGCGAGTACCACCACGGGAACAGCCCGGCCGCCTGGACCGCTGTCATCATCATCATCGCCGGGTTCTGCGTCGGCAGCGCCTACACCGTGATGGCCCAGCCGTGGGGTGTGGCCGCCGGTGGCGCGGTCATCGCGCTCGGCGCGGTGGTCGGCCTGGTGATGCGCTCCATGGGCCTCGGCCAGCCGGTCTCCTCCACGGCCGCGGTCGGCAAGGCGCCGACGGCGGCGGTCCCAGGGCAGCCGACGGGCGATGACCGCGAGCCGAGCGTCGCTGGCTGAACGCGGCGCGTTCCTTTGCGCGGGCGCGGCGGGCCGCCGATGCTGAACGAGTGCTCGCCGCCCCCCTCGCCGCGCTGGGCGCGGCGGCCGCCGCGTTCGCCGCGGTGGCCGCGGTCGACCCCAACGTCCCCGGCCGCTACCCCCCTTGCCCTGTGCTCTCGCTCACCGGCCTGCACTGCCCCGCCTGCGGCGGCCTGCGCAGCGCCCACGCGCTGGCCCACGGCGACATCGTGACGGCACTCGGCGCGAACGCCCTGGCGGTGACCGCGTTCCTGATCTTCGCGGTGGCACTGGCCCTGTGGCTCACCCATCGCCCTTTCCCCTTCACCCCCACCCCCCGCCACGCCTGGACGGCGGCAGCGGCGACGGCCCTGTTCACGATCACGCGCAACACCCCGCTCGGCACCCCGCTTGTCCCTCCGGGTGCATAGCGGGGTCGCCTGCGGCGGGCTTGGCCGCGGCGCGGGCTGCGCCGCGCTGGGCGGTTGCTGTGAGGGGCCGCTTGGGATGCGCCTCGGCGCGCGCCCGGGGGTGAGGTCGAACGCAACTCGCCTCGCCGTGACCACCCCGCGCCCGGCGCGACGCGGCGGGCCGCCGCAGGTGCACATCGCGCGGTGAGCTCGCGCAGCATGCTGGGGCGCCGGGGGCCGGTCAAGGCGATCGTCATACGGCAGTCGTCGGCGTAGTGGAACTGGCGTCGGCCGCAGGACGGTGTGATGGCGAGCGTCCGGCGCGGCCCCCCGCGCTCGCCGCGGGCGAAGCCCGCCCGGCAACCACCATCCGCCCGGCGCAACTCGCGCAGCGTTGTAGCGCGCCACGGCGCACGCGGTATCCCCGTGCGCCGCACGGCCCTGTGCACTTCTGCGCCTGCCGCGTGCGGACTTCCGGAGCGGCCGGGCCCGCCGCAGGCGGCGAAGCCTGGGATGCGGATGCGAACGCTCCGGGTCCTGGCGGATACCATCGAGGTGTTCGTATCTCCCCCGGAGGGAAGGGGCCGGTCGCGTGAGTGTGCTGGACGAGATCGTCGAGGGCGTCCGTGCCGACCTCGCCGAGCGACAGGCGCGGGTGAGCCTCGACGACCTCAAGGCCGCCGCCGCGAAGGCCCCCGCCGCCAAGGACGGTGCCGCCGCCCTCAGGGGCGAAGGCGTCGCCGTCATCTGCGAGGTCAAGCGTTCGAGCCCGTCCAAGGGCGCGCTGGCCGCGATCGCCGACCCCGCCGCGCTGGCCGCGGACTACGAGGCCGGTGGCGCGGCCGCGATCTCCGTGCTGACGGAGCGGCGCAGGTTCGGTGGCTCGCTCGACGACCTCAAGGCCGTGCGCGCCCGGGTCGACGTGCCCGTGCTGCGCAAGGACTTCATCGTCACCGCCTACCAGCTGTGGGAGGCCAGGGCGCACGGCGCCGACCTCGCGCTGCTGATCGTCGCCGCGCTCGAGCAGGACGCGCTCGTGTCGCTCGTCGAGCGCGCCGAGTCCATCGGGCTCACCCCGCTCGTCGAGGTGCACGACGAGGAGGAGGTCTCGCGCGCGCTCGACGCGGGCGCGAAGGTCATCGGGGTGAACGCGCGGAACCTCAAGACGCTCGACGTCGACCGCCAGACCTTCGCCAGGGTCGCCCCCGAAATCCCCGACCATGTCGTCAAGATCGCCGAGTCCGGCGTCCGCGGCCCGCACGACCTGATCGCCTACGCGAACGAGGGCGCCGACGCCGTGCTCGTCGGGGAGTCGCTGGTCACGGGCAAGGACCCGCGCTCCGCCGTGTCCGACCTCGTGGCCGCAGGGGCCCACCCGGCGCTGCGGCAGGGGCGCTGACCGGAGTGGCGACCGGCGCGCGGTGCAGCGATCCGGCCAGGGGCACGCGCCCCCGCGGCTGCCGCGCGCCCGCGCGCCGCGTCCTCGGCCGCCGCGTGCGCTACCACATCGGGTGCGAGCCCGGCCAGATCAACGGCCGTCGATGGCGCCGCCCCAGGGTCTCCGCCTGAGGCGGACCCCGTCGCGCCCATCGTTTCGGCACACCATCTGGAAGGGCTGCGTTCCGCATGTCCGTTGCTCACTTCTTCCCCGACCCCGATGGCCGGGTCCCCGACGCCGCGGGGTATTTCGGCGCGTTCGGCGGCACCTTCATCCCTGAGGCCCTGCGGGCCGCCGTCGACGAGGTCGCGGCCGAGTACGAGAAGGCGAAGGGCGACCCCGCCTTCGCTGCCGAGCTGAACGACCTCCTGGTCCACTACACCGGCCGCCCCAGCCCGCTCACCGAGGTGCCGCGCTTCGCGGAGCACGCCGGGGGCGCCCGGATCTTCCTCAAGCGCGAGGACCTGAACCACACCGGCTCCCACAAGATCAACAACGTCCTCGGCCAGGCCCTTCTCACCCGCCGCATGGGCAAGACGAGGGTCATCGCCGAGACAGGCGCGGGCCAGCACGGCGTCGCCACGGCGACGGCCTGCGCCCTGTTCGGCCTCGACTGCACCATCTACATGGGTGAGGTCGACACCGAGCGCCAGGCGCTCAACGTCGCGCGGATGCGCATGCTGGGCGCCGAGGTCGTCCCCGTCGCCTCGGGCAGCCGCACCCTCAAGGACGCGATCAACGAGGCGTTCCGCGACTGGGTGGCCAACGTCGCGCACACGCACTACCTGTTCGGGACCGTCGCGGGCCCTCACCCGTTTCCCACGCTGGTCCGCGACTTCCACCGCGTCATCGGCGTCGAGGCGCGCCGCCAGATCCAGCAGCGCGCGGGGCGGCTGCCCGACGCCGTCGTGGCGTGCGTGGGCGGCGGGTCGAACGCCATCGGCCTGTTCCACGCGTTCATCCCCGACGAGGGCGTGCGGCTCGTCGGCTGCGAGGCCGCGGGCCACGGCGTCGAGTCGGGCGAGCACGCCGCGACCCTGACCGCGGGCGAGCCCGGCATCCTGCACGGCTCGCGCTCCTATGTCCTCCAGGACGACGAGGGCCAGATCACCGAGCCCTACTCCATCTCCGCCGGTCTCGACTACCCCGGCATCGGCCCCGAGCACTCCTACCTCAAGGACGCCGGGCGCGGCGAGTACCGCCCCGTCACCGACGACCAGGCGATGCAGGCGCTGCGGCTGCTGTCCCGCACCGAGGGCGTGATCCCCGCGATCGAGAGCGCGCACGCGCTCGCGGGGGCGCTCGACATCGGCCGCGAGCTGGGTCCCGAGGCGCTGATCCTGGTCAACCTCTCGGGCCGCGGCGACAAGGACATGGACACGGCCGCCCGGTACTTCGGGCTCTACGACGAACGACAGGGCGAACGACAGGGCGAACGACAGGGCGAACGACAGGACCCGAACGGAGCTGAGGCATGAGCGGCAACGCACACCTCCTGGACGCCCGGCTCGCGGCGGCCAGGGCGGAGGGCCGCGCGGCCCTCATCGGGTACTTCCCGGCCGGGTTCCCGACCCTCGACGGCGGCATCCGGGCCGTGACCGCCATGGTCGAGGCGGGCTGCGACATCGTCGAGATCGGCCTCCCGCACAGCGACCCGGTGCTCGACGGCCCGGTCATCCAGACCGCGGACGACATCGCGCTGCGCGGCGGCATCCGCATCGCGGGCGTCCTGCGCACCGTGCGCGAGGTGCACGCGGCGACCGGCGCGCCGGTGCTCTGCATGACCTACTGGAACCCCGTGGACCGCTACGGCCCCGAGCGCTTCGCCGCGGAGCTGGCCGAGGCGGGCGGCGCGGGCTGCATCCTGCCCGACCTGCCCGTCGAGGAGTCGGAGACCTGGCGGAAGGCCGCCGAGCAGCACGGCCTCGCCACGGTCTTCGTGGTCGCGCCGAGCAGCGCGGACGCCCGCATCGCCACCGTCACCGCGGCGGGCAGCGGCTTCGTCTACGCCGCCTCCCTGATGGGCGTGACCGGCACCAGGGCGTCGGTCAGCAGGGACGCCGCCGACCTGGTGCGGCGCGTGCGGGCCACCACCGAGCTTCCGGTGTGCGTGGGGCTCGGGGTGTCCAACGCCGTCCAGGCGTCCGAGGTGGCCGTGTTCGCCGACGGCGTGATCGTCGGCTCGGCGTTCGTCCAGCGCGTTCTCGAGCACCTGGACGACGAGGAGGCGCGGCTCGCGGAGCTGCGCCTGCTGACCGCCGACCTCACGCGTGGGGTCAGGGCCCGCGGCTGAACGGAACGGCGCGGAACGGCGCGGAACGCCGCCCAACGGCCGTACGCGCGCGCCGGGTTCACGCCCGGCGCGCGCTCCGGCTCACGGCCCCCGTGAGGGTCGGGCGCGCTTCCCCGCTACAGTCGGTGGCATGGGGATTTCGGGGGCCGCGGGCAGCGCCGCGGGTCATCAGGCGCCATGGCGGGCGCCCACGGTGGTCGAGGAGAGGCTTTACGCGGCGGGGGCCGAGGGGGACTGGCCCGCCTTCTTCACGGTGCTCGCGGGGACGGATCTCTACTTCCCGATGTCCCGTGAGCTGATGGACGCCGTGCCGGGCACGATCCCGTTCAAGCCGTTCCACGACCCGCGCTTCCAGGGCCTGTCGCTCGCCGTCTTCACGCGCGGCATGCTCACCGCGCCCACCGGCGACCACGTCTTCGAGCGCAGCGACCTCAAGGCGCTGGCCAAGGGCTGGCCCAAGTCCGTCCGCTGGCTCGCGGTCAACCCCGGCACCCCCGTCGAGACCTTTCTGCCCGCCGACCCCAAGCGCTGGAAGCGGCACATCAAGAGCTCGCCGCCCGAGCCGCAGCTCAAGACGCTGTGGACGGGGCACAGGCATGGCGCGCTGGCGCATGGCATGGCCTGTGGCGCCATGCTCATGGTCAACAACGGCGCCATCTGGAACCACCTCGGCTGGCAGTGGGGCGGCTACACCGAGGAGAAGGAGCTGCTGCGCACGTGGTGGGGCGTCTCGGGGCGCCCCGAGTGGCTCGAGACCACCGAGCAGCTGCTGCGCGGCGACGTTATCTCGCCCGCCTGGGAGTTCGCGCTGCGCGTGCGGCAGGCGCTGATGCAGGAGCACGGCACCGCGCCCGACGCGGTGCGCTGGCGCGAGACGGCGGAGCGCGTCCTGGTCTCACGCACCGCCGAGGTGGTGGACAAGACGGGCCGCCCGCCGGAGTTCGACCTCGACGCCGACATCGCCCTGGTCCAGGAGCTGATCGGCCGCGTCCTGCGCTACGAGGCGCGCTTCCGCGCCGACGGCCTGCTGAGCGGCGACTCCTGTGTGCGCTCCGTGCTCGCCTGGGACTTCGGGCGCGCCTCCTGCATGGCCCGCTGGGGACTTGGCGCCCGGTACGCCGACCTCGCCGAGACCGAGCGGGCGCTGCTGCGGGCGGGCGGGGCGAGTCGGCAGGTGTACAGGTCATGGGCCGAGTTCGCCATCGGCTTCGTGCTCGGCCGGTGCCTGCACTTCGACAGCGAGGAGTTCGGCGACTGGTACACGGACATGGTCGCCGTGCACCGGATCCTGAGCACCGAGCCCGAGAGCCCCTGGCTGAGCGTGCCCTGGGAGCAGTCGCCCGCGGACGTGCCCGAGCGCTGAGGCGCGGCGGCCCGAGCCGGGCCTCGCCTGGGCGTGTCCTGACCGGCGCGGCGTCGTTGGCCCTTGCGTGAGCGAACGGAATCGTCAGGGGAAGATCAGCGCGCGCGAGCGGCTGCGCGCCGAGCGTGAGCGCGAGCGGGCGTCGGAGCGCCGCAAGCGCACCGCCAAGGTCAGCGGCATCGCCGTCGCCGTCCTGGTGGTGGCCACCGGGGTCGGCATCATCGCGGCCAACGGCAACGGCGGGGGCACGGGCGACACCCCCGCCGTCGACCCGGTCAGCGTGGGCAGGGACGACGCCCCCGCCACCCTTGCGGTGTACGAGGACTTCCGCTGCCCGGCCTGTGGCCAGTTCGAGAACGGCTTCCGCGACACGGTCGCCGAGCTGACCGACGAGGGCAAGCTGCGCGTCGACTACCACCTGGTGACGATCATCGACGGCAACCTTGGCGGGAACGGCTCCAAGTTCGCCGCCAACGCCGCGCTGTGCGCGAGGGACGAGGGCAAGTTCGCCGAGTACCACGACGTCCTCTTCGAGAACCAGCCACCCGAGTCGGACGACGCCTTCGGTGACAAGTCTCACCTGATCACCTTGGCGGGCGACGTGGAGGGCCTTGACACCGAGTCGTTCCGCTCGTGCGTGCGGGACGGTGACAACGACGAGTGGGTCCACCGTTCGAACAAGGGATTCCTTGGCTCCGACTTCAGCGGCACCCCCACGATCCTGCTGGACGGCGAGAACGTCTACGGCGACACCGACGACCCGCTCACCCCCGACCGCCTGCGCGAACGCGTGGACGAACTGGCCGGATAGCCGGGTGGGCGCCGGAGCGTCACCGGAACGTCACCGGAGCGTCGTCGGATCGGTGACGGACACGGGCGCCGGGATGGGGCAGGCGGATTCCGTCCCGGCGCCCTGGCACGGTAGCGTCGGGAGCACCATGGAGATCCTTGCCTCATTCCCCAGCCCAAGCGAGAGCGAGATCCACCTCGGATCGATCCCGCTCCGCGGATACGCGCTGTGCATCATCATCGGCGTCTTCCTCGCCATCTGGCTCGGCGGGCGGCGCTGGGTCGAGCGGGGAGGCAGGCCCGGTACGGTCGCCGATGTCGCCGTCTGGGCGGTGCCCTTCGGCCTGATCGGCGCGCGGGTCTACCACGTGGTCACCGACTACCAGCTGTACTTCGACGAGGGCCGCGATCCGGTCGACGCGTTCAAGATCTGGGACGGCGGGATCGGCATCTGGGGCGCGATCGCCGGTGGCGCGCTCGGCGTCTGGATCGCCTGCCGCCGCAGGGGCATCGCGCTGCCGCCCATGGCCGACGCGGTCGCGCCGGGGATCGCGTTCGCACAGGCGATCGGCCGCTGGGGGAACTGGTTCAACCAGGAGCTCTACGGTCGCGCCACCGACGTTCCATGGGCCGTGGAGATCGACAACGGCCTCGACAACGGCACCTTCCACCCCACCTTCCTCTACGAGTCGCTGTGGTGCGTGGGCGTCGGCGTGCTGGTGATCTGGGCCGACCGGCGCTTCAGGCTGGGGCACGGGCGGGCGTTCGCGCTGTATGTCGCGGCGTACACGGCGGGCCGCTTCTGGATCGAGTACCTGCGGATCGACGAGGCGCACGAGTTCCTCGGCCTGCGCCTGAACAACTGGACATCGGTCCTCGTCTTCGCCGCCGCGGTGGCGTACCTGGTGATCTCGTCCAAGCGGGCGCCGGGGCGCGAGGAGCAGGTGGAGGCCCCGGAGGACGAGCCCTCCGACGCGGTGGAGTCGGCCGAGACGTCCGAGTCGGCGGAAGCGGCGGAGACATCCGAGGCGCCGGAGGCGTCCGAGGCGGCCGACGCCTCCGGGCTCGCGAAGGCCGAGGGGGCCGAGGGGGCCGAGGGCGAGGACGGCGAGAAGGAGACGGCGCCCGCCAAGAAGGGGCCGTAAGCACCACCCGCCCCCCGGATCTCCATCGAGCCCCGCCGACGCACGCGCGTCGGCGGGGCTCCTTCGTGCGCGGAGGCGGGGAATAACCCAGGTGGGGAAAACCGCTGGGGCTGATGGCGTCGCATTGTTTCTGGGGGGTTTCAGATCCTTGTCCCCGGGCATGTGCAATGAGGCCCGCACCGTGGGCGCTGTCCGCATCGTGGACTGTCGTATCCGCTTCCCGGGATCCGACACATCGTGTAACCTGCACGAAAATTTAACGCACGCCAGGGCCAGCGTCGTCCCTCGGAACAATCACGCACCAAGACGACGACGGGAGAGCCGATGCGTTCCGCGTCCCACCCGGTCAAGCAGGGGATGTACGACCCGCGCCACGAGCATGACGCCTGTGGTGTCGGCTTTGTCGCCACTCTCACCGGCGAGGCCAGCCATGGGCTGGTCGATCAGGCGCTCACCGTGCTGCGCAACCTCGAACACCGTGGGGCCACCGGCTCGGATCCCGATACCGGCGACGGCGCGGGCATCCTGTTCCAGATCCCGGACGCCTTCCTCAGGGCGAACGTCCCGTTCCCGCTGCCCCCCGTCGGTTCGTACGCGGTCGGCATCGCCTTCCTGCCCACGGGTGCCGACGCCGCCGCCACCGCGATGGCACGGATCGCGGCCATCGCGGTCGAGGAGGAGCTGAACGTCCTCGGCTGGCGCGAGGTGCCCGTCGCGCCCGAGCTGCTCGGCGCCGCCGCGCGGGCGACGATGCCCGCGTTCCGGCAGCTCTTCGTCGCCGACGCCCACGGCGCCAAGGCCGGTCTCGAGCTCGACCGCGCCGTGTACGCCCTGCGCAAGCGCGCCGAGCGCGAGGCCGGGGTGTACTTCCCCTCGCTGTCCGCGCGCACCCTTGTCTACAAGGGGATGCTGACCACGGGGCAGCTGGAGCCGTTCTTCCCCGACCTGTCCGACCGGCGGCTCGCGTCGGCGATCGCGCTGGTGCACTCGCGGTTCTCCACCAACACGTTCCCGAGCTGGCCGCTGGCCCACCCGTACCGGTTCGTGGCGCACAACGGCGAGATCAACACCGTCCAGGGGAACCGCAACTGGATGAGGGCGCGCGAGTCGCGGCTGGCCACCGAGCTGTTCGGGGACCCGGAGCGGCTCGAGCGGGTCTTCCCCATCTGCACGCCCGAGGCGTCCGACTCGGCCACCTTCGACGAGGTGCTTGAGCTGCTGCACCTGGGTGGGCGGAGCCTGCCGCACGCGGTGCTGATGATGGTCCCCGAGGCGTGGGAGAACCACGAGTCGATGGACCCCGCGCGGCGGGCGTTCTACCAGTACCACTCCACGATCATGGAGCCGTGGGACGGCCCGGCCTGTGTCACGTTCACCGACGGCGTGCGGGTCGGCGCGGTGCTCGACCGCAACGGGCTGCGACCTGGGCGTTACTGGGTCACCGACGACGGGCTCGTGGTGCTGTCGTCCGAGGTCGGCGTGCTGGACATCGAGCCGTCGCGCGTCGTGCGCAAGGGGCGGCTCCAGCCGGGGCGGATGTTCCTGGTGGACACCGCCGAGCACCGGATCATCGAGGACGACGAGATCAAGGCCGAGTTGGCCGCCGAGCAGCCCTACGGAGAATGGCTCGCGGCGGGCCTGATCGAGCTGGCCGACCTGCCCGAGCGCGAGCACATCGTGCACACCCACGCCTCGGTCACCCGGCGGCAGCAGACGTTCGGCTACACCGAGGAGGAGCTGCGGATCCTGCTCACGCCCATGGCCCGCACCGGCGCCGAGCCGATCGGGTCGATGGGCACGGACACCCCCATTGCCGCGCTCTCCGACCGGCCCCGGCTGATCTTCGACTACTTCACGCAGCTGTTCGCGCAGGTCACCAACCCGCCGCTGGACGCGATCCGCGAAGAGCTCGTCACGTCGCTGCACTCCTCGCTCGGCCCCCAGGGCAACCTGCTCGACCCCGTCGCGGCCTCCTGTCGCAGCGTGACGCTGCCGTTCCCGGTGATCGACAACGACGAGCTGGCCAAGCTCATCCACATCAACGCCGACGGCGACCTGCCCGGGTTCGCCGCCGTGACGCTCTCCGGGCTCTACCGGGTCTCGGGCGGCGGGCAGGCGCTGGCCGACCGGCTGGCCGAGATCTGCGCCGAGGCCGACGCGGCCATCGCGGACGGCGCGCGGATCATCGTGCTCTCCGACCGGCACTCGGACGCCGAGCACGCGCCGATCCCCTCCCTCCTGCTGACCTCGGCCGTGCATCACCACCTCATCCGCACCAAGCAGCGCACCCATGTGGGCCTGCTGGTCGAGGCGGGCGACGTGCGCGAGGTGCACCATGTCGCGCTGCTGATCGGCTACGGCGCCGCGGCGGTCAACCCCTACCTGGCCATGGAGTCCGTCGAGGACCTGGTGGCGCGCGGCACCTATCTGCCTGACGTCGACGCGCCCACCGCCATCCGCAACCTGATCAAGGCGCTGGGCAAGGGCGTGCTCAAGGTGATGTCCAAGATGGGCATCTCCACCGTCGCCTCCTACCGTGGCGCCCAGGTCTTCGAGGCGGTCGGGCTCGACGCGGCGTTCGTCGACGCCTACTTCCACGGCACCACCACCAAGATCGGCGGCGCCGGGATCGACGTCATCGCCCGCGAGGTGGCCGCGCGGCACGCCGCCGCGTTCCCCGCCTCCGGCGTGGCTCCCGCCCACCGGAACCTGGACATCGGCGGCGAGTACCAGTGGCGCCGCGAGGGCGAGCCGCACCTGTTCGACCCCGAGGCGGTCTTCAGGCTCCAGCACTCCACGCGCGAGCGGCGTTACGACATCTTCCGCGCGTACACCGAGCGCGTGAACGAGCAGTCCGAGCGGCTCATGACGCTGCGCGGCCTCTTCAGGCTGCGCGAGGGCGTGCGGCCGCCGGTGCCGATCGAGGAGGTCGAGCCGGTCTCCGAGATCGTCAAGCGGTTCTCCACGGGCGCCATGAGCTACGGCTCCATCTCGCAGGAGGCGCACGAGACGCTGGCCATCGCCATGAACCGGCTCGGCGCCAAGTCCAACACCGGCGAGGGCGGCGAGGACTCCGAGCGGCTGGTCGACCCGGCGCGGCGCAGCGCCATCAAGCAGGTGGCGTCCGGGCGCTTCGGCGTGACGAGCGAGTACCTGGTGAACGCCGACGACATCCAGATCAAGATGGCCCAGGGCGCCAAGCCGGGCGAGGGCGGCCAGCTGCCCGGGCACAAGGTCTACCCGTGGGTGGCCAGGACGCGGCACTCGACGCCGGGCGTCGGGCTGATCTCGCCGCCGCCGCACCACGACATCTACTCCATCGAGGACCTGGCGCAGCTCATCCACGACCTGAAGAACGCCAACCCCGGCGCGCGGATCCACGTCAAGCTGGTCTCCGAGGTCGGCGTGGGAACGGTCGCCGCGGGCGTCTCCAAGGCGCACGCCGACGTGGTGCTGATCTCGGGGCACGACGGCGGCACCGGCGCCTCGCCGCTCACCTCGCTCAAGCACGCGGGCGGCCCCTGGGAGCTGGGCCTGGCCGAGACGCAGCAGACGCTGCTGCTCAACGGGCTGCGCGACCGGATCGTGGTGCAGACCGACGGGCAGCTGAAGACCGGGCGCGACGTGCTGGTCGCGGCGCTGCTCGGCGCCGAGGAGTTCGGCTTCGCCACCGCGCCGCTGGTCGTCTCGGGCTGCGTTCTGATGCGGGTGTGCCACCTCGACACGTGCCCCGTCGGCATCGCGACCCAGAACCCGGTCCTGAGGGAACGTTTCACCGGTAAGCCGGAGTTCGTGGTGAACTTCTTCGAGTTCATCGCCGAGGAGGTCCGCGAGCTGCTGGCCGAGCTGGGCTTCCGCGGCCTTGAGGAGGCCGTCGGCCACGCCGAGCTGCTTGACGTCTCGCGCGCGGTGGACCACTGGAAGGCGCAGGGCCTCGACCTGGCCCCGCTGCTGTATGTGCCCGAGCTGCGCGACGGCACCCCGCGGCACCGGACCACCGAGCAGGACCACGGCCTGGCCAAGGCGCTGGACAACGACCTGATCAAGCTGTCGGCCGACGCGCTGTCCGCCGAGACGGCCGAGGACGCGCAGCCGGTCCGCGCCCAGCTGGCCATCCGCAACATCAACCGCACCGTGGGCACCATGCTGGGGCACGAGGTGACCAAGCGGTTCGGCGGCGCGGGCCTGCCCGACGACACGATCGACCTCACCTTCACGGGCTCGGCGGGCCAGTCGTTCGGCGCCTTCGTGCCGCGCGGCGTCACGCTGCGCCTGGAGGGCGACGCCAACGACTATGTCGGCAAGGGGCTCTCCGGTGGGCGGCTGATCGTCCGCCCCGACCGGGCGGCCGACCACCTGCCGGAGTTCTCCACGATCGCCGGGAACACCATCGCCTATGGCGCGACCGGTGGCGAGATCTTCCTGCGCGGCCGGGTCGGCGAGCGCTTCTGCGTGCGCAACTCCGGCGCCACGGTCGTCGCCGAGGGCGTCGGCGATCACGGCTGTGAGTACATGACCGGCGGCAGGGCCGTCGTGCTCGGCGCGGTCGGGCGCAACTTCGCGGCCGGGATGTCCGGCGGCGTCGCCTATCTGATCGATCTCGACCCCGCGTCGGTCAACCCCGGCTTTGTCGCGGTCGAGGAGCTTGACGCGGGCGACGCGGAGTGGCTGCGCGGCGTGGTGCGCCGCCATGCCGAGGAGACCGGATCGACCGTCGCGGGCGCGCTGCTGGCGGACTGGGACGCCTCGCTCGCGCGCTTCCGCAAGATCATGCCCACCACCTACAAGGCCGTGCTCGCCGCCAAGGACGCCGCCGAGCGGGCCGGACTCTCCGAGTCCGAGACCCACGAGAAGATGATGGAGGCGGCGACCCATGGCTGATCCGAAGGGCTTTCTGACCACCCGGCGCGAGGTCGCGCGGACCCGCCCCGTCGAGACCCGGGTCAAGGACTGGAACGAGGTCTACGTCCCCGGCTCGCTCCTGCCCGTCATCAGCAAGCAGGCCGGGCGCTGCATGGACTGCGGCGTGCCGTTCTGCCACAACGGCTGTCCGCTGGGGAACCTGATCCCCGAGTGGAACGACTACGCCTACCGCGGCGACTGGGGGGCGGCCAGCGAGCGGCTGCACGCGACCAACAACTTCCCCGAGTTCACCGGGCGGCTGTGCCCCGCGCCGTGCGAGTCGGCGTGCGTGCTCGGCATCAACCAGCCCGCGGTGACCATCAAGAACGTCGAGGTCACCATCGTCGACAAGGCGTGGGAGGCGGGCGCGATCACCCCGCAGCCCCCGCAGCGGCTCTCCGGCAAGACCGTCGCCGTCATCGGCTCGGGCCCGGCCGGGCTCGCCGCGGCCCAGCAGCTCACCAGGGCGGGGCACACCGTCGCCGTCTTCGAACGCGCCGACCGCGTCGGGGGGTTGCTGCGGTACGGCATCCCCGAGTTCAAGATGGAGAAGCGCCACCTCAACCGCCGCATCGAGCAGATGCGCGCGGAGGGCACCAAGTTCCGCACGGGCGTGGAGATCGGCAGGGACATCGACGCCGCGTCGCTGCGCAAGCGGTACGACGCGGTGGTCATCGCCGCGGGCGCCACCACCGCGCGCGACCTGCCGGTCCCCGGGCGCGAGCTGGGCGGCGTGCACCAGGCGATGGAGTATCTGCCGCTGTCCAACAAGGTGCAGGAGGGCGACCTGATCGCCTCGCCGATCAGCGCCGAGGGCAAGCACGTCGTGGTCATCGGCGGCGGCGACACCGGCGCCGACTGCGTGGGGACCGCGCACCGGCAGGGCGCGGCGTCCGTGACCCAGCTGGAGATCATGCCGCGCCCCTCGGACGAGCGGCCCGCCCACCAGCCGTGGCCCACGTTCCCCATGACGTTCAAGGTCACCTCGGCGCACGAGGAGGGCGGCGAGCGCGTCTACTCCGTGTCCACCACGCGCTTCGAGGGCGACGAGCACGGCGACGTGCGGTGGCTCCACCTGGTCGAGGTGGAGTTCGTGGAGGGGAAGCTCACGCGCAAGCCGGGCACCGAACGCCGCATCCCGGCCCAACTGGTCACCCTGGCCATGGGGTTCACCGGCACCGACCAGGAGAACGGGCTGGTCGCGCAGTTCGGCCTCGACCTCGACGAGCGCGGCAACATCGCGCGGGACGCGTCCTACGCCACCAACGTGGACGGCGTGTTCGTCGCAGGGGACGCCGGGCGCGGGCAGTCGCTCATCGTGTGGGCCATCGCCGAGGGCCGCGCCGCGGCGCGGGGCGTGGACCGCTATCTGACGGGCGAATCCCGGCTGCCCTACCCGATCAGGCCGACCGACCGGGCGCTCACCGTCTGAGCTGGGCCCAACGGGCCGCCCTCGGGGGCCCCTTCGGGCCTCTGGCCTGGACCAATGCGGTCAGTGGTCCAGCCCACAAACGGTGCCGTTCCGTGATGTGAGGATCTGGATCGGCCGTTTGCCGCGCTGTCACAATCGACGCTCATTCGATCGTTACGGAGGGGCGCTCGTATGCGGCAATCTCCCCGGGGGCGTTCCCCCTTTCCGCGCCTGTCGCGGCGCCGGCGCCTGGTCGCCGGCGCCGCGGCCCTGTCGCTCGGCCTGCTGACGGCGTGCGGCGGCGACGGCGGCGACGGCGGCGACGGCTCGAACGGCGGGGGCGCGACCCTCGAGGTCTGGATCATGGAGGGCACCAACCCCGACGCCGAGCCCTATGTGGAGGCGCTCGAGGCCGCGTTCGGCGAGGAGACCGGCGCATCGCTCGACGTGCAGTTCATCCAGTGGGCCGACGCGCACGACCGGTTCACCACGGCCATGGCGGGCGGTGAGCTGCCCGACGTGGCCGAGATCGGCACCACATGGGCGCCGGAGTTCGGGGCGGCGGGGGCGCTGGCCGACCTCTCGGGGAGCATCGACGAGGCGGGCCTCGGCGACGACCTGGTGCCCGGGCTCATCGACGCGGCCACCGTGGACGGGGCCGTCTACGGCATGCCGTGGTACGCGGGTATCCGCTCGCTCATGTACCGCGCGGACATCTTCGCCGAACACGGCCTCCAACCCCCCACCACCTGGGAGGAGTTGCGCGATGTCGCGCTCCGGCTGCGCGACCTCGAGCCCGACATGATCCCCTTCCCGGTCCCCGGCGGCAGCGAGTACGGCCTGTACCCGTTCATCTGGGGCGCGGGCGGCGAGATCGCCGAGCGGGACGGCGACGGCTGGCGTTCCACCATCAACTCCCCCGAGGCCGTCGAGGGGATCGACTTCTACACGTCGCTGGCCACCGAGGACGACCTCTCCGTCGCCGCCGCCGAGACCTGGCTGGAGACCGACCAGCTGGAGAGCTTCCAGAACGGCGACGCGGCCATGGTCGTCAACGGCAACTGGACGGTGAACACCCTCCTCCAGGCCGACCCGGCCTGGGCCGAGCAGGTCGGCGTGGTGCCGCTGCCGGGCCAGGGGAGCGGCCTCAGCCCGTCCTTCGTCGGCGGCTCGCTGCTCGGGGAGTTCAACAGCGACGAGCCCGAACTCGCCTGGCAGCTCATCGAGATGATGACCACGGGCGAGCTGGCCGCCCAATGGGCCGACCAGTCGGGGTACTTCCCCGGGCAGCAGTCGCTGCTCGAGGAGGTCCAGGCGGAGGACGACCCGCTGGTGGCGCCGTTCGCCCGGCAGATGCTGGAGGCGGGCGCCGCGCTCCCGGTGACCGAGCTGTACGGGCAGGTCCAGGGCGAGCAGATCGTCCAGGGCATGCTCCAGCGGATCCTCTCGGGCGACCAGAGCCCCCAGGAGGCCGCCGACGAGGCCGCCGCGGCCATGGACGAGACCTTTGGCGGCTGACCTGAGGAGGGACCTGGGCAAGGGCCCGAGGAAGGCCGGGCCCGCCGCGCCGATGGCCCGTGCCGCGCGCCGCGCGGCATGGGCCCGCGCCTCGCGGCCCTGGCTGCTGCTCGCCCCCGCGCTCGCCGTCCTCGCGGTGCTGCTGTTCTGGCCGCTGGTGCGCGTGCTGCTGCTGTCGTTCCAGGACTACGGGCTGCGGCAGATCAACACCGGCGAGAGCAACTACACAGGTCTCGACAACTACCGCGAGATCCTGGGCGATTCGTTCCTGTGGACCACGGTGCTGCCCAACACCGTGGGGTTCGCGGCCGCGTGCGTGGCCCTCACCGTCGTGGTCGGCACCCTGGTCGCGCTGCTGCTGCAACGCCTCGGGCGCGCATGGCGGGTCATCTGCTCGACGGCGGTCATGATGGCCTGGGCGATGCCCGCGGTGACCGGCACCTATGTGTGGATCTGGGTGTTCGACCCGCTGGACGGCGTGGTCAGCGGCGGCCTCGACGGGCTCGGGCTGATCGAGCCGCGCGAGACCAACTGGTTCACCGAGCGCTGGTCGTTCTACGCGATCGCCACGCTCAACGTCGTCCACCACGGCTTCCCCTTCGTGGCCATCACCGTCTACGCGGCGCTGCTGACCATCCCGCGCGAGCTGCCCGAGGCGGCGACGGTGGACGGGGCGAACGCCTGGCAGCGCTTCCGGCACATCACCGTCCCCACCATAAGGCCCGTCTTCATGGTGGTGACGATCCTGTCGATCATCTGGGACTTCAAGGTGTTCGCGCAGATCTACCTCATGCCGGGCGGCGCGGGCGCCAACCCCGACGTCCTCAACCTGGGCGTGTGGTCCTACATCGAGTCCTTCAGCCGCAACCAGTACGGCCTCGGCTCGGCCATCGCGGTCCTGCTCACGCTGCTGCTGCTCGCCATCACCGTCGTCTATGTGCGGGCCCTGTCCAGGGAGTCCGACGAGGGGGAGGCCACGTGACCCGCCGCACCTCCACCGCGGGAAGGATCGGCATCGCCGCGGCCGTGGCGGCGCTGCTGGCGTTCACGCTCTTCCCCGTCTACTGGATGATCTCCTCCGCGTTCGACCCCGAGGCGGACCACCGCGGCTCCGAGGTGCTGCCCTCCGGGTTCACCCTCGACCACTTCTCCCACGTGCTCGACGACGGCGAGTTCGCCCGGTATCTGGCCAACTCCGCGCTGGTGGGCCTTGGCACGGTGCTGCTCTCCGGGCTGCTCGCGCTCTTCGCGGCCGTCGCGGTGGCCCGCTTCCGCTTCCGGCTGCGCACCCAGGTGCTGGTGATGATCCTGGTGGTGCAGATGGTGCCGTTGGAGGCGCTAGTCATCCCGCTGTTCCTCCAGATGCGCGACCTGGAGCTGCTCAACAGCCTGATCGGACTGACGGTCGTGTACCTGGCGTTCTCGCTGCCGTTCGCCGTCTGGACGCTGCGCGGCTTCGTCGCCGCGGTGCCAAGGGAGGTCGAGGAGGCGGCCTATCTGGACGGCTGCGGCTGGTGGGGGATGTTCGCGAGGATCCTGCTGCCGCTGGTCGCCCCCGGGCTCGTGGCCACGAGCGTCTTTGCGTTCATCGTCGCCTGGAACGAGTTCGTCTTTGCGTTCGTCTTCATGCAGGACGACAGCAAGTACACCGCGGCCGTCGGGCTGCACCGCTTCTTCGGCCAGTACAGCACCGACTGGGGCGCGGTGATGGCGGGCTCGACCCTGATCACGCTGCCGGTCCTGATCTTCTTCGTCCTGGTGCAGCGCCGCCTGGCCGGTGGCCTCGCCGCGGGCGCGATCAGGTGATCCCTCCCTCTAGGGTGGGGTGCATGAGGAGCCTTGACGACCGGGACGACCTGGACGAGAGCGTCCGCGCCGAGCTCGTTCAGCTGCGGGACAGCATCGACAACATCGACGCCGCCGTCGTCCACATCCTGGCCGAGCGCTTCAAGGCGACGCAGCGGGTCGGGCGGCTCAAGGCCGAGCACCGGCTCCCGGCCGCCGACCCGGCGCGCGAGGCGCGCCAGATCAAGCGGCTGCGGCAGCTCGCGGAGAGCGCCAAGCTGGATCCGGCGTTCGCCGAGAAGCTGCTGAACTTCATCATCGCCGAGGTGATCCGCCACCACGAGACGCTCGCGAGCGAGTCCGTGCCCGGTGGCGGATCGCCGTCGGACGATCGGCGGTAGGCGCTAGGGGGAGTTCCGGTAGGCCGTCCACTGCGGCACGATGATCCCCATGGCCACACTGACACGCAGCGAAGCGGAAGACCGCGCCCGCCTCATCGAGGTACGCCAGTACGCGATCGACCTCGACTTCACCGGCGGCGAGGAGACGTTCACCTCCGCCACCACGATCCGCTTCCGCGCCCGTCAGGCCGGTGACACTTTCGCCGAGCTGCGGCCCACCGCCGTGCGCCGCGCCACCCTGGACGGCGATGACCTCGACCCCGCGGCGTTCGCCGAAGGGCGCATCGCGCTGACCGGCCTCGCGGAGGGCGAGCACGAGCTGTCCGTCACCGCCGCCATGCCCTACTCGCGCACCGGCGAGGGCATCCACCGCTTCACCGACCCCGCCGACGGGCTCACCTACCTCTACAGCATGTGCTGCATGACCGAGAGCCCTCTGGTCTACGCGGCGTTCGACCAGCCCGACCTCAAGGCCGTCTTCGACGTCACCGTCACCGCGCCCGAGGACTGGACGGTGCTGGGCAACGGCGTCGCGACGCGCGTCGACGGCGAGCCGGGCCGCTGGATCTGCGCCACCACCCCGCCGCTGAGCACCTATCTGATGGCCGTCGTCGCGGGCCCCTACCACTCGGTGCGCACCGAGCACGCGGGCCTGCCCTTCGGCCTGCATGTGCGGCGTTCGCTGGCCGAGCACCTGGACAAGGACGCGGACGAGCTGTTCGACCTGACCAGGCGCTGCTTCGACCGCTACGCCGAGCTCTACGACGAGCCCTACCCGTTCGACTCCTACGACCAGGCGTTCGTCCCCGAGTTCAACGCGGGCGCCATGGAGAACCCCGGACTCGTCACCCTGCGCGACGAGTTCATCTATCGCTCGGCCGTCACCGAGACCCAGCGCCAGACGCGCGGCGTCGTCATCGCGCACGAGATGGCGCACATGTGGTTCGGCGACCTGGTCACCCTGCGCTGGTGGGACGACATCTGGCTCAACGAGTCGTTCGCCGAGTTCATGGGGTACCAGGTGATCGACGACACGACCGGCTACGAGCCGTGGAACGAGTTCGCCGTCGCCCGCAAGGCGTGGGGCTACGACGTCGACCAGCGCCCCACCACCCACCCCGTCGCGCCCGAGCCCGACGCGGTGCCCGACACGGCGTCGGCGTGGCTCAACTTCGACGGCATCTCCTATGCCAAGGGCGCCTCCGCGCTGCGCCAACTGGTCACCTGGCTCGGCGAGAAGGACTTCATCGCCGGGATCAACGACCACTTCGCCCGCCACAGGTTCGGCAACGCGACCCTCGCCGACTTCATCGGCTCCATGGCCCGCGCCTCGGGCCGCCCCGTCCCCGAGTGGGCCGACCGCTGGCTGCGCACGAGCGGCCCCGACACGCTCACCCCCGAGGTCACGGACGGCGCGGGGGAGTGGCGGCTGCGGCTCCAGCACAAGGGAGGGCGCCCGCACCGGCTCACGCTCGGGGCGTACGACGAGGAGGAGGGGCGCGCGGTCCTGCGCGAGCGCCACACCCTCGACCTGCCCGCCGCCGACGGCACCGCCGAGCACACCTTTCCCGGCGCCAGGCCCGCGCTGCTCGTGGTCAACGACGGCGACCTCACCTATGCCAAGGTGCGGCTCGACCGCGCCTCACGCGAGACGGCGCTGCGCGTCCTGCCCACCCTGCCCGACCCGTTGACCAGGACCGTCGTCTGGGGCTCGCTGCGCGACATGGTGCGCGACGGCGAGCTCGACCCGCTCCTGTACGCCGACGCGGCCCGCCGCCTGCTCCCCGACGAGCCCGCCACCGCGCTCGTCGAGTCGGTCATCGGCTTCGCCAGCGGCCAGGTCGCGGGCGTCTACCTCGCGGGCAGGCGGCGGGCCACCGCGCTGCGCCTCGTCGGCGACCTCGCCGCCGAGCTGCTCGGCCCCGCCACCACCGACCCCACCCGCCGCCTGATCGCGGCGCGGGCGGCGATCGGCGCGGCCACCGAGCCCGGCGAGCTGCGCTCGTGGTATGCGTCGGGCACGGTCCCCGGCGGGCCGCACCTCGACCCCGAGCTGCGCTGGCAGCTGCTGCACCGGCTCGCCGTCCTCGGCGCCACCACGCGCGAGGAGATCGCGGCCGAGGCCGCGCGCGACGCCACCGCCGTGGGCGAGGAGGGCGCGGCCCGCTGCCGCGCCGCCCTGCCGGACGAGGAGGCCAAGGCGGCCGCGTGGGAGGCGATGTTCGACCCCGCCGACCGGCTGTCCAACTACCTCTTCCTCGCGACCGCCCAGGGCTTCTGGCACCCCGAGCACGAGGAGCTGCTGACGCCCTACGTCGAGCGCTACTTCCCCGCCGCCACCGCCCTGGCCGCCCGCCGCGGCCACACCCTGGGCGTGATGGCAGGGCGGTACGCCTACCCCGCGGTCCTCGTCGGCAAGGAGACCGCGCGGCTGACCGAGGAGTGGCTGCGCGACCACGAGCCCGTTCCCGCCCTGGCCCGCGGTCTGGTCAACCAGCTCGACGACATGCGGCGGGCGCTCGACGTGCGACGCGCGTTCGGGAACACATCGGCCGTCCGTTAGCTCGTTCGGGGGAACGGCTCGCAACGCCGGGACCGCGCCGGGGGCGCCCGCGTAGCTTGTGCCCGTCCGGCCCAAGCCGGCGCCCCCACGCACGTGAGAGAGACCGAAGCATGGCCGCGCCCCCCACCCCCGACCCCAGCCTGCTCGCGGGCGGCCCCGCCGGGCCGCGCGCCCTGCGGCCCCTGGTGGAGACCGTTCTCGCCGCCCTCGACGAGGGCGCCGCCGCGCGCTGCGGGCCGTTGCCCCGCGGCGGTCCCGACGCCGTCGCCCGTCGGTTGCTGACCCGCTACGGCGCCGCGCTCCCGGCGCGGGGCACCGGCGCGCACGACGCGCTGCACTCCCTGGTGACGGCGCTCGCCGAGGGCGCCGCCGACCCGGCCGACCCCCACTGCGCGGCCCATCTGCACGCCCCGCCGCTGGCCGTCGCCGCCGCGGCCGACCTAGCCGCCGCTGCGCTCAACCCCTCGATGGACTCCTGGGACCAGGCCCCCGCCGCCTCCGTCCTCGAACGCCATCTCACCGGCGCGCTCGCCGCGTTGGTCCACCCCGCGGGCCCGGCCCCCGACGCCCTGGTCACCACGGGCGGCACCGAGGCCAACCTCCTGGGCGCCCTCCTCGCCCGCGAGCGCCTCGGCCCCCGGCTGACCCTGGTGTGCGGGGCCAACGCCCACCACAGCGTCAGGCGCGCGGCCTGGCTGCTCGGGCTGCCCACGCCCCTCGTGCTGCCCACGCCCACCGGCGCGCTCGACCCCCGCGCCGTCGCCGCGGCCCTTGACCGCCTCGACGCGGCGGGCGCCGCCCGCGCCCTGGTCGTCGCCACCGCGGGCACCACCGACGCCGGGGTCATCGACCCGCTGCCCCGGCTCGCCGACGCCCTGGCCGCCCACCGCGCCCGCGGGGCCGCGGCGCTGCACGTCGACGCGGCCTATGGCGGCCCGCTGCTGCTGAGCGACGCCCACCGGGCCAAGGTCGCCGGGCTCGAACGCGCCGACTCCGTCACGCTCGACCTGCACAAGCTGGGCTGGCAGCCGGTCGCCGCCGGTCTTCTGACCGTTCCCGACACCGCGTGGCTCGCCGCCCTGAGCCAGCGCGCCGACTACCTCAACGCCGAGGACGACACCGAGGCGGGGCTGCCCGACCTGCTGGGCCGCTCGCTGCGCACCACACGCCGCCCCGACATCCTCAAGGTCGCCGTGACCATACGCGCCCTCGGCACCACGGGCCTGGCCGCGCTGGTGGACAGCGTGTGCGACGCCGCGCGCGCCCTGGCCGCCCTGGTCGCCGCCGAGCCGCGCCTGACCCTGTGGGCCCCGCCCACCATCTCGACCGTTCTCTTCCGCCCCGCGGGCGCGGCCGACGAGCAGGTCGCCGCCATCCGCCGCAGGCTGCTCGCCGAGGGCCGCGCCGTCCTCGGCCGGGCCTGCGCGCCCGACGCGGCCGGGCGCCCGGCGCTGTGGCTCAAGGCCACCCTCCTCAACCCCCAGGTGCAGCACAGCGACCTGGCCGCCCTGATCAAGCTCGTCCTCGACCAGGCAGACCACCCCCCAGAGCCCGAGCACCTTGAAAGCACCGAGACCACCGAGACCACCGAGACCACCGAGACCACCCAGACCACCGAGACCACCCAGACCACCGAAAGACCAGAGAGCATCGCGAAGGACGGCAGCCGATGACACCCGTGGACCCGCACTCCCCGTTCGACCTCGTCGGCATCGGCATCGGCCCCGCCAACCTCTCGCTCGCCGCCCTCGCCCAGGGCAGGCCCGACCTGCGCACGGCGTGGTTCGAGCGCGAGCCGGCGTTCCACTGGCACCCCGGGCTGCTGATCGAGGGCACGACGCTGCAAGTCCCGTTCCTCGCCGACCTGGTGACCCTCGCCGACCCGACGAGCCCCTATGGCTTCCTCAGCTATCTGCAGCACCAGCAGCGGCTGTTCCCCTTCTATGTCGCCGAGCGGTTCCACATCCCGCGCGCCGAGTACGACGCGTACTGCCGCTGGGTCACGGGCCAGTTGCCCGGGCTCTTCTTCGGCCACCACGTGGACGGCGCGCGGTGGAACGCCGAACGAGCCCTCTTCGAGCTGGACATCACCCGGCTCGGCCCCGAAGGGGCGCCCGTCGAGACGACCCGCGCGCACGCCCGCCACCTCGCCGTCGGCATCGGCACCGCGCCGCACGTCCCGGAGCCGCTGCGCCCGCTGGCCGACTCGTCGGCCGTGCCCGTGATCCACTCCGCCGACTACCTCGACCACCGCGAACGGCTCCTCGCCCTCGACCATGTCACCGTCGTCGGCTCGGGCCAGTCGGGCGCCGAGGTCTTCCTCGACCTGCTGCGCCGCCGCCCGCCTGGGCGCGAAGGGCTGCACTGGATCACCCGCAGCCCCGCGTTCGCGCCCATGGAGTACAGCAAGCTCGGCCTCGAGCACTTCACGCCCGACTACACGCGGTACTTCCACGGGCTGCCCGAGCCGGTGCGCGACCGGCTGGTGGCCGGGCAGGGGCGGCTGTACAAGGCGATCGACGCGGGGACCCTGGCCGCCATCCACGACGAGCTGTACGAGCACGGCCTGCGCGCCGGGTGGCCCGACGCGGCGCTGCTGCCCGGCGTCGCCGTCCGCACCGCGGGCCGCACGGGCACCGCCGAGATCGAGCTGCACGTGGAGCACGCCGACTCGGGGGAGCGCGGCAGGCTGCGCACCGCGGGGCTCGTGTTGGCCACGGGATATCGCGAACGGCCCCTCGACCCGCTGCTCTCGGCGCTCGACCCGGTCCTGCGCAGGGACGCGGCGGGGCGGCCCGAGGTGACGGAGGACTACCGGCTGGCGCTCGCTCCGGCCGTCACGGGCGCGGTGTTCGTGCAGAACGCCGAGCTGCACACCCATGGCGTCGGCGCCCCCGACCTCGGCCTGGTGGCGCACCGGGCGGCCACGATCCTCAACTCCCTGCCGGGCGGCGCGCGCTATCCGCTGCCCACGCGCACGGCGTTCACGACCTTCGGCCTCGCACCCGCCGGCGCACGCCGGGTCCCGGCGCAGCGTTTCGTCGCGGAAAGCGCTGGGCAGATTGCCACTCGATAAAGGGGTTCGGCCGATGTCCCGGGCGAATAGGGGCTCATAAGAGCGGGCCCCCGCTCACAATGGAAAAGCTCGCCGGTCTTGTTGGCCTCTCTTTAAATCCCGGCCTTCGTATGGTCACTTCCGGATAGCTCTCTACTGGCCGGTAACTCCTATGGTTGCCATATGCGCCGAGCGAAAATCGTTTGCACACTTGGGCCCGCCACCGACTCATATGAGCGCATCGCCGCGCTTGTCGACGCGGGGATGAACGTAGCCCGGCTCAATCTCAGCCATGGCGCGCACCGCGAGCACGAAGTGCGCTACCAGCGAGTGCGCCGCGCCGCCGAGGAATTGGGGCACAGCGTCGGAATTCTGGCGGATCTCCAGGGCCCGAAGATCCGGCTCGGCAGCTTCCGCGAAGGACCCGTGCTCCTGGAGACCGGCGACGAATTCACCATCACCACCGAGGATGTCGCGGGCGACCAGGACCACTGCGGCACCACCTACTCCGGGCTGCCGGGCGATGTCGGCCCCGGCGAGCGGATCCTGGTGGACGACGGCCGCGTCGCCCTCGAGGTCGTCTCGGTCGAGGGCCCCCGCGTGCGCACGCGCGTCGTCGAGGGCGGCATGGTCTCCGACCACAAGGGCCTCAACCTCCCCGGCGTCTCCGTCTCCGTCCCCGCGCTCTCCCCCAAGGACATCGACGATCTGCGGTGGGCCCTGCGCACGGGCGTCGACATCATCGCCCTGTCCTTCGTGCGCAGCGGCGACGACATCAAGGACGTCCACCGCGTGATGGCCGAGGAGGGCCGCTTCCTGCCGGTGATCGCCAAGATCGAGAAGCCGCAGGCCGAGGAGAACCTCAAGGACATCGTGGACGCGTTCGACGGCATCATGGTCGCCCGCGGGGACCTCGGCGTCGAAGTCCCGCTCGAGGCCGTGCCGATGGTGCAGAAGCGCGCCGTCAAGCTCGCCAAGCGCAACGCCAAGCCCGTGATCGTGGCGACGCAGATGCTCGACTCGATGATCGAGTCCTCGCGCCCCACGCGCGCCGAGGCGTCCGACGTGGCCAACGCCGTGATGGACGGCACGGACGCGGTGATGCTCTCCGGCGAGACCAGCGTGGGCCGTTACCCCGTGGAGACCGTCCGCACGATGAGCCGCATCGTGTGCGCGGCCGAGGAGGAGCTGCTCGCGCGCGGCCTCACGCCGCTCGATCAGGGCACCAAGCCCCGCACCCAGGGCGGCGCGGTGGCCAGGGCGGCCGCGGAGATCGGCGACTTCCTCGACGCCAAGCTGCTGGTGGCGTTCACGCAGAGCGGGGACACCGCGCGCAGGCTCTCGCGGTCGCGTTCGCCGATCCCCGTGGTGGCGTTCACGCCCGACCCGGCCACGCACGCGCAGCTGACGCTGACCTGGGGCGTGGAGACGCACCTGGTCCCGGCCGTGCAGACCACGGATGAGATGGTGACGCAGATGGACGACCAGCTGCTGAGCCTGGGGCGCTGCCGCAAGGGCGAGATCGTGGTGATGACGGCGGGCTCGCCGCCCGAGACGCCCGGCACGACCAACCTGGTCAGGGTCCATCACGTCGGCGAGGACGACTCGCCGCACTGAGCCGGGCGCCGTGCCCGGCAATCCTAGGCAGGCGTTAGGCCGCGGTTAGGCCGCGCAGCTCGGCACAGAAGGGGGAGGAACCACCCGTCATCGCAGCTCAGAACGTAGATTCGCTGTGCAGCTCGCGTGTGCCGGGTGCGGGATTCGAACCCGCATGCCCTCACGGGCAGAGGTGTTTGAGACCTCCGTGTATACCGGTTCCACCAACCCGGCGAGCGACGCGGTCAGTGTAGCCGCTCGGCCGTCGCGTGAGCGACTGGGTACTCTCATGGGTGGCCCAGCCGGCAGGAAACGAGGAGCACCGTGAGCACCCCCGACGTCCCTGACGAGCCCACCACCCCGGCGGAAGCCGCGGACGAGGCGGCTCATGTCCCGCCCCACACCACGCGCGTGGTCATCGCCGAGGACGAGGCACTGATCCGGCTCGACCTCAAGGAGATGCTCGAAGAGGAGGGCTACACCGTCGTCGGGGAGGCCGGGGACGGTGAGCGCGCGGTCGAGCTGGCCAGGGAGCTGCGGCCCGACCTGGTGATCCTGGACGTGAAGATGCCCGTGATGGACGGGATCTCGGCCGCCGAGAAGATCGCGGGGGAGTCCCTGGCGCCCGTGCTGATGCTGACCGCGTTCTCCCAGCGCGACCTGGTCGAACGGGCCAGGGACGCGGGCGCGATGGCGTACCTCGTCAAGCCGTTCAGCAAGAGCGACGTGGTGCCCGCGATCGAGATCGCCGTCTCGCGCTTCCAGGAGCTGTCCACGCTCGCCAAGGAGGTCGCCGACCTCGCCCAGCGGCTGGAGACGCGGAAGTTGGTGGACCGCGCCAAGAGCGTGCTCCAGACCCAGTACGGGCTGACCGAGCCCGCGGCCTTCCGCTGGATCCAGAAGACGTCGATGGACCGCAGGCTGTCCATGCACCAGGTCGCCGAGGCCGTGATCCAGGACGCCGAGGAGAAGCGGCAGAAGCAGCAGAAGCAGCGCTCCGAGTAGGGCGAACGCCGTTCGCGTGGCCCGTGCAAAGGTTCGCAGCGAGTTAACAGCGCGTTAAAACGCCCGAAAAGCGACGTCGCTGCCCGCGCCCCCCTTCGCCCAGGGGGCGCGGGCAGCCGTGCGCCGGGCCGGTCCGGGATGAGCGGATCTCGCACCTCACGTCCGTTCACCGGTGCGCCGTGTTCTGTTTCCGGCGTATGCCACAGGTCACGAGGCGATCACATCTGTCGCGACAGTGTGTTCGTGCAGCTTGTGGGGCAATAGATTCCGCTGCACGCCGCATCGGTGTGCCGTGAGCACTGGAAAGCCGTGCGGCCTCGACATGACGGCCTCGCTCCAGGGGGTTTTCCACGTGCTCAACAAGTCCATCGTGAGACTTGCGATACCCGTCGCCATCGGGGCACTCGCGCTCACCGCTTGCGGAAGTGACGACGGGGACGGCGGTGGGGCGTACAAGATCGCGTACCAGGGCCCGCTGTCCGGCACCAACGTCGCGCTCGGCGAGAACATGCAGAACGGCATTCAGCTCGCCATCGACGAGGCCAACGAGAGCGGTGAGTACGACTTCGAGATCGAGTACTTCGCCGCCGACGACCGCGGCGCCGAGGGCGACGCCACCACCGCGGCCCAGACCGCGATCGACGACGCCGACGTGATGGCGGTCGTCGGGCCCGCGTTCTCGGGGCCCGCCAACATCTCGGCGCCGCTCTACGGCCAGGCCGGGCTCGCCGCGGTCTCCTCGTCGGCGACGCTCCCCGCGCTCACCGAGCAGGGCTTCCAGACCTTCCTGCGGGCCGTGCCCAACGACAACGCCCAGGGCCTGGCCATGTCGGACTTCCTCGTCGGCCAGGACGGCGTCGAGAGCGTCATGGTGGTCAGCGACTCCACCCCGTACGGCGAGGGCCTTTCCGACGTCGCCCAGTCCGAGCTCGAGGGCGCCGGGATCGCCGTCGAGCGGGAGACCGTTCCCGCCGACACCGTCGACTACGGCAGCGCCGCGCGCACGGTCGTGGACTCGGGAGTGGACGCCCTCATCTACGCGGGTTACTACGAGGGTCTCGCGCCGTTCGCCACCCGCCTCGCCGAGGCCGGCTTCGACGGCATCGGGATCTCGGGCGACGGCTCGAACGACGACGAGCTGATCAACCTCGCGGGCGACTCCGTCGAGGGCTGGTACCTCACGTGTCCGTGCACCGACGCGGCGGAGGAGCAGGCCACCGCCGAGTTCGCCGAGCGCTACGAGGCGGCCTACGACACCCCGCCCGGCACCTACTCCGCGGAGTCGTACGACGTCGCCAACATGATCATCGAGACGATCGCGGGGCTCGGTGACGACGTCAACCGCCAGGCCGTGTACGAGGCGCTGGCCGGCGCCGAGTACGAGGGGCTGACCAAGACGTTCGCGTTCGACGAGAACGGTGAGTTCACCAATACGGCGATCTTCATGTACCAGGTCGAGGGCGGCCAGCGCGCCTACCTCGGCGCGGTCGAGGAACTGACCGCCGGCTGAGCCCGCAGGCCCGGGCGGGCGGGGCGCCACCCGCTCCCGCCCGCCCGGGCCACCACGCATTGCCGCTCGTTCCCACAAGGAAGTCAGTTCCCATGTCCCTTTCCGATATCTGGGACGTCCTCGTCCTGGGGCTGGTGCTCGGCTCGCTCTACGCCGTCATCGCCATCGGCTACACGCTCGTCTAC
This sequence comes from Streptomyces sp. PT12, assembly GCF_003311645.1. Taxonomy (GTDB): domain Bacteria; phylum Actinomycetota; class Actinomycetes; order Streptomycetales; family Streptomycetaceae; genus Streptomyces. The sequence continues at coordinate 27,223 of NZ_QEST01000088.1, read as the reverse complement.
GGCGTGCTGCAACTGCTGAACTTCGCGCACAGCGAGGTCTTCATGGCCGGGGGCTTCGGGGGCGTCATCGCCCTCACCCTCATCGAACCGGCCGTGGATCCCTCGGGGTTGCAATCGGCGCTCTATGTGCTCCTCGGCATTCTGGGCGGAGCCATTCTGGGTGGCCTTGTCGCATTCGGTCTTGAAAAGGCCGCCTATCGCCCGTTGCGCAGACGCAACGCCCCGCGCCTTGTCTTCCTGATCACGGCGATCGGCGCCTCGTTCTTTCTCTACAACCTGGCGGGCAAGCTGTTCGGGCGCTATCCGCTGCCCATGCCGACGATGTACGAGAACAAGCAGGTGTTCGAGATCTTCGGCACCTCGGTCAGCGTGACCCAGCTGCTGATCCTGGTCGCCGGGCTCCTCATGCTCGTCACGGTCGACTTCGTGGTGAACCGCACCAAGCTGGGCTCCGGCATCAGGGCGGTCGCCCAAGACCCCGAGGTGGCCTCGCTCATGGGCGTCGACATCGACAAGGTGGTGTCCAGGACGTTCGTGCTCGGCGGCCTGATGGGCGGCGTGGCCGGGTTCCTGTTCGGCACCAACCTCCAGGTCGAGTACACGATGGGCTTCCTGCCCGGCATCACCGCGTTCGCCGCCGCCGTCCTCGGCGGCATCGGCAACGTGCGGGGCGCGATGCTCGGAGGGCTCACCCTCGGCGTCGTCGAGTCGTTCACGGTGGAGCTGTGGGGCGACGGCTGGCGCTACGTCGGCGCGTTCGTGGTGCTGGTGCTCGTGCTGATGTTCAGGCCGACGGGAATTCTCGGTGAGCGTGTGGGGAGGACGGCATGAGCGCCCAGGCTCCCGCCAAGGGACGGCCATCGGCCGCCAAGCTGCGGCAGCGGTCCTGGTACCAGCATCCGCGCTGGAGCAGGCTCGTCGCCCTGGTGATCACCGCCCTGGTGATCGCCCAGGTCACCGGCGAACAGGGCGTGCGCGGTGACCTCTTCGCCGCCCTTGAGGCCAACTTCACCGGCTCGGGCGTGTGGATCTGGCTCGGCATCTTCCTCGGGATCTGGCTCGTCCGCGAGTTCGCCCACGACGTGATCAAGGCGTTCACCTCCTCCGTCAAGCAGGAGGCGGCCCGCCCGGTCGACAGCCCCAGGGAGCTGACGCCCAGCGGGGGTTACTCCCTCGCCCGCGTCCATGTGTGGCTGCCCGCGCTGATCGCCAGGACGGTGCGGCTCGGCAACGCCACCCTGCGCGACAACAGGAACATCAGATACGCGGCCCTCGGCGGCCTGCTGATCTTCCTGGTCCTGCTGCCCCTCATGGTGACCACCCGCTGGCAGCAGGTCATGGTCGACCAGATCGGCATGTTCGTGCTGGTCGCCATCGGCCTCAACGTCGTCGTCGGCTGGGCGGGCATGCTGGACCTCGGCTTCATCGCGTTCTTCGCGATCGGCGCCTACAGCGCGGCGTACTGGACCGGTGGGCTGCCGGTCGAGCCGCCCGTCGAGCTCAACAACTTCCTGGTGATCCCGCTCGCCGTGATCACGTGCCTGATCGCGGGAATCCTGCTCGGCGCGCCGACGCTCCGGCTGCGCGGCGACTATCTGGCGATCGTGACGCTCGGCTTCCACGAGATCGTCTACCTGACCGCGCGGAACTGGAACGACGTCACCGGCGGCACGCGGGGCGCCCCGACGGACCGCTTCTCCGTGGACCTGGGCTTCTGGTCCTACGAGTGGGGCCTGGACCCGCAGCCCTACTACTGGCTGCAACTGGCGTTCGTCGTCGCGGTGCTCGCGCTGTTCCTGCGCCTCGAGCACTCCCGCGTCGGCCGCGCCTGGACCGCCATCAGGGAGGACGAGGTCGCCGCCGCGGCCACCGGCGTGGACACCGTCCGCTTCAAGCTGCTGGCGTTCGCCATCGGCGCCTCCACCTCCGGCATCGCCGGCGTCGTCTACGCGAGCAAGCTCGGCTACATCAACTCCGAGATGTTCATGGTGCTGCTGTCCGTGCTCGCCCTGTCCTATGTCGTCTTCGGCGGCATGGGCTCGATCCCCGGCGTGCTGCTCGGCACGGCGATCCTGGTGTGGCTGCCCGAGGCGCTGCGCGACACCGTCGACCCGCAGGACCGCTACATGTACCTCGGCGGGCTGCTCGTCGTGATGATGATCTACCGGCCGCAGGGCCTGCTGCCCTCGCGACGGCGGCAGCGCGAGCTGAAGATGGCCGAGGAGAGCGCCGGGGGCGCCGACGCCCTGGGAGCGCAGCCTGGAGGTGCGCAGGGATGACGACCGAGTTGAAGAAGGACGCCGAGGCCGGGGTGGGCGGAGACGTCCTCGACGCCACCGGCATCACCCTCCGCTTCGGCGGCCTGACCAGCCTCGACGATGTGGCGCTTCGCATGGCGCGCGGCGAGATCCTGGCGGTCATCGGGCCCAACGGGGCGGGCAAGACCTCCCTGTTCAACTCGCTGACCGGGGCCTATGTCCCGCAGGAGGGGCGGATCACCTTCCGCCCGAGGAGCGGCGGCGAGCACGAGCTGCGCGGCCGCAAGCCGCACAAGGCGAGCCGCCTCGGGGTGGCGCGGACGTTCCAGAACATCCGCCTCTTCGGCGCGTTGACCGTGCTGGAGAACGTCAAGATCGCCGTCGAGACGCGGCAGAAGACCGACCCGATCTCCATCATGCTCGGCCTGCCCAACGCGCGGCGCGACGAGCGGGAGAGCGACCGCAAGGCGCACGAGGTGCTGCGCTTCGTGGGCCTCGACCACCGGATGAACGAGATCGCCGCGGCGCTCAGCTACGGCGAGCAGCGGCGCCTTGAGATCGCGCGGGCGCTGGCCACCAGGCCCGAGCTGCTGCTGCTCGACGAGCCCGCGGCGGGCACCAACCCCACCGAGAAGCGCGACCTCGAGGGCCTGATCCGGCGGATCAACACCGAGCTGTCCGTGAGCGTGCTGCTGATCGAGCACGACATGCGCCTGGTGATGTCGGTCGCCGACCGGGTCGTGGTGCTCAACTTCGGCCGGAAGATAGCCGAGGGCACCCCCGCCGAGGTCCAGCAGGACCCCGCGGTGATCGAGGCGTATCTGGGCACATCCGCCGATGAGGACCGCGCCCTGGTCGCCGAGATGGTCGCCGAGCACGAGGCGGAGCAGGCGGAGCAGGCCGCGCGGCCCGCGGACGTCCCGGGCCCGCGTGACACCCCGGAGCCCGAGGGCGCCGCGAAGGACGAGGAGGAGCGGTCGTGAGCGTCGGACTCGACAAGGAGGCGGGGGCGGCGCCCGTTCCCGAGGACGGCGCGCCCGCCCTGCTCGAACTTCGGGACCTGCACGTCTTCTACGGCGCGATCGAGGCGCTCAAGGGCGTCAGCCTGACCGTGGCCGAGGGCGAGGTGGTGGCCCTGCTCGGCGGCAACGGCGCGGGCAAGTCCACCACGCTCAAGACCGCGTCCGGCATGATGGCGCCCCGCACCGGCGAGGTGTGGCTGCGCGGCGAGCGCGTCGACGGCATCACGTCGCACGAGCTGGTGCGGTTCGGCATCGGGCACGTCCCCGAGGGGCGCCGCGTGTTCCCGCGGATGTCCGTCCTCGAGAACCTGAGGATGGGCGCCTACCGGCTGCGCCGCCCCGACCCGGCCGACATCGACCGCGTGTTCACGCTGTTCCCGGTGCTGGCCCAGCGGCGCAAGCAGGTCTCGGGCACCCTCTCGGGCGGCGAGCAGCAGATGCTCGCGATCGGCCGCGCCCTCATGGGCAAGCCGGAGCTGCTGCTGCTCGACGAGCCGTCGATGGGCCTGGCGCCGCTGATCGTCCAGCAGATCTTTGAGATCCTCAAGGAGATCAACGAACAGGGCACCACGCTGCTGCTGGTGGAGCAGAACGCCTCGCAGGCGCTCCAGCTCGCCGACCGCGGCTATGTGCTGGAGACCGGCTCGGTGGTGATGGCCGACGAGGCGCCCGCCCTGCTGGCCGACCCGCGGATCCGCGCCGCCTACCTGGGCGAGGCGGCCGAGTGACGAACGCCACGGCGCGGCGCCCGCGTTCGGGCCCCGCTCGCGTTCGGGCCCTCGGGGTCAGGACGCGGGCGCCGCGGCGCCGGGGTCGGCCGCCCGAGGGCTGACGGCGGGGCGCAGGGCACACGTGAGGCGGGCGGTGCAGACGCGCTTGCCCGCCTCGTCCGTGATGGTGATGTCGTACGTCGCCGACGTGCGCCCCGTGTGCGCGGGCGTGGCCACGCCCGTCACCAGGCCCGAGCGAACGGCGCGGTGGTGCGTGCAGTTGAGGTCCACGCCCATGGCGACCTTGTTCGGCCCCGCGTGCAGCATCGCGCCCACCGAGCCCAGCGTCTCGGCGAGCACCGCCGAAGCGCCGCCGTGCAGCAGCCCGTACGGCTGTGTGTTGCCCTCGACCGGCAGGGTGCCGATCACCTTCTCCGGCGATGCCTCGAGCACGGAGATGCCCATGCGCTCGCCGAGCGACCCCGCGGAGAAGAGCGCGGCCACGTCGAGGCCGAGCCCGGCCCACTGGTCGACGACGTGCGGGGGGAAGTGCGTCGTGATGCGGTCAGCCATGGACAGCGTTGTATCAGGGCCGCCTCACCGCTCGGGCACCGGGGTGAGCCGGACCACGATCGACTTGCTCGCCGGGGTGTTGCTCACATCGGCGGTCGCGTCGAGCGGGACCAGCACGTTCGTCTCGGGGTAGTACGCCGCCGCGCAGCCGCGCGCGGTGGGGTAGTGCACGACGCGGAAGCCGGGCGCGGTGCGCTCCGAGCCGTCGGTCCACTCGCTGGTGATGTCGGCGTACGCGCCGTCGGGCAGGCCGAGGGCGTCGGCGTCCGCGGGGTTGACCAGGACCACGCGGCGGCCGCCCGTGATGCCGCGGTAGCGGTCGTCGAGGCCGTAGATCGTGGTGTTGTACTGGTCGTGCGAGCGGAGCGTCTGGAGCAGCAGGCGCCCTTCGGGCACCTCGGGGCTGGTCACCTGGGCCGCGGTGAACATCGCCTTGCCCGTCGCGGTCGGGAACGTCCGCTCGTCGCGCGGCGCGTGGGGCAGCGCGAAGCCGCCGGGGCGGGAGACGCGTTCCTCGAAGTCGTCGAAGCCGGGGATCACCCGCGCGATGCGGGCGCGCACCGCGCGGTAGTCGCGCTCGAACTCCTCCCACGGCGTGGCGCTCTTCTCGCCGAGCACCCTGCGGGCCAGGCGGCACACGATCGCGGGCTCGGACAGCAGCCGCGGCCCCGCGGGCTTCAGCCGCCCGCGCGAGGCGTGCACGATGCCCATCGAGTCCTCGACCGTCACGAACTGCGGCCCCGCGGCCTGTACATCGCGCTCGGTGCGGCCGAGCGCGGGCAGGATCAGCGCCCTGGCGCCCGTGACGCAGTGCGAGCGGTTGAGCTTGGTGGAGACGTGCACGGTCAGCCGCGCCCTGCGCATCGCGTCCTCGGTGACGGCCGTGTCGGGGCTTGCCGCGACGAAGTTGCCGCCCATCGCGAAGAACACCTTGGCGTCGCCGTCGCGCAGCGCGCGGATGGACTCCACGACGTCGAGCCCCGGCTCGCGCGGCGGATCGATGCCGAACTCCGCGGCGAGCGCGTCGAGGAACGCCTCGCCCGGCTTCTCGGTGATCCCCATCGTCCGGTCGCCCTGGACGTTGCTGTGCCCGCGCACGGGACAGACCCCGGACCCCGGACGGCCGATGTTCCCGCGCAGCAGGAGGAAGTTGACGACCTCCTTGATGGTGTCCACGGCGTGCTTGTGCTGGGTCAGGCCCATCGCCCAGCACACGACGACGCGCCGCGAGGCGAGCACCATGGCGAGGGCGCGCTCGATGTCGGTGCGCGAAAGGCCCGTCGCGCGCCTGGCCTCCTCGGAGTCGGTCGCGCGCGCGACGGCGGAGAACTCGTCGAAGCCGTGCGTGTGGCGGCGGATGAACGGCGCGTCGATGGCGCCGCCGCGGTTGATGATCAGCTTGTTGAGCAGCCGGAAGAGCGCCTGGTCGCCGCCCAGCCTGATCTGGAGGAAGAGGTCGGTCAACGGGGTGCCGCCGCCAGCGAGGCCGCGCGGGGTCTGGGGGTTCCTGAAGCGTTCGAGCCCGGCCTCGGGCAGGGGGTTGACCGTGATGATCTTCGCCCCCGCGGCCTTCGCCTTCTCCAGCGCGGTCAGCATCCGCGGGTGGTTGGTGCCGGGGTTCTGCCCGGCGACGATGATCAGGTCGGCCTGGTAGAGGTCGTCGAGCAGCACGCTGCCCTTGCCGACGCCAAGCGTCTCGGTGAGCGCGGCCCCGGAGGACTCGTGGCAGAGGTTGGAGCAGTCGGGCAGGTTGTTCGTGCCGAACTCGCGGGCGAACAGCTGGTAGAGGAACGCCGCCTCGTTGCTCGTGCGGCCCGACGTGTAGAAGAGGGCCTGGTCGGGGTGAGGCAGCGCGCGCAGCTCGTCGGCGATCAGGTCGAACGCCGCGTCCCAGCCGATCGGCTCGTACCGGTCCCCGCCGTCGGGGAGGTACATCGGGTGGGTCAGGCGCCCCTGCTGCCCCAGCCAGTATCCGGAGCGGCTGGCGAGGTCGTCCAGCGGGTGCTCGGCGAAGAACGCGGGTGTGACGCGGCGCAGCGTCGCCTCCTCGGCGACGGCCTTGGCGCCGTTCTCGCAGAACTCGGCGGTGTGCGGCTTGCCCGGCTCGGGCCACGCGCAGCCGGGACAGTCGAAGCCCCCGTGCTGGTTGACGCGCAGGAGCGTGAGCGCGGTCCGCCTGACGCCCATCTGCCGCTGGGCGTTCTTCATGGCGTGCCCGATGGCGGCAGGTCCGGCGGCCGTGTTCAGCGGCTCCGAGACCGTGGGGGCGTCCTGGACAGGATCGGAGGCGGGCGGCTTGGCAGACATGGGCCGATCGTCGCACGGACGGCGGGCGCTGTCAGTGGTCCGTGGCAGGATCGGGAACGTGGCTGAGAACGCATCGCAGACGACCACCGCGCCCCGCCTCCTCCTGCTGGACGGACATTCGCTGGCGTACCGGGCATTCTTCGCGTTGCCCGCGGAGAACTTCACGACGACGGTCGGCCAGCCGACGAACGCGATCTACGGATTCACGTCGATGCTGGCGAACACCCTTCGCGACGAGGCGCCCACGCACCTCGCGGTGGCGTTCGACGTCTCGCGCGTGACGTGGCGCTCCGAGCGGTACGCGGAGTACAAGGCGACGCGTTCGGCGACCCCCGAGGACTTCAGGGGGCAGGTCGAGCTGATCGGCGAGCTGCTCGACGCGATGCGAGTGCGGCGGTTCGCGGTCGACGGCTTCGAGGCGGACGACGTCATCGCCACGCTGGCCACGCGCGCGGCCGACGAGGGCTTCCACGTCTCCGTCGTCACGGGCGACCGCGACGCGTTCCAGCTGGTGAGCGACCAGGTCACCGTGCTCTACCCGACCAAGGGCGTCTCGGAGCTGACGCGCTTCACCCCGGAGAAGGTCGAGGAGAAGTACGGCCTGACGCCCACGAGGTACCCCGACTTCGCCGCGCTGCGCGGCGACCCATCGGACAACCTCCCTGGCATCCCCGGCGTCGGCGAGAAGACGGCGGCCAAGTGGATCAACCAATTCGGGTCGCTCGCCGAGCTGGTGGACCGCGCCGACGAGGTGAAGGGCAAGGCGGGGGAGAATCTCAGGGCCCATCTCGCCTCCGTCACGCTCAACCGCGAGCTGACCGAGCTGGCCCGCGACGTGGACCTCGGCTGCGACCCGGCGGACCTGATCAGGACGCCGTACGACGTGGACGCCGTGACGGTGCTGCTCGACACCCTCGAATTCCGGAATCCGAGCCTGCGTGAACGGCTCTTCGCCGTGGACCCCGGGGCCGACAAGGAGGAGGCCGTCACCCTGCTCGCCGGGCCCGAGGTGGCCGGAGTCGTCCTGGGCGCGGGGGAGTTGGGCGCCTGGCTCGAGTCGGCGCGCGGGCAGCTCGGCATGGCCGTCGAGGACGACTGGAAGCTGGGCGCGGGCAGCGTGCACGCCGTGGCCCTGGCCACCGCTGAAGGCCCGGCCGCGTGGTTCGACCCGGCGGCGCTCGACGCCGACGACGAGGCGGCGTTCGCCCGCTGGGCCGCCGACCCCGAGCGCCCCAAGGTCCTGCACAACGCCAAGGGCGTGCAGCGGGTGTTCGCCGAGCACGGCTGGTCGGTCGCGGGCGTCACCATGTGCACCGCGCTCGCCGCGTATCTCGTCCAGCCGGGCCGCCGCTCGTTCGCGCTCGACGCCCTGAGCGTGGAGTTCCTCGGCCGCGAGCTCGACGCGCCAGCCGACGCCAGCGGCCAGCTGGCCTTCGGCGCGGACGACGCCGCGCAGGCCGACGCCCTGATGCGGCAGGCCAGGACCGTCGTCGACCTGGGCGAGCTGTTCCGCGAGCGGCTCGCCGACGTGGGCGCCACCGCGCTGCTCGACGACCTCGAGCTGCCGACGTCCGCGCTGCTCGCCCGCATGGAGCGCTCGGGGATCGCGGCCGACCGCGCGTGGCTTGAGCGGCTCGAGCAGCAGTTCGCGACGGCGGTTCAGCAGGCGGTCGCCGAGGCGCACGCCTCCGTGGGCCACGAGTTCAACCTCGGCTCGCCCAAGCAGCTCCAGGAAGTGCTCTTCGGCGAGCTCGGCCTGCCCAAGACCAAGCGCACCAAGACGGGTTACACCACGGACGCCGACGCGCTGACCTGGCTGGCCGCGCAGACCGAGCACGAGCTGCCGGTCATCATGCTGCGCCACCGCGAGCAGGCGAGGCTGCGCACCACCGTCGAGGGGCTGATCAAGACCATCGCCCCCGACGGGCGGATCCACACGACGTTCCAGCAGACCGTGGCCGCCACGGGGCGCCTGTCGTCCACCGACCCGAACCTCCAGAACATCCCGGTCCGCATCGACGAGGGCCGCGCCATCCGCCGCGGCTTCGTCGTGGGCGAGGGCTTCGAGTCGCTGCTGACCGCGGACTACAGCCAGATCGAGCTGCGCGTGATGGCGCACCTGTCCGAGGACGAGGGCCTGATCGAGGCGTTCACCTCGGGCGAGGACCTGCACACCACGGTGGCCTCTCAGGTGTTCTCGGTCGGCAAGGACGCGGTGGACGCCGAGATGCGGCGCAAGATCAAGGCCATGAGCTACGGCCTGGCGTACGGGCTCTCGGCGTTCGGCCTCTCCCAGCAGCTGACCATCCCAGCGGACGAGGCCCGCAAGCTGATGGACACCTACTTCGAGCGGTTCGGCGGGGTGCGGGACTATCTCCAGCGCGTGGTCAAGGAGGCCGCCACCATCGGCTACACCGAGACCCTCCTCGGCCGCCGCCGCTATCTGCCCGACCTGTCGAGCACCAACAGGCAGCGCCGCGAGATGGCCGAGCGCATGGCGCTCAACGCCCCGATCCAGGGCACGGCGGCCGACATCGTGAAGATCGCCATGCTCCGCGTGGACGACGCCCTGACCCGCGAGGGGCTGGCCACCCGGCTGCTCCTCCAGGTGCACGACGAGATCGTGCTCGAGGTCGCCCCCGGGGAGCGGGAGCGCGTGGAGGAGATCGTGCGCCGGGAGATGACCGGCGCGGTCACCCTGCGCGCCCCCCTGGACGTCTCGATCGGCTCGGGCGCCACGTGGGAGTCCGCCGCTCACTAGGCCCTGCCCGGGCGGGCTCCGGGGATCCGGCCCGCGGCCGCCGGACGCGGCGCTTCCCCGGGGCTCCTCCAGGGGCCCGGAGGTCGGCCCCACGGGGCCGGGGGAGCGCGGCGTCCGGCGCCGAAAAGAGGGGCGTTTCTGACGATCGCTCAGGCGCGACGTGGCTCCCGCCCGGAGGGCAGCGGTCTTCGCCCAACCGCCACACTGGTGACACCGGCATGTCCTGGCCCCCGAACGCACCGGTGTCGTACTGTCGTTCCGGTCGATGGAGACGCCGGACCGCAGATGGAGGGGAACGCACGTGGGGTTGCGTAGCGGGAGGATCCGAAAGGGCATTTCCGGTTCGGCGGTGGCCGCCGCCGCGATGGCGGCGCTCACCGCGTCACAGGCGCCCGACCTGCTGGGCGGCGACAGCGCGAGCGCGAGCGAGCCGCCCGAGCGGCGGCCCTCCGCGGCGGAGCCGGACATCGCGGGGCCCGAGCTGCCTCCCGAGCTGCCCTACCACACGGACCTCCCGCCCCTGGACACCGCGGGCCCAGGGCAGGGCGGCGGCGCTGAGGACCCGTCACTCGGTCCCTCGGAGGCGGGTATTCCCGCCACCGTGCTCGACGCCTACCGCAGGGCCGAGGCGGCGCTCGCCGACACCACCCCCGGGTGCAATCTCGACTGGCGCGTGCTGGCCGCGATCGGCAAGGTCGAGTCGGGCCACGCCCGCGGCGGCGCCGTCGACGCCGAAGGCACCACCACGACGCCCATCCTCGGCCCCGTCCTGGACGGCAACGGCTTCGCACAGATCCTCGACACGGACAACGGCCGCTGGGACAGCGACGCGGTCTACGACCGCGCGGTCGGCCCGATGCAGTTCATCCCGTCCACCTGGGCCCGTTGGGGCGCCGACGGGAACGGCGACGGCGACGCCAACCCCAACAACGTCTACGACGCCACCCTCGCCGCGGGGAACTACCTGTGCTACTCCGACCGCGACCTCTCGCGCTCGGACGACCTCGACCGCGCGCTCCTGAGCTACAACCACTCGTGGGACTACGTGCGGACGGTGCGGGCCTGGCTCGACTTCTACCGTGACGAGGCCCACGAGGTGCCCGACGGCGGCGGCTCGCTGCCCGACAGCCCCGGCGCGGGCAACCCCGGCCCCGCGGGGAGCGGCGGCGGCAGCGGGGACGAGGGCCCCGGCGACGACCGGCCGTCCCCTTCCCCCTCCCCGTCTCCTTCCCCTTCCCCGCAGCCGCCGGTCGACGAGGACGGCTCGATCACCCCCATCCCACCGGACGACGACCCGGAGGACCCCGAGGAGCCGGAGGAGCCGCAGAACCCCGAGGAGCCGGAGGAGCCCGAGGAGCCGCAGAACCCCGAGTGCCCCGAGGAGCCGGAGGAGCCCGAGGACCCCGAGAGCCCGGAGGAGCCGGGCGAGGAGACCGGAGAGCCCACCCCGTCGCCTTCGCCCACCGACCCGACCACCGACCCGACCGGCGACCCGACCGGCGACCCCACGGATCCGACCGACCCGGGTGACGACGAGGGCGAGGACGAGGGCGAGGACGGGGACGACTGCTCGGACGAAGAGGAGCCCGAGGAGCCGCAGGATCCCGACGAGCCCGAGGAGCCCTCGGACCCCGAGGCCCCGGAGACCCTGGAGCCCACGCCGAGCGCGACGGCCACCCGCCGCGCCGTCTGAGACGGCGACCGGGAGCCGAGCGGCACCCCCCCGCGGCAGGGCGGCCTTCCGCCCTGCCGCGGGCGCGTTCCGCCGCGTTCCAGGCGGAATGTATGCGAGGGATCACCCAGCGTTCGCCGAACGGACACCCGGCAGAAGTGCCAGATTTGGCCCGATAGGGCCCCTGGTGGGGCGAACCGCGCATTGACCGTGCTGGGATGCCCCCGTATGCTATAAGACGCGCTGCGGGCCTGCGCGCCTCAGACAGAGCAGGCCGCGCTCGCACCTGTTGTATGTCCCCTCGGTTGTCGAGGCGCTTCCGGTCACGGACTGTCGGAGAGCGCTTCTCAGGCCCTCCGGCTTCGGCAGTGCGATACGGGCTCTCGGCGTAGCAGTGCCTACGAACATGTCCGTACCGGAGCCCTTTACCACATGACGAGCAGCACCGAGACCACCGTGACCACCCCGCAGGTTGCGGTCAACGACATCGGTTCCGAGGAAGCCTTCCTCGCCGCGATCGACGAGACGATCAAGTACTTCAACGACGGCGACATCGTCGACGGCGTCATCGTGAAGGTCGACCGGGACGAGGTCCTGCTCGACATCGGTTACAAGACCGAGGGCGTCATCCCCTCGCGTGAGCTGTCGATCAAGCACGACGTCGACCCCAACGAGGTCGTCGCCGTCGGCGACGAGATCGAGGCCCTTGTCCTCCAGAAGGAGGACAAGGAAGGCCGCCTGATCCTCTCCAAGAAGCGCGCCCAGTACGAGCGTGCCTGGGGCACCATCGAGAAGATCAAGGACGAGGACGGCATCGTCACCGGCACGGTGATCGAGGTCGTCAAGGGCGGTCTGATCCTCGACATCGGCCTGCGCGGCTTCCTGCCCGCGTCGCTGGTCGAGATGCGCCGGGTCCGCGACCTCCAGCCGTATGTCGGCAAGGAGCTCGAGGCCAAGATCATCGAGCTCGACAAGAACCGCAACAACGTCGTCCTCTCCCGCCGCGCCTGGCTGGAGCAGACGCAGAGCGAGGTCCGCCAGACGTTCCTCACCACCCTCCAGAAGGGCCAGGTGCGCTCCGGCGTCGTCTCCTCCATCGTCAACTTCGGCGCGTTCGTGGACCTGGGCGGCGTGGACGGCCTGGTGCACGTCTCCGAGCTGTCCTGGAAGCACATCGACCACCCCTCCGAGGTCGTCGAGGTCGGCCAGGAGGTCACGGTCGAGGTCCTCGACGTGGACATGGACCGCGAGCGTGTCTCCCTGTCGCTCAAGGCGACCCAGGAAGACCCGTGGCAGCAGTTCGCCAGGACGCACCAGATCGGCCAGGTCGTCCCCGGCAAGGTCACCAAGCTGGTACCGTTCGGCGCGTTCGTCCGGGTGGACGAGGGCATCGAGGGCCTGGTCCACATCTCCGAGCTGGCCGAGCGCCACGTGGAGATCCCGGAGCAGGTCGTCCAGGTCAACGACGAGATCTTCGTCAAGGTCATCGACATCGACCTGGAGCGCCGCCGGATCAGCCTCTCGCTGAAGCAGGCGAACGAGAACTTCGGCCCGGACCCCATGTCCGTCGAGTTCGACCCGACTTTGTACGGCATGGCCGCGTCCTACGACGACCAGGGCAACTACATCTACCCCGAGGGCTTCGACCCCGAGGCCAACGACTGGCTGCCCGGGTACGAGAAGCAGCGCGAGGAGTGGGAGCACCAGTACGCGGAGGCGCAGCAGCGCTTCGAGCAGCACCAGGCGCAGGTCATCAAGTCCCGCGAGGCCGACGCGCAGGCCGAGGCGGAGGCGTCGGGCGGCGGCGGTGGCGCCGCCCCGTCGGGTGGCTCGGGCGGTGGCTCGTACTCCTCGCCCCAGGCGGACGACTCGGGTGCGCTGGCCTCCGACGAGGCGCTTGCCGCGCTGAGGGAGAAGCTGGCAGGCGGCCAGAGCTGAGCCGAAGGACCGCCGCGGCCACGCGGTGGATGAGGTGACGACCGGGGTCCGCTCCCATCGGGGAGGGCGGGCCCCGGTCGGTTGTTCGCACGGAGCGAGCGCGCTCCAGGGGGAATGCCCATCCGGTACGGTGCGTTGGCCTGTGCATACGCGAAAAAGCGGAAGGGGTGCGGTGACGGTGCGCGATCCGCAGGAGTTGTACGCATGGGATCCCGAGGGGCTGGCCGAGGTCGACGCGATCATGGGGCCTGGCATGGTCGGGGGTCCGGTGCTCATCTACCACTTCGAGGGCTTCATCGACGCCGGTGAGACCGGTGGCCAGCTGGTGGAGCAGCTGCTGGACGGCCGTCCCTCCACGACCGTGGCGCACTTCGACCACGACCGCCTGGTGGACTACCGGGCCAGGCGCCCCGGCATGACCTTCCGCCGCGACCGCTGGACGCAGTACGAGGCGCCCGAGCTGACCGTTCGCCTGGTGCGCGACGCCACGCACCAGCCGTTTCTCGTCCTGTCGGGGCCCGAGCCCGATGTGGAGTGGGAGGCGTTCTCCCAGGCGGTGTGCGAGATCGCGCGGCGGCTGCGCGTGCGGCTCGGCGTCACGTCGCACGGCATCCCGATGGGCGTTCCGCACACCCGCCCCGTGGGGCTGACCCCCCACGGGAACCGAGCCGATCTGGTGCGCGGCCACGGCGGCCTCTTCGATGAGGCGCAGGTGCCGGGGAGCGCGGCGGCGCTGGTGGAGCTGCGGCTGATCGAGGCGGGCTTCGACGTGTTCGGGATCGCCGCCCACGTCCCGCACTACATCGCGCGCTCGCGTTACCCCGATGCCGCGCTCGTGGTCCTCGAGGCCATCACGGGGGCCACCGGGCTCGTCCTCCCCGATGCCGCGCACGCGCTGCGCAGCCGCGCCATGAGGACGCAGAACGAGATCGAACGCGAGCTGGCCGAGGGCGACTCCGAGCTGGTGGCCGTGGTGCGCGGCCTCGAGCAGCAGTACGACGCGATCGCGGGGGCGGCCACCCGCGGCAACCTCGTGGCCGAGCCGACCGAGCTGCCGTCGGCGGACGAGCTGGGCGAGGTGTTCGAGCGGTTCCTGGCCGAGCACGAGGACGGCGACGGCGACCGGTAGCCTGCGGCCCATGGTGACTGTGGGACTGACCGGCGGCATCGGCGCGGGCAAGAGCGAGGCGGTGCGGCTGCTGGCCGAGCGCGGGGCCGTGGTCGTGGACTCCGACCGGATCGCCCGCGAGGTGGTCGAGCCCGGCACCGAGGGCCTTGCCGCGGTGGCGGCGGAGTTCGGCCCTGGGATCCTCACCGCGGAGGGGCGCCTCGACCGCGAGCGGCTCGGCCGGATCGTCTTCGGCGACGCCGAGCGCCGCGCGAAGCTCAACGCCATCGTGCACCCCCTGGTCGCTCGCCGCTCCGCCGAGCTGACCGCGGCGGCCCCGCGCGACGCGGTGGTCGTCCACGACGTTCCGCTGCTCGCCGAGAACGGCCTGGCGGGGCGTTACGACGTGGTGGTCGTGGTGGACGCGTCGGCCGAGACGCGCCTTGACCGCCTCACGCGCCTGCGCGGCATGACGGAGGAGGACGCCCGCGCCCGGATGGCGGCCCAGGCGACGCGCGAGGAGCGCCTCGCGGTCGCGGACCACGTCCTGCACAACGATGGCACGGTGGACGACCTGGCCGCCCAGATCGGCCCGCTGTGGCGGCGATTGTCCGAACAACGCCCCTGAGGAGGGGAGTTGCGGCTACCGTTGAGGCATGGATGTCGCAGCCGCTCTTGCCCTGGTGACCGCGGCGGCCGGGGGCGCCGCCACCGCAGCCGGGGGTGCCGCGTGGGAGTCCCTGATGGGGCTGGCCCGGCGCATGACCGGGCGCGCGGAGCCCGAGCCGGTGGACCCGGCGGACGACGCGGCCGTGCGGGAGCTGAGGGCGCGCCTTCGCGCCCATGCCGCGCGGGACGCGGCGTTCGCCGACGAGCTGCGCCGCTGGGCCGATGAGCACCGGGCGGTGCTGACGGTGTCGCAGAGCCGCACGGAGAACGTGATCTCGGGTCAGGCCCAGGTGACCAACGCCGTGCAGGCGGACACGATCAACGGCAACATCACGTTCGGCCGCTGACCACTAGCGTCGGCGGGGTGTCGCGCTCCTGATGGCGCGTCTGCTCCTGCGGACCACCCGCAGCGGGTGGGCGGCCATCCGGCGCAGGCGCGGGAAGCGCTGGCGCTGCTGGCTGGCGGCGCGGTCCAGCTCTTCGGCCAGGTGCATCGACCGCTTGTCGATGTCCAACTCATCGAGCATTCGATCCACTTCGGCCAGCAGGGAGCCATGGAGCTGCCACTGCTGCGGGTGTTCCTGGACGCGTTCGAGGAGCAGCCGCGCGACGTGTTCGCGGCTGACGCGGGCGGCGTCGAGCTCGACGGCGAGGAACGCCTCGGCCTCGTCCGCGGCCGTGCTGACCTGGCTGGTGATCAGGGTCGCGAAGCTGTCGACGGCTCCCGCGAGGTTGGCCAGCAGCTCCTGGAGGGCGGGGGCCACCTCGGGCGGGAACAGCGGCTCGTCGGCGCGGCGGGCCGCGAGGTCGCGCATCGTCTGGGTGAGGGTGCGCAGGATGACCGCGCACACCTCGAGGGTGTCGAGCCCCGTGCGCAGCACGATGCGGGTGACCAGGGGCTCCTTGACCCGGGGGTTGAAGCGCAGACTCTCCTCCGCCTGGCTGATGGAGGCGTCCACCTGGGCGATGTCCTGGTCCAGGCGCCGGGCCTCGTTGAGCTTGGCGGAGACCCGCTGGACGGGGCTGCGGCCCTGCTCGGCCTCCTCGCTGAGCCTGCGCAGCAGCTCGCGCATGCGCCGCGCCTGCTCCTCGATGTCCTCGCCCGCGGAGCCGACCCAGAGGGGCGGCACAAAGATGATGTTGAACAGCAGCCCGACGACGGCGCCGATGACCGTTTCCACGACGCGGTCGAGCGCGGTGGCGGTCACCTGGGCGACGCCCAGGACAAGCATCGCGCTGATCGCTACCTCGGGGACGAACTCGCTCACCCGCACCAGGTGGCCGACCGAGAGGGACGTCAGGATCAGCAGGGCCAGGCTCCACCAGCTGAGGCCGACCAGGGAGCTGAACGCGGTGGCGATGAGGACGCCAGCGATCACGGAGTTCACCCGGCGGACGCCCGTGGTGATCGTGGCGAAGAGGGTGACCTGGACGACCAGGAGCGCGGTCAGGGGCGCCAGCAGGGGCGCCTCGACGTCGGTCACCCAGAGGGCGACGATATAGGAGATGGTCGCGGCGGCCGTCGAGCGGAGCGTCTGGATCACCACGGGCTCGTTGCTCCGTTTGACCAGATCGGCAAGCTGCTCGGGTACCTCCCGCATGCGCGGCCCCTTTCACTCCGGTCGCACGCCACGACCGCGACTCGTGAAAAAGATGTCACTCCGCGCCGCGTTCGCCGGTGCACCGCGCCCGTCTCGCGCGTCCATGGCCACTCCCGTGCCCGGGGCGGGCCCCGTGAGGGCGCGGCTGAGGCCGCTGGCTCGACGAGCCGGGGAACGGCGGCCTACGGGGGCGTCTCCGCGGGCGGGGTCGTCTCCGTGAGTGGGGGCGTCTCCGCGGGCGGAGCGCTCATGGCTCGGCCCGCTCCAGCGGCCTCCTGATCGTGTCCATGCCGATGGCCATGAGCGTGAGCATCTCGCTCTGCACTTCGGGCGTGAACAGCTCCTGCTCCTGCGCGGTGAGCGGGAGTCCGGGCGCGAGGGCCGACCCCCCGCCCCGGCAGGCGGTGAACGCCCGCATTAACACGATGAACTGATCCGGCGCCAACCTGCTTCGCAGCGCCTCCACATAGAGCTCCAGCTGTGCCCGACCCGTGTCTGTGTCCATGCGCTCTATCGTGAGGCGCGCGGGGCGCTGTGGGAAGGTCGCCTCGGGCGGGCCGAATGGGGTCGCCGTACGGGTGTGCGGGGGACTACGGTGCTCCTGTGGCGAAGCTCAATCAGATCATCGCGGTGGAGAAGGGCGTCAAGTCCAAGGTGCAGCAGGACCTGGCGGGGGTGCATCACGGGCTGACCAAGCCCGCGTTGCTCGCCGGGATCTCACGGACGTACCAGCCGAAGGACGAGGAGGGCGAGCAGCTGCCGCCCGAGTCCACGCGCGTGCAGGTCAAGGCGGAGGACGTGCTCCGCGAGACCGCGAAGACGCTCACCCGGCTGTTCGACGTGACCGCCACGAAGGACTGGGCGAACCGCACGGCGAGCGCCGATGTGACGGTGGAGGGGCGGCCGTTGCTGCGCGATGTGCCGGTGTCGTATCTGCTCTTCCTGGAGAAGCAGCTGGGCGAGCTCGGTGCGTTCCTGCGGAAGCTGCCGGTGCTGGACGCCGCGGAGTCCTGGACGCTCGACGGCTCGACGGACTGGTGGAAGACGGACGCCGTGCGCACGGTCAGGACCAAGAAGGTCCCGCGCAACCATGTGAAGGCGGAGGCGACCGAGAAGCACCCGGCGCAGGTCGAGGTGTACTACGAGGACATCCCCGTCGGGTACTGGACGACCGTCAAGTTCTCCGGCGCGCTCCCCGCCCGCCGGGTGAACGAGCTGCTGGAACGGATCGAGAAGCTTCAGCAGGCGGTGAAGTTCGCCCGGGAGGAGGCCAACGGCATGGAGGTCACCGACCAGCGGGCGGGCGACGCCATATTCGGCTATCTGTTCGGCTGACGCGCCCGTCGGTGAACGGATAGGCTTTCCATCTCCCCGGTGGCCGCGTGTGGCGCGTGCATGCCGGGGTGCGCCTGAGGAGCGCAAGCTGACGCTGAAGCTTGTCATGAGGAAATCAATCTCAGACTCTCGCTCCAGACTCAGCATCCCGTCCATCGCCCGGGCGACCGGACGCGGGCAGAAGCGTCGAGATTGCCGGTTCGAATCCGGCCCGCCGCGCCACATGCGGCGGTGGCTCAAAGGCAGAGCACGCGCTGGGCCCTGACCCGCCTCATGAACAGCCGGGGTGTGCACACGGACGGACCCACAGGGGCCCGGGGTTTGGCTAGACCCCGGGTCCCACGTCATGCCGTGGCCCGCTCGGCTACTCGCAGCCGACGTGTCGATGCGGTGGGTGAGGGCGGGAGGATGGGGGGATGCGGATGGAGGCGATCAGCTGGGAGCGGCTCACCGGGGAGCTGGTGGACCGGGTGGACCGGGTGGACCGGGTGGCGGGGGAGGCCGGGGCGTGGGCGCGCGTGGTGATCGACGGGGCGCCCGTCGCCGGGGGCGCCGAGCTCGCCGACGGCATGGCGCGGGAGCTGCGGCTGCGCGGCCGCGAGGCGCTGGTGGTGGCGGCCTCCGGCTTTCTGCGGGCGGCGTCGCTGCGGTACGAGTACGGCAAGCGCGACGCCGACGCCTATCTCGACCTGTGGCTCGACGAACGGGCGCTGTGGCGCGAGGTGTTCACGCCGCTGGATCCCGGAGGCAGCGGCCGGGTGCTGCCCGACCTGTGGGACCCCGAGCGGGACCGGGCCACCCGCAGCCCCTATGTCGAGCTGCCGCGGGGCGGCGTTCTCCTGCTGCACGGCACGTTCCTGCTGGGGCGCTGGTTCCCCGCCGACCTGTCGGTGCATCTGAGCCTGTCGCCCGGGGCGCTCGGGCGGCGGACCCCCGAGGACGAACGCTGGACGCTGCCCGCCTTCGAACGGTACGAGCGCGAGACCGGGCCAGCCGAGCGCGCGGACGTCGTCGTGCGCGCCGACGACCCGCGGCGGCCCGCCTGGGCGCCGGGCCCCGACGCCCACTCCTGACCGAATCCTCATGCGACGGGGGGCGTTGGGTGACGAACGGCTGCCGCGCGCCGACGAACCTGCGACACTGGGTGTCCGCACGATCGGCGGACAGTGACAGGGGCGGTGGCTGGTGGACGAGTCCGGAAAGCCGTACACCACGGACGAGGTGCTGCACGCGGTGGCGTTGATCCAGGCGCACCTCGCGGAGGACGAGGAGGCGGTGCAGGCCCTCCAGGACGAGACGGAGGAGAGCGCCCGCCAGTGCGCGCGGTCGATGTTCGCGCTGGCCCATGTCATCGTCTTCGGGCAGATCATCCCCGAGATGTGGGTGATCAAGCAGAATCTCGACTTCGGCCACACCAGCAGGGTGCCCGAGCTGAACCTCGCGATCCACGTGCTCAAGCGCATGGAGGAGCGCATCGGCCTCGCCCATGTGCACCCGGTGGTGGGCGCCCTGTCCGCGGGCGATGTGATGGATTTGATCATCCAGTGCACCGGCACGCGGATGGAGGACGTGCCGGGCTTTCTCGACACGGTGCGCGAACGGGCGCTGCGCACCGCCCAGTTCTGAAGGTGGCGCAGGGGCCTGGGGAGCCCAGCGGGCAGAAGGGGCCGGGGCGCTCTCAGCCGCCGGGCATCGTCAGCACCGCCGCGCCCGTGACGCGGTCGGCCGCGAGGTCGTCGAGGGCGGCGTCCGCGCGGTCGAACGGATAGGGCATCACCGTCGTCCGCACCCCGTACCGCGCCGCCGCGGCCAGGAACTCCCGCCCGTCCTCCCGGGTGTTGGCCGTCACGCTGCGCACCGCGCGCTCCCTGAAGAGGTGCCGCTCGTAGTCGAGCGCCGGGATCTCCGAGAGGTAGATGCCCGCGATGCTCAGCGTGCCGCCCGCGTCCAGCGCCTCAAGGGCCACCGGCACCAGGTCGCCCACCGGCGCGAACAGGATCGCCGCGTCCAGCGGCTCGGGCGGGCGCTCCGCCGCGTCCCCCGCCGAGGCCACGCCGAGGTCGAGGGCGAGGCGCCGCGCCTCACGGGAGCGCGTCAGCACATGAACGCGCGCACCCCGGCCGATCGCCACCTGCGCCGTGAGGTGCGCCGAGCCGCCGAACCCGTAGATGCCGAGCCGCCCGCCCTCGGGCAGGTCGGCCCGCCGCAGCGCCCGGTACCCGATGATCCCGGCGCACAGCAGCGGCGCCAGCTCCTCGTCGGTGAATCCGCCGGGCAGCTCGTAGGCGTAGTCCGCGGGCACGGTGACGTACTCGGCGTAGCCGCCGTCCGCGTCCCAGCCGGTGTAGCGCGAGTACGGGCAGAGGTTTTCCTGGCCGCGCGCGCAGAACCGGCAGCGGCCGCACGTGTGCCGCAGCCAGGGAACGCCGACCCGGTCGCCCACCGCGTGCGCCGAGGCCGCCCGGCCCGCCGCGACCACCTCGCCGACCACCTCGTGACCCGGCACCACGGGGCTGCGGTGCGGCGGCAGGTCGCCGTCCCGCACATGGAGGTCGGTGCGGCACACGCCACACGTCCTGACGCGCACCAGCAGCTCGTCGTCCGCGGGGCGCGGCACCGGCAGCGTCACCGCCTCGAGCCGCCCGGGGGAGGGCACGACCCAGGCCCGCATCGTCTCCTTCGCCATGGGGGTCACCGTAGCGTCGCGCGGCCCGGCGGGGTGTCAGGCCAGGCGCCGTATCTCGCCCCGCACCCGGTAGAACCCGCCCGACGACGCGTGCAGCTCGTCCACCACATAGCGCGCCCCAGGCTGGCGGATGTGCCGCGGGAACTGGACGTTCCACTCGGGGCGGTACCCGGAGGTGACCACGCGCATCCGCAGCCGCGCGCCCTCCCGCACGCACTCCACGACCACCCCGCCGCTCGGCGCCGCCTCGACGATCTCCACCGCCGCGCCGGGGGCGTAGGTCGGCAGCGCCGCCGCCGACTTGATGTCCACGGCCTCGGGCACCGTCCCGGCCTTGGCCGCCTCGATCGCCGCGTCGCTCGCGTCCACGCAGGCCAGCGAGCCATCGGTGGTCACCACGAAGAGCTGCTCGTCCAGATACTGCATCGACAGGGCCGAGCCCGCGCCCGTGCCCAGCTTCCACAGCCGGGTGCCGTCCTGGGCGAAGCAGTAGATCGAGGAGGCGTAGTCGCCCGCGAACACATACCGGCCGTCGGGCGCCGCCGCGCACGAGTACACCACCGAGTCGCAGGCGTAGGTCGCCTCGATCCGCCCGGTCGCCTTCGAAAGGCGCTGCACCACCTTCCTGTTGGTGCCCGCGTACACCGCGTCGGCCTCCTGCCAGCCGAACAGCACCGACCCCGTGGTCGGCGTGTGCCACAGCTCGCCGCTGCTGTCGGGGTAGTACGCCGTCACGCCCCTGCTGTGCCCGTGGTACACCGCCGCGTCGTCCCGCCGCACCATCCAGGCGTGGTCGCCACGGCCGCCGCGCGACCACTTCAGCTCGTCCTCGTGGTCGATGACGGTGAGCCCGCCCTGCCGGTCGGAGACGTGCAGCACGCCCTCGTGGATGTCCAGCCAGAAGATGTCCACGTCGTCCGCGATGTCGTACGCGGCGAACGGCAGCTTGGACGACAGGTCGTACACCGTGCCGTCGTCGCACCCTGCGTAGATCCAGAAGTCGTCCGCCACCAGGCACTTGACCCCGTCGGGCAGCGAGTACCTGGCCAGCACCTCGCCGTCGTGGGCCAGGGTGTAGACGTCGCCGCTCTGATTGCCCACCCAGCAGCGGTCGCGGTCGATGTGGATGCCGAACGCCGCGGTGCCCGTGCGGAACCGCCACAGCACCGGCGCCACCGCCCGCGCCGTCGAGGGCGCCGAGACCACCTGGCGGCGCGTCACCGAGCGGGCCGCGCGCTGGCCGCGCACCGCGGGCGCGTACCCCTTCCGGACCTTCTCGTCTATCTTCCGGTCCGCCGCCGCCCGCGCCTTGGCCACCGTCGCGAACGACGTCGTCTTCGACTGCCCTGCGGCGCCGATGCGTCCGTAACGGACCGTCACCGCCGTCCCGCGCACCGAGACCTCGTAGAACTTGTGCGCGCCGCCGCCCTCTTCGGAGAGCTCCAGATACGTTGTGGCCTCGGGCACGGCAAACTCCTTCCTCCCTGACCCTGATGGCCCGGGATCACCTGCTCCGAACGTTAGGCCCCGGCACTGACAGCGACCGTCCTGGGGCCCGCTCCCGGTCCGTCTGTCAGTGGCCGGGGATAGCGTGTGGGCATGGATCGCATCAGGACAGAACAGATACCCGGGCGTACGGGCCCCGCGGCCACCGTCGAGGTCGAGCCGCGCGAAGTCGGTTCCGTGCGCACGCAGTACGCCCCCGAGCCCGACGGCGATCCCGACCCCGGCGAGATCGTGTGGACCTGGGTCCCCTACGAGGAGAACGACGGCCGGGGCAAGGACCGGCCCGTGCTGGTGGTCGCGCGCGAGGACGGCCGTGACACGCTGCTCGCCGTTCAGCTCACCAGCCGCGACCGGGCCGGAGACGACGAGTGGATGCCGCTCGGCTCGGGCCCCTGGGACCGCTCGGGGCGCGACTCCTGGGTGCACCTCGACCGCGTGCTGCGCGTGCACCCCCTGGGCATGCGGCGCGAGGCGTGCGCCCTTGACCGCGCCCGGTTCAACCGGGTGGTGCACGCACTCCAGCTGCGGCACGGCTGGCGCTGAGGCCCCGATGACGGCCGACATCCTCCCCCAGCCGCCCGCGCCGCTCGGGGACCGATTCGTGGTGCTCGACTGCGAGACGACCGGGTTCAGCCCGGAGCGCGGCGACCGCATGGTCTCCCTCGCCCTGGTGACCGTCGAGCGGGGGCGGATCACCGACCGCTGGACGAGCCTGGTCGACCCCGGCCGCGACACGGGACCCGTCGAGATACACGGCATCACCAACGCGCAGGCCGCCGCCGCGCCGCGCTTCGCCGACCTCGTCCCCGAGATCGTCGCGCGGCTCGACGGCGCGGTCCTCGTGGCGCACAACGCCGGATTCGACCTGGCGTTCCTCGCGATGGAGCTGGAACGCGCGGGCACCGGCGGCCTCCCCGACACCGCCCTCGACACCCTGGCCCTGGCCAGGCGCTTCCTGCCCGAGCTGGAGAACCACCGACTGACCACGTGCGTCGCCGCGTTGGGCATACCGCACCGCGCCCACCGCGCGGACTCCGACGCCGAGGTCACCGCCGCGCTCCTCACCGAGCTGCTGCGCCGCGCCGCCGAGGCCGGTCACGCGGACCTGGCCGGGCTGAGCGCGCCGTCCGCCGTGCTGCTCCGGGAGGGGCGGCGCAGGCGGATGCGCTGCGACGCCGAGACCGGCGGCATCGGCGATGAGCACCGCGCCGCCCATCTGACCATCGCCCGCTGGGAGGGCGGCGTCGACGGCTGGCGGCGGGCGCTCGCGGCGCTCGAGGCCGACGGCTGCCCCGAGGCGGGGCGGCTGTGGGGCTGGCTCGGCGGCATGCTGTGCGAGGAGACCTCGGTGTTCGGCCCCGCGCGGCCCGAGCTCGCCCATGACGCGCTGCGCACCGGGCTGCGGCTCCAGCTCGCGGCGCCCGACGAGGCGTACAGGGAGGACATCGGGCAGATCGTGGCCCAGCTGGCCGCCCTGGACCGGGGCGCCCGCGCCCCCGCGCACCTGCTGGCCCTGTTCCCCGCGCCCGCCGCCGCCATCGCCGCCCTGCCCGGCTGCGGGAGCTGCTGGTCGTGCGAGGCGATCGGGCTGTGCGACACCGGGAGCGCGGGGGCCGCGCTCGTCTCGCACTACGGCCCGGCCACCGCCCACCCCGACGAGCTGGCAGCCCGGCTTCCGTTGCTGGCCACGGCCGGGGACCTGGCCGCCCTGGGCCGCGGCGCCCGCTACGCCGGGCAGGCGTGGGAGCGGCTCGGCCGGACCGGCGACGCCGCGCGGCTGTGGCAGTGGGCGCTGGACCACGGGGTGCGCGACCCCGCTCTGTTCAACCGGCTGTCCCGGCACCACGAGCGCGGGCTCGGCGACCACGCGACCGCCCTCGCGCTGTGTGAACAAGCCCTGGCGGTGCGCCGCGAGCACTCCACGGCCGCGTCCCCGAGCTGGGAGGCGCTGGCCAGGCGCGCCGAACGCTGCCGCCGCAGGCTGACGGAAGCGGCCGCGTGACGGAAGCGGCCGCGTGACGGAAGCGGCCGCGTGACGGAAGCCGCCGCGTGAGGGGAAGCGGCGGCGTGACGGGTCCGCGGCGTGGCCGACCCTAGGATGCAGTGGCACCCCGACGAAGGAGGCGGCCGTGAGCGGAGTCCTGAAGCCCATGCCCGAGGACTGGGAGCGGGCCCTGGCCATCGTGGCCCACCCCGACGACCTGGAGTACGGCGCCGCCGCGGCCGTCGCGGAGTGGACCGACGCGGGGCGTGACATCGCGTATCTCCTGGTGACGCGGGGCGAGGCGGGCATCGACACCCTGCCGCCCGAGGAGAGCGCCCGGGTCAGGGAGGCCGAGCAGATCGCCAGCGCCGCGGTCGTCGGCGTGGACTCCGTCACCTTCCTCGGCCACCACGACGGGGTGATCGAGGAGGGTCCCGCGCTGCGCCGCGACCTGACCGCCGCCATCAGGTCACACCGGCCGGAGCTGCTGATCACCATCAACCACCGCGACACCTGGGGCCCGGACAGCCGCGACTGGAACACCCCCGACCACCGCGTCGTGGGCCGGGCCGTGCTCGACGCCGCGGGCGACGCGGGGAACCGCTGGATCTTCCCCGAGCAGCTGGGCGCGGACGGCGCCGGGCGCTGGGACGGGGTGCGCTGGGTGGCCGTGGCGGCATCGCCCCTGCCCACCCACGCCAGGGCCGTGGGGGAGCGCTCGGTGCGGCGGGCCGTCGCCTCCCTCGCCGAGCACCGGGCCTACATCTCGGCCCTGAGCGATCTGGAGCCGCTCGCCTACGCCCAGGAGCTGACCACCGCGTCGGTCGAGGCGGCGGCGTCCGCGTTTGGCGGCCGCCCATGCGTGGCCTTCGAGCTCTTCCCGCGCTGAGCACGCCCGTCACCGCCCCCAATCGACGCCGGGAAAGTGACGCTCACCACAGGAATTTCCGAGCCTACGACGTTGTTTAGTAGTGGCGAATGACAAAGGTCAGGGACTTTGGTCCCGAGCCGGTCGGGTATTTCGGGGGGAATGGCTCACGGCCTCGGTGAATCGCCGTTCTCCCCCCGTGCCGCCGCAGGTCGCGCGGCCCGCGGGCGGAGGAGTCCGCGCCGGGTAATCACGGGGGAAACGCCGTGCCCCGCGCCCGTCGCGGCGCCCTATTCCGCCGTTTCCCACTACGGCGTCGCATCGTATGAGCGGTGCTTGTCGTCCCCCCGAGCCGCCGTCTATCCATGGGGTTGCCCGGCCCAATTGGCTGGAATGTCCCCAAGCGCAGAGGTAGACCACCCCATGTCGAACAGCACCATGATCGACCGTGCCAAGAAGACCCTGAAGACCCGTACCGCCGCCATCGTCGCGGCCGGTGCGTGCGCCTCGGTGGCCGTGACGGGCGCGGCGGTGGCGGGCGGCCAGGGCGGCCACGATGCCAACGCCGACCGTGCGACCGCGACCGTCGCCGCCAAGAAGGACAAGGACTGGGTCAACCCCATATCCGACGACTACGAGCTGACCGGCACCTTCGGGAACACCGGTGAGCGCTGGACCTCGACCCACAGCGGCCAGGACTTCGCCGTGCCGACCGGCACCGATGTCCACGCCATCCACGACGGCACCGTCGTCAAGGCGGGCGGCAACGGAGCCGGCGACGGCCCCGCGTACGGCAACGCCGTGGTGATCAAGCACGCCGACGGCACGTACTCGCAGTACGCCCACCTGTCGAAGATCGAGGTCGCGGTCGGCGAGCGGGTCGACACCGGTGAGGACATCGCCGACTCCGGCAACACCGGTAACAGCAGTGGCCCGCACCTCCACTTCGAGATCAGGACCACGCCTGACTACGGCTCGGCCATCGACCCGGTGAAGTTCCTGAAGGACAACGACGTCAACGTGTGACGCGACCAGTGATCGGGACCGGGCCGGGCTCAGCCCGCCAGCGCGGCGGCCCGCTGCCTGCGGCACTCGCGGGACAGCACCGGATAGGCCGCCGCTATGGCCGCGAAGACCCGCTCGGTGAGCAGCCGGGAGCCCTCGGCCCGGCTGCGCCCCGGCGGCAGCGCCTCGACCAGCAGACTGTGGGGCGCGAGCACATCACGTAAATACTCGACCTGCCAGCGGGCCAGCTCCGCGGGGACGGCCGACTCGGCGCTCACCGCGCTCGGCCGATGCCCCCACGAGAGCGCGGCCCGCTTCGCGTCGCGCAGATTCCGGTGGCGCACCGCGAGCGCGCACAGCTCGGCGGCCGAGAGCGCGGGCAGCTCGAGCGCGACGCCGCGGATGGCGTCAAGGCCCCGCTCGCGCCGCCGCAGCCGCGCCCTGCGCAGCGACTCGGCCCGCCTTCTGCGCAGCACCCGGGCCGCCGCGAGCCCGGGCCGCCGCTCCTCGCGCCGGACCACCCGAACCATCCACGCCCTCCCACGCTCCCGGTGCACAGCCATTCACCAGCAGTGATGCCCTCAAGGGCGCGGGGCCATGCGTCGCTCAGAACAGCGCGGGGGGCAGCACCCCCTCAAGCTCCAGCAGCCGCCGCTTGGTCTCCAGGCCGCCCCCGAAGCCGCCTATGCCCCCGTCGGCCGCCACCACCCGGTGGCACGGCACGACGACCGGCAGGGGATTGGCGCCCATCGCGGCCCCGACGGCGCGCGCCGCGTCCCGGTCTCCGACCCGGTCGGCCAGCTCCCCGTACCCCACGACGCCGCCGAACGGCACCGAGGCCGCCAGCTCCCGCAGCACGCGCTCGGTGAAGCCCGAGACCAGCGACCAGTCGAGCGGCGTGGTGAACCGGCGCAGCTCTCCGCCGAAATACGCGTCGAGCTCGGCCGACGCGCCTATCAGCACGGAGTGGCGCTCCCCGGGATCCAGGCGCGCCCCCAGCGCGGCCCTCAGCCGCGCCAGGGAGCGCCGCACCTCCCGCTCGTCCGCGTGGAAGCGGACGCTGACCAGGCCCTTCGCCGTCGCCGCGAGCAGCAGCGGGCCGATCGGCGTCGGCCTGACGACCCATGCGCACTGTGTGTCACCGCTCATGCCCGCAGCCTAAAGCCCAAGGCCGTGAAGTTAAGGGCTGATGGGTGGTGGTAGCACGTTGATGGCGATGG
>NZ_QEST01000020.1 GCF_003311645.1 Streptomyces sp. PT12 | reverse complement strand
TACTAATAGGCCGAGGGCTTGTCCGCAGATGCTCGCGTCCACTGTGAATTCTTGACTGGCTGGAGACTGTGTTCTCGCAGTGTTCCGGTGGTCATGGCGAGAGGGAAACGCCCGGTTACATTCCGAACCCGGAAGCTAAGCCTCTCTGCGCCGATGGTACTGCATGGGGGACCGTGTGGGAGAGTAGGACACCGCCGGACAATTCTTGGTAGAGGTCCCGCTCGATTGTCGAGCGGGGCCTTTTCTTTGCCCCAAGACTGGGGAAAATCATTGCGGCGGGGGCACGCCGGTGCGAGCATCTGGCCATGGCGTACACGATCCGGCAGACGCGGCGCGCGGACTGGGACAAGCTCAGACGGCTCCGGCTGGCCGCCCTCCAGGATCCGGTGGCGCCCGTCGCGTTCTACGAACCCTACGAAGAGGCCGTCAGGCTCACCCGGGGCGACTGGGAGCGCCGCGCCTCGGGCGGGCGGCAGGTCACCTTCATCGGCGAGACCGAACGCGGCGAGTGGGGCGGCATGGTCGGCGCCTACCTTCGGCTCGGCATCGCGCATGTCATCGGCGTCTACATGCTTCCCGAGCACCGTGGCACCGGGCTCGCCCGGCAGCTCATGGAGGCCGCGATCGACTGGGCCGGGGGACACGAAGTGCGGCTGCGCGTCCACCAGAACAACCCGCGGGCCGCCCGTTTCTACGCCTCACTCGGCTTCGAGCCCACCGGCGACCGCGACACCGACCCTCGCGATCCCGCCCTGCACGCCTACGAGCTGGCGCTCAGAAGCGGCTCGGCTCCACGCCGGTGACCTCGAGCGTGGGCTGCTCGGCCAGCAGCGCGTCCACCAGGGCGCCTCGCAGCCCCGCCGTCTCCCGCTGATCCCCCACCACGAACAGCGTCGCGCCCTCGCTCGCCAGATTCGCCAGGGCCAGCGCGTCCGCCCTACCCGCCGTGCACGCCTGGCGGATGTGCAGCTGGTCGAGGCCGCTCAACGCCCGCCCGATCAGCACCAGGGCGGCGTCGCGGCGCACCGGGTGCGACGTCAGCGTGCTCTCCAGCTCCATCGACGCGCCGCCCGCCGCCCGCGGATGGGCGCGCAGCACCTTGGCTGGCTCCCCCGACGACCTGCCGTGTGCCCAGCGGTGGACGTGCGTCAGCCCGTTGCCCGACAGGGCCGCCGCGTGCAGATAGCAGCGCAGCAGCGTCTCGGCCGCCTCCGCGTCCAGGCGGAAGATCGGCTCGGACGGCCTGACGGGTGCCAGGAGTTGACCCGCGCGGCGGCGGGCGACCGCCATGTCGTCGCAGCCGCGCTCGGGCGCCCAGCGCAGCCGGACCGTGGCGTCCGTCAGGTGCTCGGGGTCGTACACGTGGACAGGGCCAAGCCTGCCGCGTTGCCTCGCGGTGCTCGCGTGGAGCGAGCCGTCGGGGTCCCGCACGATCAGCCCGGCGGGCGCCGCGAGCACCGCGGCCGCCTCGTCGCGCACCGGATCGGGCGCGGGGGCCCGCGCGGGGTCCTGCGGGGGCGCCGCTGCGGGGATGGCCTCCAACGGGGGTGCCTGCTCGGGGTGTTCGGGGGGATCCGGTGGGCGGCGGCGTTCCGCCTCGCGGATCGCGCGGCGCGCCCGCCACGTCGCCACGCGGATCGACACCACGAGCACCGCCGAGAACAGCAGCACCAGCTGGACCAGCAGCATCAGCCACAGCATCGCCGCGGTCGGCAGCTGCCCCGAGGGCGCCCGCGGCCACGCGGCCTCGACATCGCCAGGCGCCGTCAGCAGCGAACGGATCGCCCGCGCCGTGTGCATGAACGTGACGCCATCGGGCCACGCCCCGTGGCGCAGCAGCCCGGCCAGGCCCGTCGCCGTCCATGTGAGAACGCTCGCGCCGACGAGGAAGGCGAGCGAGCCGACCAGCAGGGCGTCGGGCACCCCGCCGCCGCGCCGTTCGGGAGCCGCCTGGCCGCGCGAGGGGCCGCTTCGCTCATGCCGGTTGTACGCCATGGAGCCCCGCTACCCGACGCCCTGCCGCTTCTCGAACGACATGACGCGCGCCTCGGTCTCCGCCTCGAACGGGTCCGCCGCCTCGGGCAGCCGCTCCTCGGCGAGGAGCACCGACGACGACTCCGTCATCGCGCGGTCGGTGAAGACCAGCGGGCGCTCGGCCTCGGTGACCAGGTGCTTGACCACCTGCACATTGCCGTTGACGTCCCAGACCGCCATGCCGGGGGTGAGGGTCGGGATGATCTCGACCGCCCAGCGGGGCAGGCCGAGGACCTGGCCCGTGGATCTGGCCTCGTCGGACTTCTGGGCGTAGATGGTGCGCGTGGAGGCCATCTTGAGGATCGCCGCCGCCTCCTTGGCGGCCGCCCCGTCGACCACGTCGGACAGGTGGTGCACCACGGCGACGAACGACAGGCCAAGGCGGCGGCCGAACTTCAGCAGCCGCTGGAACAGCTGGGCCACCGAAGGCGAGTTGATGATGTGCCATGCCTCCTCGACCAGGAAGATGCGCTTCTTCCGGTCGGGCCTGATCCAGGTGTGTTCGAGCCAGACGCCCACGATGGCCATCAGGATCGGCATCGCGATCGAGTTCCGGTCGATATGGGACAGGTCGAAGACGATGAGGGGCGCGTCCAGATCGATCCCGACCGTTGTCGGGCCGTCGAACATGCCGCGCAGGTCGCCGTCCACCAGGCGGTCGAGGACGAGCGCCACGTCGAGGCCCCAGGCGCGGACGTCTTCGAGCGCGACGTTCATCGCGTCGGCCGCCTCGGGCAGCGGGTGCCGCAGCCGCTCCACGATGTCGGTCAGGATCGGCTGGCGGTCGGTCGTCGTCTGGTGCACATACGCGTGCGCGACCTTGAGCGCGAAGCCCGACCGCTCGTCGAGGGAACGCCCCAGCGCCACCTCGATGATGGTGCGCAGCAGTGCCAGCTGGCCCGTGGTGGTGATCGAGGGGTCGAGGGGGTTGAGCCTGACGTTCCCGTCGAGGGTGGCCATCGGGTCGAGCCGGATCGGGGTGATGCCCAGCTCCTGGGCGATCAGGTTCCACTCGCCGACGCCGTCCTCGCCCTGCGCGTCCAGGACCACGACCTGGCGGTCGCGGAACCGGAGCTGCCGCAGCACATAGGTCTTCTCCAGGGCCGACTTGCCGTTCCCCGACTCGCCGAGGACGAGCCAGTGGGGTGCGGGCAGCTGCTGGCCGTAGAGCTGGAACGGGTCGTAGATGTAGCCCTTGCCCGAGTACACCTCGCGGCCGATGATCACGCCCGAGTCGCCGAGGCCGGGCGCCGCGGTGGGCAGATAGACGGCCTGCGCCTGGCCCGTCGAGGTGCGCACGGGCAGCCGCGTCGTCTCGGTCCTGCCGAAGAGGAGGCTCGTGAACGCCTCCGTGATGAGGCTCAGCGGGTCGCGCGCTGGCATGACGGCACCTCCTGTCCCCTGGGCTCCGGCCGCGCGGGGGTCCTCATCGCCTGATCCCCGTCGCGAAGGGCAGCGTGTTGACGAACGCGCGGTGGTGCTCGCGATCGCACCATTCCAGCTTCAGATAAGACTTACCCGCTGAGGCGCGGATCGTGCGCTTGTCCCTGGCGAGCGCCTCGGGGTGGGGCGAGGAGACCGTGATGTAGCCGACGAGGTTGACCCCGGCCGCGCCTGACGCCAGGTCGTCGCCGCGCTGGTCGACGCGGCTGTGCGCGGCGACGTCGCGGGGGTCGACCGTGCGGTTCATCTTGGCGGCGCGGGACGCCTCGGCCTCGTCGTTGGTCTTCTCGGTGAGCATGCGCTCGATGGCGATCTCGGTGGGCTCGAGGTCCATGCAGACCGCGACCGTGCGGATCACATCGGGGGTGTGAACGAGCAGCGGGGCGAGGAAGTTGACGCCGACCGGGGTCATGGGCCACTCCTTCACCCAGGCCGTGGCGTGGCACCAGGGCTCGCGGGTGCCGGACTCGCGGGTCTTGGCCTGGAGGTAGGTGGGCTCGCGCGCGTCGAGCTCGGCGGGCCAGGCGTTCCGCCGGGACATGGCCTGGATGTGGTCGATCGGGTGGTCGGGGTCGTACATGGAGTGGATCAGCGAGGCGAGGCGCGCCTCGCCGAGCGGCTGGCGGACCCGGATGTCGGCCTCGGTGAGGCGGGCGCAGATGTCGGTGAGCTCGCGGGCCATGATCACGGCGAGCGCCTCGTCCTGCGACATGCGCTGCCCGCGGCCCCCGCCCTTCCTGGCGGCGCGGGCGATGGTCTGCGCCTCGTGGCCGAGCTCGCGCGAGTGGTGCATGCAGGCCACCAGGTAGGCGCGGTGCTGCTCGCTCGATGTGGAGACCATGGACGCCAGTTGCTCGTAGGACTCCTGGATCCAGGCGGGGGCGCCGGTGTCGCCGCGCTCGCGCACGTCGTTGGCGTGGGCGTCGGGGTCGGCGGGGAGGGTGCGGGCGAGCATCTGGAGGCGGGTGACGTGACCGTCGCCGTTCGCCACGTGCTTCAGCAGCGTGCCGAACCGCTCGACCAGGGCCTCCTGGTCCTCGCTGTCGCGCAGCCCTACGCCGGGGCCCTCGATCTCGATGGCGGCGGTGACGGTCCCGCGGTCGCTGTGCAGGAGCACGGCGAGCTCGTCGGGGCCGAACGCCGCCGCGAGCCAGCGGACCCGGCCCACTCCGGGGGGCGAGCCGACCTCGACCTCGGTGCCGTCGAGGCGGACCCCGGCCTCGGCGGCGCCCGAGCGATAGGTGGCGCCGCGGCGGTGGGTGCGGCGGAACGAGCGGTTGATCTCGAACCACTTGTAGAACGTGCGGCCCTGGTACGGCATGTAGACCGCGGCCAGTGCCAGGAAGGGGAAGCCGACGAGGCCGACCAGGCGCAGGGCCAGGGCGGGGATGAGGATGCCGCTCATCATGCCGAGGAACGCGCCCGCGACGATGAGGGCGATCTCGCCCGTCTCGCGGTTCCTGCCGACGAGGGCCTGGGGCCTGGACCGCCCGATGAGGTAGGTGCGGCGGCGGCCGAAGGTCTGGGGTGGAACGGTCACCTGTTACCTCCTCGGTTGCCCTGGCTCCCCGAGCGGCCGGTGCCGCCGGGGGACGAAGACGATGATGACCCGGACTGGCCCGTCCGGGTACCGTGCGCGGCGACTCCGCCCGCCACGGGGTTGGCCGGGCGGGCCGCGCCCCCACCGCCGCCCCCTCCCGCGCCGCCCCCTCCCGCGCCGCCCGCGGCCGCGCCGTCGCGCGTGCCATGGGTGCTCATGCCCTGGCGCAGCATCGAGGCCGGGGTAGAGACGGCGGCCTTGGCCGCGCGGCTCGAGGTGTCCTCGCGCATGGCCCGCTGGCTGACGATCTCGTCGCCGAAGCCGGGCACGAAGCGGTAGATCATGGCGGAGGCGAAGATGGCGAGCAGGATGATGGCCAGGCCCGAGATGATCGAGGAGACCGCGGTGGGCCCCTCATCCTCGGCGGAGGTCAGGGCCCCTGCCAGGCCGAGGACGATGACGATCACGGGCTTGATGAGGATGACCGCGATCATGATCCCGGCCCAGTTGCGGATGTGGGACCAGAGGTTCTTGTCGACCAGGCCCGCGTAGACGGCCGTGCCCAGCAGGGCGCCGACGTAGAGCATGGCGGCGCGGATGACCAGCTCGAGGGCGAGGACGCCCGCGGCCAGGATGGAGATCAGGGAGACGACGATCAGCATGATCGGGCCGCCGCCGATGTCCTCGCCCGCCTCGAGGGCGGCGGCGAAGTCGCCGAAGAACGCGTCGGAGTTGTCCCCTGTGCCCACGACGATCGCGTCGGTGACGCCGTCGGTGGCCGAGACGACGACATAGAGGATGAGCGGGGTGAACGCCGAGGCCATGACGGTCAGCCACAGGAAGCCGACCGCCTCGGTGATGGCGGTCGTCAACGGCACGCCCCTGATGGCCCGTTTGACGATGGCGAGGATCCACAGGATCAGCGTCAGAACGGTGGAGGCGGCGAACACGACGGCGTACTGGCGGAGGAACGACGTGTTGGTGAAGTCGACCGCGGTGGTCGAGTCGACCAGCTCCGACAGCTCGTTGACGATCCATGCGGCGGCGTCGGCGCAGGCGCGGGCCAGGGAGGACATCGGGTCGAGCGAGGCGCCGGAGCCCGCGCCCCCGCCCCCGCCGCCGTCGCCCGAGTCGGGGTTGCCCTCGCAGTACTCGCGCGCGGTGCCCGAGATCAGGTCGCAGGCGTCGTCCGTCTCGTTGCCGTCGTTGGCGTCGTCGTCCTCCTGCTCCTGGGCCGTGGCGCGGCTGGCCAGGAGCAGGCCGAACGCGCCGGCGCCCGCGAACGCCGTGCCCAGCGTCGCCAGGCGGATGCGGAGGCTAGCGCGCATACGTGAACCCTCCGTACTGTTGGATGGCTTCGGCGATCTCCTCGGCCCCGGAGACGCGGTCGTCCCCGCCCACCGGGGTGGGGCCCTGGGCCTGCTCGGTGTCCTGGACCTTCCAGTCCCCGTCCTCCCAGACGAGGGTGAAGGTGATGGTGAACCAGCTGGTGCGCACGGGGTTTCTCGACTCGGTGCCCGCCATGCCGAACAGCCCTGTGCACCAGACGGACACCTCGGCGGCGGTGTCGCTGTACTCGACGGTGGAACTGCCCACGGGCATCGTTCTGTTGACGAAGGTCATGCCGGTGGGGGCGACGCCTTCCGGGTCGAGGCCGATGTCTTCGTTCAACTGGGCACTGTAGCCCGAGTCGTACGAGGCGCGCAGGTCGTCGCGGGCGGCGGAGGCGCTGATGCTGTCGACGATGGTCCGGCGCTGGCCCTCGTTGAACATCTCGACGCCGCCGAGCGCCACCGCGTAGTTGGCCGCGGCGCTCTGGGCGCCCTGCTCGGTCTGCGCGTGCCCCGTGGGGATGCCGTTGAACAGGTCGTCAACGGGGCGCTCGCCGGTGGGCGCGGTCGGCCGCGCGCCCTCGCGGTCGCCGCCGTCGTCGCCCGGACTCCCGTCCTCGCGCGACTGGTTGGCGAAGACGATGGCGGCGAGGAGGACGATGATCACCGCGACGACGGTGAGGATGGAACGCCCGGGCGAGGCGGCGGGGCGGCGCGAGGGGGGCTCGTCCTGCTCGGGCAGCCGGGTCCGGGTGGGGGAGGGAACACGACCGGTGCGTGTGTCGTCGTAGTCGTCGCCGTAGCTCATGTTCGCGCCCCCTCAGCAGTGCTTGAGTCTATTGCCTCATCGCACGACGTTAGCGCCCCCGGCTGACGTTCCGCTTCCGCGTGGGGCGGTTGGGGCGTGGGGGTGCGATGGGGGTTGTGGGCGGGGTGAGGTGACGGCGGGTCGGGTGGTGGGCGCGCCGGGGGCCGATGAGTTCGGGAAGGGGGGCCGGTCTTCCTTGGCGAGGGGCGCTCGCGAGGGGTCCTCGCGCGTGGGGAAGGAGACCGGCGGTGCGCGGTCAGCTGTTCGTGATAAGGGGGCCGGTGGCGCGGGACGACGTGCCGGGGATCTGCGAGCGGCTCTCGGCGCACGTGCGCCGCGGCGGCATGGGCGACGTGACCGTCGACGTGGCGGAGGTCGGCGGCGCGAACGCGGTGGCGCTCGAGGTGGTGGCCAGGCTGCGGCTGACGGCCAAGCGCCTCGGGTGCGGGATCCGCTTCGTCAACATGCGCGCTGGCTTACCCGGCCTCGTCGGCTGGCTCGGCCTCGGGGAAGTCGGCCTCGGGGAAGTCGGCCTCGGGGAGGTGGGCCTCGGGGAGGTGGGAGGGGAGGCCGAAGAGGGGGAACAGCCGTGCCGTGTCGAGGAAGGCGTTGATCCCGATGACGCGCCCCCCTGATATCTCTATGACCTGGAGCGCCCACGGGCTGTGCCCTCCCCGCGGGTCGGGGCGGTACTGGCCGAAGGCCGCGCAGCCGTTCGCCGACGTGGGTATCAGCCGGGAGCCGCGGCACTCCTTGCCCTCGCCCACCATCCACGCCTCGATGTCGGCCGGGCCGCGGAACCAGAGGCCGAACGGCGGCATGGACAGCGTGGCGTCCTCGGCGAGCAGCGCGGTCAGGGCGTCCATGTCGTAGCTCTCGAACGCCTCCAGATACCGGGCGAGCAGCGCCTTGTGGTCGTCGGAGAGCGGCTCGGAAGGGTCGGACTCGGTGGCGCCCGCGGCGGCGAGGGTGGCACGGGCGCGCTGGAGCGCGCTGTTCACCGAGGCGACCGTCGTGTCCAGCAGCTCGGCGACCTCGCTGGCCTTCCACGCCAGGACCTCGCGCAGGATGAGCACCGCCCGCTGCTTGGGCGCGAGGTGCTGGAGGGCGGCGACGAACGCCAGCCGCACCGACTCGCGCGCCTCGGCCCGCTCGGCCGGGTCCTGCGGCAGGGCCCTGCCGTCGGGCATCGGCTCGATCCACGCCGTCTCGGCGAGCGGCGGGCCGAGCACGGCGGAGGCGTGCGGCGTCGGGGAGGTGAGGTCCATGGGGCGGGCGCGCTTGCTGCTGCCGCTCAGCATGGTCAGGCAGACGTTTGTCGCGATGCGGTAGAGCCAGGAGCGGACGGAGGAGCGGCCCTCGAAGCGGTCGTACGCCCGCCAGGCGCGGACCATCGTGTCCTGCACGGCGTCCTCGGCCTCGAAGGCGGAGCCGAGCATCCGGTAGCAGTAGCCGGTCAGCTCCTTCCTGTACCGCTCGAGGCTCTCCTCGATCCCCGGCCCGGCACCCGGGTCCTGAACCTGCTCCTGATCCTGCTCCTGATCCTGCTCCTGAACGTGGTCCCGGGCGTGGGCCCCGAGGTCGTGCCGAATAGGGTCCTGCCGGTGCTCTGCGGTCGCGACTTCGCTGGTCATCGGGGCTCCCCTGGCCGTCTCGCCGGTCGTTCGGTGCGTGGTGCGGCCAGACTAACCAGGGCCACTGACAATGCCCCCCTGGCGCGCTGCGGCGCATAAAGTGAGCGGGTACCGCGGTGAGTTCGCAGGGGGTGCGTGTGTGATGCAGGACCGGGTTCTCGACGGCAGGTACCGGCTCGGTCGCCAGCTGGGCGCGGGCGGCAGCGGCACCGTGTGGGAGGCGGTCGACCTCAGGCTCGAACGCCGGGTCGCCGTCAAGCTCGTCTCCACATCGACCGTGGGCCGCGACCCCAGGGCGCGGGAGCGCTTCGAGCGGGAGGCCAAGCTGCTCGCGGGCCTGTCGAGCCCGTTCATCGTCACCGTGCACGATGTGGGGGAGGCGCGTTTCGACGGAGAGACGGACGCCGTTCTCTACCTGGTCATGGAGCGGCTGCTCGGCCGCTCGCTCGACCGGCTGCTCGCCGATGAGCTGCCGCCGCTCGTGGACGTGGCGCGCTGGGGCGAGCACATCTGCCGGGCGCTCGCGGTGGCGCACGAGTCGGGCGTCGTGCACCGCGACCTCAAGCCCGCCAACGTCATGGTCGGCCCCGACGGCCTGGCCCGCGTGCTCGACTTCGGCATCGCCGCGGTGCTCGCCGAGTCCAGCGACCACGCGCGGCTCACGTCCACGGGCGTGGTGATCGGCACCCCCGCCTTCATGTCCCCCGAGCAGATCGAGGGCGGAACGGTCGGGCTGCCCAGCGACCTGTACTCCGCGGGCTGCGTGCTCTACGCGCTGGCGACCGGGCAGCCGCCGTTCGCCGGTGGCTCGCTGTACCAGCTGCTGCGGCAGCAGATGGAGAGCGCGCCCGCGCCGCCGAGCGCGCTGCGGCCCTGGGTGCCGAGGGAGTGGGACGCGCTGATCCTGGAGCTCCTGGCGAAGCGCCCCTCCGACCGCCCAGGGAGTGCGGCCGAGGTCGCCGACCGGCTGCGGGACCTGGCGTCCTCGGCGGTACGCGAGCCCGCGGCGCCCGTGGCGGCGGCGTTGACGTACCAGCCGACGCGGCTCGACTCGCGCGCCGATCCGAGGGCGGTGCTGCTGGCCAGCTGCACGCGGGACGGCGGCGGGCGGCTGCCGTTGGCGACCGGGCAGCGGATGCGCCTGGCCGATGTGCTGCCGGGCGCCGCGGCGTTCTCGATAGGGCTCGACTGGGCGGCGCCCGACGGCACGGACACCGACGCGAGCGCGCTCGTGGTGGGGCGGGACGGGCACGTGCGCTCCGACGAGCACTTCGTCTTCTACAACAACCCCGCGCCGCCCGGCGTCGGCGTGCGGCTGGGCGGGGACGAGCCCGAGGTCAGGTTCGGCGTTGACCTGCACGGCCTCCCCCCGGACGCGGACCGCGTGGTGCTGGTGCTCTCGATCCACGACGCCCAGGCCCGCGGCCAGAACCTCGCGGATGTGCGGCAGCCGCATGTGCGGCTGATCGACCCGTCGAACGACGAGGAGCTGCTGTGCTACGGCTTCCCCGCGGGGCCGCTGCGGGGCACCGGCATGACGATCGGGGAGCTGGTGCGGGAGGACGACGGGTGGTGGTTCGCCGCGGTGAGCCGGTCGTTCCCCGGAGGGCTCGCGGAGATCGTCGAGGCGCACGGGGTGGCGGTCGAGGCGGAGGCGGGCTGAAGCGGGCCAGGAAGCGGGCCAGGAACCGGCCGGTGTCCGGGGCTCCTCGGCGCTACTTGAGCAGCCGGGAGAGGCGGCGGTCGGCGAGCGGCTTGCCGCCCGTCTGGCACGTGGCGCAGTACTGGAGGGCGGAGTCGCGGTAGGACACCTCGCGGATGGTGTCGCCGCACACCGGGCAGGGCTCGCCGGTCCTGCCGTGCACGCGGAGCCCCGTCTTCTTCTCCCGCTTGAGCTGGGCGGCGGCCAGGCCGCGGGAGCGGTCGACGGCGGCGCGCAACGTCTCCTTCATCGCCGCGTGCAGGGCGGCGGCCTCCTCGGGGGTGAGCCGGGCGGCGATCTTGAACGGCGACATGCGCGCCGCGTGCAGGATCTCGTCCGAGTAGGCGTTCCCGATGCCCGCGAGCACGCTCTGGTCGCGCAGCACGCCCTTGATCTGGCGGCTCTCCCCCGCGAGCAGGTCGGCGAACGCGGCGGGTGTGCACGCCGGGCCCAGCGGGTCGACGCCGAGGCGGGCGATCCCCGGGACCTCGCGGGCGGGGTCGCGCACGCAGTACACCGCGAGGCGCTTCTGGGTGCCCGCCTCGGTGAGGTCGAACCCCGCGCCCTCGGGGTCGGCAAGCGCCACGCGCAGCGCGAGGGGGCCCTTGCCGGGCCGGGGTGGCGCGGCGGGCAGGGCATCCTGCCAGCGCAGCCACCCGGCGCGGGCGAGGTGGACGACCAGGTGGAGATCGGCCAGCTCGATGTCGAGGAACTTGCCGTGCCGCGCCACACCCGTCACCGTCCGGCCCTGAACGGCGGCGAGGGGCGGGTCGTAGGTCTTGAGGACATGGAAGGCGACGGGCAGCGCACGGGCCACCTCGGCACCGACCAGGCGATCGGTGAGGAACTCACGCAGCGCCTCGACCTCGGGAAGTTCGGGCATGTGTTGATGATATGCCCGGTTCGCTCCGCTGGGTTGGCCGTGGCGCTTCGCGCCGGGGCGGTCCGTGGCGGTTCGCGCCGGACCGGTGGGGGTGGTTGCGGTTTGGTGGGGTCGTTGCCTGGGTCTGTGGTGGTTTGTGCCGGGCCCGGTGGCCCTCCGGAGAGGGAGGCGGGTTGCGAGGAGTGGGCCTTCGCGTCGGGCTTGCTCCCGGTTTGCCGTGCCCCGGATGGGCAGTTGTGCACTGTGCGCCGGACCGTGGCGCTGGGCCCTGTTCTGGCGTGCGGAGCTGATCAGTCGTGTTCCCCTGCCAGGGGGCTTGTCGCCCGGTCCGGCCGGGAGGGCCGGGGCCGCCGCCCGGGTTTCCGGTCGGATCCGGGGGCGGTCCCAGGTTGGTGGGTGGGCGGGTCAGCGCGGCGTTACGGTTGCATCGGGCCCGGGACGTCCGCCCTGGTGGGGTCTTCCGCGCGGGATTCGTTCTGTTCGTTCAGGTACAGGAGGGCCACCGACAGGTCGTCCGTCGTCAGGGGGGTGGCCGGGGTCTCGGGGGGGGTGAGGTTCAGGGCCGAGCCGCCCGCGAGGGACAGGGTCAGGGGGAGGGGCGGGACCGCGTCGGGGGCGAACTGGGCTAGGTCCACCGAGGCGTTGGACAGCACGCCGTTCCTGATGGACAGGCGCGAGGTGACCTCGGCGTCAGGGGCGGCGGGCGCGTGCACCAGGCTCGGGATGCCGAAGCGCGCGCTCTGGTCGTCGAGCAGCGCGAGCAGCGGGCCGACCGCGCGGTGCGCGTCCCGCGCGGGCATGCGGACGTCGATCAGCTCCGCGCCGCGCTCCTCGCCCGCCGGGTGCAGCGACGCGCTGGAGCGCAGCGTGCTCTCCGCGCGGCCCACCGACTCCCACACCGCCGCCTGGTCGAGCAGCGCGCTCGCGTCGGCCAGGGCGCCCGCCGCCGCGGTGGCCGTGTCGGCGGGGACGCCGCCGTGCTCGGCCAGCGTCTCGGCGTACGACGCGAACGCGAACGGCTCCACCTCCACCCACTCCCCGCGCAGCGCGAGGGACGCGGTGGCCAGGGCGTCGGGCAGGTTCGCCGCGTCCTCCTGGAAGCGCTCCGCCCGCGCCACCGCCGCCTCGTCGCCGCCGTAGACGTCCTCCACGACCGCCTCGGCGCCCACCCTGGCATAGGTGCGGCCCTCCAGTTGCTTGACGCCCGCGACGTCGCGCCCGCCGAAGTTGAGGGTCATCGCGGCGTTCAACGGGTCGTCCGCGTCCAGGTCGTTCAGCCGCGACTCGTCGGCCGGGTCGCCCACGGACAGGGTGAGTTCGAGATTGGCCAGCAGCCTGGCCTCGGCCATCGTCGGCTCCTGGGCGCCCGTCGCCACGAGGTAGGCGTGGATCTCCTCGGGCGTCGCGTCCAGCGTCGCCTCGACCGTGACGCCCTCCCACGACAGGAGCTCGTCGACGGCGTCGGAGATCTCGAGACCGGCCCTGGCGTTCTGTACGACCTGGCACGCCCCGGCCGCCGTGGCCAGGACCGCGACGCCGCCGATGGCGCTCAGCCGCGTGAAAAACCGTCGGGTACCGATGGCTTCGCTCCTGCCTGTCCGTGGGGGTGGCCGGGGGTGGCCCCGGGGGCTTCGCCTCCAGTGTCCACGGGGCCAGGGGCGCCGCGTGCCCGGGGCGCCGTCTGTGGCCGAGGCGTCACCGTCCGGTAAGCCGCTTGTTAGCCTCGGTGCATGCGCCAGCCATGGATCGTGGGGGTCTCGGGGGCCTCGGGGACACCGTATGCCGCGGCCGTGCTGCGCGCGCTGCTCGATGCGGGGGAGTCCGTCGATCTGGTGGT
This sequence comes from Streptomyces sp. PT12, assembly GCF_003311645.1. GTDB lineage: Bacteria > Actinomycetota > Actinomycetes > Streptomycetales > Streptomycetaceae > Streptomyces. The sequence continues at coordinate 17,917 of NZ_QEST01000020.1, read as the reverse complement.
CAGCAGGGCCGCCAGGCTGACGCTGCTCGACGAGACGGGGATCGCGTTCCGCGACGCGCACTGGGCCGACGACCTGCGGGTGTGGCTCGCGCGGGGCGCGGACGGCAAGCCCGACGCGTTCGACGGGGAGTTGGGGGGCGTGCGGTACTGGGCGGCGGGTGACCTGGCCGCGGGGCCCTCGTCGGGCTCGTACCCGGCCAAGGGCATGCTGATCGTGCCCGCGTCGACCGCGGCCGTCGCGGGTGTGGCGCTCGGGCTCTCCAAGGACCTGCTGCAACGGGCCGCCAGCGTGACCCTCAAGGAGCGCAGGCCGCTCGTGGTGGTCGTGCGGGAGACGCCGCTCGGCGGGCAGACGCTGCGGCAGCTGGTCGCGTTGAACGACGCGGGGGCCGTGGTGCTGCCCGCGACGCCCGCGTTCTACGCCGGGGCCACGCACATCCAGGACCTGGTGGACTTCGTCGCGGGCCGCGCGCTCGACGCGGCCGGGGTCGCGCACGCGCTCTACGGGCGGTGGAAGGGGACGCTCGGGGGAGGGCGCTCCGAACGGTGAGGTGACCGTTCGGCCCAGCCATCTTCAGGCCGTCGGGGGCTCATGCCTTAGATTCGTTCTCGTATGGGACCCGGCGGGACGAGAAGGGCGCGGCGACGATGGACGCGGTGGACAGGCAGCTCATTCAGGCGTTGCGGGAGAACGGGCGTGCCTCGTACGCCGAGTTGGGGCGCCTCGTCGGCCTCTCGGGGCCCAGTGTCACCGACCGCATCAACCGCCTTGAGGCGGCCGGGGTGATCACCGGCTACCGGGCGACGGTGGACGCGCGCTCCCTCGGGCTCGGGGTCACCGCGCTGATCGGGATCTCGCTGTCGGACGCGGTGGACCACGAGGATGTCGCGGCGCGGCTGCGGGAGCTTCCCGAGATCGAGGACTGCTGGTTCATCGCCGGGAACGACTCGTACATGCTCAAGGTCAGGGCGGGCGACGTCGACGGCCTCGAGCGCACGATCAGGCGGCTCTCTGGCACCAAGGGCGTCTCCCGCACCAGGACGACCATCGTGCTGTCGACCAAGTGGGAGAACCGGGTCGGCGAACTGCCCGACGACGCGCAGGCGTAGGCTCGATCGGGTCGGCGTGACGACGACGAGGAGGCACGACGCATGGACGCTGGGCTCAAGCGGGATCTCGAGGAGAAGGTCCTCGCGGGGGAGCGGCTGAGCCGTGAGGACGGCCTCGCGCTCTACGCCGCCGACGACCTGGCGTGGCTCGGCGGTCTCGCCCACGAGGTGCGGACGCGGAAGAACGGCGACGTTGTCCACTTCAATGTGAACCGCCACCTCAACATGACCAATGTGTGCACGGCTTCGTGCGCCTACTGCTCGTTCCAGCGCAAGCCGGGCGAGAAGGACGCGTACACGATGCGCATCGAGGAGGCCGTCAGGCTGGCCAAGGCCATGGAGGGCGACGCGCTCACCGAGCTGCACATCGTCAACGGCCTGCACCCGACGCTGCCCTGGCGCTACTACCCGCGTTCGCTGCGCGCCCTCAAGGAGGCGCTGCCCGACACGGTGTCGCTCAAGGCGTTCACCGCGACCGAGATCCACCACTTCGAGACCATTTCCGGTCTTTCCGCATCGGAAATCCTCGATGAGTTGATCGACGCCGGTCTTGAGTCGCTCACCGGCGGCGGCGCCGAGATCTTCGACTGGGAGGTCCGCCAGCACATCGTCGACCACCGCACCCACTGGGAGGACTGGTCGCGCATCCACCGCCTCGCGCACGAGAAGGGCCTCAAGACCCCGTGCACGATGCTGTACGGGCACATCGAGGAGCACAGGCACCGCGTGGACCACGTGCTGCGGCTGCGCGAACTCCAGGACGAGACCGGCGGGTTCCAGGTGTTCATCCCCCTGCGCTACCAGCATGACTTCGTGGACATGAAGGACGGCAAGATCCGCAACCGGCTCCAGGCCCGCACCACGATGGCCACGGGCGCCGAGGCGCTGCGGACGTTCGCCGTCTCCCGGCTGCTGTTCGACAACGTGCCGCACGTCAAGGTGTTCTGGGTCATGCACGGCGTGCAGACCGCGCAGCTCGCGCTCCAGCACGGCGCCGACGACATGGACGGCTCGGTCGTCGAGTACAAGATCACCCATGACGCCGACAACTTCGGCACGCCCGACAAGCTCACCCGCGAGGACCTGCTCGAGCTGATCCGCGACGCGGGGTTCCGCCCGGTCGAGCGCAACACCCGCTACGAGGTGGTCCGCGAGTACCCGGGGCCCGACCCCGACCGCCGCGAGAGCCCGCAGCCGATGCGAGTGTGAGCGGGGCCACGCCATGAACGACACGCGCACCGCGGCCCCGCGCCCCGACCTCGGGCTCCGCTATGTCCTCGACCCCGCCGTCACCCCCGCCCTGGTGGACGGGCTCGCCGCCCTGTGGGCCGACGTGGTCAACGCCGGTGGCGCGGTCGGCTTCCTGCCGGGGGTCACGCGCGACGACGTCAAGGCCGACCTGCGCAAGCACCTCATCGGGATGGCCGAGGGCACCACGCGGCTGCTGATCGGGACGAGCGAGCGCGGGCGGCCCGTCGCCACCGCGTTCTTCTCCCTCAACACCCACCGGCTGATGCGGCACTGGGTGTGGCTCAAGACCGTGATGGTCCACCCCGAGCGGCAGGGCCGCGGCACCGGCAGGGAGCTGATGGCCGCCGCGTCGGCCGCCGCCCGCTCCATCGACCCGGGGATCGCCGGGATACGGCTCACATGCCGGGGCGGCCTCGGCCTCGAACGGTTCTACGCCGCGTGCGGCTACCGCGAGGTCGGCCGGGTCCCCGGCGCGATCAAGGTCGACGGCGGTGAGCTGCGCGACGACGTCACGATGTGGCTGCCGCTCACACCCCGCGCGCCGGGCGCGCCCTCCGAGCCCTCCGCGCCGGGCGCGGACTGACCGGGGGCCCTCCGCGCCGGGCGCGGACTGACCGGGGCGCCGGGCGGGAGGCGTTCCGCCCTGTGCTTCACTGGAACGGACTTCACGGGCAGGCACGGACTTCGGGCTCCGAGCGAGGAGGGAACGACATGGCAGGCGGCGGCTTCATCGACCAGCACCCGACGCTCCGCTACACGGGGATGCGCCTTGGCATCTTCGCGGCGTGCTTTGTCGTCATCGCCGTCCTCGCCTATGTCGGCGTGCTCCCCGAGTCGTTCGGCACCGCGAACCCCCTGTGGCTCGCGCTGCTCTCCATCGTCGTCTCCGCCCCGATCAGCCTGGTGGTGCTGAGGCCGCAGCGCGAGGCGATGTCCCGGCAGGTCGCCGCGGGCGTGGACCGGGCCAGGGGAAGGCTCGACGCGAACCGCGCCATGGAGGACGACGCGGCCTGAACCCCCGCGTCACCGGGTGATTCCCCTCACAGCGGCCTGAACGCCCTCCCCCGGGGAATCGTTGTCCACGGGGGCGTGTTGGGCCCCGAAGAGGTCTCGCATCGGCCGATGACGCGTCACGTGAGGGGTGCTACCGTGCTCGACATGTACACAGCAGCCGCGCGCCCTCGCATCCTCGCGAGCGTTCCGCTCGTGGCGCGCCTGCATGTCGACCTCTGCCGCTGCCTGAGCGCGGCCTGTCGCTGACCAACCCGCTCTCCCCAGCCGTTCAGCGCCTGTCCGCGCGCCCGCTCACGCGTCGGCGCGCCCCGTTCACCGTGCCCCTTCCTCCCGACCCATGACCTCTTGACCGGAGTGTGCCCGTGTCCTCGTCCCCCTCCTCCCCTGCCTCGCCCCCGGAGCCGGACGCCCCGCCCGCGGCGGCGCCGCGCCCCCGCATAACCCTGCCGCCGTTCTGGGCCCAGATACTCCTCGGCCTCGCGCTCGGTGCGCTCCTCGGCTGGATCGCCCGCAACTGGAACGTCGACTGGCTCGGCCGCACGCTGGACGAGATCGGCGGCATCTTTGTGCAGCTCCTCCAGCTGGCCGTCGGCCCGCTGGTCTTCTTCGCCATCGCGGTGTCGATCACCAACCTCCGCGACGTGGCCAACGCAGCCCGCCTCGCCGCCCACACGCTGCTGTGGTTCCTGGCCACCTCGCTCATCGCCGTGGCCATCGGCCTGACCATCGGCCTGCTGACCAACCCTGGCGACGGCACCGGGCTCACCCCCGCCGACGGCGCCCTCCCGCAGAGCGAGGGCTCCTGGCTCGACTTCCTCACCGGGATCATCCCCACCGATGTGATCTCGCCGTTCGCCAACCTGGAAGTCCTCCAGATCGTCTTCCTCGCCGCCGTCACCGGCGTGGCCGCGCTCCGCATCGGCGACCGCGCCGCCCCGCTGATCAGCTTCGGCGAGACCGTGCTCGAACTGCTCCAGAAGGCGCTGTGGTGGGTCATCCGCCTCGCCCCGCTCGGCACCCTTGGCCTGATCGGCCGCTCGATCAACGAGTACGGCTGGGACCTGCTCGGCGACTACGCCACGTTCACCGCCGGGGTCTACATCGGCTGCGCGCTGGTGCTGTTCGGCGTCTACCCGCTGCTGCTGCGCTCGGCCGCCGGGCTCAACCCCCTGCGGTTCTTCCGCGGCGCGTGGCCCGCGATCCAGCTGGCGTTCGTCTCCCGCTCCTCGGTCGGCACGCTGCCCGTCACGACCAAGGTCACCGAGCGCCTCGGCGTGCCGCGCGAGTACAACTCCTTCGCGGTCCCGCTGGGCGCGACCACCAAGATGGACGGCTGCGCCGCCATCTACCCGGCGCTGGCCGCGATCTTCGTGGCGGAGATCTTCGATGTCAGCCTCGGCGTGCAGGACTATGTGCTGATCGCGTTCGTCTCGGTGATCGGCTCCGCGGCCACCGCGGGCCTGACCGGCGCGACGATCATGACCACGCTGACCCTCTCCACCCTGGGCCTCCCGCTCGAGGGCGTGGGCCTGCTGCTGGCGATCGACCCGATCCTTGACATGATCCGCACGGCGACCAACGTCGCAGGGCAGGCCGTCGTGCCCGTGATCGTCGCGGCGCGCGAGAAGATCCTCGACCTGGACGCCTACAACAGCGCGACCAGCTTCGAGATCGACGAGGCCGAGACCGCGCCGCGGCGCGAGGAGGCCGAGGAGGCCAAGGCGGCCACATAGCGATGGGAATACCCCGGCCCGCTGACCTCATCGCGGGCCGGGGCTCTCGTCCTGCTGCTGTCCGTCGCCTATACGGCGCTGATCAGCGCGAGGTGGGCGCGGGCCGACTCCGAGAAGCTGTCCAGGAGCGCCTGGCCCTTGGCGGCGGTGGCGAGGGACGGCTGGCCGATGATGCCATTGGCCGTGTATCCGGCCATGCCCAGGGTGAGAAGGTGCGGCCGGTCCGGTGCCGAGTGGTCCTCGTCCGCGATGCCCACGCCGACCATGGCGTAGAGAGTGCTGGCGCTGACGCTAACCGTTCCTGCCATCTGGGCGTGCTCGTGCGAGCACGACATGGTGATCGGTGGCAGGAGGAACAAACCGTGGTCGTCGGCGATGCGACGCGCCACAAGACAGGCGATGAGAGTGTCGGTGATCAGTGGCAGGTGCTCGCCGTGCTGCTCGAAACTCCCCACCGGTAGAACGGCGACAGCAGGGGCTCTGCGGCGCTCGTCACCGGAAGTGGCGTGAGTTATCAAGTCGTCCATGGCGAGCTCGATCCAGCAGTGAGTCGGCGCGCCCGTCCGCCGCCCCCGTTCACCGCGCCCTCGATGGCGCTGTGAACGGGGGCGCCGTTTGTCGTTCGCCGCTCTACGTGCATCGACCCCACCCTCACCGCCGAGCCCTGCCACGCCCAGGCAGCAGGGCTCCAGAGGATCACTTGGAGAACTCGCCGCCCTTGACGGCGTCGATGAACGTTGCCCAGCCATTCGCCGGAACAGCGAGCAAAGGGCCACCGACAGTCTTGCTGTCCCGGACCGGGACAACACCTATGATGCCGTCGGCCACCTCGACGCACTCGCCGTTGCCACTGCTGTAGCTGCTTCTACGCCAGTTGGCGCCGTCGAGTTCGCGCATGTCCACGTGGTCACACCTCCCATTTCTTCGCGTTGTCGCTCAGTGTAACGATCAGCCTATGAGTGTCATCAGGACTGAGCGCTTGGGCCATCAGGTGGTCAAACATCCCGCTGTATCTCCGCACCTCAACCTCTGTTTCGAGGAAGAACTCTCCGGCCATCGAGTCCACGTAGATGATCTCCGGCTCCTCGCGGTCCGCGAAGACCAAGAGAGCAAAGCTGCCTGCCATGCCCGGGTGAGCCCCAGCAGCGAACGGGATCACCTGAAGCCTGATGTGAGGTTGTTGACTTGCGTCCAACAGGTGTTGCATCTGTGCGCGCATGACCGCCGGTCCGCCGACGGCACGGTGTAGGGCCGCTTCGTCCATGGTCGCCCAAAGCCGCAACGGGCGCTCCCCCGCGAGCGTTGCTTGTCGCTCGATCCGGGCTCGCACCCGCGCCTCGACCTCGTCCGTTGTCGCCAGAGGCAGTGTCCCCCTGATGACGGCTCGGGCATAGTCCTCGGTTTGCAGTAGACCAGGGATGAAAAGTGACTGGTAGTTGCGGACCTCCCAAGCCTCGGACTCGAAGCTGATGAAGGTCGTGTACTCCTCGGGCAGTTCGCCGTGATACGGGCGTAGCCAGCCCTGTTGGCTGGCCCCCTGCGACATGGCGATGATCTCCCCACGGTGCGGTTCGTTGACGCCGTACAGGTCAAGCAGCGCCATCAGCGTGCGCTTCTGCGGTCGCGCCTGAACACCCTCAATCCGGTACAAGGTCGTGCCGTTGATACCAGTTCGCTCCGTCACGTCCTCTCGGGTCATGCCTGATTCGGCGCGCAGCCGACGAAGCTCGGCCGCAAGTCGCCGCAGGCGAACGGTGGGGATCTTGCGCTTCTGGGCCACGCCTACGCCTCTCATCGCTCCTGGGGACGGCCCGAGTCTGACCGTCGACCCCTGCCCGCGCAAGCTACGCATATCCATAGGATGCAATCCTTGCGAACTCACCTCTTGCGTTAGGCGATTCGCCAAGTGCATCCTAGTCCCTACCGGTTGCTCGGTGTGCCACGCCGGTCACGGCTGGTGCTGCTTGACGCTGCGTCAATCTGCTCCACCGCTGCCCATGGGCACGCACGCCTCAGGTAACCGGCCGCAAGCAACACGAGCAGCGGCAGGTGAAACCCCATGAACACGCAGGACCAGGCCACGCCCCCTCACGACGAGGCGGACGAGGGCGAGAGTCGGGCCGCCGTTCTCACCTCGGAAGAACTCGCCGTGCGATGGGCCGAGTTGAACAAGCAGATCGACGCACACCTTGAGGAGCTGAGGCGTAAGTGACGCTGCTGCGGGACGAAAATGATCACGGAATACGCACCAGCGAGATCGTCGCGCAGGTCGTCGTGGGCTGCGGACTTGTGGTCACCATCGCGCTGGCGGTGATGGCGCGATGAATCCCAGCGGGATGGTGGCGATCGAGATCACCGCGGCCACGGTCAGGCGAGGTGACCAGCTGGTCGTTGGCGGACGGCCTTACACGGTGTGCGACATGAGCGCGCTGGCAAGCGGGGGCAAGCTGCTGCACTTCCACGGGGGCGAGTCGTTCCACATGGGCTGCTTCACGGTGCTGTGGGCCAGCCGCCACATCTCCCAGCTCCCCGGCTTCATCGCCCCCCGCTCCAGACGCTACGAGAGAACGCGCCACCAGCCCACCGCGCGGGAACAGAGGTAGACGACTGTGAACCCGCTGAACGCCGGGGCGAGCGGCCTCCGAGGCTTTACGCGGCCACGTTGGGGCGAGCCTCTACGAGCGGGGGGCTCATCGGGCTCAACCGCGGGCAGGCCAGGAGCCCGCCCGCCGCATCTGGCCGACCGCGTGCGCGGCCATCCTTGATCTCCCCTGCCGTCGTCTGTGCGGCTGTCCCGCTGGGGACGGTGCGGTCCGGACGGCGGCAGGGGCTCCACCCCGCCTGGGTGGCTGGCCTGGGCGGCCCGCCCCCGGCGCGGCGCTCGACTCCCCTTGCGGGCGCCCCCGGGGGCATCCGGCCCGGCACCCACTGCCTGGGGTGCCAGGGCCACCCCGCCCGCCCTTCGGGCGCACGCCGAGGGGTGGGCGGGCCACCATCCACGTCCGGTGCTCAACGAGACGACTACGGATACGACATTGAGTGAGGGAAGGGGTTTTCATGGGGGAAGCGATGCCGGGGTCGACCGTTCCGAGGCGCCAGCTCGGGCGGCATCTGCGGGAGTTGCGTACCGACGCGCGGCTGACGCTCAAGCTGGCGGCGAGGAAGCTGGAATGGTCGGAGGCGAAGATGTGGCGGATCGAGTCGGGGCTCACCTCAATGCGCGGCCATGACGTCCGGACCATGTGCGGGATCTATGGCGCGCCGGAGGAGGTCACCGAGGCGCTGGTGGGTCTGGCGAGGGAGAGCAAGGCCCGGGGCTGGTGGCACGCCTACGGAGACACGATTCCGGAGGGGTTCGACGTCTTCAGCAGCCTGGAGGGTGCCGCCTCCCGGATGTCGATCTATCGCGGGGACGTGGTGCCCGGGCTCTTCCAGACCGAGGAGTACGCACGGATCACCCTCCGGGCGGCTCATCCCGACGCGGATGAGGAGGAGGTTGAGCGCCGGGTGCGTCTGAGGATGGCGCGCCAGAGCCTGGTCACCCGGGTGACCGCCCCACCCCGGCTGCGGGTGGTGCTGGACGAAGCGCTGCTGCGCCGTCCGGTCGGCGCGGGCACCGTGATGGCGGGACAGCTGCGTCACCTGGCCGAGGTGTCGAAGCGGGACAATGTGGAGATCCGGGTGGTCCCGACGGACGCCGGGGCCCACTGGGGCCTGCTCACCAGGTCGTTCACCATCCTGCGGTTCCCGCAGGGCGGCGAAGGCAAGGAGACCGAGCCACCCACCGTCTACGCCGACAGGTACACCGGTGACCTCTATCTCAACCGGCCGGACGAGATCGCGCGGTACGACGCGGCGTTCGCCGGTATGCGGGACACGTCGCTGAGCGTGGAGGCGTCCAGGAGCCTCCTCGCGGAACTGGCAGGAACCCACGAGCGGGGCTGATGTGTCGGCAGCGGCGGGGATCGGATACGACGATCGGCGCGTCCGCGCCCTGGCCGACGCCGGGGCGCGCGGGGCGCGCGGGGCGCGCGGGGCGCGTCGGGCGCCGGGGGGCGTACGGCAGCGCGCGGGGGGCTCGGGCCGCTGACCTGGCCCGCGACGCGCCCGCGTGGGCATCGAGTGAAGGCGCCCGCGCGGGGGGCGCACCCCTCGTGCGCCCCATGACACCCCTGTGTGTCCGCGTGAACCCCCTCGTGAACGTTTCGCGAGTGCCCCCGTTGGCTCTTGACTGGAAGCCTCGACAGGGGGAGGAGCCGATGACATCACCGGACACGCGGGTCGAGCCCGCGGCCCACCGCGTGCGCTCGGTGTCGGTGCTCGCGGACCATCCGGGGGCGGCGTCCGCGGCGCGGCGGGCGGCGCGGCGCGCGCTGGTGGAGTGGGGGCTCGCGCGGCTCGTCGACGATGTGGAGCTGGTCGTCTCGGAGTTGGTGGGCAACGTCGTGCAGCACGCCAAGGGGGTGCCGGGGGAGCGGGTGGCGGTCCTGGCGCTGCGCACGTCGCCGGAGTGGCTGATCGTCGAGGTCTCCGACCAGGACCCCACCCCGCCCACGCTGCCCGCGGCCCAGCTGCCGCTCTCGGACAGCGGGCGCGGCCTCTTCATCGTGCGGGCGCTCGCGGACGCCACGTGGTGGGCGCCGCGCGAGCCCGGTGGCAAGAGCGTGCTGTGCCGCTTCGACCTCGACGAGAGGCCGCTCCCCGCCCTGTGACCCGCGCGGCTCTGAAACGTTCCCGCGTCACGGCTCGGGCGTTTTCCGGTCACGGCGCGGTCTCGGGGATCGGGCGCGAAATCACCGTCGGCGGCTTTCCGGTGACGTTCCGGGGGATCCGCATGTCAACGGCCTTGCCAGCGGGCAGAATTCGTGGGAACCCCCACGTCACGCCGCATCGGGAGGCCCCCCTGATGGCACGCACCAGGACCGATGCCCCGGCACCAGCGCCGAGGCTGCTCCGACCCGAGCTCTTCCGCGAAAACGGGGTGGTCACCGGCGCGTTCGTCCCTCAGGCCGCCCCGGCCGTCACCCAGGGCAGCCTGGCGGACCTGCCGTTCATCAACGCCTACGAGGCGCCGGACCAGATCATTCTCAGCCGCCGCAACAGGGACGGCACATGGCGCGATATCACCTGTGCGGAGTTCGCCGCCGAGGTGGTGGCCGTCGCCAAGGGCCTCATCGCGCACGGGCTGCGGCCCGGCGACCGGCTGGCCATCATGTCCCGCACGCGGTACGAGTGGACGCTCCTCGACTTCGCCGCCTGGGCCGCGGGGCTGATCACCGTCCCCCTCTACCCCACGTCGCCCGCGTGGCAGGTCAGCCGCGTGCTGCGCGACTCGGGCGCGCGGGCGTGCGCCGTCGAGGGCGTGGAGGAGGCGCGCACGCTCAGCGCCGTGCGCCACGACCTGCCGGGTCTTGAGCACCTGTGGCAGCTGACCGCCATCGCGGGCGACGAACGCGGCCCCATCGGCCAGATCTCCGCCGCGGGCCGCGACGTCTCCGACGCCGCGGTCACCGAGCGGCGCGGCCTGCTCGACCCATGGCGGGCCGCCACCCTCGTCTACACGTCGGGCACCACGGGCGCGCCCAAGGGCTGCGTGCTCACCCATGGCAACCTCTTCGCCGAGGTGGACAGCGCCCTTGAGGCGCTGGCCCCGGTCTTCACCCCCGACGAGAACGGCTCGCCGCCTGCCACGCTGCTGTTCCTGCCGCTCGCCCACGTGCTGGGCCGCGTGGTCGCGATCGGCTGCCTGCGCGCCCGGGTGCGCCTGGGCCACGCGCCGAGCACGCGCACCGACGACCTGCTGGCCGACCTGGCGGGCTTCGGGCCGACGTTCCTGTTCGCGATCCCGCACCTGCTGGAGAAGGTGTTCAGCAGCGGGCGGGCCGACGCCGAGCGCTCGGGCAGGGTCGGCGCGTTCGACCGCGCGGCGCGCGTGGCCCGCAGGTTCGGCGCCGCCGAGGAGGCCAGGCGGCATGGCGCGGCGGCGGGCCCGGGGCTCGGGCTGCGGGCGGCGCGTTCGCTCTACGACCCGCTGGTCTACCGGCGCATCAGGGCGGCGTTCGGCGGCAACCTCCGCCATGTGGTCAGCGGGGGCTCGCCGTTGGGGCGGCGCCTGGGCACGTTCTTCGAGGGCGCGGGCGTGTCCGTGCACGAGGGCTATGGCCTCACCGAGACCAGCGCCTCGGTCACCGTCACCCAGCCGGGCGCCCCGCGCCTCGGCACCGTCGGCTGGCCGCTGCCGGGCACCGAGGTGGGGATCGCGGACGACGGCGAGGTGCTGGTGCGCGGCGCCCAGGTGTTCGGCGGGTACTGGGACGCCGACCGGCGCGCGGTCGTCCCGGCCACGGTCGGGGACGGCTGGCTGGCCACGGGCGACCTGGGGGCGCTCGACGACGACGGCTATCTCACGATCGCCGGGCGCCGCGACGACATGATCACCACCGCGCGCGGCCTCACCGTGGCGCCAGGCCCGCTTGAGGACGCGGTCCGCTCCCACCCGCTGGTCAGCCACTGCGTGGTCGCGGGCCACCGCCGCCCGTACCTCACGGCGTTGATCACCCTGGACCGCAGGGCGCTCGCGCACTGGCGCGACACCGCGGAGCGCCGGCGCACGCCCATGGACGAGCTGGTCGACGACCCGGATGTGCTGCGCCAGCTCCAGCGCGCGGTCGACGAGGCCAACGCCCTTGCCCCATCGGCCGACGGCATCCGCCGCTTCCGGGTCCTGGCGCGCGACCTCTCCGAGGCCAGGGGCCACCTCACGCCCTCGCGCGAGCTGCGCAGGGCCGAGGTCATGAACGCCTTCGCCGATGAGATCCACGCGCTCTACGCCGACGACGACGCCGACCACGCCTAGGCGGCGCGCGTCCGGGACAACGCCGAGGCCCCCGCCCTCGAAGGGGCGGGGGCCTGGCGGTGATCAGGGCCGACGGCCTGTCCTAGCTGGTGGCTTCAGACGACCGTGACGTTCTCGGCCTGGGGGCCCTTGGGCCCCTGGGTGACGTCGAAGGTCACGGTCTGGCTCTCCTCAAGAGAGCGGAAACCGGTGGCGTTGATCGCGGAGTAGTGAACGAAGACATCGGGGCCGCCGCCATCCTGGGCGATGAAACCAAAGCCCTTCTCGGCGTTGAACCACTTGACGGTTCCGGTAGCCATAAGCCCTCCTTGGGCCCAAAAAAGGGTCGCCCTGCTCCAGAACCCGCATATGAAGCCTGAAAACGACGAAAGCCCGCGGTCACATGCTCCGCAGGCTCGTACTGCAAGGGAAACCAAACTGCAACTCGCCGCGAGCCTAGCACGGGGGGTGCACGGCCGGAAGGGCGGAGATCACCCGCCAGGATGACCCTTCCCTGACCGGCTCGCCGCACGGCCCGAGGCGTACCCTCCCAAGCGTGACAACACACCACAGGTCCCGCCCCCGTGTCGGCCACATCCAGTTCCTCAACTGCCTGCCCCTCTACTGGGGCCTGGCCCGCAGCGGCAGCCTGCTCGACCTGGAGCTGACCAAGGACACTCCCGAGCGGCTCGGCGAGCGACTGGTCAGTGGTGAGCTGGACATCGGCCCGGTGTCGCTGGTCGACTACCTGAGGCATGCCGACGACCTGGTGGCGCTCTCCGACATCGCCGTCGGCTGCGACGGCCCCGTGATGTCCTGCATGATCGTCTCGCAGCGCCCGCTCGCGGCCCTCGACGGGGCGCGGGTCGCGCTCGGCTCCACGTCGCGCACCTCCGTGCGCCTGGCCAGGCTGCTGCTGGACGAGCGCCACGGCGTCGCCCCCTCCTACTTCACGTGCCCCCCCGACCTCGGCCTGATGATGCAGGAGGCCGAGGCGGCCGTGCTCATCGGCGACGCCGCGCTGCGCGCCTCGCTGCACGACGCGCCCCGCCTCGGCCTCGAGGTCCACGACCTGGGCGCGATGTGGAAGGAGTGGACGGGGCTGCCGTTTGTCTTCGCCGTCTGGGGCGTGCGCCGCGCGTATCTGGAACGCGAGCCCGAGACGGTGCGCGAGGTGCACGCCGCGTTCCTCGAGTCCCGCGACCTGTCGGTGGCCGAGGCGGGCAAGGTGGCCGAACAGGCCGCCCGCTGGGAGGACTTCGACGCCGAGGTGCTGGAGCGCTACTTCACCACGCTCGACTTCCGCCTGGGGGCGCGCCAGCTGGAGGGCATCGCCGCGTTCGCCGACCGCATCGGCGTGGCCGACCAGGCGGGGCGCGTGCGGCTGCTCGATCCCCCGGGGGCGCGCTGATGGAGCCGCTGACCGCCGACGACCCCGTGCGGGTGGGCGCGTATCGCGTGCTGCTCAGGCTGGGGCAGGGGGGATGGGCCGGGTGTACCTGGGGCGCAGCGCGGGCGTCGTGACGTTCGACGCCAGGGTGGACGACGCCAGGGTGGACGACGCCAGGGTGGACAACGACGCGTCCACGGGCGGCGCGCCAACTGCGCGCAGGAGCCGTTCACCGTGGTGCTCAGCCAGCGCGGCGAGACCCTGCACCACGTCAGCGACTCCTCGGGGAACCTGACCAGTGAGATGACCCGCGCCGGCTGAGGGGCGGTGACGTACGCTGGTTCGCGCCGCTGTGAGAAGGGAATCCGCCGATGGGCTCGATGGGGCGGAGCGCTGAGCTCCGGAGCGTGCTTGACCGTGCCGCCGAGGGCGGCAGGATCAGCGAGGAGGAGGCGCTCGAGCTCTACCGCTCCGCGCCGTTGCACGCGCTGGGGCGGGCCGCCGACGCGGTGCGCCGCAGGCGGTACGCCGGGACCGAGCACATCGCGACGTACATCATCGAGCGCAACATCAACTACACCAACGCCTGCGTGACGGCCTGCAAGTTCTGCGCGTTCTACGCCCCGCCCAAGAGCGAGAAGGTGTGGACGCGGGACCTGGACGACATCCTGCGGCGCTGCGCCGAGACGGTGGAGCTGGGCGGCACCCAGATCATGTTCCAGGGCGGCCACCACCCCGACTACGGCGTGGAGTACTACGAGCGCCACTTCGCCGCGATCAAGCGGGAGTTCCCCCAGCTGGTGATCCACTCCCTCGGCGCGTCCGAGGTCGAGCACATGGCGCGGATCTCGGGGGTGAGCGCCGAGGAGGCGATCACGCGCATCCACGCGGCGGGCCTCGACTCGTTCGCCGGGGCGGGGGCCGAGCTGCTGCCCGCCCGCGCGCGGCAGGCCATCGCGCCGCTGAAGGAGTCGGGCGAGCGCTGGCTTGAGATCATGGAGACGGCGCACCGGCTCGGCGTCGAGTCCACATCGACCATGCTCATGGGCACGGGCGAGACCAACGCCGAGCGGATCGAGCACCTGCGGATGATCCGCGACGTGCAGGACCGCACGGGCGGGTTCAGGGCGTTCATCCCGTACACCTACCAGCCGGAGAACAACCACCTGAGGGGCCGCACCCAGGCGACCCTCTTCGAGTACCTGCGGATCATCGCCGTGGCGCGGCTCTTCCTCGACAACGTCGCACACATCCAGGGCTCGTGGCTGACCACGGGCAAGGAGGTCGGCCAGCTGTCGCTGCACTACGGCGCGGACGACCTGGGCTCGGTGATGCTGGAGGAGAACGTCGTCTCGTCGGCGGGCGCCAGGCACCGCTCGAACCGCATGGAGCTGCTGCACCTCATCCGCGCGGCCGGGCGCGTCCCGGCGCAGCGCGCCACGACGTACGAGCACCTGGTGGTGCACGAGGACCCGGCGCTCGACCCGGTGGACGACCGGGTGGTGTCGCACCTGTCGTCGACGGCGATCGAGGGCGGCACGGCCCACCCCGAGCTGAACCTCATCCAGTCGTAGCTCACCCGGTCGTCGGTCGGCGCCCCCGCTCGACCGCCTCACTCGAAGAGGGCGAGGAAGAACTGCCGCAGGAAGAAGACCGCGAAGGGCGTCATGAGGAAGAACGGCGCGACGACGCCCGGGTCGGTGTTGATCAGGTCGAGGTTCTTGATCAGCAGGAAGTTGGGCAGCATCGTGAACACCGGTGGCACCATGAGCGCGGTGACAAACGCGAAGAACACCTTGTCGCGGCCTGGCCAGCGCAGCCGGGCGAACGCGTAGGCGGCGAGCGCGCTGAAGAAGACCTGCCCGGCGGTGATGAGCGTGGAGACGATCACCGAGTTCCGCAGATACCCCCAGAACGCCATCGACGCGCCCGAGCCGCCCTCGGCCTGGGCCTCCTCGGTGCTCGCGGTGCCGAGCACCCGCTCAAGCGAGCCCCAGGTGAAGTCGACGGGCAGCGGCGAGTCAGGGGCGGTGAACAGCAGGGAGTTCCAGAAGACGTCGTCCTCGACGAGCCCGCGGTAGTTGTCGAGCCCGGAGAACTCGGGGGCGCTCAGCAGGTCGTAGTCGGTGAAGCTCAGATAGAGGCCGCGCAGCGTGGGCCAGGCGTAGAACGCGAGGAAGCCGAGGAGCGTGGGCGCCAGGAAGACGAGGGTGACTCCGGCCTCCTTGCGGCGCCAGGTGGGGTCTCGTTGCGTCGGGGTATGCCACCGGCGACCGCCACGACACGCACCTCCTTGTGCCAACCCTCTCGGGGATGTTGAGTCGTGAGCGGAAATGCTTCCCATCGCTCATCCCTCGTCAAGGCGGTGGGAAGAGGGCCTTACCGCAGCGTTATCCCGGCTGGCATCCCCGTGGCGCGCCGTCGCGGCGTCAGCTCAGGGCGACCGGGAGGCCGCCGAGCAGGCTCTGCGCCGTCGCCCCCGGCAGCTCGCCGAGGGACGCGCCGTCGCTGAGCGGACCCGTGACCAACTCCGTGCTCAGCGGCGGGAAGTCGGCGACGGCTGTCCCCACGGAGTTGTCGAGCAGGTCGGCCGTGGTGTTGGCCAGCGGGTAGAGGTGGAGGTCGAACGCCGGGCTGATCGCGGCGTCCAGGGAGTCGGCGACCACAGGAAGCGTGGACGCCACGCCGTCCTGCGCGGGGGCCTGCTGGGCCGACGCGGCGCCAGCGGCGGCCAGCGCGGCGCCGGTGGCCGCCGTCGTGGTGAGGAGGACACGGGAGAGATGGGTCATGCCACGCACGGTAGTTGCTCGGGCGCGCGGGGTTCACGCGGGGAGCGGGGATGTCCCCCGAACGGGGCAGCGGGCCATCGGCGAGAATGACACGGTGACTCGTGCCTCCCTCGACAAGAAGCCCCGCGACGTGGCCGCCATGTTCGACGCCGTGGCGGCGCGTTACGACCTCACCAACGACGTGCTCGCCCTCGGCCAGAACCGCAGGTGGCGCACCGCCGTGGCCCGAGCGGTGGCGGCCCGCCCCGGCGAGCGGGTGCTCGACCTGGCGGCGGGCACGGGCACGTCGTCCCAGCCGTTCGCCGACGCGGGCGCGTTCACCGTGCCGTGCGACTTCAGCCTCGGCATGCTCGCCGAGGGCAAACGCCGCACGCCCTGGCTGCCGTTCACCGCGGGGGACGCCACGCGGCTGCCGTTCGCCGACGGGGTCTTCGACGCCGTCACCATCTCCTTCGGCCTGCGCAACGTCCAGGACACCGGCGCCGCGCTGCGCGAGATGCTGCGCGTGACCGCGCCGGGCGGGCGCCTCGTGGTGTGCGAGTTCAGCCACCCGACGTGGGCGCCGTTCCGCACCGTCTACACCGAGTACCTGATGCGGGCGCTGCCCGCCGTCGCCACGCGCGTCTCCAGCAGCCCCGACGCCTATGTCTACCTCGCCGAGTCGATCCGCGCGTGGCCCGGCCAGGCCGAGCTCGCGGGCGCGCTCGGCGAGGCGGGCTGGCGCCGCGTGGCCTGGCGCAACCTGTCGGGCGGCATCGTGGCCCTCCACCGCGGGGTCAGGGGCCGCTAGCGTCTGTGGTGAAAGTCCCGCCTGCCTTCGTCGGGGGGGTGCGGCGGCTCGGGTTTCGCGGTGGGCGCTCCCGGTCCGGGGTGGATGACGCGGTGGCGCGTGGCCCGGCCCGGGTGGATGGTCGGCCGGGGGCGACGCGGGTCCGAAGTTGGCGGCCCTCGGCCGCCCTCGGCCGGGCATGCGGCCTTGCGGGCGACGGCAGGGGGGTTCAGGGGTGGCCGCGCACGCGGTCGGCCAGGTGGGCGGGGCGGTCGCGTTACAGGCGGCGCACGCAGTGGGGGCAGGCGTAGGCGGGTGCGGTGGCGATGCCGTTCGGCCCTGCGATGGAGACGGGTCCGATCCAGACCACGGGCTGAAGGGTCTCGGGGTCGCAGCCGAGCCAGCAGCGGCCGTTGACGGGTTGGTCGTTGCCCCGGTCGGGGTCGCGGAGGGAGAGGTCGATCGCGCCGTTCACCGTCGGGCGGCCTCTCGCAGCCGCGCCACGGCGGTGCGGGTGGCGTGCCGCTGGTCGGCGTCGAGTGTGCGGTCCTTCGTGCGGGCAATGGCGGCCAGCAGCCGTCCGATCGGCGCGGCGAGCACGGGGGACTCGCCCAACGGCGCGAGCGTGGCCATCAGTTCACCGGGAACGATGTCCGGGTACGTCAGCCGCGCCCCGTTGTGGCGCAGCGGGTGGAAGGTGAACGGGATCAGCCGTTCGCTGATGCTCTCTACCCGGAACGCGTGTGATGCAGCAGGAGCAGCGCCGCGGTGGTGTTCGCCGCGCGAATCTCCCCTCGGGAGATCAACGTTGGTATATCCGCCAGCGGCACCCACTCACGGCGCTCGGACTCGATCGCATCAGCCGGTTCGCCGACATACTCAGCCCCTTCGCAATACTCAGCCCCTTCGCACCAGTACACGCGGTGGCGAGCGTCGCTGAACCCGTTCGACGGCTCGACGGTGATGAGGTGGGCCTGCATGGCGTGCAAGTCGGTCGCGAGTGCGGGCGAGATGTGTGCTCCCGCC
>NZ_QEST01000171.1 GCF_003311645.1 Streptomyces sp. PT12 | reverse complement strand
CAAGACAACCTCCTCCAACCCTCTTCTCGCGGGCCCCCAAGAGAAGCAGATTGAAAGGGCGTTGAGGTGGGGAGAACCTGCGTGGTTCAACGTGTCACCAGGGAGTGGGAGCGAACAGAATGGCGAATCTCCAGGTCACAGGGCCCGACAAGGAGTCACCGAGCGAGGGGTTGAACGATCTCGAATACCTGGGTGGCGAGGTGCGCGTGGCCCGCGAGGGCCGCAAGCTGTCGCAGGTGCAGCTAGGGAAGGCAACGGGCTACTCGAAGTCGTATGTCTGCAAGGTTGAGGGGGGTGTGATCATCCCCTCGGTCGAATTCGCGCAGAAATGCGATTTGGTATTTGGAACACCAGGCATGTTCGAACGCCTACGCCAACGCATCGTCGAACGCGGCCACCCGAGCTGGTTCGCGCCCTACGCCAAGATGGAGGGCAGCGCGGTCGAGATCCTGATGTACACGCTCAACGTCATCCCCGGTCTGCTACAGACCGAGTCCTACGCGGAGGCGATCTTTCGGGTCGATGACCCGCAGCCCGACGCCGAGGAAGTCCGGCAGAGAGTCGCCAAGCGGATGGGACGGCAATCGATCCTGACCCGGGACGTACCCCCCATGCTCTGGGTCGTACTACACGAATCGGCGCTGCGCACCGTCATCGGAGATGCCGCTGTCATGCGGGACCAGATGGCTCGGTTGGCTGAGGCCGCCCGGATGCCTCGCGTGACCCTTCAGATCCTGCCGTTCGGGGCGGGTTGCCTCCCCGCCATCGTGCCGTTTACTGCCTTGCGGTTTCGGGACGGCGGGATCACGCTCTACTCGGACACCATCGCAGGTGGACAGATGAGCGACTCACCTCAACAAGTAACCTATGCATCAAGGGCCTTCGACCGGCTGCGCATGGAGTCGCTTGGCTCCGGTGAGTCTCTGAGGCTCATGGGAAAGATCGAGAGGGAGTATCGAGATGCAGCGGGGAGCAACTGAAAGCCGTTGGCGCACCTCCTCCTACAGCAGCCCGCAGGGCGGCGAGTGCGTGGAGGTCCGCGACGGGGTGCCCGGCGCCGTACCGGTCCGGGACACGAAGCAGCGCGGCACAGGCCCGGTGCTCACGATCGGCCACAACGCATGGCAAGCGTTCATCAACATGGCGAAGCTCTGACTCTGCGGCGGGCCACCACCCCACCCCAGGTGCCCGCCGCACCCTCTCACTCCTGGCGCACGACGAACTGAGACAGCGCGCCGGTGCTTATCCGCGCTGCACGCGACATCCTCGGCGTACGTGTCAGACGGCGACGCTGAGGTCCTTGCGGGTGCGGTGGAGGAAGTCACGGACGGCGGGTTCGCGGCGCCAGTGCGCCAGGGCGGTGGCGAACTCGCGGACGTAGTCCAGGGCGCGGCGGGAGCTGACGCGGGTGAGGATGTCGACGGCGCGGTTGCCGAGGATGAGGCCCTGGTCGAGGTCGCGAGCCTGGAGGTGGGCGGAGCCAACGATGGCCAGGCGCATGCCTACCGAGCCGTGTGAAGGCTCCGGTGGGCATGGCGGTGGCCTGCCGGTTCCACGCCAAGGCTGACCTGGGTTGGTGCAGGTCGCGGAAGACTTCGGCGGCATCGGCGGACAGCCGGGCATGGTGGTAGAAGTCGATCCACTCCGGCTCGTCGCCGGAGCTGGTGGCGGCCTGCTCCAGCAGGCGTTCGGAGTCGGCCAACGCTCGGGAGGCGGCGCGCGGGTCGCCCGCGCGGGCGTGCGCGCGGGCCTCGATCAGCCGTGTGAAGGCCAGCACCCGCGGGGCGGCGTGGGACTTGGCGCGCTCGAAGGCGCCTTGCGTCATGTCGATGGCCTCGCTGGGAAAGCCGCGCATCAGGGCCTGCATGGCCATGGTGGTCAACATGTAGCAGCCCAGCGGGATGTCCCCGGCGACGCGGGCGAGGCGGGCCCACGACTCTCGTTCGACAGGTTCGACGACATAAGCGACCGGTGCGACATCGCACCGGTCCGGCCGACCCGACGCGAGCCCGGCTACGACGACGGCGCCGTCGTCCCCAACGGCGGCTGGAAACCTCTTACCGCCGCCGACGCCGAACCGCACCATGCCAGCGACTCGACACCAGACAGCGTCCGGATCGAACTCGTACACCGGCCACTCCCGAACATCGACCCCGACGACCTGACAGGCCGCCTCGAAGTCGCTGCCCGCCTCGACCCCCTCGACGGCCGCTGGCCCACCACGCTCCTGGGCTGCACGATCAGCCCCGGCGACCGGGCCACCACCACCGAGGACTCCGCTACCGATCGCCGCATCGGCCTCCACGTCGACAACTTCGATCGCCTGACCTGCCCCCGACGCCACCAGGGCCGTCGGCGGCTCTGCCTCAACCTCGGCCCCGGTCCCCGCTACCTGCTCATCGGCGACCACGACGTCCAGCAGATCTGCCGCACTCTCCACCCCGACGCCGACTTGGCGCGGTACTACCCCCACACCCAGGACGTGCGGGCGTACGTCGCCGCAGGACACCCACTGCGCTGCCTGCGCATCCGCCTCGAACCAGGCGAGGGGTACATCGCACCGACCGAGCTGCTGCCCCACGATGGCTCTACCGCTGGCATCGGCCAGCCCTCCGTCGCCGCCTTCTGGCTCGGACGGCTGCCGAAGGCGCCATGACTGCCCCGGCTACGGCACGGCCCGCTACCTGAGCTCAACGCGCGCGCGGTGAACGACGATAGCGGCGGCCAGGGCAGGCCCGAAGGGTGCGCGCCACCTCAGCCGACCACCGGGAAAACGGCCGCCAACTACCGTCGCGGCCGCGCCCGTTCGGCGAACGGTCCCGGCCCAACGACACACACCCCGGTGACCGAGACGGCCGGTCACCCAACGCCCCCCTCCCGTAGGTGCCCATCAGTGACCCGCACCCACCACGAAAGCGGACACCGCGGCAGACGGCCCGCACCACCGGACCCTCCGTAGCCGCAGCCGCACCACAGCCCCACCGCAGTCGTAGCCGCACCCCACCCCGCCCCACCCCACCACAGCCGCAGCCGCAGCCGTGGCCAAGCCGCCCGCAGGGCCGACTTTGGCGCCGCTCTGGGGGAACTCTGGGGCGCCCGTGGAGTGTTCGGAGTGCCCAACCGTTCCGACGACTCCCGAGGAGGTGCAGAGATGAAGAAGATCGTTATCCGCAAGGCTGGCCCCGTCCGCCTGACCACGGCCGCGTGCAGCACGTACCCGGCGAACTGATCCGGTCAACTGACCCGGGTCGACCGGTCGCCGTCCGGCTCGCCCAGGGCCGGACGGCGGCATCAAGCGAAGCGGTATCAAGCGAAGCGGCACTCAGTCAGAGAGCGAAAGGCGGCACGCGGTGTCCAACGCCCCCGACGCCCCCGGAGAACCGCCCGACCCATCGGTCGACCAGCCGGTCGACCCGCCGCTCGACCTCGACCGGCCGGTGCTGATGCACCCGTTGACCTATCTGGAGGACGGCGACGGCGTCACGGTGGGCAGGACCGACACCGACTCGTACGCCATCCTCCCGCCCGACGGCGCGCAGTTGGTGCGCTGGCTCGCGGATGGCGCCACCCCGGCCGAGGCAGCCGAACGCTATCTGCGGCGTTACGGCGAGAGCGTCGACATCGGCGACATGGTGGGCGCGTTGAGGGAGTTGGGCTTCACCCGCGAAGCGGACGAACGGGTCGCCGCGCCACCCCCGATCCGCTGGCAACGGCTGGGGCGCGCGATGTTCTCGCCGGTGGCGTGGCTCTGCTACGCGGCCCTCGTGGCCTGGGCCTGCGCCGTGCTGATCCGCTCTCCCGAGCGCGTGCCCGAGGCGAGCGACCTGATCTTCAGCGACTACTACTCCGTCGTCAACGTGACGCTGCTGCTCGTGGTCATCCCGCTGATCGCGTTCCACGAGAGCTTCCACGCCCTGGCGGGGCGGCGCCTCGGCATCCGCTCGACGGTGTCGCTGAGCCACCGCTTCTACTTCCTCGTCGTGGAGACCGCGCTCGACGGGCTGGTCACCGTTCCGCGGCGCAAGCGGTATCTGCCCATCCTGGCCGGGATGTTGGCCGATGTCCTCGCCCTTGCCGCGCTCGTCCTGCTGGCCGACGCGCTGTGGGGCTCGGGCGCGGGGCCGTCGTTCGCGGCGCAGGTGTGCCTCGGCATCGCGTTCGCCACGTTCACGCGGCTGCTGTGGCAGTTCTTCTTCTACATCCGCACCGACATCTATGTGCTCATCACCACCGTCGTCGGCTGCGTCGACCTGCACGGCGCCACCATGCGCGTCCTGCGGAACCGCTTCTGGCGGCTGCTGCGCCGACCGCACCGGCTGGTGGACGAGAGCACGCTGCACCCGACCGACCGCGGGATCGCCCGCTGGTACGCGTGGCTCGTCCTGCTCGGCTACGCCCTGAGCGTGGCCACCACGGTGTTCGCCCTGGCCCCGGTGTTCATCGAGATGGTCGCGGGCTCGGTGGACCGTTTCATCGACACCGGCGACGCCGATCCGCTGCGGCTGCTCGACTCCGTCGTGTTCCTGGGCCTGACCGCCGTGCAGTTTGTGCTTCCCGCCCGGATCGCCCTGCGCGAACGCGCCGCCCGGCGCGCCCGCCGCCTCGAGCACGTCATCGCCTGACCCGACCGAACGAGCTCCGACCGAACGAGCTCCGTCTGAACGAGCTCCGTCTGAACGAGCTCCGTCTGAACGAGACCACCTGAACGAGGGCCTGGACAGGCCGCGAAAGGAGAGGGCGCCATGCGCAGTCACCACTGGATCGCCGCGGCGCGTCCCGCGGAACGCGACACCCTGCGGGCGGGACTCGACCTGCCCCCGCCGCTGGCGCGGGTCAGCGCGCACCGCGACCTGCGCGGCCCCTACACCGCCGCGGGCACCCTGCTGCGCGCCGTGGCCGCCGACGCGCTGCGCCTGCGCCCCGACCTCGGCCCCCGGCACCGCATCGAACTCCAGGAAGCCGCACCGGAGTTGGTGACCCTGGTGCCCAAGGTGACCTGGGCGGCCACCAGCAGCGAGCAGGGCGTCGCCCCCGTCGCCCGCTATCCCGCGAGGCAGCACTCGCTGCGCATCGCGCACGGCCTGACGGACTTCCTCACCGCCTACCTCGACGCCCTGGGCGGCGGCCCTCGCAGCCTGGTCGTCGACGCGGTGGACCACGCCGACCCGACCGACCGCGAGTTCCTTGCCGTGCTGCTGCGCCGGATGCCCGCCGAGCGGCTGGCCATGGTGCTCACCACGCGGGGCGAGCTGCCGGGCGACCCGCCGGGGCCCGTCGACGCGTCCCTCTCCGACGCGGTGTCCGCCCACTGCGTCGCGCTCACCGGAACGGCCCCCGCCGAACCCGCGCAAGCCGCGCAAGCCGACGAACCCGCGCAAGCCGACGCGCCGGAGACAGACGACGAGGAGGCCGCCCGCGCGCACGTCGCCGCCGACGGCACCGACGAGGACGCCGCGCGCGCCCGCGCCTACGCGGCGCTCGACCCCGCCACGCGCGCCGCCCTGCACGATGCGCGCGCCGCCGAACTGGCCGCCGCGGCCGAGGCGGAGCCATCCCTGCGCATGGGCGCCCTGCTGCACCACCTGGTGCGCGGCGGCGACCCTGGCGGTGCGGGCGTCGAGGCCGTGCGGCACGCCCAGACCCGGTGCAAGCAGCTGGGCCTCTACCAATCGGCCATCCTCTACGGAGAGTTGGGGCTGCGCCTGGTGGACGAGGCCCAACGCCCCGACGCCTGGTGGGAGATCATCAGGGACACGGCGGTCGCGCTGGCCGCGGCCGGGCGGGCCGAGGAGTCCGAGGCGCTCCAGGACCGGGCGCGCCGCACGAGCGTCGACCCGGTCGTGCACATGAAGCTCGCCTACGAGACCGCGATGCTCTACGCCCGCCACTACGCGAGCGACCGGCGCGACCCTGACCGGGCGCGCGCCTGGGTGAACCAGGCCATCGCGTTCGCCGACCAGCTGCCAGAGCCCGGTGAACGGACGTTCTACTCGGTGTTCAACCGCAACGGGCTCGCCCTGATCGAGACCCGCGTCGGCCGCGTGGACGAGGCGCTGCGGCTGCTCGACGAGGGCATCGAACGGCTCGACAAGGAGCTGCACCTCGGCGAACGCACCTGGCACCGCACGGGGTTGCGCTACAACCGCGCGCAGGTCAACGCCATGAGCGGCCGCCTCGACGCGGCCCTCGCCGACTACGCCGAGGTGATGGCGTCGGAGAACGACTTCGCCGACCACTACTTCAACCGCGGCACGATCCTGCGCCGCATGGGCCGGGTCGAGGAGGCGCTGGCCGACTACCAGGAGGCGCTGCGGCTCGAGCCGCCGTTCCCCGAGGCGTACTACAACTGCGGCGACGCGCGCCTCGAACTCGGTGACGTACAGGGGGCGTTGGCCGACTTCGAGCGCGTTCTCGAGCTGGATCCCGGGCATGTGGACGCCCGGCTCAACCAGGCGAGCCTGCTGGCCGACCTGGGCGAGGGCGAGGCGGCGCTGCGCAGCGTCGCCGAAGGACTCGCGGGCGCGCCCGACGACGCGCACCTGCTGTCGCTGCGCGGGCGGCTGCTCGCCGAGGCGGGCGACCGCGAGGGGGCGAAGGCCGCGCTCGACGCGGCGATCCACAACGACCCGGGGCTCGCGGAGGCGTGGGGCGTGCGGGCGGTCCTGGCGTTCGAAGCGGGCGACCTGGCCGGGGCCACCGCGGACTTCGACCGGGCGCTCACCCTGGGCGACCAGCCCGAACTCCGTTACAACCGCGGCCTGGTGCACGAGGCGGCGGGCCGCTTCGGCGAGGCGGCGGCCGACTTCGCCGCCGTCCTCGCCGTCACGGACGACGCCGACGCCCGCGCCCACCACGACGCCTGCCTGCACGCGACCGAGCGGGCCGGGGTGTGACGGTGTCAACCCGCGTCACCTCGGCGTCCCCCTCCACGTCACCCTCCGCGTTGACCTCGGCGTTCACGGAGGCGATGTCCCGGCTTGCCTCGGGCGTCGCCGTCGTCTCGACCCGCCGAGACGACGGCGCGCCCTGCGGCCTGCTGGTCTCCTCGCTGTGCTCCTACAGCGCCAGGCCGCCCTCCGTGCTGGTGTCGATCGCCCGCGACGCGCGGTCCTGCCAGGTCCTGGCGGACGGCGCGGAGTTCGGCGTGCACCTGCTCGGCCGCGGGGACGAGGCGCTGGCCGCCGTCTTCGCCGGGCGGGGCGAGGACAAGTTCGCCGAGGCGGCGTGGAGTTGGGACGGCCCGGTGCCCCGGATCGCCGGAACGTGCGCCTACCTCAGATGCGCGCCAAGCGCCGCGTTCGGGCACGGGGACCACGTCGTGGTGATCGGGGAGGTCGTGCGCTGCGACCTCGGCGGGGATGACCCGCTCGTCTACTACCGGCGGAGCCTGGGGTGGCGGCTGGCCGGGGAGCCGTGAACGGAGCCCGTCAGATGGGGGCGGCCCGTCAGATGGGGGCGGTGGCCCGGCAGCGCGGGTGCCTGGCCGTGACCAGGTACTGGTCGTGCAGCGCCGCGCGCTGGGCGGCGCGCAGCGCGGGCCCCGGCTCGACGCCGATCTCGCCGACGATGAGGCGGCGCGCCGAGGCGTAGGCGGCAAGCGCCTCGGCCCTGCGGCCCGCCTGGCACAGGGCGAGCACCAGCTGCTCGTGGAATGTCTCCTGAAGCGGGTGCCTGACGCACTGCTCCTTCAACTCGCCGATGACCAGCGGCCCATGGCCCTGGCACAGGGCCGTCTCATAGGACTCGCGCTGCACGGCGAGGCGTTCCTCGGCGAGCCGCGTGATGAACGGCGTGAGCATCCCGACCGTTCCGAGGTCGCTCAACGGGCGGCCCCTGCACAGCGAGAGCGCCCTGTGGAACGCGACCCCCGCCTGCCCGCACCTGCCGTCGCCGACCAGCCGCCGCCCCGTGGCGGCCAGCGTCCTAAACCGTTCGAGGTCCAGCTCGCCTGGCCGCACCCGCAGCCGGTAGCCCGCGAGTTCGGTGCTGAGCCGCGGATGGCTGCGGGCGTCGCGGTGGGCGGCGCTGTGCGCGGGGTCGAGCGCCCGCCTGAGCCCCGACACATACATCTGGAGCGTGGCCACGGCGGACCGCGGCGGGCGTGAGTCCCACAGCTCGTCGATCAACTGGCCCACGGGCACGGGCCTGTTGGCGGAGAGCAGCAGAACGGCGAGCAGCGCCCTGCGTTTGAGCGCGCTTGGCGTGCAGGGGCGCCCGTCGCGGACGACGCCCAAGGGGCCGAGGACCTGGAACCGCAACGTGCGCGGTCCGCGGCTCGCGGAAGCCGGGGAGGCGGCCACCCGGCGTCACCAGCCCCGGGGGACGCTCGGCGAACACTCGGGACACCCTAAGGACACTTTTGAGCATGGCGTGACGCACATACCGATTCCCTCCATGTGACTCGCGTAGATAACCACCAAGCATCCACACTTCCCCCGCACCGGGTGAGCCGGGATCCGGTCAAACGCCGGGGCTGGCCGCCCGGGCGACCGAGGAGGCCGCACGGCGTGCACGGACGCGGACATGACAGGCGCGGGCAACACCCGTGTCAAGGCGGCTCGTTCACCTCGACGCAATGCCGTCGTGGCCGAAAGAGGTGCCTGCGGCTCATCGGGCGCGGCGCGCGCCGCGATCACCGGCGACGGCGGGTGCGGGTGCGCGCCGTGTATGGCGCGGCGGGAGCCGGGATCAGCCGGATCGTTCGGGGTCCTGGGTGGCGGCCCAGGAGGCGAGGAGGCGTAGCGCCTCTTCGGAGGGTGAGCCGGGCTCGCCGGTGTAGATGTGCGGTTCGAGCGCGCCGCGACCAGGGCCGAGGCCACGCTGACCGAGCTGGCCGGGCGGGCCGGGCGGGCCGGGCGGGCCCGCCGCGCGCGGCCTGTGCGCGATCGGCTCGCCGCGTTCCTGCCGCGCCGGGCACGGGAGTTGGCGGGGCTGCGCGAGGCGGGGACGTTCGCGGGGCTGCACTCGCCGCGCGACCGGCGCGGGCGCCTGCGCCTCAGCGGGGCCGAGCTCAAGGAGAACGGGCTCGTTGCGAGGCCGGATGAATGGCCCTGCCGAATGAGCCCCGCGTTATCCCGGCGTATTCTCCGCGTTTTCCCGGGCATTCTCTTCTGCGGGCACGGCGGACATACGCTCCGCACATTCCCACCCTCTTGGGGACAGCGCGAGCCGCCCTCTCAACTCCCTTTCTCAGCCCGTTTATTGACCGAGATTTCATGCGACTCCGGGTATTCACGGCCCGGTTCACGTGATACTTCTAGGGCGTCTTATTCCCCCACTTCTGGAGTAGGTTAAGTGACCCGCTCGATACGTTCACCAAGAACGCTGGTGGCCACCGCCCTTCTGGCGTTGGTCGCCACGCTCACGCTCGCCCCGCCCGCGCAGGCCGCGGACTCCGGGACCCAGGCGGCGGGGAAGTATGTCGCCCTGGGCGACTCGTACACGACCGCCCCCGGCACCGGCACCTATGACGACCCCGACGCCGAGTGCCGTCGCGGGCCGCTGACGTACCCGCGCCTGTGGGCCGCCGCGCACCCGTCGGTGAGCTTCGTCGAGGCCGCGTGCAGCGGCGCCACCACCGCGGAGCTCGTGGCCAACCAGGTGCCGCAGATCACCCCTGACACCACGCTGGTCACCATCCAGGTGGGCGGCAACGACGTCGGGTTCGTCGACGTGCTGACCAACTGCATCCTGACCATCGACGACCAGGACTGCCTGGACGGCGTCGCGCTCGCCGAGCAGGCGGCCCACGCCGCCCTCTCCCCGGCCCTGGCGCAGACCTACGCCGCGGTGCGGGCGGCGGCGCCCTCCGCCCAGGTGGTCGTGGTCGGCTATCCGCGGCTCTACACCATCGGCGGGAACTGCGGGATCCTCGGGCTCAGCGACCGGGAGCGGACGGCGTTGAACGGCGCCGCCGACACCCTGGCGACCGTCATGTCGCAGCGCGCGGCCGAGGCCGGGTTCCAGTTCCTCGACGCGCGGCCGGTGTTCGACCCGCACACGCTCTGCTCGGGCAACACCGAGTGGGTGACCAGCTTGGAGTGGGGCGACCTCGACGAGTCGTACCACCCGAACCAGGCGGGCCACCGCGACGGCTACCTGCCCGCGCTGACCGCGCTCACCGGCTGATCCCTGGCCGTTCCCCCCACGCATGGCGCCCGGGGGCATCCGCGTCGCGCGGATGCCCCCGGGCGTCGCGCTATGCGGCGCCGCCCGGCGCGTCATCGCCGACGAGGAGCTGGGAGGTGGCGAGTTCGCGGTACAGGCCGTCGGCCTCGACCAGCTCGCGGTGGCCGCCGACGCCTCGGACGCGGCCGTGTTCGAGCACCACGATCTGGTCGGCGTCGGTCACCGTGGACAGCCGGTGGGCGATCAGCAGGACGGTGCAGCGCCGCGACGCCTGGTCGACGGCCTCCCGCAGCGCCTGCTCGTTACGCGCGTCCAGCTGGGCCGTCGCCTCGTCGAGCAGCAGCACGTCGGGGCGGCGCAGCAGCGCCCTGGCGATGGCCAGGCGCTGCCGCTCGCCGCCCGAGAGGGCGTCGCCGCGGTTCCCGACCTGGGTGGCGAGCCCTTCGGGCAGCCGGTCCACGAGGGAGTCGAGCCGGGTCAGCCGCAGCGTCTCGGCGATCTCGTCGGCGGTGACATCGGGGGCGGCGTAGCGGAGGTTGTCCTCGATCGTGCCCGCGAGCACCGGGGCGTCCTGCTCCACATACGCGATGCGGCGGCGCACCTCGGCCCGGCCCAGCGTGGCGATGTCCGTGCCGCCGAGCAGGACCCGCCCCGCGGTGGGCTCGTAGAAGCGCTGGAGCAGCGCGAACGATGTGCTCTTGCCGCCGCCCGAGAGCCCCACGAGCGCGGTGCGCGTGCCGCCGGGCGCCGTCCACGAGACGCCGCTGAGGGCGGGGCCACGGCCCGGGTAGGAGAACCAGACGTCGTCGAACTCCACGCTGGGCGGGGCGCCTTGGGCGCCTTGGGCACCTTGGGTGCCCGCCGGGGCCGCGGTCCCGGCGTGGTCCACGTCCTCCTCGATCGGCATGTTCCTGACCTGCTCGATCCTGCCGACGGCGCCGAGGCCCTGCTGGAGCAGGGCGAGCCCGGCGACCAGCGAGGCGATCGGGCTCGCCAGGTAGAAGACATAGAGCAGGAACGCGATCAACGCCGGGGTGCCGAGGTCGCCCGAGGCGACCAGGGCGCCGCCGACGCCGAGCACGGCGAGGAACGCCGCCTGGATCGACACCCCGGACAGGACCCGCACCCAGGCGCCGTAGCGGGCGCCGAGCAGCCCGGCGCGATACGCCTCGCCGATGGCCTCGTCCGCCGTCGCGGTCTCCCTGGCCTCGGCGCCGTTGGCCTTCACCGTGCGGGCGGCGCCAAGGGCCCGGTCCAGGGCGGCGCCCACCGCGCCGACCGACTCCTGGGCGCGGGCGACGGCCTGGCGGATGCGCGGCAGCACCAGCAGCATCACGGCGGCGACCGAGAGCAGCACGGCGAGGGTGACCGCGAGCAGCCCCGCGTGCACCAGGCCCATCAGCAGCAGCGCGCCGCCGATGGTGAGGGCGCCGCTTGCCACGTTGACCAGGCCCTCGGTTGCGGCGTTCTGGAGCAGCGTGCTGTCGGAGGTGACGCGGGCGATCAGGTCGCCGGGTGGCCGCCGGTCGAGCTCGGGCACGCGCAGCCTGATGAGGCGGAACACCAGGTCGCGGCGGACCTGGCGGACCACGCGCTCGGCGGTGCGCTGCTGCCACCAGGACTGGAGACCGGTGAGGGCCGCGCCCGCGACGACGAGCGCGGCGAGCCACAGGACGGGGCCAAGGGCGCTCTCGCCGTCGGCAAGCGCCTCCAGGACGCTCTGGGCGACCAGCGGCTGCACCAGGCCCGAGCCGCTGGCGGCGAGCGCGAGCAGCAGGGTGAGGACCAGGACGGCGCGGTGCGGCCTGGCGTAGCCCAACAGGACGCGCAGCGGGGCGCGTTGGGGCGCGGCGGGGTCGGGCGCCGGGTCGGGGGGCGGCCCTTCGGCGGGGGGTTCGGGCGGGGCGGGCGGCGTGGCCGTGGGGGTCTCGGAGGCCGTTGTCATGTGGGGGTTCCCGAGGTCGGGGGCGGTGACGGGCGGTCAGGCGGGGCGGTGAAGCGGGCGGGCGGTGACGGGCGGTCAGGCGGGCGGACGGTGACGGGTGGTCAGGCGGGCGGACGGTGACGGGTGGTCAGGCGGGCGTGGACACGGGGCGCGGAGCGGTGGCGACCTCGGTCAGCAGGTCGGCGGCGGCCCGTGCGCCGCCCAGCGCACGGAAGGAGCGGCCGACCGCCTCCGCGGCGGCCCTGTGGCCGCCCTCGGGGTCGAGCACGGCCTCGATCGCGGCGGTGAGCCTCGCGGTGTCCACCCGCCCGAACCTCACCCGCACGCCCGCGCCGGCGGCGACGACCTGGCCCGCCACGAGCGGCTGGTCGTCGCGTATCGGGGCGAGGACCAGCGGGACGCCGTGCCACAGCGACTCGCACACGGTGTTGTGGCCGCCGTGGCACACGACCGCGTCAACGCCCCTGGCCAGCAGCTCGAGTTGGGGCACATGCGGCAGCACGAGCACCCCGGGTGGCGGGGCGGTGAGCACGCCTCCTGGGTCGACGACGATGCCGAACACCCGGTCGCCGAGGCCCGCGAGGGCGTTGGCCGCCACCGCGAGGAAGCGCGCCCCGGCGTCGGCGTTGGCGGTGCCGAGGGTGACAAGCACGGTGCGGCGGCCCGGCTCGATGCGGTCGTAGGGGAAGTCGGAAGCGCCTGGCCTCGGCGCGATCGAGGGCCCGACCAGGCGCAGCCCCGGGTGGCGTTCGGTCGCGTCGCCCACGAGTTCGGGCCCGGTGAACGCGATGATCCCGTGCGGCGAGAACCGCGGGTCGCCCGTGGCGTCGGGGTCGCCGTGCCTGGCGCGCAGCTCGTCGAGCAGGCCGGTGAGCCAGGCGGCCACGCGTGGCATCCCGGCCAGCGGGTCCACCACCTCGGCCGATGTGCTGGCCGATGTGACATACGGGATGCCGTGGCGCTCGGCGAGCAGCGCCCCGGCCAGGGCGTGCTGGTCGGTGACCACCACATCGGGCTCAAACGCCCCGATCGCCGCGTCGACGCCCGGCGCCATCACATGGGCGAGCGGCACAAACACCTCGTCCCACAGGAAGCGGAACGCGGCGGGCCCCGTCAGCTCGGGGGGCCGCGTCAGCTCGGCGCTCGGGACCGCGCAGGCGAACACGGTGGCCTCCTGGCCCGCCAGCGCGGCGAGTTGGTCCTCGTGCCCGGCCCATGCCACCCGGTGGCCGCGGCGGGCCAGCTCGCCCGCGACGCCCACCAGGGGGTTGATGTGGCCGACCAGCGGGGGGACGACAAAGAGGAAGCGGGTCACCGTTCGGCCCCGGCGAGGCTGTGCTCCCGCACCCAGCCGAGCAGCAGCTCGCGGGTCTCCTCGGTGCGCTCTACCAGGACCGAGTGGCCCTGCTCGGGCAGCACCACGGTGCGGCAGCGCGGCAGCTTGGCCTCAAGCTCGGGCACCTGGGCGGCGAGCCCCGACTCGTCGCCGAAGATGGCGAGCACGGGGCAGGCGAGCCCGCTGAGGTCGTCGTCGATGACGCGGCTCGCGGGGATGTCTTCGGCGAGCGTGGTGGTCTGGAGGATCCTGCTCGCGCCGCGCGAGAGGCGGGCGGTGTGGGCGCCGTGGTTCGCCGCGATCCAGCCGATCGCCTCCTCCCTGGCGAGCTGCCGCTTGGCGTCGGACAGCCCGTCGGCCATGTGCCGGGTCCACAGCGCGACGGGCGGCTCGGCCTCGATCATGGCGACGGTGGCGACCCGTTCGGGGTGCCACGCGGCAAGGCCAGCGGCGATGCTGCCGCCGAAGGAGTTGCCCACGACATGGACGGGGCGGCGCTCGTCGAGCCCGTCGAGCAGCCCCACCAGGTCGTCCACGAACGACTCGATGCGGTAGCCGCCGCGCGGCCGTTCGCTGCGCCCGTGGCCCCGCAGGTCGTACATGACCACGTCGATGCCAGCGGAGGCGAACGCCGGGCCGAGCGTGAAGTAGTAGCTGGCCAGCGAGTCGGTGAGCAGGCCGTGGACGAAGACCACCACGGGCGGCTCGCCGCCCTCGTCGGGGCGGGTGCGCGCGGGCAGCGTCTGGGCGTGGGTGGTGATGGCGCCGGTGTGGATCATGGCCATGGTGATCAGCTCCGCTCGGTGGCGCGCAGCGACGCCACCACGTGGTCGACGAGCTGGCCGATGGTCAGCTCGATGATCTCGTCAAGCTCCAGGTCGGCGATGAAGTCGGCGAAGTTGACGCGGTCGCCGTACCGTTCGCGCAGGGCGCCCGAGAGCGTCACCAGGTCGATGCTCTCCAGCTCCAGGTCGCCGTGGAACGTGGTCTCCCTGCTGATCTCGGCGGCGTCGAGGCCGTACTCGTCGAGCAGCGTCAGCAGCATGCCAGTGATGTCGGCGAGGACCGCGCCAGGCTCGGCCTCGGGCGAGCTGATCTCCGTGCTGATCTCGGTGGTCATCCTTCTTCTCCTGTCGTCTCGTCCCCCGCCGTCCACGCGACCACATAGGCGCGCTCCGGCAGTCCCGGTGGGTTGGTGACCCGCGACACCCTGACGTCGTGGGCCTGGCCGCCCACCGTCACCAGCAGGCGCTCCGGCTCGGCCGCCCGCACCCTGAAGGCGTCGGGGCGGCCGCCGAGGCCGCTGCCCCTGGCCTTGGCGACGGCCTCCTTGGCGGCCCAGAACCGCGTGAACCACTCGGCCGCGGACCCGGGCGACGCGGCCGACAGCTCGTCGAGCAGCGCCCGTTCCTCGGGGCCGCAGGCGGCCTCGACGGCGGAACGCGGCCGTTCGGTGATCTCCTCGATGTCGATGCCGCACGGGCCCCGCCTGGCGATGGCCGCGCCCGCCTCGCGGCTGTGCGCGATGGACACCGTCAACGCCCCGATGTCGCGGCCGTGTTCGCCGCGCAGCACGGGGCGTCCCGCGTCGTCGTTGCCGACCACGATCTCGGCCGGGTAGATGGGCCCCTCGCCCTCGGACCACAGCAGGTCGCGTGCGGCGTCCTTGGCGGCGATCCGGCCGAGCAGCCACTGGCGGCGGCGCAGCGGGGTCAGCCCCGTGTAGGCGGCGCGCTCGGCGCCGCCGAGGACGTTGCGCATCAGCAGCTCGCGCGTGGCCAGGTCGGGCCACCGCTCGTGGACCAGCGCCCAGCCTTCGGGGGTGCGCGTGGAGAGCGTGTGCCGGTCGGGGAAGCGGTCCACGGCGCGGATGCCGGGGTCGGTGTCGAAGCGGCGGTCGCGCCAGCCGTTGATCTCCGCCCATACGCGGCCCTCGTGGGTGAGCTGCATGTCGGCGCTCAGCGCGCCTTCGGTCAGCTCGGTGATCCTGATGTGGCAGGCCAGGCGCTCCCCCGCGGCCGGTTCGGGGCCGTGGAAGCGGATCTCGCTCATGCCCACGGGGAAGACGGTGGTGCGCTCGGTGTGGCTGGCCATGATCCAGTAGCCGAGGAGCTGGCCGACGTTGTCCAGCAGCGCGCCGGGCGCGCCCGGCGCGGTGATGACGCCCCTGACGTGGCGTTCGCCGATCGCGGTCAGCTCGGTGACGCCCTGGAAGCGGGGGCCGTGGAACATCCAGCGCTCGTCGTAGAGCTGCCTGGCGGCCAGCTCGGGAACGCGCTCTCCCGCCGGGTCGATCGCCCAACGCGCGGGCGCCCTTGGGTAGTCGGGGGCCAGCGAGACCTCGGCGCGCGAGGCGCCCTCGAGGGAGACCTCCACCCGGTCGGGGCCGAGCGGCCTGACGGTGACCGGCACGTCGTGCGCCGGGATCGCCTCGATCCACTTCAGCAGCCTGACCTCGTGCACGGCCACCGCGCGGCGGCCTGGGGTGGCGCGTTCGGCCAGGTCCATCAGGTGGGTGAGCACGGTGGTGGCGGGCACCACCGGCCAGCGGTCGGCGTCGTCGGGCCAGTCGGGGCGCTGGCGGAAGAAGCAGTGGTCGAGCAGGTAGGGCATGGTCGCCACGTCGATCCGCAGGCTTGGCGGAACGGCGGGCGGCGCGGGCTCGGGCGCCCTGGTGGGCGCGGGGGGCGGCAGGGGGACGCCGGGCGGCACGGGCACGGCGGGGACGGCGGTCGATGCGGTCACGGCGGTCGCGGCGGTCGATGCGGTCACGGCGGTCGCGGTGCGGGGCGCGGCCGGGGCGTTGATCAGGTCGACGGCGGTGGTCGCCGTCTCGTGCAGCAGCGCGGCCAGCTCGGCGGCCACAGGGAACCTCGCGCCCACGCGCCCGAGCTGGTCGAGCGCCCCGGTGCCGTTCCCCGGTGCGGGGCGCGCGAGGGCCAGCGCGGAGCGGGCGCGTTGCGGCAGCGACACCAGGGCGCCGCCGAGGTCGAGCTTCACGGTGGGCACGGGCCTGGCCGCGGGGGCGGGTGCCTTCGCCGCCTCGGCCCTTCGGCCCGCGGTGAGCAGGGGCGTCACATCGGGGGACGCGCCGTTGGCCCACAGCGCGGTGGCCACCCTGCGCAGCTGCGCCAGGCTGTCGCGCACCCCCGCGTGCGCGGAGACCACGAGCCGGTCGCGGCCCGCGAGGGTGTCGTCGATGAGCGAGCCGAGCTGGCCCGCGCCCAGCTGGATGAACGCGCGGAACCCCGCGCCGTGCATCGCCTCGATCAGCTCCCTGAACCGCACGGGTTCGAGCAGGTGCCGCACAAACAGCTCCCGCACCTCATCGGGGCGGGCGGGGAAGGGCGCGGCGATGGTGGCCGACCAGACGGGGGTGGTCGGCACATGCAGTGTGTAGCGCTCGGCGGCCTTGCGGATCGGGTCGAGGTAGGGCGCGAGCATCGGGGTGTGGAACCCCGAGCTGAACGGCAGGATCTGCCCGATCACGCCCCGCGCGCGCAGCCGCAGCACGATCTCCTCGACGGCGGCCTCGGGGCCGCAGATCATCGACTGGTTGGGCGCGTTGTCGTGGGAGAGCACCACGTCGTCGCGTCCGGCGAGCTCGGCGGTGACGCGCTCCGCGGGCATGCCGAGCACGGCGAACGCGGCGCCCGGCACGCGCAGCGCGTCAGGGTCGAACCCCGCGAGGAACGCGTCCACTTCGGCCGCGCTGTGGATGCCGCCCGCGGCCATCGCCGTCCACTCGCCCACGCTGTGCCCCGCGACCGCGTCGGGCCGCACGCCGAGCCCGCGCAGCGCGGTGTCGAGCAGCCGCCCCAGCTGGAAGACGGCGGCGCCATGGCGGCCGACGTCGCCCACGCGGACGTCGCCGCCCAGCGGCCAGTCGAGCCCGAACGCGGCGGCCAGCTCGGCGGCGCGCGGGGTGAACTCGGCCTCGAGGCCGGGGAAGACAAACGCGGTGAGCCCGCCCGCCTCACCGAGTTGGGGCCGGGGGCTGAACCACACGTCGCTGCGGCCCTGCCAGGGCGCGCCCTTGGCGACGGCCCTGCGGGCGAGCGCGAGGCGGCGGGCCGTGGGGTCGACGATGCCGAGGCGGACCGGTGGCGCCTGCGGGTGCCGCTCGTCGAGGCCAGCGGTGAGCAACGCCGAGTCCTCGGCGGCGAGTTGGGCCGCAAGCTCCTCGGGGGTGCGGGCGGCGAGCCGCAGGACGCGCTCGGGCTCGGAGACGGTGACCTTCGCGGTGGCGGGCGCGGCGGCGCGCGGGCCGTTCACCGGCAGGGCCGCGGTGAACGACGGTGCGGAGGCGGGCCGTTCGAGCACCACATGGGCGTTGATGCCGCCGAAGCCGAACGCGTTGACGCCCGCCCTGCGGGGGGCGCCGCTCTCGGGGGCGGCCCACGGCCTGGCCTCGGCCAGGGGCGCGAACCGCGTGTCGGCGAGCGCCGGGTGCGGGTCGTCGCAGTGCAGGGTGGGCGGCAGGACCTCGTGGTGGAGCGCGAGGGCCGCCTTGACAAGACCGGCGATCCCGGCCGCTGGCATGGTGTGGCCGATCATCGACTTCACCGAGCCGATGGCGGCGGGCTCCCCGGCGCGGGGCCCGAACACCTCAGCGAGCGTGGTGAGTTCGGCCCGGTCACCCGCGGGGGTCGCGGTGCCGTGGGCCTCGATCAGCCCGATGGCGTCCTCGGCCCGCGGGTCGAGGCCCGCGGCCTGCCACGCCTGCCTGACGGCCCGCACCTGCCCCCCGGGGTCGGGGTTGAACAGGCTGGCCGAGCGCCCGTCGCTGGCCACCCCCGTGCCGGTGACGACGGCGTAGACGCGGTCACCGTCCCGTTCGGCGTCGGCGAGCCGCTTGAGCACCGCGACGCCCGTGCCCTCGCCGATGAGCACGCCGTCCGCGTCGCGGTGCAGCGGCCTGATGCGCTGGGTCGGGGAGAGCGCGCCCAGCTGGTTGAAGACGCTCCACAGCGTGATGTCGTGGCAGTGGTGCACGCCGCCCGCGAGCATCAGGTCGCAGCGCCCCGCGGCGAGTTCGCGCACCGCGTGGTCCACGGCCACGAGCGAGGACGCGCACGCGGCGTCGACGGTGTAGGCGGGGCCCCGCAGGTCGAGACGGTTGGCGAGGCGGGACGCGGCCAGGTTGGGGACGAGGCCGATGGCGTTCTCGGGGCGCTCGGGCCCGAGTTGGTCGGCGAACGCCGCCCGCACCTGTTCCAGCCGCTCACCGTCGAGCTCGGGCATCAGCTCGCGCAGAGTGCGCACGACCTGGTTGGCGGTGCGGACCCGCTGGTCGAGCCTGACCAGCCCTGGGGTGAGATAGCCGCCGCGGCCGAGGACGACGCCGACGCGCTCCCGGTCGCCGGGCAGCGCCGCGCCGCCCCCGGCGTCCTCGATGGCCTGGTGGGCCACCTGGAGCGCGATGAGCTGGTCGGGCTCGGCCCCCGGCACCGAGGTGGGCATGATGCCGAACCGCGTGAGGTCGAACTCCGCGTCGCCGTCGACGAATCCGCCGCGGCGGCAGTACACCCGGTCGGCCCGCGGCGGCCCCGACGGCGCGTAGAACTCCTCGTCCCAGCGCCCCTCGGGCACGTCGCTGATCGCGTCGACGCCGGTGCGGATGTTGTGCCAGTAGGTGTCGAGGTCGCGGGCGCCAGGCAGGAAGACGGCCATGCCGACGATGGCGACCGGCGAGAGGGCGGTCACCGTGGTCATCGCGGTCACCACCCCGAGGCGGCGAGGACGACCGCGTGCGCGTCGTGCGCTCCCCAGGCCAGCTCGCGGAGCAGGCTCAACGGGCCCTCCTCCGGGTCGATCAGCTTGATCCCGCGGGCGGCGTAGGAGCGCATCAGCTCGGGCGTCACCATGCCGCCGTTCGTCTCGGCCGCGGCCCAGGGGCCCCAGTGCACGGTCAGTCCACGGCGCTCCGGCGTCGACCAGCGGCGGCCCAGCTCCTCGAGGGCGTCGTTCGCGGCGGCGTAGTCGGACTGGCCGCGATTGCCGAGCGCGCCCGCGATGCTGCCGAACAGCACGGCGAACCGCGGCCCTTCGGGCAGCTCGTCCACGGCGTCGAGCAGCACCCTGGCGCCTTCGGCCTTGGTGGCGAAGACCCTGCGGAACGACTCGGGCGCCTTCTCGGCGATCAGCTTGTCCTCGATCACCCCGGCCGCGTAGACGACACCGTCGAGGCGGCCGTGCCGGGCGTGGACGTCCTTGACCGCGGCGCGGACCGCCTCGGCGTCGAGCACGTCGACGGAGGCGTAACGCGCGGTCGCGCCAAGGGCGTTGAGGCGTTCCAGCGTGCCGCGCACCTCGCGCCCCGCGAGCACGGCCGAGACCCTGCGCTCGATCGCGGCGGGCGAGGTCAGCCCGGCATCGAGGAACGCGGAGCGCAGCGCGGCCCGCGTGGTGGCCGCGGCGATGGCGGGCCCCTCCTCGGCCTCGGGCTCGGGGGTGCGGCCGACCAGCTCGATCCGGCAGCGGGCGGCCGAGGCCACGGCGGCGGCGAACCTGGCGGTGATGCCGCGGGCGCCGCCGACCAGCAGCAGCACCGCGTCGCGGTCGAGCCCCGCGGCGGCCGCCTCGGCGGCGCCGTCCCCGGCGGGGCCAGCGCCTGTGGCGGCCAGCGGGCCCAGGTCGCCAAGGACGAGGCGCGGGGCGCGGCGGGTCGTGCCGTCGGTCAGCACGACGGGCTCGTCGCCCGGGGTGCCGAGCTCGGTGACAACCGCGTCGGCGACCGCGTCGGGCGTGGCGTCTGCGGGGACCTCGAGGACGCCCGCGCGCACGTCGGGGTACTCGCGGGCGACGCTGCGGAAGAAGCCGCGCAGCCCGGTGGCGGCGCCCGTGGTGCGGCGCTCGACGGCGAGCAGCCGGATGGGCGCGGCGGCGAGCAGGGTCTTCAGGGCGGGGAACGCGTCGGGCAGCGGGGCGCGTTCGCCCTGGGCGTCGACGTCGTCGGCCGCCCCGGTGGCCCCGGTGGCCAGCCAGATCACGGTGTCAGCGGGCCGCTCGGGCAGGCGGTCGATCGGGGCGGCGGTGACGGTGGCGCCCGCGCCGGTGAGGCGTTCGGAGACGGTGTTGGCGAGGGGGCCTTCGCCGATGAGCAGCACGGCGGTGCCCGTGGCGAGCGGCGTGGGGGGCGAGGTCAGCTCCTCGTCGGCGAAGACGAGCCGCTGCGGGGGCACGACCAGTGCGTCGGGCGCCTGCTCGGGTGCCGCGGGGGCCGCGGCGGTGGGGGCGGGCTCGGGCGTGGCGGTGGCCGTTCCGGCGAGGCGGGCGGTCACCAGCTCGGCGATGTTCGCGGCGGTGCGCGCGGCGCTCAACTCCTCGACATCCGCACCCGCATCCACCGACAAACCCAAACGCCGCGCCAACTCCCCAGCAATCTCAGCCCGCTTGATCGAATCCACACTCAAGTCAGCCTCAAGATCCAGATCCGGCTCGATCATCTCCACCGGATAACCCGTCCGCTCCGCCAACACCCCACGCACCACGTCAAGGACGGGAACGTCGCTCGACGGCGCGGCAGCGGGCACGGACGTGGGCGTGGGCGCGGCGGCGGTGGCCGTTCCGCCCAGGCGCCCGGCGACCAGCTCGGCGATGTTCGCGGCGGTGCGCGCGGCGCTCAACTCCTCCACATCCGCACCCGCATCCACCGACAAACCCAAACGCCGCGCCAACTCCCCAGCAATCTCAGCCCGCTTGATCGAATCCACACTCAAGTCAGCCTCAAGATCCAGATCCGGCTCGATCATCTCCACCGGATAACCCGTCCGCTCCGCCAACACCCCACGCACCACGTCAAGGACGGAGACATCGCTCGACGGCGCGGCGGCGGGCACGGACGTGGGCGTGGGCGCGGCGGCGGCGACGGCGACGGCGGGTGCCGCGGGCAGCGCGGGCGCGGCGGCCAGGGGCGCCACGGGCGCCACCGGGGCCACGGGGGCGGAGAGCGCGACATCGGTGGCGCCCAGGTAGCGCAGCAGCACATCGCGCTGCGCGGTCACCATGTCCCTGCTGCTGCGCAGGAATTCGGCGATCAGGGCGTCGGGGCCCGAGGCACCCGCGCCGTTGTGGAGGGACTGCTGGGACACGATCAACTCCCTGACGAGACGAGGGGGACTCAGGGCTCCCGGCTGGAGGGTGCCGTCGGCGCGGCGGACGAGGTGGCCGTCCACACTCCATCCGGGGCGGCGCGCGGGCGCGGCCTCGGGGTCGCCCGTGGGGCGGCCGCGGAAGAGCGCGCCCGCCCGCAGATCCACCCCGGCGACGGCGAGTTGGGCGAGCGCGGTGAGGAAGGCGTGCAGCCCGGCGCCGCGGCCCGCGCCGAGCGCGACGGTGCGGTGCGGGCGGTCGCCGAGCACGTCTTCCACCAGTCCGCTGAGCGCCCTGCCGGGGCCGACCTCGGCGAACACCCGGGCGCCCGCCGCGTACATGGCCTCGATCTGCTCGGCGAACCTGACGGGGGCCGCGATGCCGTCGGCCAGCCCGCGGCGCACGGCGTCCGCGTCGGCCGGGTAGGGCTCGGCGGTGCGGTTGGCCCAGACCTGGACCGAGGGCGCCCGCACGGGCAGCGAGGCGAGGTGGGCCGCGAACGCCTCACCCGCCCCGGCGACCACGGGGCTGTGGAACGCGCAGGAGACCCGGAGGGGCTTGGCGGAGCACCCGGCCTCCTTCAGCCGCTCGACGGCCGCGGCGACGCGTTCCGTGGGGCCCGAGATGACCGTCTGGCGTGGGCCGTTGTGGTTGGCGGTGACCACGTCGCCCTCAAGGCCCGCGGCCCGCAGCACCTCGACGATCCGCTCGGGCGTGTCGTTGATCGCGGCCATCGCGCCAGGGTCGCCCTCGCGGACCTGGTCCACGATGGCGGCGCCGCGCGCGGCGCTCGCGGCCAGCACCGCGCCGGGGGCCAGCGCCCCGGCGACGCCGAGGGCGACCAGCTCGCCATAGCTGTGGCCCGCCGTCATGTCGGGGCGGATCCCGACGGAGGCCAGCAGCTCGGCGGCGGCCAACTCAACGATGCCAAGCGCGGGTTGAGCCACGGCGGTGTCCGTGAGCCTGGCCGACTGGCGGGCGCCCGCGGCCGGGTCGAACGCGGCGGGCGGGTAGAGGGCGTCGGCCCACCTGGCGCCGAGCTGGAGGTGGCGTTGGACCTCGGGGAAGGCCACAAGCAGCTCGGCGAGCATGCCGGGGCGCTGGCTGCCCTGCCCGGGGAAGAGAAACGCCAGCGCGCCATCGGCGACCTCGCCGTTGACCGGGTCGCCATCGGCGGCGAAAAGGCCGTCAGCCGGGGCGTGTTCGCCGTCGGCGGCGCGGCGCAGCAGCCCCGGCAGCTCGGCCGTCGACGGGGCGACGAGCGCGATGCGCACGGGCTCGCCGCGCAGGGCCGCGAGGTCACAGTGGCGCGCCGCGTGACGCGCGTAGTCCCGGAGCGGGTGATCGCCCCCGCGTTCCACGAGGCCGAGCAGGGCACCGGCCGCGCGCCTGGCCGCCGCGGCGTCCCTGCCCCTGAAGGTGAACAGCTCAGCGGGCCACTCCTGGAGGGCCTGTGCGGATGGTGCGCTGGTGTACGCGCGTAGCACGACGTGAAAGTTGGTGCCGCCGAATCCGAACGCGCTGACCCCCGCGACGCGTTGCTCCGCGGGCGCGGCCCAGGGCCTGGCGGCGGTGTGGAACACGAACGGGCTGCGCTCGGGGTCCCACGCCTTGTTGGGCCGCGAGAGGTGCAGCGTGGGCGGCTTGACGCCGTGGTGGACCGCGAGGACGGCCTTGATGAGCCCGGCGAGGCCAGCGGCGCACTTGGTGTGCCCGATCTGCGACTTGACCGAGCCGATCGCGCAGGACCCGGGCGCGGCGCCCGCCTCGTCGAACACCTCGGTGATGGTGGCGAGTTCGGTGCGGTCGCCGACGACGGTGCCGGTGCCGTGCGCCTCGACGAGGCCCACCTCGGCGGGCGAGACGCGGGCGTTGCGGTAGGCGCGGGTCAGCGCGGCGCGCTGGCCCTCGGGACGGGGCGCGGTCAGCCCGAGGGCGCGGCCGTCGCTCGCGCTGCCGACGCCGTCGATCACGGCGTAGATCCGGTCGCCGTCCCGCTCGGCGTCGGCCAGCCGCTTGAGCGCGACACACGCGACGCCCTCGCCCAGCGCGATGCCGTCGGCGCTCTCGTCGAACGTGGCGGAGCGGCCCGAGGGCGAGAGGGCGTGGACGGAGGAGAACAGCAGGTAGTCGTTGATGCCGTTGTGCAGGTCGGCGCCGCCGCACAGGACCAGGTCGCTCGTGCCGCTCGTCAGCTCCTTACAGGCCGCGTCGACCGCGGTCAGCGACGAGGCGCAGGCGGCGTCCACGGTGTAGTTGGCGCCGCCGAGGTTGAGGCGGTTGGCGACGCGGCCCGCGATGACGTTGGCCAGCATGCCGGGGAAGGAGTCCTCGGTGAGCCTGGGCAGCTGCGCCTCAAGGGCCTCGGGCAGCTCGCCGACGTAGGAGGGCAGCACGGTACGCAGCACGCTGGCGTTGGACAGGTCGCTGCCCGCCTCGGCGCCGAAGATCACGGAGGTGCGGCGGTGGTCGGTCCCAGGCCCGGCGTATCCGGCGTCGGCCAGGGCCCGGTGGGCGGCCTCGAGCGCGAGGAGCTGCACCGGCTCGATACTGCCGAGGGAGGCGGGCGGTATGCCGTAGGCCAGCGGGTCGAACGGTATCCGCGGCAGGAAGCCGCCCCAGCGGGACGGGGTGCGCTCGCCGTCGCCATCGGGCGCGTAGTAGAGCGCGGGGTCCCAGCGCTCGGTGGGCACCTCGGTGACGCAGTCCTTGCCCGCCACCACGTTGGACCAGAACGCCGCCAGGTCGGGGGCCCCAGGGAACATGCAGGCCATGCCGACGACGGCGATCCGCAGCGGCTCGGGCGCGGGCTCGTGCTCCGGCGCGCCGAGGCCGAGGGCGTCGCGCAGCTCGGCGGCGCGGTCGCGCAGCAGGGCGGCGGCGCCGTCGGAGACCGCGGCGTGCAGCGCGTCCAGGGTCGTCACGTCGGAGCGCAGCGTGACGACCTCACCGGCCATGAACATGCCCTCGGCGGCCTGGCGTTGCTCGTCCACCGCGCGCAGCTCGTCGCCGACGCGCTCGATGCCCTTGCTGGCCAGCCGCAGTCGGCCGACGTTGAAGCGTTCGAGCCGTTCCCACGCCTCGCGGTCGGGCACGCCATCGGCGCGCAGCCGCTCCTTGAGCGCGGCGAAGTCGTCGCTGAACGGGCTGCGCGCGCAGCGGGTCGCGTGCCCTGGGGCGGTCTCCAGGAGGTCCGTCTCCTCGGCCTCGGCGATCCGCCGCTGGAACCCCGGGGTGATGGCGCCCGCGCGGACGGCCTCCTCGGTGAACAGGTAGGCGGTGCCCATGAGGACGCCGGTCGCGCAGCCCGCCGCGGTCAGCGGGGCGGCGAGGGCGGCGGTCATGGCGGCCGAGCGCTCGTCGTGCACGCCGCCCGCGAGGAGAACGGCGATGTCGCGGGCCGCGGCGGGGTGTTCGGCGATGAAGTCGAGCAGGACGGCGGCCTGGGCCTCCCACAGCGGGAAGCTGTTGCGCGGCCCGACGTGGCCGCCGCACTCAGCGCCCTCGAAGATGAACTTCCGCGCCCCGGCGTCGAGGAACTGCCGCAGCAGCCCCGGCGACGGCACATGCAGGAACGTCGTGATGCCCTCGGCCTCGAGCGCCGCGGCCTGGGCGGGGCGGCCGCCCGCGACGATGGCGTGGCTGGGGCGGATCCGGCGCACGACGTCGAGCTGGGCGGTGCGGATCTCCTCGTCGGCGAACCCGAGGATCCCCACGCCCCACGGCGCGTCGCCGAGCGCGTCCCTGGTGGCGTCGAGGAGGGCGGCGGTCCGCTCGGCGTCCGACAGGGCCAGGGCGAGGAACGGCAGCCCTCCCGCGCCCGCGACCTCGGCGGCGAACGCGGGCTGGTCGCTGACCCGGGTCATCGGGCCCTGGGCGACGGCGAGTCGGGTGCCAAGGACGCGGGCCATGGACGAGCCGGGCTCCAGGGGCGCGGCGGCCGTGTCGTCGGCGACGGCCTCGCGCAGCGCGGCGTTGAGGCCGCGC
This sequence comes from Streptomyces sp. PT12, assembly GCF_003311645.1. Taxonomy (GTDB): domain Bacteria; phylum Actinomycetota; class Actinomycetes; order Streptomycetales; family Streptomycetaceae; genus Streptomyces. The sequence continues at coordinate 5,931 of NZ_QEST01000171.1, read as the reverse complement.
ACCACCTCGGCGACGGTGCCCCAGCGGCGGGCGAACGTGGCGGCGAGAAAGGCGTCCTGGCCCACGGGAAGCAGCTGCGCGCGTAGATCAGGGCCGACCATGGCCTCGAACGAGGCGCGGTCGGCAGGGAGTTCGGGCGCGCCTGGGCCACGGCGGCGCAGCACCCGCAGCCCGTGGTGGCGCACCGTCTCTGAGCCGTCGAGCCCGGCCAGGGTCTCGGCGACGTCGAGGGGCGCCTCGGCCTCGGGGAGCAGGGCGAGCTGCGTGTCGATGACGACCCCGGCCGCGCCGCCGACCACGGCGGCCACCGCGGTGTGCGGGCCTATGCCGCCGCACGCCCAGACGGGGACGGTGACCTCGGGGTCGGCGAGGACCCGCTGGAGCAACACAAAGGTGCTCAACTCGCCCGACCGGCCGCCGCACTCCGTGCCGCGCACGATCAGCCCCGCGGCGCCTTCGGCGACCGCCCTGCGCGCCGCGGCGGGCTCGGTGACCTCCACGAGCACGCGCCGCCCTGGGAACGCGGCGGGCGAGGCGCCGGGGTCGGCGAGCAGCACCGTCTCGGCGAGGGCGGGCAGCTCGGCGTCGGGCACGGCGGCGCCGGGGCGGACGCGGACGCCAAAGGGCCGCGCGGCCCAGCGCGCGGTCACCTCGAGCGCGTCGGCCGCCGCGCCTGGGTCGCCGACGGGCAGTTCGAGCACCCCGAGGGCGCCCGCGCGGGCCGCCGCGGCGGTGAGCCGAGGGGAGGGGCGGTGCAGCGGGTTGACGGCGATGAGCGCACCGACGGGGCCGGGAGATGAGGGGGGAGAAGACATGCCTGGCTGTGGCATCCGCATGGGGGCTCTCGACTCCAGGTGTCGTGTGGGGGCAGACGACGGCAGTAAACGTGGATGGTTCGAGTACGGTCAACACACTGCCGACGAGCGGCCGTTGCTCAGTGTGAGCCTCGCACGCATCACCGCTGACCAGCCAAATCGCCCTCACGCCGCGTCGATCAGCGGCTTCTTGGCCCCTTCACCGCGTGACAACACTGTGGAGACACCCATGTCATGCCCACGTAACTCTCCGCATCGGATAGTAAGCGCTGACTGTGGGCAAGATCACACGAGGCGGTTCTCCGTCCGTGCGCGGCGAGTTCACCGGGAAAGGGGGGCGGCGCGGCGCAGCAGGAGGTAGAGCTGGCAGCCGAGGCAGTAGCCGAACGCCGCGTTGGGGAACGCCGCGTTGGGGAACGCCGCCGCGCTTCGCGCAGCCCGTGGCCGCCGCCGCGAGCCACGACGCGCCCCCGAGGTGGCCGACCAGCCCGAGCAGCGCGAAGGCGAGCCCGACGCCCTGCGCGAAGCGCGGCGGCCCCGGCGGCTCCAGGTCCGTGGACGGCCCGATCCCGGGGCGCACGACGGCGCGGAACAGCAGGCCGTACGGCGATCGCCCCACCCCGAGGAGCGCGCCCGCCGCGAAACACAGCGCCTGCCAGGCGAGCAGCCCGGCGCTCTCGGTGACAAGGGCGGCGGCGAGGAGCACGGCGGTGACGGCGGCGCCGAAGCGCGGGCCCCTGGTGTCCAGCTCCATCGTCCAAGCGTCCAACAAAACGGCCGCCGTGCACCGGGGGAATACTTTGCAGTCTTGTGAACGCTGTTGCTCGGGTGAGCGTGACGGGCCTTGTGGTGGGCGCGGCGGTGCCGGGGCCCGTCTTCTGGATCCTCGCGGGCTCGCGACGACAGCCACGGCGCCTCGCTGCGTTACCGGATCGCGCGAGTACGTCCCCCGGACTCCGTCCGGGAGGTGCCCCCGCCGTACGAGCTGCGACCCGGCGCCTTGCGCTCCACCCCGGGTCACATCTTCGTAGGGGTGGTTCCGGTCGAGGGCTCTGACCTGGCTTGGTGTGGGCCGCGCTGGTCCACGCGGGCGGCCTTCGAGGCTTTGGGCGAGAGAGCGGGGGCCCGTACGCTGGCCAGCGGATCGGGCGGGCTTCTGGCCTGCCCGCGGTTGAGCCCGATTGGGCCCCGCTCTCGGAGGCTCGCCCCAACGTGGCTGCGTAAAGCCTCGAAGGCCGCTCGCCCCGGCGTTCAGTGGGTTGAGGGTCGTTTACCCCTTCGCTATCGGGTAGCGCGCTGGCGCCGCGTCTCCGCGTAACGTCTGGCGCGCGGCGCGATGAACCCCGGCAGCTGGGAGATGTGGCGGCTGGCCCACAGGACGGTGAAGCGGCCCATGTGGAAGGACTCGCCTCCGTGGAAGTGCAGGAGTTTGCCGCCGCTGGCGAGTGCGCTCATGTCGCACACGGTGTAGGGCCGTCCCCCGACGACCAGTTGGTCACCGACCCTGACCGTGGCTGCGGTGATCTCGATCGCGACCATCCCGGTGGGGTTCATCGCGCGATCACCGCCAGGGCGATGGTGATGACGAGGGCGCAGCCGACGGCGGTCTGGGCGATGATCTCCGCCCGGGTGGGCGGGGGTGGGCGGAGGGCTGTCTCCCAGAAGGAGCGGGGCCGTAAGCCGGGTGGGTTGGCGCGCCAGACGGTGAGGGTGGTGCGGTGGGACATGACGAACAGGGCGCCCGAGGTGAGCCCCAGCCTGATCCCGCCGTGGACGCGGGTGCGCGTCAAGACCTTGAAGTGCTGGTCACCAATGGTGAGCACGTCCCCGGTGAGGATGGACGCCGGGGTGACCTCGACGCGTCGCACATCCGTCGCGGGCATCGCCGCATGTCGCTTCCGCGGGCGCTCGTCGTGCCGGTGGGGCGGGGGCGAGAAGAGGAATGGCCAGAGGATGGCGGACTCCGGAATGTCATCGTGATGGACAAGGACTGGCCGCCCGCTCCGGTCGTGACCGCGGGACGGGTCGGGCGGGCCTGGGCCTGCCGCCACCCGCGCCGCGCACCCTTTCCGGTGGGGCGGCCTCAGAGGTGACGGCAGGGGTCAGGGGTGGTGGTGCGCGCGGTCGGCCAGGTACGCCGGGCGGTCGCGCTCGATCTCGTCCGCCCGCGCCATGGCGTACAGGCGGCGCACACACCGGGGGCAGGCGTAGGCGGGCGCGGTCGCGATCCCCTCCGGCCCTGCGATGGAGACGGGCCCGATCCAGACCACCGGCTGAAGGGTCTCGGGGTCGCAGCCCAGCCAGCAGCGGCCGTTGACGGGTTGGTCCCTGCCGTGGTCGGGGTCGCGGAGGGAGAGATCGATCGCGCCGTTCACCGCGTCTCCCGAACGGTGCCGCTTCCCTGCCGGGCAGCTTCCCGCAGCCGCGCGACGGCCGCGCGGGCCTCGTCGTGGGCCGCGTGCAGCTGGTCGGCGTCGAGCGTACGGTCTTTCGTGCGGGCCACGGCGACCAGGAGCCGTCCGATCGGGGCTGCCAGCACGGAGGACTCCCCCAACGGCGAGAGTCTCGCCACCAGTTCACTCGGAACGACCTCCGGATAGGGCAGGCGTGTCCCGTCGTGGCGCAGCGGGTGGAAGGTGAACGGGATCAGCCGCTCACGCACCAGGCAGCCCCGGCACACACGGTGGACCCACCCGCCCCCCGACCCGGCATGGTGCACCGCCACCACCGTCAACGGCGGCATCGTCGTCCCGCACGACGCACACCGAGCAATCACCGGGCGCCCCACGCACTGGTGTGGCACGGGCAGTTGCACGCCTCGGCGCGTACGCCGTATCCGAGGTCGCGTGGTGCAGCACCGTGGCGGCACATTGCGTGACGGCTGAGGGCGCAGTCCGGGGAGCGGTATCCACCGGTGTGCGCTTCCTTGATGACGGTCACCAATGCGGCATGGAGGAAGCCCGGATCGGTCAATCGACCCCCGGGCGGGCTGGCCCACCACAGCAGCGCTCCGGGGCGCGCGTTCGCCGGGGGCACCAACAACTCGCGGCTGTCGCCAAGGACTTCGACGTGCGGCAGGTTCCATCCGGATGCGGTGCCGGGAGGGATCAGCCACCAGTGAAGCCCCTCGCGCTGGTCGTCGACGACCGGTCCGACGATCCGCCCCAACAGGACGAACGCGCTGATGCTTTCCAGGCACGGCACTTGAACGGCATCCCACCAGCGACCACACGGTAAGGCGAGGGGACCGTTCATGCCTGAGGGAATCCACTCGGGAGGGATCGACGCGGTGAGATCGAAAGTAGGCGTCATGGTGGCTCCAGTGACCGTCCTTGCTGACGGTCACAGCCTTCTGCCGCGAAAGGGCTCTGGCGTCCCTAAGGTAGGGACGCCAGATGGTTGACAGATAGCCAGACTGCGGTTACACACCGCTCCATTGGGCGTATTCCCGCAGCTCAGGCGATGCCTTTGCGCGTGCCCGCAGCAGCACGCCCACCGTTTCGTGCACGTCCGGGTGGTAGCGCGTCAACTGGGCTGCGGTTTCTCTCGCCCTGCGGAGTGATGCCAAGGCTTCCTCGTGCCGCGCCGTCCACGCTTCGGCACTGGCACGGCGGATGAGGAAACCGGCTACCCGCGTGGGCTGGTAGGCGTTCGGCCACTGCACCGTCCGGGCCACCCGAAGCGCGTGCTCGTGCTCGCTCCGGTTCATGGCCACGTCGATTTCGCCGAGCTTCACGTTCAGCTCGCCGAACGCGAGCGCGTATCGGGTGCCCGGCGGGTCGGCGACGGCATCGGCCTCGGCCGCCTGTTCCGCCACCTCCTTGGCCTGGCCCAGCCAATCCTCTGCGGCCGCATAGTCCTTCTGGACCGCGGACAGGGCCGACGCGCGCAGCAGGAGTGTGCCGCGCACGGCCAGCGTGGCGGGCTCGCCGTCATCGTCCAGGTCGCGCACCGCCTGGCGCACCAGCGCGACTCCGCGATCCGCTCGCGAAGCTTCCGCGTGCGTCATGACCGCCCGTTCGTACCGTTCGACCGCGACTTGCCTGGGGTCGCCGGAGTGTGGCGCGGCGGCGGCCATCTTGGCCAGCGCGAGTCTGGCCAGCCCCATGTAGCCGAGGCGGTAGGCCACGATCGCCGTCGTACGAGCTACCTCGGCCTGCATGGCGTAGGCGCGTTCGCGGTCGCGCCCCGGTGTGTCATGCCGCTGGACGGTGACGGCGGCATCGGTGATCAATTCGGGCAGGGCTTCGGCGACTTCGCCGAACTTGCCAGCGGCGCGCTTCTTCGAGACGGCCTTGATCCGGTCGGCGACCTCATCCAGCGTCCGGGGCTGAACGTCGTCGTCCGGTGGGATGTCCCAAGCGTCCAGGGCGCTGCTGATCGGCGTCAGCAGGGCGTCCAACTGGTCTTGCTGCAACATGTGGATGTAGGGCTGTCCGTGCAGCACGGAGATGGTGACGCCCAGCGCTCGCGCGACAGAGGCCACGATGCTGGGCGACGCGGGCTGGTCTCCGTTCTCGATGCGGGAGAGCTGGCTGGTGGACACGTGGGCCCTTCGCCCCAGTTCAGCCAAGCTGTAGTCGCGGATCGCGCGAAGCTCTCTGATCCGCTCCCCAGTATGTTTATCAGTGCGGTCGTGCATACTGACCTCGCGATAACCGTTTCGACCTCGACACTTCGAAACGGTACTCCCGCCAGCGACGGCAGGGACAGTGAACGAACGGCCCCGCTGCGGCGGGGCCTTCGTGCTGGAATGCTCGTTCGGCGACATCCGCTCGTTCGTTCTGTTCCGGCCCGGAATCAGGTTGCCTGCCCTGAGGCGCAAGCAGATGCTCACCAGACATGCCCAGACTGGGCATGTCTGGTCAGTGTCAGCTCGGGGAGAGAGGACCAGCAACCGGATTCTCACGCCGCCTACCGCACCGTCGGCAGCGGTGACAACAGCAAACACGAGAAGCGCGCGAAGCCCGAGCCTCGGCGATTAAGGGAACCCGGGTCGGGCCACGGGCGGGGCGTTTCTTCAGGCCCAGGAACGCTACGCTGACGTACATGATCCACGCTGTCGTCTTCGATGTGGGCGAGTGCCTGGTGGACGAGACGCGCGAGTACCGCGCGT
>NZ_QEST01000274.1 GCF_003311645.1 Streptomyces sp. PT12 | reverse complement strand
CAAGCCCTATCGTTGCAGGTCAGGAGCACTTCTCGCTTTTATGATCAAGCTTCGGACAACCCACCTCGTGAAAGCGCGAGGCTAGCCTCGATCTTTCGTGACGGCTCGTCAGTTGATCTGGCGGGCCGTTTCGGGTTGTTGGGTGGGGTGCGGGCAGGCTGAGGGCCCGGCTGTCGCGTCGGGTAGGCGTCGGGTTCCACGGCTCCGGTCGTGATGGTGTTCGTCGGGGCAGGTCATTGCTGCTGGTCAACCGGGGTTCGGGAGGGTCTGGAGTCGCTGCATCGCGCTGGTGATGAGGTTGGTCTAGGGCCAGTGAGCCGCGATCCTGAGGTGGAGGCGGCGTCCGGTGGTGACGAGCTGGGCGGCTGCGGAGAACAGCCGATGCCGCAGGCGGCGGGGCTCCCACAGCCGGGCCTTGCCGGTCAGGGCGAGCATCGGCATCCACGCGAGGAGGTCGAGGGCGATCTGGATGATCTCCAGCCAGATCTGGTTCTGTGCGGTGTCGTGGGGGGGAGGTTGCGCAGGCCGGTGGTGCGGGCGGCGCGTATGCGGTCCTCGGCCCGGGCGCGCTGGCGGTGGCGCAGTTCGAGGGCGGCGATGGGGACGCTGGTGGTGTTGGTGGCGAAGCAGGTCAGCCGCAATCCGTCGGCGTCGGTGAAGCGCAACTGGGCGCCGGGGTGAGGGCGTTCCTTGCGGACGATCAGCCGCATACCCTTCGGCCAGTCCTTCACCACGTCCCCGTCCAGCTCGGCCACCCATGCTCCCTCGCGAATCTCGCCGCCGGGCTCGATGGCCACCGTCCACGCCGGGGCGGGGATCTTCCCGACGGCGGCGTGGATGGCGTGGGTGATGGTCATGCCGACCGAGTACGACAGCCACCTGCCACGCTGGGCGAGCCAGGCCACGAACTCGTGGGTGCCCCCGGCCGTGTCGCAGCGGATCAGCGTCTGCCGTCCGCGCCGATAGGTCTTCGGCAGCTGGGCCAGCGCGAGCCGGGCGGTGGTGATGTGGTCGGCGGCGGTGTTGGAGCCGGCGTTGCCCGGCCGCAGCAGGCCCGCGACCGGCTCCCCGGACCCGCCCGCTCCATGGTCGACAAACCCCATCAGCGGGTGGTGCCCGAACGTCTTCTTCCAGGTCGCGGCGGCGTCCTGTTTCTCGGAGTGCGCCAGGACGAGCACCCCGTCCAGGTCTACGATCAGCTGCCCGTCGGCATCTGGAGCCGAAGGGCCGGCCAACCGCCACACCCGCTCACGCATCTCTGCCCGCACCGCGCGGAGCGCGTCAAGCGACCTGCTTCCAGCCGCTGCGAGGGTGTCGACCAGCCGGGAGACCGTCGGGTCGGAGGCCACCGGCCCGAACACCGCCGGTTCGGCCCGCAACATCGCTACGTCGGCGAGGCAGTCCCCTCCCAACGCGACCGCAAGCGCCACATCGAGGACGATCTTGCCTGGATCATGCACCGCCCGCGGACGCCGCCACGGCGCCAGCGCCGTCGATATCGCCTGATCCAGACCAGTCTTGCGGACAGTCTCCACCAACAGCACAGCCCCGGCCTGGGACACCACCCCACGGCCGCCGCCCTCGACACGAACACGCGGGTACGGCCCGATACGCTTCTTCACCTGGAAAGTGCCTCCGACGGTGGCGGGAACAAGGACCTAGACAATCCCCATTCTCGCTGGTCAGAGGCACTTTCTGCTTCCGTGATCACCAGCCGGACAACACCCCACATGAAAGCCCGAGGCTAGACGGGGCGTTCCGCGGCCGGTCGCCGGGTCGGGCGGCCGCCGCGTCAGTCGGTCCTGCGGGCCGCGGGGGGCCGGACGGCGGCGGCGACCGCGTCGGCCAGCGGCGCGAGGTCCGCGCCGGCGAGCGAGGAGACGGTCAGCCGCACGCCGGGGGGCGAGTCGAGGCGGAACCGCGCGCCGGGCGCGGCGGCCCACCCCGCGTGCAGCAGCCGGGCGATGGCCCCGGTCTCATCGGGCACCGGCACCCAGACGTTCATCCCGCTGCGCCCCAGGGCCGCGACGCCGCGCTCGGCGAGCGCGGCGATCAGGCCGTCGCGGCGCGCGGCGTAGGAGCGGGCGACCTCGGCGGGGTCGATCGCGCCCTCGCCCCAGAGCGTGGCCAGGGTCCGCTGGAGCAGGTGGCTCACCCAGCCGGGCCCGAGTCGTTGGCGCCCCTGGACGCGGTCGACGGTGACCGGGTCGCCGGTGAGCACGGCCATCCGCAGGTCGGGGCCGTAGCCCTTGGCGGGTGAACGCACCAGCGCCCAGCGGCTCGTGTGGCCCGAGAGGGGCAGGAGCGGGAGGTCGACGACGCCGTGGCCGTGGTCGTCCTCGACCAGCAGCGTGCCGGGGTGGGCGGCGAGGACCGCGCGCAACGCCTCGGCGCGCGCGGGGGAGACTGCGGCGCCCGTGGGGTTCTGCGCGCGGGCGGTGACGACGAGGGCGCGTGCGCCGGCGCGCAGCGCATGGCCCGTGGGCCCTGGCAGCGGCCCCTCGTCGTCCACGGCGACGGGCAGGGGCCGCAGGCCGAGGGCGGGGATGAGATCGAGAAAGCCCGCCCAGCCGGGGTCCTCGACGGCCACCGCGTCGCCGGGGCGCAGATGGGCGGCCAGGACGCGTTCGATGGCGTCGAGCGCGCCCGAGGTGACGGCGATCGGCCCCGCGGGGACGCCGTCGCGGTCGAACGCGGCCCGCGCGACGGCCGCAAGCTCCTCGTCGACGGGCGGGCCGCCGTAGAGCGGCGGGGAACGGTCGGCGCGGGCGGCGGCGCGGGCCAGGGCGGGGGCGAGCGGGGGCAGCAGGGCCGGGTCGGGGTTGCCCTTGGCGAGGTCGCGCACGCCGGGCGGCGCCTCGACGCCGATCTCCTCGCGCGGGGCGCTCACCGGGCGGGAGCGGATCCGGCTGCCGCGGCGGCCCGCGGTCTCGATGACGCCGCGCTCGCGCAGGATCCGGTAGGCGGCGGCGACGGTGTTGGCGTTCACCCCGAGCACGGCGGCCAGCTCGCGCAGCGGCGGAAGGTGCTGCCCCGGGCTCAACCCGCCGTCGGCCACGCCTCGTTCGACGCTGGCGGCGATCTCGGCGGCGCGCCGCCCCTCGATCCGGTATCCTTCTAGCACAAAGACAGGATTGCACTAGTTCAATAAGGGCGCAAGCTCGACGCGAGGAGACGGACCCCATGCCGACCACGCCGCCCGCCGACCCGTATCCCCCGACGCCACGCACCACCCCGACCCGCGCCCGCGAGCGCGTCGCCTACGACCGCGAGCTGGTGCACGCCATCCTCGACGCGGGATACGTGTGCCACCTCGGCTTCGTCCGCGACGGCGCGCCCGCGGTGCTGCCGACGCTCTACGCCAGGGACGGCGAGCGCCTGTACCTGCACGGCTCCACCGGCTCGCCGCCGCTGCGCGACGCGGGCGGCGCGGGCCTTCCCGTGTGTGTCACCGTCACCCATGTCGACGGCCTCGTGCTGGCCAGGTCGGCGTTCCACCACTCCGTCAACTACCGCTCGGTGGTGGCGCACGGCACGGCGCGGCGGGTGACCGACGAGGCGGAGCGGCGCCGGGCGCTCGAGGTCCTGGTGGACGCCGCGGTGCCGGGCCGCGCCGCCGACTGCCGGCCGCCGAACGCGCGGGAGCTGGCCGCCACGGCCGTGCTGGCCCTCGACCTGGCCGAGGTCTCGGCCAAGGTCCGCGCGGGCGGGGTGAACGAGGAGCCCGAAGACTTGTCCCTTCCGCACTGGGCGGGCGTCGTCCCGGTCGGGTCGGTCATCGGCGAGCCCGTCCCCGCGGACGACGGCGGCCCCAGGGTCCCCGTGCCCCGCTATCTCACGGCGCGGCAGGGAGCCTGAGCGACAGGCGTACCGCGGCGCGCCCCCGGGAACCCGTTGTGACATGGCCACGTCCCATGGCCACAGCACTCCTCCGCATCGCCGACTCCCCCACCGGAGGATCCCATGGCGTCCCACCCCCTACGTGCCGCGGCCCTCGCCGCACTCACCCTGTTCGCCATCGCCGCCTGCGCCGAGTCCACCGAATCGCCGGACGGCGCGTCAGCCGACCGACCGCCCGCCGGGCAGCCCCGCGACGCCGCCCCTGAGCCCGCGCCCGACGAGCCCGACACCGACACCGACACCGATGACGCCGCCGATGACCAGGATCAGGCGCGCCCCGAGGCCCCGCGGGAGCCCGACCCCGAGCCCGAGGGCAACGGGGGCGAGGCGAACGACGCGTGGTGCTCCCCCGACGCCCTCACCGCCGCCGTTCACCCGCTGGACGCGGGCGCGGGCGGGCGGCACGCGGCGCTCGTCCTCACCAACGCATCCGACGCCAGCTGCCGCACCCAGGGCTGGCCGGGGCTCCAACTGGCCGCGGGCGACGGCGAATCCATCCCCACCACCACCGTGCGCGACGACTCGATGGCCCCCCAGGCGCTGACCGTCGAGCCGGGCCGCAGCGTCTGGGCCCGGCTGCACTGGACCGTGGTGCCGGGCGACGCCGACCCGGCGAACGGCTCGTGCGGCCCCGAGCCCGCGTCGCTCGAGGTCATCCCGCCCGACGCGTACAGCGCCACCACGACCGACTGGCCGCTCGGCGCGGTCTGCGGCGAGGGCCGCATCGAGACCCTGCCGCTCGCGGCGGGCGAGGGCCCGGGGTGACGCCCCGGGGGTGACGCGCCCTCAGGCGGTCGCCCCAAGGGGTCGCCCTCAGGCGGTGGGGAGCCAGTCGACGCGGCCGGCCAGCAGCCCGTAGCCGATGAACGCCACGATGTCGATGAGCGCGTGCGCCACGACCAGCGGCATGACCCGCCCCCACCGCCGATAGAGCCAGACGAAGATCACGCCCATCGCCACGTTGCCGAAGAAGCCACCGATGCCCTGGTAGAGGTGGTACGTGCCGCGCAGCAGCGCGCTCGCGGCCAGCGCGGCCATCGGCGTCCAGCCCAGCTGGTCGAGCCTCCGCAGCAGATAGCCGACGACGATGACCTCCTCGAGCAGGGAGTTCTGGAGGGCCGAGGCGATCAGCACCGGGTACTTCCACCACACATCGGGCAGCGACTCGGGCACCACCGTGAGGTTCGCGCCTGAGGCGTGCGCCCCCAGGTAGAGCAGCAGCCCGCTCCCGCCGATGCCCGCCGCCACGGCCGCGCCCCAGCCCAGGTCGAACGCCGGGCGCCTGGCGTCGAAGCCGATCGCCCGCGGCCCGGCGGCGCCCGCCGCGCCCGCCTCGGCGCGCTCGCGCAGCAGCAGGTGCGCCACGAGCAGCACGGGGACGACGCCGGTGGAGAGCGAGAACAGCTGCCACGCCAGGTCCAGCCAGGGGCGCCCAGGGGCGCGCGAGCCATTGAGCGTGGCCGCCTGGTCGGCGAGGCCGCCCGGGCGGGTCAGGTCCCCGACGAAGCTGATCAGCGCGCTCACCGCGCTCGCGCCCAGCGACACCGCGAGGACCAGCAGCACCTCCTGCCGCCTGACGCGGTCGATCGGCAGGGGGAGGCCGCCCTCGGGTGGCCGCTGTGTCGCCCGCTCCGGCTTGACCCGCACCTGAGCCTCCCGTCCGGCCGCCGGGGCCGCCGAGGCGGTCACCCCCCGGTCGGCCAGCTGTGGACGGGTGCGTCCGTCCGCGCCAGCTCACAGTACCGCCGCACCAGATCGCGCAGCGCGGCCGCCCTGTCCGCGCCCCCCGCGACCGCCCTGTGGTAGGCGTCGGTCTGCCACGCGGCGCCGGTGACGCCGCGGCGGCAGCGCTCCTCGACGATCGACAGGTAGTGGTCGCGGTCGGCCGCCGCGACGCCGCACGCGTCAAGGCCCCCGGCGGCCAGCGGGATCAGCCGCTCGGCGATCAGCCGGGCCGCGCGCAGCCGTTCGGGGGCCCCGCCCGGCGCCTCGCCCGGCCAGGTCAGCTCGGCGTCGATGCCGTGGCGGCAGGCGTCGAAGAAGTTCCGCTCGGCGGCGGCGAACGGCAGCCGCGTCCACACCGGCTCGGGCTGGTCGGCCAGCGCGCGGACCAGGCCGTAGTAGAAGGCGGCGTTGGCCACCGTGTCGACGACGGTGGGTCCCGTGGAGAGCACCCGGTTCTCCACGCGCAGATGGGGAACGCCGTCGGCCACCGCGTAGACCGGGCGGTTCCAGCGGTAGACGGTGCCGTTGTGCAGGGTCAGCTCGGCGAGCCTCGGCACCCCGCCCGCGGCCAGCACCGCCTCGGGGTCCTCGTCGGAGAGCAGCGGCAGCAGCGCGGGGAAGTAGCGGACGTTCTCGTCGAACAGGTCGGTGACCGATGAGATCCACCGCTCGCCGAACCACGAGCGCGGCCGCACGCCCTGCGCCGCGAACTCGGGCGGGCGGCTGTCGGTGGCCTGGAGGAAGAAGGGGGGCCGCGACTCGTGCCACAGCTCGCGGCCGAAGACGAACGGGGCGTTGGCGCCGACCGCGACCTGCGCCGCGGCGGCGACTTGGGCGGCGTTCCACACGGCGGCGAAGCGGTCGGGGGTGACCTGGAGGTGGAACTGCACGGAGGTGCACGCCGATTCGGGGGCTATGGACGCGAACGTGCCCCGCAGCCGCTCGGCCCCCGAGATGTCCAGCTGGATGGGCTCGCCGCGCGCGGCCATGATCTGGTCGTTGAGCAGGCTGTAGCGGTCGTTGGGCGACAGGGTGCCGGGCAGCATCTGCTCCGCGGTGATCGTCGGCAGCACCCCGGTCATGACGAGGCGCGCGTCACATTCGGCCGCCATTCGGTCGGCGTATCCGATCGCGATACGCAGCTCTTCGGCCAGATCGTCGAAGACCCTTCCCGCGAGCGCCCGCGGGGACATATTCAGCTCCAGCGTGAATTGGCCCAGCTCGGTCTGGAAATCGCGGGTGGCCATTCGCGCCAGCACCTCGTCATTGACCATGCGCGGCGAGCCATCCGAATCCGCGAGGCACATCTCGACCTCGAGGCCGATCCTGTCACGCGAGCGCTCGAAGCGGCCCTCGCGCAGCAGCGCGCCCAGCGCCGCCATACACGCGTGGATCCGGTCTCTGAAGCGCTCGCGGGCGTCGAGGTCGAACCGGTCCCCCACCACCTTCTCGCCCATGGCCGCCTCCCTCACCACTCGATGTCACGGGCTCGATCCTGCCCACGTGACGGGGGTGGCACGCATGCCCCGCGCGGCGCTCACCTCCATCGACGGCATATTCCCGGGGAATAATTGCCGCATCCTTGGTGATTTCTTGGCGCCTTGGCGGCCTGTTTTCCCTCTTGCCGTTACCTCATAGGTCAGCTACTTGAAACGTAGGGAGAACATCCCCCGTATAAACTCTTCGCCGGCGTGTCTCCCCATACAAGAGGCGACCTACTCCGAAGCGAGAGGCGACCCATCATGCCCCTGTTCATACCGACGGCACCCGCCGCCGCGACGCGCAGCGTACGTACGGCGCTGCACTCGCCCACCGTCAGGTCACCGCACCCGCTGCGCCTGGAACGGGGGGACCTGGATCCGGTCCTTCCCCTCCCCGTGCACCGGCTGGCCCCGGTGACCGGCACGACCGAACCCCCCGAGGCCCGGCTCACCGGCTGGCGCTTCCTGCTGGCCCGCGACGGGCGCCCCGTCGGCGCCGCCGAGACGATGCTCACCGCGGACGGGTGGGCGTTCTCGCACGTCACCGAGGGTCCGTTCATCGCCTCCACGGAGCGGGCCATGCTGCTGGCCGAGTCCCTGCCCGCGCCCTACCAGCCCCGGCTGCTGTCCGTTCCCGAGCTGTACATGCTCACGCTGTGGCTGCACGCGGACCTCGGGGCCGACCCCGAGTCCGGCAGCCCCCTGCCCGATGACCTGCTGATGCCGCTCGCGCCCGCGCCGCCCGGCATCGCCGCGGAGCGCGCGGTCCGCACGGACGCCCTGCTGCCCCTGCTCACGCGCAGGGTCGCGCCGCTCGGCCTGGCGAGCTGACCAGACCGGACGTCCGGGGCCGGCCCGCAACGGCGCGAACCGGTCCCGGCACCACCGGCCCCCGCGCGGGGGCGACCCGTCGCTCAGCCCGCGTACTCGGCCACCGGCGGACACGAGCAGACCAGGTTCCGGTCGCCGAACGCCCCGTCGACGCGCCGCACCGGCGGCCAGTACTTCCCCGTGCCGCCCTGGCCGTCGGCCTGACCGCCGCCCGCGGGGAACACGGCCTCCTCGCGGCTGTACGGGTGGGCCCACTCGCCGCTCAGCTGGGCGGCCGTGTGGGGGGCGTTGACCAGGGGGTTGTCGTCCTTCGGCCACTCCCCCGAGCCGACCCGGTCGATCTCGCGGCGAATCGCGATCATCGCGTCGCAGAAACGGTCGAGTTCGGCGAGATCCTCGCTCTCCGTGGGCTCGATCATGAGCGTTCCGGCGACAGGGAACGACATCGTCGGCGCGTGGAACCCGTAGTCGATCAGCCGCTTGGCGACGTCGTCGATCGTGACGCCGGTCGCCCGGGTCAGCGGCCTGACGTCGATGACGCACTCGTGCGCCACCAGCCCGCCAGGGCCCGTGTAGAGCACGGGGAAGTGCGGCTCGAGCCGCTTGGCGACGTAGTTGGCGCCCAGCACCGCGACCTGGGTCGCGCGGCGCAGCCCCGACGCGCCCATCAGCCGCAGATAGGCCCACGAGATGGGCAGGATCCCAGCCGACCCCCACGGCGCGGCCGAGACCGCGCCCGTGGTGCCGTCGGCGGGCGAGGGCCGCAGCGGGTGGCCCGGCAGATAGGGCGCGAGGTGGGCGCGCACGGCCACGGGACCCACGCCGGGGCCGCCGCCGCCGTGCGGGATGCAGAACGTCTTGTGCAGGTTCAGGTGCGAGACGTCTGCGCCGAACCTGCCCGGCCTGGCAAGACCCACCAGCGCGTTGAGGTTGGCGCCGTCCACGTACACCTGACCGCCCGCGTCGTGCACGGCGGCGCAGATCCCGGCGATGTCCTCCTCGAACACCCCGTGGGTCGAGGGGTAGGTGACCATGAGCACGGCCAGCTCATCGCGGTGCTTCTCGATCTTCGCCCGCAGGTCGTCGGCGTCCACGTCGCCGTTCTCGCCCGTGGCCACGACCACGACCCGCATTCCCGCCATCACGGCGCTCGCGGCGTTGGTGCCGTGCGCGGACGAGGGGATGAGGCACACGGTGCGCCGCGGCTGGCCCGCCGCCCTGTGGTAAGCGCGCACGGCGAGCAGCCCGGCAAGCTCGCCCTGGGACCCGGCGTTGGGCTGGAGCGAGACGCTGTCGTAGCCGGTGATCTCGGCAAGGCGCTCCTCGAGCTCGCGGATGAGCGCCAGATACCCCTCGGCCTGGTCGGCGGGCACGAACGGGTGGAGCGCGGCGAACTCGGGCCAGGTGACCGGCTCCATCTCGACCGCGGCGTTGAGCTTCATGGTGCACGAGCCGAGCGGGATCATGCCGCGGTCGAGCGCGTAGTCCTTGTCGGCCAGGCGCCGCAGATAGCGCAGCATCGCCGTCTCCGAGCGGTGCCGGTGGAAGACCGGGTGGCTCAGGAACTCGTCGGCGCGCAGCAGCCCTTCGGGCAGCGCGTCGGGGGTCCTGGCGTCCAGCGCCTCGATGCCGAACGCGTCCCCCGCCACGCCGAACGCCGCCCACACCGCGGCCAGTTGGGCGCGCCCGGTCAACTCGTCGCAGGAGATGCCCACATGGTCGTCGTCAGTGAGCCTGAGGTTGACCCCCATGTCGCGCGCGGTGGCCACCACGGCCGCGGCCCTGCCCGGCACCCGCGCGGTGACCGTGTCGAAGAACTCCTCGTGCGCCAGCTCAACGCCCCCGTCCCGCAGCCCAGCGGCCACCAGGACGGCGTAGCGGTGCACGCGGCGGGCGATGGCGGTCAGCCCCTCGGGCCCGTGGTAGACGGCGTACATCCCGGCCATCACGGCGAGCAGCACCTGCGCGGTGCAAATGTTGCTCGTGGCGCGCTCCCGCCTGATGTGCTGCTCCCTGGTCTGGAGGGCCAGCCGGTAGGCAGGGGCGCCCGCCGCGTCGCGCGAGACGCCGACCAGGCGGCCCGGCAGGCTGCGGGCGTAGGCGTCGCGGACGGACATGAACCCCGCGTGCGGGCCACCGAAGCCCATCGGCACGCCGAAACGCTGGCTCGAGCCGACCGCGATGTCGGCGCCGAGGTCGCCGGGCGAGGTCAGCAGCGTGAGCGCGAGCAGGTCGGCGGCCACGGTCACCACCGCGCCCAGGGCGTGCGCCTCCTCGATGAGCGCGCGCGGGTCGCGCACGGCGCCCGAGGCGCCCGGGTACTGGATCAGCACGCCGAAGACGCCGCGCTCGGCGGCCTCGACGGGGATACCCTCGCTCAGGTCGGCCACCACGACGGGGACGCCGGTCGGCTCGGCACGGGTCCTGACGACGGCGATCGTCTGCGGCAGGCAGTCGGCGTCGACCAGGAAGACGCCGTCCCTGACCTTGCCGACGCGCCGCGCGAGCGCCATCGCCTCGGCCGCTGCCGTCCCCTCGTCGAGCAGCGAAGCACCCGCCGTCGGCAGCCCGGTCAGATCCGCCACGACCGTCTGGAAGTTGAGCAGCGCCTCAAGGCGGCCCTGGGAGATCTCCGGCTGGTAGGGCGTGTACGCGGTGTACCAGGAGGGGTTCTCCATGACGTTCCGCAGGATGACCGGCGGCGTGAAGGTGCCGTGGTACCCCAAGCCGATCATGGAGTGCAGCACGGTGTTGCGCGAGGCGAGCGCGCGCAGCTCGGCCAGCACGCCCGCCTCGTCCCTGGCCTCGGGCAGCAGCAGCGCCTCGCTGGTCCTGATGGCCTCGGGCACCGCGGCGGCGGTCAGCTCGTCGAGCGAGCCGAAGCCGACGTAGGCGAGCATCTTCGCCTGGTCGGCCGCATCGGGCCCGATGTGCCGGGCGGAGAACGGCGTGCCCTGTTCGAGGGCGGCCAACGGGGTGTGGTCGGTAGTCATCGGGAGGCTCCTCCTGGTCGCGGCGACCTGCGGGGGCGTCAGGCGGCCGTGCCTGACGGGCCTCCCCCTCTGTCATGTCGACCTGAGAGCTTCGCCGCGGCACTGGCGTGCCATGGCTTGCACCGTCGGTGAGGGCGGCGAAGGGGCGCTGCCCCGCCACCGCCCTGCTTTCCAGAGTGGCCTGACTCACGCGGTACGGGTGCCTGAGAGATTCCGGGGAGGATTTGCTCCTTCGGCGCCCGGGCCCTTGGGGCGCCGGGACTCTCCCGCATGAGGTCGTCAACCGCATTCGAGCCTACCAGCGGTCCTTCCGGCGGGATCCTGGCCGCCACTCGACTGGCCAGCCCACGCAATCTGCTCTTACGTAGGTCATACCGGGGCACTCGGCGAACAGTGGCGATCAGTTGGAGGAAGCGTGCAGACCGACATCGACCCCCGCAGTCTGATCGGCCGCAAGGCGTTCGACCGCGATGGCAACAAGATCGGCACGGTGGACGAGGTCTATCTCGACGACGCCACCGGGACACCCGAATGGGCGGCGGTGCGCACGGGGCTCTTCAGCAGGGACGCGTTCGTGCCGCTCGAGCCGAGCGAGGTGGTCGACGAGGCGCTGCGCGTCCCGTTCGCCAGGTCGCTGATCAAGGACGCCCCCGACTTCGGCGTGGGCCGCCATCTCTCCCCCGAGCAGGAGCTCCAGCTCTACCACCACTACGGGCTCGACGTGCCGCGCGGTGGCCCGGTGGATCCCGCGCTCTCACCCGACAGGGACTTCGGGCGGCTCGCCGCTCCCGGGACCGACGATGACGCCTGAGCCCTCGCCGCCCCGCACCAGCGGCAGGGGCTCCCCCGGCGCGAGCTCGGGGTCGTCCACGGAGAACGTCCGCACGGGCCCCGGCGTCGAATCCGGCCGCTCGAAGCGGACGGTGACGCGCCCGAGCCCGCTGCCCTGGACCCAGCCAGGGCCGAGGCGGGCATGCGCCACATCAAGCCCGGGAAGCCATGAACGCGCCACGGCCCGCCCTTCCCCCGGCGCGGGCGTCAGCTCGGACGACGGCCCGGGCGACGGCCCGGACGACGGCTCGGCGGGCCCCGCGGCCTGGGCGGCCTGGGCGGCCTGGGCGAACAGGTCCTCCTGTGTGAAGTCCGCGAGCCCGCTGACGCCCACCCCGAGTAGCCTGACCCCCTCGGTCGTGTCGACGAGGTCGAGCAGCCGCGCGGCCGCCTCACGCACCACGGCCGGGTCGTCCGTCGGGCCCCGCAGGGTCTCCGAGCGAGTGAGCGTGGTGAAGTCGTAACGCCGCACCTTGAGCACCACCGTCCGCCCCGACCTGCCCGCCTCCCGCAGCCGCCGCGCGCAGCGGTCGGCGAGCCTGGCCACCTCGAACCGCACGCGCGCCCGGTCGGTCACATCCACGTCGAAGGTGTCCTCGACCGAGACCGACTTGGTGTCACGGTCGGCCACCACGGGCCGCTCGTCGACGCCCGAGGCCATCGCGAACACCGAGGCGCCATGCGCCTTCCCCAGCAGCCGCAGCAGCTCGTCCTCCCCGGCCCGCAGCGTCTCGCCGATCGTCCCGATCCCGGCCCTGCGCAGCGTCTCGGCGGTGGCCGGGCCCACCCCCGGCAGGGTGCGCACCGGAAGCGGGGCCAGCAGGTCGCGCTCGCTGCCCGGCGGGATCAGCTCCAGGCCGTCGGGCTTGGCCCGCTCGGAGGCGATCTTGGCCAGCATCTTGGACCCGGCGAGGCCCACCGAGCCGGTGAGCCCCGTGGCCGCCCTGATCCGGGCCCGCAGCAGCGTGCCGACGCGCAGCGCCTCATCGGCCGTCGCGGCGCCGGGGTCGCCCGCCGCCAGGTCGACGAACGCCTCGTCCAGGCTCAACGGCTCCACCAGCGGCGACAGCTCGGCCAGCAGCCGCATCACCGTCTCGCTGATCCCCCGGTAGACCCCGAAGCGCGGCACGAGGCACGCGGCGTGCGGGGCCAGCCGCCTGGCCTGGGCCATGGGCATCGCCGAGTGGACTCCGAAGCGCCGCGCCTCGTACGACGCGGTGGCGACCACCCCGCGCGGGCCGAGACCGCCGACGATGACGGGCTTGCCGCGCAGGCTCGGCTTGGCCGCCTGCTCGACCGAGGCGTAGAAGGCGTCCATGTCGAGGTGCAGAACCGTGGGCTGACCTCTCACCCCACCGATGGTGCCCCACGGGTCTGACAACGGGGGCGGCCCGCGCCGTGGGATCAGATGCCGCGGCGCCTGCGGGCCAGCTCGTCCGACGGGTGGGTGGCGGGCAGTGCCTCGCCGGTGTCGAGGCGCTCGGCCTGGAGCTGCGCCAGCGCGCTCTCCACATCGGCCCAGACCGCGCCGACCGCGATCCCGAAGACGCCACGGCCGCCGCGCAGCAGCTCGGCCAGCTCCTCGGGGGACGCGCAGCGGTAGACGGTAGCGCCGTCGCTCATCAGCGTCATGGTAGACAGCTCGGCGAGGTCGACGGCGCACAGGGCGCGCACCGCGGTGCGGATGCTCTGGAGGGAGACCCCCGCGTCGAGCAGCCGCTTGACGATCTTGAGAACGAGCACGTCGCGGAAGCTGTAGAGCCGCTGGGTGCCCGAGCCATGGGCCGGGCGGACGCTCGGCTGGACGAGCCCGGTGCGGGCCCAGTAGTCCAGCTGGCGGTAGGTGATGCCGACGGCGGCACAGGCGCTCGGGCCCCGATAGCCGAGCTGTTCGGGCGCTCCGCGCCCCTGGGCCCCGACGGACTGCCGCGGCCCCGCACCGGCCACCTGAGGTGCCCCCGGGAGGGCGGACAACCCGCCGACCGCTCTGCTGTCGCCGTTACCTGTCACGCCGGCCTCCGTTCCGCATGCCCCTACCGTGCCTTCGTCGCTCACCGGCTGTCACGATGAGCACGCACACAGCGCTCCTCCCAAGACATGCCCCATCGACGCTAGGCATCCACCCTCAGCGCGTCAACGATCGCCACGCGCCGTTACTGGCTGCTCGTGCCGAAGTCCTCGGGGGAGATCTGGTCAAGGAATTCGCGGAACCGTTCCACCTCGTCCTCCTGCTCGTCCGGGATGATGATCCCCACGTCGTCGAGCACGGCATCGCTGCCGTAGATCGGCGTGCCCACACGGAGGGCGAGGGCTATGGCGTCGGACGGGCGGGCACTGACCTCCACACCGCTGGCGAACACGAGCTCGGCATAGAACACCCCGTCGCGCAGGTCGGTGATCCGCACCGCGCTGAGCTCCTGCCCCACCGCTTCCAGCACGTTCTTGAAGAGATCGTGCGTCAACGGCCGGGCAGGGGTCATGCCCTGCTGGGCGAACGCGATGGCGGTCGCCTCTCCCGGCCCGATCCAGATCGGGAGATAGCGATCACCGCCGACTTCACGGAGGAGCACGATGGGCTGATTGTTGGGCATTTCCACCCGTACGCCCACGACGTCGAGCTGATTCACACAGCAACCCTAGGCGGTGCCCGGTGCATTTGGATAGTCGAGCTCGGCCGCGCGACGCCCGGGCGCCGCCCGACGACTCAGAATCCCTGCCTGCTGGCGAAGAAGACCAGCCTGTACTTGCCGATCTGGACCTCGTCGCCGTTCCCCAGGACGGTCGTCTGCTCGATGGGCTCGCGATTGACATAGGTGCCGTTCAGGCTGCCGATATCGCTCACCGTGAAGCCTCCGTCCGGCTGCCGCCTGAACTCCACATGGCGCCGGGACACGGTCACGTCGTCGAGGAAGATGTCGCTGTGCGGGTGGCGGCCCGCGGTGGTCACCTCGCCGTCGAGCAGGAACCTGCTGCCGGAATTCGGCCCTCGGCGAACGATGAGCAGCGCGGAGCCCGGCGGCAGCGCCTCGACCGCGGCCTGCGCCTCGGGGGAGAGCGCGGGGGCGGGGTGCTGGCCCGTGATCTCGGCCTCGTACGCCTCGAGGCCCGAGATGGAGATCGTGGACGTGGTCTCCGACGATCCCTCGAGCCCCGGGCGCAGGCCATTGCCGCAGTTCGAGCAGAAACGGCTGGTCGCGGGGGACCGGTGGCCGCAGCGCGAACACGTCACCGTCGCGGAGCCACCGCCCTGGGAGCCTATGTCGCCGGGGGATGACACCTCGTCGCGGAACAACGGACGGCCAGGCTCCGCGCCGGCCGCCGACGCTGGCTCGCCTTGCTGGCGGGCGCGGGGCCGTGCGGCACTGTGCATGCCGCTCTGACGCCTGCCGAACAATCTAGCGAAAAAGCTCACCAGCGATCCCCTCGCACCTAGGCCGGCCCGTCGTGGGACGGGGCGGTCCATTCTCTCTCACCGGCCGTGACGGACGTCTCGACAACGTCCACGGCCCCCGTTCAGTTTCCCTCACCTGACACCCCGGGGGGTGTGGCACCCCCGTGACATCCAGCGCGGTCACGATGACGACTGAGCGTAGTCAGGCTGCTCCGCCGATCGCAAGGCGTCGATCGTCACCGTCTCCGGCCGCTCGACGACGACCTCGGCCCGCTCGCTCTCCAGCGCCTGCACCACTCCCCCTGGGATGTTGAGCGCGGGCTCGAGATCCTGGGGGCGGCCTATCGCCCTGATCTCGAACGGCGCCCCGACCCGCAGGTCGTCCACGCGCACGCCGCCGTTGTCGTCCACGAGGGCGGTGGCGGCGACGACGCGCACGTCGTTGATCTGGATGGCCTCGGCGCCGGCCGCGCGCAGCTCCTGAACGACGTCGAGCAGCATATCCGCCTCCACGGCGCTTCGCGGGTCGTCGATACGCAGGGTGATGCCCGGGCCCTGGGCCGCCACCGTGCCCGCCAGGATGCCCAGCTGACGCTCGCGCTCCTCGGTCTGGCGCCTGGCCTCCTCGGCCTGGTCCGAGCTGGTCTCCAGCTCCGTGCGCTGGTCCTCGAGGCCCGCCTTCTCGTCCTCGAGGCGGTCGGTGCGGTCCTCGAGGTCGCTCAGGATCCGCACCAGGTCCTCCCGGCGGGCGCCGCGCAGCGCGGTGTCGTCGCTGCCCGCGGCGCGCACCTGGATGGCCAGGCCGAGCCCGAGCACGAACAGCAGGAGCGCGACGAGCAGTTGGCCGCGTCCGGCGCGCGGCGGCCACAGGGCGGCCCGCAGCGCGGCCCTTCCCGTGGCGGGTGCGGGGGTGCTCTCCGGCTCGTCGGCCATCGGCTCGTCGGTCATCGGCCTCAGGCCCCGAAGACGTGCCGGCGTATCGCGGCGGCGTTGGAGAAGATGCGGATGCCGATCACCACGACCACGCCGGTCGAGAGCTGGGCGCCGACGCCGAGCTCGTCGCCGAGGAAGACGATCAGCGCCGCCACCGTGACGTTCGAGAGGAACGACACCACGAACACCCGGTCGTCGAAGATCCCGTCGAGCAGCGCCCTCAGGCCGCCGAAGACCGCGTCGAGTGCGGCGACGACGGCGATGGGCAGATAGGGCTCCACGCCGGTGGGCACCACCGGGCGGGTGAGGATTCCTACCACGACTCCGATGACGAGTCCGGCGACGGCGATCACTGGGGGCTCTCTCTCCTGTTTCCCTTGGGGACTTGGGCCCGGGGGGCGCTGCGGCGGCGTCAGGCCGCGGGTCTTGCCACGCGCGGGGTGAGCCCTGGTGCGGCGGGCAGCGCCACCTCGTCGCGCGCGTCCGTGCCCGCCCTGATGCCGTAACGGTCCCGCAGCGCCGCCAGGTGGCGCCCTCCGTCGCTCCGGGCGAACGCGGCGGCCAGGTCGTCGCCGGGGCCCACGGCCAGGACGGAGTAGGGCGGGGCGAGCGGGCGGTTGTCGACCAGGACGGCGTCGCCCGCGGCGCGGATCGCGGAGAGCGCGGTGAGCCGCTGCCCGTTGACGGCGATCGCCTCGGCGCCCGAGTGCCACAGGCCGTTGACGACGCGTTGCAGGTCGCGGTCGCGCACGCGGCCCGCGTCGAACGCGCCGCTGTCGCGCGGATCCCCCGGGGTCCCCGTGGCGCCTTCGGCGTCGTCCACGGTGAGCTCGATCCCGGGGCCGGTCACGGGCGTCGCGCCCGCCAGCAGGGCGGCGAGCTCGGCGCCCTCGGCGCCCGCGCCGCCCAGGGCCTCGCGGCGCAGGGCGGCGACCTCGGCGCGCAGCTCGTCCACGTCGTCGTGCAGGGCGTCGACGGCGGCGGTGCCCGCGTCGACCCGGTCGAGCAGCTCCGAGCGCTCGCGGGCGAGGGTGGGCGCCGACTCGCGGGCCTGCGCGGCGCCCAGGGTGACGACGAGCGCGGCCAGCACGAGGCCCGTGGCCAGCCAGAGCCTGGCGCGCAGCGTGCGCGGCAGGTCTGACCGGCCTTCGGCTCGCCGCCTGGCCGCGGCCTCGGCGTAGCCCTCGTCAAGTGTCGTGCTCATGAGGGTGGTCAGCAGCGACATGGAGGCGTCGGGGCGCGCGGTGGGGCGCGGTCCGGGCTCCTGCTGTGGCATGGCGCACATCGTCGCACGCGTCACTCAGAAGACCGAACCGACCCCGGTGGCAAGGCGCTTGGGCGAGGGCCTGGCGGCGTGCGGGGTCAGCGGTCGGCGCTGTCGACCACGCTCGACCACTCGTCCAGCAACTCCTGGGCGGCCGCGTCGTCCGGGCCCTCGGCCCACAGGTGGGTGACGGCCTCGGCCGGGTCGGGCAGGACCAGGACCCACCTGCCGTCGGGCTCGACGACGCGCACGCCGTCGGTGGTGTCCACGGAGCGGTCGCCCGCGGCCTCGACCACGCGGCGCATCACCAGGCCCTTGATCGCCCAGGGGGTCACGACGTCGCGGCTGACCACGTGGGCGCGGGGGATGCGGGCGTCGATCTGGGAGAGGGACAGCTGGGTGCGGGCGACCAGCCCGACCAGCCGGGCGAACGCCGCCGTCGCGTCGAAGACGGAGGAGAACTCCGGGATGATGAACGCCCCTTGGCCGTCGCCGCCGAAGACCGAGCCCTCCTTGTGGGCGACCCGGGTCAGGTCGTCGGGCGAGGTGGTCGTCCACTCCACCTGGGTGCCGTGGTAGGCGGCGACCTGCTCGGCGATGCGGGTGGTGGTGACCGGCAGCGCGACCCTCCCGCTGCGGCGCTCGGCGGCCACCAGGTCGAGCATCACCAGCAGGGCCCGCTGGTCCTCGATGATGCGGCCGCGCTCGTCGACCAGCGCGAGGCGTTCGCCCACCGGGTCGAACCTGACGCCGAAGGCGGCGCGGGCCGACGCGACGATCTCGCCGAGGCGGACGAGCCCGGCGCGGCGGACGTCCGCGGTCTCGGTGGGCCTGGCCTCGTCGAGCCCGGGGTTGATGGTGAGGGCGTCGACGCCGAGGCGGCCCAGGAGGCTGGGCAGCACGAGACCCGCGCTGCCGTTGGCGGCGTCCACGACGATCTTCAGTCCGGACTCGGCCACCCCCGTGGTGTCGACGTCGCGCAGCACCGAGCCGGTGTAGCCGTCGAAGACGCTTGCCGGGAAACGGAGATCGCCGATCTCGCCGGGGAAGGCGCGGCGGTACTCCTGGCGGGCGTAGACGCGGTCGAGCTTGCGCTGTCCGCCCTGGGAGAGGTCGGCCCCGCGCTCGTCGAAGAACATGATGTCGACGGAGTCGGGGACGCCGGGGGTCGTACGGATCATCACGCCGCCCGCGCTGCCCCGCGCGGTCTGCTGGCGGGCCACGGGCAGCGGGACGTTCTCCAGGTCGCGCACGTCGATGGCGCTGGCCTGGAGCGCGGAGATGACGGCGCGTTTGAGGGCGCGCGCGCCCCTGGAGTGGTCGCGCGCCGTGGTGACCGTGGATCCCTTCTTGAGGGTGGTGGCGTAGGCGCTAGCGAGCCTGA
Source organism: Streptomyces sp. PT12 (assembly GCF_003311645.1). Taxonomy (GTDB): domain Bacteria; phylum Actinomycetota; class Actinomycetes; order Streptomycetales; family Streptomycetaceae; genus Streptomyces. The sequence goes on along the minus strand of NZ_QEST01000274.1, from coordinate 13,411 downwards.
CGGCCAGCTCGGGGGTGATCTCGACGTTGAGGATGCCGGAGACGCCGCGCGCGCCGAACAGGTTGGCCTGGCCTCGGGACTCCCAGATGACCGAGGTGTTGACGAACGCGCCCGCCTCGATCGTCTTGAACGGGTAGACGCGCACGTTTCCCTGGACGATCGACTCCTCGCCGACGAGGCATTCGTCGCCGATGACGGCGCCGTCCTCGATGCGCGCGGCGCGCATCACGTCGGTGTTCTTGCCGATGACGCAGCCGCGCAGATTGGTCTGCGGCCCGATGTAAACGTTGTCATGGACCACGGCCTTGTGCAGGAACGCGTCCGACTTCACCACGACGTTGGAGCCGATGACGGTGTGTTCGCGGATTTCCGCGCCGCCCTCTACCTTGGCGTAGTCGCCGATGTACAGCGGGCCACGGAGCTTCGCGTCGGGGTGGACCTCGGCCCCCTCGGCGATCCAGACGCCGGGTGAGATCTCGAAGCCGTCGATTTCGACGTCGACCTTTCCTTCGAGAACGTCGGCCTGCGCCTTGACATAGCTCTCATGGGTGCCGACATCCTCCCAATAACCCTCGGCGACATAGCCGAAGACCGGCTTCCCCTCCTTCATCAGGCGCGGGAAGACATCGCCGGACCAGTCGACGGGAACGTCGGGCTCGACATAGTCGAAGACCTCGGGCTCCATCACATAGATGCCGGTGTTGACGGTGTCGGAGAACACCTGTCCCCAGGTGGGCTTCTCCAGGAACCGGTCGACGCGGCCGTCCTCGTCGACGATGGTGATGCCGAACTCCAGGGGGTTGGGCACCCTGGTCAGGCAGACCGTGACCAGCGCGCCGCGCTCCCGGTGGTAGCGGATCAGGTCGGTGAGGTCGAAGTCGGTGAGCGCGTCCCCCGAGATCACCAGGAATGAGTCGTTCTTGAGTGCGTCCTCGGCGTTCTTCACACTTCCGGCCGTGCCCAGAGGCTTTTCTTCATGGGCGTAGGTGAGATCCATCCCGAGTTCCTCACCGTCACCGAAATAGTTCTTGACGAGGGAGGCGAGGAATTGAACCGTGACGACGGTCTCGGTGAGCCCGTGCCGCTTCAGCAGCCGGAGCACATGCTCCATGATCGGGCGGTTTGCCACGGGCAGCAGCGGCTTGGGCATGCTCGCGGTCATCGGGCGAAGCCGGGTGCCTTCGCCACCAGCCATTACGACGGCCTTCATATCGGAAGTGTCCTCCTTGGGGAGTCGACAGTCACTCCGACTGCGCCCGTCTGGAGGGGCCCGGGCCCGGGGTGGCTCTCCCCGGAAAAGTGCGACACATGCGGGCTCCAAGCCCCTGCGACGCTGCCAGGGCGAGCTCAGTCGGCCGTGGCATCCGCCGCGAGGATACGGCGGACCTGGACCACGTAGAGGATCCCTGCCCACCAGTAGAGCGCTGTACCCCAGCCAGCGAACGCCCATCCGAAAATAGCAGCGAGAGAAGGCACCCAGCCACTTCCCTCACTGAGCAGGAGCAACGGGAACGCGTACATCAGGTTGAAAGTGGCCGCCTTGCCGAGGAAGTTCACCTGCGGAGGGGCATAACCCGCCCTGTCCAGGCGCCAGACGGTGACCAGCAGCATCAGCTCACGGGCGAGCAGCAGCGCGGTCAGCCACAGCGGCAGGATGTCGCGCCACGTCAGGCCGACCAGCGTGGACAGGATGTAGAGGCGGTCGGCGGCCGGGTCGAGGATGCGGCCAAGGGCGCTGATCTGGTTCCAGCGGCGGGCGAGCTTGCCGTCCAGGTAGTCGCTGACGCCGCTGGCCGCGAGGACGAGCAGCGCCCAGCCGTCCAGGTCGGGGCCGTCGAAGACCGGGGAGAGCACCAGCCACAGGAAGACGGGGACGCCGAGAAGGCGAGCCATGCTCAGGAGGTTGGGGATGGTGAGGATCCGGTCCGTCTGAATGTCTGTCTCCTGGACCTCCACCCGGACGCCCTCCTACTCACCCCGTACCGGCGCTGTGCGCTGCTGACTCTACCGGCCGCGCGGGCCCGCTCCCCCGGTCGGTCGTCCGGGTCAGGGGGCGGGGCGGGACGTGGGGGGAAGTGGGGCGATCGCCTACGCTTTGATGTGGTTCACCGCCCGAACGTGGCGGGCCGAGGCGGGTGACATGGGGATCAGGCTCCGCGGTGTCGGCGTCAGCCACGGCGTGGCGATCGGCGAGGTCAGGCATCTTGGCACGGCCGTGCTCGAGCCGCCCGCCGGGCAGACCTCGGCGCGCGAGGCGCCGCACGAGCTGGGCCGGGCCCAGCGGGCGGCCGAGGCCGTCGGCGCCGACCTGGTGGCCAGGGGCACCCTGGCGGGCGGCGAGGCCCAGGCGGTGCTCGAGGCCCAGGCGCTGATGGCCCGTGACCCCGAGCTGATGGCCGACGTGGCGCGCCGGATCGGCGTGGGCGCCACGGCGGAGCGAGCGGTGAGCGACGCGTTCGCCGCGTATCGCGCGCTCCTGGCGGGCGCGGGGGAATACCTCGCGGGCCGGGTCGCCGACCTCGACGACGTGCGCAACCGGATCGTCGCCAGGCTGCTCGGCGTCCCCGTGCCCGGCGTGCCGGACAGCGACGAGCCCTATGTCCTGGTCGCGCGCGACCTCGCCCCCGCGGACACCGCCCTGCTCGATCCCTCGCTGGTGCTTGGCTTCATCACCCAGGAGGGCGGGCCGACCAGCCACAGCGCGATCCTGGCCCGCTCCATGGGCGTGCCCGCCGTGGTGGCGCTCGCGGGCGCCGAGGACCTGGCCGAGGGCGCGGTGGTGGCGCTCGACGGCGGGACGGGCGAGGTCGTGGTGAACCCGGGCGCCGAGGAGCGCGCGGCGATGACCAGGACCGCGGCCGACCGGAGGGCCGCGGCCCCCGTCGCGGGCCCTGGCGCCACATCGGACGGCCACCGGGTGCCGCTGCTGGCGAACATCGGCGGCCCCGCCGACGTGCCCGCCGCCCTCGACGCGGGCGCCGAGGGCGTGGGGCTCTTCCGCACGGAGCTCCTCTACGTCGGGCCCGAGGGCGCCGGGGGACCCGCGGGGGCCGAGCCACCGGACGAGGAGACGCAACGGGCCGCGTACCGCCAGGTGTTCGAGGCGTTCCCCGAGGGGCGCGTCGTGGTGCGCGTGCTGGACGCGGGCGCCGACAAGCCCCTCCCCTTCCTTCGGAGCGCCGATGAGCCCAACCCCGCGCTGGGCGTGCGCGGCCTGCGCGCCCTGCTCGAACGCCCCGACATCCTGGACACGCAGCTGCGCGCGCTGGCCTCCGCGGCCGAGGGGCTGCCCGTCCGCGCCGAGGTGATGGCGCCGATGGTCGCCGACCGGGCGGAGGCGGGGGCGTTCGCCGCCGCGTGCCGGGCCGCGGGGCTGCGCGCCGAGTGCGGCGCCATGGTGGAGATCCCCGCCGCGGCGCTGCGGGCCCGCGCGCTGCTGAGGGAGGTGGCGTTCCTCTCGATCGGGACCAACGACCTGGCGCAGTACGCGTTCGCGGCCGATCGGCAGCTGGGGGCCGTCGCCCGGCTCCAGGACCCGTGGCAGCCCGCGCTGCTCGACCTGGTGGCGGCCGCCGCCGAGGCCGCGGCGGCGGAGGGCAAGGGCTGCGGGGTGTGCGGCGAGGCCGCGGCCGACCCCACGCTCGCCTGTGTGCTCACCGGACTCGGCGTCACCAGCCTCTCCATGGGAGCCTCCGCGATCCCCGGGGTCAGGGCCACGCTGGCGCGGCACACCCGCGCGCAGTGCGGGCGCGCGGCCGCCGCCGCGCGGGCCGCGGACAGCGCGGACGACGCGCGCGCCGCGGCCCTCGCCGTGCTCTCCGGGGAGTGAGCCCCCGGGGCCGCGGCTCATGGCCCCTGGCAGTCGGCGGGCGGCAGGGCGGGCGCCGCGCGGTAGGCCACGCCGTGCTCGGGCGGAACGGGCTCGCCCGTGAACAGATCCGTGCAGTACGCCGCGAACACGCCGCCCTCGGTCAGCGGGATCAGCCGCCCGTCCCGCACGCTCCAGCCGCGGACCTCCTCGCCCCGGTGCGGCGGCTCGGCTTCCGGATCCGCGGCCGAACGCAGCACCACGCCGCCCGGATCGCCCGTCGCCAGGCCAACGCCGAGGAGCGTGCAGAGCACCAGCGCCTCGGGCTCGGCCATCTCCAGCGAGCCGTCCGCGCCGCGCACCGCGCGCACCGAGGCGGTCAGCGGGCCAGGCTCGGTGATCAGGCTGCACACCAGGTGGTGCGTCCCCGGCGGGACCCACTCGAGCGCCGCGGCCAGCAGCCCGGCAGCCCGTCTGAAGGCGCAGCGCGACTGCGGGGCGCCACAGCGGGGGCAGGGCCCGGCCGCGGCCAGCAGATCCGTGCCCACCTCCCACGTCTCCCACCGCATGTGCTCGGCGAGCAGCTCGGGGACCAGCAGGTCGAGCGGCTGCCCGTCGTAGGCCACCGTCGGGCCGCGCGCGGCGATCTCCGCGGTGTACCGCGCGCGGGCGGCCGGGCTGTCGGGCCCGAGGCGCTCCCGCTCGCAGAACTCGGCGAAGCCGACCGGGTCGAACAGGGCCACACTGGTGTGACCGTGACGGCGGGCCAGCGCGCGCAGCAGCGCCTCGGTGCGCCGCAGATAGCTGGGATGGTCGGTGAACCGGAAGCTGCCGTACCGGCGCATCAGCGCGAACGCGGCCTCGTCGGCGATGACCGCGACCGTGCCTGCCGACTCCCCCAGCAAGGCGGCCGCGCGCCGCGACGCGCGCCCCGTGGTGTGTGCCATGACTCCCCCTCGACGGATCGAAAGCGTTCGATCACCGAGAGTAGTCACCGCCACTGACAGCGGCCCGCTCGGCGGCCAGCTTCTCGAAAAAGCCGAGCAGCCTGGGGTCGTCGACCGAGCCCGGGTTGACCGCCGAGGTGAGCGCGGCGCCCTGGAGGAGGCGTTTGACGGGCACTTCGAGGCGCTTGCCCGTCAACGTGTGCGGGACGCCGGGGATCTCGATGATCTCGTCGGGCACATGGCGCGGGGAGAGCGCGGACTTGATGGCGGAGCGGATCCTGGAGCGCAGCCCGTCGTCCAGCGCCGTGCCGTCGGCGAGCGCGACGAACAGCGGCATCCAGTAGCCGCCGTCCGGCTCCTCGACGCCGATGACCAGCGACTCCCTGATCTCGGGCAGCCGTTCGACGGCCTCGTAGATGTCGGCCGAACCCATCCGCACGCCCTGCCGGTTGAGCGTGGAGTCCGAGCGGCCGTGGATGACGACCGTGCCGCGCGAGGTGAGGGTCGTCCAGTCGCCGTGCCGCCACACGCCGGGGAACATGTCGAAGTAGCTGTCGTGGTAACGGCGTCCCTCGGGGTCGTTCCAGAAGGAGATCGGCATCGACGGCATGGGCGCGGTCACCACGAGCTCGCCCACCTCGTCGACCAGGGGGGTGCCGTCGGGCCCGAAGGCGCGCAGGTCGGTGCCGAGCCCCGGGGCCTGCAACTCCCCCGTCCAGACCGGGAGCGTGGGCACGGCGCCAGCGAAGCAGCTGCACACGTCCGTGCCGCCGCTGACCGAGGCGATCCACAGGTCCTCGCCGACCTCGTCGTGCAGCCAGCGGAACCCGTCGGGCGGCAGCGGCGAGCCCGTGGTGGCCACGCAGCGGGTCGCGGACAGGTCGGCGTCGCGCCGCGGGTGGACCTCCGCCTTGGCGCAGGCCATGACATACGCGGCCGACGTGCCGAACAGGGTGGCGCGCGACCGCTCGGCGACGCGCCACTGCGCCCCGGTGTCCGGATGGCCGGGGCTGCCGTCGTAGAGCACCGCGGTGGTGCCCGTCAGCAGCGCCGAGACCAGGAAGTTCCACATCATCCAGCCGGTGGAGGTGTACCAGAACAGCCGGTCGCCGGGGCCGAGGTCGCAGTGCAGGCCGATCTGCTTGAGGTGTTCGAGCAGGATGCCGCCCTGGGACTGCACCAGCGCCTTGGGCAGCCCGGTGGTGCCGGAGGAGTACAGCACCCACAGCGGGTGGTCGAACGGCACCTGTTCGAACTCCGGCTCGACGTCGGAGCCGGTCAGCGCCGCCCACTCAAGCGCGCCGTCGGGCGCGGCCGAGCCGAGCAGCGGGATGTGCACCGTGGCCCGCAGCGTGGGCAGCCCCTCGCGCAGCTCGGCGACGGTGGCGGCGCGCTCGTGGACCTTTCCGCCGTAGCGGTAGCCGTCGACGGCGAACAGCACGACGGGCTCCACCTGTTGGACCCGGTCGAGGACGCTGCGCGCGCCGAAGTCGGGGGCGCACGACGTCCACACCGCGCCCACCGCCGCGGTGGCGAGCAGCGCGACGACGGCCTCGGGGATGTTGGGCAGATAGCCGCTGACCCGGTCGCCAGGCCGCACGCCGAGCTCGCGCAGCGCCGCGGCGAGCGAGCCGACGCGGCGGCGCAGCTCGGCCCAGCTGATCGGCTCGGGCTCGTGGCGCTCGTCCACCGCGAGCAGCGCGGGCTCGTCGGCGCGCGCCGGGTCCTCGCCCGCGCGCAGGGCGTGCTCCGCGTAGTTGAGGGTCGCGCCGGGGAACCACTCGGCGCCCGGCATCGTCCGCGCGCCGAGCACCGCCCGGTACGGCGTGGCGAAGCGGACGTCGAACCACTCGGCGACCGCCCGCCAGAACGCCTCGAGATCCGTCACCGACCAGCCGTGCAGCGCCGCGTAGCTCGCCGCCTCGTCGCCGTCGAAGGGCGCGGGCGCGCCGTGCCGCTCGGCGGCCCAGGCGTGGAAGCGGGTCAGCCGCGCGGCGGAGGCCCGTCGCACCGAGGGCCGCCACAGCGGCTCGGGGGCGGACGGCGGTGCGGACGTGGGAACGGTCATGGCGCCTCCCGGCGGGTACGCGTGGCACGGCTGAGCAGACGATGCCACCAGACGCGGGCGCGCACCAGGGTGGCGCGGGGCCCCCGCGGAGGCCGCGCCACCCGAACGCCGGGCCGCCAGGGCGTGAGCGCCTGCGGGGGCGGCGGGCCCCTGGTAGGAGTGGGTATGTGCGCCGCCTCACCGCAGCTCTCTGGCTGGTCGCGCTGCTGGGCGGGCTCGCCGCGTCGGGGGCGCCCGCGGCGGCCGGGGCCAGGGCACCCGACGCGTTCGTCGACCTCGCCGACGTCGCCCCCGGCATCCGGCAGGAAATCCGCTACGCCACGCGCGACAACTTCACGGGGCGCGTGGTGGACGGCTACCGCGAGCCGGTGTGCCTCCTCACGCGCGATGCCGCGTTGGCGCTGCGCCGCGCGCACCGGGCGCTGGGCGAGCGGGGGTTCGGGCTGCTGGTGTACGACTGCTACCGGCCGCGGCGGGCCGTGGAGTCGTTCCTGCGCTGGGCGGACGACCCGGATGCCACGGGGCGGCGCGAGGAGTTCTACCCGAACGTGCCCAAGGACCGGCTGTTCGAAGAGGGCTATCTCGCCGAACGCTCGGGGCACAGCCGCGGCAGCACCGTGGACGTCACGCTCGTGCGGCGCTCGGGCCGCCAGGTCGACATGGGGACGGGCTTCGACTTCTTCGACCCGCGCTCTGCCCCCTCGTCGCGGGACGTGGGCGACGAGCAGCAAGAGGCGCGCGCCGTGCTGCGCGCGGCGCTCACCGCCGAGGGCTTCGCGCCGGTGGACACCGAGTGGTGGCACTTCGCGCTGGAAGACGAGCCCTTCCCGCGGCGGCAGTTCGACTTCCCTGTGGACAAGGGCGCGCTCTCCAAAGGCCGTTGACCCGTGCCGCCCCGGCGCGCGGGACGACGGCGATCCGGAGCCACCCCCGTCGGTCCCGGGCCGCCGCCGTCACCCTCATCGACGTGACGGGGCGGCTGACGGTTCGCGCCCCGCCGGTGTTGTCACCTGTTCGCGACACGAGCGCGGCGGACCCGAGAACTAACGACCGGTCAGAGCCCGTTACCCGGAATGGTGCGCGGCGCGGTGGACAGGGACGGGCCGAAGCGCTGCACCAGGAGCGTCATCTCGTAGGCGACCGTGCCAATGTCGGCGTCCGACTCGGCGAAGACGGCCAGCGCGCTGCCCGCCCCGGCCGCGGCGACCAGCAGGAACGCGTCGTCGAGCTCGACGAGGGTCTGCCGGGCCGAGCCCGTCTCGAAGTGCTGTCCGACGCCTCTGGCCAGGCTGTGGAAGCCGGAGGCCACCGCCGCCAACTGCTCGCCGTCCTCCCTGCTCAGCGAGCGCGAGGCGCCGCGTGGCAGCCCGTCGGCCGCCAGGACGAGGGCGTGGCGAATGCTGGGCACGCGCGTGACCAGCTCGTCCAGAAGTGCTCCGACCTGCCTGCTCTCCTGCGGGCTCCCGGCCTCCGGTGCGGTCATCGGTCCTGCCTTACGGTGATCTGGATCTCTTAAGGGCGGCCCTGGGGCGGGGTGTTGTCCCCGTCCGGATCGCTCTGCTGACGGCCGAGCCGCCAGCCGCGTTGCAGGGCGGCCATGCGGGACCGCACCTGCTCGGCGTCGAGCTCGGGTGGTGCTTCGGCCTCCCGGGTGGAGCCGGGAGCCGGAACGGAGGCGGCGGGCCCCGCGGGGGCGGCGGGGGCCGCGTGCCGGGCGCGGCGTGGCAGCCCCGCGCCCGTGGTGCCCTCGGGCCCAGGGCGCTGCTGCCGGTGGCGGGCCGGTCCGCGCGCCTCCTGTTCGGGCTCGGGCGGTGGGCCGACCGTGCGGCCGTGGTCGGCGACCAGCACGGGCGAGGCCCGGCGCTGGGGCAGCCGGGGAAGCGGGGTGAGGGGGTCGGGCTCCCGCGCCGCGGTGTGCTCGACGGGCGGCTCGGCCGACGGGTCGGGGTCGTCGGGGCCGACCGGGGCCTCCAGCTCGACCGGGCCGTCCATCGGGCCGTGCAGGAGCGCGGGGCGGTGCGGGGAGCGCGGCAGCCGCTCGCGCTCGGGCGGCTCCTCGGCGGTCTCGGTGAGCAGCTCGCCCGGGATCAGGGTGACGGCGGTGGTGCCGCCGTAGGGCGAGTCCCTGAGCGCGACGCGTATGCCGTGCCGGTCGGCGAGGCGCGAGACGACGAACAGGCCGATCCTGTCGGTGTGCGACAGCTCGAACTCGGGCGTCTCGGCGAGCCGTTGGTTGGCCTCGCGCAGCGCCTCCGCGGTCATGCCGAGGCCGCGGTCGTGTATCTCAAGGGTGAAGCCGTGCGGGACGCGCTCGCCCGTGACCTGCACGGCGGTGTGCGGCGGGGAGAACACCGTGGCGTTCTCCAGGAGTTCGGCGACGAGATGGGCCAGGTCGGCGACCGCTCCCCCGGCGACGGCCAGCGGGGGCAGCCGGTGGATCTCGACGCGCTCGTAGTCCTCGACCTCGTCGACGGCCGCCCTGACGACGTCCATCAGCTGCTCGGGCTTGCGCCACTGCCGCGCGGGGGCGGCGCCCGAGAGGATGACAAGGCCCTCCGCGTGCCGCCGCATGCGCGTGGCGATGTGGTCGGCGCGGACGAGGTCGGTCAGCTCGTCGTCGGTCTCGGTGCGGCGCTCCAACGCCTCGAGCAGGCCGAGCTGACGGTGCAGCAGCACCTGGTTGCGGCGGGCGAGGTTGACGAACACCTCGGAGACGCCGCGGCGCGTCTCCGCTCGCTCGACGGCGGCGGAAACGGCCTCGCGCTGAAGGGTGTTGAGGGCGCGGCCGATCTCGCCGACCTCGTCGGGCGGGTACTCCAGGCGCGGCGCCTCGGTCTCCACGTCCACGTGCTCGCCGGCGTCGAGCCGCCGCATCACGCCGGGGAGCCGCAGCTCGGCGGCGTCCCTGGCCTCGCGCGAGAGGGCCTGGAGGTCCCGGCCGAGGCCGCGCCCGACGCGCAGCGCGACGACCGCGGAGACGGCCACGGCCACCAGGCCGACGCCGCCCACCAGGACGGCCCGCCACACGGCTCCGGTCACGGCGGGCCCGGTGTCCTCATCGGCCGCGTCCCTGGCCTCGTCGGCCAGGTCGCCCAGCATGTCGAGGGCGCCGGTGGCCGCGTCGGCCCAGTGGTCGGCGGGAACGACGGGTGCGCCGCCCTCGAGCAGGCTCTCCTCCGTGGTGGCCAGGATGCGCCCGCGGCCGCTGTCCCAGAAGCTCTCGTGCGCCTGCCGGTCGTCGACGGGGAGGTCGGGCAGGAACGTCTCGTACGCCGCCTCGCGCCTGACGATCCTGGTGTCGATCGCGCGCAGCTCCGATGTGGTGACCACGCCAGCGGCGAGGGCGCCCGCCACGAGCGCGTCCTCCTGGGACAGGTGCTCGCGGGCCTGGGCGAGGCCGACGACGGCGCGGGATTGCCGGTCGTTGTCCGCTCCCGCGCCGGGGGGGAGGACGGCGAGGAGGCCGAGCCCTGGGGCGGTCACGCCGCCGTAGGCGTCCAGGAGGTCGGTGCGGTCAATGGTGTTGCTGTCGACCTGGTCGCGCAGCTGGTCCAGGTCGTCAAGCGCCGCGAACAGCGCGTCGAGGCGCTCGCGGCCCGTGCCGCCCAGGTCCCCGCCGCCCCTGCCCGCCGCGTCCCTGAGCGCGGCCATGGCGTCGTCGGTGGCGGCCCGCAGATCCTCAAGGCGGCTCAACTCCTCGGCCCTGCGCGGGTCCCCGAGGCGAAGCAGCGACTGGCGGCGCTCGGCCTGCACCGCGCCGATCACGCCCTGCGTGGGCCCGGTCAGGAAGTCGGCCGCGTCGGAGGCGGCGAGGGCGGAGCGGGCGTCGGACACGGTGATGAACGTCGACACCGCCCAGACCGACACGAGCGACAGCAGGGGCACCAGCATCAGGGCCGCCGTCCTGCGTCGCACCGATGTGCCGCGAAAGCGCATGCCCTCCCCTTGGGTTCTCCCGGCGAGTCGGCGGCGGTCACCGACACCGTCCGGCAGCGCGAGCCTACTACCGGTCGGGCGCGCGCTCGCCTATCACCCGGGGATTGCCTGGAGTTGACTCGACGGGCCGCTCATCCTCGTGCGTCCTGCCCCGGTCCGCAAGGCGTTCTACCATGGGGGACGGAGGACATATCCGCGCATCTCACCTGACAGGGAGCGAAGGCGGAGTGTACGCGAGACCCCGCTTACCTGACACGGTCCGCACCGCGGCGGTGCGCGCCGTCATCATCATCGCACTGACGCTGACCCAGGTCGTCGTGGTGCTCCTGTGCACCCTCGCCGGATCCTGGCTCGCGTTCCCCATGGTGCTCTCCTCGGTGGCCAGTACGTTCGTCGCGACCTGGGCGGTGCTCGACATCTGGGTCACGCGGCAGGCGTGGCTCCAGCGCAACGGCGTGGTGTCCGTGCCGAGCAGCGCGGCGCGGCGGCGGCCGCTGGCCCGCCGCCGCTGAACGGGCCGGTCGCCACGGGTCGTTCGCCCTTCACTCCCCCCGCTCGTCGACGGCGGCGGAAGGGCGGCGGAAGACGCGGGTCGCGGTGATCTCGCCGTGCACCGGCTCGGCCGCCTGGTCGCGCGCGGGCAGCCCGGGGCGCAGGTGCTCCTCGACGCTGATGTACTTCAGCCCCGCGCGGAGGTCCGCGTCGTTCCTCAGGCGGATCACCAGCGGGAACTCCGCGAGCGCCGTCGTGTCGAACAGGCCCGTGGTGTACAGCAGTTGCACGCCGAGGGCATCGGCGACCGCGCGTTGCAGCTCCAGGAGATAGGTGGCGTTGGCGCGGCCGATGGGGTTGTCGAGGAACAGCGTGCCCGCGTGGCGGTGGCGGTCGCGGCCCCTGTCGTTCCCCCTGAGGGCGGCCATCGTGCAGTACAGCGCGATGGCGGCGGTGAGCAGCTGGCCGCCGGAGAACACGTCGCCCATCTGCCCGACGGGGACGCGCTCGGCGCGCAGCACCGCGTCGGGCTTGAGGATCTCGACCTGGACGCCGCGCGGGCCGAGGGCCGCGTGGACGCCGCGCAGCAGGAGCGACATGCCGTCACGGCGCAGGTCGGCGTTCTTCCTGACGGCGGCGCGGGTCGTCTCGTCGACGACCTCGCCGAGACGCTCGGTGAGGGTGGCCTGGTCGGGGTCGTCGAAGCGGATCCGCAGGAACTCCTGGCCCGACCACTCGCCCAGGCCCTCGGGGAGGCGGGAGAGCCGCTGGGCCGAGCGCAGGGTGTCGAGGGAGGACTCGACCAGGCCGCGCAGCCGGTCGACGATGCCGTCGCGGTTCCGCTCCAACTGGGCCAGCTCGTCGGTGAGCACGCGCAGCCTGGGCGCGAACGCCTCGGCCCAGGCGGCGGCGTGGGCCGGGAGGGCGGCGGTGGGCAGCTCCCTGATCTGCTGGCGGGCCGGGGTGCGGACCTGCTCGAACCTGGTGGCGTTGGCGTGCCGGACCAGCCGCTCCGCGGCCTCCCTGACGGCGGCCTCGGCCGCGGCCAGGCCCGCGGCGCGGGACCGCAGGTCGCGGCGGGTCGCGGCGGCGGCCTCGCGGGCCTCAGCGAGGGTGCCGCCATAGGGTTCGGGCGCCGCGGGCTCGGCGGGCTCGGGCTCGCCCTCGGCGGGGGCCCGGCCGGGCGGGGGGTCGCGCAGCAGGTCGCGCAGGAGCGCGGCGATCTCCTCGAAGCCGCCCGCCCCTTCCTGGGCGGCGCGGTGGTCGGCCGACAGCTCCTCATGGGTCTCGCGCGCGGCCTGGAGCGCGGCCTCGCGCGCGGCGACGTCGGCGGTGGCGGCCCGGCACAGCTCCCTGGCGCGCTCGGCGTCGGCGGGGACCAGCTCGTCGGGCAGCTCGATGTGGGCGCCGCCGTCGGCGGGGGCCAGCCGCTCGGCCTCGCCGCGCAGCCGCCCCAGCTGCTCGCTCGCGGCGGCCGCGCGGCCCTCGAGCAGCTGGACCAGGGCCTCGGCGCGGGCGGCCGCGGCCTGCCTGGACGGGCCGTCGGCGCCCTCGGTGCCGTCGAGGAGGCGGGCGGCGCGCGTGCGCACCTTGTTGCTCAGGCGGTCGAGCGCGGCCAGGGCGGCGCTCTCGTCGCCCTCGGCGCGGGCCTGCTCGGCGCGGAGGTCGGCGCCGACGCCGACCTTCTCGTAGAGCTGGGAGGCCGAGCGGTACGCCTCGCGCAGCGCGGGCAGCGACGCCTCGGCGCCCGAGGGGGCGGACGGCCCCGGGTCCTCGGGGGCGCCGGTGACCTCGGCGCGCTCGGCGCGCAGGGCGCGCGCGGTCCGGCGCGCGTCGTCGGCCGCGCGCTGGACGCCGCGGTGGTCCTCGTCCGCGGCGCGGGCGCGGTCGAGGCAGGCAGCGGAGCGGGCCTCGGCCTCGGCGGCGTCGGCGGTCAACTCCCTGACCCTGGCGGCCCAATGGGCCCGCTCGCGCAGCCTTGAGGCCAGGCCAGCCAGGGCGTCGGCCGAGCGGCGGGCGCGCTGGGCGGCCTCCTGCCGGTCGTCGCGGGCGGCCGCGGCCTCGGCCGCGGCGTCGTCGGCGGCGGCGCGGGCGGCGGCCGCGTCGGTGAGGCGGCGGGCGGCTGCCTCGGCTGCGGCCGCCGCGGCCTCGGCGCCCTCG
>NZ_QEST01000092.1 GCF_003311645.1 Streptomyces sp. PT12 | reverse complement strand
CAATCCATGAACTACGCATCCCGGACTTGACGAAAGACATAGAGGCACCCCCCGGGGCCCCGGGGCCGTTCGGGCGAAGGGCCTACGCTGGCGGTATGCCTGTCTCACGGACCAGGAAGCCCAAGCAGAAGCCGCGCGAGCCCGCGCGGCCCCAGGCGCGTGGGCGGGGGAACGCGCCGCGGCGGCTCGCGGCGGCGCTGATCGCGGCGTTCCTCGTGTGCGTGCTCGCGGTGGGCGGCCTCTCGGCGCTCTCGGGCGGCGAAGCGGACGGGGGTGGGGGCGCAGACGGCGAGGGTGACGCGTCGGTGCAGCCGCTGCCCTCGGACCACCCCGCGCTCGACGTGGCCCGCAGGGACGCGGACGACCCGCTGGCGCTCGGCGACGCGGACGCGCCGGTCGTGATGATCGAATACGTCGACTTCCAGGACGCGTTCAGCGGCATCCACGCCCGCCAGACGCATGACGCGCTGGTGGCCGAGTATGTGGAGAGCGGCGACGTGCGGATCGAGTTCCGCAACTATCCGATCAACGGCCCCGAGTCCGACGCCGCGGCGCGCGCGGCGTGGGCGGCGGGGCGGCAGGGGCGCTTCTGGGAGTTCTACGCGGCCGCGCTCGGCGAGGAGTTCCACCGGGACAGCGGGCGGTTCGAGGAGGAAGGGGCGCGGGCGCTCGCCGAAGAGGCCGGGGTGGCCGACGTGGACAGGTTCGCGGCGGACATGGAGTCGGACGAGGCGTTCGACGCGGTCCAGCGGGACGCCGACGAGGGGTTCGACCTGGGGGTCAGCAGCACCCCCTCGTTCATGATCAACGGGCAGGCGATCGAGGGCGCGCGGCCGCTCGACGAATTCAGGGAGCTGCTCGACCAGTTGATCGAGTCGGCCCCTTAGGTCGCCGATACGACACGACCGATCACTCAGCGCCATGAGGTGAGCGGGCAGACGGTCACCGGTCGCCGTGATGCGGACGATTGCCGCCAATGCCGATCGGATGGCCGTGAGGGGTCCCTCGGCCGGTCTAGCGTCCTCCTCCATGGCCAAGCATCGGAAGAACCTCCTGTGGCGGCGGACGCACCGAAAACCCATGCCCGTCGCCCTCCGCGCTGCCGCGACGCTGACCCTGGCGGGCGCCGCGTCGGCCACCGCGCTCGACGGCTCGGCCCTGGCCGAGCCCGAGCCGACGCTCGCCGAGGTTGAGGAGCGCGTGGACGCGCTGCACGCCGAGGCCGAGGAGGCCACCGAGGCGTTCAACGCCGCGACCGAGGCGGCCGAGGAGGCCGAGGCCGACCTCGACGACCTGCGCGACCGCGCCGCCCGCCGCACCGCCGAGCTGAACGAGGCGCGCGACGCGCTCGGCTCCCAGGCGGGCGCCGAGTACCGCACCGGCGGCCTGCCCGCCGCGCTCCAGCTCGCGCTGTCCGCCGACCCCGAGGACTTCCTGCGCCGCGCCGACCTGGTGGACCGCGGCGACGTCGGCAGGGCCAGGGCCCTGCGCGATGTCGAGCGGCGCGTCCGCGACATCGAGCGGCTGCGCGAGGAGGCCGAGGACCGCGCCGAGGCGCTGGCCGAGGCGCGCGAGCGCGCGGCCGAGCAGCGCGAGGTGATCGACGACCGCATCGACGAGGCGGAGGAACTGCTGGCCACCAGGACCGCCAAGGAGCGCGAGCGGCTGCTCGGCGAGGAGCGCCAAGGGCCGGTCGCCCCCGCGAGCGCGGCCGTCGCGACCAGCCCAAGGGCGGCGGCCGCGGTGGGCTACGCCTACGCGCAGCTGGGCAAGCCGTATGGGTGGGGCGCCACGGGTCCCGACGCGTTCGACTGCTCGGGCCTGACCCAGGCCGCGTGGCGCGCGGCGGGCGTCGCGCTGCCGCGCACGAGCTACGCCCAGGTCGACGCGGGCACCCGCGTCTCCCGCGCCGAGCTGGCCCCTGGCGACCTGGTCTTCTACTACTCGGGGATCAGCCACGTGGGCATCTACGTGGGCGACGGCCAGATCATCCACGCCTCGCGCGCGGGCACCCCGGTCCGCATGGCCCCGGTCGACTCGATGCCGTTCGCCGCGGCCACCCGACCGGCGTAACGCCCCCGGCCGGTTCAAGACCCGGCGTCCCGTGGGGGCGCGCCGGGCCCCCGGCCGGGGAAGGCCCGCCCGCGGCGGGCGGCGAGAGGCGTTCGCGGGTATATCTCAAGAGTGCGGTCCCCGATGAGGCGGTCCCGCCCCGGGTGCGCGACGCCGACGCGTTCGAACGCTCACGGGCCCGAACGTTCACGGGCCCGAACGTTCACGGGCCCGAACGCTCACATGCTCGAACGTTCACACGCTCGAACGCTCACACGCTCGAACATGGCATCGGCAAGCGGAGGTTGACCCCGCGGGGCGCACCCGGGCCCGGCCGGTCCCTGGCGTCCCGCGCGGCGTGGCAAACTGTCCGGCCTGCACCACCGACCCCCGAGCGGCCCCCACCCGATACGAAAGGTCGGCATCGCCATGTCTGTGACGCAACAACTGGGCGGGCCCGCGGCCCGCGGCCTCCTTCCCGGCACCGGCGGCCCCGGCGGCGGCCTGCGCGAGAGCGCGGCGCGGTTCGCGCTGCTGCCGCTGCGCCTCTTCCTCGGGCTGACGTTCCTCTACGCGGGCGTCGACAAGTTCACGGACGCGGGCCCGTTCAGCGACGCGATGACCGCGGACACCGTGGAGCGGATGCTCGACGCGTCCAGGGACCAGGCCGCGGCGGGCTGGCTGAGCGACCTGGCCCTCGACCACCCCGCGGTCTTCGTCAACGGCGCGGCCGTGGCCGAGATCGCGGTGGGCGGCTGCGTGCTGATCGGCCTGGCGACGCGGTGGGCGGCGGCGGGCGGCGCGGTGCTGGCCCTGGCGTTCTGGCTGACGATCAGCTGGAGCACCGACCCTTACTACTTCGGCTCCGACCTGCCGTTCCTGATCGGCTTCCTGACGCTGCTGCTCGCGGGCGCGGGCCCGATCGCGGCCGAGCGCGTCATCGCGGCGCGGCAGGCGCGCAGGAGCGGACGGCTGTTCGGCTAGCGCCCGCGCTCGACGGCGCGGCGCCGCGCGCGCCGCGCCGTCAGCGCCGCCATGGCGACCGCGGCCGTGCACAGCAGGCCGAGCGGCAGCAGCGCGAACAGCACGGGCAGCGGCACATCGGCGTTCCCCGTGGCGCGCAGCACATGCAGCAGCGCGATGGTCAGCGCGACGAGCCCGAACACCAGCCGCGGCGGCTCGAAGCGGTGCGGCCTGCCGCCCGTCGTCTTTCTCATCCCCGCTCCAACGCGATGAATCCGAGGCCCATCTCAAGGCGCAGCTCGACCGTGCCGCCAGGCTCGACGCCGTCCGGCGGGGCATAGGTCTCCGTCCGCCGCTGGTCGATGCCGCCCCACGTCTCGTCGGCGTCGGAGCCCCGGCTCACGAGCGTGTGCGGCGGGGCGTACTCGAACGCGCCCACGCCGACCTCCGTGTGCACCGTGACCTCGGCGCCGAGCGGCACGACCACCCGCACCTGCCCTGCCCCCGCCTCGACGCCCGTGCTCACGCCCTCTCCCGGGGCGAGCTCGATCGCGCTGAGGTCGAGCACGGCGTTGCCCGAGCCCAGCTCGTACCCGTCGCGGACGGCCGAAGCGGTCGATGGACTCCAGCGGGTGTCGGCCCAGCTCGTCGTGATGTTCTCCGGCAGGACCGAGGCGCCAGCGAGCAGCACGCCCGTCGTGACAACCGCGACCACGGTGCCGCCGCCGAGGCGCCCCCAGAACGCGCTGAGCACGAACCCCGCCCCAAACACCGCGAGCGCGGACGCGAGGCCGATGACGAGCGTCGTGCCGAGCGGCTCGCGCTCCCACGCGGCGGCCGTGCCGAGCACCGCGGCGCACAGCGCGAGCAGCAGCACGGGCCCGCCGAGCCTGGCCTCGGACTCCTGGGGCGGTACCGGCGAGCGCGGCGGCGGAACGGGCCATGGCTCGCGCGGGCGTTCCCCGTGCGGGAGGCCGTGCGGGACGCCGGGCGGCGAGGCGGGCGGCGGCAGGTCCCCCGGCGACACGTCGGCCGGGCCCCACAGATAGCGGGGGCCGCCCGGCGGCCCGTGGCCGTGCCACCACGCGGGCCCGTGCGGGGCGGGCGGGGCGTGCGCCTCGGGCGGCGCCTCGGCGACGACCTGCGCGGTCGCCTCGTCCACGGGCGCGCCATCGGCGAGCGCGCCGCGCGTCGCGTCGCGCCTGCGCTGCCACAGCGCGACCCCGACGACCGCGCCAAGCAGCATCACCGACGATCCCGTGCCCGAGCCGTCGCGGCCGAGCGAGGCGAGCATGAGCCCGCACCCGGCGACGATGAACAGCAGGGCGGTGAGCCCTGGGCCCTCCACGCGCCCCG
This sequence comes from Streptomyces sp. PT12, assembly GCF_003311645.1. Classification (GTDB taxonomy): domain Bacteria; phylum Actinomycetota; class Actinomycetes; order Streptomycetales; family Streptomycetaceae; genus Streptomyces. The sequence continues at coordinate 28,141 of NZ_QEST01000092.1, read as the reverse complement.
AGAGCATGCGGCGGCCCTCGTTCTCCTCCTCCTTCTCGAACGGGACGAGCAGCCACGCCACCCCGTACACCACCAGGCCCACGCCCCCGATGACCGAGAGCACCGCGAGCGGCACCCTGACGATGACGGGGTCGAGGTTGTAGCACCGGCCGAACCCTCCGCACACGCCGCCGATCACCTTGTGGCGGCGGCTGCGGGTCAACTGGCCGCCCTCGGGCCCCGGCTCGCGCCCCCCCTGGGGCTCAGGGGGCGCGAAGGGCCACGGCGGCGCCTCGGTCGCGGAGTCGTCGGTCATCCCCCCATGGTGACGCAGCCGCGCCACGCCCGGATCCGGGGTGCCCCCGGAGGAATCCCTGAGCCGCGTCCGGGGCACCCCTGATGCCGCCTTGACGCCGTTCGTGTGACGATCGACGCATGACGACCGCCACCCCCGCAGGCGCGGGCCTCGACGAGGCCCCGGTGCGAAAGCTGTACCGGAGCGCCGAGGGCCGCTGGCTCGGCGGGGTGGCCCAGGGTCTGGCGGGACATCTGGCCCTGCCCGTCTCGTGGGTGCGGATCTTCTTCATCGGCCTGCTGCTGTCGAACGGCCTCGGCGTGCTGCTGTACGGCATCTTCTGGTTCGTCGTCCCGCTCGGCGCGGCGGCGGCCAAGCCGGTGGCGCCGCGCGGGCGGCTGCTCCAGCGGCCCGACCGCGGGCAGTTGATCGCGGGCCTGGTGTGCGCGGCGACGCTCGGCGTGCTGGCCGCGAACGTCCAGTTCCCGATCAGGGGCGGCTATCTGTGGCCGATGCTGATCATCGGCGTCGGCGCGGCCATGGTGTGGCGCCAGGCGGACAACTCCCGGCGCGCGCACTGGGCCGAGGCGACCCGGCGCAGCCGCTGGCTCCCCCTGGCGCGCACGGGCGCGGGCGTCGCGCTGGTGTGCGGCGGGGTGGGCGCGTTCGTCGTGGGGCGCAGCGCCTCGGGCGACGGCAAGGGGCTCGCCCTGGTCGCCCAGGCGTCGGTGGCGCTGCTCGTCGGGCTCGCGCTGATGGTCGGCCCCTATGTCGTGCGGATGGTGCAGGACCTCAGCGAGGAGCGCACGATGCGCATCCGCGCCCAGGAGCGCGCCGAGGTGGCCGCGCACATCCACGACTCGGTGCTGCACACCCTCACCCTGATCCAGCGGAACGCCGAGCGGCCCCGCGAGGTCGCCAGGCTCGCCCGCGCCCAGGAGCGCGACCTGCGCGCGTGGCTGTACAAGTCGGCCGAGCGCCCCGCGCAGCCCGAGGAGGACGACGAGCCCGGCACGTTCGCCGAGTCGGTACGGAGCACGGTCGCGGAGGTGGAGGACCACCACGGGGTGCCCATCGAGGTGGTGTGCGTCGGGGACTGCCCGCTCGACGAGCCGCTGCTCCCGCTGCTCCAGGCCGCGCGCGAGGCGATGGTCAACGCCGCCAAGTACGGTGGCGAGGGCGGTCCCGTGCGGGTGTTCGCTGAGGTCGAGGGGCGTACCGTCTTCGTGTCGGTGCGCGACCGGGGCCCGGGGTTCGACCCCGACGCGGTCCCGGCCGACCGAATGGGCGTGCGCGAGTCCATCATCGGCCGGATGCAGCGCAACGGCGGCAGGGCGCGGGTGAGGTCCACACCGGGCGAGGGCACGGAGGTCGAGCTGACGATGGAGCGATCGGAATGACGAGCGGGCACGGTTCGAGCGGGCACGGTTCGAGCGGGCACGGTTCGAGCGGGCAGGGTTCGAGCGGGCAGGGTTCGAGCGGGCAGGGTTCGAGCGGCGGGGCGGAGCGGCCCCTGGCCCGGGTGGTGCTGGTGGACGACCACCGGATGTTCCGCGCCGGGGTGCGGGCGGAGATCGGCCGCACCGAGGAGACCGGGGTCGAGGTCGTCGGGGAGGCGGGCGACGTCGACCAAGCGGTGACCGTGATCAAGGCCGCGCGCCCCGACGTGGTGCTGCTCGATGTGCACCTGCCGGGCGGCGGCGGCGTGGAGGTGCTGCGGCGCAGCGCCCCGCTGATGTCGGCGGCGGACGACGCGGTGCGTTTCCTGGCGCTCTCGGTCTCGGACGCGGCCGAGGACGTGATCGGCGTGATCCGCGGCGGCGCGCGGGGCTATGTCACCAAGACGATCACCGGTGCCGACCTGGTGGACGCGATCTTCCGGGTGGCGGAGGGGGACGCCGTGTTCTCGCCGCGCCTTGCGGGCTTCGTGCTCGACGCGTTCGCCTCGTCCGACGCGGCCCCCGTAGACGAGGACCTGGACCGGCTCACCCAGCGGGAGCGCGAGGTGCTGCGGCTGATCGCCAGGGGCTACGCGTACAAGGAGGTGGGCAAGGAGCTGTTCATCTCGGTGAAGACGGTGGAGAGCCATGTCTCGGCCGTGCTGCGCAAGCTCCAGCTCTCCAACCGCCACGAGCTGACCCGCTGGGCGGCGGCCCGCCGCCTGGTGTGAACCCCGCGCGGGCTCACTCCCACTCGATGGTGCCGGGCGGCTTGCTGGTGATGTCGAGCGTGACTCGGTTGATGTCGTGGACCTCGTTGGTGATCCGGGTGGAGATCCTCGCCAGCAGGTCGTAGGGCAGCCTCGACCAGTCGGCCGTCATCGCGTCCTCGGACGTCACGGGCCGCAGCACCACGGGGTGGCCATACGTGCGGCCGTCGCCCTGGACGCCGACGCTGCGCACATCGGCGAGCAGCACCACCGGGCACTGCCAGATCTGCCGGTCGAGGCCCGCGCCGGTCAGCTCCTCGCGCACGATCGCGTCGGCCGCGCGCAGCAGGTCAAGGCGTTCGCGGGTCACCTCGCCGACGATGCGGATGCCGAGCCCGGGCCCGGGGAACGGCTGGCGGTGCACGATCTCCTCGGGCAGCCCGAGCTCGCGCCCGACCATGCGCACCTCGTCCTTGAAGAGCCTGCGCAGCGGCTCGATGAGCTCGAACTCCAGGTCGTCAGGCAGCCCGCCGACGTTGTGGTGCGACTTGATGCTGGCCGTGCCTGTGCCGCCGCCCGACTCGACGACGTCGGGGTAGAGCGTGCCCTGGACGAGGAACGCCACGTCCTCCCCCGCCTCGCCCGCCTCGGCGACCAGCTCGGCCTGGGCCTGCTCGAAGACCCGGATGAACTCGCGGCCGATGATCTTCCGCTTCTGCTCGGGGTCCGACACCCCGGCCAGCGCGCCGATGAAGCGGTCGGCGGCGTCGACGACGCGCAGCCGCACGCCGGTCGCGGCCACGAAGTCCTTCTCGACCTGCTCGCTCTCGCCCTGCCGCATCAGGCCGTGGTCCACATAGACGCAGGTCAGCTGGTCGCCGATGGCGCGCTGGACGAGCGCGGCCGCCACCGCCGAGTCCACGCCGCCCGACAGCGCGCAGATGGCGCGCTTGCCGCCGACCCTGGCGCGGATCTCCTCGACCTGCTCGGCCACGATCGACCCCGTGGTCCAGGAAGGCTCGATCCCGGCGCCTCGGTGCAGGAAGTGCTCGAGCACCTGCTGGCCATAGGTGGAGTGCAGGACCTCGGGGTGGTGCTGCACGCCGTAGAGCCGCCGCTCGTCGTCCTCGAACGCCGCGACGGGAACGGTGTCGGTCGAGGCCGTCACCGTGAACCCCTCGGGCGCGGCCGAGCACGCGTCGCCGTGCGACATCCACACCTGCTGCTCAACGGGGGTCCCCTCGAACAGCGTGGAGTCGGGCACGCTCACGCTCAGCACCGTGCGCCCGTACTCGCGGGCCCCCGAGTTGTCCACGGTGCCACCGAGGGCCTGGGCCATCAGCTGGAAGCCGTAGCACATGCCGAAGACGGGCACGCCCGCGTCGAAGAGGGCGGGGTCGATGCCGGGGGCGTTCTCCGCGTAGACCGACGCGGGCCCACCGGAGAGGATCACGGCCCGTGGCCTCCTGGCCAGGATCTCGGCCACGGGCGTGGTGGAGGGAACGATCTCGCTGTACACCCGGGCCTCGCGCACGCGGCGGGCGATCAACTGCGCGTACTGGGCGCCGAAGTCGACGACGAGGACCGTGCCGGTGTCCGTGCCGGTGTTCCCCCGCGCCTGGTTCTCCGCCGCCGTGTCTGCCGTGTCTGCCACGAAATGAGCTGCCTTTCTCGCCTTACCGGCGCGCCCCCGCGCGCGTCCCCTCGCCTCAAGCGAGTCTACCGACGGCCGGGGCGGAACGATTCCTCCTCCGCTCCACCGCTCCTCCCCCATCAGTCCCCACCAGTCCCCACCGATCCCCACCAGTCCCCACCAGTCCCCACCGATCCCGGCCGATCCCGGCTGGTCAGGGCCTTCGGCCGGTGGCATACTCGCCGCGTGATCCGTGCGACGCGCCTTCGCTCCTTTACCTATGGCACCGGCCTGGCCGGCTGCCGGACGGAGCGTCGCGCACCGCGTTGACCAGCGACATCCTTCGCGCCCCAGGCCCAAAGCGGCGGCCTGGGGCGTGTGTCGTGCCGGGCGGCGGCGGACGGACACCGGGGCTCCCATCGGTCCATCAGGACATCAGATCGAGGAGAACTCCCATGACACACACGACAAGCGAAACGTCGAGCGAGACGTCGAGCGAGACGAGCAGCGAGACCGCGGACGAGACGGCGAGCGATCCCATCGCCGAGGGTCGTGAGCGGATCGACGCGCTCGACGACCGGATCATCGCGTTGATCAGGGAACGGATGAACGTTTCCGATCGGATTCAACGGGCCCGGCTCGCGTCCGGTGGGCGCAGGATCCAGCTGGCCCGCGAGCTCGAGGTCCTCGGCCGCTACCGCGAGGCGCTGGGCAGCCCTGGCACCCGGCTCGCGATGACGCTGCTCGAGCTCTCCAGGGGACGCGCCTGAGCGCGCGCCACCCCCTTGACGGGCGTCACCCGTCCGGAGCGTGACCGGTCGCGGCCGGGCTTCGTTGAAGGGGGTGTCCCCGGGGCGATGAGGTGCCCCGGTCCTCGCGGTGTGGCGGGGGCCGGGCGCCGTGGGACCTCGCTCCGGTGCGGTGGCCGGGCAGCAGGGGACAGCAGGCCGGTCACGTCCTGAAGGCGGCCGGTCCTCGGGACGCCGGGGACCGGCCGCCCGGGTCGTGGGTTCCGGCTCTGGTTCCGGCTCTTGCGGTACTCCCGCCCCGTCGCGCACGATGCGGAAGGACACCTTCAGACCAGTTGGCGGACCACGGCATACCCCCTCCAATGGTCCGGCCAACGGCGGCGGCGCCTGCCCCCGGGCGCCGCGCCCAGCACCGGCGCCGCCCTGTCGCCCGTGCTGAAGCGGGGCCCCGGCCACCACGGCCGGGGCCCCGCCCGTGTGGGTACCTCGTGTCTCTTCTGTAACCCTTTCAGGTACAACCCTTTGCCCCGCGGGGCGGTCCTAGCAAGTGTCATCCCGGACCGCGGCCCCGACCGCGCCCGCGGTGGCCGCGGACTCCCCGATGACGGACCGTCCCATCGGGTCCGAGGGCGCCCGCACAGACCGAAGGGGCCCGTTCCTATTCCCCCGGGGGATGGGCCCCTTCGCCCTTCTCACGCACCACCCGCCTCCGAGGCCCCTCGGGCACCGGCAGCACCACGGTGGTGCGCAGCGCGCCGAACGCCTCCCGAGGCACCGCGGGGGCGCGCGGCGGACCCGGTGGCCCTTCTCGGTCAGCCGCAGCGCGGCCACGGCGCCGCCGAACCCCGAGCCGACGACGATCACGTCGTAGTCGTAGGCGCAGCCGGGGTCGCGGCCGGGGCCGGGGCCGTGGCCGTCGTCGTGTGCCGCGCCGCCCATCTACCGGATCCTCAGCGCCTTGAAGGCCCGCAGCGAGCGGGTGATGAGCGCGGCGTAGCGCCGGTCGTCCATGCCGAGCGAGGGGCCGAGCGAGGGGCCGAGCGAGGGGCCGAGCGAGGGGCCGAGCGGCAGCAGCCGCTGGCGGGCGACGGTCTGCGACTCGGTGAACCTGAGGATCCCCTCGGCCCCGTGTCTGCGCCCCACGCCGGAGTCGCCCATGCCGCCCATGGGCGCCCTGACGCTGCCATAGGCGGCGGCGTAGCCCTCGTTGACGTTGACCGTCCCGGCGCGGAGGCGGGCGGCGACGGCCGAGGCGCGGCGCGGGGAGCGGGACCAGACGCTGGCGTTGAGGCCGTACGCCGTGTCGTTGGCGCGCTCGACCGCCTCGTCGTCGTCGGCGACGCGGTGGAACGCGACGACGGGCCCGAAGGTCTCGTCGGCGGCGACGGCCATGCCGGGGGTGACGCCGGTGAGGATCGTGGGCTCGTAGAAGTAGGGCCCAAGGTCGGGGCGGGCGCGCCCGCCTGTCACGACGCGGGCGCCGCGCGCCACGGCGTCGTCCACGTGCCCCGCGACGGCGGCGAGGCGGGCGGCGGAGCACAGCGAGCCCATGTCGGTGCCGTAGGCGAGCGGGGCGCCGAGCCGCAGCGCCTCGGTGCGCGCGGTGAACGCGGCGAGGAACGCGTCGGCGACCGCCTCGTGCGCATAGATCCGCTCGACCGACACGCACAGCTGGCCAGCGGAGGAGAAGCACGCGCGCACGGCCCCGGCGGCGGCCCGTTCCACGTCGGCGTCGTCGAGGACCAACAGGGCGTTCTTGCCGCCGAGTTCGAGGCTGGCCCCGATCAGCCGCTCCCCCGCGAGGCGCGCCACCTCGCGCCCGGTGCGGGTCGACCCCGTGAATGTCACATAGTCGGCGCGCCGCACCACCTGAGGGCCGACCACGGGCCCGTCACCCAGCACGATCTGCCACACGTCGGCGGGCAGCCCGGCCTCGATCATCAGGCGCCGCGCCCACAGGGCGGTCAGCGCGGTCTCGGTGTCGGGCTTGGTGACGACGGCGTTGCCCGCGATCAGGGCGGGCAGGGCGTCGCCAGCGGAGAGCTCGAGGGGGTAGTTCCACGGGGCGATCTGCCCGACGACGCCGCGCGGCTGGCGCGCCTCCATGACGCGGGTCAGCGCGGGAACGGCCCCCATGTGCCGCCGCGGCCGCAGATAGGCCGGGCCCTGCCTGGCGTAGTGGCGGGCCGCGACGGCCACGCCCTGCACCTCCTCGTGCGCGTGCAACCTGGCCTTGCCGGTCTCCAGCTGCACCAGGTCGAGCACCTGGTCCTGGCGGCGCAGCAGCAGGTTGTGGAAGCGCAGCACGACCCGGCACCTGCGCCGGACGCCCCACGCCTCCCACGCCGCGCGTGCGGCGCGGGCGCGGGCGAAGACGAGGTCGATCTCGTCGCCGACAAGAGCGGGGAGCTCCGCCAGCACGCCCCCGGTCAGCGGCGAGTGGCACACCGCGGTCCCGCCGCCCACCACGCCGTCGACGAGCCCGGCCACCAACGCCTCGGGCACCGACGCCCCGGGCACGAGCCCCTCGGTCGCCAACTCATGCGTCATACGGGGAGGGTAGGGCCGCCCGAGGCGCTTGCCTACCCGCCGGTAAGAAGGTGTTCGCCGCACCGGCGTTGCGGCGGCGGCCACGGTCTTGACGCCCTCCCGCTCGCCGTCCGCCGGGGTGGCGCTTTCGAGGTCGCCCCCACCGGCCTACGGCCGGTAGCTCTCCGCCGCCGCCGTGTAGATCTCGTCGAGCCGCTCCCGCTGATCCGCTGGCCCCTCGACATACACCACGTGATACAGGCCGTCGATCAGCAACGCCCGGTTGAACGCCGTTCGTTCGCCGCTGTCGTCGCGCCAGTCGAAGATGCCCTGCGCCCACGAGACGCCGTCCTCGTAGTCCTCGTACAGGCCCGTGGAGCTGCGGTACTGATACGCCCGGTACGGGTCGAGCTCGCGCTGGTCGCTCAGCTGGTAGTCCGTGGGCTCGGCCGCGAACTCCGCCGCGCTGTCGCGGCCCGGCACGAACAGCAGCCGCAGGCCCTCGCCCGCGTAGACGATCTGCCCGTCGCCGTTCGGCCCCTGGCGCTCCCAGCCCTCGGGGACCATCGCCGAGAAGCCCTCCGCGTCCTGGGCCTCGGTGAACCCCGCGGGTGGCGGCGCGGGCTCGGAGTCCTCCTCGGCGGGCGACGGGTCCGTCGCGCCCTCCGTCGGATCGCCCGACGGCGACGGCTCACGCTCCTCGGCCGGGGGCGACTCGCGGCCCGCTGGCTCCTGCGACTCGGGCCCAGGCGGCGCCGAACCCCCTTCGTCGGTCCGGTCGTTGTCGCTCATGAACGCCATCACATACGCGATCGCCCCCGCCATCCCCAGCAGCACGACCGTCAGCAGCGCGCGCCCGAGGCGGCGCGGGCTGTGCTCCCCGCGCTGGCGCGGGCGCCGACGCGGGCCCACCAGCTCGCCACGGCGGCGCACGATCGGCAGCCGCCGAGGGTCGGCCGGGCGCCCCGGCTCGAGGGCGGGGGGCGCGGTGACCGTGCGGCGCCCCACCTCGGGCTCGGGCGCGCTGCGCAGCAGCGAACGCAGCCAGCCGCGCAGCTCCTCGGCGCTCAGCCGCTCGGTCGGGTCCTGGCGCAGCAGCGACTCGATGATGGGCCGCAGCGCCCCGCAGTCCTCGGCGAACGCGGGCTGTTCGGCGCACACCGCCTGTGTCAGCTCGGCCGCCGACTCCTCGGGGTAGGGCGGATAGCCCTGGACCGCGCGGAACAGCAGCGCGCCGAGCGCCCAGAAGTCGGCCGGGGGGCCGACGGGCGGCGCGAGCCGCCAGTTCGCGTACACCGGGCCCGCCTGCTCCGGCGCCCAGCGCTCGGTGACGGCGCCCACGGTGGCGATGCGCGCCTGGCGCGCGCGCTCCGCGGCCCTGGCGCTGCCGGGCCCCCGGTAACGCTCCTCCGCGCCCGGCCCCTGCCCCGCCCCACGCCCGGCACCCGGCACGGGAATGGACACGGTCGACGGCGCGGGCGCGCCCGCGGGCACCGGCACGGACACGGTGGAGGGCGGCTGCGCGGGCGGCCCCGCCTGGGACTGCCGCGGCTGCTGGGGGTGCTGGGAGTGGGGGTGCTGGGAGTGCTGGGGGTGGGGGTGCTGGGGGTGGGGGTGCTGGGGGTGCTGAGCCTGCGGCGGCTGCCGCTGGGGGGGCGGCGCCTGACGGGGCGTGGGCTCCCAGCCCGTCCGCACCGGGTGCGTCGGCCGCCCCGGCCCCGGCAGCTCGGTCGGCCCGGCGCCCGCGCGCTGCGCCGCACCGGCCTGGGTGCCCGCGCGATACGCCGCGATCGCGCCGCTGCGCGCGGCCCGCTCGGCCGCGGTGGGCGGGCGCGCCCCGCGCTCGGGCGCGGCGCCGCCCTCGAAGTCCCATGAGGCGGGCAGCCGTTCACCCGTCTCGGGCCCCGACCCGCCGCCCTGCTGCCGCATGCGCGCGACAAAGCCGCTGGTGTCGCCGCCCTCCGCGTGCGGCGGCTGCTCCTGTCCCCGGTCATCCACCCGGGGAACGGCCCCGGTGTCCCAACGGCGGTACGCGTCCGGCACCGGCCCACCCTGTGGCCCCGCCCCCGAGGGCGCGGGAGGCCCGGCGGGCCCCGAGGGCGCGGCGGGCGCGACAGGCCCGTGGGGCTCGCTGCTCCATGGCTCACCCCGCGAAGGCCCCTCGACGGGCTCGCGCGCCGTGAACCCGGGCGGCAGCCCGCCCTGCTCCCGCACGCGCGCCGCCAGCTGCCCCGGCGTCTCGGCGCCCTGCGGCGGCGGGCCCTCCGGCTGCGGGCCCTGCGCGGGCCCCGGCAGCGGGCGTTGCAACGCCTCCGACCGCGGCGGCATGGGCGGCGGGCCCTGCTGCCGCGGGGCGCGCGGCGGCTCCGCGGCGAACGTGTCGGGCACGTCCGATGGCAGCGGGTCGTACCCGCACAGCACCTCCTCGGCCGCGCCCGCGGCGAGCCCGGTCAGCACCGCGCGGCCGTCCTCGCAGATCAGCACGGTGCGCGCCGTGACGTTGCGGTGCGTCCAGCCCTGCGCGTGCACGATGCGCAGCGCGGCCAGCACGTCGGCGGCCACCTCGGCCGCGCGGAACGGGCCAAGCCGCTCCTCCGCCAGCATCGCGGCCAGCGGCCTCGCGGGCACTAATTCGCTGACGATCCAGAGCCCGTCGCCCTGCACGAAGACGTCGAAGACCTGGTCGAGCCGCGGGTGGTCGGGCAGCCTCGCCGCCGCCGCGGCGGCCTCGACGGCGCGCCGCACCACCGGGTCGTCGGGCTGACGGGTCGCCCGGTCGCTCCCACCCCGCACCACCGAAGGCCGGGGCCTGCCGACCTCGTCGAGCGTCTCCGCCTCCACGACCTCGGGCAACGGCACCTGCCGCACCAGGACTTCCTGTCCACTGGCGGTGTCAAAGGCCCGTGACTCGATGAGCTCGAACTCCTCCGAGGGAGTCCTCGGGAGCCGATAACGATCTGCCAGAAGCCGTCCCGCATAAGTTTCCACGATGCCTCCCCACCGCGTGCGAGCCCCCCGCGCCGGATCCGGCCTCTCACCATACGCGCCCGGGCTACCCCGCGGCTACGGTCCGTCAACTGCTGATAGTGCTCAGTCCAAGGGCTGGAACGTCGCGAAGGCCGTCTCGCGCAACGTGCGGCACGCGTCGCCGTTCCACTCGTCCTCGGGGCAGGTGATCATGATCGCGTAGCCGTGACTGTCGTCTATTCGAAAACCCCTGTTCAGTATGTGGACAGGAGTACCCCTCTCGGTGCGCTGGAACTCCCAGTCGGCGACCGTGGGATAGCCCCGCCACTCGACGGTCTCGATCGACAGGCGCTCGTAGTCGTTGCTGTTCCCGCGGACTGCGGGCTCGAGGGCGCGCCAGGAAGCCTCGGCGTCGTCCTGGGGATTGCTGTTGAAGTCGACCTGGACCTTGGGGCCTTGGCGGTCGGGGGCGCTGTAGATGCCCCCGGAGTTCTGTCCGGCTATGTCGACGCGCTGCCAGCCCTGCGGCAGGGACATCCGGAAGTTGAAGTCGGCGTCGACGACCTCGTCGTACCCGGCCGGGGTGCCGGGGAGCGAGGCGTCCGGGTCGGTCTCGGGCTCGGTGCCAGGCGGCCTGTCCTCCTCGGCGGGCGGATCCTCGTCGGCGGACTCCCCGCCGTCCCCCGCTCCCCCGGGGTCGTCGGCCTGGGGGTCGTCCTGCGCGGGACCGCCCTCGGCGCTCTCGGCGTTCTCCTCGTCGTCATCGGCCGGGGTGGTGGCGGGCTCGTCCGTGGTCCCCTGACCGCCCGTCTCGCCGCCGTCGTCGTCGCCACCGAGCGTCGCGGCCAGGGCGGCGCCGATCAGGGCGAGGACCGCGACGACGACGGCCACGATGATCAACGTGCGCCGACGCCCGGTGGCGAGGCGCGCGCGATAGGTCGTGGTCGTGCTCGACGAGCCGTCGCCCGGCGCCGAGGGCGACGCTGCCACCGCTGGCGTGGTGCCTGACTCCGCGGTCGGCTCCGCGGTCGGGGTCAGGGCCGGGGTCGGCTCCGCGGTCGGGGCCGGGGTCGAGGGCTCGGAGGCCAGGGCCGCCACCGGGACCGCGGGAGTGGGAGCGGGCGCCGGGGCCCGGTCCTTGCCCTTCCCCTTGCCCTTCCCCGGCCGCTCGGTGAGGCCGACCACCAGGGTCTTCCCTGCCTCGGCCTTCTCCTTCTCCTCGCGCTCTTTCTCCTCGCGCTCCTTCTTCTCGCGCTCCTCGCGCTCCGCGCTCTCGGCCTCGGCCAGCGCGGCCGTGAGCAGCCGCCTGGTCCCCGGCTCGTCGAGCCGCGCGACGGGGTCCTTCTTAAGCAGCCCGGTCACCACGGCGGTCAACGGGCCCGCCCGGCGCGGCGCGGGCACCGGGTCGTGCATGACGGCGGCCAGCGTGGCGATCGCGCCGCCCTCGTCGTAGGGCGGGCGGCCCTCGACGCAGCAGAACAGCAGCGCGCCGAGCGACCACAGGTCGGCGGGCGGGCCGGGCTGCTGGCCCCTGGCGCGCTCGGGCGAGATATAGGAGGGCGCGCCGACGAGCATGCCGGTCGAGGTGATCGACGGGTCGCCCTCGACCTTGGCGATGCCGAAGTCGGTGAGGACGACGCGCCCGTCCTCGTCGGCGATGAGAACGTTCGACGGCTTGACGTCGCGGTGCAGGATGCCGCCGGTGTGCGCGGCGCGCAGCACGTCGAGGATGGCGAGGCCGATCGCGGCGGCGCGCGCGGGCGGCATCGGCCCGTCGCGGCGCACGATGTCGGCGAGCGAGCGCCCCTCGATCAGCTCCATCACGATCCATGGCCTCGAGCCCTCGTCCACCACGTCGTAGATGGTGACGACGCCCCTGCTGCGGATCTTGGCGATCGCCTTCGCCTCGCGCAGGGTGCGCGTGATCATGCGCTTGCGCTCGCCGTCGTCGACGCCCGGCGGCAGCCTGAGCTCCTTGACCGCGACCTCGCGGCCCAGGATCTCGTCGGTGGCGTGCCACACGGTGCCCATGCCGCCGCGGCCCACGACGGCGCCGAGGCGGTAACGCCCGTTGAGCAGGCGGGCGCTTGACCGCTCCACCGCCACGGTCGTCTCGGGGGACGACGCGTCGCCGTCCGGCTCGTCCGGCTCGTCGAGAACGGCGTCCTCGTCCGGAACGGCGGCCTCGTCCGACGCCTCGTCAGCCTTCGCACCCCCGGCGCGGGACGCGTCGACGCGCGGATCGGCGCGCGGCTCACCGCGCGCCCCCGCGCCCCCCTCGTCCGGCACTTCAGCCGCCTCCTCACGCGATGCCTCGCGCGATGCCTCACGTGAGGCATCGCGCGAAACCGCGTCGCGCGGCTCGTTCTTCGGGGCTTTCCGCGCCTCGGTGTCCCCGTTGTCTTGGCCCATGCGTCCCCTCCGGCTTCCCCGGCCATTGTCACCCATTCCGCCGACACCGGGGTGACGGGGCGCATCACGCCATCGCTACGGCTTCACCACGGCGGCCTCGCGCCGCGCACCGCTGCCTCACAGCGGCACGGTGTCAGGCGCCCCCAACCTGGCGGCGTCCGCGGTCTGGTCGTCCGGCTGGAGCTGCGACTCGCGCTCGGCCTCGACCCGCTTCCTGTAGTGCCGCACCTCGCGTTCGACCTGGTCGGGCGTCCAGCCGAGCACCCCGGCCATCAGCTCGGCGCACTCGGGCGCGCTGCGCGTCCCTCGGTCGAACGTCTCGATCGAGATCCGCGTCCTGCGCGTGAGCACGTCCTCGAGGTGCCGGGCGCCCTCGTGCGAACAGGCGTAGACAATCTCCGCCTTGAGGTAGTCGTCGGCCGCGGGCAGCGGCTCGCCGAGCCTGGGGTCGGCGGCGATCAGGTCGAGCAGCTCCTCCGTCAACGAGCCGTAGCGCCGCAGCAGATGCTCGATCCGCGCCTCGTGCAGCCCGACGCGCGTGGCGAGCCTGGCCCTGGCGTTCCACAGCGCGTGGAAGCCCTCGGCGCCCGCGAGGCGCACCTCCTCGGTGCAGCACGCCGCGACCCGCTGGTCGAGGCCGTGCACGGCCGCGTCGACCGCGTCCTTGGCCATGACCCGGTACGTCGTGTACTTGCCGCCCGCCACGACCACGAGCCCCGGCACGGGGTGCGCCACCGTGTGCTCGCGCGACAGCTTGCTCGTGGCGTCCGACTCCCCGGCGAGCAGCGGGCGCAGCCCGGCGTAGACGCCCTCGACGTCGTCGCGGGTCAGCGGAACGGCGAGCACGTCGTTGATGTGGTCGAGCAGGTAGTCGATGTCGGCGCTGGACGCCGCGGGGTGCGCCTTGTCCAGGTCCCACGCGGTGTCCGTCGTGCCAATGATCCAGTGCCTGCCCCACGGGATGACGAACAGCACGCTCGTCTCGGTGCGCAGGATCAGCCCGCTCGACGAGTGGATGCGGTCCTTGGGCACCACGAGGTGGATGCCCTTGGAGGCGCGCACGTGGAACTGCCCGCGCTCCGCGATCATCGCCTGGGTGTCGTCGGTCCACACGCCGGTGGCGTTGACGACCTGCTTGGCCCGCACCTCGTACGTGCCGTCCTCCTCCAGGTCCCGCACCCGCACGCCCACGACGCGCTCGCCCTCGCGCAGGAACTCCGTCACCCGCGCGCGGTTGGCCACGTGCGCCCCGAAGCCCGCCGCGGTGCGCACGAGCGTGGCGACGTAGCGCGCGTCGTCCATCTGCGCGTCGTAGTACTGCAACGCCCCGACCAGCGCGTCCTTCTTGAGCGCGGGCGCGACCCGCAGCGCGCCTCGGCGCGAGAGGTGCCGGTGGTGCGGCAGCCCGCCCGTGCGGCCCGACGAACGCGCCATCAGGTCGTACATCGCGACGCCCGTGCCCGCGTACACCCGCTCCCACGCGCGGTGCTTGAGCGGGTAGAGGAACGGCACGGGCCGCACCAGGTGCGGGGCGATGCGGTCGAGCAGCAGGCCGCGCTCCTTGAGCGCCTCGCGGACGAGCCCGAAGTCCAGCATCTCCAGGTAGCGCAGCCCGCCGTGGATCAACTTGCTCGACCGGCTCGACGTGCCCGAGGCCCAGTCCCGCGCCTCGAGGAGCCCCGTGGACAGCCCTCTGGTCACCGCGTCGAGCGCCGTGCCAGCCCCGACGATGCCTCCTCCGATCACGAGCACGTCGAGCTCGCGCTCCGACATCCTGGCCAGTGCCTCGGTCCGCCGTTCGGGCCCCAGTGCGACTGTCCTCACGCCTGCCTCCTCATCGGCCGCTCCGCCAGTGTGGGTGTCACTCGCTCGCTCGCCTGCTCGTTCGGGTCATGTCCCGCTAACGATGCTCCCCCATTTCCGCCGCTTTGGCGCGCCATCGATCCACCCCGGCGGTCAATCGGCTACATCTGTCATATATGCCCCTAAGCAGACAGACAGGGCAGAAGGGAGCCGTGCCGCGTATGCCCGCCGATCTCGCGGTTCTCGGCCTTGAGCAGCTGGGACTGCCCGCCGCCCAGGCCGCCACCGCCGCCGGAGTCGCCACCGTCGGCTTCACCCCCGAACACGCCACCGCCACGTGGCTGAACGCCGGTCGCGCCCCCGCGGGGGCCGCGCTCTCCGCCGCCGAGCTGCGCCGCATGCTGGCCACCGGGTTCCGCGCCACCAGCGATCCCGCGGTGCTTGGCCGGGTCCGCACGGCGCTCATCTGCGCCCCCACGCCCCCTGGCCCGGGGCGCGCGCCGGATCTGGGCGCCCTGCGCGCCGTCACGGAGACGCTTGCCGCGCGCCTGCGCCCGCGCACCCTGGTCGTCGTGGAGTCCGCCGTCCACCCGGGCACCACCCACGATGTCGTGCGCCCCCTCCTGGAATACGGCTCCGGGCTGCGCGCCGGGCGCGACTTCCATCTCGCCTGCGCCCCGGGGCGCGCCGATCCCGGAGGGCGCGCCCCCGGCAGCGCCCCCCGCGTCATCGGCGGCCTCACCCCCGCCTGCACCGAGGCCGCCGCCGCGTTCTACGGCCGCCTCACCGACAAGGTCGTGCGCGCCAAGGGCGTCGCCGAGGCCGAGGCCGTCAAGGTCCTCGAGACCAACTTCCGCCACGTCAACACCGCGCTCGTCAACGAGATGGCCGTGCTCTGCCACGAGCTCGGCGTCGACCTGTGGGACGTGGTCCGCTGCGCGGAGACCCGCCCTCATGGGCCCGCGCCGTTCCGCCCAGGGCCCGGCGTCGGCGGCCACGCCGCGCCGATGGACCCCGGGGGGCGGCTGCGGCTCGTCGGCCTGGCGCGCGAGGTCAACGAGCGCATGCCGCGTTACGTCACCGAACGCGCCGCCGCCCTGCTCAACGAGCACGGCAAGTCCGCGCGCGGCGCCCGCGTCCTCCTGCTCGGCGTCACGCACACGCCCGACGTGCCCGACCTGCCCGGCGATGAGGGCACCCCGGCCCATGAGATCGCCGCCCTGCTGATGGCCCTGGGGGCCCAACTCACCTACCACGACCCGCTGGTGGCGCGCTGGCGCGTCGCGGGCCGCCCGGTCCCGCGCGCCGTCGCGCTCTACGAGGCCGCCGCCGAAGCCGACCTCACCCTGCTCCTCCAGCCGCACGCCACCTATGACCTCCAGGGCCTCGCTGCCAAGGCCCCCCTGCTGCTCGACACCCGGGGCGCGACCCCCGCGGGGGCCGCCCACCGGTTGTGAGGCCCCGGGCCCTTCGCCTACGGTGCAGGGCCCATGAACCCCCCTCGACCGTTCTCCCGCCGCTCCTTCGTCGGCCGCTCAGGCGTCGCCCTGCTGGGCAGCGTGGGCGTACTCGCGAGCGCCCCCGGCGCGTTGGCCTGTGAACGCGCGGGCGTGCGCGCCCCGGGGTACGGTCCCCTGCTGGCCGACCCCGAGGGCCTGATCTCCCTCCCCGATGGCTTCGCCTACCGGGTGCTCACCCGGGCCGGGCACACCACGCTCACCACCGGCGAGCCCACCCCCTCCCACCACGACGGCGCGGGCGCGTTCGAAGGCCCCGAGGGCTCCGTTCTGCTGGTGGTCAACCACGAGCTCGGCGGCCCGCGTTCGGACTGGCGCCACCCCGTCCCGCTGGCCGAAGGGCTGGTCTACGACCCGGCCGCCTCGGGCGGCTGCACCGTCGTCCGGATCCCGCCCGGCGGCGGCCCCGTCACCGAGTGGGTCGGCATCGCGGGCACATCAACCAACTGCGCGGGCGGCACCACCCCCTGGGGCACATGGCTCACATGCGAGGAAACGGCCGACCGCGCGGGCGAGAACGGCATGACGGCCGACCACGGCTATGTCTTCGAGGTGGACCCCCACGACCTGGCGGCGGGCCGGGATCCCCGCCCGATCAAGGCCCTCGGCCGCTTCGAACACGAGGCCGTCGTCGTCGACCCGGCCCAGGGCCACCTCTATCTGACCGAGGACGCGAGCGATCCCAACGGCCTGTTCTACCGCTGGACCCCGCCCCCCGGATTCGTCCACGGCCATGGCGCGCTGCGCGGGCTGCCCGGCGACGCGGGAACGCTCCAGGCGCTCCGCTGCGCCGACGCCGATGGCCGCTTCGTCGACGACCTGAGCCGCGCCACCGAGACCGGCACCGTCTACGACGTCACCTGGGTCGACGTGCCCGAACGCGACGCCGGGGACGCGGCGATCCGCGAGCAGTTCGGCGAGGGCCGCGTCACCAGGGGCCGCAAGCTCGAGGGAATGTGGTGGGGCGACGAGGGCGCGTATGTCGTCTCCTCCTACGCCCGCGACGAGAGCCCCGGCGACCCGCACGACGGGCAGGTGTGGCTCTACGACCCGAAGCGGCGCACGTTCACGCTGAAGGTGCTGCTCGGCACGGGCGCCGACCCGCTCGCCCCCGGCCGCACCGACGGCCCCGACAACATCACGGTCTCCCCGCACGGCGGCCTGGTCGTCGCGGAGGACGGCGAGGGCCACCAGCAGCTGTTCGTCGCGGACGAGGAGGGCCGGACGTTCCCCCTCGCGCGCAACGAGGTCAACCTCGGCACGCGGGAGCGGCCCGCCTACGGCGAGTTCGTCGGGGTGACCTTCTCACCGGACGGCACCACCCTGTACGCGGCCATCCAGGACCCCGGCATCCTGCTGTCCATCACCGGCCCCTGGCACCGCTGATCGCCTGCCGCCTGACCGCCTGCCGCGGGCCAACACCGCGCAACGACACGCACCGCGGGCGCCCCGCGGAGCACCGCCCGCAGGCGGCACCCCGCCGCCGGGCGTCCACAACACCCGGGCGCGCCCCCGCAGGGCACCGCCACGCGCCAAGCGCGGACCCCCAGCACCCACAACCCCCCGCGGGACAACGCCCGTTGCCCCACACACCGAGCGCCCCCGCGCGGAGCGCGAAACTCCACCCGCGCCAAAGGCGCGGAAAACGGCGGGCGGGGAACAACCCCCTAAGGCACAGCGCCCAGCGTCTAGCGTGAGCGCGCCACCGTCACCTCGACGCGCTGGAACTCCTTCAGCTCCGAGTACCCCGTCGTCGCCATCGCGCGGCGCAGCGCCCCGAAGAAGTTCATCGAGCCGTCAGGGATGTGCGAGGGCCCGGTCAGGATCTCCTCCGTCGTGCCCACCGTGCCGAGGTGCACCTTCTTGCCGCGCGGCACGTCCTCGTGCACGGCCTCCATGCCCCAGTGGTGCCCGCGCCCCGGCGCGTCCGTCGCGCGCGCGAGCGGCGACCCCATCATCACGGCGTCCGCGCCGCAGGCCACCGCCTTGGGCAGGTCTCCCGACCACCCCACGCCGCCGTCCGCGATGACGTGCACATAACGCCCACCGGACTCGTCCATGTAGTCCCGCCGCGCCGCCGCGACATCCGCCACGGCCGTGGCCATCGGCACCTGGATGCCCAGGACGTTACGCGTCGTGTGCGCCGCGCCCCCGCCGAAGCCGACGAGCACGCCCGCCGCCCCCGTGCGCATCAGGTGCAGCGCCGCCGTGTACGTCGCGCAGCCGCCGACGATGACCGGCACGTCGAGCTCGTAGATGAACTGCTTGAGGTTCAGCGGCTCGGCCGCCCCCGACACGTGCTCGGCCGACACGGTCGTGCCGCGGATCACGAAGAGGTCGACGCCCGCGTCGAGGACGACCTTGGAGAACTGCGCCGTCCGCTGTGGCGACAGCGCCGCCGCCGTCACCACGCCCGCGTCCCTGACCTCGCGCAGCCGCCGGAAGATCAGCTCCTCCTTGATGGGCGCGGCGTAGATCTCCTGGAGGCGCGCGTTCGCCGTGGCCTCGTCGAGCCCCGTGATCTCGTCGAGCAGCGGCCGCGGATCCTCGTAACGGGTCCACAGGCCCTCGAGGTTGAGCACCCCGAGGCCGCCGAGCTCGCCGATCCTGATGGCCGTCGCGGGCGAGACCACCGAGTCCATCGGCGCCGCGAGGAACGGCAGCTCGAAGCGGTAGGCGTCGATCTGCCAGGCGATCGAGACCTCCTTGGGGTCACGGGTGCGCCTGCTCGGCACCACGGCGATGTCGTCGAACGCGTAGGCCCGCCGCCCGCGCTTGCCGCGGCCGATCTCGATCTCGGTCACGAGGAACCCCTTCCGTGAACGTTGCTCAGAACGTTGCTCAGCGCCGCGAGTAGTTCGGGGCTTCCGTCGTCATCTGGATGTCGTGCGGGTGGCTCTCCTTCAGCCCGGCCGCGGTGATGCGAACGAACCTGCCCCGCTCCTTGATCTCGGGAACGGTGCGCCCGCCCAGGTAGTACATCGACTGGTGCAGCCCGCCGACGAGCTGGTGCACCACGGACGCCAGCGGCCCGCGGTAGGGCACCTGGCCCTCGACGCCCTCGGGGATCAGCTTGTCGTCCTCGCCGACCCCCTCCTGGAAGTACCGGTCCTTGGAGTACGAACGCTGCTCGCCCCGCGACTGCATCGCCGCCAACGAGCCCATCCCGCGGTACGACTTGAACTGCTTGCCGTTGATGAAGAGCAGCTCGCCAGGCGACTCCTCGCACCCCGCGAGCAGGCTGCCGAGCATGACCGTGTCGGCCCCGGCGACCAGCGCCTTGGCGATGTCACCGCTGTACTGGAGGCCGCCGTCGCCGATCACGGGGATGCCCGCGTCGCGCGCCGCGAGCGACGCCTCGTGGATGGCCGTGACCTGCGGGACGCCGATCCCGGCGACCACGCGCGTCGTGCAGATCGACCCCGGGCCCACGCCCACCTTGATGCCGTCCACGCCCGCGTCCACGAGCGCCTGCGCGCCGTCGCGCGTCGCGACGTTCCCGGCGACGACGTCCACCGTGTGGTTCGACTTGATCTTGGCGGCCATGTCGGGCACCAGCCGCGAGTGGCCGTGCGCCGTGTCCACCACGAGGAAGTCGACGCCCGCCTCGATCAGCGCCTCGGCCCTGTCGTAGGCGTCCCCCGCCACGCCGACCGCCGCGCCGACGATCAGCCGCCCCTCGGCGTCCTTGGCGGCCCTGGGGTACTTCTCGGCCTTCACGAAGTCCTTGACGGTGATCAGGCCGCTGAGCCTGCCCTCGCCGTCCACCAGCGGAAGCTTCTCGATCTTGTGCCGCCGCAGCAGCTCCATCGCGTCGTCGCCCGAGATCCCGACCCGCCCGGTGACCAGCGGCATCGGCGTCATGACCTCGCGCACCTGGCGGCCGCGGTCGGGCTCGAAGGCCATGTCCCGGTTGGTGACGATCCCCAGCAGCCGCCCCGCCGCGTCCGTGACCGGCACGCCGCTGATACGGAACCGCGCACACAGCTCGTCGGCGTCCCGCAGCGTGGCGTCGGGGCGGATGGTGATCGGGTCGGTGACCATGCCCGACTCGGACCGCTTGACGCGGTCGACCTGGGCCGCCTGGTCCTCGATCGACAGATTGCGGTGGAGCACGCCCGCCCCGCCCTGCCGCGCCATGGCGATGGCCATCCGCGCCTCGGTGACCTTGTCCATGGCCGCGGAGATCAGCGGAACGTTCACCCGGACGTTGCGCGAGAGCCGCGACGACGTGTCGATGTCGCCAGGCGCCATGTCCGCGGGGCCGGGCAGCAGCAACACATCGTCGAAGGTCAGCCCGAGCGCCGCGAACTTCTCCGGCACCTCACCCGCGTAATCAGTCATGACAGCCTTTCCCACGCAACCCGCATGGCTGTCCATGCTACGGCTCCGTCCGGGTGCCCCTCGACCGGCCGCCCCACGCCCGCGGCCCGGCCCTTCAACGCCCCGCGAGCGCCCGCAGCCTGGTGAGCGCGCGATGCTGCGCCACGCGGACGGCGCCCGGCGACATCCCGAGCTTCTGCCCGGTCTCCTCGGCGGTCAGCCCCACCGCGACGCGCAGCAGCACCAGCTCCCGCAGATGGTCGGGCAGATTGGCCAGCAGCTTCCTCGCCCACTCGGCGTCGCTGCTCAGCAGCGCCCGCTCCTCAGGACCGAGGGAG
Organism: Streptomyces sp. PT12; assembly: GCF_003311645.1. Lineage (GTDB taxonomy): Bacteria > Actinomycetota > Actinomycetes > Streptomycetales > Streptomycetaceae > Streptomyces. The sequence continues at coordinate 7,447 of NZ_QEST01000092.1, read as the reverse complement.
TCGTCGGGCCGCTCGGGCATCTCGTCGGACGGCACCACCGTGCTGCCGGGGTGGCGCATCGCCGCCCGCTGGAGATCGGCGACCTTGTGCGCGGCGATGGCCACGACGAACGCGTCGAACGGGCGGCCCGTGTCCTGGTAGCGCGGCAGCGCGCACAGGACGGCCAGGCACACCTCCTGGGCGAGGTCGTCCACGAAGTGCCGCGCCTCCCCGGGAAGCCGCGCGAGCCGGACGCGGCAGTAGCGCAGGGCGAGCGGGTGCACATGGGCGAGCAGGTCGTGGGTGGCCTGGGGATCCCCCGCGGCGGCACGATGGACGAGGGCGCCGATCCCCGCTGTCTCGTCATCGCGCATCGGTCCATGGTGCACTGTCGCCGCTGGCTCCGGACCACCGCAGGCGGAGTTGTGCACCGAAGCGTTATGTGCGCCGGGAGCGTTGCGCGCGGGAGCGCCGAACGACATGTCCAGAGCCCTCCCCTCACGCCTGGCCGACTCGTCCCCAAGGAGCGTCATGCATCCAAGGATGCGTCACCCGCGCGGCTTTTGGTCGAGCGCTCCTCACCGGACGGGGCGACAGCGGCCGACCGCACTCCCCGTCCGGTGCGGTCGGGCCGGATCAGCGGGCCGGATCAGCGGACGAGTCCCCAGCGGAATCCCAGCGCGACGGCGTGCGCGCGGTCGGAGGCGCCCAGCTTCTTGAACAGGCGGCGCGCGTGCGTCTTGACCGTGTCCTCGGAGAGGAAGAGCTCGCGGCCGATCTCGGCGTTCGACCTGCCGTGGCTCATCCCCTCGAGCACCTGGATCTCCCGGGCGGTGAGCGTCGGCGCCGCGCCCATGTCCGACGACCGCAGGCGGCGGGGCGCGAGCCGCCACGTCGGGTCGGCGAGCGCCTGGGTGACGGTGGCGCGCAGCTCCGCCCGCGAGGCGTCCTTGTGGAGGTAGCCCCGCGCGCCCGCGGCGACGGCGAGCGCGACGCCGTCGAGGTCCTCGGCGACGGTGAGCATGATGATGCGCGCGCCGGGGTCCGCGGAAAGAAGGCGCCTGACGGTTTCCACACCCCCGAGCCCGGGCATTCGGACGTCCATCAGAATCAGGTCGGAACGGTCGGCACCCCAGCGGCGCAGGACCTCCTCGCCGTTGGCGGCCGTCGTGACCCGCTCAACGCCGGGCACGGTCGCGACCGCGCGGCGGAGCGCCTCCCGGGCGAGCGGGGAGTCGTCGCAGACAAGGACGGAAGTCATGGTCGCCCTCCGCAGCTGATGCGCATCACCTTGAGCCTCCAGGCAGTCGTGTGTGTCGTCATCTGTGCGGTTGACAGCCGTGTCAACCGCCTCCGCCCTCTCAACGACGGTCACCCGAAAGAGTTACGGCCTCCAACCTCACAGCAGCAGCACTGTACGTGACGGGTCGATCACACGGGGGGCGCCCTGGACAAACACGCCGAACATCCGTTTTTGACCTATTTAGACCTTATTGGCCATTCCAGGGTGTCTATAACCATATTCGGCTGGTAGTCATATTTACATCTACATTGCTGAGCCTCGATGACGATGGGACACTGTCATGGCAGATTTCTCCCGCCTTCCGGGCCCCAACGCCGACCTGTGGGACTGGCAGTTGCTCGCCGCCTGCCGGGGCGTGGACAGCTCGTTGTTCTTCCATCCCGAGGGGGAGCGCGGGGCGGCGCGCAGCGCTCGCGAAGAGGCGGCGAAGGAAGTGTGCATGCGCTGCCCGGTGCGTACCGAGTGCGCCAAGCACGCGCTCTCCGTCCGTGAGCCGTACGGCGTCTGGGGCGGGCTGACCGAGGACGAGCGCGAGGAGCTGCTGGGCCGCGCCCGCCGCGACCTGGTGAACGCGCACCCACAGCCGGGCCCGCGCTGACTCCGAGTACCGTCGTGATATGACAACTGCATTGGTGACGGGAGCGACGGCGGGCATCGGCGCCGCCTTCGCCCGCCGGCTGGCCCGCGACCGGCACGACCTGGTGCTCGTCGCGCGCGACGCCGACAGACTCAGGCGGCAGGCCGCCGAGTTGCACGACCGGCACGGGATCGAGGCGAGCGTCCTCCCGGCCGACCTGTCCACCGACGAGGGCATCGGCGCGGTCGAGAAGCGGCTGTCCGACCCCGAGCACCGGGTCGATCTCCTGGTGAACAACGCCGGGTTCGGCCTCAAGGGCGCCTTCCTCGACGTTCCCCTCGCCGACGAGCTGCGGATGCTGAAGGTGCACTGCGAGGCGGTGCTGCGGCTGACCTCGGCGGCCGTCGAGCCGATGAAGGAGCGCGGCGGGGCCGTGATCAACGTGTCGTCGGTGGCGGCGTTCTTCCCGCGCGGCACCTACAGCGCGTCCAAGTCGTGGGTCGTGCAGTTCACCGCGGGAGCGGCGCGCGACCTGGCGGGGAGCGGGGTGCGGCTGATGGCGCTGTGCCCGGGCTTCGTGCGGACCGAGTTCCACCAGCGGGCCTCGATGGACATGGGGTCGCTTCCCGGCTGGATGTGGCTGGACGCCGACCGCGTGGTGGACGCGGGCCTGAGGGACCTGGAGCGCGGCAAGTTCGTGTCGGTCCCCGACCCGCGCTACAAGATGATCTCGGGCACCTCACGGCTGACCCCGCGCAACTCGCTGGCCAGCCTCGCCTCGCGCGCCGGGCGCCGCGGCGGGCCCAAGGGCGGCCGCTGAACGCGCGCGGGCCCCGCTCCTCCACCGGTGCGTTCGGCGGTGGAACGGGGCCCGCGGGCGGCGCGTCCGAGCGGTCGCTCGCTCAGTGCGCGTGGCCGTGGCCGTGGCCGGCGGCGGCCTCCGGCTCCTCTTCCTTCTTCTCCACCACCAGCGTCTCGGTGGTGAGCAGGAGGGAGGCGATGGAGGCGGCGTTCTGGAGCGCGGAACGGGTCACCTTCACCGGATCGATGACGCCGTCCTTGACCAGGTCGCCGTAGACGCCGGTGGCGGCGTTGTAGCCCTGGCCCTTGTCGAGCTCGGCGACCTTCGAGGTGATCACATAGCCCTCGAGGCCGGCGTTCTCCGCGATCCAGCGCAGCGGCTCGACCGCGGCGCGGCGGACGATCGCCACGCCGGTGGCCTCGTCGCCGGTCTTGCCCAGGCCGCCGTCGAGCACCTTGGCCGAGTGGACGAGGGAGGCGCCGCCGCCGGGGACGATGCCCTCCTCGACCGCCGCGCGGGTGGCCGAGATGGCGTCCTCGAGGCGGTGCTTCTTCTCCTTGAGCTCGACCTCGGTGGCCGCGCCGACGCGGATGACGCACACGCCACCGGCCAGCTTGGCGAGGCGCTCCTGGAGCTTCTCGCGGTCCCAGTCGGAGTCGGTGGAGTCGATCTCGGCGCGGATCTGGGCGACCCTGGCCTCGATGTCGGCCGACTTGCCCGCGCCGTCGACGATGGTGGTGTCGTCCTTGGTGATGGTGACGCGGCGCGCGGTGCCGAGCACCTCGAGGCCCACCTGGTCGAGCTTGAGGCCGACCTCCTCGGAGATCACGGTGCCGCCGGTGAGGGTGGCCATGTCGCCGAGCATCGCCTTGCGGCGGTCGCCGAAGCCTGGGGCCTTGACGGCCACGGAGTTGAACGTGCCGCGGATCTTGTTGACGACGAGGGTGGACAGCGCCTCGCCCTCCACGTCCTCGGCGATCAGCAGCAGCGGGCGGGAGCCGCCGGACTGCATGATCTTCTCCAGGAGCGGCAGCAGATCCTGGATGGAGGAGATCTTGCCCTGGTGGATCAGGATGTAGGGGTCGTCGAGGACGGCCTCCATGCGCTCCTGGTCGGTGACCATGTAGTGCGACAGGTAGCCCTTGTCGAACGCCATGCCCTCGGTGAAGTCCAGCTCCAGACCGAAGGTCTGGGACTCCTCGACGGTGATCACACCGTCCTTGCCGACCTTGTCCATCGCCTCGGCGATGAGCTCGCCGACCTGCTTGTCCTGGGCGGACAGGGCGGCGACCGCGGCGATGTCCTCCTTGGAGTCGATCGGCCGCGCGCTGGCGCGCAGGTCGTCGGCGACCGCCTCGACGGCGGCGTCGATGCCCCGCTTGAGCCCGGACGGCGAGGCGCCCGCGGCCACGTTGCGCAGGCCCTCGCGGACCAGCGCCTGGGCCAGGACGGTGGCGGTGGTGGTGCCGTCGCCCGCGATGTCGTTGGTCTTGGTCGCCACCTCCTTGACCAGCTGCGCGCCCAGGTTCTCGTACGGGTCCTCGGCCTCCACCTCGCGGGCGATCGTCACGCCGTCGTTGGTGATGGTGGGAGCGCCGAACTTCTTGTCGATGACGACGTTCCGGCCACGGGGACCGATGGTGACCTTGACGGCGTCGGCGAGCTGGTTGACGCCGCGTTCGAGGGCGCGGCGGGCGTCCTCGTCGAATTTCAGGATCTTCGCCATGGGTGTGGGTGTCCCTTAATGATCTTCGGAAAGAACGCCACGCCCCGGCCCCGGCTGTCTTCTCAGCTCAGTCGCGGGTGACGGGGCGCGGCGGGAAGTGCGTGTGTGCCGTACGCGGTCTTACTTCTCGATGATCGCGAGCACGTCGCGGGCCGAGAGGACGAGGTAGTCCTCGTTGTTGTACTTCACCTCGGTGCCGCCGTACTTGCTGTACAGCACGATGTCGCCGACCTTGACGTCGAGCGGCAGGCGGTTGCCGTCCTCGAAACGGCCCGGGCCCACGGCAAGGACGGTGCCCTCCTGGGGCTTCTCCTTGGCGGTGTCAGGAATGACCAGGCCCGAGGCCGTGGTCTGCTCGGCGTCGAGCGGCTGGACCACGATGCGGTCCTCGAGCGGCTTGATGGCAACCTTGGAGCTGACGGTCGTCACGATCCGACCTCCCCCTTCGGAGATCTCACGGGGTCTTCTATGGGCTGTTGGCAACGTCGGTGGACCCGTCGTCGCGGGTGCCGGATCCGCCTGTCGCGCGTATCTGGCACTCATCCAGGGAGAGTGCCAATGCCGAGACTATGCGCCGGTTAGCACTCAGTCAACTAGAGTGCCAAGTGACCGGGCGGGCGCCGCCCTCAGAGGGCGTGCGCGCCGGCGGAAACGCGCCTGAGCAGGGGGCGTTGGGCACGGTGGGGCGCGTTCGGGCCGTTGCGCCCCGGCGCGTCGCGGGGCGCGTGGAGCGTGGGGTGTCGCGAGGGGCGCGGTCGTCAGATGTAGTCCTCCAGGCACGCGAGGGCGAAGCCCTGCTCCGTGACGGCGTCGATCACCCGGCGCACCATGTCGGTCATGCTGCCCGACCACTCGGCCTCGCCCCTGAAGTGGGTCAGGATGATGTCGCCGGGGTGGAACTTCCGGTCGTCCCTGCCCCAGTCGATCCGGTCGGGGAACGCCTCCTGCGCCCACAGCGGCACGACCTCGACCCCGCACGAGGCGGCGGCGCGGAGCGTGTCGCGGTCGTAGGCGCCGTAGGGCGGGCGGAAGAGGGGCGGGCGCTCGCCCAGCTCCTTCTCCAGCGTGTCCTGCTGGCGGCAGATCTCCTTGCGCTGCTCGGCGTAGGAGAGCCGGGTCATCTCGGGGTGGCTGACGGAGTGGTTGTGCATGCCAGCGCCGTCGCGGACGGCCTTCCTGAAGTAGCCGTAGTCCTCGCGGGCCACCTCATCGGTCAGGAAGCCGCTGTAGGGCACGTCGAGCTGGCTGAGCATCTTCAGGAGGTCGGGGTCCTTCTCCGCGCCGTCGTCGATGGTGAGGAAGACGACCTTCTCGTCCGTGGGGACCTGGACGATGACCGGCGGCAGCCCGGCCCCCGACACATGGCCGGGCTCGGCGGTGAGCTCCGGCTTGCGCTCGGGCGGGGCGGGCGGGCGCAGGGGCGCGCGGCGCAGTCCCCAGCGCTTGGCGGCGACGGCACGGCGCGCTTCGGCGCGTTCGAGCCGTTCGGCGTACTCCTTGACCGAGACGAAGGCGCGCTCGGAACGCCCGATCGCCGAGGGGGCGTTGGCGTCCACGGTGGCGGACCAGCCGTCGTCGCGCTCGCGCCCGTCGGGCAGCAGGAACGGAGGCAGCCCGGCGCCCGAGCAGATCAGGGCGAGTAACGCCGCCCCCGAGAGCGCGCCGCAGCGCCGCGCCCTGAGCGGAACGCGTTCCCCCAGTCGACCCCCAATTTGTCCTACTTGTCCGATAATCCTCATGGCTCGGGATGGTGCCATCCACCATCCCCGCACCCGGGCACGCCGTTCCTGACCCGCGGGGAGAATGACTCGGGTGGCCGCACCCGATCCCGACACCTTCGAAGCCCTGCTGAGCGAGCGGGGCGAACGCCTCCTCGCCGAGCTGCGCGACATCACGCCGGACCGCGAGCTGGCCGCGGCGACCCGCCTGCGCCGCGACCACCCGCCCGAGCTGGTGAGCGCCGCCCTCGCCCAGGCCCGGCTGCGGCAGCGCGCGGCGGCGAAGTTCGGGGCGGACGCGGGGCGGATGTTCTTCACGCCCGATGGCGTGGAACAGGCCACGCGCGCCCCCGTCGCCGAGTGGCGCGCCCGTCGTTTCGCCCAGCTCGGGGTGCGGCGGGTGGCCGATCTGTGCTGCGGCATCGGCGGCGACGCGATCGCCCTGGCCAGGGCGGGCATCCCGGTGCTCGCGGTGGACCGCTCGCCGCTGGCGTGCGCGGTCGCCCAGGCGAACGCCGCCGCGCTCGGCCTCGCCGACCTCGTGACGGTGCGCCACGCGGCCGTGGAGGACACGGACGTCGCGGGCTGCGACGCGGTGTTCGTCGACCCCGCGAGGCGCCGGACCACGGGCGGCCGGGTCTTCGCCCCCGAGGCGTACTCGCCGCCGCTGTCGTGGGCCGTCCAGGCGGCGGGGCGCGTTCCCTACGCGGCGCTCAAGGTCGCGCCCGGCGTGCCGGACGAGGCTATTCCCGCGGCGGCGTCCGAGGCGGAGTGGGTCTCGCACCGGGGCGAGGTGAAGGAGGCGGTGCTGTGGTTCGGCACGGGCGGCGCCGGGGCGGCGCCGCGCCGGGCGACGCTGCTGCCCAGCGGCGCCACGGTGGCGGGCCTGGCGCGGCCCGCTCCGGTGGGCCCGGTGGGCCGTCACCTGTACGAGCCGGACGGCGCGGTGATCCGCGCGCACCTGGTCGCCGACGTGGCCGAGCGCATCGGCGGCCGCCTTCTCGACCCGTCGATCGCGTACCTGACGACCGACGAGCCGCGCCCGACGCCGTTCGCGACGGGCTACGAGATCACGGACGTCCTGCCGTTCGGCGTGAAACGGCTGCGGGCGCTGCTGCGCGAGCGCGGCGTTGGCAGGGTGACGGTGAAGAAGCGGGGCTTCGCGGTGACGCCAGAGGAGCTGCTGCGGCAGCTCAAGCCGAGGGGGCCGGGCGCGGTGACGGTCTTTCTGACGCGGGTGGGCGCGGCGCCGACGATGTTGTTGGGGCTGCCTCACTAGTGCCCACCCGCCCGCCCCTGCGAGGGGTTCGCCAGAGAAGTAGCCGATCCCGGCGTTCCCCCC
>NZ_QEST01000224.1 GCF_003311645.1 Streptomyces sp. PT12 | reverse complement strand
CACGGCCAGCGGGCGCGGGGCGGCGCCCGCCGCGGCGAGTGCGGCGAGCGCGGCGGTCGCCCAGGGCGTTGCCTCGTGGCCCTCCGGCACGACGACGAGCCAGCCGCCGGAGAGCGGCACCGGCCCGTCGACGGCCGGGGCGGGCTGCCAACGCTCCTGGTAGCGGAGGGAGTTGAGGCGTGACAGCTCGGTGCTTCGGCGGCGCCAAGAGCCGAGCGCGGGCAGCACGGCGCCCAGCGCGTCGGCGTCGCCGAGTCCCAGCTCCTCGGTGAGGGCGTGCGCGTCGGCGCGCTCCACGGCCTCCCAGAAGCGCCGCTCCCCCGGCTCGGCCGGGGCCGCGTGCCCCGCGGGGGCGGGCTTCAGCCAGTAGGAACGGCGTTGGAACGCGTAGGTGGGCAGCTCGGCCCGGGGCGTCCCCGGCGCGTAGAACGGGCTCAGGTCCACGTCCCTGTGCGTGGCCACGGCGGCGAGCGAGGTGAGCAGCCGGTGCCAGCCGCCGTCGTCGCGGCGCAGCGTGCCTGTGGTCAGCGCGCCCGCGTCGGGCGCGTGGTCCTCGATCGTGTCCTGGATGGCGTGGACGAGCATCGGGTGCGGGCTGACCTCGACGAACGTGGTGTATCCGTCGTCGAGCAGCGCGCGGGTCGCCGTCTGGAACTCGACGGCCTCGCGCATGTTCAGGTACCAGTACTCGGCGTCGAGCGGGCCGCCGCCCCAGCCCGAGACGGTGGAGCGGAAGTCGATGTCGGGATCGACGGGCCGCAGCGGCGCCAGCTCCTCGAGGATCCGCGCGCGCAGCGGCTCGACCCGCGGCGAGTGGGAGGCGAAAGCGGCCGGGACGCGCCTGGCCCGCACGCCCTCCCGCTCGCAGTGCGCCATCAGCGCGTCCAGGTCGGCGTTATCGCCCGAGACGATGGTCGCGGCGGGCCCGTTGGACGCGGCGACGACGATCGCGCCGTTCCACGGGGCCAGCAGCTCCTCGACCTCCGCGCGCGGCAGGGTGAGGGAGCCGAGGCCGCCGTGGCCGATCAGCGGGTCGGCGCAGCGCACCCGGCGGGCGATCAGCCGGGCGGCGTCGTCCAGGCTCAGCGCCCCCGCGATGTACGCGGCGGCGATCTCGCCCTGGGAGTGGCCCACGACCGCGTCCGGCCGCACGCCCAGGGCCTGCCACTGGCGGGCGAGGGAGACCATCACCGAGAACAGCGCGGGCTGCACGACCGTCACGTCGTCGAGCCCCGGCGCGCCGTCGGCGCCCGTCAGCACGTCGATCAGGTCCCAGCCGGTGAAGGGCCGCAGCGCGCGGGCGCAGGCGGTCAGCTGCTCGGCGAACACCGGTGCGGTGGCGAGGAGTTCGGCGCCCATCCGCGCCCACTGCGCGCCCTGCCCAGGGAAGACGAAGACGGTCTTGCCCGGGCGGACGCCCGCGGTGCCCTCGACGGCGAACGGCGAGGGGCTGCCGTCCGCCACGGCCCCGAGCCCGGCGCGCAGCTCCGCGAGGTCGGCGCCCACGACGACGGCGCGGTGCCGCAGCGCGGCCCTGGTGGTGGCCAGCGCGTGGCCGACCAGGGGCGGGGTGAGCGCGGGGTCGTGGTCGAGGCGGTCGAGCAAACGCCTGGCCTGGGCGCGCAGCGCCTCGGGGGTCGCGGCGGTCAGCAGCCAGGGCAGGGCGCCGTCGGTCACCACGCGGGGGCCCGTTCCGCCCCAGGAGTCCGACTCCCGCGTGGCCGGGGCCTCTTCGATGATGAGGTGGGCGTTGGTGCCGCTGATGCCGAACGACGACACCCCGGCCCTGCGCGGGCGCCGCGAGCGCGGCCACGGGACGGGGTCGGTGAGCAGCGCGACCGCGCCGGACGACCAGTCGATGTGCGGGCTCGGCTCGTCCGCGTGCAGGGTCCTCGGCAGCCTCTCGTGGGTCAGCGCCATGATCATCTTGATGACGCCGCCGATGCCCGCGGCGGCCTGGGCGTGGCCGAGGTTGGACTTGAGCGAGCCGAGGCGCAGGGGCCGGTCCTCGGGGCGGCCCCTGCCATAGGTGGCAAGCAGCGCCTGGGCCTCGATGGGGTCGCCGAGCGCGGTGCCGGTGCCATGGGCCTCGACGGCGTCGACGTCGGCCGTGGTCAGCCCGGCGCCGGCCAGGGCCTGCCGGATCACCCGCTGCTGCGAGGGGCCGTTGGGCGCGGAGAGGCCGTTGGACGCGCCGTCGGAGTTGACCGCGGAGCCGCGGATCACGGCCAGCACGCGGTGGCCGTTGGCCCGGGCGTCGGAGAGCCGTTCGAGCACCACGAGGCCCGCGCCCTCGGCCCAGCTCGTGCCGTCGGCCGCGGCGGAGAACGCCTTGGCGCGGCCGTCGCGGGCCAGCCCGCGCTGCCTGCTGAGCTCAAGGAACATCCCGGCGTTGGCCATCACCGTGGCGCCGCCCGCCAGGGCGAGCGCGCTCTCGCCGCTCCGCAGCGACTGGCACGCCATGTGGAGCGCGACCAACGACGAGGAGCAGGCCGTGTCCACGGTGACGGCGGGGCCCTCGAGGCCGAGCGTGTACGCCACGCGCCCCGAGGCCACGCTGGCCGTCGTGCCCGTCAGCACCAGGCCGTCGACCGGGTCGGCGCCGCGGTGCGCGAGGGACGCGTACTCCTGCGCGACGACCCCGGCGAACACGCCGGTCGCGCTCCCCGCGAGGGTGTCGGGGCGGATGCCCGCGTGCTCCAACGCCTCCCACGCGGTCTCCAGGAGCAGCCGCTGCTGGGGGTCGAGCGCCAGGGCCTCGCGGGGGCTAATGCCGAAGAATTCGGCGTCGAACCGGTCGGCCTCGTACAGGAACCCGCCCTCGCGGACATAGGTCTTGCCGCGCGCGTCGGGGTCGGGGTCGTAGAGGTCATCGAGGTCCCAGCCGCGGTTGGTGGGGAACGCGCCGATGGCGTCCACGCCGTCGTCGACCAGGCGCCACAGCTCCTCGGGGGTGGTGACCCCGCCGGGGAAGCGGCAGCCGATGCCGACCACGGCGATCGGCTCGTCGGCGCGGGCCCTCGCCTGGCGGCCCTGGCGGGCGGCGGCGACCGGCGCGGCGTCGTCGGCGTTGTCGAGCGCGGCGTTGTCGAGCGCGGCGTCGGTGCCGAGCAGCTCGGTGCGGAGCAGGTCGACCAGCGCGTCGGGCGTCGGGTGGTCGAACAGCAGGGTGGAGGGGAGCCGCAGCCCGGCCGCCCGGTTGAGCGCGTTGCGCAGCTCGACGCTGCTGAGGGAGTCGAAGCCCATGTCGCGGAACGGGCTGCCCGGGTCGATCGCGTGCGGCGAGCCGTGCCCGAGCGCGGTGGCGAGCTGGCCGCGCAGGAAGTCGAGCAGGACGCGCCGCTGTTCGGCCTCGGGCTGCCCTGCGAGCCGTTCGCGCAGGCCGCCCCGGCCCCCGGCGGTGCCGGGCCCGGTGGCGCGGCGCGGCGGCACGCGGACCAGGCCGCGCAGCACGGTGGGCGGCGGCGTGGCGGTGGCGGCGGCCCGTTCGCGCGGCCCTGTCAGGTCGAGCCTGGCGGGGAGCAGCGCGGCCGCGTCCGAGCCGAGCGCGGCGTCGAACAGCTCGAGCGCGCGGGCGGCGGGCAGCGGCGCGAGACCGGCGCGGGCCATGCGCGCCAGGTCGCGCTCGCCCAGCGCCCCCGCCATGCCGCCGTCCTGCTCCCACAGGCCCCAGGCGAGGGCGTGGGCGGGCAGCCCCGCGGCGCGGCGGTGCTCGGCCAGGGCGTCGAGGAAGGCGTTGGCCGCCGCGTAGTTGGCCTGGCCGGGGGTGCCGAGGGTGCCGACCGCGGACGAGAACAGCACGAACGCGGACAGGCCCAGGTCGCGGGTCAGCTCGTGCAGGTGCCAGGCGGCGTCCGCCTTGGGGCGCAGCACGGTGTCGAGGCGGGCCTGGTCGAGCTCGGTCAGCGCGCCGTCGTCCAGCGTTCCCGCGCAGTGCACCACCGCGCCCAGGGGGTGCTCGGCGGGGACGGCGGCCAGCAGCGCGGCCAGGGCGCCGCGGTCGGCGACGTCGCACGCGACGACGTCGGCCCGCGCGCCGAGCGCCGCGAGCTCCTCGACCAGGTGGCCCGCCGCCGCGGGCCCGCGGCGGCCGACGAGCAGCAGCCTGGTGACGCCGTGCCGGGTGACCAGGTGGCGGGCGACGAGGGCGCCGAGCGCCCCGGTGCCGCCGGTCAGCAGCACGGTGCGTTCGGGGTCGAACGGTGTGCCACCCGCCGCGTCCGGCTCGGGCGCGGCCAGCCGGGGCACCAGGAAGCGGCCCTGGCGCAGGGCGAGTTGGGGCTCGTTCCCGGCGAGGGCGGCGGGCAGCTCGCGGGCGGAGGCGGGCGCGTCGTCGAGGTCGACAAGCGCGCAGCGGTCCGGGTGCTCGGCCACCGCGGAGCGGATCAGGCCCCACACGGCGGCGGCGGCGAGGTCGGTGGGAGGGGCGTCGGCGCCGGTGGCCACGGCGCCCCGGGTGAGGATCACCAGCCGGGAGTCATCGGGGGCCTCGGCCACGAGCGCCTTGACGAGGGCGAGCGCCCGGTGCGTCGCGGCGTGCGCGGCGGCCACCGGGTCGGTGCCAGGCGCGGTGGCGCACCAGGCGACGACCGTGCGCGGCCAGGCGGCGCCGTCCGCGTGGGCCTTGCGCAGCGCCGCGGCGTCGCGGTGCACGGCGGCAGGGGTGCCGAGCGCGGCGACGGCGGGCCAGGCGCGTTCGTCGTCGGGGTCGGCGACCAGCGCCCAGGCGCCCACCGGCTCGGCGGCCCCCGTGGTGACGGGGCGCCACTCCACGCGGTGCAGCGCGCCGAGGTCGGTGGCGCGCGCCCGCGCGAGCCGCTCGGGGCCGCCCGCGCGCAGGGTGAGGGAGCCGACGGTGAGCACGGGCGCGCCCGTCGGGTCGGTGAGGGCGAGGGCCACGGTGTCCTGGCCGGTCGGCGTGATCCGCACGCGCAGGGCGCGCGCCCCGGTGGCGTGCAGGGTCACCGAGCGCCAGGAGAACGGCACATGGACGGCGTCGTCCGCCGGATCGGGCGCCATGACGAGGGCGGCGGGCTGGATCGCGGAGTCGAGCAGCGCGGGGTGGACCCCGTGGGCCCCTGGCTCGGCGTCCTCGGGAAGGGACACCTCGGCCCAGGTGTCGCCGCCGTCCCGCCAGGCGGCGGTGAGCCCCTGGAACAGCGGGCCGTAGCCGAACCCCGTGGCGGCGATCCGCCGGTAGAACTCCTCGGTGTCCAGCGGCTCGGCGGCGACGGGGGGCCACGCGTCCTCAGGGTCCGCGGGCGCGGGCTCGCCATGGCCGGCGGCGAGCGCGCCCGTCGCGTGGCAGGTCCACTCGGTCCCCGGCGCGGCGTTCTCGGCCCTCGAGTGCACGGAGACGGGCCGCAGCCCCGCGTCGTCGGGCGGCTCGACGAGGACCCGCAGCTGGCGGGCGCCGTGGTCGGGCAGGGCGAGGAACGCGTGGTGGGTCAGCTCGTCGACGCGGTCGCACTCCACGTAACGCGCCGCGTGCAGCAGGAGGTCGACGAACGCGACGCCGGGCACGACCGGGGTGCCGTGGATGGCGTGCTCGGCGGTCCATGCGGGCTCACCGGCCGCCAGGCGCCCGGTGAAGAGGTGGCCATCGCCGCCGGGGAGCTCGGCGAGCGCGGTCAGCAGGGGGTGCCCGGTCGCCGTGAGCCCGGCCGCCGTGGTCTTTCCCGCGCCCGCGGGGGTGGGGGCGAGCCAGTGGCGCGCGCGCTGGAACGGATAGGTGGGCAGGGGCACATGACGCTCCCCCGCGCCCAGGTGCGCGGTCAGGTCGACGGGCGCGCCCGCGGCGTGGACGCGGCCGAGCCCGGCGAGCAGGGTGACGGGCTCGGGCGCGCCCGACTTCAGGAGCGCGACCGCCGTGGCGCCGTCGTCGCCGACGACCTCGCGCGTGAGGGCGGCGAGCACCGGGTCGGGGCCGAGCTCGACGAAGTGCCGCACGCCCTCGGCGCGCAGGGTGCGCACGGTGTCGAGGAAGCGGACGGTGCCGCGGGCGTGGGCGACCCAGTGGTCGGCCGAGGTCAGCTCGCCCGGCACGGCGAGCCGCCCGGTGAGGTTGGAGACCACGGGAACGCGCGGCTCCCGGTAGGTGACGTCGGCGGCCACGCGGGCGAACGCGTCGAGCATGGGCTCGATCAACGGCGAGTGGAACGCGTGGGAGACCGTCAGCCGCCTGGTCTTGACGCCCTGCCCGGCCAGCTCGGCCGCGACCTGGGCGACGGCCGCGGCGGCTCCGGAGACGACGACCGCGCCTTGGCCGTTCACCGCGGCGATGGCGACCTCGTCCGCGCGGTCGGCGACGAGGGGGCGGACGCGTTCCTCGGACGCCGCGACGGCGACCATGGCGCCGCCACCCGGCAGGGACTGCATCAGCGAGGCGCGCGCGGCGATGAGGCGGCAGGCGTCCTCGAGGTCGAGCACACCCGCGACATGGGCGGCCGTCAGCTCGCCGACGGAGTGCCCGGCGACGTGGTCGGGGCGCACGCCGAACGACGCGACCAGCCGGTACAGGGCGACCTGGAGGGCGAAGAGGCCGGTCTGCGCGTACCGCGTCTCGTGCAGCGGGGAGCCTTCGGCGGCGAGGACGGCGTCGGCGACCGGCGTCCCCGGGCCGAGGTGGCGGTCGAGCGCGGCGCACACCTCGTCGAACGCCCGGGCGAACACCGTTGACCGCGCGTAGAGTTCGCGGCCCATGCCGGGACGCTGCGCGCCCTGTCCCGTGAAGAGGAACGCCGTGCCGCCCGGCGCCGCGGTCCCGGTGAGCACCGCGGCCGACGGCTCGCCGCGGCCGAGGGCGCCGAGACCGGCGAGCAGCTCGTCGCGGCCCGTGCCGACCACGACGGCGCGGTGCGCGAAGCGGGCCCTGGTGGTGGCCAGGGCGCGGGCGATGTCGGCGGGGGCGAGGGCGGGCTCGGCGGCGAGGTGGGCGGAGAGGCGGGTGGCCTGGTCGCGCAGGGCTTGCGGGGTCCTGGCGGAGAGCACCAGGGGAACGGCGCCCGTGAGAAGCCCGGCACCGTCGCGCCCGCCGTCGGCGGCGGGGGCGGCCTTGGCCTCCTCGACGATGACATGCGCGTTGGTGCCGCTGATGCCGAACGACGAGACGCCCGCCCTGCGGGGGTGCCCGGTCTCGGGCCAGGGGCGCTCCTCGGTCAGCAGCGCGACCGCGCCCGCGGACCAGTCCACGTGCGACGTCGGCTCGCCCACGTGCAGGGTCCTCGGCAGCACGCCCTCGCGCATGGCCATGACCATCTTGATGATGCCGCCGACCCCGGCTGCGGCCTGGGCGTGCCCGATGTTCGACTTCAACGACCCGAGCCACAGGGGGTTCTCGGGGTCCCGCCCCGCGCCATAGGCGGCGATCAGGGCCTCGGCCTCGATCGGGTCGCCGAGCGCGGTGCCGGTGCCATGGGCCTCGACGGCGTCCACGGCGGCGGGCGAGACCCCGGCGCGGGCCAGGGCCTCGCGGATCACCCGCTCCTGGGAGGGGCCGTTGGGGGCGGTGAGGCCGTTGGACGCGCCGTCGGAGTTGACCGCGGAGCCGCGGACGACGGCGAGCACGGGGTGGCCGTTGCGGCGGGCGTCGGAGAGGCGTTCCAGCACGAGCAGCCCGGCGCCCTCGGCCCACACGGTGCCGTCGGCGCCCTCGGCGAACGCCTTGACCCGGCCGTCGGGCGCGAGGCCGCGCTGCCTGCTGAACTCCACGAACATGCCGGGCGTGGCCATCACGCACACGCCGCCCGCGAGCGCCAAGGTGGTCTCGCCGTCCCGCAGGGACCTGGCGGCCAGGTGCAGGGCGACGAGCGAGGACGAGCACGCGGTGTCCACGGTGACGGCAGGGCCCTCGAGGCCGAGGGTGTAGGCGATGCGCCCCGATGCCACGCTCACGGTGCCGCCGGTCAGCAGGTGCCCGTCGGCCCCGGGGGCGCCGTCGTGCAGCCGGGGGCCGTAGTCCTGCGCCATCGCGCCGACGTAGACGCCGGTGGCGCTGCCGCGCAGGGACCCGGGGTCGATCCCGGCGCGCTCAAGGGCCTCCCACGCCGTTTCGAGGAGCAGGCGCTGCTGCGGGTCCATCGCCGCGGCCTCGCGCGGGCTGATGCCGAAGAACGCGGCGTCGAACTCGGCGGCGCGCGTGAGGAATCCGCCCCTGGTCACATAGGTGCGGCCCGAGCGCGCCGGGTCGGGGTCGACGAGGGTGGCCAGGTCCCAGCCGCGGTCGCAGGGGAAGTCGGATGTGGCGTCCACGCCGTCGCGCACCAGGCGCCACAGCTCATCGGGGCCTTCGGCGCCGGGGAAGTGGCAGCCCATGCCGACGATGGCGATCGGCTCGTCGGGGTCGCCGCCACCCGAGGGGCGGGGCGCGCCCGAACGCGGCTCCTCGCGCCCGCCGGTCAGCTCGGCCAGCAGGAAGCGGGTGACGGCGGCGGGCGTGGGGTGGCTGAACAGCAGCGTGGTGGGCAGCCGCAGCCCCGTCGCCTTGGCGAGGCGGTCGCGCAGCTCGATCGCGGCGGCCGAGTCGAACCCCACGTCCCTGAACGAGCGGTCGGGGTCGAGGACTTCGCGGGCGCCCGCGCCGCCGAGGGCGGACGCCTCGGCGCGCACCCGCTCGAGCAGCAGCCGCTCGCGCTCGGCGGGGGAGAGCCCGGCCAGCCGGTCGAGCAGCGGGCCCCCGGCCTGCCCGCGGCGTTGGAAGGCATAGGTCGGCAGGTCCACGCGCCGGGTGCCTTCGGGGAAGAACGCGCCCCACGCGACGGCCCGTTGGCCGTGCACGGCGGCGAGCGCGCCCAGCACGCGGCGGCGGCCCGCGGCGTCGCGGCGGAGCGTGCCGATGGCGCGGGCGCCGCCCCCCGCGGCGTGCGCCTCGATGGTCTGCTGGAGGCCATAGGTCAGCACGGGGTGCGGGCTGATCTCGATGAACAGGCGGTGCCCGGCGTCGAGCAGGCCGCGGGTGGCCGCCTCGAACTCCACGGTGTGGCGCAGGTTGTGGCACCAGTAGTCCGCGTCGAGCGGCCCTTCCCCGTGGCCCGCGGGGGTGCGGTGCAACGGGATGGCGGCGGGCCCGGGGCGCAGCGGGGCCAGCTCGGCGCGCAGCCGGTCGATGATGGCGTCGATGTGGTACGAGTGGGCGGCGAGGTCCACGGCGATGCGGCGGGCGTGGACGCCCTCGGCGTCGAGCGCGGCCAGCAGCGCGTCGGCCGCGTCGGCGTCGCCCGAGACGATGACCGCGGCGGGGCCGTTGACGGCGGCGATGCCGAGGCGTTCGCCCCAGGGCGCCAGGCGCGCGGCGACCTCGGCGACGGGGGCGGCCACCGACACCATCGCGCCGCGCCCGGCGAGCGTGGCCTGGGCGCGGCTCCACCGCGCCACGAGCAGCGCGGCGTCCTCCAGGCTCAGCGCGCCCGCGACATGGGCGGCGGCGATCTCGCCGTTGGAGTGGCCGAGGACCGCGTCGGGCCGCACGCCGAGCGACTCCCACAGCCGGGCCAGGGCCACCATCACCGCGAACAGCGCGGGCTGGACGACCTCGGCGCGGTGCAGCCCTGGGGCGCCATCGGCCTGGGCGAGCACCTGGAGCAGGTCGAACTCCCAGTGCGGGGCGAGCGCTCGGGCGCAGGCGTCCAAGTGCTCGGCGAACACCGGGAATTCCGCGCGGAGTTCGAGGCCCATCCCGGCCCACTGCGCGCCCTGGCCAGGGAAGACGAACACGGTCCCGCCGGGGGCGTCGGGCGCGGGGGGCGGGGTGACGACCGCGGGGGAAGGGTCGCCGGAGGCCAGCGCGGCCAGGGCGGTCCTGAACTCCTCCGGGGTCTCGCCGATGACGACGGCGCGGTGGCGCAGGGCGGTGCGGGCGCTTGCCAGGGTCCAGCCGACCTCGGCGGGGGCGAGCCCGGGGTGCGCGTCGAGGTGGCGCGCCAGGCGGCGGGCCTGGTCGGCGAGGGCGGCCTCGGTCGCTCCCGAGAGCGGCCAGGGCAGCGGTACGGGCGCGGCCGCGCTCGGGGTCCCTGTCTTGGTCCCTGTCTTGGTCCCTGCCTTGGTCCCGGTCCCGGTGGGCTCGGGGCCCGGCGCGAAGGTGAGGCCGCCGACGGCCTTCGCCTTTCGGCCACCGCGCGGGCGCAGGGCCGCGCGCAGCAGGTCCTGGAGCAGGGTCAACGCCGCGGCGTCGTCAGGGACTTCGCCATGGCCGTCCCCGTGGGTCGCCGACCCGCCGCCGATGACGCGGTGGACGCGGTCGCCGTCGGCCAGGGCGCGGGCGAGCGGCTTGAGCACCAGGAGCCCGCCGAAGGGACCCGGCAGGACGGCCCCGGCCAGGGCCACGTCGCACGCGCCGCGACGCAGGCTCTCGGCGGCCAGGAGGACGGAGCGGGCGGCGGACGCGCCCGCCTCGTCCGACACCGGCCCTCGCAGCCCGAGGGTGGCGGCCAGCCCCTCGGCGACGCCACCGACGAAGATCCCGGTCGTCGACTCCCGCAGCGCGGCGGGGAGTACACCGGCGTCCTCAAGGGACTCCCACGCCAGCTCGATGGCCAGGCGCCGCCGCGGCGACCAGGCCGCGGCCTCGCCGTGCGACACCCCGAAGAAGTCCGCGTCGAACCCGCCGTCGAACCCGCCGTCGGACCCCGCCTCTGAAGCGGTGAATTCCTGGGCGCCCGCATTCGGCCGGTGTTCCGGCTTCACGCCCTTGTCGGGAGAATCCCGCAGGGCGGAGAGGGAAGGGGCCGAGGGAAGTCGACACGCCATTCCGATGAGCGCGATGGGCGGGGTGTCTTCCGCTGAAAGGGACTTCGCCGAATGACGCGACATCACATCCACCGTCCACACATCGAGTTGAACCGCTCCCGTCCCGCGGCACGACGCCGCCATCTCAGGTCACACCGATCACGCGGGTCCCAGCGGAACCGCGCACCCCTCGTTGCACTCAACACATCATGAGGCATAGCAGAATCAGCCATTATCCGCCCCCGGGACAAGCCCGGCCCGCCGCGCTCCAAGGCAGTCCTAAAATGGCATGGCGGAACGGGGGATGATGTGCTAGGCGCGGATGAACAACCGGAAAGAAGGCATGCTCTGACAGAGGGTTGAATGTCACACGACATACGGGCGACAGCTCCTCATGTACGGCAGTGCGCGCGTTCGGGCCAGATCGTACCCATACATATGCCAGCAGCATACCGCCCACAGCAAACGTAACGCCGGAAATCATCCCTCAACCGCTGTGACTGAAATCTAACTGGCGAATCGAACCAGGGATGTTTACGCGTCAAGTACGAGGGGAAGAATCCCCGTTCCGCCTGCTTCACCCGTCGTCCCAACAGCCCCACGCATGAGAGTTGGCCGACCCCGGGTACCCGGGGTCGGCCAACTCTCATGCGTGGAAGCGGAAATACCGAGAATGCTCCGCCGAGGATGCGGGAGGGCGGGCCTAACGGCGTCGGGTCAGCTGACGTCATCAAGCTCGCCTCTCCTTTCCTTTGTCCTTACCGGTCCTTGAAATACCGCTCCGTGTCACCGGATTCTATTCACGCCACCAGGAGAGGAACGAGCTCCACAGGCCGCCCCTCCCCGCCTTCTCGCGCTTCTTGGCGCGGTCCTGGTCCGCCGCCGACTGCTGCGGCTGCGGCGCCGAGGGCTGGGGGCGGGCCTTGCGCACCGGGCTGAAGCGCACCGGGAGCGTGGCGAGCGCCCGGTGGAACGGCCCCGGCCGCCACGTCAGGCTGTCCACGGCCACGGCCAGCTCGACGTCGGGAAGCTCGTTGAGCAGCTTCTCGATCGCCGCGATGGCGATGAGCTGGGCGGGGTCCTTGGCCGGGCAGGCGTGGGGACCGGCGCTCCAGGCCAGGTGGGCCCGCTTGCTGAGCGTCTGGCGCGACGAGGACAGCGCGGGGTCGGTGTTCGCCGCGGCGAAGCTGACCACCACGGGGTCGCCCGCGGCCAGCTTGACGCCGAAGAGGTCCACGTCCTGGGTCGGGTAGTGGATCCCGTAGTTGGCGAACGGCGGGCTGTTCCACAGCACCTCGTCGATGGCGTCCTCCACCAGGAGCGCGCCACCGTACTGACCGCCGAAGAACCGCGCGTCCGACAGGATCAGGAGCATGCACGTCGCCATGAGATTGCGCATCGGCTCGGAGCCGCCCGCGATCAGGGTGACGAGCTGGTGCACCATCTCCTCGTCGGTGAGGTTCGACGGGTGCTCCATCAGCCAGGTCGTCACGTCGCTGCCCGGCTTGGCGCGCTTGTGGGCGACCAGCTCGCTCAGCGCGCCGAGGACCTCCTGGTTGGCGTTCTCGGTGTCGATGCCGTCGAAGAGGTTGGAGAACCCCTCGACGAGCCGGTCACCGATCTCCTCGGGGCACCCGAAGATGTCGTTGAACACCAGCAGGGACAGCAGCTTGGCGTAGTCGTTGATCAGGTCGGCCGAGCCGCGCGCCGAGAACTGGTCCACGAGGTACGTCGAGACCCGCTCGACCTGGCGGCTGAGCCGGTGGGTGTCGATCCGGCTCATGCTGTCGGTGATCGCCTGGCGCAGCCGCAGGTGCGGGGCCCCGTCCGAGAACAGGGCGTTGGGCCGGTAGGCCATCATCGGGATGACGGGGCTGTCGGCGGGGACGCGGCCCTCGGCGAAGTCCCGCCAGCGCCTTGAGTCCTTGGAGAACAGCTCGGCGTTCTGGAGGACGTGCAGCGCCGCGGAGTAGTCGGTCACCAGGGTGGCGGGCACCCCGGGGGCCAGCTCCACGGGCGCGGCCACGCCGTAGTGGCGCAGGTAGGCGTAGAACGCCTCCGGGTCGGCGGCGAACTCGGCCCCGTAGAGCGGGGTGCGGAAATCGTCCTTCTGCCCCGGCCCCCCGGCCCGATGGGCCGGGCAGCCTGGTGGGGGTGAGACTGAGTCGGAAGAGTGCATTCTTACTCCTTACGGGTGCGGCTCTGCAAGTAGCGGACCAGCACCATCAGCGCATTCGCCGATGATTTCGTGTCCCGCGCGTCGCAGGTGACGACCGGGGTCTCGGGAAGGAGGTCGAGGGCTTCCCGCAATTCCTCGTCGGACCGGACCGGCGTGCCATCGAAGTGGTTGACAGCGATGGCGTACGGGATGCCGTACTTCTCGACCAGGTCCATGACGGCGAAGGATTCCTTCAGCCGCTGTGGATCGACGAGTACCAGTGCTCCGAGCGCACCCCGCGACATGTCTTCCCACACCTGAACGAAACGCTGCTGACCCGGCGTTCCGAACAGATAGAGGACGAGTCGGTCGGTCAGTGTGAGCCGACCGAAGTCCATGGCGACAGTGGTGGTCGTCTTGCCCTTGATCCCCTTGAGGTCGTCAACGCCTTCCCCCGCCTGCGTCATGGTTTCTTCCGTGCGCAGGGGCGGAATCTCGGACATCGTGCCGATAAAGGTTGTCTTTCCCACCGCAAAGTGCCCGACCACCAGGATCTTCGCCGCGATCTGGACTTTCTCGTTCAGATGCACGGTGTCATCCGAAACGGGCCTGGAGACCATCCAGCACCTCCTGGAGAACCTGAATGTCGGCAAGCTGTGCCGGTGGAATAGGACGACGCGTCAGAATGAGGCCGCTCTCCACGAGATCGACCAGCAGGACCTTGACGATGCCAACCGGCAGCCTCAGGTGTCCCGCAATCTCGGCAACGGAGAGGTAACCCCCCTCGCACAGCGTCACCAAGTCCCGCTTCTCCGGGTCGAGGTGTGCTTTGCGCTGGGTGTCATCGGCCGCGGTGACCAGGGTGATCAGCTCGAACCTACTGGTGTCAGAGACGTCGCGACCGTTGGTGATGACATACGGTCGCACTAATTCGACGTACTCGGGCTCAAGAGGGTCCGTAGGTGGTTCGAGATCATCATCGGAAGGCGTCGTCATGCCTGAATACCCGTATTCTGGCGGGGCGGCGTCGTCATGGCCTTTCCGAGCTGCGCCACGAGCTGCTGCATCCGGAAGGTGATGTCGGCCATGTCGACATTGGGTGCGGCAGAGACGGCGAGGTAGGCGCCCTCTCCCGCCGAGATCAGGAAGACCCAGCCGCCGTCGAACTCGACGACCGTCTGCCGCCACTTCATCGCGGCACCGCCGCTGAAGCCCGCGACCGTGCGGCTGAGCGACTGCATGCCGCTCATGGCCGCCGCGACGGTGTCCGCCTGGTCCCGGTCGACCTTGGTCGAGTGCGCCATGAGCAGACCGTCGGCCGAGACGAGGATCGCGTGCCGGGCGCCCGGGACCTCGAGCGCGCCCTCAAGCATCCAAGACAGTTCGCTATTCACTGGACGTCATGCCCTTCCCTGCTCGGCTCTGTGCTGCGACCGGACTGGGTGCGACCGGACTGGGTGCCCCGCTGGAACGCGCCCATGATGGAGGCGGTCTCCTCGCTCGACCTTCCGACCGCCGAGTTGGCGGAGTCCGCCGTCGGCACGATGGCGATGGCCCCGCGGCGCCGGCGCTTGGGCAGCC
Source organism: Streptomyces sp. PT12 (assembly GCF_003311645.1). Classification (GTDB taxonomy): domain Bacteria; phylum Actinomycetota; class Actinomycetes; order Streptomycetales; family Streptomycetaceae; genus Streptomyces. The sequence goes on along the minus strand of NZ_QEST01000224.1, from coordinate 18,127 downwards.
CGCCCGCCGTGGTCCCCGTGGTCTCGACCTCCTCGCCTGCCACGTACTCGGACTCGGTCGGTTCCTGCGGTTCGGGCATGCTGGTGAGCAGCTCCTGGGGGAGGAGGACCACGGCCCGCACCCCGCCGTACGGGGAGGACGAGTCCACGGAGACGCTGAATCCGTACCGAGCGGCGAGCACGCCGATGACGGCGAAACCGAACTGCGGCGGGTTCCCGAGCTCGGTGACACCCACGGGGTTCTCACCGGAGAGGAGACGCTGAGCCCTCGTCTTCTCCTCTTCGTTCATGCCCACACCGGCGTCGTCGATGATGACGCAGACGCCCTTGGGCACGGTCCTGATGTTGATTTCGATGGCCGCTTCGGGCGACGAGTAGCTGGTCGCGTTGTCCAGCAGCTCCGCGAGCACCAGCGCGACCGGCTCGACGGCCTGGCTGATGATGGCGAAGTTCGTCTGCGAGCGGATTTCCACGCGCGTGTAATGGCGGATGCGCCCCTTGGCACTGCGTGCCACGTCATACACCGACGCGACACCGCGCGCGCGGCCGAGCCATCCGTCACAGAGCACGGCGACGGACTGGGCGCGACGACCGAACTGGGAGTTCATGTGGTCGATGCCCAGGAGGTCCTGGAGAATATCCTGGTCGCCGTACTTGTCCTGAATCTTGGAGATCGCCAACTGCTGTTCGTTGGCGAGACCCTGGAGCGTTCGCATCGCGGACTTCAGGGCCGTCTTCGTGGCTTCTTCGGCGCGGAGTCGAGCGTCGTCCACGGCCTCGCTGAAGTTGAACTCCAGCTCGTGATGGCGCGTCTCGAGCTCGACCTGCTCTTTGCGGAGCTTGGCGTTGGACTTCCGCGCCCGGTAGATGGTCGCCGCGGCAAGGGGGGTGCCGACGACAAGACCCCAAAGGGTTGGATCCTGTAGGTAATCGGTCATTGATTTCTCTTCAAACTAGACCACCAGGTGCAAGAAATAAGGGTGCCTTGGGGTTCTCGAATCCGCTTTCCCCCGAAGCAGGTTCGCCCCCTCAGCCGAACGGGCACGACGAGGGAGCCCGCCCGGGCGCGAGGGATGACCTCGGCCGCACGGACAGCAGCCGGAGCACACCCGGCCGCCACTTCGGCTCCCTATGCCCCACTGACGGCATAACGCTCCTTGGGATGAACCCTCTTGGCTGATTTACCAGTTGGCCCTATGGCTTACGCGCCCTCAGCTCGTTTGGCAAGCCCGGCGATCGTATCATCGTCACGCGAGCCGACCACCGCCCCCGCGACCTTCATCGGGTGATCTGTCGGGCACTCAGGCGGCTTAGGTTTCCGCGCTGTTAAGGCGTACTCAAGTCCCACACAAGGAAGTCACACCGCCAACAGTTCCGCCTTAGTCGGGGGGTTGGCGCCTTCCCGCGTACACGTGATCGAGGCGGCGAGCGCACACGTCGTCAGCACCTCCCGCAGGGCCTGTGAGCCCTCGGGCGGGCCGCCCCGCTCGGCGATGGCGTCGAGCAGGGCGCTCTGGAACGCGTCGCCCGCGCCCACGGTGTCCACCACATCGACGCGTGGGGCGCCCACGCGCGCCTCATCGGCGCGCGACACCGCGAGTGCGCCCTCGGCGCCCAGGGTCACCACGGTCAACGCCGGTCCCTCGGCGAGGAGTTGGCGCGCGGCCTCGGCGGGCGCGAGCCCGGGGTAGAGCCAGGACAGGTCCTCGTCGCTGGCCTTCACCACGTCGGCCGACCCGGCGAGCCGCGCGCACACGGCGCGATAGGCGTCGCGGTCGGGCTGCACGGCGGGGCGGACGTTGAGGTCGACGACGACGGTCCTGCCGAGGGCGCGCTGCTCGCGGCAGAGGTCGAGCATGCGCGAGGCGCCCGGCTCGACGACCGCGGCCAGCGACCCGGTGTGCAGCACGGCCGTGTCATCGGGCACCGGCACCAGGCTCGGCGCCCACTCGGCGAGGAAGTCATAGGTGGCCGCGCCGCCCTCGTCCAGATACGCGAGCGCCACGATGGTGCGGCTCGCGTCGGAGGGCAGCCTGCGCACCTCGACGCCGATGCGCGCCAGGTGGTCGCCGACGAGCGCGCCAGGCGGGTCGTCGCCCCACGCGGTGAGCAGCGTCACCGGGCGCGTGAGGCGGTGGAGGCCCACCGCCACATTGGCGGGGCTGCCGCCAGGCACCGCCAGCGCCTCGCGCGCGCCGACCGGCCACAGCAGGTCGACCAGCGTCTCTCCGACCACCGTCACTCGCGCGTCCACCAGGCATCTCCCTCTCCGGCGCGCGTTCGCGCCCCGCGCCGTGACGCCCATCTTCGGATGCGCCGCTCGGCGACGACACAGCGGGGCCCCCTTCCCTTCGTCAGCCTGGGTTGACAGGACCCCGCCTCGTCAACCAAGGTTGACGGCATGGGCGACATCGACCTCTCCCCGCTCACCGAGGAGTCCGATCCGCTGGCGGCACTGCGTGCCATTAGCGAGCTGCGCCAGCGCCTGGAGCGCGAGGAGGCGGTCCTGGTGCGCCGGGCGCGCAACGACGGGGCGACCTGGACGCGGATCGCGGCGGCGCTCGGGGTGTCCAAGCAGGCGGTGCACAAGAAGTACGGGGGCCGGACGTTCCTCGGCCTCGGAAAGGACTGAGGATGCGGGCCGCGACGGCGTTGGACGAGCTGGTGGAGCGCGCCGCGGAGCGGCTTGGCCGCGGCCGCCCCGGCGCCCTGGCGGTGGCGGCGGTGCGCGAGGGCGAGTGCGCCTTCCACGGCGCGGACCCCAGGGCCGTCTTCGAGATCGGCTCGCTCAGCAAGACGTTCACCTCACTCGCGCTGGCCAGGCTGGCCGTGCGCGGGGAGGTAGCCCTCGACCTGCCGGTGCGCGAGCTGCTGCCCGCGGGCACGCGCGTCCCCGAGCGCGGCGGGCGGGCCATCGAGCTCGGCCATCTGGCGTGCCACACCTCGGGGCTGCCCAAGCTGCCCAAGGGGATGCTGCCCCGCGCGCTGCTGCCGGGCCCCGACCCCTACGCCGGGTACACACGGGAGAAGGTGCTCGACGGGCTCGCCCGCACCAGGCTCCGCTCGGCGCCGGGCGAGCGCTTCCACTACTCCAACGTGGGCGTGGGGCTGCTCGGGCTCGCCCTGGCCGAGCACACGGGCCTGGACTACGAGGCGCTCGTCCGCGCCGAGGTGTGCGACCCGCTCGGCCTGGCCGACACCAGGGTGCGCCTGGACGACGAGCGCGTCGCGCGCCTGGCCCCAGGGCACTCCCGCACCGGGCGCCGCGTCCCCCGCTGGCACACGGCCGCCCTGGCCCCGGCCGCGGGCCTGCACTCGACGGCGTCCGACCTGCTGAGCTTCGCCATGGCCCAACTCGGCGACGCTCCAGGCCCGTTGGCCGCGGCGATGGCGCTCACCCGGGCCAGCGGCCACCCGCTGGGCGGCAAGGCGACCGCGCACCCGGGCTGGATCGGGCTACGGCTGCTCGGCGGGGGCGGCGACGACACCCTGATGCACAACGGCGGCACCGGCGGATACCGCTCCCTGCTCGCGCTCACCCCCGAGCGGCAGACGGCCGTGGTCATCCTGAGCGCCAACCCCCACCCGACCACCCGCACGGGCCTCGGCCTCCTCGCGGAGCTGTCCCGGCGCTGAGACGTCCCGCACTGAAACCGTCCGCTGCGGAGAGGTCGCTCGCGGAGCGACGCGAACCCGCCGTCCCCCGTGGCTTATGTTGGGCGGATGCTCCAGGGAGTCCAGGGGGACGAGATCAGGGTGCCGGTCGGAGCGGGGGCCGGGGAGTGGGTTACGCGAGGGCGGTGCCGCCGCGTGCTGCTCGTGGTGCACAACGTCACCTCGGCGACCCGGCTGCTCGACATCCTGCCGCTCTTCCGCGACGACCTGCGCATCCAACTGATGGTGACCTGCACCGGCTCGTCGCCGTTCCAGGCGGGGGTGCCGGAGCTGTTCGCCCGGCTCGGGCTGCCCGTGCTGCCCTGGGAGCAGGCCCTGCGCACCCCGGTCGACCTGGCGATCAGCGCCAGCTACGGCGGTCAACTGCATAGAATCCAGGGCACTTTGGTCGTTCTCTCCCATGGCGCGGGGTACAATAAGACGCTGTCAACGCCGGACGCCGGACGCCGGACGCCGGACGCCGGACGCCGGACGCCGGACGCCGGACGCCGCGGGCCCACCCGTGTTCGGGATGGCGCCCGAGTGGCTGCTGCACGAGGGGCGGCCCATCGCGCACACCATCGTGCTCTCCCACCCCGAGCAGCGTGAGCGGCTGCGCGCCGCCTGCCCCGAGGCCGCCCCGACGGCCGTGCTCGCCGGTGACCCCTGCTACGACCGGCTGCTCGCGGCCCGCGCCGACCGCGCACGCTTCCGCCGGGCGCTGGGCGTCGGCGAGGGCCAGCGGCTCGTCCTCCTGAACTCCACGTGGAACCCCGACTCCCTCTTCGGCGACAGCGGCGACGACGTCCTGCCCGCCCTGCTCCCCCGGCTGGTCGCCGAGTTGCCCGCCGACGAGTACCGGGTGGTGGCCGTGCTCCACCCCAACATCTGGTACGCGCACGGCCCCGGGCAGATCCGGGCCTGGTGCCGCGCGGCCGAGGCGGCGGGGCTGACGCTCGCCGACCCGCTCGACGGCTGGCAGCAGGCGCTCGTCGCCGCCGACTGCGTCCTGGGCGACTTCGGCTCGGTCACCTTCTACGCGGCCGCGCTCGGCACCCCGGTGCTGCTCGGCGCGTTTCCCGCCGACCGGCTCGACCCCGCCTCCCCGGTCGCCCAACTCGGCCGCGCCGCACCGGCGTTGCGCCCGGCCGCCGCGCTGCTCCCCCAGCTGACCGAGGCGATCGAGGGCCATGACCCCGGCCGCCATGCCGCCATCACGGGCCAACTCACCTCGGCGCCGGGCGAGTCGGCCGCCCTGCTGCGGGAGCTGAGCTATCGGCTGATCGGCCTGCCCGAGCCGGACCAACGGCCCGCGCTGCTCGACCCGCTGCCGCTGCCCGCGTTCCAACCCCCCGTGCGCACCGCACCGTTGACCGTGCTGACCCGCCTGCTCGGCGCGGACCCCGGCGAGCCGCCCGAGATCGAGGTGGCCCGCTTCGCCGGACCGGCGCCAGAGCGCGGCTGGACCGTGCACGACGTCCATGTGTCCGTCGACGAGGAGTGCGCCGACCCAAGCCGCCTCGCCCTGGCCGCGGTGATCGTGCGCCGGGGCAGCGACGACGACCCGCGCCTCGGGCCCGGCAGCGCCTGGACCGCCGAGGCGGCAGCGCGCCACCCGGGGGCGGCGCTCACCGTCTTCGTCTCGGGCCCCGACCGCTGCACCGCGCGCACCAGGGACGGGCGGCTGCTGCGCGTCATGGCCGTCCCGGCCCCCGATGGCAGCCCCGACCTGTGTGACCCCGCGGTCTACGCGTCCGCGCTCCACGCCTGGCTGAGCCGGGGCAAGTCCATCGATGAGCTGGCCAGCGGCATCACGGTGCGCACCGGGGCGGCGCGCCACCGCGTCGCGGTCACCGACCTTCCCCGGCCCCGGGCTCCTCTTCCATGAGCAGGGCCAGAACGCGCTCCTCCCCCACCGTGTCCCCCGTCGTCTTGTGCACCTGGCGGGCGCGCCGCCACAGCGCGCGGCGGCGCTCGGCGTCGTCCTCGCAGCGGGCGCGCAGCTCGACGATCGCGGCCTCCTGGATCAACGCGCCCTCCTCGTCGGCCATGATCTCAAGCGCGGCGTCCAACGGCCCCCGCGCGCCCGCGTGATCGCCCGCGGCGAGCCTGGCCTCGCCCAGACTGGTCAGCACCCGGGCCTCGTTGTACCGGTCGGGGGTCGGCAGGGCCCTCATCTCGGCGAGCGCGGCGTCCAGTTGGCGCAGGGCCTCGGGGTAGGCGCCCGCGCCGTAGCGCGCCCGGCCGACGTGGTGCGCCAGCAGGGCCAACGCCCGTGGGTCACCGGCCCGTTCGGCGAAGGTCAGGGCCTCGTGGAAGAGGTCGAGCGCGTCGTCGAACCGCCGCTGCCGCAGCCGCAGCAGGCCGAGCGATTCGAGAGCCGTGGCGCGGCCGCGCGGGTGGTCGTCGCGTTCGGCGGCGAACGCGGCCCGGAAGTCCGCCTCGGCGGCGTCGAGTTGGCCGAGCGCCAGCAGCGAGAAGCCGCGCTGCACCCGCATGCGCGCCAGCGCGCGGGAGTCGCCGACGGCCAGCGCCGCGCCAATGCCAAGCGCGTGGGTGCGCAGGCAGTCCTCGTGGAAGCCGCGCCGCAGGTGCAGGCCCCACATGGCCTCGCACAGCTGCCACACGAGCGCGAACCGCTCGCGCTCGGCCGCGGTGCGCACGGCCGCGACCAGCACCGCGCGCTCGGTGAGCAGCAGGTCGAGCGCCCGCTTGCGGGAGTGGACGGGCTCGCGGCGGGCCTGCGCCCTGGCCGCGGCGCCGACGTACCAGCGTCCGCGCATGACGCTGACCTCGGCCTCCACCGCGGTGGCCAGGCACCAGGCGAGCCAGCGCTCCACCGCCGCGTCGGCGTCGGGGTCCGCGAGCGTCGCGGCGTGCCGGTGGGCCTCCATGGTCTGCCGGTACCTGCGGGGCCCCTCGGGGCGGCTGACCTCGACCAGGCGCCGCCCGGCCAGCTCGTCGAGCAGGTCCTGGGCCTCGGCCTCGTCGGCGAGGCCGCAGAGGGCCGCGACGGGGCCAGCGCCCTGCACGACCGGCGGCAGCTGCCCGAGCAGCCGGTGCAGCCGGGCGGCGGCGGGGCCGAGTGCCCGATAGCGGCGTTCCACGGCGTCGGGCCAGGAGGCGCCACCGGCTTCCGCGCGGGCGATCTCCTCCAGCCGTTCGCCATGGGCGAGTTGGGCCACGATGTCCCACACCCTGGCCGGGTGCCCACCGCAGCGGCGGACCAGCTCCCTGGCCTCGGGGGCGGCCAGGGCGCCGGGGTCGACGCGGCCGTCCTCGACGAGGAGCGTCTCGACATGGGCGTCGGCGAGCGGCCCAAGCAGCAGCACGCGGGCGCCGTACTTGCCGACCAGGCCCGGCATCCGGTGCCGGGTGGTGACCACGAAGAGCGAGCCAGGGCCGCCCACCACAAGCTGGTCCACCTGCTCGGGCGACTCGGCGTTGTCGAGGATCACCAGGGCGCGGTTCCCGCGCAACCGCGCCTGGAGCAGGGCGCGTTGCTCGGCGAACCTGGGCCCGACGGTGCCGGGGTAGGAGCCCAGCTTGTACAGCAGGTCGGTCGCCGCCGCGCTGGGGGTAAGCGCCTCGCCCGTCGCATGTCCCCTGAGATCGACGTGGAGTTGGTCGCCCGGCAGCAGGTCGTCGAGCTCCCTGGCCAGCCGAACGGCCAGGGCGCTCTTGCCGATCCCGGCCTCGCCGACGATGAGCAGCAGCCGGGGCCGCTCGGGCGCCTCGGCCACCAGCTCGCGCACCTGGGCGATGGCCTCCTCGCGGTTGACGAACGACGCATAGGACGGCTCGATGGTGGCCAGCCGCTCGGGGGTCTCCTCGCGCGCGAACCGCCGCAGCAGGGCGGCGATCTCCTCGTCGTCGCGGGCGCGTTCGACGATGGCCTCGGCGAGCCGCAGCATCCGGGCCGGGTCGTCGCTCGGCTCGGGCGGGGGCGCGTCGTCGCCGTCGGCGCGGCGCCCGCGGCCCATCCGGCGGAGCAGCGCGGCCAGCGGCCCGACGGAGACGCGCCCGGCCTCCTGCCCCGCGCCGGTCACCATCGCGTTGGCCAGGGCGGCGATGATCGCTGGGCCGAAAACCTCCATGTCCCCCTCGTCCCCCTCCGTGGTCCGGCAACGGCGCCACGTTACCCGCTCGATGACACCGGGTCATCCTCGCGGCGTCGGCGGCCCGGGCGCCGATGGCACCGGGGTGCCGCCCGAGTCCCGGCGCGGATCGCGGGGCAGAGTCACGGAAGACGGCGACGGCGGACGGCGGCAACGGGCGGCACCCGAAAGGCACCCGAAAGGCATTCGAAAGGGACGGGCATGGCGGTGGGCGGGTCGGTGGGCTTCACGGTGGAGGTCGAGGGGGCGGCCGGGATGCGCACGGGCGCCTGGGTGGTGGGCGAGACGCTGGCGATCGCGGGGCATCCGGGGCGCGCGCCGCTTGCCACGGTGCGGCTGCGGCGGGCGGCGGGCCAGGAGGCCGGGGGCGCGCGGCAGGGCCGAGGCGCCGCGGCCCATGTGCCCCTGGGCGAGGTGACCGTGGCCGAGGCGCCCTTGGGCGAGGTGACCGTGGCCGAGGTGGAGGAACGCGCCAGGCTCGGCGGCGGGGACCCGCACCCGGCGCTCGACCTGTTCGCCCCGGACGGCGCGCCGCTCGCGACGGTGGAGCCGCGCGAAGTCGGCGCCTGGCCTGGCCTGTTCGAGGTCGTGGACGCCGATGGCCGCCCGCTCGGCACGGTCGTCAGGTCCCGCACGCCGCTGCTGCGCCGCGCGACCTGGACGATCCACCCGGCCGACGGCGGGCCACCGGTCACCGGGCGGCAAGGCACCGCGGCGGGCTGGCTGGCGTTCACCGCGCTGCTTCCGCTGTGGCTGCTCGCGCTGCTGATCTCGCTGCTCGTGGCGCTCGGCACCTTCGGCCTCGTCACCCAGCTGCTGACCTGGGGGCGGCCCAAGAGCGTCGCGTGGCGGCGCGGCCCGCTGGGGCGGCGCCTGCTGGCCTTCGGCCACGCCCGCGGCCTCTATCGCGCGGCGGCGAGCAGCCCGCTCGACGAGCGGCTGATCCACGCGCAGGCGGCGCTGCACCGCTTCACGGCGCTGCACGCGACATGAGCCCCGGCCGCGGTGCGGCGTTCCATACTGGCCGGATCCGGCACCGTCCTGGACGAGGAGGGATTCGTGGACATCCAGCGCACGGCGGCGCCCCGCGCCGATCACACGACCGCGACCGACGGCGTTCCCATCGCCACCTGGACCTGGCCGCCCGACGCCGTACCGCCGCGCGGCTGGGTGCAGTTGGCCCATGGCGCCGCCGAACACGCCCTGCGCTACGACGCGTTCGCCCGGCACCTCACCGCGCACGGCTACGCGGTGATCGCGTCGGACCACCGCGGCCACGGCGCGACGGCCCCCCACACCGGCGGCCTCGGCGTGGTGGGCGACTCGGGCTGGCGCGCGGTGGTCGAGGACCTGCACGCCGTCGGCGAGCGGGCCCGCGCGGAGTTGCCCGGGCTGCCGTTCGCGCTGTTCGGGCACTCCATGGGCTCCCAACTGGCCCGCGACTACGCCCAGGAGCACGGCGCGGCGCTCAACGGGCTGATCCTGTGCGGGACTTTCCGCTCCCTGCCAGGGTGCGAGCCGGAGACGGCGATCCAACGGCTCGGCGCGGAGATCGAACGCGGCGGGCGCGGCGCCAGGTCGTCGTTCGTGCCCGACCTGTTCGCGTCGTTCAACGACCCCTACCCGTTCCGCACCGGCTTCGAGTGGCTGTCGCGTGACGAGGCGGAGGTGGACGCGTACGTCGCCGACGAGCGCTGCGGGTTCCCGTTCAGCGCGGGGCTCTCGCTGGACTGGGTGACGGGCGTGCGGAAGATCAACGACCCGGCGGGGCAGGCCGACATCCCGCGCGACCTGCCCGTCCATGTCGTGGTCGGCGACCAGGACCCGTGCCACTCGGGAATGACGCTGGTGTACGAGCTGCTTGAGGACTTCCGCCATGCGGGTATCCGCGAGTTGAGCTGGCGGGCCTGGGAAGGAGCACGCCACGAGATCCTCAACGAGACCAACCGGCACGAGGTGTTCGCCGCTCTCGTCGCGTGGCTGGACGAGCGGGTCGCCGCCTGAGCCGGGCGACGGCCAACGGCTTCACCGGGCCACCGAGCCAACGGTCCGTCAACTCTCGCTGACATGCGAGGATTTGAGTCCGGGAAGAACGAAATCGAGGGAGAGTGGACAGCATGGCCGGAGCCCGCGAGGAAGCGCCGCCGGAGATCAACGTCAACGTCCCAAGCGTCGCGCGCATCTACGACTACGCCCTGGGCGGCAAGGACAACTACGCCGTGGACAGGACCGCTTACGCGGAGCTGGAGAAGGCGGCGCCCAGTTCGAGGCCGCTGGCGATCAACAACCGCCGCTTCCTCCAGCGCGTGGTCCGGATCCTGGCCGAGGACTACGGCATCCGGCAGTTCATCGACCACGGCTCAGGGCTGCCCACCCAGGACAATGTGCACCAGGTGGCGCAGCGCATCGACCCGTCGTCGCGCGTGGTCTACATCGACAACGACCCGATCGTGCTGGCCCACGGGCGCGCGCTGCTCCAGGAGAACGACAAGACGACCGTGATCCACGCCGACTTCAGGGACACCGAGGCCATCTTCGCCCACCCCGACGTCCAGCGGCTGATCGACTTCGACGAGCCGGTGGGCGCGTTGTTCGTCTCGGTGCTGCACTGCATCCCCGACTCGAGCGACCCCTGGGGAGTCATCCGCCGGGTGGTCGACCAACTGCCCTCGGGGAGCTTCCTGGTGATCAACCAGCTCGTGAGCGACGACGCCGAGACCCGCAAGCGGCTCACCGACTTCCTGGTGGAGAGCACGGGCGGCAACTGGGGCCGACTGCGTGAACCGCACGAGGTCGAGCGGTACTTCGAAGGTCTTGAGATCCTGGACCCCGGCCTGGTCGAGATCAGCGGCTGGCGCCCCGACTCGGAGCTTGGCCCGAAGCAACAGACCGACGAGTGGATCGAGTTCGGCGGCGTGGCCCGCAAGCCGTAGCCCTTGCCGGGCGTTCCGGGCGCGCCCGCGGCGTCGAGTCCGGTACTCACCGGGCCCCCGGGCGTTGTCCGGGGGCCCGGATGGCCGTCTTCGGGCCCGCGCCCCCTGCGGGGTCCCCGGGCCATGTCCGGGGAAGACCGGGAAGCCGCCCCGCACGGTCTGCGACCCGGCTCCCGGGGCCCCCGGAGGCAGGCAGGCACCCGCGGCGCGGGCTGAGCGTCGGGGGCCGCCGCACGACTCCCCCGGAAGCCGCCAGGTCAGGGCTCAGCTGCGCTTCAGCTCGTCCCTGAGCCTGATGTGGTCGAGCAGCTCGGCCGTCTTGCCGTGGGGCTCGGCGGTGGCGCACAGGCTGTCCATGACCGCGAGGTAGTCCTCGACGTCGTCCCGCTTGTCCAGGTAGAGAGCGCTGTTGAGCTGCTCCAGGTACACGATGTCGGGCAGGTCGGGCTCGAGGAAGCGCAGGATCGTGATCGGCCCGCCCGCGGCGGCCAGCCCACCGATCCGGAATGGCGCTATCTGAACGGTGATGTTCGGCCGCTCGGACAGCTCGCGCAGGTGCTTGATCTGCTGGCGCATCGCCTCGTCGCCGCCGAGCGGGCGGCGCAGCGCGGCCTCGTCCACCACGGCCCACAGCTTGGGCGCTCCCGGCTCCATCAGGAAGCGCTGGCGCTCCATCCGCAGCTCGACGCGGCGGTTGACCTCGCGGTCGGAGGCCCGGGGGTTGCCGAGCCTGATGCAGGCACGCGCGTAGTCGGCGGTCTGGAGCAGCCCGGGGATGAACTGCACCTCATAGGTGCGGATGACCGACGCGGCCTCCTCGAGGCCGATCATCGTCTCGAACCACGGCGGCAGGACGTCGCTGTAACGCTGCCACCAGCCCGGCACGTTGGACTGCCGGGCGAGCGTCAGGAACTGCTCGCGCTGGGACTCGTCGTCCACCCCGTACAGCGTGAGGAGGTCGGCGATGTCCCGCTCCTTGGCGCCCACCCGGCCCAGCTCAAGTCTGCTGATCTTCGCGTGCGAACCGCGGATCGCGTCCCCCCGCGGCCTCGCGCGTGATGCCGCACGCCTCGCGCAACCTCCGCAGGTGGGTGCCGAGCACGATCCGCAGAACGGTGGGTCCGCCCCGCGGGTGCGCGAGGATGTCGCGCACCGCCGAGGCGCGCCCTGCCTGAGCTGACGCCATGTGTGTCCCCTGAGTGTTGAATTCGCGCCCAAGTGTTGCACTGTTCGGGCGAGGCGTACAGTCGCTCAGGCGCCACTCAGGGTGAGCCGGTCAGTCGGCGGCGACCAGGTCGTCGAAGTCGCCGTCCTTCGCGCCCTGGATGAACGCCGTCATCTCGGCGTGGGTGTAGATCAGCGCGGGGCCCTCGGGGTCACGGGAGTTGCGCACGGCCACATCGCCACCGGGCAGGCCAGCCATCTCCACACAGTTCCCGTTGGGGTTGCTCCGCGCGCTCTTCCGCCAGGCCGCTTCCTCGATCAGGGCGGCGGGGACACCGTTGGCGAACCTCGGCATGTGCACTCCTCTGTGGGGTCGCGCCGCCCGGGGTGGGGTGGGGTGTGGGCGGCTACTGAACAAATTCTGCCCACGAACCGAGCGTTCTTGCACCTGTTCTTGCAGCTGTTCTTACATTCGTTCTTTCAGGTGTACTTGCAGCGATACGCTGGGTCCACAAGGATGGACCCAGCGCACCCGTCGCCGCCGAGGGTCACGTCACTACGTCGCGGAGGTCTTGATGCCAGCTCTCCCGTTCGCCGCCATGGCACCGCTCCATGCCGGGCAGCTACCGGGAGGCAGGGCCGTGAACACGGCGGGGTTCGCGACGTTCCCGCTGTCCGACGCGCCACAGACGCCGTCGGCCGCACGACGCATGACGCGAACGACCCTGGCGGGCTGGGGACTTGACGCACTCACCGACGACGCGACCGTGATCGTCTCGGAGTTAGTGACCAACGCCATGCGCTACGGCCTGCCCCGGCAGGGCGAGCGCGCGCCGCTGCCGCCCGCCACGCCGCGGCAGCCGATCCTGCTGACGTTCGTGCACTGCGAGGGCTCGGTCCTGTGCGCGGTGTTCGACCCGGGCACCGAGGTCCCGCGTCTGAAGGAGCCCGATCACTTCGAGGAGTCGGGCCGCGGCCTGCATGTGCTGGAGTCGCTCGCGGAGCGCTGGGGCTGGACGACGCCCGACCGGCACGGCAAGGCCGTGTGGGCGCTGCTCGTCCCCCCGGACGCGTCGGCGGAGTGGGAGCCGCTGACCAGACTCCTGCTCCTGCTCGAACTCCTCAGCGGCCCCTCATGGTTGAAGTCGCTCGGTGCCTCGGCAGCCGACGAGGAGGCGCACCGGGTCAGCGACCGGCGGCGCGCTTGAGGCAGTCGGTGATGCGCTGCACCACCTCGACCTGCCGATCGACCAGATAGAAGTGCCCGCCGTCGAAGACGTGCAGGTCGAAGCCCGCCTGCGTGTGACCGGCCCAGCGCTCGGCCTCCGCCACGGTGGACTTGGGGTCGCGGTCGCCGATGAACGCCGAGATCGGGGCGTTGATCCTGGCCAGCGGATCGCCGCGGTAGGTCTCGATGGCGCGGTAGTCGTTGCGCACCGCGGGCAGGACCATCCGCAGCAGCTCCTCGTTGTCGAGCACCCCTTTCTCGGTGCCGTTCAGCCGCCGAATCTCGGCGATCAGCCCCTCGTCGTCCTGCCGGTGGAACGCCTCGTCACGCCATGTCGCGGGCCCACGGCGCCCCGAGACGACGAGCGCGGCCAACGGCGGCGCCCCCGGCGTGCGCTCCAGCACGCGCGCCGTCTCGAACGCGAGCACCGCCCCCATGCTGTGCCCGAAGAACGCCCACGGCTCGCGCTGCCAGGGCCCGAGCGCCTCGGCGACGCGCTCGGCGAGCGGCAGGATCTCCGTCACGAACGGCTCGCCCCTGCGGTCCTGGCGCCCCGGGTACTGCACGGTCAGCACCTCGATGTCGGGGTGCAGGGCGGCCGAGAGCGGATGGTAGAAGCTGGCCGAACCGCCCGCGTGCGGAAAGCACACCAGGCGCGTGCGCCCCTCGGGCGCCGGGTGGAACCGCCGGATCCAGGCGTCGCCTCCTGACATGGCCCAAGCCTCCTCGTTCTCACCGACTCCGGGTCCCCACACGGCCCTTGACCCGGCCCACCGGCCGGAACGCGAGTGAGAGCACCCCCCTGAGCTTGATATGGTTTCCCCGTCACCGCAACGGCCAACCCGTTGCACAGACACCCCGTCCGGGTGGCGGAATGGCAGACGCGCTAGCTTGAGGTGCTAGTGCCCGATTAAGGGCGTGGGGGTTCAAGTCCCCCCTCGGACACGAACAGTACGCCCACGCGTGGTGCTGGCCGGGACTCGGCCAGCACCTCTTGTTTTTCATGGTCGTAGGTCAAGCGTAGACCCAGGTGGCGGTACACCTCGGCCTTGTCCGCCGGGTCGGCCTGGCGAAGGATATTGAGCAGGCCGCCGAGGGCGTCGACGAGGTCGCGGATCTCCTGGCGGCTCATCCGCTGCGCCGGGCCGGTGGGGCCTTTGAGCTGCTTGAGCCGCGTTTCCGCCGTGAGGCGCTCGGCCTGGACCTCGCGGCTCCAGGAGGCGACAAGGGAGGGATCGGCTCCCGCTTCCAGTGCGGCGCGGTGCCGGGCCAGCTTGTGGTCGCATTCGGCCAGGGCGCGCCGGAGTGCTTCGGCCTGCGGGTGGCTCTGCGGCTGGGCTTCCTCGATGGCGGTGAGGGAGTGCTCGATGCGTCGGGGGGTGAAGGCTCCGGCCAGCCAGGTGTCCAGCGGGTCAATGAGGTCGGCTTCGCGGAGGTAGGCGCTGCGGGGGTGGTCGATCGTGTTGGCGATGGCGTATTCGGCGGGGAAGCGGCAGCGGTAGTACGCCTCGTCGCGGACCCAGTTGCCTTGCATGCGCCGTCCGCAGGTGCCGTGGGTGATCAGGCTCTTGAAAGCGTAGGGGTGCTGGGTGCGTACCTGGCGGCCGGTGGAGGCGGGGCCGCGGGAGGCCAGGCGCTGCTGGGCGTGGTCGAAGGTGTCCGGGGTGATCAGGGCGGGGTGGGTGGGCTCCTCGGAGCGGACCCAGGCGTCCTTGTGGTTCCAGGTCTGCTTGGTGTGATGGCCCAGGGCGACGTCCTCGACGTCGATGAGTGTCTCTTCCTTGCGCTGTTTGTTCCAGACCTCGTGGCCGGTGTAGCGGGGATTGGTCAGGATCGTGCGGACGGCGCTCTTGGACCAGGCGATGCCGGAACGGTGGCGGTTGCGGCCGGGGTCGTGGGCGGAGGGGCAGGGGATGCCGTCGGCGGTCAGGCGTTGGGCGATGGCGAAGATGCCGATGCCGTCCAGGTACTCGGTGAAGATGCGCGTGACGACGAGGGCCGTCTCGGGGTCGGGCTCGAGCCGGTGGAGGCGTTTGCCGTCGGCGGCCTTGGCCGGGTTGGGGTGGGGTCCGGCGTCCACCAGCCGGTAGCCGTAGGGCGGGCGCCCGCCCAGGAAGCGGCCTTCGATCCGGGCCTGGGCGGCCATGGCGGTGCGGACGCGGATCTTGATGCGGGTGCGTTCGCCCTTGCTGACGCCGCCGAATACGGACATGACGAGGTCGTGGGCCTCGGATTCGGGGTCGATCGGGCCGCCGACCTCGGGCACCCACAGAGGCACGCCGTAGTGCGTGAAGACGGGAAAGGTCAGGCCGAACTGGTTGCCGTAGAAGGCTCGTTGGGGCTCGCCGATGACCACGGCGTCGAAGCCGCGGTCGGGGCTTTTGAGGGCGTCCAGCAGCGCGGCGGCCTGGGGCCGTCGCCTCCAGGGGATGGAACGGGAGTCGCCGATGTCGAAGTACTCGGCGACGATGGACCCGTGGGGGGAGATGAGAGTCTGTGCGCGGGTGAGCTGCCAGTTCCTCGATGCGACGGGGTCTTGCTGGTCCTCGGTGGAGCACCGGCCCGCGAAGGCGAAGGCGATCGTCACGCTGTCCTCCTTTCGCTGTCGATCCGTGTCGTGCCGCCCACCTCCTTCTCGGGGTGGGCGCAGGTCGTGCTGTCCGCGACGTTGCACACGAGGCGGAGCAGAGCCGCCGCGGCGGGCGAAGTGAGCAACGGTGGCTCCTCGGGGAGGATCACGGTGACGTCCGGCCGACCGGCCTGAGGCCCACGGTCGCCGGTCTGCGCCGCGCTGCGGCGGGACGGGCCGCCGTCTTCAGCCACGGGTGCCCCCGCTTTGGTGGAGCGGTGCCCTGTGCCGGGCTTCCCTGCGGTCCTTCGACCGTATGACGAGACGAAAGCGCAGGTCAAGGCCGGTGGTTGGGATCCCCGCATCGCCTGTGGGGACACGGATCGCTCCCTCGCGGGCAACGGTGGACGCGCGCCGGGGTGCGGTGATCGCAGTGCGGCTGCTCATGAGAGTCCCCTGGAGGGCTGCCGCGGATGCGCTTGTTGTTGACGGGCGATCTCCCACCGGATGCGCGGGACGGCTCGCTGCTGGGGCCGACGGGGTCGGCCGGGTTGGTTCCAGCCGTTACGGGGTGGCAGGTGGGCGGTGGCGCGGAATCCGGCGGCGCGCAGGCTTGCTCCGCTCTCACCGACGTCATAGAGAGGACAACCGCATCCTTGATGCGTACATCGGCAGGGCAGGGGCGTCCGGCTCCGGTGCGCCGGTCGTTGGACATGGGCGTCTTCGGTGTGCTCGCAGCTGCGGCAGACCTGGCGCTGGGTGTAGGTGATCAGCCGCAGGTATCCCATGGCCCGGGCGGCGCGCCAGGCCGCCCCGTACAACATGGAGTTGGCGTTGGGTGTGCCGTCGGTGCAGGTGCGCGTCACCTCAGCGGTGCGGCCGTCATCCAGGAGGCGGGCCACCGGACGGCCGACGACCGCGACCCCGGCGAGTGTGCCGTCGGCCGTCACCCCGAGGGCGAACTTCATTCCCTGCGCAGGCCGATGGTGACGGTGATGGCCCGTGACGAACTCTGTGGCCTGCCGGAAGGTGATCGGAATGATCTCAAGCCCGGCCGGGTGGAGGCAGTTTCCCGCAGAAGGAGGAGAAGGAGGCGTTCGGGAGTGGGCGCGCAGCCGCTCGGAGCGAAGGGCGCGCGGGGGTTCGCGGTGAGTGCTCATCTCTCCGTCCTCGGGGCGGGTGCCTGTCCGCTGGGCAAGGGGCGGACTGCGCTGATGCCGGTCAGGCGGCTGGCGGCAAGCTGGGTGAAGGACGGGTTGAGGTCGATGCCGAGATAGGCCCGTCCAAGGCGCATCGCGGCGAGTCCGGTGGTGCCCGTGCCACTGAACGGATCGCACACCAGACCGCCACGTGGGCAGCCGAGGTGGACGCACCGCAGAGGGATCTGGAGGGGTGAGATGGCTGGGTGATGCTGGCGGCGGCGCGGGGTGACGGGAATGGACCACACGTCTCCCGGGTCCTCGCCGCGCTCGGTCTGCCCGAGGGGCCCGGTCTCGGTGTTGCCGGGTTCGCGCGGGGTGGGGTCGAGGTAGTGGTGCTGCTGTTTGGCCAGGAGGAAGACGGTCTCGTGTCGGTTGGCGAGGCGGTCGCGGACGGGGAAGGGGGCGGCGTTGGTCTTGTGCCAGATGACGGCGTTGCGCAGGAGCCAGCCGTCGGCCTGAAGGGCGAAGGCCGTTTTCCAGGGCATGCCGAGGAGGTTCTTGTCGGGCAGGTCGGCGCGGGGCCGGTGGGCGGGCTGGCGATACTGGCCGGGGCGGGAGTTGGGGTAGCCGTCGCTGTTGGCGGCGTAGCTGTCGCCGAGGTTGAGCCATACCGTCCCCGCGGGAACGAGGACGCGGTGGAGTTCGGCGAAGACCTGCCGAAGGTGGTTGATGTACTCGATCAGGGTGGCTTCGCGGCCTATCTGGGCGTCGCTCCACCGTGCCCCGCATCGGCCGCAACTCCGGTTCCCGACCCGCTCGGTGGTGGCAGTGGCCGGGTGGGTGCAGTCCGGGTTGCCGCCGGTCCAGGAGCCGGTGGCGTAGTCACGCAGCCGCCAGTAGGGCGGGGAGGTGACCACGCAGTCGACCGTGCCAGCCGGGAGAGCCCGCAACGTCTGGGTGGCGTCGCCGGTCAGCAGGGTGACCGGTTCGCGGCAGCGCACGCGCCGGACGGATGTCCACGCGCGCGGCGTGGAAGGCTTCGCTGTCATGCCCCTCCCCGCTCGGTTCCCTGGGCCGACAGGCCGTGGTGGCGTGTGCGGTCGGTGGTCCGAAACGGCTTCCGGGCCGGGCGGAGGGGGACGTTGCTCCACAGCTCTTCGGTGCGCTGGTGGCCTGCGCCGGGGTGGGGGTCTGTCCAGTCAACGGCTGATCTTGGTTGTTGAGGTTCAGTGGCTGGTGGTGGGGGTGAGCCGGCCTTCGAAGGCGATCTGGAAGGCGTTCAGCGGGGCCTTCCAGCGCATCGTCCAGCGGCGCCGACCC
>NZ_QEST01000146.1 GCF_003311645.1 Streptomyces sp. PT12 | reverse complement strand
CACCACCAGCCACTGAACCTCAACAACCAAGATCAGCCGTTGACTGGACAGACCCTACACCGGGTACCAGGTGTTCAACAGGAGGGCAACCCGATCCAAGCGCGGGAAGTCCAACGACCCGGCCCTGTGGGTCTGGTCTCCTGAGCCAGTCCACGAACCCCTGATCCCGAAGTGGATGTTCGACGAGCTGGCAGAGCAGCGCGACGCCCGCCGAGGCTCGCGGGACGGCACCGAGGCCAACACATCCCGCAACCAGCCGCAGCTACCTGTACCGCGGAAGGATTCTGTGCTTCTGCCAGCGACGCATGCCCGGCCGGCTGCGCCAAGGGCGCCAGACGCCCTACTACACCTGTTGGCCCAAGGGGAACAACCGCGGCAAGCCGGACACCTACGGCCAGCACCCCAAGACGGTCTACATCAACGAGGACGTCGTAACGGACGGCGTGGCCCGGTTCTACGCGGACCGGGTCTTCGGCCCCCAGCGGCGCGCGTTGCTCCTCGCCGAACTGGAGTCCGTAGACGACCGCGCCGCGCGCCAGCGAGAGAAGGACCGGGAACGACGACGCCGTACCCTCGCCGATCTCGAACGGCAGCAGGACAACATCCTGCGCCAGGCGAGGGAGTCAGGTCCGGACGACCCCTTCGCCAGGGGGCTTCGGCAGACCTACAACGATCTGGAAGCGCAACGGCAGAGCGCCCTGGACGCCCTCGCCGCCCTCGACAGGGCTGACGCGGCTGAGCCTGCCCGGCCATCCGCCGAGTCCGCTTATCTGCTCGACGCGCTGCCCTTCCTGACGCTCAACCTGGGCAAAGCGCCCGAGGAGCTGCTGGAGAGGCTCTTCGAGCTCACCCAGCTCACCATCCAGCTTCACGAGGACAGCGACGAGGTCACCCTGTCCATCACGCTGCCGACGGACTACCTATCTGAGATCGCCAACATGGCAGAAAGGATCAACGACACCATGCCCAGGCATGCACGCATCGCTCCCGTAGCTCAGACCGGGAGCGAATGTCGTGCAAGCTGTCGGTACCCCCGACGGGATTCGAACCCGCGCTACCGCCTTGAAAGGGCGGCGTCCTGGGCCGCTAGACGACGGGGGCCGGAAGACCCAAGCAGCATATGGGATGCCCGGGGGGATCACCAAAAGACTTCCGCTGGCGGAGAATGACCCCTGTGCTGGAGATGACGCGTGAGGAGTTCGAGGGGCTGGTCAGCGAGGCGCTTGACCGGATTCCGCCGGAATTGACGCGGCTCATGGACAATGTGGCCGTTTTTGTCGAGGACGAGCCTCCGCCTGACGATCCCGAGCTGCTCGGGCTCTACGAGGGTACGCCGCTCACCGAGCGCGGCGAGTGGTACGCGGGCGTGCTGCCCGACCGCATCTCCGTCTACATGGGCCCCACCCTGCGGCTCTGCCGACGCGAGGGCGGCGACCGCGAACTGGTGGTCGAGGAGGTCGAGATCACCGTCGTCCACGAGATCGCCCACCACTTCGGCATCGACGACGAGCGCCTGCACGCCCTCGGCTACGGGTGACGCGCCGCGGCCGCGGATGACCGGCCGGAGGCGCGTGTCCTCCGTCCGGGTGCGGGAGTTGAGAGGGGCGGAATCCCGCCCGCCCCGCCCCGGAGGTGCCCACCCGTGCGCCGATCCCGCCCCGCCCCCGCCGCCGCGCTGCTCGCCCCGGCCGCCGTCCTGGTCGCTGTCCTGGTCGTGGTCCTGTCCGCCGCGCTCGGCGGCTGCGTGACCGTCGAGCCCGACGAACGGCCCGTGCCCGACTCCACCGACGCCGAACGCGCCCCTCGCGGCGCCGACCCGGACCGGCCCGCGGGGGACGCCGAGCGCGACGGCGGCCCGCCGCCCGAGGCGCCGACGGCCGTCGAGGACGACGCGAAGCCCGCCCCCGAACGTTCGGATGAGCGCTCGGGGGCCGAGGACCAGGCGCGTTCCGAGCAGGACTCCCCGACCCCGGCCGACGACGCCGAGCGCCCGTCGGAGCAGGCGCCCCCGCCGCCGCCCGAGCCCGCGCCCGAGCCGGGTCCCGCGCCCGAGCCCGCCCCCGCGCCCGAGCCGTCGCCCTCCGCCACCGCGCCCACCGAGGCCCCACCCGCCCCCGAGGGGGCGAGCTGACCCATTTGCGTGTCCGCCCGCACCCTGCGTATGCTTGTAGATCGTTTGATCCCACTTCCCGGCGCCCCGATGCAGCGCGCCGTGTGGCGCGTTCCTCGTCCAGCCGTGGCTGACCGCATCCAGGCGGTCCAGAGCACCTACGGAGCTAAGGCGCGTGCCGACCACCTCACTCCGGAAGGTTCTCACCTCGCATGTCCGTGTCCACACCTGAGGCTCTTCTCCCCCTGGACGACGAGCCGACGACCACCTTCGCCGACCTCGGCCTGCCGCAGCACATCGTGCGCAAGCTCGCCGAGAACGGCGTGACCACCCCGTTCCCCATCCAGGCCGCGACGATCCCCGACGCGCTGGCGGGACATGACATCCTGGGCCGCGGCCGCACCGGCTCGGGCAAGACGCTGAGCTTCGGGCTCCCGCTGCTCGCCCGCCTCGCGGGCGGCCGCACCGCCGCCAAGCGGCCCCGGGCCGTCATCCTCACGCCCACCCGCGAGCTGGCCATGCAGGTCTCCGACGCGCTCGAGCCCTACGGCGACGTGCTCGGGCTGCGGCTGAAGGTCGTGTGCGGCGGCACCTCCATGGGGAACCAGATCTACGCCCTCGAGCGCGGCGTCGACATCCTGGTGGCCACCCCGGGCCGCCTGCGCGACGTCATCGGCCGCGGCGCGTGCTCGCTCGACGATGTCGAGGTCGCCGTGCTCGACGAGGCCGACCAGATGGCCGACCTCGGCTTCCTGCCCGAGGTCACCGAGCTGCTCGACCAGGTGCCGCCCGGCGGCCAGCGGATGCTGTTCTCCGCCACGCTGGAGCACGAGATCGACACGCTCGTCAAGCGCTACCTGGTGGACCCCGTCAGCCACGAGGTCGACGCCGCCCAGGGCGCGGTCACCACGATGTCGCACCATGTGCTGATCGTGAAGCCGCGCGACAAGGCGCCGCTGACCGCCGCCATCGCGGGGCGCGAGGGCCGCACGATCGTGTTCGTCCGCACCCAGCTCGGCGCCGACCGGGTCGCGGGGCAGCTGCGCGAGGCGGGCGTGCGCGCGGACGCGCTGCACGGCGGGATGACGCAGGGCGCGCGGACGCGCACGCTGGCCGACTTCAAGGACGGCCACGCGAGCGTCCTGGTTGCCACGGACGTCGCGGCCCGCGGCATCCACGTGGACAACGTCGACGTGGTGCTCAACGTCGACCCGGCCGCCGACCACAAGGACTACCTGCACCGTTCGGGCCGCACCGCGCGGGCGGGGCGTTCCGGCACGGTCGTCTCCCTCGCGCTGCCGCACCAGCGGCGGACGATCTTCCGGCTGATGGAGGACGCGGGCGTCGAGGCGTCGCGGCACATCATCGGGCGCGGCGACCTGTTCGACGCTGACGTGGCCGACATCATCGGCGCGCGCTCGCTGACCGAGGTCCAGGCCGAGGCGGCGATGGGCGCCGTGCGGCACGCGGAGGGCGAGGTCGCGCGGCTGAGCCGCGAGCTCGCGCGCGCGAAGGAGCGGGCGAGCGAGCTGACCGAGGAGGCCGAACGCCTCACCGGGCGCGCGGCCCGCGAGCGCGGCGACGACCCGGCCGAGGCGATCGCCGCGGCGGCCGAGGCGCGCGCCCTGGCGCTCGCCGAGGCGGAGCGCGAGGCCGAGCGTGAGGCGCTGCGCGAGGCGCGGCGCGCCGAGAAGGCCGCGCGCGCCGAGGCGGCCCGCCACGAGGAGGGCCACAGGGGGCGGGGCCACGGCGGGTTCCGCCGTGACGACAGGCGCGACGACCGCAGGGACGACCGGCGCGAGGGCCGCGACGACCGCCGCCCGTTCCAGCGCCGCGACGACGGCAGGGGCCGGGGCGGCGGCGGTGGGTTCCGCCGCGACGAGCGCCCGTCGTACGACCGGCGCGACGACCGTTCG
The DNA here is from genome assembly GCF_003311645.1 of Streptomyces sp. PT12. Classification (GTDB taxonomy): domain Bacteria; phylum Actinomycetota; class Actinomycetes; order Streptomycetales; family Streptomycetaceae; genus Streptomyces. The sequence continues at coordinate 31,386 of NZ_QEST01000146.1, read as the reverse complement.
TCCTACGACCGCCGTGACGACCGCCCGTCGTACGACCGCCGCCCCTACGGGCGCGGCGACGACAACCGCCAGCGCGGCAACGGCGGCGGCAACGGCGCCGGGAACGGCGGCGGCTTCCGCCGCGACGACCGTTCGTCGTACAAGCCCCGCTGGAAGCGCGACAGCTGACACGGGCGCCGGGCCTGGCCCTCGAACCACCCCAAACCCTTCGAGGCCAGGCCCACCCCCCGGCTATGCTGCTCCGTGCGGGCCGTTAGCTCAATTGGCAGAGCAGAGGACTTTTAATCCTTTGGTTGTGGGTTCGAGTCCCACACGGCCTACTCATGAACGAGGACCGGCCCCTCTCTCGGCCGCGGTCCCCCCCATCGGTGTGTCGCCGTGCCCACGCCCCGCGACGGGTCCCCGTCGCGGGGCGTTTCTGTGCTCTGAAAGGTCTCCCTTTGTGAACGGCCGGAGAGGGCCCGGGCGTTCGCTGAGATGAGCGCCCGATGGGCTCGAACCACAGTGCCAAGAGCGCTCAGTTGTGGTGCTAGAGTTCACTGCACGGTTGAGGTGATCAAGGCCGCATCGTGCAAGGGGTGTGGATCGCCTGGGGCGCGTGTGCCCCGGTTCCCCCGCTTTGGAGCGAGTTGGTTCTCTTTTCTGATGTACATGTTCTGAACCCATCAAGTCCTCCCCGCCCGGCGGGGAATGAGCGCCCTCTGGCGGTTGCCCGGACAGTCGTGCGAAAGTCGCTTTCCACGGTCTGAGCTCTGGGTGGTCGACCGGGGGGCACTGTGCGTTTCCATCTGCTCGGCCCGATCGAGTTCGTTTTCGAAGGGCAGCGACAGGGGATGGGGTCGCCGCAGGAGCGCTGCGTGCTGGCCAGTCTGCTGATGGTCGCCAACGAGTCGGTCTCCGTCGAGGAGCTCAAACGCCGCGTGTGGGACGGCGATCCGCCGCCGACCGCGGGGGCCACGCTTGAGAGCATCGTCTCCCGGCTCCGCCGTCGGCTCTCGGTCGCCGGGGGCCGCGTGGACATCAGCTTCGCCTCACGGGCCTACCGGATCGAGGTCGACCCGGAGGCCGTCGACCTGCTCCGGTTCCGCCGTCTGTGCGCGGAAGCCAGGGCCCTCGCGCAGAACGGTGGTCCCGAAGCGGCCGTCGATCTGCTGGTCGAGGCGGAGGGGCTGTGGCGGGGCGAGCCGCTGGGCGAGTTCGACGGGTCATGGGCCGCCGCCCTGCGCGTCCGTTTCCAGGAGGAGCGGCGGCGGGCTCGCGAGACGCGGATCGAACTGGCCCTGGAGCTGGGACGGCACGCGGATCTGCTGAGTGACCTCAAGGAGCCGGCTCAGGAGGACCCGGTCACCGAGGCGACCGTCATGTCCCTGATGGTGGCGCTCTACCGCAGCCGCCGGCACGCCGAATCCCTCCAGGTCTACCACCGGACGCGGCGGCGATTGCGCGACGAGCTCGGTCTTTCGCCCAGCCCCGAGCCCGAGGCCCTGCACGACCGCACTCTGCGCCGCGACACCGCCCTCCTTGTCCCCCAACTCCAGCGGCCCGTAGCCCCTGTCTTCACCCGAAGACCCGACAACATGCTGCGGAGCACCGCCGAATTCACCGGCCGCGAGCGTGAGTTGGGCCTCATCCTCGGCGGGTCCCAGGGCGGAGGCACGGCCCTGCCCCTCTTCGTGGTGCACGGCATGCCGGGCATCGGGAAGACGGCTCTCGCGGTGCACGCGGCCCATCGCCTCAAGGGCGTTTTCCCGATGGCCTGCTGTATCTGGACCTGCGGGCGTACAACCGGCAAGGGCAGCCCCCACGCGATCCGTCGGACGCCCTCGCCGAGCTTCTGCGGGCGGTCGGCGAGGACGACGCGCTGCCCCCGGGGATCGACGAGCGCGCCGCCCGCTGGCGTGAGGGCCTGGTCGGGCGCAGGCTGTTCCTCCTGCTGGACAACGCCAGGGACGCCGCGCGGGTCAGGCCCCTGCTTCCGGGGGACTCGACGCGTTGCGTGGTCGTCACCAGCCGGCATCGGATGGCCCCGGGCTCGAAGGCGTCACGCCCGTTCCGCTGAGCGCTCCCCCGGGCGCGGGATGTGAACGGCCTTCCGCGGAGGGACCGCCCCGGCCCCGCGGCCCGGGCGGGCGCTACCCCCGGCGCAGGGAGCAGGCCGGGCAGCGGTACCCCTCGCCCCCCTGCGTGATGTGCCAGCCCATGTCCCGGATGTAGGGCCGCGCCTGCCCCGCCTCGTGGGGTATGCCCCCGCGGTGGTCCTCCGGGGTGTCGGGTGGGGAGTCGGCAATGACCAGGTCGAAGCTGACCTCGGCCCGGCAGCCCATCCGGTCGCAGGCCAGGTGGAACCGCACCGGTCCCGGGGCGATGCCGTTGGTCATCAGGCTCATGACCCGCATCGTTGCTCAGTGGTGCCCCACGGTGCAACGGGCGCATGAGGGCGCCCCGCTCACATCTCGGGGCGCAGTGCGGCAAGTGCGGCGCGGACCTGGCCGAGCGGGTCGTCGCCGATCGGCCTGAGCACCACCGTGGTGGCTCCCGCCCGCCACAGGGAGCGGACCCGGTCGGCCGCGGTGGCCGCGTCGCCGGTCGCCAGGAAGGCGTCAGCGGTCGGCACCCCGAGGAAGCCCGCCGTCTCCTCGGCGACCGGGGCGACCTCGGCCGCGAGCATGGCAGGGTCGTCGCCGACCCGGAGGTGGGTGAAGACGATCAGCTCGTGCGGGCGGGCCGGGGCGATATGGGTCAGCGCGGTGGCCACCCGGGCGGGCCCGTTGCCCTCGGCCAGCACGGTGCCGTCGGCGACCCGGCCAGAAAGCTCAAGCGAGCGGGGCCGCACCACGCCCGCCACCACGGGCGGCGGCGTCGCCGGGGGGTGGACGAGGCGCAGCTCGTCGATGCGCACGGCGCGGCCGTTCATGCGGACCGTCTCGCCCGCGAGCAGCGCGCGCAGCGCGGTGATGGTCTCGCCGAGCAGCGCCAGCTTGGACGGCGTGCCCGCGCCGACGCCCTCCATCCACGCGCCCACGCCATGGCCGACGCCCGCTACCAGCCGCCCGGGGAACACCCGGGCCAGCGTGGCGACCTCCATGGCGAGCAGCCCGGGGTTGCGCAGGGGCGCGGGCATGATGCCGATGCCGACGCGCAGCCGCCGCGTCGCCGCGAGGGCCAGCGCTGCGGACGAGACGCCGCCCGCCCACGAGAGGTCCTCGACGACCCAGAGGTCGTCCAGGCCGCTCTCCTCGGCCTCGGCGGCGAACGCCGCCAGATCCTCGGGCCGTTGGCCCCTGTCGAACATCACGCCGACGCGTTCGGTGGTCACGCGGTCAGCGTAGTTCCCGCCGGCTTCGTTGTTGTCGGGCCCACTCGGCCCGGGTGACCGCGTACTCGACGTCGCCGTGCTCGGCGCCGGGGATCGGCTCGGGCCAGTCCTCGTAGAACGTCCTGACCAGGCGCAGACCGGTCTTCTCCAGCACCCGGCGGGAGGCGGCGTTGACCGTCATGGTGGTGGCGACCACCCGTGCCACGGACGGGTGCGCCTCGAACGCCGCGCCCACCACCGCCCGCGCGCCCTCGGTGGCGAGTCCGCGCCCCCAGGCGCGGGGCATCAGCCGGTACCCCAGCTCGGTGCCCCCGGCGAGCCCCCGCGTCACCGCGGGCCGCAGCGCGAACCAGCCGACGAACGCGCCCCCCTCGCGTTCCTCCGCAGCCAGCGCGCCAAGACCGGGCGGCAGCGCGCGGTACTCGGCGAGCAGGGCGGGCAGGTGCTCGGCCACGACGGCGTCGCGGGGGACGGGGCGGCCGTTGTCGATGTGGCGCATCACGGCGGGGTCGCCGTGCAGCGCGGCGAGCAGGTCCCCGTCGTCCTCGGTGAGCGGACGCAGCCTCAGGCGGTCGGTCTCCACCGCCCGAGGCTACGCCCTCGCCGGGCGGGCCGGTCAGGGGCCGGTCCGGGTGCCGGTCCCGGCCCTGTGCGGGGCGGTCAGGCCAGGCGGACGAGGGCCTGGACCGGGGCGTGGTCGGAGGGGTAGCGGCCTTGGTGGGTCCAGGTGTTGATGGCGACCCGCTCCACCTCGACATGCTCGTTGGCGAGGACCCAGTCGATGCGGTCGCCGCCCTCGACCGGCGCCTGGTAGTTGGGGAAGGTGCCCCACGCCGGGGTCAGGCGCTCGCCGGTGTTCCAGGTGTCGGCGAGGCCGCCATCGGTCACCAGGATGCGGTAGGACTCGGAGTTCTCGGCGGGGGTGTTGAAGTCGCCGGTGAGGACGACGGGAAGCGCCGGGTCGAAGTCCGCGATCCGGTCCCGCACGAGCGCGGCGCTGCGCTGGCGGGCGTTCTCCGACCGGTGGTCGAAGTGCGTGTTGACGTGGATGAACTCCTTGCCGGAGCGACGGTCGGCGAAGCGCACCCAGGTGGTCATCCGGATGACCGTGTTGCCCCAGTGTGCGGAACCGATCACATTCGGGGTATCGGACAGCCAGAAGTGGTCATAGTCGAGCGGCTCGACGCGGCGTGTGTCGAAGTAGATGGCCATGAACTCGCCCCTGCCGCCGCCCTCGCGCCCCAGGCCGATCCAGTCGTAGTCGCGGTTCACCAGGTCGAGCAGGTCGCCGTCGACCTGCTTGACCTGGTGGTACAGCGCCTCCTGCACCCCCATCACGGTGGGCTGCTCGACACGCAGAAAGCGTTCGAGCACGGGGCGCCGGTCGGTCCAGGAGTCGGGCGTGCCGGGGGCGGCGCCCGCGTCGTAGCGGATGTTGAAGCTCATGACGTGCAGCCGGTCGCGCCCCGCGGGCCCGATCACCGCTCGCCCGCGCGCGCCGGTGGCGGCCGAGGGGGCCGAGGCGGGCACGGCGCTCGCCGCGGTCGTGCCGGCGACCCCCGCGATTCCCGCGGCGCCCGCCGCGCCGAGCACTCCTCTGCGTGACACAGCCATGACGGTACTCCTCACCTGTGCGTCTCCGTTCGACCGCGACCCTCCCGCCCCCCGACGAAGCCCACCCGTCGCCCCGCCGAACTCCAGCGGAACGGAAGAGCCCACCCCGGACCGCACGGTGACCGCACCTTGACCGCACCCGAGCGTGCCTGACCGCACCTGACCGTGCCCGACCCTTCCCGCCCCTTCCCGACCATGATCGACTCGCCGCCTCCCGGCATCCGGGGCAGATTGGGGGGCGTGCGTACGACGGCGCCATGGGGGGTCCGGGCCTGGGTCCGTGCCGTGGTGCCCGCGGCGTTCCTGCTGATGGGGCTGCTGCTCGACCTCTTCACCCCGCCGCCTGTCACGCTCACCGCGTTCTACTGCGCCGCCCCGCTGCTCGCGGCGCCCGTGCTGTCCTTCCGCCTCACGGCCCTCTACGGCGCGCTCGCCACAGGCGCGGTCGTCGCCCAGACGTACTGGCACGTCTCCAGCGCCTTCAAGAGCAGCACCGTCGCCGTCATCTCCGTGCTCGCCCTCGTCATCAACCGGATCGTCGCCCACCGCGACCAGCGCGTCGCCTCGGCCACGAACGTCGCCGAGGCCGTTCAGCGCGCCGTCGTCCCCGAGCCGCCGGGGCGCGCCGGAGCCCTGCGGATCTCGGCGCGCTATCGCGCGGCCCAGCGGCACGCGCTGATCGGCGGCGACATGTACGCCGCTCGCGAGACCCCGCACGGCGTGCGCATGCTCGTCGGCGACGTCCGCGGCAAGGGCCTGACCGCGACCGAGGCGGTCGCCGTGCTGCTCGGCGCGTTCCGCGAGGCGGCCGAGAGCGAGCGGCGCATCGAGGAGGTCGCCGCGCGCCTGGAGAAGGCCCTGGTCAGGGAGCGCGCCGGGCGCGCCCCGCTCGACCCCGTCGAGGGCTTCGCCACCGCCGTCGTCGTCGAGGTGGACGAAGGCCCGCCGCTCGGCATCCGCTTCGTGAACCGCGGCCACCCCCCGCCCGTGCTGCTCGGCCCCGACGGCGAGGCGCGCTACCTCGCCGCCGAGCCCGCCCTCCCGCTCGGCCTCGGCGATCTGCTGCCCGGGCCCGAGCGGGTGGAGCGCGCGCGGTTCCCGCCGGGGAGCCAGCTGCTGCTGTACACCGACGGGCTGAGCGAGGCCAGGAACGCGGTGGGAACGTTCTACGACCCGGTCGTTCGGCTCGACGGGCGCGCGTTCCCCGGGCCCACCGAGCTGCTCGACGCCGTGGTCACCGATGTCGTCGCGCACTGTGGCGGGGCGCTGGACGACGACATGGCGCTGCTGGCCGTCCACCACCCCGTGCCGGACGGCCACCCGGCGCCCCGCGCCCCGCGCGCTACCCCGTGATCCGCGCGCTACCCCGTGACCGTCGGCGCGGCCGCGTCCTCGCGCGCCCCCTCGCGCGCGGGCCCGCTCCGCCGCAGCGCGGCCGCCGCCAGCGGGCCCCCGACGTTCGCCCGCACCAGCGCCGCCGAGCGGAGGATGCCGAGTCGCACCAGTGGGGCGGCCGCGCGCCGCTCGATCACCACGAACGCCGCGAAGAGCGCGAGCGACGCCGCGAGCGTCGTGAGGCCGCGGGCGGGGGTGGTGTGGGCGGCGCGTTCGACGGTGGCGACCAGCAGCAGGATGGCGCCCGTCAGGGTCGACGCGCCCAGCACATCCACCCCGCGCCGCCTACGACGCGCGCGAGGCCGCCGGGACGCCCGCCACCCCCGTTGATCACCGTGCGTAGGTGAAGGACGCCGCTCCGCATAACAATTGACGCACCGTCAGATGCGATGTGCCGCACATCGCCCCGCAAAAATGCCCGGTTTTGCGGGACTTGAAGGGTTTACATCCTGGTCATCGGCTCGTTTATTTTCCGCGGGCACTTGGAATCCGGTGGCCGCGTCTATTAACGTTCGATAACGCAGCGCGGTCGTCACCGCCGTCGCACAGGGACGGCACCGTGCTCCATCGCCGAATCCGGCGTGTGCGAAACAACTGCACCAAAGGAACCGGGGACCCAACACTTGGGGTGAATCGGATAGCCGGCAGCCACCCAGGCCGGCCGACCGTAGGAGACCTTCCTGCTCCGAACCCGTCAGCTAACCCGGTAGGCGAGAGGAAGGAAAGGAGAACGCCTCCGTGGCGTCGAACCGGCATGCCTCGCTCGAGGACACCCACCAGGACACGTTCGGCCCGCACGACCCGCACGGCGCGCGCGACACCCTCGGCGGGTACCCCGCCTTCTACGGCCCCGCCACCACGCCGGACGAGCCCTACTCCGAGTGGAACCCCAGCGAGGAGACGCTGCGCCCCGTCCGCGGGAAGCACCGCGTCGCACGGCAGCGCGGCGGCACGATCGCCCGCAGCCGCGCGGTCCTCGGCGTCGGGGTGATGGCGGCGGTCGGCGCCGGTGGCATGGCCACGGCCAACGAGGACGGCGCCACGGGCATGCCAGGCGTAGGAGCCGCGGCCGAGAAGGTCAAGGAAATCCCGGTGCTCGGCGGCCTGTTGGGCACCCCCGACACCGTCGAAGCGGCCCCCGCCGCGGCCCCGTTCACCTCGGCTGGCGTGACCCAGGCCGATGTCGCCGCGGGCCGCACCGACGCGGGCGAGGCCCTGCGCGCCCGGATCCTCCAGCAGGCCGACCAGCAGGAGGCCACCGCCGAGGCCGAGGACAGGGCCGCCGCGCTCCAGGCAGCGCAGGCCGACGCCGCCGCGGAGGCGGCCGAGGCCGCGGAGGCCGAGCGCGCCGCCGAGGAGGAGCGGCAGCGCAGGGAAGAAGAGGAGCGCCAGCGCCGCGAGGAGGAGGAGCGGCTGCGCCAGCTCCGCGAGAGCTACGCCCTTCCCCTCTCCGACTACCGCATCTCCACGACGTTCGGCGAGAGCGGCCCGATGTGGCAGTCCACCCACACCGGCACCGACTTCGCCGCCCCCGCGGGCACCCCCGTGAAGAACGTCCACACCGGCACCGTCCAGGAGGCCGCGTGGGCGGGCTCGTACGGGTACCGCGTGATCATCGAGCTGGATGACGGCACCGAGGTCTGGTACTGCCACCTCTCATCGATGAGCGTCTCCGCGGGCCAGGAGGTCACCACGGGCGACACGATCGGCGCGGTCGGCTCCACGGGGAACTCCTCGGGCCCGCACCTCCACCTGGAGGTCCTGCCGAACGGCACCGACGCGATCGACCCGCTCGCCTGGCTGCGCGACAAGGGCCTGTCCATCTGACCGGCCCCCTCGAACCCCGGCGGCCCTGGCGGCTCCCCCCGACGTCAGGGCCGTCGGTCTCCCCACCGGGCGTTCACACCGGACGCCTACGCTGAACGCATGCATTCCACACGCACCGTCGGCTCCCTCCGGGTCTCCCCGCTGTGCCTCGGCGGGAACGTCTTCGGCTGGACCGCCGACGAGTCCACCTCGTTCGCCGTCCTCGACGCCTACACGGCCGCAGGCGGGAACTTCATCGACACCGCCGACTCCTACTCCGCCTGGGCCCCCGGCCACGCGGGCGGCGAGTCCGAGGCCGTCATCGGGCGCTGGCTCGCCCGCCGCGACCGCGACTCCGTCGTCATCGCCACCAAGGTCGGGGCCCACCCCGAGCTGACAGGGCTGGCCGCGCCCACGATCAAGCGCGCCGCGGAGGAGTCCCTGCGCCGCCTGGGCACCGACCACATCGACCTGTACTACACGCACTTCGACGACGAGACCGTCGAGGTCTCCGAGATCATGACCGCCCTGGACGACCTGGTCACCGAGGGCAAGGTCCGCGAGATCGCCGTCTCCAACATCACGCCCGAACGGCTGCGCGCCTCCATCGAGTTCTCCGTCGCCGAGGGCACGGCCCGCTATGTGGCCATCCAGCCGCACTACAGCATGGTCTCCCGCGACACCTACGAGGGCGAACGGGCCGCGCTCGCCGAGGAGTTCAACCTCGCCGCGCTGCCCTACTGGGGCCTGGCCGCCGGGTTCCTCACCGGCAAGTACCGGCCCGGGGGCGCCGAGGTGAACAGCCCGCGCGCCGGGAGCGCGGCCGCGCACCTCGCGACCGAGCGCGGGCTCCGCGTCCTTGCCGCCCTCGACGAGGTCGCCGCGGCCCACTCGGCCGCCCCCGCGACCGTCGCCCTGGCCTGGCTCGCCTCCCGCCCCACGGTGGCCGCCCCGATCGCCAGCGCGAGCACCCCCGCCCAACTCCCCGCACTGCTGGCCGTGCCGGACCTCACGCTGAACGACGCGGAGCTTGCCACCCTGACCGAGGCGACGGCGTAGCCCGCGCCCGCTGCGTAGCCCGCGACCCGGGCGCAGGGAAAGGCGATGTCGTCCGCCGCGGCATGCCGGGAACCCTCCGCTGGAGGCGGTAGCGGTGCCCCGCCCCGCCGAAGGCCCCTCACGGCGCCCGGGTCAGCAGGGTCAGGTCCGTTGCCGTCGCGACCGCGAGGGTGTGGCCCGTGGGGGAGAAGCCCGCCGTGCGGAGGGGGGCGTGGGAGGTGTGGTGGATGTGCCACCACACGCCGCCCGCTGGCCCGTGGCACAGGCCGCCGTCGGTGGACAACAGGACGCGGTGGTGCGGCCAGTCGGGGCTGACGACATCGAGGGACCAGCCGTCGTCCGTCGTGGCGTGCAGCCCTCCGCCGTGCAGGCCCGCGATGCGGATCTGCGCGCCCGCGAGCGGCCCGAGGCCCGGGCACGTCAGCAGGGGGCCCACCGGATCGGAGACATCGGGATCGGGGTCGCGGTCGCGGGCGCGCAGCTTCCCCGTCGTCGTGTCGAACACCCCGTGCCCGCCTTGTGACACCACCATCACCAGGTCGTGCCCCGCGGCCGGGTCAGGCGCGAAGCCGATGCCGAGCAGCCCGCCGATCGGCACGGTGGGGCGCGGATGGAAGACGGGTCGCCAGGGCGCCGGGGCCGGGGAGACGGGAGCGGCGAGAAAGCGCTCCCGTAGCTGCACTTCGTAGTCGGTGAACATCGCGCTCCAACCCACGCGTACGGTGAGGGGAACACTACGGTCGGTTGACGCGAAGCGCTAGACAGGCAACGTTCACCTTGACGGTGCTTGCGGGTCACACGGGCAGCCCGACGGGCGTGCACAGTCGGGAGTATGAAGGTCAGGCTGCGACCAGGAAGCGTCGCGCGCGCGGAGGATCTCCTCACGGCGTGTGTGCGCGAGTGCGCCGCGCACCTCGTCTCCCTCGAAGGACCGGCCCCGGCGCAGCGCACCGGGCTCGTCGCGGCCATCGGCGTGCTCGTGGCCGAGCACACGGCGTTCGAGCCGTCGGCGGACCGCTCGTTCGACGCGCTGCTCGACGTCGGGCGCCGCGCCCTGGACGCCGGGGAGGTGCGGCTGGCCCGCCGCCTGGCCGACAGCGCCGTGGCGCTGCGCCCCGGCGCGGGCGGCGCGTGGGGGCTGCGCGCGGAGGCGCTTGAGGCGGACGGGCGCGAGGAGGACGCCATGCACGCGCAGGGACGGTTCGAGACGCTCACCGGCCACCGGCTCGACCACGAGCTGCCGCTCGACGGCGGCGACCCGATCGGCGTGGACGCGTTCCGCGCCCAGCTCGCGGGCCGCTCCGTGTGCGTCGTGGCCAACGGCGAGAGCATGGCCGCCAGCGGCCTCGGCGCCGAGATCGACGCCTATGACCTGGTGGTGCGCGTCGACTCGTTCCAGACCCACCGCGAGGGAACGGGCGAACGCGTCGACGTGCACGCCGTTTCGCACCGCAGCGGCGGCCCGGGGTGGCGGCGGCGCGCGCACACGCGGCTGGTGTTCGCCGAGCAGCCGGCGCAGTGGCGCGCGGCGATCCGCGGGCGGCTGGTCGCGGGCGCGCAGTCCTACGTCGGCGACCTGTCGCTCAGCCGCCCGGTGCGTGACCCCGCGCTGATCGGCGAGGTCCGCTGGGCGGCCGAGCCGACCACGGCGTTCACCGTGGCCCGGCTGCTCGACCACCTCGATGTGAACCCGCGGATCGACCTCTTCGGGTTCGCCGTCCCCGGCCAGCTGCGCGCCGAGGAGCGGCAGTGGATCCTGGGCCGCGCAAGGGCCCGCGACGGACTGCGCCTGTCACTGCGCTGAGCGGCCCTCCGGGGCCGGACCCTCCGAGGCCGCCGCCGCGCCCTACATGGCGCGGCGTTCATGGCGCGGCGTTCATGGCGCGCTCACCGGGGGCGCCGGAGGCGCCACCGCCGCCCGGTGCTCCGCGAGCCGCGACAGCAGCTCGCGCTCGGCCGCCACGAAGTCCGGCCGCACCGCGCCGCGTTCGGCCCGGTGCCGCAGGAGCGCCAACGACGTCGCCGCCGCCTGGTAGCCCGCCATCGCGCGCCACCCCGCCGACCCGTGCGCCTCCCGCGCGCTCCGGCGCGCGGCCGAGCGCGCCCGCAGGGACGCCAGCGCCTCGGGATCCCCGGGCGCCACCCAGCCCGCCGCCGCGTAGAGCGGCAGCGTCTCGCGCACCACCCGCAGCTGCCGCTGCCGCGCCGAGGCGACCAGCCAGCACAGCAGGCAGAACGCCGGGAGCATCACGAGCCCGTAGACCGCGCCGAACCCCGTCAGGCTCAGCGAGGCGGCGGCGTTCCACGCCGAGTGCAGCCCCATCGCCGACGCGAGCCCGCCAAGCGGCAGCAGCCACCGCCACGCCGCGGGCCGGTGCGGCGCGAGCGTCGCGGCGAGGCCGAGGCCGATCCCCGCGAGCACCGTGAACATCGGGTGGGCCAGCGGCGCCATCACGATCCGCACGAAGAACGCCACCAGCGTCCCCGAGTGCATCCCGCCCCCGCCGTCGGCGCTGTCCTGGGTGAAGGCGTTGCCCAGGTAGAGGACGTTCTCGGTGAACGCGAACCCGGTCGCCGCGAGACCTCCCGTGACGACGCCCCCGATGACGCTGTGGAACGCCCGCGGCCGGTGGAGGAAGAGCAGCAGCACCGCCACCGCCTTCGCCGTCTCCTCGACCACGGGCGCGATCACCGTGAGTTCCAGCGTGTCCGCGCGCTCGGGTCTGATGGTGGCGGGGTCGTCGGTGAGCCAGCTCACCAGCAGGTTGTTGGCCAGCAGCGCGAACAGCGTCGCGACGCACGCCCCCCAGCCGAACGCGAACGCGAGCGAGCGCCACGGGCGTGGCGCCAGCGCGTCCACCCAGTGGAAGACGCCGATCAGCACCGGCACAGGGAGCAGGGCGAGGCCCAGGCCGACGAGGAATCCCGACGCGCCGGTCTCACGCCACACCAGGACCGACACGATCAGGCCACAGATCACCAGGGGCGCCACGATGGCGAACGTGGGGGAGAGCGACGGGCGCACGCCATGACCTTACGGTGTGCGCCCTGGCGTCGACAGATGTGCCCTGGGCGGCGGCGAACCGTTTCACCCGCCCGTCGCCCCCGCGTTGACGCGCCGCCAACAACTCAGCCCTCGGCGCGGCCCTCGGCACGCTCCCGGGCGCGCTCATCGGCGCGGCCCTCGCCCGCGTCGTCGAGCCGACGGAAGAGCAGGTCCCGCACCTCGTGTCCCTTCGCGAGCCCCTGCCGCTCGAAGCGGGTCAGCGGCCGCACCGCGGGTCTTGGCGCGAACCCCCGTGCGCGATCGGGGCCTTGGGGCGCGGCGTTGGCGAACGACGGACTCGCCGTCAGCACCTCAAGCATCGACTCGGCGTAGGGCACCCAGTCGGTGGCGCAGTGCAGCACCGCGCCCGGCGCCATGCGCGACGCGGCCAGCTCGACGAACTCCGGCTGGATGATGCGCCGCTTGTGGTGCCGCTTCTTGGGCCAGGGGTCGGGGAAGAAGACCCGCACCCCGGCGAGCGCGCGCGGCGGCAGCATCGTGCGCAGCAGGATGAGCGCGTCGCCGTTGGCCACGCGGACGTTGGTCAGGCCGCGCTCATCGGCGAGCCGCAGCAGATGGCCCTGGCCAGGGGTGTGCACGTCGACGGCGAGGATGCCGGTGTCCGGGTCCGCCGCGGCCATCTCGGCGGTCGCCTCGCCCATGCCGAACCCGATCTCAAGCACCACGGGCAGCCCCCCGAACAGCGCGGACAGGTCGAGCGGCGCGAGCCCGTCGACGTCAAGGCCCCAGCGCGGCCACAGGCGCGCCAGCGCGTCGCGCTGCGAGGGCGTGACCCGGCTGCGCCGCGGCTGGAAGCTGCGGATCGTCCGGTCGTGGTGCGCGCCCGCGGGATCGGGCGCGGGACCGGCGCCCGGCGGGAACATCCGGGCGCGTTCGGTCGTGAGAGAGGTGAGGTCGCTGTCGGTCTCGGTCACAATGCGTCCGATTTTACGGCGATTCGGCAAGGAACCGAGCGGCGGCCGTGCGACGTCGGACACGGTGACCGGCTCGGCGGGCGTGTCGGCGCGCCCCGGGCAGTTGACGTGTGGGACTTCGGGGGATGTGCCATGGGCGATGGGCAAGGCCGCGCGGAACGCGCGGAACGCACCGAACGCGCAGAACGCACCGAACGCGCGGGGCGTTCCCGTCCTTCGGGTCGTTCGGGCCGTTCAGGGCTGGTCGCGTTGCCCGTGGCGGTGCTGCTGCTGGCGCTGCTGACGGTCTGGGTGGTGGTGTTCAGCAGGGAGGACGGCTCGGCGGGCGCGGAGGACATGATCGCGGCCACGGCCACGCCGACCGGCGAGCCCGAGGAGCTTGCGGAGGCATGGGACGCGCCCCCGGTGCGCGCCGGCGCCGACGAGTCCGACCGGCGCGCGACGCGGCTGTGGGCGCACGACAGCACGGTCACGCTGGTCTCGACCGCGGGCGTGACCGGCTATGACACGGTGGACGGGGTGCCGCGCTGGCAGGCGGACCCGCCGATGGGCGGCACACTGCCGTGCGCGGCGGCCGACGCGACCAACTCCGCGGGCGTGGGCGCCGTTCTCTACCGCGCCGAGGGCGCCGCGCGCCCGGACGCGACGCCCGCCGCCGACTGCTCCGTGCTCGCCGTGGTCGACACGACGACGGGCGCGCTGCTGTGGTCCGAGCGGTTCGAACGCCCGGTGGTGGCCGCCGACGCGACGGTGACGGTGGGCGAGGAGACCGTCACCGTGAGCCTGGACGCCACCGGCGCGGTCGAGGGCTTCCACCGCTTCGCCGTCGGGACCGGCGAGCCGCTCGCGTTCCCCGCGCCGCCCGAGGACGGCGGCATCTCCCCGTGCCAGGGCGGGCGCCAGCCGCTCTCCGCGGCGCACGCGGGCTCGCGCGTCGCGGTCCTGACCCGCTGCGGCGGCGATGAGGCGGGCGGCGAGCGGGAGTTGAGCGTCTACCACGCGGACACCGGGGCCCTGGAGTGGACGCACCCGGTCACCGACCCCGCGCTCGGCCTGACGGGGATTCTGGCGGGCGATCCCGTCCTGCTGTTCCAGGGCGATGACCTGGTGGCCTACGCCGAGACGGGCGAGGAGGCGTGGCGGCTGCCGCGCGACCAGGTGCGCCCCGAGATGGCGGCGGTGACGGGCGAGGTGCTGTTCACGCGGGAGAGCGACACGTCGTTCGCGGGCCACGACCTGGCCACGGGCGAACGCCGCTGGAGCACCGAACTACCAGCGGCCACCCAGCTGTTCGGCGTGGACGGCGACGGCAGGCCGCTGCTCGCCCACCCGGTGGACGACGACCGGCTGCGGCTCTTCCGGCTCGACCCGGCCAACGGCGCGGAGTCCTCCGCGGGGCGCGTCCCGCTCGACCCCGACCGCGTGTCGGACCAGGTGACGGTGGCGTTCGACGGGCACCAGCTCTACACCCTGACCCCGGTGGCGCCCGAAGGCTCGGAGGGCCTGCGCCTCGCGGCCTACGAACGCTGAGGGCGCGCCGGGGCGCGCGCGAGGGCGCGCGGGGACGGCGCGCGGGGGCGGCGCGCGCCGACGTTCACGCCAGGCCGCCAGGGCCTATGCCAGCCCCGGCCCCCGGAGCAGGCGCGTGGCGACCTCGCGGCCGATGGGCAGGCACGCCGTGGCGGCGGGGGACGGCGCGTTGAGCACATGCACCGTGTGCGGGGCCTCGGCGATCTCGAAGTCGTCGGCCAGGCTCCCGTCCGGCAGCACCGCCTGGGCGCGGACCCCGGCAGGGGACGGCAGCAGGTCGCGCTCCGCGATGCCGGGCAGCAGCCGCCGCACCGCGGCCGTGAACGCCCGCCTGGACAGCGAACGGCACAACTCCCCCGCGCCATAACGCCAGTGGCGCCGCGCCATGCGCCACACGCCGGGGTACGCCAGCTCGTCCGCCAGCTCGCGCGCCCTCACCGTGCGCCAGTCATAGCCCTCACGCGCCAGCGCGGGCACGGCGTTGGGCCCGATGTGCACCTCGCCGTCGAGCCCCGCCGTCAGATGGACGCCGAGGAACGGGAACGCGGGGTCGGGCACCGGATAGACGAGGCCGCGCACGAGCGACGCCCGCTCGGCCCTCAGCCGGTAGAACTCGCCGCGGAACGGCACGATTCGCAGCCCCGGCTCGTCGCCCGCCAGGCGCGCGATCCGGTCGCTGTGCAACCCGGCGCAGTTCACCAACGCGCGCGCTCTGTGCACCTCCCCGCGCCGTGTGCGCACCGCCACGCCCCGGCCCACACGCCGGTCCACGGCCACGACCTCCGCGCCGGTCCGCACGTCCACAAGCCGCGCCAGCTGCCGCGCGACCGCCGCGAAGTCGCACTGGCCCGTGCTCTCCACGCGTAGCGCCGCGATGCCTGCCACCGCGGGCTCGTGCTCCGCGATCTGCGCGGGCCCGAGCTCCCGCACCGGAACGCCGTTGCGGCGGGCGCGCTGGGCCAGCTCGTGCAGCCTCGGCAGCTCGTCGGGCCCGGTGGCGACGATCAGCTTCCCCGGGATGGCATGCGGAATCCCGTGCTCCGCACAGAACGTGACCAACTCGGCCGACCCGCGCACCGCGAACCGCGCCTTGCGCGACCCGGGCCTGTAGTACACCCCGCTGTGGATGACCCCGCTGTTCCGCCCCGTCTGGTGGAGGGCCGGGGCCGCCTCCTTCTCCAGCACGGTCACGGCGAGCCCGGGGCGCGCCTCACGCAGCGCGTGCGCCGTGGCCAGCCCGACGATGCCGCCGCCGATCACCAGCACATCGCATCCGTACCCTGCCAGTGTCATGTGTCACATCATGCCGGAGCGGTCAGGAGCGGGCGGGCCCGCTCCTGGAGCTCCTTGACCAGCGGCTCGTCCGCGTAGGGCGCCAGGCGGGAGAGCAAGTCGCGCACATAGTCCGTCGTGCGGGCCGACGAGATGCGCCCGGCGACCTCGACGGCGCGCGCGCCCTTGGCGCACGCCGCGTCCAGGTTCCCCTCTTCGAGGTCAGCGACCGCGGCCACCACGAGGCGCAGCCCGTGCGAGCGGACGAACTCCTCGGTCGGCTCGGACAGCGCGTGCTCGGTGAAACGCCGCACCTGCCCGGGGACCTCGAGGTCGATGTAGCACTCGGCGGCGTCGGCGGCCAGGCGGTTGTAGGTGTAGAAGTCGAGCCAGCCGGGGTCGCCGTCGCCCTCCCGCGACCGTTCGAGCCAGCCCTCGGCGGCGTTGAGCGCGGACTCACAGCCCGCCGCGTCCTTCGCCTTGGCCAGCGCGCGGGCCTCGACCAGCTTGAAGAAGCTCATCGTCTTCGCGGTGGCGAGCGAGCGGTTCCGTTCGAGGGCGGCCTGGGCCAGGTCGACGGCCTCGTCGGCGAAGCCCCGGTAGACCGCCTGGAGCGACATCGACGCCAGCGCGTACCCGCCGAGCGGCACGTCCGCCGCCGCGCGCGCGAGCCTGAGCGCCTGGATGTAGTACCGCTGGGCGGCCTCCTGCTGGCCCGTGTCGAACGCCATCCACCCGGCGAGCCTGGTCAGCTCGGCCGTGGCGCGGAAGAGGGAGCGGCCCACCTCGTCGGTGTAGCTGCCGAGCAGGAGCGGCGCCGCGTCGGTGCGCAGGCACTGCGGCACCATCGACGAACGCCAGTCGCCGCCGCCGTACTTGGAGTCCCAGCGGCGCGCCTCCTGCGCCGCCTCGCGCAGCTTGGAGACATCCGAGTGGCCCACGCGCCCGACCCCGCCGTCGCGCGGCGCGGCGGCGGCGCCCTCGCGCACGACGGAGACGTCGGCGGGGGTTATGAGCCAGCGGGAGACGGGCGTCGCGTAGGCGCTGATGGCGAACGACCCGGCCAGCGTCTGCCAGATGCCCTTGCCTGGCGAGACGTCGAGCCGGTACAGCTCGGTCGCGGAGGCGACGGCCCCCGGCACGTCCCTGGTGAACGCGAGCCCCACCTCGGGCGCCGGGTCCGTGTCGGCCAGGCCGATCTCGTGCAGCGGCACGGGGCGGCCCAGCTTGCTGCTGATGGCGGCGGCGATCAGGTGCGGGGCCGAGCCCTGCGGCACCATGCCCTTGGTGACCCAGCGCGCGACCGATGTCTTGTCGTAGCGCAGCGTCAATCCCCGCTGCGCGCCGAGGTCGTTGACGCGCCGGGCGAGTCCGGCGTTGCTGATCCCCGCGAGGGCCAGAACCGCCCCCAGCTTTTCGTTCGGCCCGCGTTGTTCCCTGGACATGCGCGCACCCCTGACACACACCAACGGCCGCCCCGCGACCAGCGCAGGGCTCATCCGTGCCTCCGCCAACCCAGCGTAGTTCGGCGCCTGCTGACCGTTAAGGGGGCGGATCCCGGATGGCGTGTTTATGACCGTGCATGTGTACGAGCGTCGCGTCCGTGCCGCGACTGTGCTCCCGGCATGTGGCCGTGCGCCCGCCCGTGCGCTCTGGGCAGTCGGGGGCCCGGCCGCTTCGATGGACAGCGCGTGGGTCGGCCCGTTGTCCCGAGGGACCAGCGGGCCGGGGGAAGCCGCCGTCTCATTCCCCGCGGACGGTGGCCTGGTCCGGGAGGCGGCCAGCGTCTCCCGGACCACGACGTCACCTGCCCCCGCGCGCCCGGGTCATGGGCCGTTCCTCGGCCAGACTTTGGCTGAAAATGGTCGGTTTCCCCGGAGTCGCCCCAGGGGCCCCGGGAATCCCGCCCACCACACAGGGGAGCGCGCCGGGTAGTTCGCCACGCGGGCGAACCACCTCACGGTCATGCCCCGTTCCCGCCCCTCCCGTGGCAGCATGGGCCTGTCAGCACACACCCATGCGGCGGTCGAGGCATTCTTTCAGTGGGGGAGGCGGCGATGCGGTGGTTGGTGGGGTGGTGCGGCGCATCCGCCAGCGCGGCCAGGGATATCCAGCCCCTGGGCGCCCAGTTGCTGTGGGAGGGGCCCGATCCCCTGTGGGCCGTGGGCGATTGGCGCCCCGACGAGGTGCGCCTCGTCTACGCGGACGGCGACACCCACCTGGCCGTCTTCGGCTACTGCGGCGCGGACGACGAGACGTTGCGCCGCTCGCTGGTCTCGGCGCGCGCCGGCGCGCTCCGCCAGCTCACGACGTGGCCGGGGAGCTACACCGCCGTCGCGCGCTTCGGCAGGCGCACCGTCATCCCGGCCGACCTCGCGGGCACAAGACCGGTGTTCCACACCAGTTGGGCCGGTGGCACCGCGTACTCCACCGCGGCACTCCCGCTCGCCGACCTCACCGAGGCCCAGCTCGACGTCCCCCACCTCGCCGCCCTGCTCGCCTGCCCCGACGCCCCCGAGGCCGTGGGCGACGGCACGCCCTACCGAGGCGTCACCCGCGTCCCCCCGGGCCACGCCCTGCGGCTGCGCGAGGGCGGCAGCCACGACATCCTCGGGTACGAGCCCGCCACCCCCCTTGTCGTCGCCGCCCCGCCCGTCGAGCGGGAGGCCGCCGTCGCCGGGGTCCGCGACGCGCTCGTCGCCGCGGTGCGCACCCGGCTCGCGGCCCCGCGTCACGCGCCGGCGCGCGACCCGGGGCCCGTGCCAGGCATGGGCCCCGCCGACCGCCGCGCGGCGCGCATGGGCCCCGAGCCCGCCCCCGGCGTCGGCGCCGACCTCTCGGGCGGCAGCGCCTCGGCCACCCTCGCGCTGCTCGCCGCCGGGCTCCCCGGCATGCCGGGCACGGTCTACGGCACCGGCGCGACCCTCGCGGGCGAACGCCTCCTGGCCGTGACGTTCAACGACCTGACCGCCACCGGAGGCCACGCGGGCGTCGACCGCGCCGCCGAGATGGAGCGCGCGCGGATCATCGCCGAGAGCCCTCGCCTGCACCACGTCGTCGTGGCCGCGGGCGACGAGGCCCTGCCCTATGCCGACCTCGAGGGCGGCCCGCTCACCGATGAGCCGGGCCCCTCCCTCGTCAGCGTGGCCCGCCACCGCCACCGGCTCGCCGCGGGCAGCTCCGACCACCTCATCGGCAACGGCGCCCGCCAGGTCCTCGACGCCCACCCCGCCCGCCTCGCCGACCTCCTGCTCGACCGCCGCCGCCGCCATCTCGTCCGCCCCGTCACGGCGTTGGCCAAGGCCAGCGGGGGCGGCGGCCGCGCGATCCGTGTCCCCTTCACCGTCTACCGCGCCGCCCGCAGGCTCGCCCGCACGCCCTACCCCGAGGGCCTCTCCAGCGCCGCCGTCCTGCTGCGCCAGCCCATCGAGGACGAGCTCCTCGCCGACGGCGCGCTCGGCGCCTCCCTCGCCGCGCTCACCTGGTGCAGGCCGGGGCCCGCGGCGCGCTGGCTCACCGGCGAGGCGCTGGCAGAAGTATCGATTCGACTCGAGGCCGTCGCCGCCCACCCCAGGGGCGGCGCCACCACGGGACGCCCCGGCGAGCAGCTGGCCCGCGCCTCCCTCGCCCGCCACGCCGCCGACCACCGCGTCTTCGAACAGGCCGCCGAGGTGCGCCACCAGCGCCTCCACGCGCCGTTCTACGACAACCAGGTCGTGCGCGCCTGCCAGGCGCTCCCCGAGAGCCACCGCGTTCAACCCGGCGCGCGCGCCGAGGTGTTGCGCGCCGTGCTCGAGGGCGCCGGCGTGCGCGACCTTCCCCCGGGCTGGGGCCACACCACCCACGCCTCCCAGGCGGACTCCGTGCGCTCGGGGCTGCGCGCCTACATCAGCGACGTGGTGGGCCTCTTCGAGGCGCCGCTCCTCGCCGACGCGGGCCTGATCGAGGCCCGCGTCGTCCGCAAGGCGCTGCGCGCGGCGGCCGAGGGCGAGCCACTGCCGCTCGACGGCCTCGCCGAGCTGGTCTCCACCGAGGTGTGGCTGCGCCGCCTGCTCACCCGCCGCGGCTCGTGCTGGACGGCCGAGGGCCACCACGACCCCCGCGCCGTCACCAGCGGCGTCAGCCCGTGACGCCCCTCAGGCGCAGCTGATCTCCGACTCGGCCCAGTCCGCGAGCGCCGCCGCCCCCAGAGGGCCCCGCGGCTCGACCGTCAGCCGCAGCGTCTCCACGCCCTCCAACGGAACGTTCACGGCCACCGCGTCGTCCGTGCCCGCCACCACGTCCGACATCCACAGCAGCGCGCCGTCCCCGTACACCCCGAACACCGCCGCGCCGATCCCGTGCGAGAGGTCGTCGATACCGGCCAGCGCCTCGTAGGCGACGCAGTCGCGGTTGAGGTCGATCGTCACCGACGACCAGGCCGCCGACACGGTGATCCCGTGCTCGTACGCCGTGCCGTTGATCGACACCCCGTCCCGCTGCCACACCGGCGTGCTCTCCAGCGCCCGCAGCGCCGGGGCCGTGCCGTCGCTCAGGAAGTCGAACGCGAGCCGCCGCAGCTCGAACCCCTCGGCTGGCGGCGGTGGCTCGGGCGGCTGCCCCGGGTCGTCGGGCGCGGGAGGCGTGGGCGGCGCGGGAGGCTCGGGCGGCGCCGGAGGCTCGGGAGGCGCGGGGGGAGCGGGCGGCTCGGGCGCGGGCTCGGGAACGGGAGCGGGCGGCTCGGGCTCGGGCTCGGGAACGGGCTCGGGAACGGGCTCGGCCGCCCGGTCGGGCGGCGCTGGCGCCGCCGCCGGAGGCGTGGGCGTCCGCCGCGGCGGCTCCTCCTGCGCCGCGGGCGGCGCCGGATCGATGTCCTCCTCCGCCTCGCCCCCCATCATCGCGAGCGCGAGCGTCGCCGCCGCGGCCGCGACCACCGCCCCGCCCACGATCCCCACCTTGGCGGGCGCGCCCAGCCCCTCGGCCGCCGCACCCCCACCGGCCGACCCCGAGCCGCCCGCCGCCGCGGCCGACCCCGCGGCCCCGGCCCCAGCGGCCCCGAGGAACATCCCGGCGCCCTTGAACGAGAACTCCGCCGCGAACCACCCGACCACCGCGACCGGCAGGATCGCTCCGATCCGTTCGTTCAGGTCCCGCACCTCGGACGCCGCGAGCGCGCAAGCCCCGCACTCCGCCAGGTGCTTGCGCAGCCCCCGCTCCGCCCGCGCCCGCAACCCCCCCCGCGCGAACGCCCCGAGCCGGTCCGCGTAGCGCGCGCACTCCCCGCTGTCGCTGCCCGCCCGCTTCACATGCTGCTGGAGATACGCCTGCCGCAGCCCCTCGCGCGCCCGGTGCGCGAGCACCGCCGTGGCGTTCGGCGTCAACCCCAGCAAGGGCGCCACGTCCTGCGGCGACGCCTCCTCGACCGCCGTGTGCCACAGCACCATCTGCCAGCGCTCGGGCAGGCTGCGGAACGCCCGCATCGCCATCGACTGCTCGGCCTGGTGCATCGCCCTGACGTCCGCGCCCATCTCCAGCGCGTCCGCGTCCCCCGCCCGCGCCGCCGCGTCCGACACCGCGAACGTCGCGAAGTCCTCGACCAGTTGCTCGCGCCGCGCCGTTCGCGCCCAGTCCGCCGCCACGCGCCGCACCGACGTCAGCAGATACGCCCGCACCGCCGTCCTCGGCCCGCCGCCCCGCCGCACCGCCTGCAACGTCGCCGCGAACACCTCGTTCGTCAGGTCGTCCGCCGTGTCGGCGTCCCGGCAGCACGTCCGCGCATAACGGCGCACGGCCCCCGCGTGGCGCCGGTACAACTCGTCGTACGCCTCCGGCGCACCCCGACGCATCCGGTCGACCAACTCCAGGTCGCCCGCCTCACCATGGGGAACGCGCTGCCGCGGCACCACGGACTCACCTGGGTCCTCGCCATGCCCCTCAACGCCGTCAACGCCCATAGCCGGAAAGCCCCTGTTTACATAGCCGTCAGCAACACAGGCCAGGTTGCCACAACACGCCGGTGTGCCAAGAGAAGTTCACCGGAGAACCACCCCTTGGTGGGGCATCCCCGTAGCATTGCGCGCTCTCCGTCACCGCTCCCTTACGCCCCCTCACCACCGGCCCTAAGCCCCTGGAGCAATATCTCGAGCAGCCGCGACTCCGCCGCCGTCTGCCGCGCCGGATCCTCGAACCGCGGCGGCGTCGTCGCTATCACCAGCATCAGGTCGGCCACCGTCACATCCGCCCGCAACTCGCCCGCGGCCCGCGTCCGTTCCACGAGCTTCCCGACCACGGACAGCAGCTCCCGCGTCCCCGCCCCCCTGCCATCCCGCGCCTCGCCCGCGTCCCCATCGGGCACCGCCCGCCGTATCGGCACCCGCCCGCGCCCCCCACTGCCCGCCGCGACGCCACCGCCCGCCGCGACGCCACCGCCCGCCGCGACGACAGCCCCCGCCGTCAGCAGCTCGGGAGGCAGCAGCCGCCCGGCGCCCGACGCCGCCGAACGCTCCACGAAGCCCGCCAGCGCCCGCCACGGCTCGTCGTCCCGCGCCAGTGCCTCCAGCGCCCGATCCGTCAACCGCCGCGTCTCCTCCGCGGCGATGTGCCGCACCAGCGCCTCCTTGTTCGGAAAACGCCGGTACACCGTCCCCACGCCGACCCTGGCCCGCCGCGCCACCTCCTCCATCGGCGCCCCGTACCCCTGCTCGCCGAACACGTCACGCGCCGCGCTCAGCACATGCCGAAGATTGCGCTGCGCGTCCACGCGCAGCGGCGCGGACGACTTCGCCGCCGCCCCGCCCGCCGCCACACGCCCACCGGCACGCTGGTGCTCGACCGAGGGCGGCACTTCCGAACCGTCCCCGGATCCACTGATCCGCATATGAAATTCCCCCGGTGCCGCGGTCGCTCCCCGAAAAGACGCCGCGTGTAGTAAGAGTGACGAAACCAAGAGTTACGAACATAGTTGAGGCCACTGACAGCGGGAGGGCTTCCTTCCGACCCCGCCGCGCCACGCCCCGCCGCCCCCGATCGGAGCAGCGCCGTGTCCCGCCTGTGGACAAACGGCCATCCACGGGTGCCTTATGGACAGGTGACCAAGCAACCCGCCCACATCGTGGTGGCCGGCGGCGGCCATGTCGGCCTGTTCACCGCACTCCGCCTCCAGCGCAGACTCCGGCGCGAGCTGCGGCGCGGCGACGTCAGGATCACCGTGATCAGCCCGGATCCGTACATGACGTATCAGCCCTTCCTGCCCGAGGCCGCGGCCGGATCGCTCTCGCCCCGCCACGTCGTGGTCCCGCTCCGTCGTGTGCTCTCCCGTTGCCGCTTCCTCCCCGGCGAGGTCACCGCCGTCGACTCGGGACGGCACACGGTCCTGGTGCGGACACCGGCCGACCAGGAGACCGGCGGCGAACCGCTCCGGGTCGACTACGACGAACTGGTGCTGGCCCCCGGTTCCATCTCCCGCGCGCTGCCCGTTCCCGGGCTCGCCGAACACGGCATCGGCTTCAAGACCATCGAGGAGGCCATCGGCCTGCGCAACCACGTCCTTGAGCAGCTCGACATCGCGTCGTCCACCCGCGACAGCGCCGTCCGCGACGCCGCGCTCACCTTTGTCTTCGTCGGCGGCGGCTACGCGGGCGTCGAGGCCCTTGCCGAGCTCGAGGACATGGGACGTTACGCGTGCCGTTACTACCACAACATCCGCCCGGAGGAGCAGAAGTGGATCCTGGTGGAGGCCACCGACCGCATCCTCCCCGAAGTGGGTGAGCAGATGGGCACCTACGCGCTCCGCGAGCTCCGCGGACGCAACATCGACGTCAGGCTCGGCACCCGCCTCGAGTCGTGCGACGACCGCGTCGCCACCCTCAGCGACGGCTCGCGGCACCCCACCCGCACCCTCGTGTGGACCGCGGGCGTCAAGGCCCACCCCGTCCTCGCCTCGTGCGACGTCCCCCTCGACGACCGCGGCCGCGTCCGCTGCCGTCCCGACCTGCGCGTCGAGGACAGGGAACGCCTCTGGTCCGCGGGCGACGCCGCCGCCGTGCCCGATCTCACACGCGAGGACACCGGCGGACCGCCCGCCCTGTGCGCCCCCACGGCGCAGCACGCCACGCGCCAGGCCCGCCGCCTCGCCGACAACATAGCCGCCGCCCTCCGCGGCGGGCCCCTCACCGACTACCGCCACCGCGACCTCGGCTCGGTCGCCTCCCTCGGCCTCCACAAGGGCGTCGCCCGCGTGCGCCGCCGCCGCGTCAAGGGCCTGGCGGCCTGGCTCATACACCGCGCCTACCACCTCGGCCGCGTGCCCACCACCCACCGCAAGGCACGCATCCTCGCGGAATGGGCCCTTGCGGGATTGTTCAGACGTGAGATCGTCTCACTCGGCTCGCTCGAACACCCCCGCGCCGAGTTCGAGCTCGCCGCTGGCACCGGACGCCACCCCGAGGGCACCTGACCGGGACCCGGCATGTGACGATGGGTGCGCTGCCGCTCAGCGAAGAGTAGACGTGCAAACCAGAACGAACCAGATCGGAAAGTTGTGAATTTGACGCGCTGGGGCATCCGGCTGCCCGGGGCACAGCGGCGCCACGGCGGCGCCAGCGGAGCGGACGCGGGCGCCGTGCCCGCCGCCCGCGGAGGCGGCGACCGCCAGGACCCGGCGGCCAGGCCGAGGAGCGGCCAGGGCGTCGACGCGTCGGCCATCCACGAGCTGCTCGGCCAGGTGCAGGCCCCCGTCGCCGTCGTCCGCGGCCCCGACCACCGCGTCGCCTACGTCAACGACGCCTACGCCGCCCTCTTCGGCCACCGCACCCCCGGCGCCCCCGCGCGCACGGCCCTTGCGGAGCTGGCCGAGGTCGGCCTGCTGCCCCTCATGGACCAGGTGCAACGCAGCGGTACCCCGCGCACCCTGAAGTCCCGCGGCGTCCACGGCACGGGCCGCGACAGCTACTTCACGTTCACCTGCACCCCCGTCGAGCTCACCGCCACGCCCGACGCCCCCGCGCAGCGCGGCGTCCTCGTCTTCGCGGCCGACGTCACCGACCAGGTCGTCTCCGCCGAGCGCCTACGCGAGAGCGAGAGCCAGCAGCGCGCCGCGGCCGTCACGTTGCAACGCAGCCTGCTCCCCCAGCGCCTCGAACAGCCCGACGACCTCCGCGTCGCCGCCACCTACCAGCCGGGCGGCACCGACGCCGCCGTTGGCGGTGACTGGTACGACGTGATCACGCTCGGCGCGGGGCGCACCGCCGTGGTGATCGGCGACGTCATGGGCCGGGGCGTGCGCGCCGCGGCGATCATGGGCCAGCTGCGCACCGCCGTGCGCGCCTACGCGCGTCTCGACCTGCCGCCTCACGAGGTGCTCCAACTCCTCGACGGCCTCGCGATCGACATCGACTCGACGCAGATCGCCACGTGCCTCTACGCCGTCCACGACCCCAACGAGGGCACCCTCACCTACGCCTCGGCGGGCCATCTGCCCATCTTCATCCGCGAGCCCGAGGGCGGCGTGCGCCGCGTCTCCGAGCCCACGGGCCCCCCGCTCGGCACCGGCGGCTGGGTCCACACGTCGGGCACGGTCCCCTTCGGCCAGGGCGCCACGGCCGTGCTGTGCACCGACGGCCTGGTGGAACGGCGCGACGCCGACATCGACGAGGGTCTCGACGCGCTCGAACGGGCCGTCGCGGGCGCGGGCGACACCCCGCAGATCATCTGCGACCGCCTGCTGCGCGCCCTCGGCATCACCGACGAGCACGACGACGACGTCGCGATCCTCGTGCTCAGCTGCCCTGCCCGCGAGGGCGAGGAGGCCGACCTCTTCCGCGGCGCCGCCCTCGACCTCCTCGGCGGCATCGAAGCCGCCCCGCGCGCCCGGGCTTTCGCCGACGGCGTGCTGGCCAGCTGGCGCTTCCCCGAGGAGCTGCGCGAGCTCGGCGTGCTTGCGGCGAGCGAGCTGGTGGCCAACTCGCTCAAGCACGGCCGCGCCCCCATGCGCCTGCGCCTGCGCCGCACCGACCGCCGCCTGATCGTGGAGGTCACAGACGGCGACGAGCACCTGCCGCGCCGCCAGCAGGCACAACCCGCCGACGAGGCGGGCCGCGGCATCGCGGTCGTCGCCACGATCGCGGCCGAGTGGGGCGCCCGCCGCCTCCCCGAGGGCGGCAAAGCGGTGTGGGCGGAGTTCGCCCTCCCGGGGTCAAGTTGACGCACCGGAGTCGAGGGCGTAGCGTTGCCCGGGCGCTCTTGACAGGGCGCACTCCACCACAAGCGTTCAAGGGCCCGTGAGGGTTTCTTTGGTTTGCCTGGAATGTGGATCCTGGGGCTGGATTTGGAATTCGGCGGGGATTGCTTCTAGAGTGGTGGACACAGCGAAGGGAAACGCCCGGAGGGTCCTGAGATGGGCTTGAAGGAAGTGTCCGTTCCTTGAGAACTCAACAGCGTGCCAAAAGTCAATGCCAGTTTATTGATGAAGTATGTTCAGCGAGAGTCTGTTCTCGGTGGATTGCTTGTTTGAAGCATTCACGGAGAGTTTGATCCTGGCTCAGGACGAACGCTGGCGGCGTGCTTAACACATGCAAGTCGAACGCTGATCCGGTTTCGGCCGGTGATGAGTGGCGAACGGGTGAGTAACACGTGGGTAATCTGCCCCGCACTCTGGGATAAGCCCGGGAAACTGGGTCTAATACCGGATATACACTGGTGGCCTCATGGTCTGCTGGTGGAAAGCTTTTGCGGTGTGGGATGAGCCCGCGGCCTATCAGCTTGTTGGTGGGGTGATGGCCTACCAAGGCGACGACGGGTAGCCGGCCTGAGAGGGTGACCGGCCACACTGGGACTGAGACACGGCCCAGACTCCTACGGGAGGCAGCAGTGGGGAATATTGCACAATGGGCGGAAGCCTGATGCAGCGACGCCGCGTGAGGGATGACGGCCTTCGGGTTGTAAACCTCTTTCAGCAGGGAAGAAGCCTTTCGGGGTGACGGTACCTGTAGAAGAAGCACCGGCTAACTACGTGCCAGCAGCCGCGGTAATACGTAGGGTGCGAGCGTTGTCCGGAATTATTGGGCGTAAAGAGCTCGTAGGCGGTTTGTCGCGTCGGTTGTGAAAGCCCGGGGCTTAACCCTGGGTCTGCAGTCGATACGGGCAGGCTAGAGTTCGGCAGGGGAGACTGGAATTCCTGGTGTAGCGGTGAAATGCGCAGATATCAGGAGGAACACCGGTGGCGAAGGCGGGTCTCTGGGCCGATACTGACGCTGAGGAGCGAAAGCGTGGGGAGCGAACAGGATTAGATACCCTGGTAGTCCACGCTGTAAACGGTGGGAACTAGGTGTGGGCAGCATTCCACGTTGTCTGTGCCGTAGCTAACGCATTAAGTTCCCCGCCTGGGGAGTACGGCCGCAAGGCTAAAACTCAAAGGAATTGACGGGGGCCCGCACAAGCGGCGGAGCATGTGGCTTAATTCGACGCAACGCGAAGAACCTTACCAAGGCTTGACATATGCCGGATAGCCCTGGAGACAGGGTGTCTCTTTGAGTCGGTGTACAGGTGGTGCATGGCTGTCGTCAGCTCGTGTCGTGAGATGTTGGGTTAAGTCCCGCAACGAGCGCAACCCTTGTCCTGTGTTGCCAGCAACATTCCTTTTGGGGTGGTTGGGGACTCACGGGAGACTGCCGGGGTCAACTCGGAGGAAGGTGGGGACGACGTCAAGTCATCATGCCCCTTATGTCTTGGGCTGCACACGTGCTACAATGGCCGGTACAATGAGCTGCGATGCCGTGAGGTGGAGCGAATCTCAAAAAGCCGGTCTCAGTTCGGATTGGGGTCTGCAACTCGACCCCATGAAGTCGGAGTCGCTAGTAATCGCAGATCAGCATTGCTGCGGTGAATACGTTCCCGGGCCTTGTACACACCGCCCGTCACGTCACGAAAGTCGGTAACACCCGAAGCCGGTGGCCTAACCCCTTGTGGGAGGGAGCTGTCGAAGGTGGGACTGGCGATTGGGACGAAGTCGTAACAAGGTAGCCGTACCGGAAGGTGCGGCTGGATCACCTCCTTTCTAAGGAGCGTTTGGCTAGCCTGGGGCGTGTGATCCTGGGTGGCTGCTCATGGGTGGAACATTGACTATTCATGGCTGGATGATCGGCTGCGGGTGAGTACTGCTTCGGCGTGGAAAGCTTGGTGGTGGGTGGTCTGGTTGTGGGCACGCTGTTGGGTGTCTGAGGGCGCGGGCTGACCTGTTGGGTTGGTGTGTCTTCGTTTGTTGGTTGAGAATTTCACAGTGGACGCGAGCATCTGTGGCCAAGTTGTTAAGGGCGCACGGTGGATGCCTTGGTACCAGGAACCGATGAAGGACGTGGGAGGCCGCGATAGTCCCCGGGGAGTTGTCAACCGAGCTGTGATCCGGGGGTTTCCGAATGGGGAAACCCGGCAGTCGTTATGGGCTGTCACCTGCTGCTGAATGTATAGGCGGTGTGGAGGGAACGCGGGGAAGTGAAACATCTCAGTACCCGCAGGAAGAGAAAACAACCGTGATTCCGGGAGTAGTGGTGAGCGAAACCGGATGAGGCTAAACCGTTTGTGTGTGATACCCGGCAGGGGTTGCGCAGGCGGGGTTGTGGGAGTTCTTTGTGATCGTTCTGCCGGACGGTCGGCAAGTGAGAAATCATGGGTGTAGTCGAAGGGCATGCGAAAGGCCCGGCGTAGAGGGTAAGACCCCCGTAGGCGAAATGTTCATGACTTGCTGGAGAGCCACCCAAGTAGCACAGGGCCCGAGAAATCTTGTGTGAATCTGGCGGGACCACCCGTTAAGCCTAAATATTCCCTGGTGACCGATAGTGGATAGTACCGTGAGGGAATGGTGAAAAGTACCGCGGGAGCGGAGTGAAAGAGTTCCTGAAACCGTGTGCCTACAAGCCGTGGGAGCGTCGCACATTGGGCTTGCCTGGTGTGTCGTGACTGCGTGCCTTTTGAAGAATGAGCCTGCGAGTTTGCGGTGTGTTGCGAGGTTAACCTGTTGGTGGGGAGCCGTAGCGAAAGCGAGTCCGAAGAGGGCGTTTTGAGTAGCATGCCCTAGACCCGAAGCGGGGTGATCTAGCCATGGGCAGGGTGAAGCGTGGGTAAGACTGCGTGGAGGCCCGAACCCACCAGAGTTGAAAATCTGGGGGATGACCTGTGGTTAGGGGTGAAAGGCCAATCAGACTCCGTGATAGCTGGTTCTCCCCGAAATGCATTTAGGTGCAGCGTCGTGTGTTTCTTGCCGGAGGTAGAGCACTGGGTAGGTGATGGGCCTTACCGGGTTACTGACCTTAGCCAAACTCCGAATGCCGGTAAGTGGTAGCGCGGCAGTGAGACTGTGGGGGATAAGCTCCATGGTCGAGAGGGAAACAGCCCAGAGCATCGACTAAGGCCCCTAAGCGTGTGCTAAGTGGGAAAGGATGTGGAGTCGCAGAGACAGCCAGGAGGTTGGCTTAGAAGCAGCCATCCTTGAAAGAGTGCGTAATAGCTCACTGGTCGAGTGATTCTGCGCCGATAATGTAGCGGGGCTCAAGTACGCCGCCGAAGTCGTGTCACTGCACTGTTGTGTGGTGGGTAGGGGAGCGTCGTGTGCCGGGTGAAGCGGCCCTGGGAGGGTGTTGTGGACGGTATGCGAGTGAGAATGCAGGCATGAGTAGCGATACACACGTGGGAAACGTGTGCGCCGATTGACTAAGGGTTCCTGGGTCAAGTTGATCTGCCCAGGGTAAGTCGGGGCCTAAGGCGAGGCCGACAGGCGTAGTCGATGGATAACCGGTTGATATTCCGGTACCCGCTATGGAGCGCCAGCGCTGAATCTTCTGATGCTAAGCCCGTGAAGCCGCCATGCATGGTCTTTGATTGTGTGTGGAGTGGTGGAGCCGGTGGCCCGAGGGGGTAGTAGGTGAGTGATGGGGTGACGCAGGAAGGTAGTCCAGCCCGGGTGGTGGTTATTCCCGGGGTAAGGGTGTGGCCCGTCGTGCAGGTAAATCCGTGCGATATTACAGGGTGAGACCTGATGCCGAGCCGATTGTGGTGAAGTGGATGATCCTATGCTGTCGAGAAAAGCCTCTAGCGATGTTTCATGGTGGCCCGTACCCGAAACCGACTCAGGTGGTCAGGTAGAGTATACCGAGGCGTTCGGGTGAACTATGGTTAAGGAACTCGGCAAATTGCCCCCGTAACTTCGGGAGAAGGGGGGCCGCTTCTGGTGAAGGACTTTTCGTCTGGAGCTGGGGGTGGCCGCAGAGACCAGCGAGAAGCGACTGTTTACTAAAAACACAGGTCCGTGCGAAGCTGTAAGGCGATGTATACGGACTGACGCCTGCCCGGTGCTGGAACGTTAAGGGGACCGGTTAGCTGCGTGAGTGGCGAGGCTGGGAACTTAAGCGCCAGTAAACGGCGGTGGTAACTATAACCATCCTAAGGTAGCGAAATTCCTTGTCGGGTAAGTTCCGACCTGCACGAATGGCGTAACGACTTCTCGGCTGTCTCAACCATAGGCCCGGTGAAATTGCAGTACGAGTAAAGATGCTCGTTTCGCGCAGCAGGACGGAAAGACCCCGGGACCTTTACTATAGCTTGATATTGGTGTTCGGTTCGGTTTGTGTAGGATAGGTGGGAGACTGTGAAGCGCTGGCGCCAGCTGGTGTGGAGTCGTTGTTGAAATACCACTCTGATCGTGCTGGATGTCTAACCTGGGTCCGTGATCCGGATCGGGGACAGTGTCTGGTGGGTAGTTTAACTGGGGCGGTTGCCTCCTAAAGGGTAACGGAGGCGCCCAAAGGTTCCCTCAGCCTGGTTGGTTATCAGGTGGTGAGTGTAAGTGCACAAGGGAGCTTGACTGTGAGACTGGCGGGTCGAGCAGGTGCGAAAGCAGGGACTAGTGATCCGGCGGTGGCTTGTGGGAGCGCCGTCGCTCATCGGATAAAAGGTACCCCGGGGATAACAGGCTGATCTTCCCCAAGAGTCCGTATCGACGGGATGGTTTGGCACCTCGATGTCGGCTCGTCGCATCCTGGGGCTGGAGTTGGTCCCAAGGGTTGGGCTGTTCGCCCATTAAAGCGGTACGCGAGCTGGGTTTAGAACGTCGTGAGACAGTTCGGTCCCTATCCGCTGTGCGCGTTGGAGTCTTGAGAAGGGCTGTCCCTAGTACGAGAGGACCGGGACGGACGAACCTCTGGTGTGCCAGTTGTTCTGCCAAGGGCATGGCTGGTTGGCTACGTTCGGGAGGGATAACCGCTGAAAGCATCTAAGCGGGAAGCCTGCTTCGAGATGAGGGCTCCCACCTACGTGATGGGGTAAGGCTCCCTGTAGACGACGGGGTTGATAGGCCGGAGATGGAAGCCTGGTGACAGGTGGAGTTGACCGGTACTAATAGGCCGAGGGCTTGTCCGCAGATGCTCGCGTCCACTGTGAATTCTTGA
>NZ_QEST01000111.1 GCF_003311645.1 Streptomyces sp. PT12 | reverse complement strand
CTGGCTGGAGCGACGGGGGCGGGCGCGGGCGCCGCGAGGTCGGGCGCGGGCGCCGCGGGGGCGGGCGCGGGCGCGGCGAGGGCGGGCGTGAGGGGTGCGAGGCGGGCGGTGTGGGGGCGCCCGCCTCGCAGCGCGAGGTGGCCTGGCTGTCCTTCCCGGCCCGCGCCCGTGGCGAGGGCGGCCCGGACGGCGGCGAGCGAGGCCGGGTCGTCGTCGAGGTCGACCAGGAGGAAACGGCCCGGGTGTTCGGCCTGGGCCGAGCGCACCAGCCCGCACACGGCCGCCGCGGCGGGGTCGGGCGCGGGGTCGCCGGGGCCGGTGGCGACCGCGCCCCGGGTGAGGACGGTGAGGGTGGCGTCGGCGAACCGCTCGTCGGCGAGCCACGCCCGGACGCGTTCGAGGGTGCGCCGCGCGGCCTCCCCGGCGCGCGCGGCGGGGTCGTTCCCGGGCGCGTTGAGGGCGTCGGCGGTCGCGACGATCCGGGGCGGCGGGGCGGGCAGGGCGTCGAACGCCGCGACGGGCGTGACGCGGACGCCCCGGGCGGCGAGCGCGGCGGCGAGGGTGCCGTCGTCGCCCATGACCGCCCAGTCGGCCTCGAACGCGTCGGCCTCGGACGCGTCGGCCTCGGACGCGTCGGCGGCGTGATGCGCGTCGGGCGCTTCGGCGGCGGAGGGCGTGGGGCGCGCAGGGGGCGCGGGAGGTGCTTCGGCGGCGGCCAGCGGGACCCAGTCGAGCCGGTGGAGCGGCCCGGGCCCGGACGCGCCGTCGGGGGCGAGGTGGCGGCCCGTCACCCGGCGCAGGGCGAGGGCATCGATGGAGGCGACGGGCGTTCCGGCGCCGTCGGCGAGCTGGACGCGCACCGCGTCGCCACCGGGGGCACGGGAGATGAGCGCGCGCAGGGCCGCGGTTCCGGGGGCCTCGCGCAGCGAGACACCGCTCCAGGAGAACGGCAGCGGGATCCCGCTCTCCTCCCCCACCGCCGCGCCCGGGGGCGCGGCGACGAAGTCGCCCAGGGCGATGGCGTGGAGGGCCGCGTCGAGGAGCGCGGGGTGCAGCCCGAACGCCCCCGCGGGGGTGGACTCGGGCAGCGCGGCCTCGGCGAGCACCGTTTCGCCGAGCCGCCAGGCCGCGGTGAGGTTCTGGAACGCCGGGCCGTAGTCGAGTCCGGCCGCGGCCAGGTCGTCGTAGAGGCGGCGGATGTCGAGGGGTTCGGCCCCCGGTGGCGGCCAGGTCGTGGCGAGGGGCGGGGGCGCGGGGTCGTCGCCGGGGCGGTGGGGGCGCAGCGTTCCGGTGGCGTGGCAGGTCCAGGGGGTGTCGGCGTCGGCGTCCTCGGGCCGCGAGTGGATCGTCACCGTCCGTGCGCCATCGGCGCGTTGAGCCTCGCTGGCGCGTTGAGCCCCCTCGGCGCCCGGGGGCTCGTCGGCGCCCGGGGGCTCGTCGGCGCCCGGGGGCTCGTCGGCGAACGAGGGCTCGTCGGCGCCCGGGGGCTCGTCGGCCGGGCCGACGGTGACGCGCAGTTGGGCGCAGCCGCGTTCGGGCAGGGGCAGTGGCGCCTGGAGGGTGAGGTCGTCGAGCACCTGATGGCCGACATGGCGCCCGGCGGCGAGGGCGAGTTCGACGAGGGCCGCGCCGGGCAGCAGGGCGGTGCCGAGGACCGCGTGGTCGGCCAGCCAGGGCTGGGCGGGCAGCCCGACCCGGCCCGTGAGCAGGAGGCCGTCGGAGTCGGGGAGCGTCACGGCGGCCCCGAGCAGGGGGTGGCCGGTGCGGCCGAGGCCGATGGCCGCCGCGTCGGCGCCGCCCGAGCCGCCGCCGAGCCAGTAGGGGCGGTGCTCGAACGGGTAGGTGGGCAGGTCGGCGCGCCCCGCGCCGGTGTCATGGAACACGGCGGGCCACTCGGGCGACAGGCCGCGCACATGGGCCTCGGCCAGCGAGGCGAGGACGCGGCGCCAGCCGCCGTCGCCCCGGTGGAGCGAGGCCGCTACCACGGCGTCGCGCCCCGTGGCGTCCAGCGTCTGGTGCAGCCCGAGGGCGAGCACGGGGTGCGGGCCCACCTCGACGAACGCGCCGAAGCCCTGTTCGGCCAGGTCGCGCACGGCGTCGGCGAAGCGCACGGGCTGGCGGAGGTTGCGGTACCAGTAGGCGGCGTCGAGGCGTTCGGTGTCCAGGAACGCCGCGTCTACCGTCGAGTAGAAGGGGATGGCGGCGGGGCGGGGCGTGATGCCGTCGAGCTCGGTGAGCAGTCGCCCTTCGATGTCGGCGACCAGCGGGGAGTGGGAGGCGTAGTCGATGGGGACGCGGCGGGCGCGGACGCCGTCGGCGGCGCACGCCTCCGCGAACGCGCCCAGCGCCTCGGCCTCGCCCGAGACGACCGCGAGCGAGGGGCCGTTGACCGCGCCGAGCCACAGGCGCCCTGCCCAGCGGGCGAGGCGGCGCTCCACCTCGTCGGCGGGGAGCGGGACGGTGAGCAGGCCGCCCTTTCCGGCGAGGGCCAGGGTGGCGGCTGCGCGCAGGGCGACCACGCGCGCGGCGTCGGGGAGGGTGAGGGCCCCGGCGACGCAGGCGGCGGCGATCTCGCCCTGGCTGTGCCCGACGACGGCGGCGGGGGTGATGCCGAGCGAGCGCCACACCTCGGCGAGCGAGACCGTCACCGCGAACAGCGCGGGCTGCACGACGTCGTCGCCCTCGAGCGCGGGCGCGCCGGGCGCGGCGCGCAGCACGTCGGGCACGGACCAGCCGGTGAACGGCCGCAGCGCCGCGTCGCATTCGACCATTCGGCGGGCGAAGACGGGGGATTCGTCGAGGAGTTGGGCGCCCATCCCGGGCCATTGGGCGCCCTGGCCCGGGAAGACCAACGCGACCTTGCCGGGCGTCGCGGAGGCCGAATCCGTGACGCCTTCGGCGAGTTGGGGCGCCGACCGGCCCTCTGCCAGTGCCGCGAGCCCGGCGAGCAGGTCATCGCGGTCGGCGCCCGTCACCACGGCCCGGTGCTCGAAGTGGGCGCGTTCGGTGGCCAGAGAGCGGGCCACGTCGAGGGGGCGCGCGCCGGGGTGGGCGCTCAGGTGGTCGGCGAGCCGGGCGGCCTGGGCGCGCAGCGCGGGCGCGGTCCTGGCGGAGAGGGTCCAGGGAACGGCGGGCGGCGAGGCGGCCGCGGGCGCGGGCGCAGGGGGACGCTCGGTGGAGGGCTGTTCGGCGGGGGGCTGTTCGGCGGGAGGCTGTTCGGCGGGAGGCTGTTCGATGACGAGGTGCGCATTGGTGCCGCTGAAGCCGAACGCGGAGACGGCGGCGCGGCGGGGGCGGTCCGTCTCGGGCCATCGCGTGGGTTCGCGCAGCAGGGCGATGCCGCTGTCCTGCCAGGCGACGTGCGGCGTCGGCTCGTCGACGTGGAGGGTGGGGGGCAGCAGGCCGTGGCGCAGCGCGAGAACGGTCTTGATGACGCCGCCGACCCCGGCTGCGGCCTGGGTGTGGCCGATGTTGGACTTCAACGAGCCCAGCAGCAACGGCCGTTCGGGGTCGCGCCCACGGCCGTAGACGGCGGCGAGCGCCTCGGCCTCGATGGGGTCGCCCAGGGGGGTGCCGGTGCCGTGGGCCTCGACGGCGTCGATGTCGGCGGGGCGCAGCCCGGCGTCGGCCAGGGCGTCGCGGATGACGCGCTGCTGGGCGGGGCCGTTGGGGGCGGTGAGGCCGTTGCTCGCGCCGTCCTGGTTGACGGCGGAGCCAGTGATCAGGGCGAGGACGGGGTGGCCGTTGCGGCGGGCGTCGGAGAGGCGTTCGACGACGAGCACGCCCGCGCCCTCGCCCCACGCGGTGCCGTCGGCCCCGGCGGCGAACGGTTTGCAGCGGCCGTCGGCTGCCAGGCCGCGCTGCCGCGAGAACTCCACGAAGGCGCTAGGGGTGGCCATCACCGTCACGCCGCCGGCGAGCGCGAGGTCGCACTCCCCCGCGTGCAGCGCCCGCGCGGCCAGGTGGAGGGCGACCAGGGAGGAGGAGCAGGCGGTGTCGACGGTCAGCGCGGGGCCCTGGAGGCCGAGGGCATAGGACAGGCGCCCGGAGATCACGCTGCCGGAGCGGCCTGTGCCGAGGAACCCGTCGAGCTCGGCCTCGGCGGGCGTGCCGGGCAGCGGGCCGTAGTCGTGGTACATCACCCCGGCGAAGACGCCGGTGCGGGAGCCGCGCAGCCGGTGGGGGTCGATCCCGGCGCGTTCGAGAGCTTCCCAGGAGGTCTCGAGCCACAGGCGCTGCTGGGGGTCCATGGCGAGGGCCTCGCGCGGGGAGACGCCGAAGAACGCGGCGTCGAACTCGGCGGCGCCGTCAAGGAATCCGGCCGCCCGCACATAGGAGGTGCCCGGGTGGGCGGGGTCGGGGTGGAACAGCGCCTCCAGGTCCCAGCCCCGGTCGTCGGGGAAGGGGCGCGCGACGGTCCGGCCCTCGGCGATCAGCGACCACAGGCCCTCGGGGGAGGTGACCCCGCCTGGGAAGCGGCAGCCGATCCCGACGACGGCGATGGGTTCGTCGGTGGCGGGACGGGCCGAGGGGAGAGCGCTCTCCGGGAGGGCGGTGGTCAGCTCGGCGGCGATGTGCGCGGCGAGGGCGGTGGGCGTGGGGTGGTCGAAGACGAGGCTGGCGGGCAGGCGGAGCCCGGTGGCCGCGTTGAGGCCGTTGCGCAGCTCGATCGCGGTGAGCGAGTCGAAGCCGATCTCCTTGAACGACCGCCCGGCGTCGACCGCGTGGGCCCCGGTGTGGTTGAGGACGTGCGCCACCTGGCCGCGGACGATGTCGAGCACGGCCTCCTGGCGGCGCTCCCGCGGCAGGTCGGCCAGGCGGCGGGCGAGCCCGTCGGCGCCCGCGCCCTGGGCAGCCGCTGCCCTGCGGCGGGGCGCGCGGACCAGGCCGCGCAGCAGGGGCGGCAGCTCGTCGGCGCGGGCGGCGAGGGCGGCGAGGGCGGCCGGGTCGAGGCGCAACGGCAGCGGAACGGCCTCGCCCGTGGCGGGCGCGGCGTCGAACAGCGCGAGCCCCTCGGCGGTGGACAGGGCGGCGAAGCCCTCGCGGCGGAGGCGGCGCAGCGCGGCGTCGTCGAGGTCGCCCGCCATGCCGTCGCCGCCGCGCCACAGGCCCCAGGCGAGCGAGACGGCGGGCAGCCCTTCGGCCCTTCGGCGGTGGGCGAGGGCGTCCAACACGGCGTTGGCGGCGGCGTAGTTGGCCTGCCCCGGGTTGCCCAGAACGCCCGCGGCCGATGAGAAGAGGACGAACGCCGTCAGGTCGAGGCCGCGGGTCAGCTCGTCGAGGTGGAGGGCGGCGTCCGCCTTGGGGCGCAGGACGGTGGCCAGGCGCTCGGGGGTGAGCGCGGCGGCCACGCCGTCGTCGAGGACACCCGCGGAATGGACGACGGCCCTGAGGGGATGGGCGGCGGGGATGGCGTCCAGGAGGGCGGAGAGCGCTCTCCGGTCCGCGACGTCGCAGGCGGCGAGTTTGACCGTTGCGCCCAACGCCCCCAGCTCCTGGGCCAGTTGGGGCGCTCCGGGCGCCTCGGGTCCGCGGCGGCTGGCCAACAGGAGGTGCCGGACGCCGTGTTCGGTGGCGAGGTGGCGGGCCACCAGGGTGCCAAGGGCGCCGGGGGCGCCGGTGATGAGCACGGTGCCCTCGGGGTCCCAGCGCGGGGGCTCAGCCCGGGCATCGGCGGGAACGCGGGTGAGGCGCGCGCGGTGGACGGCTCGGCCGCGCAGGGCGAGTTGGGGCTCGCGGGAGGCAAGGGCGCGCGCGGGCACGCCGGGGGCGGCGGGGTCCTCGTCGACGAGGACGAGGCGGTCGCGCTGCTCGGACTGGATCGAGCGGACCAGGCCCCACACGGCGGCGTGCGCGGGGTCGGGCGGCGCGTCGTCCGGGCCCGTGGTGACGGCGCGGCGGGTGACGAGCGTGAGCCTGGCGGAGGCGAAGCGGTCGTCGGTGAGCCAGCGTTGCACCAGGTCGAGGGCGTGGGTGGCGGCGTCGAGCGGCGTGCTGGCCGGGGGGCAGGTGGCGATGACCACCTCGGGGTTCGGGGTGCGGCCCGCGGCGATCGCGTCGGCGAGGGTGTCGAGGTCGGGGTGGGGGGTGTGCTCGCCGAGCGCGGCATGTGGGGCGCCCTCGTCCGCGGCGGCCTGGGCCTCGGGGAGCGTCGGCCAGTCGAGGCGGAAGAGCGCGTCGGCGGTTCCGTGCGCGGGCGTGGTGGGCCCGGGCGCGGCGGCGAGCGGGCGCAGCAGCAGCGACGCGACGGTGGCGACGGGGTCTCCGGCGCCGTCGGCGAGATACAGGGAAGCGCTCTTTGGGCCCCGGGGGGTGACCTGGACGCGCAGCACGGTGGCGCCGGTGGCGTGGAGGGTGAACTCGCCCCAGGAGAACGGCAGCAGCGGCTCCGGAGAGCGCTCTCCCAGGGCCAGGGCGACGGTGTGCAGGGCGGCGTCGAGGAGGGCGGGGTGCAGGCCGAAGGCGTCGTTCTCGGCCTCGGGGTCGAGGGCGACCTCGGCGAACACCTCGTCCCCGCGCCGCCAGGCGGCCTTCAGGCCCCGGAAGACCGGGCCGTAGCCGAGGCCCCCGGCGGCCAGCCGGTCGTAGAGCCCTGCCACGTCGACGGGATGAGCGCCGGTGGGGGGCCAGACGCGCACGGGGGCCCGGGCCTCGGG
This sequence comes from Streptomyces sp. PT12, assembly GCF_003311645.1. Taxonomy (GTDB): domain Bacteria; phylum Actinomycetota; class Actinomycetes; order Streptomycetales; family Streptomycetaceae; genus Streptomyces. Next base: position 30,120 of record NZ_QEST01000111.1, on the reverse strand, counting down.
GGGCGTGTCGGCGAGCAGGCCGGTGGCGTGGCGCGTCCAGGGGACGTGTTCGTCGTCGCCGCGCGCGTGCACCTCGATCCCGCGGCGGCCTGCTCCGTCGGGCGGGTCCACCCGGAGCTGCACCCTGACGCCGCCCTCGGGCGGCAGGACCAGGGGCGTTTCCAGGGTCAGCTCCTCGACGGTCGGGCAGCCGGTCTGGTCGCCCGCGCGGGAGGCCAGCTCGGCGAGGGCGGCGCCGGGCAGGACGGGGGCGCCGCCGATGGTGTGGTCGGCGAGCCAGGGGTGGGTGGCGAGCGAGAGGCGGCCTGTGAGCAGCAGCCCTTCGGATCCCGCGAGCGGCACCGAGGCGCCGAGGAGCGGGTGGTCGCACGCGCCGAGGCCGAGGCCGCCGGGGTCGCCGGTGCGGGCGGTGCCGTGCGGCCAGTAGCGCTGGCGGGAGAAGGGGTATCCGGGGAGGGTGACGCGGCGGGCTCCGCTGCCCTCGTAGAACGCGGACCAGTCGATGTCCCAGCCGTGGGCGTGGAGTTCGGCGGCGGCGGCCACCGCGGACTCGGCCTCGGGGCGGTCCTTGCGCAGCACCGGGACGGCGGGGGTGTCGCCGCCCGCGAGCCCGGAGAGCACCGCGCCGGGGCCGACCTCGAGGAAGCCCTTCACGTCCGAGGCGCGCAGCGTGGTGAGGGCGTCGTGGAAGCGGACGGCCTCGCGGGCGTGCCGCGCCCAGTAGGCGGGCGAGGCCCAGGCACCGTCCCGGTCCACCGGTCCCCCTGTCACCGTGGAGACCCCGGCGATCGAGGGGGTGCGGTAGGTCAACGTGGCGGCGACGGCGTGGAGTTCGTCGAGCAGCCCGTCGACGTGCGGTGAGTGGAAGGCGCGTTCGACCTTCAGCCGCCTGGCACGGCCAAGGCGTTCGGCCATGTCGAGGACGGGGCCCTCGTCGCCGGAAATGACCACGGAGGAGGGGCCGTTGACGGCGGCCACGGCGACGCCTGGCAGAAGGGCGCGGCGGGCCTCCTCCTCGGTGGCCTCGATGGCGACCATGGCGCCCGGTGGCATGCGGGCCTCCATGAGCCGTCCCCTGGCGGCCACCAGGCGTCCGGCGTCGGCGAGCGAGAGCACCCCGGCGACATGGGCGGCGGCCAGCTCGCCCACCGAGTGGCCCGCCACCGCGTCGGGGCGCACGCCCCAGGACTCCAGGAGCCGGAACAGCGCCACCTCGACGGCGAAGAGCGCCGCCTGCCCGATCGCGCCAGTGCCGCCAGTGCCGCCAGTGCCGCCAGTGCCGTCGGAGCCGTCGGAGCCGTCGGAGCCGTCGGAGCCGTCGGAGCCGTCGGCGAACGTCGCGGGGTCCACTTCAGCGGCGGCGCACGCCTCGTCGAACGCCTTCGCGAACGCGGGGAAGGCGGCGCGGAGTTGACGGCCGGTGTCGGGTCGCCCCACGCCCTGCCCGGGGAAGAGCACGGCCAGTTTGCCGCCCGCGGCGCGCGCGGTGCGCAGCCGGTCGAGGTCGCCGCCGAGGGTCCACGCGCGGTGGGGCAGCGAGGCGCGGGAGCTGGTCAGGGTGAACCCGACGTCCACGACGTCGAGTTGGGCGGTGACCTCGCGTAGCTGTCCCGCGCGGGCGGCCAGCGCCTCGGGGGAGCGCGCGGAGAACACCCAGGGCACCACGGGGGGTGGCGTTCCGTCGCGCTCGGCGGGCTCGCCGAACTCCTCGACGATCACATGGGCGTTGGTGCCGCTGACGCCGAACGACGAGACGGCGGCGCGGCGTCGGCGTCCGGTCTCGGGCCACTCCAGCGTCTCGCGCGCGAGGTGGACACCGCTGCCCGACCAGTCGACGCGCCGCGACGGCTCGTCGACGTGAAGGGTCTTCGGCACCACGCCGCGTCGCAGGGCCAGCACCACCTTGATGACACCGGCCACTCCGGCCGCGGCCTGGGCGTGGCCGATGTTCGACTTCAACGAGCCAAGCAGCAGCGGGCGTTCGGGGTCGCGTCCACGGCCGTAGACGTCGATCAGGGCCCGGACCTCGATCGGGTCGCCGAGGGTGGTGCCCGTGCCATGGCCCTCCACCACGTCCACGTCGGCGGGTTCGAGCCCGGCACCGGCCAGGGCCTGGCGGATCATCCGGCGCTGGGCGGGGCCGTTGGGCGCGGTCAGCCCGTTGGACGCGCCGTCCTGGTTGACGGCCGAGCCGCGCACCACCGCGTGCACGCGGTGGCCGAGGCGGAGCGCGTCGGAGAGGCGTTCGACCAGGAGCACGCCTGCGCCCTCGCCGAAGCCCACGCCGTCGGCGCCCTCCGCGAAAGACTTGCACCGCCCGTCGGGCGAGAGCCCGCGCTGCCGGGAGAAGGCCACGAACGCCTCGGGTGTGCACATCACGGTGGCCCCGCCCGCGAGCGCCAGGTCGCACTCGCCCGCGCGCAGGGACCTGGCGGCCAGGTGCAGCGCCACGAGCGACGACGAGCACGCGGTGTCGACCGTGATCGCGGGGCCTTCGAGGCCGAGGACATAGGAGATCCGGCCCGACGCGATGCTGCCGCCGGTGCCGAGGAAGCCCTCGACGGTGTCGTCGGAGGCGCGCAGCACGGCCTCGTAGTCGTGGTGCATCAGGCCCATGAACACGCCGGTGCGGCTGCCGCGCGCCGCGACCGGGTCGAGGCCCGCGTCCTCGAAAGCGTCCCACGACGCCTCGAGCAGCAGCCGCTGCTGGGGGTCCATGGCGAGGGCCTCGCGGGGCGAGATGCCGAACATGGCCGGGTCGAACTCGCCTGCGTCCCGCAGGAATCCGCCGTGCCGGGTGTAGGAGGTGCCGCGCCGGTCGGGGTCGGGGTGGTGGATCGCCGCGAGGTCCCAGCCGCGGTCGGCGGGGAACTCGCTGATGGCGTCCACCCCTTCGGTCACCAGCCGCCACAGCGCCTCGGGGGTGTCGGCGCCGCCGGGGAGGTGGCAGGCCATGCCGACGATGGCCACGGGTTCGCGAGCGGCCGCGGTGAGCTCGGCGGTGAGCTCGCGATTGCGTTCCCGGAGCCGTTCCCGCTCCTTGAGTGAGAGCCTGAGTGCTTCGAGAACGTGGGGGTCCGGTCCACTCATCGCCGCTGTTCTCACCTTTCGCGTGGGTGGTGCGCCCGGTTGTCGCAGGGGTGGTGCGACCGGCGCATTTCCGGCCGCCGCCGCGCGCGTCGCGGATTTCCTCCGCCATTCTGGGCCGGGTACCTCGGTGCCCCGACCCCTCTCCCACCCCTGAACTCCCCCTAGGCACGGGCCCGCTGGGCCGCATCGCGTTGCGCTACCGGCTGTCGCGCCGAGGGGCAGGGGGTCTTCAAGGGCCCGGTAGGGGCTCCGGGAGGGGAATGCGCGTTTCTAGGCTGATTCTGTCTTTCCGTGCGCGCACGCCGACGCGGGGGCCGAAAGAACGCCGGACGGGACATCCGAGAGAAGACCTCGGAGAAGACCTCGGAGAACACCCGAGAGAACGCCCTGGAACACCCGAAAGAAAAGGGGAGACATGCGGGACATGGGCTGGTGGCGCAGGCATCACGACGACGCCTCCGGCGAAGTCGTACTGGCTGTCGATTTTCCGCTCTCCGGGCGGAACGAGGCGGGGTTCGACGAGCTGGCCCCCCTGCTCGGCCCCTCCGTCGCCCTGTGGGAGACGCTTCCGCAGCCCGCGCCCGACGGCAGGCTCTCGGGCCGTGAGGCCGTGGGACGGTGGCTCGCGGACCTGCGGCACAGCGGGGTGCGGGTCCGCGCGCTGCTCAGTTACTGCGCGGGCGCGGCGTTCGTGGGGGCGCTGAGCGACGGGGTGAGCGCGTGGCAGGAACGGCCGCCCGAGATCGTCATGTTCGATCCGGAGGTGCCCTCGTCGCTGACCGTCTACGCACAGTTCGTGCGCGCGATCGACCGGTTCGCGCCGGTGCTCACGGAGGCGGAGGTGACGCGGATCAGGGCCGAGGCCGAGGCCGTCTGGACCGAGCACGCGCACGCGCTCGACCCGATGCTGGAGCGCCTGGGCGAGATGTTCAGGGAGTTGGGCGAGGCGGCATTCGAGAAGGGCGCGCTCGACCGGCGGCACGGCGGCGAGTTGATCGAGGCGTTCATGTCGTTCATCGGATACCTGGCGGCGGGCAGCCAGATGGACGCGCTGCCCGCGTGGAAACGGGCCACCGCCATCAGCTCGCACACGCCGATCAACGGCCTCAACCTGGTCCCCGACGCCGAGCGCGCCGATCTGGTGGCCGACGAGGTGCGGCTCGACCTGCCCCATGCCGACCTGCTGCGCAGCCCCGAGTGCGCCCGCCTGGTCACCGAGGCGCTGGCGGCCTCCCCGTGACGCCCGCGAGCGCCAAGGAGGAGGCGCTGTGGCTCCTGGAACGCTTCGTGCCGGGGACCGGGGTCAACAACCTGTCGTTCGCGCTCGCCGCCGACGGTCCGCTGCTGCCCTCGGCAGTCGGGGACGCGTTGAACCTGCTGCTGCGGCGGCACGAGGTGCTGCGCACGGGGTTCACCGTCACCGAATCCGGCCTTGTCAAGCGGGTGTTGGGCCCGGACGAGGCCTCGCTCGTCCTGGATGAGGCCCAACTCTCCGACGACGCACGGGAGAACGCGGGCCTGGCCGCCGCGCTGACGGCCTATGTGCGGGAGCCGTTCGCGTGGGACGGGCGGCCACTGGTGCGGGCCTCGCTGTTCCGCGGGGCGGGCTCCGACGTGCTGTGCGTCGCGGTGCACCATCTGGTGTTCGACATGGTGTCCGCGGGCACGATGGTCGCCGAACTTGCCGCCGCCTATGGGGCGTTCGCCTCGGGCGCGGCGCCGGGCGACGAGCTGTGCACGATCGTTCCCGCGGTGGCGGAGCCGGAGCCGACCGAGCGCGGCACGGCGTTCTGGCGTGCGCGCCTGCGGGAGTTCGGCTCGGTGCGCAACGCCCTGTGGCTGGGCGCCGAGGCGGGTGACCACCCCGATCTCGCCGGTGGAACGGTCCTGTTGCCGCTGTCGGCCGACGCGATCGCGGCGGTGCGGCGGATGCGGAAGGAGCTGCGGGCGCCCGAGGCGGTGGTCCTGCTGGCCGCGTACTACCTGCTGCTCGCGCGGCACGGCGCGGGCCCCGACCTGGTGGTGGGCTCCCCCGTGAACACCCGCCGTCCCCAGGACGCTGGCGCCATCGGCTACCACGTCAACGTCGTGCCGCTGCGCGTCAGGATCGACCCGGCCGGGGACTTCCGCGCGCTGGTCGGCGCGGTCAGGGACGTCTTCCTCGACTCGCTCGCCCACGCCGACGTGCCGGTGGACACCCTGCTCGGCGAGGTGGACAGGACGGCGTCGGGGTGGCGCAACGCGCTGTTCCGGCATGTCTTCAACTACGTTCCGGGCGGTGGGGGTTCGGGGGGCGATGGCGGTGAGGTCCTTCTCGGGGAGCGGCGGGCGCGGCTGCTGACACCGGAGAACGGGTCGAGCAAGTTCGACCTCGAGTTCTTCGTCATCCCGTCGGACGAGGGCGTGTTGCTGCGGATCGCGCACGGCACGGGCGTGTTCACGCGCGAGGAGGTCACGCTGCTGGCGCGGCGTTACGAGGCGCTGCTGACGGCGCTGGCGGCGCGGCCCGGGCTGCCGGTCGGCGAGGTGACGGCGTGGTCTGACGTGGACCGCCGGGTGATCGCCGAGGCCAACCGTGTGCTCGAGCCGCCGCCCGCGCCGGTGCCGGTGCTGCCGGTGGCGATCGCGGCGCGGACCCGGGAGACACCGGAGGCCGTCGCGCTGGAGGACGGCGAACGGACCGTGTGCTACCGGGAGTTGACGGACGCGGGCGAACGCACCAGGCGGCTGCTCGCGGCGGCGGGCGTGGGCCGGGGGGACGTGGTGGCGGTGCTGGCGCCACGCGGCCCCGAGCTGGCCGCGGCGGTGCTGGGGGTGTGGGGGGCGGGGGCCGCCTACCTTCCGCTCGACCCGGCGCTGCCGGAGCGGCGGATCGCCTATCAGCTCGACGACGCCGGGGCGCGCGCGGTGCTGTGCGCGCCCGGCGCGGCCGTGCCCGCCGCGGCGGAGGCGTCGGCCCACCCGATGGTGGCCGTGGGCGGGGCCCCCGAGGGCCGGGGCCCGGCGACCACGCCCTCACCTTCGCTCCCGCCATCGCCATCGCCCACGCCATCGCCATCGCCATCGCCGGACGACCCGGCGTATCTGATCCACACCTCGGGGTCCACCGGGCTGCCGAAGGGCACCGTGGTGACCCATGGCAACCTGGCCAATCTGATCGCCCACTTCACCGACGAGCTCGGCGCCTCGGCGGGCGGGGGCGTCCTGTGGCTGACGGCGTTCTCGTTCGACATCTCGGCGCTCGAGCTGTTCCTGCCGCTGGCCACCGGCGGCCGGGTAGTGGTCGCGCCGGACGAGGCGCGGACCGAGGGCGCGGCCCTGGCGGAGCTGCTCAAGCGCCGCGCGGTCGGCACCGTGCAGGCGACGCCGACCACATGGCGGCTCGTGCTGCCCGAGGCGGGCGCACTGCTCGCGGGGCGGAACGTCCTGTGCGGCGGCGAGCCGCTGCCCCCGGCGCTCGCGGCCGACCTGGTGGCCACCGGCTGTGTGGCGCGCAACGTCTACGGGCCGACCGAGACCACCATCTGGTCCACATCGGGGCCGCTCGGCCACCGTGCCGACGGGCGGGTGAGCGTGGGGCGGCCGGTGCGCGACACCCAGGTGTTCGTGGCCGACCCCGAGGGGCGCGAGCTGCCCCTGCTGGTGCCGGGTGAACTGTGCGTCGCCGGGGGTGGGGTGGCCGCGGGCTACCACCGCAGGCCGGAGCTGACGGAGGAACGCTTCGGCACGCACCCCGCGTTCGGCCGCTTCTACCGCACAGGGGACCGGGCGCGCTGGCTGCCCGACGGGACGCTCGAGGTGCTGGGGCGCTCGGACCGTCAGGTCAAACTGCGGGGCGTGCGCGTGGAGTTGGGCGAGGTCGAGGCGGTGCTCGCCGAGCACCCCGACGTGCGCGGCTGCGCGGTGACGGTACGCGAGTCGGGGACGGTGGACGCGGCGCTGGTCGCGTTCGTGGAGTCGCCGCTCGGGGACGCGGTGGCGCGGCCACTGTGGGAGTTCGCGGCGCAGCGGCTGCCGCGTGCGTGCCTGCCGCAGGAGTTCGTGGCGCTCGACCGGCTCCCGGTCAACACCAGCCTCAAGGTGGACCATCCGGCGCTCGCCCGCATGGCGGCGGCCAGAGCCCGGCGGGCGGCGGGTGAGGGAACGGCGGGCGGCGAACGGGCGGCTGGCGGCGAACGGGGTGCGGGTCAGCGGGCCTCGGGCCAGCAGACCGCAGGCCAGCAGACCGCAAGCCGGGGGAGAGCGCTCTCCCCTGAACCGGGTGAGGACGCCCGGGTGGACACGCTGGTCGCACTGTGGGCCGAGGTGCTGGGCCGGGGGGACGTCACCCCGGACACCCACTTCTTCGCGGAGGGCGGCCACTCTCTGCTGGCCGTCCGGCTCGCGGGGCGGATCGAGGAGGAGACGGGGGCGCGGGTGCGGCTGCCCGATCTCTTCACGCATGCCACGCCGTCCGCGGCCATGACCATTCTGGGCGACGCCACCGAGAACGCCGACGCCCCCGACGCCGCGGAAGACGCCAGGAACGCCGCCGACGCATCCGACGTCTGATCACGGCGGGAACCGCGGAGTGCCGCGGCCCCGCCCTTTTTCGCGGCATTCCGTTCCGTGGGGCGAAATACGCCACCCCTTTTCGCACATGTGTCATATCGCCACGCCTCCATAGAATGATAGACCTATTTGCGATCCACAGATACTGGCACTTGTCAGGTGGGAAGACAGAATCCATGGCATTCGTGGAACGTTCTCAAGAAATGAGATATCTGCGGGGTCTATTCGTACGGAGTGAGCGCGGTCGGCCACAGATCGCGTTGATCAGCGGCCCGGTCGCCACGGGCAAGACCGAGTTGCTGCACGCCTTTGTCGAGGAGGCGATCGGCCTGGGCGCCCTCCCGCTGGTCGCCACCGGCTCGCGGGCCGAACGCTCCCTCCCCCTGGGGGTCATCGGCCAGCTCTTCCACAGCCCCGCGCTCCCCTGGCACCTGCTGGAGGAAACCAACGCCCTGCTCACCGCGGACGCCCTGCCCTCCCCCGCCGCGACGGACGCCTCCGTAGCGGCGATGAGGCGGGCGGCGATCCGCCTGGCGCGCGGCGTCTGTTCGACGCTGCTGACGCTCTCGACCGAACGCGTGGTCGTCCTGGCCATCGACGACGTGCAGTACGCGGACGGCTATTCGCTCCAGATCCTGCTGTATCTGCTGCGTCGGCTGAAGTTCCGGCGGCTGCTGGTGATCCTGACCGAGTGGCCGGGCGCGCAGGCGCCGCACTCGGCGTTCCACGCCGAGCTGCTGCGGCAACCCGCCTGTCACCGGCTGCATGTGAGGCCGCTGTCCGAGGACGGCACCGCGCGCGTGCTGGCCGAGACGCTGGGCGACCCGTCGGCCGCGGTCCGGCTCGCGCCCGCGTATCACGAGGTGAGCGGCGGCAACCCCCTGCTGCTGCGCGGCCTGGTCGAGGACGGGCTCAACGAGGGCGGCGCGGCCGCCGCGCCCGGTGGCAGGTCGTTGCCCCACCCCCCGGTGCCCGGACGCCTGTTCCGCCAGGCGGTGTGCGCGTGTCTGTATCAGTGGGACGCGGCGACCATCCAGGTGGCGCGGGGCATGGCGCTGCTCGACCGGTGGGCGTCGCCCGCGCTGGTGGGGCGCCTGACGGGGTTGAAGCCCGAGTTGGTCGCGGACATCGTCGAGTCCATCGGCGGCTCGGGGCTGCTGCGGGGGGAGCGGCTGCGCCACCCTGCGGTGCGCGGGGCGATCGCCGACACGGTCGAGCCGGGCGACGGGGCGGACGCGCACCTGCGCGGCGCGCAACTGCTGCACGACAGGGGCGTGGCCGCGCCGGACGTGGCCGAGCACCTGGTGGCCGCCGACCGGGTGCCGGACAAGTGGGCGATCGGCGTGCTGCGCGACGCCGCGCGGCAGGCGCTCGCCGAGCGGCGGGACGACTTCGCGGACGACTGCCTGGAGCTGGCCCAGCGCAGCTGCGCCGACGAGCAGGTGAGGGCGCCGCTGCTGATGAGCCTGACGCGGCTGCGCTGGCGGCGGGACCCTTCGACCGCGCTGCGCCATCTGGCGACGCTGCGGCGCTCGGTGCTGGCCGGGCACCTCGACGGGCGGGACGTTTCGGCGGTCGCGGGGTTCCTGCTGTGGCACGGGCGCGTCGACGACGCCAGGGAGATCCTGGCCAGGGCGTGCGGGACGCGGGACTCCCCCGGCGCGCGTCCGGGCGACGTCTCGCAGGGAACGGCGCCTCTGTGCCTGCGCGCGGGCTCGGAGAACGCTCTCCCCGAGGTGGTCTGCTGGCCGGGGCATCCGGGCGAGGCGGCGTGCGCGGCGTTGGACGCGGTGCTCACCGGGGCGCCTGGCGCCGATCCGGTGGCCAGGGCGGAGGAGGCGCTGTCCGGGTGCGCGCTCTCCGAGGACTCGCTGCCCTCGGTGCTCTCCGCGCTCTACGCCCTGCTGCACGCCGACCGCCAGGACAGGGCGGCGGCGTGGTGCGACACGTTCCTGCGCGACGCGGAGGCGGAGGGCGCGACGACGTGGCGCGCGCTGCTCACCGCGGCGAGGGCGGACATCGCGTTGCGTCAAGGGCGGCCAGCGCCCGCCGAGTTGTGGGCGGCCGAGGCGTTGACCCTGGTGTCGGCGCGCGGCTGGGGGGTGGCGATCGGGCTGCCGCTGGCCGCGCTCATCCGCGCCCGGCTCGAGCTCGGCCGTGTCGAGGACGCGGGCCGGGCGGCCGGACTTGTGGTGCCCAAGGCCATGTTCGCGGGCGGCTTCGCGCCCGGATATCTGCGGGCCAGGGGGCATCAGCACCTGGCGGCCAACCGGCCCAGGGCCGCCGTCGCCGACTTCGAGCGGTGCGGGCGCCTGATGCGCGAGTGGGGGCGCGACCTTCCTGTGCTGCTGCCGTGGCGCGGTGATCTGGCGTTGGCGCGCGCGGCGCTCGAACAGCGGGACGAGGCCAAGGAGTTGATCACCGAGCAGCTGGCGCTGCCGGGCGGCGACCGGCCGCGCGTGGTGGGTGTCAGCCTGCGCGCGATGGCGGCCGCGGCCTCGCCCAAGCGCCGCCCCGGGCCGCTGCGGGAGGCCGTCGCGCTGCTCCAGGAGTGCGGTGACCGGCTGGAGTTGATCCGCGCGCTGGCGGATCTGAGCCGGGCGCACGCGGGGCTCGGGGAGTTCGGACGGGCGCGGATGATGCGGGAGCGCGCGGTGCACGTCGCCGCGGAGTGCGGGGCGGAGGAGCTGCTCGCGCGGCTGCTGCCCGCGCCCGAGGGGGATTCGGCCGCGGGGGGTGGCGCTGCCGCCCCCGAGGGGGCGGACGACCCCGCGCTGCTCAGCGACGCCGAGCGGCGGGTGGCGACGTTGGCCGCCATCGGGTACACCAATCGCGAGATCGGCCGGAAACTCCATGTCACCGTGAGCACGGTCGAGCAGCATCTCACCCGCGTCTACCGGAAGTTGAACGTGGACCGGCGCGCCGATCTGCCCCTGCGGCTGCGGTACGGCTCCGGCGCCGAGCCGCTCGCGGTGGGCGAGGGCGGGGCCTGAGCGCCCGGCCGACGGCGTGGCCCGCGAGGGCGCGTTCATCCGTCGAACGCCAGCCGCACCAGGTCGTCGGCGTCCATCGTGTCGATGCCCGTGGCGTCTTCGCCCGGGTCGCCGGGCGCTTCCTCGCCGTCGGCGAGGTCGAGCAGCGTGCCAAGCAGCCCCGCGGCGCGCAGCCGGGAGACGGGGATGGCGGCCAGGGCACGCCGAACGTCCTCGTCGCCCGGCTCGGCCGCGTCGTCGCCCGGCTGTGGCTCCGGGGCCAGGCTGTCCATCAACTCCCCTGCCAACGCGGCCGGGTTGGGGTGGTCGAAGACCAGGGTGGCGGGCAGCCTCAACCCGCTCGCGGCATCGAGGCGGTTGCGCAGCTCGACGGCGGTGAGGGAGTCGAAGCCCAGCTCCTTGAACGCCCGGTCGGGCGGGATGTCCGCCGGTGAGGCATGGCCGAGGACGGCGGCGACCTCGGCGCGTACCAGGTCGAGCAGCAGGCGTTCGGCGTCGGGTCCGCGCAGTGCGGCCAGGCGGCGGCGCAGCGCCTCGGCCGCCCCGGCGCCGGGGCGTTCGGCGCGCGTCCGGCTCACTCCGGGGACGAGGGCGCGCAGCGCGTGGGGCAGCTCGTCGGCGGCCGCGAGGGTGCGCAGGGCGGCGGCGTTCAGGCGCAGCGGGAGGAGAAGCGGCCGGTCGTGGTGGGCCAGGGCGGCGTCGAGGAGGGCGAGTCCCTCATCGGGCGGGAGCGCCTCGACGCCCGAACGCGCCATGCGGCGCCGGTCCGCCTCGCCGAGGGCCGCGGCCATGCCGCCTTCGGGGGCCCACAGTCCCCAGGCGAGCGCGGTGCCGGGCAGGCCGAGGGCGCGGCGGTGGGCGGCCAGCGCGTCGAGGAAGGCGTTGGCCGCGGCGTAGCCGCCCTGTCCGGCGTTGCCGAGCACCCCGGCGGCGGAGGAGAACAGCACGAACGCCGACAGGCCCATGTCGCGGGTGAGGTGGTGGAGGTGCCAGGCGCCGTCGGCCTTGGGGCGCAGCACGGTGTCGAGGCGTTCGGGGGTCAGGTCGGCGATGAGGCCGTCGTCGAGGACGCCCGCGGCGTGGACGACGCCGGTGAGCGGCGCCTCGCGGGTGAGGTCGGCGAGCAGGCGGGCGAGCGCCTCGCGGTCGGCGACGTCGCACGCGGCCACCCGCACCGTGGCGCCCGCGGCGGTGAGTTCGTCGGCGAGCGCCCGGGTGCCCTCGGCGCCGCGCCTGCTGGCCAGGGCGATCCTCGGCACGCGGTGCGCGGCGACCAGGTGGCGGGCGACGGCGTGGGCGAGGGCGCCGGAGCCGCCGGTGACGAGGGTCCAGCCGGTGCCGAACGCCGGTTCGCCCGAGGGCTCCGTGGGGGCCCCGGTGAGCCGGGGGACGAGCAACGCGCCGCCGCGCACGGCGACTTCGGGCTCTCCCGCGGCTAGGGCCGAGGCCAGCTCGGCGGGTCGGGGGGCCGGGCCGCCCGGGTCGGGGTCGAGGTCGAGGAGGACAAGGCGGCCTGGGCGTTCGGCGCGCGCCGCGCGGACCAGGCCCCACACGGCGGCGGCGACGGGGTCGGCGCCGGTGCCGTCGGTCGCCATGGCGCCGCGGGTGACGAGGACGAGCCGCGCATCGGGGAGGCGTTCGTCGCGCAGCCACTCCTTGACGGCCGCCAGCGCGCGGGCCAGCGCGGCCCGTGCCGCGAGCGGCGCTTCGAGCGTTTCCGTGTGGGGGTGGTCGAGCAACACAGCGTCGGCGGTGGGGATGTGATCGAGGCTGTGGAACCGGGGGGCGTCCGGGGCGAGTTCGGGGGGCAGGCCGTCGCCGGGGCCCCAGATCGCCCAGCGGGCGGGGGCGTCGGCCGTTTCCGCGAGGGCGTCGGGGGCGGCGGGGGCGGGGACCCAGTCGACCCGGTGGAGGGAGCGGAGGTGGCCGGGGAGGGCCGCGAGTTGGTCGATGGGCGTCTCGCGCAGGGTGAGCGAGGCGATGGAGCCGATCAACGTGCCGTGTTCGTCGGTGAGTTCGGCCGAGAACGCGTCGGGTCCCGCGGGGGCGAGCCGCACGCGGAGCGCGGTGGCGCCCGAGCGGTGCAGGGCGAGGCCGCGCAGCGCGAACGGCAGGCGCGGCCGCTCGCCGGTCGCGGGGGCGGCGAAGGCAAGGCCGTGCAGCGCGGCATCGAGGAGGGCGGGATGCAGGGGAAAGCGCTCTCCCGCCGCCGCACCCGCCGCATCCGCCGCGTCGGGCAGCGCGGCCTCGGCGAAGACCTCGTCGCCGCGCCGCCACACGGCGCGCACCCCCCGGAACGCGGGGCCGTAGCCGAGGCCCGACTCGGCCAGGCGGTCATAACCGCCCGCCAGGTCGACGGAGATGGCGCCCTCGGGCGGCCAACTGGCCGCCGCTTCTACCGGGTTCGCGGCGTTCGCGCTCGGCGGGTGCGGCTCGGCGGCGTGCGCGGCCAGCAGGCCCTCCGCGTGGGCCGTCCAGGGCCCGTCGTCCCCCGGGCGGGCATGGATGGTGAACGGTCGGGCGCCCGAGGCGTCGGGGGCCTCGACGGTGATCTGGAGGCGGACCTCGTCGCCGTCGGGGAGCGGCAGGGGTGCGCGCAGGGTCAGCTCCTCGACCCGGCCGAGCCCCGCCTCGTCGCCCGCCCTGATGGCCAGCTCGGCCAGTGCGGCGCCGGGCAGCAGGGGCGTTCCGCCGATGGCGTGGTCGGCGAGCCAGGGGTGGGTGGTGGTGGAGAGACCGCCCAGGAGGAGCAACTTCCCGTCGCCGCCCGCGAGTTCGATGGCGCCGTCGAGTAGCGGGTGGCGCACCTGGCGCACCCCGTCGGACGCGGCGCCGCCGGGCGCGCCGGTCGACGTGAGCCAGTAGCGGGTGCGCTGGAAGGCGTAGGTGGGCAGTGCGGCGGGCAGGTCGGGCGGTCCAGGGCGCCAGCCGCAGGCGGCGAGCGCGGCGGGCCAGTCGACGGCCCCGCCGCGGACGTGGAGCTGGGCGAGGGCCTCGTAGAGCGTCTCCGGCTCGTCGCGCCCGGGCCGCAGCAGCGGGACGAACGCCGTCTGGGGAGCGCTCTCCGGGGCCAGCGCGGAGAGCACGCCGTCGGGGCCGAGCTCGAGCCCTGTGGTCACGCCGTGCTCGGCCAGGTGGCGGATGCCGTCGGAGAAGCGCACGGTCGCGCGGATGTGCCGGGTCCAGTAGTCGGGCGTCGCCAGCTCGTCGGCTTCGGCGAGCCGCCCGGTGACGCAGGACAGCACGGGGGTGTGCGGTGGGGCGTAGGTCAGCTTCTCGGCGGCGCGGCGGAAGTCGGCGAGCGCCGGTTCCATCAGCGGCGAGTGGAACGCGTGGGTGACGCGCAGCCGCTTCGTCCCGGCGCCGCGCTCGGCGAGCAGCTCCGCGATCTCGTCGATCGCGCCCGCGGTGCCCGAAAGGACCACGGCGCGGGGGCCGTTGACCGCGGCGACGCCAATCTCGTGCGCGCGGTCGGCGAGCAGCGGCGCCACCTCGTCCTCGGCCGCCTGGACCGCGATCATCGCCCCGCCCCGGGGCAGCGCCGCCATCAGCCGCCCGCGCGCGGCGACCAGCGCGCACGCGTCGTCCAGGGACAGCACGCCCGCGGCGTGGGCGGCGGCCAGCTCTCCGACCGAGTGCCCGGCGAGGACGTCGGGGGCGGGGCCGAGGCTCGCGAGCAGCCGGTGGAGGGCGACGCCGACGGCGAAGAGGGCGCACTGGGCGATGTCGGTGTTCTGGAGGTGTTCGCCCTCGGGCGAGCCGGGGGGTGCGAACACCACGTCGCGCAGGGGCCGTTCGAGGTGGGCGTCGAGCCGTGCGCAGACCTCGTCGAACGCCTCGGCGTAGGCGGGCACGGCCGTGTACAGGCCCTGCCCCATCCCGGCGCGCTGGCTGCCCTGGCCGGGGAAGAGGAACGCCGTGCGCCCCTCGCTCACCCGGCCGACGGTGGTGCCCTGAGGTGGCGTTCCGCCGCGGGCGAGGGCGGAGAGCGCTCTCCCACGCCCGCGCGCGTCCCCAGCGACCACCACGGCCCGGTGTTCGAACGCGGTGCGGGCGGTGGCCAGCGCGTAGGCGACGCCGCCGGGCGGGGCGCCGGGGTGGCGCCGCACCCAGTCGCGCAGCCGCCGTGCCTGGGCGGCGAGCGCGGCGGGGGTGCGGCCCGAGACGAGCCAGGGGAGCGCGTCGGTGCGGGGCGCCTCGGGGGCCAGATGGGCCGCGTCCGGGACCGGCTCCGCAGTCGGCTCCGGGGTCGGCCCCGAGGTGGATTCCCGGGTCAACTCCGCTTCGTCCGGGGCCTGTTCGACGATCAGATGGGCGTTCGTTCCGCTGAGGCCGAACGACGAGACGCCCGCCCTGCGGGGGCGCCCCGTCGCGGGCCAGTCGGCCGCCTCGTCGAGCAGCCGCACCGCGCCCGCAGCCCAGTCGACGTGCGGGGACGGCGCGTCGAGGTGCAGGGTGCGGGGCAGCCTCCCGTGGCGCAGGGCGAGGACCATCTTCTGCACGCCCGCGACCCCGGCGGCGGCCTGGGTGTGGCCGATGTTGGACTTCAACGAGCCGAGCAGCAGCGGGCGTTCGGCGTCGCGTTCGGCTCCGTAGACGTCGATCAGGGCCTGTGCCTCGATGGGGTCGCCGAGCGCGGTTGCCGTGCCGTGGGCCTCGACGGCGTCCACGTCGCCAGGGGCGAGTCCGGCGTCGGCCAGCGCGGCGCGGATCACCTTGCGCTGCGCGGGGCCGTTGGGCGCGGTGAGGCCGTTGGATGCGCCGTCGGAGTTGACGGCCGAGCCGCGGATGACGGCCAGCACGGGCAGCCCGTCGCGCCGGGCGTCGGAGAGCCGCGCGAGCAGCAGGACGCCCGCGCCCTCGGCGAACCCGGTGCCGTCGGCGCCCGCGGCGAACGCCCGGCAGCGGCCGTCGGGTGACAGGGCGCGTTGCCTGCTGAACTCCACGAACAGGCTGGGCGTGGCCATCACCGTCACCCCGCCCGCGAGCGCCAGGTCGCACTCGCCGCGCCGCAGGGCGCCCGCCGCCAGGTGCAGGGCGACCAGCGACGACGAGCACGCGGTGTCGACGGTGACGGCCGGGCCTTCGAGCCCGAGGGCGTAGGCGACGCGGCCCGAGACGACGCTTCCGGCGCTCGGCGTCCCGGGGCCGCCGTCGGGGGCGCGGTGGCTGCCGTAGTCGTGGTACATGACCCCGGCGAAGACGCCGGTTCTGCTGCCATGGGCCGTCCTCGGCTCGATCCCGGCGCGTTCGAACGCCTCCCACGCGGTCTCGAGGAGCAGGCGTTGCTGGGGGTCCATGGCCAGGGCCTCGCGCGGCGAGATCCCGAAGAACGCGGGGTCGAACTCGCCCGCCCCTTCGAGGAATCCGCCGTGCCGGGTGGTGCTGTGGCCCACGGCGTCGGGGTCGGGGTCGTGCAGGCGGGCGACGTTCCAGCCGCGGTCGTCGGGGAAGGGGGTGATGGCGTCGCCGCCGCGGTCGAGCAGCTCCCACAGCTCCTCGGGCGTGTGGACGCCGCCGGGGTAGCGGCAGCCCATGGCGACGACGGCGATCGGCTCGTCGGGGGCGGTGACGGGGGCGGTGACGGGGGCCGCGGGCGGGGGCGGGGCGGCGGTGACGGCCGTGTCGCTCGTGCCGGTCAGCAGGGTGGTGAGGTGGTGGGCGAGGGCGGCGGGGGTGGGGTGGTCGAAGACCAGGGTGGGGGGCAGCCGCAGCCCTGTGGCGGTGTTGAGGGCGTTGCGCAGCTCGACCGCGGTGAGCGAGTCGACGCCCAACTCCCGGAAGGCGCGGCGGGGTTCGACGGCGTCCCGGGTGGGGTGGCCGAGAACGGCGGCGGCGTGGGAGCGGACCAGGTCGAGCAGGGCGGCCGCGCGGTCGGCCTCGGACAGCCCGGCGAGCCGCCACGGGGGCGTCCCGCCCGGGGTCTCGGCGAGCGCCGTTGCGGCGCGGCGCGCCGGGGCGCGCACGAGGTCGCGAAGGAGGGGCGGAACGGCCCCGGTGGCGGCGGCGTTGGCGCGCAGGGCTGCGGGGTCGAGGCGCAGCGGCAGGACGGCCGCCTCGCCGGTGGCGGGCGCGGCGTCGAACAGGGCGAGCCCTTCGGCGTCGTCGAGCCCGGCGACGCCGCCCCGGCGCATCCGTCGCACGTCGTCCTCGCCGAGGTGGCCCGTCATGGCGCTGCGTCGGCTCCAGAATCCCCAGGCGAGGGACTGCGCGGGCAGGCCGAGGGCGCGGCGGTGGGCGGCGAGGGCGTCGAGAAAGGCGTTGGCCGCCGCGTAGTTGGCCTGCCCCGCGCCGCCGAGGGTGCCCGCGGCGGAGGAGAAGAGCACGAACGCGGACAGGTCGGCGTCCCGCGTGAGGTCGTGGAGGGCGAGAGCGGCGTCGGCCTTGGGCCGCAGCACGGCGTCGAGGCGTTCGGGGGTGAGGGTCTCGACCACGCCGTCGTCGAGGACCCCGGCGGCGTGCACGACGGCGGTCAAGGGGTGAGCGGCGGGGATGGCGTCCAGCAGGGTGGAGAGCGCTCTCCGGTCGGCGGCGTCGCAGGCGGCGAGCGTCACGGTGGCGCCCAGGGCGGTGAGCTCGGCGGTGAGGCGGTCGGCGCCCGGCGCGTCGGGGCCCTGGCGGCCGATCAGCAGCAGGTGCCGCACGCCGTGTCGCGCGACCAGGTGGCGGGCCACGAGCCCGCCGAGCGTGCCGGTGGCGCCGGTGAGCAGCACGGTGCCAGCCGAGTCCCAGGCGGATCCCGGGTGTTGGGGCGCGGGGACGGCGGGGCCCAGGCGGGGGACGAGCAACGTGCCACCACGCAAGGCCAGTTGGGGCTCGTCGGCGGCCAACGCAGCGGCCAGGGCCGGGAGGGCGGGCGGGGCGTCACCGTCCAGGTCGAGCAGGGCGAACCGGCCGGGATGCTCGGCCTCCGCGGCACGCAGCAGGCCCCACACGGCCGCCGACGCGGGGTCGTCGACGCGGTCGCCCGGGGCGGCGGCGACCGCGCCGCGCGTCAGGAACACCAGCCGCGAACTCTGCCAGCGGGGGTCCGCCAGCCACTCGCGCACCAGGGAGAGCGCTCTCCCCGCTGCTCTCCTCGCCGCTCCGCCCAGGGCCTCCCCCATGGCTTCCCCCGGCGCCTCCCCCGCCGAGCGGGCCCCCGGGGCGAAAGGTGCCAGGACTGCCTCGGGTGGCGTTGCGCCGTCGAGGGCCGAGGCCATGGCGGCGAGGTCGGGGTGGGCTTCGACGGGCCAGCCGGGTGGGGCGGGGTCGGGGCCGATCGCGGCCCACCGTCCGCGCTCGGCGTCGGGTGCCGACGCGGTGGACAGGGCGCGCCAGGCGATGCGGTAGAGGCAGTCGGCGGCGTTCGGGCGTGTCGCGGCGTCGAGTTGGTCGGCGGTGAGAGGGCGGGCGACGAGCGCGTCCACCGAGAGCACCGGCGCCCCTGACGGGTCGGCGGCCAGCACAGAGAGCGCTCTCCCCGCCATGGGCGCAAGCCGCACCCGCAGTGCGGCCGCGCCGGTGGCGTGCCGGGTGACGCCGCTCCAGGAGAACGGAAGCCCTGGGGCGTCGCCGTCGGCCGGGGCCCCGGCGTGCAGGGCGGCGTCGAGGAGTGCCGGGTGCAGGCCGAAGCGGGCCGCGTCGCCGCGTTCGTCCTCGCCGAGTGCGACCTCGGCGAACACCTCGTCGCCGCGCCGCCACGCGGCCGCAAGCCCCCGGAAGGCCGGGCCGTAGGTGAGGCCACCGGCGGCGAGCCGCTCATGGATACCGGCCGTCGCCACCTCCGTGGCGCCCGGCGGCGGCCAGGCGGTCAGGTCGCCGACGGGCGGCCCGGCGAACGTCGCCAGCTCGCCCACCGCGTGCCGGGTCCAGGGGGCGTCACCCCCGTCGGCGTGCTCATGGGCACCCCCATCGGCGCTCCCATCGGCGCCCCCGGCACGCCCATCGGCACCCCCGGAGGCGTGCTCATCGGCGTGCTCGTGCTGGGCGTGCTCGTGCTGGGCGTGCACGGCCACGGGCCGCCGCCCTGCCGCGTCGGGGGCGCCTACGGTCACCCGCACCCGGACTCCGCCGCGCTCGGGCAGCACCAGGGGGGTTTCCAGGGTGAGTTCGGTGAGGTGGTCGCAGCCCGCGGCCTCGCCCGCGCGCAGTGCCAGCTCGACGAACGCCGTCCCCGGCAGCACCGGGCGGCCGAGCACGGCGTGGTCGGCGAGCCACGGGTGGCCGCGCAGCGCGAGGCGGCCGGTCATCAGCAGCCCTTCGGCGTCGGCGAGGGTCACCACGGCGCCGAGCAGCGGGTGGTCCGCGGCCCGCTGGCCCAGCCGTGCGGCGGCGTCGCGGGCGTCCAGGGCTCCCGTGGACTCCAGCCAGTAGCGGGCGCGTTGGAAGGCGTAGGTGGGGAGGGCCGCGCGCACGGCGGGGTCGGCGGCCCCGCCCGGGAACGCGCGGGTCCAGTCGACGGGCACGCCGTGGACGTGTGCGTCGGCGAGCGACGCCAGGAAGCGTTCGGGGCCGCCCTGGCCGCGCCGCAGCGAGCCGACGACGACGGCCGGGGCGCCGCCGTCCTCACCGGTGCCCCCCGCGGTGTTCCCGGCGACGTCCTCGGCGGTGTCCCCGAGGGCGGCGGTGAGCACGGGGTGGGGGCTGACCTCGATGAACGCGGAGAAGCCCGCGTCGAGCAGCGACCGCACGGCGGCGTCGAAGCGGACGGTGCCGCGCAGGTTGCGGTACCAGTAGGCGGCGTCGAGCCCGGTGGTGTCGAACGCCTCGCCGGTGACGGTGGAGTGGAACGGCACCGTGGCGGGGCGCGGGGCGATCCCGGCCAGCTCGGTCAGCAGGGTCGCCTGGACGGCCTCGACGTGCGCGCAGTGTGACGCGTAGTCCACCGGGACGCGCCGGGCCCGCACGCCGCGTTCCTCGGCGGCGGCGCCCAGCGCGTCCAGGGCGTCGCCGTCTCCCGAAATGACCACGGTGGAGGGGCCGTTGACGGCGGCGATGGCCAGGTGCCGGTGCCAGGGCGCGAGCAGTCCGGGCACGTCGGCCGCGGGGAGGGCGAGGGTGAGCATGCCGCCGCGCCCGGTCAGGCGGCGCAGGGCGCGGGAGCGCAGGGCGACCACGCGGGCGGCGTCGTCGAGGGAGAGGGCGCCCGCGACGCAGGCGGCGGCGATCTCGCCCTGGGAGTGGCCGACGACGGCGCCGGGTTCGACGCCGTGGGCGCGCCACAGGGCGGCGAGGGAGACCATGACGGCGAACAGCGCGGGCTGCACGACGTCGACGCGGTCGAGCGGTGGCGCGCCGTCCGCGCCGCGCAGCACGTCGGTGAGCGACCAGTCGGTGTGGGGCGCGAGCGCGGCGGCGCAGTCGTCGATCGCCTGGGCGAACGCGGGTGTGGTGTCGAGGAGTTGGGCGGCCATTCCGGCCCACTGGGAGCCCTGGCCCGGGAAGACGAACACGGGCCTGCCGCCGGATCCCGGGGCCGCGCGCCCGGTCACGAGACCGGGGGCGGGGCGGTCGTCGGCGAGGGCCGCGAGGCCGTCGAGCAGGCCGTCGCGGTCGGGGGCCAGCACGGCGGCGCGGTGGTCGAGCGTCGCCCTTCCGGTGGCCAGGGCGTGGCCGAGGGCGGCGGGCGGGGTGCCGGGGTGAGCGGTGGCGTGGGCGAGGAGCCTGCGGGCCTGGGCGCGCAGCGCGGCCTCGGAGGCGCCGGAGAGCAGCCAGGGCACGGGCCGGGCCCTGGCGCGGTTCTCGTCGGCTCCGTGCTTCTCGTCGGCTCCGTGCTTCTCGTCGGCTCCGTGCTTCTCGGGCGTGGCCTGAGGAGCCCGAGGGGCCTGTTCGATGACGACATGGGCGTTGGTGCCGCTGATGCCGAACGACGAGACGGCGGCGCGGCGCGGCTCTTCGGCGTTCCAGTTCCTGGCCTCGGTGAGCAGCCGGACGGCGCCCGCCGCCCAGTCGACACGGGGCGAGGGCCGGTCGATGTGGAGGGTGGCGGGCATGCGGGCGTGGCGCAGGGCGAGCACGGCCTTGATGACGCCCGCGACCCCGGCGGCGGCCTGGGTGTGGCCGAGGTTCGACTTGACCGAGCCGAGCCACAGGGGGTTGTCGGGGCCGCGGTCGTGGCCGTAGGTGGCGAGCAGCGCACCGGCCTCGATGGGGTCGCCGAGCGCGGTGCCCGTGCCGTGTCCCTCGACCAGGTCCACCTGGTGGGGGGCGAGTCCGGCGTCGGTCAACGCGGCGCGGATGACGCGGCGTTGGGAGGGGCCGTTGGGTGCGGTGAGGCCGTTGGACGCGCCGTCGGAGTTGACGGCGGAGCCGCGGATGACGGCCAGTACGGGCTGGCCGTCGCGGCGGGCGTCGGAGAGCCGCCGCAGCAGGAGGAGTCCGGCGCCCTCGCCCCAGCCGGTGCCGTCGGCCGCGTCGGCGTAGGGCTTGCAGCGGCCGTCGGGCGCGAGGCCGCGCTGCCTGCTGAACTCCACGAACGTCTCGGGCGTCGCCATCACGGTGACGCCGCCTGCCAGGGCGTGGGAGCACTCGTCGCGGCGCAGCGCCTGGCAGGCCCAGTGCAGGGCGACCAGGGAGGAGGAGCAGGCGGTGTCGACGGTGACGGCGGGGCCTTCGAGGCCGAACGTGTAGGCGACGCGGCCCGAGGCGACGCTGCCCGCGGTGCCGTTGCCGAGGTAGCCCTCGACGCCGGGCGGCGGCTGGGCGGCGCCCGAGCCGTAGTCGTGGTACATGACGCCCGCGAAGACGCCGGTGCGGGAGCCGCGGAGGGTGGCGGGGTCGATCCCGGCGCGTTCGAACGCCTCCCACGCGGTCTCGAGCAGCAGGCGTTGCTGGGGGTCGGTGGCCAGGGCCTCGCGCGGCGAGATCCCGAAGAACGCGGGGTCGAACTCGCCCGCGTCGTGCAGGAATCCGCCCTCGTGCGCGGTGGAGGCGCCGGGGGTGCCGGGGTCGAGGGCGCGCAGCGCGTCGAGGTCCCAGCCGCGGTCCTCGGGGAACGGGGTGATGGCGTCGCCGCGGCGTTCGAGCAGCGCCCACAGGTCCTCGGGCGAGCGCACGCCGCCGGGGAAGCGGCAGGCCATGGCGACCACGGCGATGGGCTCGTGGGCGGCGCCCTCGACCTCGGCGAGGCGGCGCCTGGTCTGGTCGAGCTCGGCCATGACGCGCTTCAGGTAGTCGCGGAACTTCTCTTCGTTGCTCATCGCGCCCGCCGTCTTCGGTGGTTGGGGTCCTTGGTCCTTGTTGGTTCGATGCGTCGGTCGTTCGATGCATCGGCTGTTCGATGCGTCGGTTGGTCTCAGTCGATGCCGAGGTCCTGGTCGACCATGCTGAACAGCTGTTCGTCGGTGGCCTGTTGGAGCCGGTCGGCGAGCGGGGCGCCGTCCGGCGCGGCGATGCCGGGGGCGGCGTTGCCGTAGCGGGTCAGGACATCGCGGAGCCGGGGCAGGACGCCGAGGCGGGCGATGTCGTCCTGGTCGAGCGCGGCCAAGGCGGCTTCCAGGCGGTCGAGTTGGGCCGTCAGGGGATCGGTCGTGCCGTGGGTGCCGCGGGGTCGGGGCAGCAGCAGGGTGCGCAGATGGGCGGCGACGGCGGCGGGGGTGGGGTGGTCGAAGACGAGGGAGGCGTCGAGGGTGAGGCCGGTGGCCCTGCTCAGCCGGTTGCGCAGCTCGACGGCGGCAAGGGAGTCGAACCCGACGTCCTTGAAGGCGCGTTGGGGCTCGACGGTCTCGGGCCTGCCATGGCCGAGGACAGCGGCGACGTCGCGTCGCACCGCCTCGAGCACGACGCGGTCGCGCTCGGCCTCGGGGAGCCCGGCGAGCCGGTCGGTGAGGTCCCTCGGCCCCTGGGCGCGCGGCGTGCCCGTGACGCGTCCGGGGATGGGCACCAACGCCCTGAGCAGCGGCGGGACTTCGGCCTCCCCTGCGCGAACGGCGGCGCGGAGCGCGGCGGGTTCGAGGCGCAGTGGTGCCAGGACGGGTGCGGTGGAGGCGCACGCGGCGTCGAACAGGGTCAGCGCCTCGGTGGGGGTGAGGGCGCCGACGCCGGTCCTGGTGAGGCGGCGTAGCTCCGTGGCGCCGAGGGTGGCGCCCATGCCGCCCGCACCGTCGCCCTGCTCAGGTCCGGCGCCGTTGGTGCCGCCGTCCCACAGGCCCCAGGCCAGGGAGAGTCCGGGCAGGCCGCGGGCGCGGCGCCGGGTGGCGAGGGCGTCGAGGTAGGCGTTGGCGGCGGCGTAGCCGCCCTGCCCCGCCGAGCCGAACAGCCCGGCGGCGGAGGAGAACAGCACGAACGCGGAGAGCTTCGCGTCCGCGGTGAGGTCGTCGAGGTGGCGGGCCGCGGCGACCTTGGGGCGCAGAGCCTCGGCGAGGCGTTCGCCGGTGAGGGCGGTGATCACGCCGTCGGCGAGGACGCCCGCCGCGTGGACGACGCCGCGCAGCGGCCGGTCGGGGGGCACGGCGGCGAGGGCGGCGGCGAGGGCGCCGCGGTCGGCGGCGTCGCACGCGGCCCAGGTGGTGCTGGCTCCGGCGGCGGCGAGCTGGGCGGTCAGGGCGTCGGCGCCGGGGGTGGCGGCGCCGCGGCGGCCGAGGAGCAGCAGGTGCCGCACGCCGTGGGCGGTGGCGAGGTGCCGGGCGATGTGGCGGCCGATGGCGCCGCCCGCGCCGGTGATCAGCACGGTGCCCTCGGGGTCCCAACGCGCGGCGGTGAGCGCGCCGTTGGGGGCGTCGTCGGGGGCGTCGTCGGGCGCGGGTGCGGCGGGCGCCGGGCGCGCGGGCGCGGGGGCGAGCCTGGGGGCGAGCAGCCGTCCCGCGCGGACGGCGACCTCAAGCTCGCCGCTCGCGGCGGCGAGTGCGGCGGCCTTGGCCGTTCCTTCGGCGTCGCCGGGGTCGTCGACGTCGGCGATGACGAGCCGCCCGGGGTGCTCGGTCGCCGCGGAGCGGGCCAGGCCGCGAACGGCCGCCCCCGCGGGGTCGGTCAGCTCGTCGTCGGGGCCGGTCGCGACGGCGCCCGAGGTGACGAGCACCAGGCGTGAGGCGGCGAATCGCCGGTCTGCCAGCCACTCCTTGAGCGCGGTCAGCGCGTTGAACAGGGTTTCCTCAACGGGCCGTCCGCCGAGCGGCAGGTGGACGACGGGCGGCAGCGGCGCCCCGGCGTCCAGGGCGCGCCGCAGGCCGCCGATGTCCGCGCAGCGGAACGCGGCGTCGCCGGGCGGCGGAACGGGCAGCTCGGCCCACTCCATCTGGAGCAGTTCGGGCCGCGCCCCGCCACGCGCGGCGTCGATGCGGGCCGCGGTGACGGGGCGGGTGGCCAGGGCGTCGGCGGACAGCACGGGAACGCCGCGCGCATCGGTGGCGCGCACGGACCAGGCGCCCGGTCCCTCGGGGGTGAGCCGCACCCGCAGCGCGGCGGCCCCCGCGGTGTGCAGGGTCACGCCGTTCCAGGAGAACGGCAGCCGCGCGGCTTCGGGCCCCGCGGCGGCGCCGACGGCGCGCAGGGCGGCGTCCAGGAGAGCGGGGTGGAGGCCGAACGCGTGGGTGTCAGGGGCTGATTCCTCGGGTGGCATGACCTCGGCGAGGATCTCGTGGCCGCGCCGCCACACGGCGTGCAGGCCGCGGAAGGCGGGGCCGTAGGAGAGGCCCGCCGCGTCGAGCCGGTCGTGGAGGCCGGTGAGGGGGACGGGCTTGGCGCCGGGGGGCGGCCAGGGGGCGCGTGGGTCGGCGGGGTCGGGTGGCTCGGCGGCGTCGGGGGCGAGGCGGCCCGTGGCGTGCCGGGTCCAGGGGGCGTCCTGGTCGTCGTCGGGGCGGGAGTGCACGGTCAGCTGGCGCGCCCCGTCGGCGTCGGGGGCCGCGGCGGTGAGCCTGAGGTGGACGCCGCCGCGTTCGGGCAGCACCAGGGGCGTCTCCAGGGTGAGTTCGGCGACGCGGGCGCAGTCGAGCGACCGGCCCGCGTGCAGGGCGAGTTCAAGGAACGCGGTGCCGGGCAGCAGCGTGGCGCCGTGCACGGCGTGGTCGGCGAGCCAGCCGTGGGTGCCGAGGGCGAGCCGCCCGGTGAACAGGTGCCCTTCGGACTCCGGCAGGCCCACCGCGGCGCCCAGGAGCGGATGGTCGGCGGGCGTGAGGCCGACGGCGGCCACGTCCCCCGCGGCGCCGTCAGGTTCGAGCCAGTACCGGGTGCGCTGGAACGCGTAGGTGGGCAGCTCGACGCGTCGGCCACCGGCGAGCAGGGGCGCGAAGTCCACGGGGACGCCGCGGGTGAACAGGGCCCCGGCCGTCGCGATCACCGCGCGGCGCTCGCCTCCGGGCCCGCGGGGGCGGTCGGGACCACCGGGAGCGCCGGGAGCGCCCGGGCCGCGCAGCACCGGCAGCGACGCCGCCTCGACGCCGCCCACGAGCCCGTCGAGGGCGCGGTGCGCGAGGGCGGCGAGGTCGCCGGGGGAGCCGAGGTCGAGGAACGTGCGCGCGCCCGCCTCGTACAGGGCGCGGGCGGCATCCCCGAACCGCACGGGCTCGCGGACGTGCCGCACCCAGAACTCCGGTCGGCACGCCTCGTCGCCGACCGGGCCGCCGGTGAGCCCGGAGATCAGCGGAACGCGCGGCGGTGCGTAGGTGAGGTCGGCGGCCACGGCGTGCAGGGCGTCGAGGGCGGGCTCCATGAGCGGCGAGTGGAACGCGTGGCTGACGCGCAGCCGCTTGGTGCGCCGCCCGAGGCGGGCGAAGTGGTCCGCGACTTGGCGCACGGCGTGGCGCTCGCCGGAGAGCACGACGGAGGTGGGGCCGTTGACCGCGGCCAGGTCGACTCCGGGGACGAGGTGGGCGCGGGCCTCGGCCTCGGGGGCCTCGACCGCCACCATCTCGCCCGCGTCGCCGTCGAGTTGGCCCATGAGGCGGCCGCGCGCGGCGACCAGGCGTGCGGCGGTGGGCAGGTCGATGACCCCGGCGAGGTGGGCGGCGGCGAGCTCGCCGACCGAGTGCCCGGCCAGCAACTCGGGGACGACACCCCAGGATTCGAGCAGCCGGGCGAGCGCGACGCCGACCGCGAACAGCGCGGGCTGCGCCACCTCGGTGCGGTCGAGCGCGTCCGGGTCGTCGCCCCACAGGGCGGCGCGCAGCCGTTCGGCGTCCATGGAAGCGCCGAGCGCGGCGAGCGCCGCGTCGAACGCCTCGGCGAACGCGGGGAAGGCCGCGTGGAGTTCGCGGCCCGTGCCGGGGCGCTGGGCGCCCTGGCCCGGGAAGAGGAACGCCACCTTGCCTCGGCCGCGGGAGACCGCCCCGGTGAGGGTCAACGCCTCGAGTCCGGCGAGGAGTTCGGGCAGGTCGGCGCCGGTGACCACGGCGCGGTGCTCCAGCGCGGCGCGGGTGGTGGCCAGCGAGTGGGCGATGTCGAGGGGGCGCGGGCCCGGGTGCCTGGCCAGGTGGTCGCGCAGCCGCTCGGCCTGGGCGCGCAGCCCGGTGGGAGTCGCGGCGGAGAGGACCCAGGGCACGACCGGGTCGGCCCCCTCCGGCTCCGGCTCGGTCACCTCCTGGGCGGGCGGGGCCTCTTCGAGGATCACGTGGGCGTTGGTGCCGCTCACGCCGAAGGAGGAGACCCCGGCCCTGCGGGGCGCATCGCCCCGGGGCCAGGGGGTGGGGTCGGTGAGCAGGCGGACGCTGCCCGCGGCCCAGTCGATGTGGGGCGAGGGGCGTTCGGCGTGGAGGGTGGGCGGCAGCAGCTCCTCGCGCAGCGCCATCACCATCTTGATGACGCCGCCGACCCCGGCCGCGGCCTGGGCATGGCCGATGTTGGACTTCAACGTGCCGATGGCGAGGGGGCGTTGGTCCTTGCGGTCCTGGCCGTAGGTGGCCAGCAGGGCGCCCGCCTCGATGGGGTCGCCCAGGGGCGTTCCCGTGCCATGGGCCTCGACGGCGTCCACCTGCCCGGGCGTGAGGCGGGCGTCGGCGAGAGCGGCGCGGATCACGCCCTGCTGGGCGGGGCCGCTGGGGGCGGTCATGCCGTTGGAAGCGCCGTCCTGGTTGACGGCCGAGCCGCGGACGACGGCGAGCACGGGGTGGCCGTTGCGCCGGGCGTCGGAGAGGCGTTCGACGAGCAACAGCCCCGCGCCCTCGGCGAATCCGGCGCCGTCGGCCTCGGCGGAGAACGCCTTGCAGCGGGCGTCGGGCGCGATGGCCCGCTGGCGGCTGAACTCAAGGAAGGTGCCGACCGACGACATGACGGTCACTCCCCCGGCCAGCGCGAGCGAGCACTCGCCGCGCCGCAGCGCCCCGATGGCCAGGTGCAGCGCGACCAGGGAGGACGAGCAGGCGGTGTCGACGGTGACGGCCGGTCCTTCGAGGCCGAACGTATAGGCGACGCGGCCCGAGGCGACGCTGCCCGCGGTGCCGTTGCCGAGGTAGCCCTCGACGTCCTCGGGCACGGCGCGCAGCCGGGTGCCGTAGTCGTGGTACATGAGCCCGGCGAACACGCCGGTGCGGGAGCCGCGCAGCGAGGAGGGGTCGAGCCCGGCGCGTTCGAACGCCTCCCACGCGGTCTGGAGCAGCAGCCGCTGCTGGGGGTCCATCGCCAGGGCCTCGCGGGGCGAGACGCCGAACAGCTCGGCGTCGAACTCCGCGTGCCCGCGCAGGAATCCGCCGCGGGTGACGTAGGTGCGCCCCGGCACGCCCGGGGTGGGGTCGTAGCGGGAGGCGAGGTCCCAGCCGCGGTCGCGTGGAGCCTCGTCGATGACGTCGGCGCCCGAGGCGACCAGGCGCCACAGGTCCTCGGGGGTCTCGACTCCGCCCGGGTAGCGGCAGCTCATGGCGACGATGGCGATGGGCTCCTCGGCGGGCGCGGCGGCGCCGGGGGTGGGGGCATCGGGGATGTCCCGCTGTCCGCCCGCGAGTTGGGCGCGCAGAAAGTGGACGAGGGCGCGGGGCCGTGGGTGGTCGAAGACGAGGGTGGCGGGGAGCCTGAGCCCTGTGGCGGCGGAGAGGCGGTTGCGCAGCTCGACGGCCGTGAGGGAGTCGAACCCCAGGTCCCTGAAGGGGCGTTCGGCGTCGCCCTGGGGCAGCTCGGCGTGGCCGAGCACGGTGGCGACCTCGGCCCGCACGAGCGCGCCGAGGTGGGCGAGTGCGGCCCGCTCGTCCATCGCGGCGAGGCGGCGGGCGAGGCCGTCGTCGGCGTCGCCGCTGGTGGCGGTGGTGATGGTGGCGGTGGTGATGGTGGCGGTGGTGATGGTGGCGGCGATGGCGGTGGTGGCAGCGGTCCTGCGCCGGGGTCTGGCTCTGACGAGGCCGCGCAGCAACGCCCGTGGCTCGGTGTCGCGTGGGGCGGTGAGGTCGAGGCGGGCGGGGACCAGCGCGGGGGCGCCGCAGGCCAGTGCGGCGTCGAGGAGAGCGAGGCCCTGGGGCGCGGTCATGGGCAGGACGCCGAGGCGGGTGAGGCGGGCCAGGTCGGCGTCGCCGAGGCGGCCGGTGAGGGCGCTGGTGGGGGCCCACAGGCCCCAGGCGAGGGACTGCGCGGGCAGGCCGAGGGTCCGCCTGCGGTGGGCGAGGGCGTCGAGAAAGGCGTTGGCCGCCGCGTAGTTGGCCTGTCCCGCGTTGCCGAGGACGCCGGAGGCGGAGGAGAAGAGGACGAACGCCGAGAGGTCCGCGTCACGGGTCAGCTCGTGGAGGTGCCAGGCGGCGTCCGCCTTGGGGCGCAGCACCGCGTCGAGCCGGTCGGGCGTGAGGTCGGCGATGAGCCCGTCGTCGAGCGCTCCCGCGGCGTGGACGACGCCGGTCAGCGGGGCGCGGGCGTCGGCGATGAGGGCCGCGAGGGCGTCGCGGTCGGCGGCGTCGCACGCCCTGGCGTGGACGGTGGCGCCCAGCTCCGCCAACTCGGCGATCTGGTCGGCGGGTACGCCGGAGCGGCCGACGAGGATCAGCTCGCGCACGCCGTGGTCGGTGACCAGGTGGCGGGCGACGAGGGCGCCGAGCGTTCCGGCCGCGCCGGTGACGAGGACGGCGCCGGTGCCGAAGGCGGCGGGCGGCCGGTCGTCGGTGGTGTCGGCGCGGGCCAGCCGCGGCACTAGGACGGCGCCGTCGCGCAGGGCGAACTCCGGCTCGTCCAGGGCGAGTCCGGCGCCGAGGTCGGCCGCCTCCGCGGTGTCGGCGGCCGGGTCGAGGTCGGCGAGGACCAGCCGGTCGGGGTGCTCGGCGCGCGCGGCGCGCACCAGGCCCCACACGGGAGCTTGCAGCGGGTCGGCGTCGCCCGTGCCCGCGGGGACCGCGCCCCGGGTGGTGACGACGAGCCGCGACGCGGCGAACCGCTCGTCGGCGAGCCAGTGGCGCAGCAGCCGGGTCAGCGGCTCCAGCACGGCCCTGACCCGCTTGGGCGCGGGGCCCGTCGCCTCGCCGGGCGAGGGGCAGGCGACCATTACGGCGTCGGGCAGCGGCCGTTGGGCGGCGAGCCGGTCGAGCGCCGCCAACAGGCCGCGTTCGTCGAGGAGTTCGACGGGGTGGAGAACGGCGGGTGCGGCGGTGGTCTCCTTCGCGGGGGCGGGCGTCCAGTCGACGTGGAAGAGGGCGTCGCCCGTTGCGCCGCCTCCGTTCACCGCCGCGTGTTCGTGGGGCAGTTCACGAGTGGCGAGGGTGTCGACGGTGGCCACGGGGGCGCCCTTCGCGTCGCCGACGGTCACCGTGAGGTCGGTGCCGTCGGGGCCCGCGGGGGCGAGCCGCACGCGCAGCTCGCCCGCGCCGGTCGCGTGCACGGCGACGCCGCGCCAGGAGAACGGCAGCCGGTTGCCGCGCTCCCCCACGCCCGCCCCGGCGAGGGTGGTGGCCAGCGCGGCGTGCAGGCCGGTGTCGAGGAGCGCGGGGTGGAGGAGATAGCCGACGGGGTCCACGGCGTCGGCGGCGACCTCGGCGAAGGTCTCGTCCCCGCGCCGCCATACCGCCCGCAGCCCTTGGAACGCCGGGCCGTAGTCGTAGCCGCGCTCGGCCAGGGCGGGGTAGAAGCCGTCGAGGGGGACGCGCGTCGCGCCGTCGGGCGGCCAGGCGCGCAGGTCGAACGCGGGGGCGGGGGCGTCGTCGGCCAGGGTTCCGGTGCCGTGCGGCGTCCAGGCCGTGTCGGGTCCGGCGTCGGAGGGCCTGGCGTAGATGTCCAGGGGGCGGCGGCCCTCGCCGTCGGGCGCTCCGACGACGACCTGGAGGTCGACGGCGCCGGTCTCGGGCATCAACAGGGGTGTGCTCAGGGTGAGTTCTTCGACGAGGCCGCAGCCGACCTCGTCGCTGGCGCGGGTGGCCAGCTCGACAAAGGCGGTCCCGGGGACGAGCACGGTGCCGCGCACGGCGTGGTCGGCCAGCCAGGGGTGGCTGGCGAGGGACCAGCGACCGGTGAGCACGGTGGCCGCGCCGCTGGCCAGGGACATGGCGGCGCCGAGCAGCGGATGGTCGGCGGCGCCCAGGCCCGCCAGGGCGGCATCGGCGGGGGTGCTCTCGTCGACGAGCCAGTAGCGGCGGTGCTGGAAGGCGTAGGTGGGCAGGTCGACGGCGTGGCC
>NZ_QEST01000103.1 GCF_003311645.1 Streptomyces sp. PT12 | reverse complement strand
GCGCGATGCCCGCGAGCGCGAGGCCCGTCAGCGCGATGAACGCCGCCGTTCCCCCGGCGACGGGGCGCAGCGCCAGGCCCGTCGCGAGCGCCGCGAGCCCCGCCGCCACGACCGCCTCGGCCCCGTGCCGCCCGGCCAGCCGCGGCGCGGTGAAGCCGATCGCCGCGAAGCACAGCGCGGGCAGCGACGCCAGCAGCCCGGCGAGCGTGGCGCTCATCCCCAGCGCGGCGCGGGCCTCTTCGAGCACCGGGCCGAGGCTGGTGACCGCGGGGCGGAGGTTGAGCGCGGCCAGGATGAGCGCGGCGATCGCGAGGCGGCGTATCCAGCGGCCCGTCAGGCCCGTCACCGCGGATGGGATCACGGGTTCGTCGTTCGGCATCCCGTCATCGTAAAGTCATGGGATGAGTCTACGTCCCATCAATCGCCCGTCGGGGCTGTTCGACGAGGTCATCGCGCAGGTGCGGCGGCAGATCACGTCGGGCGCGTGGCCCGTGGGGTCGCGCATCCCCACCGAGCCCGAGCTGGTGCGGGCGCTCGGCGTCGCCCGCAACACCGTCAGGGAGGCCCTGCGCGCCCTCGCGCACAACGGGCTGCTCGACATCCGCCATGGCTCGGGCACCTATGTCGTGGCGACGAGCGAGCTCGCGGGCGTCATGCGCCGCCGCTTCGCCGCCGCGGACCAGCGGGATGTGCGCCAGGTGCGGCACGCGCTCGAGGAGTCCGCCGCGGGGCTGGCCGCCCGGCACCGCACGGACGAGGACCTGCGCAGGCTCGATGCGCTGCTCGAACGGCGCGAGCGGGCCTGGGAGTCGGGCGACCGCGACGCGTTTGTCCACGCCGACGCCGCGTTCCACCTCGCCGTCGTCGCCGCGTCCCACAACGAGGTGCTGCTCGGCCTGTACGCCGATCTCGGGCAGGTGATCGCCGACTCGCTCACCGAGCACTTCGGGGCCGCGCTGCGCCCCGACGACTACATGGACCACGCCCGCCTGCTCGACGCCATCCGCGCGGGCGCGCGGGCGGCGGCCGCGGCCGAGGCGGCCTCCCACACGGCGAGCTGCCATGGCGCTCCGGCGGACGACGGGGGCCGGGCCGCCGCTCAGCCCGGGTGAGCGGGAAGCGGGAACGCGACGCCCGTCAGGCGTTCCGACAGGGTCCACAGGCGGGCGCCCCTGAGCGGGTCGGTGTCGGCCGTGGGCGGGCGCTTGGCGACGGGGAGGCCCGTGCCGCCGCGCGACGGGCCGTAGTAGCGGCCGCCGACCGCCTCGGGGTCGGTCGCCGCGCGCACGGCCGCCCAGGCGCCGCGGTGCTTGCCCTGGGCCACGGGGGCCAGCAGCCCGGCCGCCGCGCGGGCCGCGGGCGAGGGCTCGTTGACCCCGGCGCGCAAGGGGCTCGCGGCGTCGAGGCCGAGCCCCGGGTGCGCGACGACCGCGTGGACGTCGGCCGCCGCCGCGCGCAGGCGGCGGTCCAGCTCGAACCCGAAGCACTGCACGGCGTGCTTGGACCGCGCGTAGGCACGCTTCCCGCGGTAGGAGCGCTCGCTCATGAGGTCGTCGACGTCGTCAGGGCCGAACGCCGTCCGCCGCGTGATCACGCTGCCCACCGGCACGACCCTGCTGCCCCGCGTCGCCGCGAGCGCGGGCCAGGCCAGCGCGGTGAGCGCGAAGTGGCCCAGGTGGTTGGTGCCGACGGCCAGCTCGAAGCCCTGCCTGGTCGTGCGCCTTGCCCTGCCGGGGTGGACGACCGCGGCGTTGTGGATCAGGCCGTCGAGGCGGCCGATGCGGACGAGCGCCGCCGCGGCCGACGCGACCGACTCCAGGTCGGCGAGGTCGAGCGGCACCGTGACGACATCGGCGCCCCGCACCCGCTCGCGCAGCGCCGCCGCGGCGGCGTCCGCACGCCCCGGATCCCTGGCGAGGAGCACCACCGCGGCGCCCGCCCCGGCGAGGTGTTCGCAAGAGAAGTAGCCGATCCCGGCGTTCCCCCCGGTCACGGCGAACGTGCGCCCCGTCAGATCGGGCACGTCCCGCGGCGTCCATGGCCCCGCCGAGCGCGGGCGGCGTCGTTCGGCGGTCACGGAGCGACATTACGTCACGGGAGTGACACTGAGACATCAGGGCCCCAGGGCCTCAGGGCCTCAGGGCCTCAGGACGTCAGGGCCTCAGGGCGTCGGAGGCGCGCCGTCCACCGGGGTCTGGGTCAGCACATACAGCTCGGGATCCCCCACGGGCCGCAGCAGCGCGAACGTCAACCGCCGTGCGTCCGCGGCCCGTTAGCCCACCGCCACCGTCGTCGGACGGAAGTCCTCCACCGCGCGGCAGCGCCACCAGTGCACGACGTCGGGCCGCTCCTCCGTCAGCGCGTGGACGATCTCCGCGGCCCTCGCGTCGTCCGGCACCTGCCCGGTGACCGCGCGGAACTGCTCGTACAGGCCGCGCAGCAGCGCCTCCGCGTTCCACAGCGCGGGGGACGAGGCCAGGTGCAGCAGGACGTTGCGCCGCGGCGGGGGTAACGCGTCCGGGTCGCCCCACAGCTGGCGGTGCGCGGCGTTGCTCGCTAGGACGTCGAACCGCCCGTCCGTCACCACCGCGGCCGTGTGCGGCCAGCCGTCGATGAGCGCCCGCGTCCCCTGGCCCACGGCGGCGCCGTCCCCGAGGGACGCCTCGGGCGAGAACCCCGCGAGGGAGAGCGCGTACCGGTGCGCGGCGGGACCCATGCGCAGCGCGCGGCACACTGCGTCGATCACCTGACGGGATGTCGTCACCCTGCCCTGTTCGAGCCACGTGTACCACGCGACGCTCACCCCGGCCAGCGCCGCGACCTCCTCGCGCCGCAGCCGCGCGGCCCGCCGTCTGCGGCCGCCCGCGAGCCCCACATCCGCCGGTGTGACCAGCGCACGCGCGGCGCGTAGACGCGCACCCAGCTCGCCGTTCGGCGATGCGTCCATGCGGCGCGTCCTTTGAGGGCGACCCATCCCATGAACGGCCGCCTGCCACCCCCGCGGCCCGCCGACCAGGCTGGACTCATGACGATGTGGCGACGCACCTCCGACTCCTCCCACCTCACCGAACCCCGCGTGCTCATCCGCGTGTTCCTCGGCCCTGGCACGCTCGACGAGAGCATCGCGTTCTACGAGGAACTTCTGTCCACCGAGGCCGACGGCAGGTTCGCCTTCGGCGCGCTCAGGCTCGCTTCGGTCGGCGCGTTCCTCCTGATCGAGGGCGCCGATGAGGATCTCGAGCCGTTCCGCGCCACCACGGGCACGCTGCTCGTCGCCGATGCCGCGCCGTACCAGGAGCGGCTGGCCGCGGCGGGCGCGGAGATCGTCCTGCCCCTGAGCGAGGTCCCCACCGGCGCGAGCTTTACCGCGCGGCACCCCGACGGCACCACCGTCGAGTACGTCCACCACAGACCCACCGCCGACGGGCAGTGAGTGCGGCCTCACCTCGGGTGGGCCAGGTGACCCCCACGGGCGCGGCGTTCGAGGCACCATGCTCTACCTGACACGGTGTTGCCGAACGGTGACGGGGGGCGTGGCGCAGGTTCGTCGTGAGCGTCTGGTGGGGTCTCGGGGATCGAGGTGCTGTTCCACACCTGCCGGGTGCGGCCCGGCGAGGGGCAGGAGCGCAGGCGGGGGCGTGAGCTGCCCGTCGTGGTGCTGCTCGGGCCGCGTGGGAGCGGCAAGACGGCCATGCTCGGCCACCTCGGGTTCATCGCGTCCCGGCGCCCGCACGCGCTGTATGACTTCGGCTCCGACGCCGCCGTGCCGCGAAGCCCCTACGAGGTCGCGGCCCGCTGCGCGCTCGGTCTCTCGCACGGCTTCCCGCGCCAGCCCCGGGTGCGCTTCCCGAGCCTCGCGCTCGGGCTGCTCGTGGTGCGCACGGGGATCAGCCTCGACGAGGCCGAGCCGCGCAGGGCGCGGGCCGAGCTGCGGGCGGCGTTGCGCCAGGCCAGGGAGAGCGGCGCGGACGACGGCGCTCAACAGGCGGGCGCCGCACTCACGTTGCTCCAGGACCTCAACCTGCTCCAGCTGCCCGGGATGAGCCTGCTGACCAGCCTGGTCCAGCGTGGCCTGCCACGGCTGCCCGTCGAGGTGATGTGGCACACCGGCCTCTCCTGGTACCGCGACCAGAGCGCCTACCGGCGGATCGACGCCCTGCTGGCGCTCAAGGAGCGCGGCGAGAGCCAGGACGCGGGCGATCGCCGCGCCGTGGACCGGATGCTGTGCGCCGCGTTCATCGAGGACCTGCGGGCCCACTACGCGCGTCACCCCGGCGACCGCGCGTCCGTCCTGCTGCTCGACAACATCGACCGGGGCGAAGGGCGTGCGTTCCTCGACCTGCTGGTGGAGATCCGCGAGGAGAACGCCTCCGAATCAGCAACCAGATGGCGAACCTGTGCCAGCGCGGCCCCGACGTCATCTTCTTCGCGGGCCGCGGGCCGCGGGCGTGACCTGCCCGACCTGCTCGCCCCCCTCAAGGGCCGCCCGTGCGACGGCGAGGTGACCGTGCTGTCGGGGGACGACCTCTCGCAGGCCACCCAGCAGGAGGGCTTCGACGAGGTCGTCGCGGCGCTGCGGGACGGCGACATCGACCTGGTGTACACCGGCCTCGCGCACTCGGGGGCCTGGGAGGCGGCGGAGGAGTACTTCGACCCCGACGCCACCGCGGTGTTCAGGGACGGGGGCACCTATGTGACGACGTTCTCCGACCAGGGCCTCGGCGACGGCCAGGCGATCATGGGCTATGACGTGGTCAGGACGGCGGTGAAGGCCATCAGGGCCACGGGCAACGCCAGGGACGTGGTGGCGAGCGACGTCTTCCAGCAGCTCACCTCGCGCAACGACCGCAACGCCATCCCTGGCGCCAGCGGCTACATCTTCCTGCGCAACGACGGCAGTCCCGACCGCAAGGCCATCCCCGTCATCCGCGTCGACGAGAGCGGGCAGCTCACCACCGAGGCCGTGCTCGCGGCCGAGGGCGAGCCGTTCGTCACCGGCCATGAGGCGGCGGGCGGGTAGCCGGGGAGCCGCCCGGGCGCCGGTGCCCGCTTCGGTACCCACCGTCAGTAGCCGCGGTCAGTACCCACTCATATGTGGGTACTTGGCAGCGGGCGGCGCCCGGGCGAGGCCGAGGGCGGGCGGTCGCAGGGGCCGCCTGACGCGCGGGACGCGGAGGTGGCCGTGGATCAGGGGGGCCGTGTCGGCCGGGGCGAGCCGCTCCAGGCGGCGGTGGCCCCAGTCGGAGAGAGGGGCCAGCGCCTCGGCGAGGTCGCGGCCGAGCGCACGCCCTCGCGGTGGCGAGGGCCGAGGGGATCACCGCGCGCGAACTGGCGCCGTTCGCCCGGGGGATCGGGTCGATCCTCCCCGCGATCACCGAGGAGACCGC
Source organism: Streptomyces sp. PT12 (assembly GCF_003311645.1). Taxonomy (GTDB): domain Bacteria; phylum Actinomycetota; class Actinomycetes; order Streptomycetales; family Streptomycetaceae; genus Streptomyces. Next base: position 33,398 of record NZ_QEST01000103.1, on the reverse strand, counting down.
GGAGGAGGTGGACAGCGGGGTGTTCACCGAGCAGTGCAACCGATCACGTCGGCGGTGTCGTCGATGGCCCATATCGTCCACACTTCCGAGGCCCACGGCATCGACGCGGGCGTGATGCGCGCGGCCGAGGGCATGGCCCGCCGCGCCATCGGCCTGGGCCACGGCGCGGACGGCATCATGCGCGTCGCCGAGCCCCTGGACCGCACGGCCTAAACGGCCTGAACGCCGTCCTCGTCCCCGGGCGCCGAGAGGGCGCCCGGGGGCGGGGCCATCTCCTAGCCGGTGATGTCCACCCGCACCGACAGCAGGTCCGTGCCGAACATCTTCACCGCCGCGCTGTTCCCGCGGGGGAGCTTCTTCAGGCGGGCGCGGGTGTCGTCCTCGGGCAGCGGGGTCGCCACGCCCTCGTACCAGCGGCCGCCCACGCGGACCCGGACCCGGGGGTTCGCGCGGATGTTCCTGATGTACTGCGACTTCTCGCCGTGCTCGGACACGAACCAGAACTCCCCGTCCGCCAGCCGCCCGCCGACCGGTGTCCGCCGGGGCTGGCCCGAGGTGCGGCCGGTCGTCTCCAGCAGGGTCTGGGACTTCACCCGCCTCCCCATGGGGTTGAGGATCCGTCGCTGGAAGGCCGTGACGGCCCGGTGCTTGAAACCGCTGCTGCGCGCCATCCCCGCACTCTAGAGGGCGGGGCCAGCCCGCGCCCCGGCTCAGTCCAACGGAGCCCGCCCGGTGGCGGGTGGCGCCTCGGGGCGTCACCGTCGGGAGGAACCGCGACGGCGGGATGCCGCGATGTCGGCGAGACGCCGCGATACCGGTGGGAAGGAGGGCGTCCGGGTGCCCGAGGGAATCGCCTATGCCACGATCCACCCCGCCATCGGCGTCGCCCGCGTGGGCAACAGCACCCGTCCCGACGGCTGGTACCTCGGGCCCGAGACGCCTGACCCGCCGCCTCTGCCGCCCGGCACGGTCAAGGACCCGGACGGGGCGATCAGGCGCCAGGGGGCCCGCTTCCGCCTCTATGCCCATGACGCCCAGGACCGCGTCATCGGAGAGCTGATCCCCGGCGAGGACGGGGTGAGCGTCGAGTGGGGCGTGCACGTCGCCAACGCCAAGGCGGCCTGGTACGCGTTCAACCTCGCCCTCGACCTCGACGAGGCCGCCTCCCTCAGCTCCCCGCGCCGCAACGCCGGGATTGCCGACCGCGCCTCGCTCGTCATCGACCCCGGGCCCAAGAAGATGAACGCTGCCCCAGGCCAGCGGGTGGCCCTGACCGGCGGCTCCTTCCGGGGCACGGCGGTGCCGCTCGGCGAGATGCTCACCGACGAGCGGGGGCGCCTGATCGTGCTGGGCGGCCAGGGGCGGTCCCGCTCCCCGGGGAACGCGCCGCTCACGTCGTTCGCCAACAATGACGGCTGGTGTGACGACACCTCCGACGGCCCGGTGACCGCGCGGGTCACGGTCGGCGGGGCGGCCGTGCGCGTCGAGCCCGCCTGGCTGGTCGTCGCCCCGCCCAGCTATGCGCCGGACGTCAAGACGGTGCGCACCCTCTACGACCTGCTGTACGACCTCTATGTGCGGGAAGGCTGGCTCACGGCGCCCACCACGCCGTCGTTCGACCGCGACATCCTGCCGATCCTGCGCCGCTTCCGCGAACTCCAGTGGGTCAACAAGGGGTTCGCCGCGCGCTTCGGGCACGGCGGCCCCGACGACTTCCTGGCGCCCGACAGGCTGCGGCGGCTCGCCAGCCCGGGGCCGAGCCACCAGGAGCTGCGGCGCCAGGTCTTCACCGCGCTGCGGGACTACGACCGCGACGGTCTCTCGCCCGTGCCCTGGCCCTGGGTCTACGGCGACGCGATGGCCAGCAGGCCCAGGTCCGTGCGCCAGCACCTGGCGCTCTCGGCCACGCAGCAGGGGCTGCTCCTCGCCTGGGCCGAGGGGAGGTTCGACGCCAGGCCGTGGCCGGGCTTTCCCGACGACGTCGACGACGCGCCCCTGGCCGAGCGCCCCGGGCTCCTCGACCGGGCCGCCCTCGACTTCTGCCTCGCCGACGCGTTCCACCCGGGCTGCGAGGTCACGTGGCCGCTGCGCCATCTGTCGCTGTACACCGCGCCGTTCCGCGTGCGGAGCGGCGGGCCTCCGGTGACCCAGGACCTCGGGGCCGCGCTGACCCGGCAGAAGGCGCTTGCGGCGGACGGGCCGTTGCACGGGCAGCGGCCAGGGGGTCTGACCCGCTGGATGGCCGTGCCCTGGCAGACCGACACGGCGAGCTGCCGCTCCGGCTACGAGTCCGCGCTCGGCCTCGGCCCGCGCTACGACCCGCACCTTCCGACGTTCTGGCCGGCGCGCGTGCCCAACCATGTGCTCACCGAGGCGGACTTCGCCATCGTCGACGCCCCCACCGCGCCGGGCGTCGACGAGGCGGAGCGGGAGGCGGCGTTCGCCCGGCGGGCTTCCTGGCTGCGCGGCCTGGGCGGCGACCCGGCGCAGCAGCGCGCGCAGGCCGTGCGGGACTGGCACCGCTTCGGGGTCGTGGAGACCCGGGAGTACACGGTGGGCGACGGGGTCTTCCCCGGGCGCCTCGGCGTGGAGTCCGAGCCGGGCTTCGCCCTGGAAGGCGTCTCCCCGACCAGGAACCTGGTGAACGTCCATGTCGAGGAGGCCATCGCCAGGAGCGGCGAGCGCAGCCGCGAGGTGGCGCGCGGCGTCGCGGAGACGACCGGCCTGGCCGAGGAGGACATCACGGTCGGCTATCTCGACAAGCTCGATCCGTTCGGCGAGGACCGCGTGGACGGGCCCGGCCCGGACGGCGAGGGAGAGCGGTGAGGTGGCGCGGCCGTGTACGACGTCGTGGTGGCGGGCGGCGGGCCCGCGGGCTCGGCCGCCGCGCTGACCCTGGCCCGCGCGGGCCGCTCGGTGCTGCTCGCCGACGCGGGCACGGGGCCGCCCCCGGTCGGCGAGGCGCTGCCCGCCGCGGCCAGGCCCCTGCTGCGCGACCTGGACGTGGCCGACGCCGTGCCGGGGCCCGGGCATCTGCCCCGGCTCACCATGCTCTCGGCGTGGGGCTCCCCGGCCGTCTCCGCGACCGACAGCGTCGCCGATCCGCACGGGCCCGGCTGGCACCTGGACCGGGCGCTGTTCGACCGAAGGCTCAGGGACGCGGCGCGCGCGGCGGGCGCCCGGGTCGAGACCCGCGCCTTCGTGCGCGCCCCCGCCCGGCGGGCTGACGGCACCTGGGCGCTGGCCCTGCGCACCCCCGGGGGCCGTCAACTCCTGTGCTGCCGCTGGCTCGTGGACGCCACGGGCCGCAGGGCCGCGATCGCGGTGGCGTGCGGCGCGACGCGCAGGATCGAGGACCATCTGATCGCGCTGCACCGCACCGAGCACCCTGAAGCCCCGCGCCCCGAGGCCCAGCGCCCCGAGGCCCAGCATCCCGAGGCCGAGCGCCCCGAAGCCCCGCGCCCCGAAGCCGAGCACCCCGAGGGCGCCCCGGGCCCCGCCCTGGTCGCCTCGGCCCCCGATGGCTGGTGGTACACCGCGCCGCTGCCCTCGGGCCTGCTGCTGGTGGCGCGCTTCACCGACGCGGACCTGCCCGCGGCGCGCGCCCGCGCGGGCTTCCGCCGCGCCGCCGCGCACACCTCCCGGCTCGAACCCGTCACCGGCGACGGCTGGATCGCCGCGGGCGACGCCGCCGCGACGTTCGACCCGCTGTCCTCGCAGGGCATCCTCACCGCCCTGGCCACCGGGCTGGCCGCGGGCCGCGCGCTGGACGCCCGCCTCGGCGGCGACCGCGACGCCCCGCGCCGCTACGCCGCCCGGATCGCCGCCATCACGGCCGCCCACCGCCGCAACCGCCTCGACCACTACGCCCTCGAACGGCGCTGGCCCACCGCGCCCTTCTGGCGCCGCCGCCACACCGCCCCGCCTCCGACACGTCCAGAGCCTCATGACACCCATCACGCTCACTCTCCGTCAATAAGCCAACACTCTCAGTGTCGGCCATCGGGGTGACCCGACGGTATCCCTCGAAAGAGTGAACCAATGTCGCACGCCGATCCGCTCAGACCAGTACCTCGGCCAGAAACGACCGGAGCGAGGCCGTCGCCCGGCGCGCGGATACCTCGTGGTACCCCACCCCGCCCTCGGGGTCGTTCGCCGTGGGCGTCGTGAAGGCGTGCAGGGTGTGGCCATGGGCGTGGATCTGCCAGTCGAGGCCGCGCTCGGTCAACTCCCGCCCCAGCGCGGTCACATCGGCGGGTGGCGCGAACGGGTCGTCCCAGCCGTGCAGCACGAGCACCCGGGGTCCCGCGGGTCCGGGCCGCCGCTCCGGCATGTCCCCCGGCGGGGTGAGCACGCCGTGGAAGGCGGCGACCGCCCGCAGCTCCGCCCCGGCCCGCGCCAGGTCGAGCACGCACAGCCCGCCGAAGCAGAACCCCACGGCCGCCACCCTGCCCCGGTCGACGCCGGGCAGCCCAGGCCCCGCCGTGGCCATCGCCACGACGTCGAAGAGCCGCCGCCGCAGCGCGCCCCGGTCCGCCATGAACGCGGCCATCCGCTCCCCGCGGCGTTCGGGCCCGGCCTGGGTCACCTCGGTGCCGAACAGGTCGACGGCGAACGCCGGATACCCCCACCCGGCCAGCGTCTCCGCGAACGCGACCTGGGCGTCGTCGAGGCCATCGAGGCCGTGGAAGACCAGCACCAGGGGGCGCTCCCCCAGGACCCCCGCGCCCCCCGCCGCTCCCGCGCCCCCCGCGTCCGCGACGAGCACCCCCTCGCACGCATCGCCGCCCAGCTCGTACGCGATTCGTTGGGTGGACAGGGTCGGCATCATGGCCCCTTCCCGATGGCTGACGTTCCGGCTCGGAGGCCCGACGCTACAAGCCGCGCCCCGCCCCCGCGGCGCGGCTCGGCCGAGGCCGACCCCGCGCCCACCCCCTCGGGGCGCGGGGCCGGGCCGCCCTCAGGGCCCCCGCGCCCCGAGGGCCCCGCGCCGCCGCGCCCCGCGCCGCCGCGCCCCACGCCGCCGCGCCCGGGCCCCGCGCCCCCTCAGGACTCCCACGGCCACGGAGCGTCCCGGCCGCGGTCCAGGAGGTCCACCATCGTGAACAGCTTGTCGCCGAACCCCGCGATCTCGTACCGGCCCGGGCGGCAGGTGTCGATCGAACTCGGGGCGTACCCCGCGGTGTTGACGCCGAACATCGGCACCGACGCCGGGATCGCATCGGACACCGCGACGCTGTTCCCGCCCCGGCCCCCGATGCTCGTGGGGTACCGGAACGCCTGCATGTCCGAGATGATCACGACCCGGTCATGCCCGCGGAACGACGAGCGCAGCGCCGCGACCGTCTCCGTGCCGTGGCCGACCTCCCCGATCCGGTCGCAGAACGCCTCGGCCTCCCGCAGCACGCTGCCGCCCCGCGTCATCCTGTGGGCGAACGTGCCATTCGCGAAGCCCACCAGGTCCACCGCGCAGCCGCGGGCCACCAGCGCCGCCGCGAACAGCGCCCCGACGTCCACGTGCCGGATCCGGCTCCTGGCCGACACTCGGCCCCGCATCGACGCGGAGGTGTCCACCAGGACCAGCGTGCGGCCCTTCAGCGTCGGGATGTTCGCCGTGGACGCGGCCAGCGCCCGCTCCAGCGCGTGCCCCCACCGCAGCGAGGGCGCCGCCCGGTACGCCGAGAGGAACCGGTAGGGGAACTGCCGCGAACGCCTCACCTCCTCCGGGTCGGCCAGCCGCGCGCACACCGCGTCGGCCACCTCGTCGGGGACGCCCGCCTCGTCGAAGTTCCGCAGGTTCCGCGTGAGCGCCATCAGGCCCATGTGCGGGATGATCGCGGACCACGCGTCCGCGTCCATCGCGCCGAGGCCCGCGAGCGCCTCCCACGTCATCCCGGCCGCCCCGAGCCGCGCCGGGTCCGCGAGGAACCACGCGCGCCGCTCGTCCCGCGGCAGCGCGGCCGCGGCGCGGTGCGCGGAGATCACGGGGAGCCGGTCGGTCACCCGGAGAGCGGGCCGCTTCCAGCGCCGGTCCGCGAGGTGGTCGAAGAGGTCAGCCTGCCACGGCGCCGCCGGGGTCGGCTTCGCCAGCGCCACGACGTCCGCCATGCGCCACGCCTGCCCGACGCCGTCGTACTTGAGCGCAGCCCGCTCGCCGTAGAGCCGCGCCACGGCGTCGGCGACCCCGCGCTGCACGCCGCCGGGCAGCGTGACCCGGCCGGTCCGCCGCTTCCAGTACGCGATGAACTCGGCGGGCTCATCCGCACGCACGAGCGCCCCCGCGACCATCTCGCGCACGGACACGGTCGCGGGCCTTTCGGTCCCGGCCCGCCGCGCGAGCGCGGACTCGGCCGCCATGACGAGCGCGGCCGACCGCATGTTCATCTCGCCCCGCAGATAGGGGACGAAACGCGCCACCCAGTCGGGGTCCTCACGCGTCGCCGCGCGCACCAGCGTCTGGAAACGCCGGTCGCGGCCCTCGGCGGCCTCGTAGAAGGTGTCCTCGCCGACCATGTTGACCGCGGCGAAGATGAAAAGATCGCTCTTGGCGTCCCTGCTGAACGCCGCCCCGCCCTCGAATGTCGTGGCCGACCCCGTGGTGGTCATCGGGGAAGTCGGCGCACCGGCCCGCTTCTTCGTGAACTTGCCCATGAATTCCCCCTGGAGAAAAGCGATGGGGCGAGGGCCGATTCCCCAAGGGAGGGACGCGAGTACCCGGCGCACGAAGAACACAGTGCTCTTCCGCTTGAGCTACACCGGCCCCGAAGAGCCGGCGGCGGGACTCGAACCCACAACCACTCGATCCACAGTCGAAGTAACTCCGTGCTGCGCTTCGCGCCCCACCCCTGTGGAATCGGCCTACCCCATCGCTCGCGAGTGCCATGCGCCCGGGGGTGAATTTCCTTGGAAGTGAAGAAGTAACCCCCGGACTTCGCTTCGCGACGCACTCAGCATAGGCACTCGACCGCCGCCCCCGCACGGCCATTTATTCCGTGCGGGGATTCATGGCGTGCGAGGGCGCGCCGCGGTCTCAGGGCAGGATCGCGTCCACGTAGCCGCCGTCGACGCGCAGCGCGCCACCCGTCGTCGCGGAGGCGTGGTCCGAGCTCAGGTACACCACCAGGTTGGCGATCTCCGCGGGCTCGATGAGGCGCTGGATCAGCGACAGCGGGCGGTGCTCGCGCATGAACTGCCGCTGCGCATCGTCCCACTCCTTGTCCTCGCCCACCAGCTCGGCGACGAACGCCTCGACGCCCCCGGTGTGCGTGGGTCCCGCGATCACCGAGTTGACGGTGACGCCGCTGCCCGCCGCGGCCTTGGCGAACCCGCGCGTCACCGCGAGCAGCGCCGTCTTGGTGACCCCGTAGTGGATCATCTCGGCCGGGATCGCCACCGCCGAGTCGCTGGCGATGTTCACTACGCGCCCCCACGAGCGCTCCCGCATCCCCGGCAGGAAGGCGCGGATGAGGCGCACCGCGGACAGGACGTTGATCTCGAAGTAACGGCGCCACTCGTCGTCGTCGATCTCCAGCGGGTCGCGGCTGCCGTAGATGCCGAGGTTGTTGACCAGGATGTCCACCCGCGGCACGGCCTCGGCGAGCGCCGCGGCGCCCTCGGCCGTCGCCAGGTCGGCGGCGACGGGCGTGAACGCCGCGCCAGGCGCCTCGTCCGACAGCCGCCGCGCCGCCGCCTCGGTGCTCTCGGCCGACCGCCCGTTGACCACCACCCGCGCCCCGGCCTCCCCGAGCCCGCGGGCGATGGCGTAGCCGATGCCCTGGGTCGATCCGGAGACCACGGCCGTTCGTTCACTCAGTTCGATGCGCACCGGGAAACCCTAGGCGGTCCCCGCCGATCCCGCGCGCGGCCGCGGCAGGTAGCGGGCGTGCAGCTGGCCGCACGCCGCGTCGATCCCCGCCCCGAACTGCCGCCTGCGCGTGGCCCGCACCCCCAACTCGCGCAGCCGCCCCACGAAGCGCGCCACGCATCCCTCGCCCGGCGGGGTGAACGCCGGATCCGCGCCCGTCGCGGCGTTGAACGGGATCACGCTCACATGGAAGAGGCCGGGGCGCGGCCGCGAGCGCACCAGGGCGGCCAGCGCCGCGAGGTGGTCGGGCGAGTCGTTGACCCCGGCGATCAGCAGATACGCCAGATACACCTTGCGCCGCCTCGCGGCCACGTACCGGTCGAGCACCGCCAGGTTCTCGGCGAGCGGGAAGCGGCGTTCCAACGGGATGAGCTCGGCGCGCTGTTCGGGGAAGGGCGAGTGGACGGACAGGGTCAGGGTCACCTGCGGGTGCTCCTCGGTGAGGCGCCGCAGCCCGGGCGCGAACCCCACGGTCGAGACGGTGATCCGGCGCGGCGAGATGCCCGCGTAGCCGGGGGCGGTGAGTAGGTGAAGGGCGGGGAAGAGGTGCGGGTTGGCGGGCGCCTCGCCCATGCCCATGAACGCCACGCTGTCGGGGAGCGCGTCGCGCGCCCCGCGCCAGTGGGGGTGGACGACCTGGGCGTGGATCTCGTCGGCGGTGAGGTTGCGGACGAGCCCGACCGCGCCGGTGGCGCAGAACGTGCACCCCAGGCCGCAGCCCGCCTGCGAGGACACGCACAGCGAGGACCAGCCCGCGCGGTAGCGGGCCAGAAGCGTCTCGGCGCGGGCGCCGCCCGGCGTTTCGAAGAGGACTTTCTCGACCTGCTCGGCGGACCTGGCCGCCACCGGGGTCAGCGGCAGCAGCGTCGCGCCGAAGTGGTCGGCCAGCTCGCGCCGCAGGGGGGCGGGGAGTTCGCTCAGCTCGTCGAAGTGGGTGACGCGTCGGTGGTGGAGGCCGTGGACGAGCTGCCGGAAGCGGAACTCCGGCTCGCCCGCGCCCACCAGGTGGTCACGGATGTGGGCCAGGCGCGTTCCCGGCGGGGGGTTGGGCAGCAGCGGAACGCGCGCGGAGCGCCGGGCGGGGGCGGCGTGGCCTGGGGTCATGGGGATCTCGCATTCGCTCGCGGTGGACGCGTCGCGAACGCCTCGTGGACGCCTCGTCGACGCGTTGGTCGGGCCTCGGGAACAAGCACCGCGCGGCGGCCACCGGGAGGAGGGGAGAAGGCGTCCTGCCGGACGAGGGCCCCGCACCGAGGTCGCACCCGCACACGGGCCGGACGGCCGAAGCCGTGCGGCACCACGCGGTGTTCGCGAACCTCAGACGCGCAACGTGCACCTCTGTCGTCGACAACAGGACGCGATCAACGCTAAGCGCCTTCCCGCGGAAAGGCAAAGGACTTACCGCACCGCTCAACGGCCCCCGCTCAACGCTCCCCCGCCGCCCCGCCCTTCTCGCGGTGGATTCCAGGGGACGGGGCGTGCGGCTCGGGCGGGGCGAGGCAGGTCATCCGCGAACCGTCTCCCGCGACCCCATGGTTGCGAATGCGTCATGTTCGCGCCAGTGGGGCGGGCGGCCGCGTGACGGGGAGTCGTCGCGGGTACGCGGAGCGTATGCGTATCGCTGTGCTGGACGTGGGGGCCAACGCCGCGTGCCTCGTCGTCGCGGAGGCCGAGGGGCGCGTTCCCGCGGTGGTCGGGACCGTCAAGTATCCGCTGCGGCTCGGGAAGTTGGCGGGCCCCGACGGGTGGCTCGGGGAGGCGGCCGTCGAGCGGGTGGCGGGGGCCGTCGGGGCGGCTCTGGGGGAGGCGGCGCGCCGGGGGGTGGGGGAGCCGTTCGCGTTCGCCACCGCGATCGTGCGGGACGCGCCCAACGCCGCGAGCGTGCTCGATGAGGTCCACCGGCGCACGGGGGTGTCGCTGCACACCCTGCCGGGGGAGGCCGAGGGCGCGCTGACGTTTCTCGCGGTGCGGCGGTGGATGGGTGAGGGCTGGACGGGTGAGGGCTGGACGGGTGGGGGCGGCGGGCCGCTGCTGTCGCTGGATATCGGCGGGGGCACGTTCGAGGTGGCGCTCGGGCGGGGCGAGGCGCCGGATCTCGTGGCGTCGCTGCCGCTGGGCGCGCGCCCGTTGACGCGGCGGTGGCTGGCCGACGGCGATCCGCCGTCGGCGGGCGCGGTGCGGGAGCTGCGCCGTCATGTGGCGGACGTGCTGCGGGGGTTGAGTGGGCGGGTCCGCGCGGAGGCGCCGTTGCGCGCGGTGGGCACGTCGCGGACGTTCCACCAGCTGGCTCGGCTGTGCGGGGGGCGTCAGCTGGCGCTTGCCGACCTGCGCTCCGCGACCCGCCGCCTCGCGGCGCTGTCATCCGCCGAACGCGCCGCGCTGCCCGGCATCTCGGCGGCGCGCGCCCGGCAGTCACTCGCCGGGGCGATCGTCGCCGAGTCGGCGATGCGGGCCATGGGCCTAGCCGCGGTGACCCTGTGCCCGTGGGCGATCCGCGAGGGCATCCTGCTGCGCCACATCGAGGACGGCCCCGGATGGTGGCGGCACCCCTGGCCCACCGCCGTCACGGTGAACGGGTCCGGGGCCTGGCGGGCGCCCGCTCCTTCGGAGCCTCGGCGCCCCCGGCCGCTCCGCCCCGGCGGCGCAGGATCAGCCACGCGGCAGCCGCCGTGACCAGCTCGGCCACAGGGAAGCTGCTCCACAGCCAGGTGGTCCCGGCCAGGGAGGCGAGCAGCAGGAGCGGCACGCGCACCCCGACGATCGACCCGATCGAGATCAGATACGAGGGCCGCGCCCGCCCGAGCGCCTGGAAGTACGCGGCCACGAGCGTCGCCACCCCGGCGAGTGGATGGCCGAGCGCCAGCACGCGAAGGCCGTCGGCCGCCGCGTCCCGCACCTCGGGGTCGTCGGTGAACGCCCCGGTCAACGGCCCCGCGGCGCCGAGGAGAACGGCGCACGCGGCCGCCCCGTACAGCGTCGTGGCGCGCAGGGCGAGCACGCGGGTGCGGTGCACGCGGTCGGCGAGCGCGCGGCCCGCGTTGTAGCCGATCAGCGGCTGCATGCCCTGGGAGATGCCGAGCTGGGGCATCAGCGCGAAGGTGCCGATGCGCGCGCAGATCGCGTAGGCGCTCAACGCCACGGCCCCGCCGAGCCGCAGCAGCAGGACGTTGGCGAGCGCGGTGACCAGGGTGGTGCCGAGGCCGCCGAGGAACGAGGGGGCGCCGAGCGACACCAGGCGCCGCAGCGTGGGCCCGTGGGGGCGCAGGTCGGCCAGGCCGATGCGGTAGGGGCGGTCGCGCTGGAGGAAGAAGAACCACAGGCTCAAGCCCACCGACACCGCCTGCCCGCCGACCGTGCCGAACGCGGCGCCGCGCACGCCCATGTCGAGGCCGAAGATCAGCAGCGGGTCGAGCACGATCTGGCAGACCACCGAGACCACCCAGATCAGCGTCGAGAACCGCATCCGCCCCTCGGCCCGCACCAGGCTGGAGAAGCCGGTCGCGGTGAGCGAGCCCGCCAGGATGATCAGCGCGTAGTCGCGCGCGGGGGCGCGCGTCTCGCCGGCGGCGCCGAGCACGGTGAGCAGCGGCTCGATCAGCAGGATGCCGAGGCCGCCGATGAGCACGGCCGCGGCCCAGAAGACGACGAACGCGTTGCCCGCCGCCCGCGCGGCGCCGCGCGGGTCGCCAGCGCCGAGGCGGTGGGAGACGAGCGACGCGCCGCCGACGCCGACGGTCGTCGAGACCGCGCCCAGGATCAGCAGCAGGGGCGCCACCAGGTTGACGGCCACGAACGCGGTCTCGCCCACGCCGCGCGAGATGAACCACGCGTTGGTCAGCGCGTAGATGCCATACGTCGCGACCGCCATGGTCGCCTGCGCGGTCGACGTGGCGAGCAGGCGGCCCACCGGGCGCGTGCCCAGGGCCGCCGCGCCCTCCCGCCGTTCGCCGCGCCGTTCACCCCGCCCTTTACCCCGCCGTTCGCCGCGGGCCAACGGTCAGCGCGCGGGCTCGACGCTCGGCGCGCCGCTCAGCTCGGCGACCGAGGCCGCCAGCCGCTCGCGCGCGGAGTGGTACTGCGACGGGTCCTCGTGGCCCCTGAACACCGTCTCGATGACCATGATGAGAAAGAGATACAGGGTGTAGAGGCGCCGCCGCGTCAGCTCCGCCTCGGTGAACGAAGGCTCCCTGCCGTAGCCGCGCAGAAAGCTCAGCGTGCCGTCGGACAGCTCCGGCTCGGTGACGGGCAGAAACCTGGCCTCGAACAACGGGTCGCCGTACAGCGCCCTCTCGTGGTCGATGATGCTCACGAGCGCGCCGTCGCGCACCATGACGTTGAAGTCCCACAGGTCCCACTCGATGAACACCGGCTCGGTCACCTCGTCCAGGCTGTCCGCGTGCCGGGCCACGATGCGGCGGATCGCGTCGTAGTCCTGGCCGAGGTCGACGCCGCGCCGTTCGCCGTCGCGCAGGACGTTCTCCAGGAGGCCGGTGAAGACCTCGCGCCAGCTCGTGCCGCTCGGCGGCCCGCCGAGCAGCGGCCCGAAGCGGTCGCCGGGGATGCCGTTGAGCGCGCGGTTGGCGGCGCCGAGCGCCTCCTCGCACGCGAGGTAACGCTCGCGCGGCAGGTCGTCCTTGACGACGCCGAGGTTGTCGGCGTCCACGTACTCCATGAAGAAGTAGTCCGCGTCGCACAGCTCGTGGGTGTCGTCGTGGAAGAGGACGGCGGGCACCGGCACTTCGGTACGCTCGCGGATCAGGGCGAGCGCGGCGACCTCGGTGCGCATGGCGTTCCGCTCGTAGGTCATCACCTCGACCCCCGCGGGTGGCGCTATCTTCAACGCCACCGACGCGCCGTCGCGCAGCCGCACGCGGTAGGCCACGTTGAACCAGCCGTGGCCCAACTCGTCGGCCCAGCCGTCGCCCTCGGGCACGCGGTCATCGCCGAACGCGCGCGCCACCATGGCGCGCAGGACGTCGGGCGACTGGCGGTTCTTGGCGATGCTCTCGGTGACGGGTTCCATGGGCGTGTCCCTTCGGCCTCGCGTTCCGCTGCCGTCGAACACCGTAGACCGGCCCGCCGCTTCCCCCTCCCCCCCTCGTGCCCTTCGGGCGCCGCCGTGGGCATCGCCCCGCCCCCTGGCTTTTCAGGACCCGGCCGCGGCGCGCCGGGCGTCGTGGCTCCCGCCGCTCCCGCCGCTCCCGTCGCCCCCGCCGCCCTTGACATAGCAGGAGAGCCGCCCGTCCTTGACGTCGCACACCGCCGTGTCACCGGGGTTGACCGTGCCGTCGAGCAGCATGTCCGCCAGGCGGTTGTCCAGCTCGGACTGGATCGTGCGACGCAGCGGCCCGGCGCCCGACCCGGCGCCCGACCCGGCCTGCGACCCAGCCTCCGACCCGGCCCTGTGGCCGCGGTCGGCCAGCCACTCCCTGGCCGTGTCGGTGACCTCGAGATCGACCTGCTGGGCGTGCAGCCTGCGGCGGCTGCGCTCCAGCGGCAGGTCGACGATGCGGATGAGGTCCTCATGCCCGAGGCCGTGGAACACCACCGTCTCGTCGATCACGTCGAGGAACTCCGGCCCGAAGCGGCTCCGCAGCCCGCCCAGCACGTCGTCCCTGAACGCCTCCACCGCGCCCCCGCGCTCAGGGACGCGATCCGACGCGATGGTGCTCGTCATGATCACGACGGCGTTCCTGAAGTCGGCCGTCCGCCCCCGCGCGTCGGTCAGGCGCCCCTCGCCGAGGACCAGAAGCAGCACGTCGAACACCTCGGGGTGCGCCCTCTCCACCTCGTCGAACAGCACCACGCCGTACGGCGCGCGGCGCACCGCCTCCGTCAGCCTGCCCGCCTCGCCGGGGCCGCCAGGGCCGGGCGGCGAGCCGATGAGCCGCGCGACGGAGTGCCGCTCCCGGTACGCGCCCATGTCAAGGCGCACCAGCCGGTCCTCCTCACCGCACAGCAGCTCGGCGAGCGCCCTGGCCAGCTCCGTCTTGCCGACCCCGGCAGGGCCGACGAAGAGGAAGCTGCCCGTCGGCCGACCGGGATCGCCCATCCCCGCCCGCCCGCGCCGCACGGCCCTGGCCACCGCGGTGACCGCCTCCTCCTGCCCGATCACCCGTCGGCGCAGGGCCTCTTCGAGCCGCATCAGCCGCTCGCGTTCCGTCTGGGTGAGCCGCGCGACGGGGATGCCGGTGCGCGATGACAGCACCGACGCGATGTCGTCCTCGGTGACCAGCGGCACCTCGGCGGGCTCCTCGCCCAGATCGGCAAGCCGCTCCTCGGTCTCCCTGATCCGCAGCGTGAACTCCGCCGCGCGCTCGAAGTCCTCGTTGCCGACCGCCGCGTCCTTCTCCCTGGTCAGCCGGGTGAGGCGGTCCTGGAGGGCGGTCGCCTCCCGGCTGCCGCCGCCGTCGCGCAGCGCGACCCTGGCGCACGTCTGGTCGATCACGTCGATCGCCTTGTCGGGCAGGAAACGGTCACGCACGTAACGGTCGGAGAGCGTCGCCGCCGCGTCGACGGCCTCGTCCGTGATCCCCACCTGGTGGTGCGCCTCGTAACAGTCCCGCAGCCCCCGCAGGATCTCGACCGTCTCATCCACGGTGGGCTCGCGCACCATCACCGGTTGGAAACGCCGTTCCAGCGCCGCGTCCCACTCGATGCTCCCGCGGTACTCGTCGACCGTCGTCGCTCCGATGAGGCTGAGGTCGCCCTGGGCGAGGGCGCGCTCAAGGATGCTCCCGGCGCCGTTCGCCGCGCCGTTTCCCGCGTCGTTCCGCGCGCCCATGACGGTGTGCGCGTCGTCGATGAACAGGACGACGCTCTTCTCCGCCGCCGCGACCTCCTCGATCACCTTGGTGAGCCGCTCCTCGAAGTCCCCCGGGTGGCGCCAGCCCGCGGCCAGGCCCGCCATGTCGAGCGCGACGACCCGCCGGTTCGCGAGGGCCCGCGGCACATCGCCCGCGACGATCCGCTGCGCCAGGCCCTCGACGATCGCGGTCTTGCCGACGCCGGGGTCGCCCATGAGCAGGGGATTGTTCTTCCCACGGCGCGAGAGAATCTCCACGGTGCGCTCGATCTCCTCCGCGCGCCCCACCACAGGGTCAAGGCGCCCCCCGCGGGCCTCGTCGGTGAGGTCGCGGCCGTACGCGTCGAGCGTGGGCGTCGATGGCTCGCCGCCCGCGGGCGTCCACCGGCCCCCCGCGCTCTCCCGCAGCGCGCCGGGCACCGCGCACTCCGAACGCAGCGCCGCCCCCGCCGAGGAACGCGGCTCGTCGAGCAGCGCCGCCAGGATGTGCTCGGGCCCGATATACGACGCGCGCCCCGCCTGCGAACGGGCGTGCGCCGCCAGCAGAACCCGCTTGGTCGCCGGGGTGAGCGCGGGGTCCCCCGACCGGGTCCCCGTGGGCAGCGCGCCCGCCAGGTCATCGGCCAGCCGGTCCGGATCCGCCCCGGCCCGCGCCAGGAACCGGCGGGCGGCCCCGACCCGCGTCGCGGCCCACAGCACATGCACGGTGTCCAGGTCCGAGCCGTCCTCGCCCGCCCTGCGCCCCGCGGCCTCAAGCAGCTCGCGCGAGGAGTCGCTGAGCAGCCGCCCGATGGGCACCCGCTGCACCGCGGGCGGCGAGGCGGCCGGGCTCATGCCGAAGAAGCGGTCGAAGAAGGCGGCGAAGGGGTCTCCCGAGCCGAAGGAGCGGTCTCCCGAGCCGATGGGGGAGGTTGTCACCGTGATCACCCATTCCCGCGACGTGGCGCGCGGCCGCGATCGTCCGCACAGAGCCGATTGCCGTATGCGGCCAGTCTTGGCCGCGCCCCGGCTTCGTGCGACCGGAATACGGCCCACCGGGTCACCCCACCGGGTCACCCCACCCGGTCACGCCGCACGTTCCCCCGTCGCGTTCAACCGTCCCGTTCACACGTCGCGGCGCCGCACCATACGACCGGGGCAAGCGTCACCGCGGCCACGCCCTCTCCAGGCCCCGGTGGCCGACCTCGCCGTCGCCTGTGTCGTGGCCGCCGCGCCCCGGCGGCCACCATGGACCGAACGGCCGTGCTCAGACGGCCTGTTCGCGCCTGCGCTTCCGGTAGGTGCGGACCTTGGCGATGCTTCCGCAGGCGCGGCCATCGGGGCGTTCCGCGTACATGCCGCACCAGGTGCGGCTGCGGTTGCGGCTGTGGTCGTAGAAGACATGGCGGCAGTCGGGGCACGCCTTGAGCCTCGGCCAGTGGCCATATGCCACGGCGTCGACTACCAGGGCCAGCAGGTCGCCGACCGCGCCGGGGTGCTGGGGCCGGTGCCGCACGGGCGGGTCGTCGCCGAGCGCCGCCACGACCGGGTGGCGGGCCAGCCACTCCCGCAGCCCGTCGGGCGTGCGCTCGCCCAGCGCGTCCCTCAGGTCGGCGCGCAGCCGCAGCAACTCATCCCACTCGCCCTCGCCGACCGGCGCCACATCGGGCAGCGCGGCGCGCCACGATGCCTCCGCGCCTGCCAGCCCGGGCAGCAGATCCTCGGGCGTCCGCGTGTCATTCGGCAGGCGCCAGGTGTTGAGAAACGTCCTGACCTGCTCCAACGCTCCCGGCGCGACGCTGACCGCACTCACTCCGCCCACTCCTCTAGGCGTTGACGCCCTCTCACGCCATGCTTACCGTCTAATTCTATGACTGGTAACGGATATGGCGTGCTGCTGCGCCGCCCCGGCCTGCGGCCCTGGCTCGCCCTGCTCCTGTGCCAGCGCCTTCCCGTGGCCATGGCGCCGCTCGGGCTGGTCTATCTGGGGCGGGGCGCGGAGGGCTCGCTGGCGACCGGGGCGGTGCTGGTCGGCACCCACGCGCTGGCCGAGGCGCTGACGGCCGCGCCGCTGGGGCGGAGGTTCGACCGGCGGCCGGTGCGGCGGGAGTTCGCCCTGGTGCTGGGCGCGGAGGCGGTGCTGTTCGGTCTTGCGGTAGCGCTGGCGGGGCGGGTGCCGCTCGTGGTGCTGGCGGCGCTCGCGGCCTCGGCGGGGGCGGTCGCGGCGGGTGCGATCGGCGGGCTGCGCACGATGGTGCTGCGGCTGGCACCGGGTGAGGCCAGGGCGGCGCTCGGGCTCGAGTCCGCGGCGGGCACCGCGGCGTGGATGGTGGCTCCGGCCCTGGTCGCGGGGCTCGGCGGCGGGCTTGGGCCGCTTGCGCCCACGGCGGTCATGGCGGGGTTCGCCGCGCTGGGCGCCGTGCTGGCCTTCGCGCAGCGGGACGTGCGCCCTGTCGGCGTTCAACGGGTGGTGTCGGGCCGGGAGATGGCCCGCGACCTGGCGCCGCTGCTTCCCGCGTGTGCGCAGACAGCCGCGTCGAACCTCGCGGTCGGCGGGCTCACCGTCTCGCTCTTCGGGCTCCTTCCGTTGCTCGGCGTCTCGGGTGACGCGTCGGGGGTGTGGCTGACCGTGATGGCGGGCGCGGGCATCGCGGCTGGGCTGGCCTATGGGTCCCGCGCGTGGCCGGGGCGGGCGGCCGTTCAATCCGTGGTGCTGCTCGGTGCGTTGGGCCTGTGTGTGGCGGGGACCGGGCTGGCCACCCATGAGGCGATGGCGCTTGTCCTGGTGGGGGGCGTGGGGGCGTTGCAGGCGCCGTTCGGGGCGGCGAGAGGGCTTGCGGTGCAGGGGGCCCTGCCCGAGCACACCTGGAGTGTGGCGTTCTCCCTTCTCTACGTCGGCGCGGGTGTCGGCTACGGGATCGCCGGTCTGCTAGCCGCCCCGCTGATCGAGCGGTCGGGCCCGCGTGGGGCGATCGTCGTGTGCGCGGCGCTCGCCCTGGTGCTGGCCGCGGTCTCGGCCGCGGTGGAGCTGCGCCGCCGCCCCGCGGCGACTCCCCGTGCCATGTCCTCGGCTCTCGCGGGTCCTCGGTGGCGCCGACGCCCGACCAGCACCGGGTCGCGGCCCGGACCTGGGCCCGACTGATCCCTTCGCGGCGGCCTCCGGGAACGACCTGGGCCTTCGGCGTGAACCTGGCATGACGGCGGAACGGGGGCGGAGCGGTCGGGGACCGGGCGACGGTGCCTTCTTTCGTGTGGGCGTGGGGGGACTGCGGGGCGTGGGTGGCGATGCATGGCTGTGGCGGGGTGGGGCCTACGCCGTGATGACCGCGGCGGGGTGGGGCCTACGCCGTGATGACCGCGGCGGCCCGGGGCGCGCTGGGCCTCGTGGTGGATGTGGTGCCTGGTGCCTTGGAGTTGGCCCGTCGGCTCGGCGCCGAGGTCTGCGTGGGCGGCGCTGAGCCGACGGGTTGTCGGGTGGTGTGGTGAGGGAGGTGACGGGTGGTGGGGCGCATCTGTCGCTTGATGCGCTCGGCCCGGAGCGACCTGAGCGGGGCCGTGTCGGTGCTGAGCGAGGGCTCCCGGGCGGGGATCACCGTCATCACGCCCCGGGGCGACGGGGGGCAACTCCCGCCGACCCCTGCCTAGGCCGCGGGTATCAGCTCTGCGCGGCCGAACAGCAGAGCGTAGCCGGAGGGGAGGGCGGCTATGACCCGGTCGAGCAGCGCGTCGTCGACCAGCCCTGCGAGGGGGGTGAGGACGGATCCTGTGTCCCAGCGCACGGTGGCCGGGTCCTCGCCGGTGGTGCGCGCGAGTGCCTGGACGAATCTCAAGCCGGTGAGCGGCTCCGCGGCTGAGGGGTCTGAGGTGAGGACGCGGGCCGCCTCGTCGGGCAGTGCGGCCGCCAGGTCGGCGCGCTCGGCGTCGGGGAGCTGCCGCCCGAGGGCGGCCAGCACCATGCGCGTGACCTCGTCCGTGCGCTCATGGGTCGGATAGGCGCCTTCGTGGCGTATCCGCTCCAGCAGCTCGTCGAAGGTCAAGCCCTCGGCGGGCGCGGTGCGTTGGGGATGAAGGGACATCGGTGTCACGGCGCCTTTCTCGTCTTGCTCGTGTGCGGGTGTCGGGGTGGTCGGCCGCCCTCGGCGGGGAGCACGGTCCCGCGTGCGGGCGGCCGGTGGATCGGTGCGGGGACTCAGCGGCCGATAGCCTTGCGGGCGCGCTGGCCGATGAGGATCTTGCGTGGCTTCGACCGCTCGGCGACCGGGATCCGCACGGTGAGGACGCCCGCGTCGTAGTCGGCGGTGATGTGGTCGGTGTCCAGGGAGTCGGCGAGCAGGAAGCGCCGGGAGAAGACGCCGAGGGGCCGCTCGGAGATCTCCATCCGCGCGTCCTCGGAGGCCGCGGGGCGGCGCTCGGCCTTGACGGTCAGGACGTTCCGCTCGACATCGATGTCGATCGCGTCGGGCGAGATGCCCGGCAGGTCGAGCGCGAGAACGTAGTCCTCACCCTCGCGATACGCGTCCGCCGGCATGCTCGACGGCCGCGACCACGTGCCCGTCCCGCCGAACATCTGCTGTGTCAGCCGGTCGAACTCACGGAAGGGGTCGGTGTGCATCAACACGGAAACACCTCCAGTCGGTCACTGTCTGCCAGTGCGCTTGAACCTGACTCCGTTGTATCATGTCATCCAGATGATGACAAGCCGCGGTGTCATCGATATGCTGACATCAGCGCCCGCGCCGCAGGAAAGGAAGCTCTCGTGACCGCATCCGGCCAGCCGCCCCCGTCGGACGAGCGGGGTGGCTCACCCATGTCGTTCCTCGCCGCGCTCTCGGCGCTGAGCGCCATCGACGAGGCGCTGCGCGGCGCCCATCTGACCCCGGAGTCCGCGGCCGACGAAGGGGCCAGCCCCGAGCAGGTGCTGGGGGCGCTGCTCCTGCTGCGGCAGGTCCGTGACCGGCTCGCCGGGTGGGAGCCCGGGCTGATCGAGACGGCGCGCGACGCGGGCGCGAGCTGGGCCGATCTCGCGCACCCCCTGGGGGTGGCCAGCCGCCAGGCCGCCGAGCGGCGCTATCTGCGCGTGCGCCCCGGGCCGCCGGGCTCGACCGGTGAGGAGCGGGTGCGGGCCACGCGCGACCGCCGTGCCGGGGATCGCACGGTCACCGCGTGGGCGCGCGGCCATGCCGCGGATCTGCGGCAGTTGGCGGGGCAGATCTCGGCGGTGCCCGAGCTGTCGGCCGACGCCCGCGCGTCCCTGTCCGCCGCGCTGGCCGCCGACGACGCGTCGGGCCTCATCGGGCCGTTGTCGGCGGCGCGGCCCGATCTGGCGGGGACGCGGCCGGATCTGGCCGATCGCGTAGATGCGCTGGCGCGTCACGCGGATGAGTTGAGGGGGGTGAGGAAGGGGGAGTAGCGCGGCGGCTGCGCGCCGAGCTTGTGTTCCGCCTGCACGGGGCCGGGGTCTCTCGTGGAACGGGGCACGTTGTGTTCACCGCAGAGGGTGCGCCACAGGAAAGGAGCGTTTGCCCTTGGACAATCACCACATGAGTGCCGCACCGGCTCCCCGGTGCGCGACTCGATCCTCCGTGAGGGCCACCACCCCCTAGGGTCGACGCATGGCGAGATACTTCGATGTGCACCCGGAGAACCCCCAGCGTCGGCTGATCGACCAGGTGGTGGGGATCGTTCGCGACGGAGGGCTCATCGTCTATCCGACGGACTCCTGCTTCGCGCTCGGCTGCCGACCGGGCGACAGCGCCGGGGTCGAGCGGATCCGGACGATCCGGCGGCTCGACGACCGGCACCATTTCACCCTGGTCTGCCGGGACTTCGCGCAGCTCGGGCAGTTCGCGCGGATGGACAACACCGTGTTCCGGGCCGTCAGGGCCGCGACCCCGGGGAGTTACACGTTCATCCTGCCCGCGACCAAGGAGGCGCCGCGTAGGCTGCTGCACCCCAAGCGCAAGACCATCGGGGTGCGCATCCCGGATCACCCGGTCGTTCAGGCGCTGCTGGCCGAGCTGGACGAGCCGTTGCTGTCCAGCACGTTGCTGCTGCCCGACCAGGAGGAGCCCCTGACCCAGGGGTGGGAGGTCAAGGAGCGGCTCGACCATGTGGTGGACGCGGTCGTGGACTCCGGTGACTGCGGGACCGTGCCCACGACGGTGGTCGACTTCTCGGAGGGCGAGGCGGAGATCGTTCGCCATGGAGCGGGCGACCCCGCGCGGTTCGCGTAGGGGCCGGGGCTACCAGGGGCCCTGTTCGGGGCGGGCCTCGTCCGGGGTGTCGGGCCACGGGGGCAGGGTGGCGGCGACGACGCGCAGCCCGTCGGTTCCCGCGCGGAACTGGAACGTTGTGCCCAGCGGGATCGTCAGGCACACGCCCGGCGTGAGGGCGGTGGTCTCCTCACGCCCGTCCTGGCGGCGCCAGATGTGGCCATGACCGGCGATCACGTACCAGATCTCCTCGACCGTGGCGTGTGAGACGGCCTGGGTCACTTGGTGCGGGGCGAGTTCGAAGTGGGCGAAGCTAGCGCCCGGCAGCGCGCACAGCGGACGGACCGCCGCCCCGTCCGGGGCGGTGACGTGCGGCGCCTCGTCGAGCCGCACGGTGGCGAAGGGGTTCGGGGAGCTCATGGCCACACGCTATGGGGCCTCGCGGCGCCGCTCGGCGCGGGGTCACCCGGTGCGGGGCCGTCGGGCGTGGGGCCGTCCGCGCGTTCCCGGGCCCGGTGGCGGGTAGGGGAGGCGCATGGCCAGGGTGAGCGGGCGGAAGAGAAGTTCGGCGGCCCGGCGGGAGCCACGGTGGCGGGCCAGGGAGGGCAAGCAGCGCAAGCAGCGCAAGCAGCGCGGGGATGCGGGGGTGTTCAGGGCCCGGCCGTCGAACGAGAACGCCGCGCGGCGCGGCGGCACCCCGCCCGCGCCGTCCACCCCGCGCACGCCGCCGACCCGGCGCACCCCACCCACGCCGCCCGCCCCGTGTGCGCCTCGGCCGCGTGGTGGTGCCTCGCGGGGGCGCCGTCGCGCGTGTACGCCCTCCACGTTCGGCGCCTGCTCCTGCGGAAGTGCTACGGCATCGATAAGCAGTACCAGGCGGGCTGCTACGGCCTGTCAACGGCGGGGAACGTCGTGCTGTTCCTGCTGGTGTCGGCGGTCGTGGTGCCGCTGTTCCGGTTCCTCAACCGCAGGGAGGCGGAGCTGTGAGGACGCGTCGCCCGCACTACTGGCTCAGCGCGGCCGCGATCGCCGCCTTCTCCGTGGTGTTCGTCGTGCCGTTCGTCTTCATCGTCCTCGCGGCGTTCACAAGGCAGCGGGAGGCGGCGCCGCTGGAGTTCTCGCTGCCGGGCGACTGGCGGATCGCCGAGAACTTCCAGGCGGTGATCGAGGCCCGCGACTACCTGTTGATCATTGCCTTCATCAACAGCGCGGTCCTGACGGTCGCCAGCGTGACCGCGATGGTGCTGTTCGCCTCGATGGTGGCGTTCGTGCCGCAACGCCGCAGGGGCAGGCTGGCGGGGCCCGTGACGTTCCTCGTGCTGTCGGGGCTGATCATCACGCCCGCCGTGGTGCCGACGATCTGGGTGCTCCAGGAGGTCGGCCTGTTCAAGACGCTGTTCGGCCTGATCCTGGTCGAGGTGGCGTTCCACGTGGCGTTCTGCGTGCTGCTGTTCCGGGTGTTTATCGCGACCGTGCCGCGTGAGCTCGACGAGTCGGCGGTGATCGACGGGGCGGGGTCGCCGCGGCTGTTCTTCCGGGTGATCTTCCCGCTGCCGCGCCGCCCTCGCGCCGCACCGCAAACCCCGCACCGCAAACCCCGCACCGCACACGGACACGAACACGGACACGGACACGGACACCACCGAGGCTGGAGACCGCATGCCCTTCGCCACCGTCAGCCCCGTCCGCTTCGAGCACCGCGACGACCCCCTGGGCCTGGGAACGCCCACGCCCCGCCTGTCCTGGACGACCGCGACCGACGACCCCGACTGGCGCCAGACGGCCTACGAGCTGCGGCTCGACGGGGTGCCGGGAACGTTCACCCGCCGCGTGGAGTCCCCCGAACAGGTGCTCGTCGACTGGCCGTTCGCGCCGCTGGCATCGAGGGAGCGCGCCACCGTGCGGGTCAGGGCGGCCAGCGGCGCGCGCTGGACCGACTGGAGCGAGCCGGTCACCGCGGAGGCGGGGCTGCTGGTGCCAGAGGACTGGATGGCCAGGTTCGTCTCCCCCGCGACCATCGGCCGTATCGGCGACCCCGCCCCCATCCTGCGCGGAACGGCCACCGTACGCCCCGGCATCGCATCCGCGCGCCTCTACCTCACCGCCCATGGCGTCCACACGACGACGCTGGGCGGCACGCGCGTCGGCGACGAGGTCCTAGCCCCCGGCTGGACCAGCTACGCCCACCGCCTGCGCTACCGCACCCACGACGTCACCGCCCTGCTGACCGAGGGCGAGAACGTCATCGAGGCGCTGCTCGGCAACGGCTGGTACCGCGGCCGCCTCGGCTGGGCGGGCGCGGGCGCCCTCTACGGGCAGCGCCTCGCGCTGCTCGCCCAGCTTGAGGTGGTGTACGAGGGCGGCCTGGTGGAGACGTTCGGCACCGACGGCTCGTGGTCGGCGCGCCCGAGCGGCGTGCTGGCCGACGACCTCTACGACGGGCAGCGCACCGATCTGCGCGCCTTGCCCGAGGCCCCGTCCGACGCGGTCGACGTGCTCGACGAGGACCTGGGGCGGCTGGTCGCGCCCGAGGGGCCGCCGGTGCGGGTGACGGATGTGCTGCCAGCGGCGCGCACCTGGACGTCGCCCTCGGGCCGGACGCTGGTGGACTTCGGGCAGAACGTCGTCGGCCGGGTCAGGCTCACCGCCCGTGGCACGCGCGAGGGCGGCGAGGTCACGCTGCGGCACGCCGAGGTTCTGGAGGGCGGCGAGCTGGGCACGCGCCCGCTGCGCAGCGCCAAGGCTACGGACACGTTTGTCGTGCCCGCGGCGGACGAGCTGGTGCTCGAGCCTGAGCTGACGTTCCACGGCTTCCGCTACGCGGAGGTGAACGGGCTCGACGCGTTCGACTCGTTCGAGGCCGAGGCCGTCGTGGTGGGCACGGATCTGCGGCGCACCGGCTGGTTCACCTGCTCGGATCCCGACGTCGAGCGGCTGCACGAGAACGTCGTGTGGGGCATGAGGGGGAACTTCCTCGATGTGCCGACCGACTGCCCCCAGCGCGACGAACGGCTCGGCTGGACCGGCGACATCCAGGTCTTCGCGCCGACCGCGAGCTTCCTGTTCGACACGGCGGGCTTTCTCTCCGCCTGGCTCGCCGACCTGGCGGCCGACCAGCTGCCCGACGGCTCGGTGCCGTTCGTGATACCCGATGTGCTGCGCGGCGAGAGCCCGACCGCGGCGGCCTGGGGGGACGCCGCCGCCTTTGTGCCCTTCACGCTCCACCAGCGGTACGGGGACGCGGGGATCCTGCGGCGGTCGTTCGCGTCGATGTGCGCGTGGGTCGACAAGGTGGCGTCGCTGACGGTGGACGGGGTGCGGGCCGGGGGCTTCCAGTTCGGCGACTGGCTCGACCCGGCCGCGCCCCCGGACAACCCCTTCGCGGCGCGCGCCGACAGCGACGTCATCGCCACCGCGCACCTGGCGCGCTCGGCCGAGGTCACCGCGTCGGCCGCGCGCCTGCTCGGCCGGGACGCCGACGCCGAACGCTACGCCGACCTCGCCGCGGCGACGCGTGAGGCGTTCGCCCGGCACTATGTCACCAGCGCGGGGCGCGTCCTGTCCGACGCGCCCACCGTGTACGCGCTGGCGATCGAGTGGGCGCTGCTGCCCACGCCGGGGCAACGGGAGGCCGCGGGGCGGCGGTTGGCGGACCTGGTGCGCGCGGGCGGCTTCCACATCGCGACGGGCTTCGTCGGCACCCCGCTGGTCACCGACGCGCTCACCTCGACGGGCCACGAGGACCTGGCGTTCCGCCTCCTGCTCGAACGCGGCTGCCCCTCCTGGCTCTACCCGGTCACCATGGGCGCCACGACGGTGTGGGAGCGCTGGGACTCGATGCTCCCCGACGGGAGCGTCAACCCCGGGCAGATGACGTCGTTCAACCACTACGCCCTCGGCGCGGTCGCCGACTGGCTGCACCGCGCCCTGGCGGGCCTGGCGCCCGCCGCGCCGGGCTACCGCGAGATCACGGTGCGGCCGCGCCCGTACCGGGCGTTCACCCATGCGTCGGCGCGCCATCTCACGCCCTATGGCGAGGCGAGCGCGGGCTGGCGCAGGGAGGGCGGGCGGCTCACGGTCGACGCGGTGATCCCCGTGGGCACCCGCGCGACGGTGCGCCTGCCGGGCGGGGAGACGCACGAGGTCGGGCATGGCCGCCACTCCTGGACCGTGCCCGAACCCCCGCCGGGACGGCCGGAGATCGAGACGGTCCGCGACCTCGTCGACGACCCGGGGCTGTGGGACGCGGCGGTCGCGCTGCTGGTCGAGCACGGGCTGGCGCGCGACGCGGACGACGCCGCGCTCCGCGCCGCCCCCTACCTCGACGCGCCCGCCGCTGACCTCCCCCTCCACCTGTCCCGCCGCACCCCGACGCCCACGAGGGAGGCGGCGACGAGAAGGCTGGCGGCCCTGCTCGGCACGCGCTGACGGGGCTCCCGCCGAGGCCGTCCGCGCGTTCCTGCCGCTGCCGCGGCGCGGCCCGGGGCGCATCGTCGACGTGAGCGCCCCGACGGCGCGGCGCGCGATGCCGTTCAACGCGCCCGTCTCGGCGAGCAAGGACCCCTCCACGGGCGACGCCCCGGGCGGCTCAGAAGGGCGTGGGGGCCTTGGCCGGGTGGAGTGTGCCGATCCGCTCGGGGTGTTCGCCGATCCCGAACGCGCGAGCCACATCGGGGAGGACCCCCCGGTCCTCGAGGGCGAGGCCGTCGAAGCAGATCGTCTCGCCGTCCCTGAACCTGACCCAGATCTGGGGCCGGTCGCGGAGCTCGCCCTCCCACGACTCCTGCCAGCAGACGTATCTGACGGTGGCCCGTGGGAGTGCCCAGGCGTACAGGTTCCCTTGGGGTCTCTCGGCGATCGCGCCACGCGCGAACACGTGCACCCAGGCGCCCTTGACGCGGAACATGGCGACCAGCAGCGGGAAGGCCACATAGATCGTCAGGGCGAGGAAGGCCAGCCCGGCGACGCCGGAGGGCAGCATGCCGGGGATGGAGCCGCCGCCGTCGCTCCACGGCGAGGCCGCCCACGCCATCCCGAGGAACACGGCCGCTCCGATCGGCAGCATAAGCGCCCCGGTCGCCAGACGCCGGTCATGCGCGCGGTTGACGCGGTGGGAGGACAGGCGGGCCCCGTAGCCCTCCTGCGCGGCGACCGCCTCGGCCCGCGACGTGGGAACCCGCGCCCGCGCGCTCATCGTGGCTCCGTGTCGCCGGTGTGGTGGCGGCGGAGGACGTGTCTCTCCGGCCTCCGGGGGTCGTACCAGATCGTCACGGTCTCACCTGGCTCGGGCCGCTTGCCGGTGGGGAACGTCGCCCGCCCCTTCACGGTGTGCGGCGCGCCGTCCTCGCCCGGGAACGACAGGGTGTACCCGACCTCCACGTAGAACGAGTCGCCGTCGTCGTTCGACCTCTGCACGTGCGCGACGACGGCTTCCGCCCTGCGCCCTTCGGACAGCAGCTTCCCGGTCCTCCGGCGCCGCCGCAGGTGGAGCAGGAGAAGGAGCAGCCCCGCGAGGAGCAGGGCGCCGGCGATGAACGGCGGGACACCGAAGACGAGGGCCGCGAGGACGAGTCCCGCGGCGGCGCCGAGGAAGAGCAGCGCGAAGGCGGGGAGCAGCGACCGGTCGTGTTCCGTGCGGTCCGCGATGATCGTGAACCCGGCGCCGAGGAAGCTGACCAGGAACGCGATCGTCACCTCGGTGCCGAACCAGAAGCCGGGGAAGCTGTCCCCCCGCACCACCATGGCGATCCTGAACGCGGCGTATCCCGCGGACAGCGCCACCAGCACGGCGCCGGTGGCGAACATGGCTCTCGCCTCCGCGGGGTCCATCGTGTCGTCGCGCGGCGCGCTCATCGTGTGCCTCCGGGGCGTGGCGTTACGGGGGTTGGGGGAACGGACGACTCGACGGGTCGCTCAGGGGCCCGTCGCCGCATGGCCGCTCTCGTTCGGTCGGTCGACCGTGTCCTGGGGCTCGCTGTCCTGGGGCTCGCCGTCCTGGGGCTCGCTGTCCTGGGGCTCGCCTGGGTATGTCCACCAGATGAGCAGGAGCAGCGCGGCGATCCCGACCATGAGGAGGGGGAGCCAGACGTTGCCGAAGCGGACGAACTGCTCGAAGAGGCCCCAGTCGCCCGGCTCGGGGCGCGGCCAGTCGGCCGAGAGCCACACGAACCCGGCGGCGGCTCCCACGCAGGCGGCGCCGAGGGCGAACTCGATGGCGTTTGGGTCGCCGATGCCGCGGCGCGCCAGCACGGTCCACGCGTAGGCGATCGGCCAACCGATGAGCGCCACGGCGAAGATGACGACCATGGTGCCGCGGCTGATGCCCCACGGGCGAGGGTCACGGGTGCTGTCGTTGATCTCCCCGATGTAGCCGAGCTCGTTCGCCAGCGCGTTGTCCAGCACGCCGATCCGCAGCACGTCGTACAGCCCGGCCACCCAGGCGCCGCCGAGGGAGCTGAAGACCATCAGCAGCGCGAGCCCGACCGTTGCGCCCAGCGGGTGCGTCCTTACGGTGAGGTTGCCCATATGGGTGATTCTCTCAGCCCGCACCGGACTAGGGTCCTGCTTCGTGGCTGAGTTCGACTTTCTCGACGCGACGCGCGACTCCTATGACGCGCTGGCCGAGCCGTACGCCGAGGCGTTCGGCGGGCTCGACCTGGCCAACAGGCCGCTCGACCGGGCGCTTTACGGGGTGTTCGCGGAGCTGGTGACCGAGGCCGGGGGCGGCCCGGTGGCCGATGTGGGGTGCGGGCCAGGGTGGTTGACGGACGCGCTGGTGGGGATGGGGCTCGACGCGTTTGGCGTCGACCTGTCGCCAGGGATGGTCGCCCTGGCCCGCCGCACCTACCCGGCGTTGCGGTTTGACGTGGGCTCCATGCTGTCCCTCGACCTTCAGGACGGCGCGCTCGGCGGGGTGCTGGCCGCGTACTCGCTCATCCATGTGCCGTGGGAGCTGCGGCCCGCGGTGTTCGCGGAGTTCCACCGGGTCCTGGCGCCCGGCGGCCATCTGATGCTGGTCTTCCAGGTCGGCGACGAACACGCCGAGCGCACCGAGGCGTTCGGGCAGGCGGTGCGCCTCCACTGGTACCGGCAGCGGCCCGAGGAGCTGGGCGAGCTGCTGACCGCGGCGGGGTTCGAGGTCCTGACCACGGCGGTGCGGCGGGCGCGGGAGGGCGAGAAGGCGCCGCAGGGCTATGTCATCGGGCGGCGGAAGAGCGCCGTCCCGAGGTGAGCGCAGCCCTTGGCGCCGATGTCGGAGCGGCGCTTTCATGGAACGCGACGCCCCGCAGGGCTCCGACGACCCGGTGGCGGCGTTCGCGCGCCACCCGGTGCACGAGGCGCTGGCCGCCGCGGCCCGGCTGCGCCCCTCGGTGACATCGCGGTGGATGCCGCGGTGGACACTCCGGTGGGCTGAGCCCGGGGCGCGGGGGCCAGTCAGGAGGCGCGGGGGTCAGGGGGCGTGGGCGGCGTGGTCCGCCAGGACCTCGCCGATCACCCGGCGGTGGTGGGCGGCTTCGGCGGGGTCGGTGTCGAGCGCGGCCTCCAGGCAGATCGCCGCCTTCCACAGCGCCCAGCCGCGGGCGCGCGCCCAGGTGCCCTCGTCCTGCCCGACGCCGTGGGCGAACGCCTCGCGGGCGGCGCCCGTGAACAGCGTCCAGGCGATCACCAGGTCACACGCCGGATCGCCCACGCCCGAGGTGCCGAAGTCGATGACGGCCGCCAACGCGCCGTCCCTGACCAGCAGGTTGTTCACGGCGATGTCGCCGTGGAACCACACGGGGGTGCCCCGCCACGTCGCGTCGAGCGCGTCCCGCCAGACGGCGGCGGCGCGTTCGGCGTCGATCCCCGCGTCGCTCCGGCCCGCGAGCGCGGCCAGGGCGCGGCGGGTCTCTCCGTCGTAGTGCGCGCAGGGCGCGCCCCGGTAGAAGCTGTGCGCCCCCGCGAGGGGCCCTCCGGTGGCGTCGACGCGCCACAGCGCGCGCAGGAACGCCGCTAGGTCGCGCGCGAACCCGCCCATGTCGCGTACGCGTTCGGCGGTGGCGACCTCGCCGTCGAGCCAGCCGCGCACCGACCAGGCGAACGGGTAGCCCTCGCCCGGCGCGCCCCGCGCCACGATGGGCGGCACCGGCAGGGGCAGGTGCGGCGCCAGCGCGGGCAGCCAGCGGTGCTCCTTGGCGATCGCGGGCGCGTAGCCCTCGGCCGTGGGCAGGCGGACGGTCAGCTCGGCGCCGAGGCGATAGGTCCGATTGTCCCAGCCGTCGACCTCGACGGGCGTCACGGGCAGGTCGCGCCAGCGCGGGAACTGCGCGGCGATCAGCCGCCGCACCAGCGCCGCGTCGATGCCCGCGCGGCCGTCGCGCGGCGGGTCCTCGCCGGGTGCGTCCTCGCCGGGTGCGTCCTCGACCATCCAGGGAGCGTCGCGCGGGCGCCGGGCGCGCGCAACGCGTTTTCCCCGGCGCCCACCGCCCCGTTCACCGCCCCGCGCTCACCCCTCCGTTCACCACCCGGCGTTCACGCCCCCGTTCACCATCCGGCGTTCACGCCCCCGTTCACCATCCGCGCGCGCCCGCCGCCGAGAGCGGCTGGGCGTCCTGGCCCGTGAGGATCGCCTGGTGCGCGTCGCGCAGCGGGCGGCACGGCTCGACGCCGAGCTCCCTGCTGATGCGCCGCCGCGCCGTGCGGTACACCGCCAGCGCCTCGGCCTGCCGCTCGGAGCGGTGCAGGGCCAGCATCAGCTGGAGGTAGAACTTCTCGTGCAGCGGGTGCTCGGCGGTCAGCGTGTGCAGCGGTGCCACCATCTCGCGGTGCTGACCGAGCCGAAGATGGGCCTCGACGTTGAGCTCGAGGCACTCCAGGTGCATCTCCTCAAGCCACTTCACATACGCCGTGAGGATCGGTCCCTCGCTGACGCCCTCGAACGCGGGCCCCCGCCACAGCGCCAGGGCCTCCGTGACGCGGCTGAGCGCCGTCGCCGCGTCGCCGAGCGACATGGCGTGCCGCCCCGCGTTCACCAGCCGCTCGAAGTCCTGGACGTCGTACTCGTCCTGGCCCAGGTGGAAGGAGTACCCCAGGGGCTCGGTGCGGATGGGGCCCCGCTCGCGCTCGTCGCGGTGCAGGACCTTCCGCAGCTGCGAGACATAGACGTGCAGGGACGCCCTGGCGCGGCGCGGCGCGTCACCTCCCCAGATCTCGCCGATGAGCTGCGGCATCGATGTCACCCGGCCCGACCTGGCGAGAAACGCCGCCAGCAGCACCCTTCTCTTGTGCGCGTTGACGCCCATCGGCCCCTCGGGGCCGATGATGCGGACGGCGCCCAGAGTTTCGTAACGCATGAGGCTCCCCCTGGATCGGTCGGGCACGTCGGGCGGTCGGGAAAGAAAAGGGAATTCCCCGCTTCGATGTCCGCTCCGATGTCCGCCTGCAAGTCAGGTCTCGTCATTCTGTGCGCCGCGCGGCCTGCGGCTCAAGCGGCGCATAAGCGTTCTGGGGTCCGGCTGGGGGAAACCCCTGGCCCCGTCGAATCGCGCCGAAGGCCGGGGAATTGCCGGGGCGAAGCCCCGGGCCAGGGCCCCTGGGGGCCGGGGTCTGGCCAGGGGACGGCGCCGGGCCCTTGCCCCGGGGTGCGCCACAGAATCGATGGGCGGAAGCGAGATCCCGAAGGAGTGGATGCGAGTGAGCGGCCAGGTGGCGCCCGAAGAGGTTATCCACGAGGTCAGGCAGTTCGTCCGCGCGGAACTCATCGGAAGACAGGCGGATCTTGACGCGGGATCGGAAATCCCTTTTCCGGTCCATGAGAAGTTCAGGGGAATCGGCCTCGCCAACTGGTGGCTGCCCAAGGACCTGGGCGGCCTGGGGCTCGGCCTCGAACAGGGCGTGGACATCGCCTCCGAGCTCGCCTACGGCGACGCGGGAGTGGCGTTCACCTCGTTCGTCTCCGTGCTCGGGACGACCATGGTCTCCCTCTGCGGCGGCGAGCGGACCAGGCGCGCCTTTCTCGCGCCGCTCGCCGAGCGCGGCGGCTTCTGCGCCACCCTCGGCAGCGAGCGGGCGGCGGGCAGCGAGCTGGCCAGGATCACCACGACGGCCACCGTGGACGGCGACGAACTCGTGGTCAGCGGCGAGAAGTTCTTCTCCACCGACGCCGACTTCGCCGACTTCGCCGACTTCGCCGACTTCGCCGACTTCGCCGACTTCCTCGTCGTCGTCGCCCGCTGCGTCCGCGACCTGTGCATGGAGTACGGCGGGCGCAAGTCGCTCGGCGGCGGGAAGCTGGCCGCCAACCAGCTCTTCGGCGCCAAGCTCGCCGACATGGAGATACGGATCTCCGCGATGCGCGACGTGTGCCGCGCCGCCGCCCGCGAGTTCGACGCCGTGCTGGCCGGGCCCGACCCGGCGGGCGCGTTCCTGCGCCATGGCGCGCTGAAGTCGGCGATCACCGCCAAGATGTTCTGCGGCCAGGCGGGTTGGGCCATCGCGGGGGCGGGCTCGGAGATGTTCGGCGGCCTCGGCTATACCAACGAGCTGCTGATCGGCAAGCTGCTGCGCGACATGCGCCATGTCGCGATCATCGAGGGCGGCGACGACGTCCTGCGCGACCTGATGTACCGGCGGTATGTCATCCCGGCCGCCCGGCGCGTCCGAACGCCCCGCACGTCCGAACGCCCCGCACGTCCGAACGCCCCGCGCGGGGGCGCGATCCCGGCCGCGCCCCGGGGATGTCTGGGGTGTGGCCAGAGGCCGACCCGAGCCGACCCCGGGGGTCACCGGCACACAATCACACCATCACCACGCGGCCACATCGCCGCGCGCACGGCAAAAGCACAGGTCACACGGTCCGCGGGAGCTGAGCGTATGTCGGTCCAAGGTTCAGACGAAGAGCGCCCCTGCGCCCCGGTCGCGGTGGTCGGCGCCTCCTGCCGCCTGCCGGGGGCAGCCGGTCTCGAACAGTTCTGGCGGCTGCTCACCCAGGGCGTCGACGCGGTCGGCGACGTCCCCGAGGCCCGCAGGGGCACGCTCGGGATCGACGCCTCCGCGACGCTCCAGGCGGGCTGGCTTGAGCGGGTCGACGCCTTCGACCCGGCGTTCTTCGGCATCGCGCCCAGGGAAGCCGCCGCGATGGACCCGCAGCAGCGGCTGCTGCTCGAGCTGGCCTGGGAGGCCCTGGAGAACGCCGCGATCGTACCCGCCGCGCTGCGCGAGACCAGGACCGCCGTGTTCGCCTCGGCCATCTGGGACGACTACGCCGAGCTGACCACCAGGACCGGAGGCGAGGCGCTGACGCCCCACGCGTTCACCGGGACGCGCCGCGCTATGCTCGCCAACCGCCTCTCCTATGTCCTCGGCCTGACCGGGCCCAGCCTCACCGTGGACAGCGGCCAGTCCTCCTCGCTCGTCGCCGTCCACCTCGCGTGCGAGACGCTGCGCCGCGGCGAGGCCACCTCCGCGCTCGTCGGCGGCGTCAACCTCATCACCGGGCCCGCGTCCCCCGCGACCTCGGCCAGCATGGGCGCGCTCTCGCCCACCGGGCGCTGCCGAACGTTCGACGCCGACGCCGACGGCTATGTGCGCGGCGAGGGCGGCGCCGTGCTGGTCCTCAAGCCGCTCGCCGTCGCGCTGGCCGCGGGCGACCGCCTGCTCGGCGTCATCCGCGGCAGCGCCGTCAACAACGACGGCGGCGGCGAAACGCTCTCCACGCCCCGCCGCGCCGCCCAGGAAGAGGTGCTGCGCCTGGCCCACGCGCGCGGCGGCACCGAGCCCGCCGACGTCCAGTACGTCGAGCTGCACGGCACCGGCACCCCCGTCGGCGACCCCGTGGAGGCCGCCGCGCTCGGCGCGGTCGTCGGCGCGGCCAAGCCGCCGGGCGACCCGGTGCGCGTGGGCTCGCTCAAGTCCAACGTCGGCCACCTCGAGGGCGCCGCGGGCATCGCCGGGCTGCTCAAGGTCGTCCTCGGCATCCGCAACGGCGAGCTGCCCGCGAGCCTCCACCACTCCGCGCCGAGCCCGCGCATCCCGCTGACCGACCTAAACCTGCGCGTGCAGACCGACCGCGGCTCCTGGCCCGCGCCGCCGGGGCAACGCCTCGCCGGGGTCTCGTCGTTCGGGCTCGGCGGCACCAACTGCCATGTGGTGGTGGAGGGTCCCGCCGCCTATCTGCCGGACGAGCCACGCCCCTCGGCTGAGCCGTCGGCGGACACCGCGGTGCCCTGGGTGCTCTCGGGGGCCACCCCCGAGGCGCTGCGGGCCCAGGCCGCGCGGCTGTGCGACGCGCTGCTCGACCGCCCAGGCACCCCGCCCTCGCACATCGGGCACTCCCTGGCGACCACCCGAACCGCCCTGCGCCACCGGGCCGTTCTCCTCGGCCGGGACACCGACGGGCTGCTGGCCGCGGCCGGGGCCCTCGCCGAGGGCGAGCCGTCCGCCGACGTCGTGCGCGGCACGGCCCCCGCGTGGGCGCCCTCGTCGCCCGGGCCCGTCCTGGTGTTCCCGGGGCAGGGGTGGCAGTGGGTGGGGATGGGGCGTGAACTGGCGGGGGAGTTCT
>NZ_QEST01000122.1 GCF_003311645.1 Streptomyces sp. PT12 | reverse complement strand
ACCGCACCAGCGACGAACCGTCAGCCCTCACGACACCACGAGTTCAACCTCAGTAGCGTAGGTGGCGGGTTTCAACCGCGGCGGAGGGTGGAAACGAAACGGCTCCACTCCCCCGCCGAAAAGGCGATCGCCCGACCCGGGACCTTGGAGTCACGGACGGGTATCACACCGGGAATTCCATCCGCCACCTCGACGCAGTCACCGTTATTAGCGCCGCTGTAGCTCGACTTGCGCCATTGCGCATGGACGAGGTCATCAGCTCTCATCGCTCATACTCTTTCAGGTAGTTGCGCATCAGATCGAGAGAATCACTTGTCCAACCTCAGCCTGCGAACGCGGCGCCCCAGCCGCGCGTTGGGCGACAGGTCTCCGCCCTCGTTGATGAGCTCCATGGTGCACGCCCCTCCGTCCCCGTGAACCGTCAGTGCACCGACGGCCGGTGGCGGGCCGCGTCGATGTACACCTCACCCTCTCCCGCCGCACGCGCCGTTAACCAGATATGCGTGGATCATCCCTCTCGGTAGTGAACGGGCGTCGTATGCTTGACAGTTGGCCGCACGCACGAGCGATAAGCGAACACGCACGCATTTAACGCCGTGTTGTCCGCGTTTGCCGACGGCTCTGTAACAGAGGTAGCCGGGCGCGCCGCCGAGGGGAATCGGCGGGTCATGAATGACAACACGCCGATCACACCCCGCCCCCTCCACCAGCGCCCCGAGGCGCGCTGCCGGGTGATGACCGCGCAGGAGCTGCGCGAGCACGGCGTCGCGCCCGCCGTCGCGCACGACAGGTGCCGCCCCGGGGGGCCGTGGCAGATGCCGTTGCCCGGCGTCTTCTTGTTGCGCTCGGGACCACCGAACGAGGAGGAGACGCTGCACGCGGTGCTCCGTTACACGGGCGGGCGGGAGGGCGAGGCGGTGGTCAGCGGGCTCGCGGCGCTCGCGCTGCACGGGTTCACGTCGGTACCGCCGGTGACGGCGCTCGACCAGGTGGATGTGCTGGTGCCGCGCGTGCGGCGGCTGCGCTCGGCGGGGTGCGCGCGCATCGTGCGCACCCACAGGATGCCGCGGCCCCTGCGGGTGGGCGGCTTCCCCGTGGCGCCGGTGCCGCGCGCGCTGGCCGACGCGATCGCGCGCCTGCCCGACGCGTTGACCGTGCGGCGCCTGCTGTCGGAGGCGATCCGCGGCGGCCACTGCGATCCCCAGCCTGTGGTACGGGAGTTGGCGCGGGGGCGGCTGCTTGGACGGCCCCAGGTGGCGTCGGCGATCGACACGCTGCTGACCGAGGGCCGCGCGCTCGCGGAGGACCGCCTGCTGCGCGCGGTGCGCCTGGGCGCCCTCCCCGACCCGTGCTGGAACGTCGCCCTGTGGCTGCCCGACGGCCCGTTCCTCGCGGAGGTCGACGCGTACTGGCCGCGCCACGCGGTGGCCGTGGAGATCGACATGAGGGTGCCGCGCCAGCGCGGCGACCGGACCGGCACGGACGAGGAGGCGCTGCGCCGCGACCAGACCCTGGCGGGCCTCGGCATCACCGTCCTGCACCTGACCCCGCGCGCCCTGCGCGACGCCCCGAACGCCCAAGTGACCACGATCGAACGCGCGTTGGCCGCGGCGGAGTCCCGCCCCTCGGCGTCGTACGTGGTGGTGATGCCGCGGTGACGGCTCGCCGCGGTGAGCGGCGTCGTGGCCGGGGGGCCCGGTCGCCTGCGGCGGGCTTCAGGGTGCCGGACGCGAGATATCCGACCGCCCGCAAGGCCGTGCGCCCTACGGTTCAAGCCCACCCCCGCTCGGCGAGCGGGTTCCCACGGCCCCCTTCCGTGTTTCCCGCGGGCATGTGGACGCCCCCGCGGGCACGCGGGCACGTGGACGCCCCGCCCGCCGAAGAGATGCCCGGTGGGCGGGGCCGTGCCGCGGTCAGCCCGTGGTCGGGGGGCGCCGGTCGGGCGGCAGCTCGCGCGAGAAGCCGCGCACGACGGGCGGCCCCTCGCGGCGCGGGAACCGGCGCCGCGCGTTGTCGATGAGCGCGACCATGTCGGCATACCGCGGGTCGGTCCACCCCTCGGGTGCTCCACTGTCCTGCCGTCCCGTCACGACCGCCCCTCTCCGTCGGTGTCCGGCCTCAGACAGTACCGGGCGGTCCGCCGCGTCCGGGGCGACGAGGCAGGGGGTGGGGCGGCGGGGAGAATGGCGGCATGGCGATGTGCAAGAAGTGCGGGTGGGCCGAAGGGCCGTTGGCGCCGTTCCTGCGCCCGGTGCCGTTCCGGAGTGGACCGGGTGGACGCGGCCGCGACCGCCGCCGATATGGCCGGGGGCCTCGGGTTGATCAGGCGAGGAGTCATGGCGGTGGCGCGGCTGGTGCAGCGCGCGTTCGACTGACGTGACACCAGGGCGGGCGCGCTCGGGGCCGACGTTCGCGGCATGCGCGCAGACGGCCGCGCGTAGACCTCGGCGCGCCCCCGAGGCGGCC
This sequence comes from Streptomyces sp. PT12, assembly GCF_003311645.1. Taxonomy (GTDB): domain Bacteria; phylum Actinomycetota; class Actinomycetes; order Streptomycetales; family Streptomycetaceae; genus Streptomyces. The sequence goes on along the minus strand of NZ_QEST01000122.1, from coordinate 36,610 downwards.
GGTCGCCAACGTCGGCCGCTCCGGCGTCCGTTCACCCCGCGATGACAGGAATGTGACAACTTTCCGGCGGGGATCCCCGGGAAGTGATCGCTTCCGTAGGATGACCGGTCATCCTGCTCCGGAATCCGAACAAGGATGCCCATGTCACTAAGACCCCGTTCCCACTCGCTGCCGCCGGGGATACCCCCGGCGGGCAGACGCCGTCCGCACCGGACGGTCCTCACCGCGGCGCTCGCCGTCACGCTCGGCTTCGCCGGGGTCACGCCCGCCCTCGCCGACGACTCCGCGACGGCGCCGGCGCCGCTCGCGGACAAGCCGATCGGCGAGAAGTTCTCGACCCAGGACGCCACGCTGCTCGCCGAGGCCAAGGCCGCGGGCGATGACTTCGTGACCCTGCTGATCGCGGCCGAGCCCGGTGAGACCGAGCAGGTCGCCGAGCGGCTCGACGCCGTCTCCGGCGCCTCCGTCGGCTTCACCGAGGAGAGCATCGGCTATGTCCGCGTCACCGTCACCACCGGAAAGGCCGACGCGGCGATCGAGGAGGCCACCGGGCTCGACGACGTCCTCGCGATCGACCTCAACGACACCGTCCAGGCGCCCGATCCGTCACCGGGCGCTGGCGAGCAGGTGGCGGAGGCGTCCGCCGCGCGGCGTTACCAGGGCCCCAACGAGGACACGCCCGCCGAGAACCCCTACCAGCCCGCGCACGAGACCGGCGCCGTCGACTTCGTCGACGACCACCCGCGCTGGGACGGCCGCGGCGTCACGATCGGCGTGCTCGACCTCGGCGTCGACCTCGCGCACCCCGCGCTCCAGGAGACCACCACGGGCGAGCGCAAGATCGTCGACTCGGTCACCGCGACCGACCCGATCATCGACGGCGACCTGTCGTGGCGCGCGATGACAACGGCGGTCAGCGGCCCGTCGTTCACGTTCAACAACACCGAGTACACCGCCCCCGAGGGCGACTTCCTCGTCAACGTCTTCCGCGAGTCCGTCGCGGTCGGCGAGATCGGCGGCGACGTCAACCGCGACGGCGACACCACCGACGTCTTCGGCGTGCTCTACGACCCCGAGGCGGGCGCGGTCCGCGTGGACATCGACGCCGACGGCGACTTCACCGACGAGTCCTGGATGACGCCCTACAACCAGGACTTCCAGGTCGGGTACTTCGGCACCGACGACGAGGACACCGAGGTCGCCGAGTCCCTGCCGTTCGTCGTGGAGATCCGCGAGGACGTGCCGATGGACCCCTACGGCGGCGACTGGGTCGGCGAGGTCCGCGACTTCGTCAACATCGGCATCGTCTCGGGCAACCACGGCACCCACGTGGCGGGGATCGCCGCGGCCAACGGCCTGTTCGGCGGCGAGATGAACGGCGCGGCGCCCGGCGCGCAGATCGTCTCCTCGCGCGCGTGCGTCTTCGGCGGCGGCTGCACCTACACGGCGCTGTTCGAGGGCATGATCGACCTGGTGGTCAACCGGGACGTGGACCTCGTCAACGTCTCCATCGGCGGCCTGCCCGCGCTCAACGACGGCAACAACGCCAGGGCGCACCTGTATACCGAGCTGATCGACACCTATGACGTGGAGCTGTTTATCTCGGCGGGCAACGACGGCCCCGGCGTCAACACCATCGGCGACCCGTCCGTCGCCGAGAAGGTCGTGAGCGTGGGCGCGGCGATCTCGCGCGAGACTTGGGCCGCCAACTACGGCTCGGGCGTGGACGTTTCCTACGGCATGCTGCCGTTCTCCTCGGCCGGTCCGCGCGACGACGGCGGCTTCAAGCCCACCATCACGGGGCCCGGCGCCTCGATCAACACGATCCCGACCTGGATGGCGGGCTCGCCGGTCGCCGAGGCTGGCTACGACCTGCCGCCCGGCTATGGCATGCTCCAGGGCACGTCGATGTCGTCGCCGCAGGTCGCGGGCGCCTCCGCGCTCCTGCTCTCCGCGGCGAAGCAGCGCGGCATCGACCTGTCGGCCGCTGACCTGCGGACCGCGCTGACCAGCTCGGCCGACCCGATCCGCGGCGTCCAGGCGCACGAGCAGGGCGCGGGCCTCATGGACACCGGGGCGGCGTGGCGGCTCATCAGCAGGGGCGCGACCGCCTACGAGTACGACGTGCGGGCGCCGGTCGACCACGACATGTCGGACTTCCTGGCGACCCCGGGCGTGGGCGCGGGCGTGTACGACCGCGAGTCGGCGCCCGCGGTCGGCGAGCGGGAGCGTTACGAGGTCACGATCACCCGCACCAGCGGGCCCGACCGCGCCGTCCGCCACACGCTGGACCTGGCCAACAACCACGACCGCACGTTCCGCATCACCGGGCGCTCCACGGTCTCGCTGCCGCTGGACGAGCCGGTGACCGTGACGCTCGAGGCCAAGCCGCGGTCGTCGGGGGCGCACAGCGCGATCCTCACCGTGGACGACCCGCGCAGCCGCGGCATCGACCACCAGATCCTGGCCACCGTCGTGGTGCCGCAGGAGCTGCCGGGTCCTTCCTTCGCGGTCTCGGAGGAGGGCGAGGTGCAACGCAACGCCTCCGACTCGTACTTCGTGCGGGTCCCCGAGGGCACCAGGTCGTTCGAGGTGGCCCTCGACGGGCTGGCCGAAGGCAGCCAGACGCGGTGGATCGCCATCACCCCGTGGGGCACGCTCGCCGACGACTCCACGACGACGATGTGCTACCCGAACTACGACAACCCCGCCAACACGTGCGACCCGGCGCGGCGTTCGTATCTGAACCCCACCCCGGGCGTGTGGGAGATCGAGGTCGAGTCCCGGCGCACCTCGCCGCGGCTGAACAACCCGTACACGCTCACCGCGACGGCGCTCGGGGCGACGTTCGACCCCGAGACGCTTGAGCTGGCGCATGTGGTGGCGGGCCAGCCGACGCCGGTCGGCTGGCGCGTGACCAACGAACTGGCGCCGCTGGCGGGCTCGTTCGCCGCGGGCGAGCTGGGCTCGGCCCTTGAGGACACCCCGACGATCGGGCACGGCGCATACCTCACCAACGAGGTCGTCATCGGCGAGGGCGTCGGCTCGTTCAGCGCGGTCATCGGCTCGCCCGACGACCCGGGCGCCGACCTGGACCTGTATGTGTACAGGGACGGCGAGTCGGTGGGCGCGTCCACCTCGTCGGGCTCCGAGGAGGCGGTGGTCATCGAGAACCCCGAGCCCGGCACGTACACCGTCGAGGTGCACGGCTACTCGGTGCCGCAGGGCAGCACGGCCTTCGCCTACCGCGACGCCTATCTGAGCGAGGGCCTCGGCACGCTCACGGTGGACGAGGAGCAGGCGGTCGAGCTGGCCGCGGGCGAGACCGCGTCGGTCCCCGGCGAGGTCACCGTGACCGCCGCCGCGGCCGAGGCGGGCGAGGGCCGGGTGATCTTCGGCGAGGTGCGGCTGCTCAACGAGGCGGGCACGCTCGCGGGGAGCGGCAACCTGACGATCCTGCACGTCACCCCGTAGTGACCGGGTAACCCGCGACACACCAGGGGCGGGCGGACGGCACACGCCGGACGCCCGCCCCGTTCGTGTGCGCCGTGCGAGGATGACGTGCGACACGCCGACGAAGGAGACCACCAGGTGCCTGGCACGAATCTCACCCGCAACGAGGCGCAGGAGCGGGCCGCGCTGCTCGCCGTCGACCGCTACGAGATCGACCTCGATCTCTCGGGGGCGCCGGAGGGCGGAACGTTCCGCTCAGCGACCACCGTCGTCTTCACCGCGCGCGAGGCCGGGTCCACCTTTGCCGACCTGGTCGCCGACGGCGTTTTTGAGGTGCTGCTCAACGGCGCCGCGCTCGACCCGGCCGAGGTGTTCGCCGACTCCCGCATCGCGCTCGAAGGGCTCGTCCGCGGCGAGAACGAGCTGCGCGTGGTCGCCGACTGCCGGTACACCAACTCCGGTGAGGGGCTGCACCGTTCGGTGGACCCCGTGGACCAGCAGGTCTATCTCTACACGCAGTTCGAGGTGCCCGACGCCCGCCGCGTGTTCGCCTGCTTCGAACAGCCGGACCTCAAGGCGACGTTCAGGTTCACCGTGACCGCGCCCGAGGGCTGGACGGTCATCTCCAACGCGCCCACGCCCGAACCCAAGGACGGCGTCTGGCGGTTCGACCCCACGCCGCGCGTCTCCACCTACATCACGGCCATTATCGCGGGCCCTTACCACGCGGTGCACAGCAGCTGGAGCAGCGGCGAGCGGACCGTTCCGCTGGGCCTGTACTGCCGCCCCTCGCTCGCCGAACACCTGGACGCCGAGGCGCTGTTCGCGGTGACGCGGCAGGGATTCGACTGGTTCGAGGAGAAGTTCGACTACCCGTTCCCGTTCGCCAAGTACGACCAGCTGTTCGTCCCCGAATTCAACGCCGGAGCCATGGAGAACGCGGGCGCCGTCACCATCCGCGACCAGTACCTCTTCCGCTCCAAGGTCACCGACGCGGCGTACGAGATGCGCGCCGAGACCGTGCTGCACGAGCTGGCGCACATGTGGTTCGGCGACCTGGTCACGATGGAGTGGTGGAACGATCTCTGGCTCAACGAGTCGTTCGCCACCTACACGTCGATCGCCTGCCAGGCCCACGCGCCCGGCAGCCACTGGCCGCAGGCGTGGACGAGCTTCGCCAACCAGATGAAGACCTGGGCCTACCGCCAGGACCAGCTGCCGTCGACCCACCCGATCATGGCGGAGATCAACGACCTGGACGACGTCCTCGTCAACTTCGACGGCATCACCTACGCCAAGGGCGCCTCGGTGCTCAAGCAGCTGGTGGCCTACGTCGGGCAGGACGCGTTCTTCCGCGGCGTGCAGGCGTACTTCAAGCGCCACGCGTGGGGCAACACCCGGCTCACCGACCTGCTCACCGCGCTGGAGGAGACCAGCGGCCGCGACCTCAAGGCGTGGTCGGCGGCGTGGCTGGAGACGGCGGGGATCAACGTCCTGCGGCCCGAGATCGCCGTCGACGAGTCGGGCGCGATCACCGAGTTCGCCATCCGCCAGGAGGCCCCCGCGCTGCCCGCGGGCGCCAAGGGCGAGCCGGTGCTGCGCCCGCACCGCATCGCGGTCGGCCTGTACGAGCTGCGCGAGGGCGCGCTGGTCCGCACCGACCGCGTCGAGCTGGACGTGGACGGCGCGCGCACGCCCGTTCCGCAACTGATCGGCAGGGCGCGCCCCGATGTCCTGCTGCTCAACGACGACGACCTGTCGTACGCCAAGGTGCGGCTCGACCCCGACTCGATGGCCGTGGTCGCGCGGCACGTCGGAGACTTCACCGAGTCGCTGCCGCGCGCCCTGTGCTGGGCCTCCGCGTGGGACATGACCCGCGACGGCGAGATGGCCACGCGCGACTATCTGACGCTGGTGCTCTCCGGCATCGACAAGGAGCGGGACATCGGCGTCGTCCAGTCGCTGCACCGGCAGGTCAAGCTGGCGCTCGACCTGTACGCCGCGCCCGACTGGCGCGAGACGGGCCTGGCGACGTGGTCGGACGCGGCGCTCGCCCGGCTGCGGGCGGCCGACGCGGGCGGCGACCACCAGCTGGCGTGGGCGCGGGCGTTCGCGGCGACCGCGCGCACGGACGCGCAGCTCGACCTGCTGGCCGGGCTGCTCGACGGGAGCGAGTCGGTCGATGGCCTGGAGGTGGACACCGAGCTGCGGTGGGCGTTCCTGTCGCGGCTTGCCGCCACGGGCCGGGCCGACGAGGCCACGATCGCCGCCGAGCTGGCGCGCGACGCCACGTCGGCGGGCGAGCGGCACGCGGCGGCGGCGCGGGCGGCGCGGCCGACCCCCGAGGCCAAGGCGGAGGCATGGGCCTCGGTCGTCGAGCACGACAAGCTGCCCAACGCCCTCCAGGAGGCGGTGATCGGCGGCTTTGTGCAGACGGACCAGCGCGAGCTGCTGGCGCCGTACACGGAGAAGTACTTCGCGGCGGTCAAGGACGTGTGGAACGGCCGAAGCCACGAGATGGCGCAGCAGGTCGTGGCCGGGCTCTACCCGGTGGTGCAGGTGTCGCGCGCGACGCTCGATGCCACGGACGCGTGGCTGGCGACGGCCGAGCCGACGCCCGCGCTGCGGCGCCTGGTGACCGAGGCGCGCGCCGGCGTGGAACGCGCCCTGCACGCCCAGGCGGCGGACGCGGCGGCCGAGCCGCGGTAGGCACCGCCGAAGGAGAACGCCTCGACGACGGGCCCCTTCCGGCGACGGGAGGGGCCCGTCCGCGTCAGCGCTCGCGTTGTCAGCGCTTGCGGCGTCAGCGCTTGCGGTCGCTCAGGACCACGAGGCCCGCGATGACCGCGAACAGCGCGATCGGCGCCAGCACGAAGAGGCCAAGCGTCTCGATCACGCTCAGCCCGGGGCCCGGGTCGTCGCCGTCGTCCCGGGTGAGCGCCTGGGCCGCGGGGGATGCCAGCAGGGTGAGCAGCGTCGTGCCGCCCAGGACGGCGGCGGCGCGCTTCTTGTTCAAGTTGACCACGGGGCCACAGTAACGAACGCCGACATCTCGCTCACCACCGCCCGTACCAGCGAGGCCACCCGCTCCGACGCGGCCAGCTCCTCCAGGGTCACGGGGCGGCCCGTTCCATCGGCGACGGGCAGGCGCCAGTTGGGGTATTCGTCCCACGTGCCCGGCACGTTCTGCGGGCGCAGGTCGCCCACCGTGTCGGGGAGCCAGATGCCGACCATGCGCGCCGGCGTGCGCGCCAGGTAGCGGTAGGCGGCCGCGATGCGCTCCTCCTCGCCCGCCCCCGGCGGCAGCAGCCCCAGCCGCGCGAACGCCGCGAGCCACTCCGCCGTCTCGCTCAGCGCCTCCCGCAGCGCGCCAGGGGCGTCCGCGAGCAGCCCGAGGCGGCGGCGCAGCTCGACATGGTCGGCGGTCAGCCTGGCCGCGGTGGACGGCAGGTCGTGCGTGGTCACCGTGGCCAGGCAGGACGAACGCCACTGCGCGGGCTCGAGCGGAGGCCGCCCCTCGCGCTCCCAGTGGCGCTCGAACCACAGCACCGACGTGCCGACGACGCCGCGCTCGGCCAGGTCCTCGCGCACCCCGGGCTCCACCGTGCCCAGGTCCTCGCCCACCAGCACGGCGCCCGCCCTGTGGGCCTGGAGCGCCAGGACGGCGAGCATGGCGTCGGCGTTGTACGACACATAGGTGCCCTCGACGGGTGAGGCGCCCTCGGGGATCCACCACAGCCTGAACTGCCCCATGACGTGGTCCACGCGCAGCGCCCCCGCGTGCCGCAGCAGCCCGGCGACCAGCTCGCGGTAGGGCGCGTAGCCGAGGCGTTCGAGCGCGTCGGGGCGCCAGGGCGGCAGGCCCCAGTCCTGGCCGTTCTCGTTGAACGCGTCGGGCGGCGCGCCCGTGGACATGCCGATCGCCAGCACGTCCTGCTGCGCCCAGGCGTCCGAGCCATGGGGGTGGACGCCGAGGGCGAGGTCGTGGACGAGGCCGATGGGCATCCCGGCCGCCTCGGCGGCGCGCTGGGCGCGGGAGAGCTGCCCGTCGGTGAGCCACGCGAGCCAGCTGTGGAAGTCGATGCGCTCCAGGTGCTCGGCGCGGGCGCGGGCGGTGGCGGCCGAGCGCGGGTCGCGCAGCCCGGCTGGCCACGCGCGCCAGTCGGGGCCGTACGTCTCGGCCAGGGCGCACCACGTGGCGTGGTCCTCGAGCGCCTGGCCCTGCTGGGCGAGGAACGCGCAGTAGGACGCGTGCCGCCCTGGGCTGAGCGGCACGCGGCGCAGGATCTCGAGCGCCCGCAGCTTGAGCGCCCACACGGCGTCCCTGTCGATGGGCTCGCCCGCGTCGATGACGGCGGTGCGCAGCGAGGCGGCGCGTTCCCGCAGGGCGTCGAGGTCGGCGCGGGCGCCGGGGTCGAGATAGGCGTACTCGGGGATGTGCTCGATCCGCAGATGGATCGGGTCGGCGAAACGGCGTGTGCCGGGGCGGTAGGGGGACGGGTCGGTGGGCGCCCCTCCGGCGCCGGGGACGGCGGCGTGCAGGGGGTTGATCTGGACGAACCCCGCGCCGAGCGTGTGCCCGGCCCAGCTCGCGAGGTCGGCGAGGTCCACCAGGTCGCCCATGCCCCAGGAGCGGGTGGAGAGCACCGAGTAGAGCTGGACCAGCAGGCCGACGGTGCGCCCTGGCGGGTCGGGCAGCCGGTCAGGGGCGACGATCAACGGGGCGGTCGCCGTTCGCCCTTCGGGCGCGTTCGCCGTCAGGGTGTGCCAGCCCGGCGGCAGCGGCGCCTGGCCCCAGGCCAGCTCGGCGCCGTCCTCGGTGGTGACGCGCAGCTCGGTGCCCGGCGGCACGGGCGGCGGCGGGCCGCCCGCGCGGTGCACAACGGTGGGCGGGAGCAGGCGGCCTGTGGTGTCGGGGACCTCGGAGCGCTCGGGGTCGACGCCGAGGGCGGCGAGCACGGCGGCCACGGTGTCCCTCGGCACCTCGACGGTGCGGCCCGGGCCCGGGCTGTAGGAGGTGGCGACGCCGTGCGCCGCGGCGAGGCGCGCGAGCCGCTCCATCAGACCTCGACTGCCTCCGCGCCGCCACGCCCGTTGGGCTCCGCGGTCAGGGGCGGCTCGACCGCGAGCGGCTGCTCGGCGGTGAGCGGGGCGAGGTCGTCCAGGGGCGGCTCGCTGGTCAAGGGCGCCTCACGGGCTGAGGTCGATGAGCTCTGAGTGGGCAGCGGGATGAGCTGGAGGGTGTCGCGTGTGTCGCGGTGCTCGGTCCTGGCGGCTCCGGCCACGGGTCACTCCGTTCGCCGACGGCGTCGTGCTCGGTGGGTGCTTGGCGGGTTGCTCGGTAGGTGCTCGGTGGGGCGTCGAGTACTGCTCTACCCAGTCAACGCCACCGCACCCGTCCGCGCGACGGGAAAGCGACGCACTTCACGCCGTCCGGGGCGAAGATTTTCCGCGTCCGCCGCGATGGGGGGCGAAAACTTGCGGATGCGCTTGCGGATGCGAAGACGGACGGATCAGGGAGGGGAGGGATCAGGCCGATCTGCCGCCGTCGATCCTGGCGAGGGCGTCATCGGCTCCGTAGGGGCGCAGATACGGCAGCCACCGCGGATCGCGATGGCCCGTGCCGATGATGCGCCAGGCCAGCCCCGAGGGCGGCCCGGGCGTATGTCGGAGCCGCCAGCCCAGCTCGGCGACGTGCCGGTCGGCCTTGATGTGGTTGCAGCTGCGGCAGGCGGCGACGACGTTGTCCCAGGCGTGCTGGCCCCCGCGGCTGCGCGGGATGACGTGGTCGACGCTGGTGGCCACGCCCCCGCAGTACGCGCAGCGGCCGCCGTCGCGGGCGAACAGCGCGCGGCGGGTGAGGGGCACGGCGGTGCGGTAGGGGACGCGGACGAACCGCTTGAGCCGCACGACGCTCGGCGCGGGTATGGCGTGGGTGGAACTCCGCATCAGCGCACCCGAGTCCTCGAGGCTCACGGCCTTGTCGTTCAGCAGCAGGATCAGTGCGCGGCGGACCGGTACGACGCCAAGCGGCTCGTACGACGCGTTGAGGACCAAGACGTGTGGCACGAACGCCCTCCGTTTCCGTCGGCGGCGCGTGGCTCGCGCCGGGACGATCTCCCTCAGTGTGTCCCGCGCGGTACCGCGAGCGCCACCACGATCGGGAAATGCACTGATTGTGTCGTTCGCCACACCCTTCACTCCTCGACCGTTTCTTCCCTTCTCCCCCAGGGGCTTCGGACCGTTCCATGGAGCGGGACGGCTTGAGCGGGGCGCGCGTCGCGGGCCAGAGTGGTGCGCATGCACGACACGCCCGCGCCCACCGCGCGCACCCGTCCCTGTGTCCCCTGCTCATGGGCCCGCCGCCGCGGGCGCGCGGCGGGGTGGTGACGGTGGGCGGGAGCTGGGAGTCCTGGCTGGCTTCGGGGCTGCGGATCACGCTCATCGTCGTGGTCGCGCTGCTGCTGCGGCTCGCGCTGCGCCGGTCGATCGGGCGGCTGACGGCGCGGCTGAACCGCGAGGACGGCAACCGGCGGCGCTCGTCGGCGATGGGCGGCCTGCTGGTCAACCCCGAGCGGCGCAGGCAGCGCTCGGAGACGATCGGCTCGGTGCTCAAGAGCACGGCGTCCGTGCTGGTGCTCGGCACGGCGGCGCTCATGGTGCTCTCCGAGCTCGGCGTGCAGCTCGGCCCGCTCATGGCGAGCGCGGGGGTCGCGGGCGTCGCCCTCGGCTTCGGGGCGCGCAGCGTGGTCGCGGACGTGCTCGCCGGTCTGTTCATGCTGCTTGAGGACCAGTACGGGGTGGGCGACACGATCGACGTGGGCGAGGCCACGGGGACCGTGCTGGAGATCGGGCTGCGCGTGACGACGCTGCGCGGCGCCTCGGGCGAGACCTGGTACGTGCGCAACGGCGAGATCACCCGCGTCGGGAACCTCAGCCAGGGCTGGGCCACCGCGACCGTGGACGTGCCGGTCGCCGCCGACGCCGACCTGGAGCGGGTGCGGCGCGTCCTCGCGGAGGCCGGGGCCGGGATGGCGGCGGACGCGCCGTGGAAGGAGCTGCTGCGCGAGCCCGTCGAGGTGCTCGGCGTCGAGGAGGTCACGGCGGATTCGATCACGCTTCGGGTCACCGGCAAGACCGCGCCAGGCAAGGCGCCCGAGGTGGAACGCGAGCTGCGCTGGCGGATCAAGCGGGCCCTGGGCGCGGCGGGCATCGAACGGGCCGGTGAGCCCGGCACCCCGCTGTCCGAGCCGACCGGGACCTGAGGGGCGACCGGGACCTGAGGGGCGACCGGGGTCCGGGGCGACCGGGGTCCGTTGTCAGTGGGGTCGTCCACAATGGCCCCCATGACCGCGACCACCTCACCCGTCACCATCCGCGGCTATGCGCCGGGCGACCTCGAAGCGCTGCGCGACATCTGCGTGCGGACCGGTCTCGTCGGAGGCGACGCCACGGGCCACTACGCGGACCCGGCGATCCTGCCCGCGATATTCGCCGAGCCGTATGCCGCGTTCGACCCCGGCCTTGTGTTTGTCGCGGACGACGGCTCGCGCGCGATCGGTTACGTGGTGGCGACGGACGACAGCGTGGCGTTCTTCGAGCGGTTCGCCGCGGAGTGGGCACCCGCGCTGGCCGAGCGCTTCCCCGCGCCCGAGGGGAAGCCCACGACGCCCGACGAGGAGCTGCGCGACCTGCTGCACCACGCCGGGCGGATGCTGGTGCCGGAGATAGCCGCCGCCCACCCGGCGCACCTGCACATCGACCTGCTGCCCGAGGGCCAGCGGCGGGGGCTCGGGCGGCGCCTGATGAACGCGCTGTTCGACGCGCTGCGGGCGCGTGGCGTGCCGGGGGTCCACCTGGGGATGAGCCCGGCGAACACCAACGCCCGCGCGTTCTACGACCGGATCGGCTTCACCGAGCTGCCGGGCCACGGCGAGGGCATCACCCACCTCGGCGTGCGCTTCTGACGCCGCGTCGGAGAATCGGGCCGCGCCATGGGAACCACCTCGGCCCGTAAGGCGTGTTGAGGGGGAAGGGGTCGGGGGAGCCCTGACGGGATAGCGATCTCGACAAGAAGTCGGCAGGGGCTGTGTGGTGGCCGGACAGAGCGGCATACTGCTGGCCGTGGCCCTGCCCGGACACGCGCAGGGGCCGGACATACGAGGGGGAGGGCCGGGAGCATGACTCACCCGCCTACCGCACCGCCCGCGTCCCCGCCGGGCGGGCAGGGCGCGGCCGCCCGGGCGCCGTGGCCCGCCACGGCCGCGCCACCCGCGGCCCCGCCGACGCCCGAGCCGCCGCGCCGCAGCGCGTTCGCCGAGGGCGCCGCCCAGGTGCGGGCCGCCGCCCGCACCGAGCCCGGCAGGCTGCGGATCATCGGGGCCGCCGTCGCCGGGCTGCTCCTGCTGTTCGGCGCGCTCACGTTCTTCGAGATCACCGACCGGGCCGACGCCGCGCGGACCGTGGAGGAGCGCAGCCAGCCGCTGAGCGCCGACGCCGCGGAGATATACCGCTCGCTCGCCGACGCCAACACCACGGCGGCCGCGGGCTTCCTCGCGGGGGCGGACGAGGACCCGGCCGTGCGCGAGCGGTACGAGCGGGACATCGACAACGCCGCGCGGCTGCTCGCCTCGGCCGCCGCGCACAGCTCCGACTCGGCCAGCGCGCGCCGGTACATCGAGACGCTCACCGAGGAGCTGCCGTTCTACGCCGGGCTCGTGGAGACCGCCCGCGCCAACAACCGGCAGGGCCTCCCCCTCGGCGGCGCCTATCTGCGCTATGCCGACCAGCGGATGCAGGACACCCTGCTGACCGCGGCCGAGGAGCTGTACGAGCTGGAGACCCGCAGGTTCGAGGGCGACCTGGCCGATGCGCGGGACTGGCCGTGGCTCGCGCTGGGCTCGGGCGCGCTGGCCCTGGCCGCGCTCGCGTGGGCCCAGCGGCGGCACTATCTGCGCACCAACCGCGTGTTCAACCCCGGTCTCGTCGCCGCGACCACCGCCGCGGCCGTGCTGCTCATATGGCTGGCCGGGGCGCACGTCGTGGCGCGCGGCGCGCTCAGCGACGCCGACGAGAACGCCGCCCAGTCCCTCAGCGCCCTGAACGGCGCCTGGACGGAGGCGCTCAAGGCGCGCGGCGACGAGAGCATGACGCTGGTCACGCGCGGCGCTGGCAGCGAGTTCGAGGACAGCTACACGACCCACATGGACGCCCTCGCCGCCGAGCGCGGCGGGCTGCTGCCGAGGGCCGGTGAGCTGGCCGAGGACGCCGAGGGCAGGGCGCCGGTCGACGCGGCCGTGGCAGCCACCGAGGAGTGGCAGGAACGTCACAGCGTGGCAAGGGAGTTGGAGACCGCGGGGGCATACGACGAGGCGGTGGAGGCCGTCATCGGCGTGGAGCGGCCCGAGGAGTCGACCGGCGAGAGCTTCGACCGCGTCGACGCGTCGCTCGCCGACGCGGTGGAGCACGAGCAGCGGGAGTTCACGCGCGCCGCGGCCGACGGGCACGGCGCGCTCGGGGGGCTGACGGCGGGGGCGGTGCTCCTCGCGCTGCTCGCGGCTCTCGGCACGGTGCTCGGCATCGCGCGCCGCCTGTCGGAGTACCGGTGAGGACCCCGTGAGAGCGCGGAGGGAGCGGACGGTGCCGAGGACGAGAAAGCGTTCGAGAGCGGGGGGCGTGGGGCGTTCGCGCGACGCGCGGGCCCTGCTGCTCGCCGCCGGAGGGCTGGCGTTGGCGGGCGCCGTGCTCGCGGGCTCGCTGCCCGACGGGGCGGGCGGCCACCGCAGGGCGGGCAAGCACGCCGTCGCCGAGCCCGCCGACGAGCACGGCGTGGGCACGGTCGCCGAGCGCGAGACGTGCGACGACGGCAGGGACGCCGCGGAGAGCTACCCCGCCGAGCGCGTCGTGGGCTCGTCGGTGGATGAGATCCAGGACCGGGGGCAGCTGATCGTCGGCATCGACCAGAACAGCTATCTGTGGGGGTACCGCACGCCCGACACCGGGGAGATCGTCGGCTTCGACATCGACCTGGTCGAGGCGATCGCCGAGGACCTGCTCGACACCCAGGACCCCGACATCGTCTTCCGCGCGATCCCCACGAGCGAGCGGATCAACGCCCTCCAGGACGGCGCCGTGGACATGGTGGTGCGGGCGATGTCGATCACGTGCGAGCGGTGGGAGGACGTGGCGTTCTCCACCGCCTACTTCGAGACGGGCCAGCAGCTTCTCGCCCCGCGCAACTCCCCGATAGACGGCTTCGACGCGTCGATGGCCGGGCAGCGCGTGTGCAGCGCGGAGGGCTCGACGGCCGCCGAGCTGCTGGCAACGGAGAGCCACGGTGCGGAGCTCGTGACCGCGCCGAACCATCTGGACTGCCTCGTTCAGGTGCAGTTGGGCGAGGCCGACGCGCTCATGACGGACGCCGCGCTGGGCGCGGGGCACGTGGCGCAGGACCCGTCGATGGAGCTGATCGGCGAGCCGCTGACCGAGGAGTCCTACGGCGTGGCGTTCAACGCCGAGGCCACCGACCTGGTCGCCTGGGTCAACGCCGTGCTGGAGGATTACCGCCAGGGCGGCGCCCAGAGCCGCTGGACGGCCGCCGCCCAGGCGCGCCTCGAGGGCTATCTCTACGGGGAGAACGAGCCGCCCCCGAGCCCGCCCGAGCCGCTCTACCGGAACTGACCGGTGATCAACGACCCGTTCGGGGAAGGGATCCGGCAGGCGGTGGCAGAAGCGAGACGAGATGGCGACTGAGGGGAGAGCGATGGCCCCGGATTCCGGCGGGAAAGTGCTGAGCCGCGAGGAGGTGGACCGCGCCTTGGCGCGGCTGGGTGCCGAGCACGAGGCGATCGAGTCCTCCCTGCTCGCGCTCCAGGACCACGCGGGCCGCAGACTGCTGGAGGGCGCCGAGCTCGCGGGCGTCACCCGGGACCGGTGGGCGGTGGCAGAGGAGACCGTCACCCGGCTCTGGTCGTACTTCGACACGTGCACCGAGGCTCTTGAGACGGCGCGCGAGGTGCGGGGAAGGCGCCGCAACCCCAGCCGCGACGACCTGCTCCAGCTCAGCATGCTGCTCGACGGCGCGAACCTCACGGTCGCGGGCGAGGGCGGGCGGCTGGCCGAGCACCTGAGCTGGTCGGAGCTGGTCGAGCGGATGAACGCCGGGTACGCGGCCGTGCTCGACATGGTCGTCGCGGCGGACTCCGTGTGGTCGGCGCTGCCCGCGCGGATAGATCTGCTGGCCGCCGAGCTGCGCCGGTTGCGCGAGCTGGCGCACTCCGTGGGCGTGCGCCCTGGCGCGCACCCCGCGGGGGACGATCTGCACCGGGTGACCGGCGAGTTGACGGCGCTGCGGGCCGAGGTGATCGCCGATCCGCTGGCGTTCTGGATCCCGGCGGGCGGCAGCAGCGCGCCGGGCGGCGGGCGCCCCGAGACGTCGCGCTACGACGCGGCCGCGCGCGCCATCGACGACATCAGGCGCGAGGTGGACGCGGTCATCGGGGTGCGCAAGGACGCCGAGGACCGGCTGATCCGGCTGCGCGACGTGCTCTCGCGGGCCGACCGCACGCTCGCCGAGGCGCGCACGGCGCGCGGCGAGGTGCTGGCGAAGATCGCCGCCTCCGAGGTGCCCGCGGTGAGCGGCCCTTCCAGCGTGCTGCACGAGCAGCTCGCCACCGCGGCCGACTACCGCAGGCGCTCGCAGTGGCACCGGCTCTCGCCGCTGCTCGAGTCGCTTGAGCAGCGCGCGGACGAGGAGCTGCAACGGGCCCGCGACTCGCTGTCCGCGGTGACCGCGCCGCTGGCCGTCCGCGCGGAGCTGCGCGGCAGGCTCGACGCGTACAAGGCGAAGGCCGCCCGCCTCGGGAAGGCCGAGGAGCCGATGCTGGTGGAGCGCTACGACGTGGCGCGCAGGCTGCTGTGGACCGCGCCCTGCGACCTGCGCGCCGCCGAGCAGGCCGTGCTGCGGTACCAGCGGGCGGCGGCCGAGGTGCTGGTCCCCGACCCAGGTCCCGTCGATCGGAGGAGCGACCCGTGAGCCAGACGGCGACCAGAACGTGTCAACGGCCCGACTGCGACGGCGTGTACGAGGACGTGGGCGCGGGCGAGCTGTACTGCGACACGTGCGGCCTCGCGCCCGTGGTCTCGCCCGAGGGCATGATCGGCGTGGCCGCCACCGGGATGACGGGCGCGGCGCGCGGCTCCCGCGGCTCCTCCGGCTCCCGCGGCTCGGAAGGTTCGGACCGCTCGGGTGGCACGGGCACCGGCTCGGGCTCGTCGCTCGGCTCGGGCCGCTCCAGCGTGTCGTCGCGTTCGCAGTTCTCCCGCCGCTCGGTGTCGGGGCGGCTCTCGCGCGCGGGCGCCGGGGGGATGGCGGGGCGTTCGGTCTCGGTGCGCTCGTCGCGTTCGAGCACCAGCACGTCGGCCCGTTCGCGGCTCGGCGCCGGCCTGGTCTCGGTGCCCCAGGTGCCCAGGCCCGACCCGCTCTCGGCCGTCCTGGAGAACCCCGAGGTGCCCGAGCGGAAGCGGTTCTGCGGGAACAGCGACTGCGGGGCCCCCGTGGGCCGTTCGCGCGGCGGGCGCACCGGGCGCACCGAGGGGTTCTGCACCAAGTGCGGCCACCCGTACTCGTTCATCCCCAAGCTCCAGCCCGGCGACGTGGTCAGGGACCAGTACGAGATCGCGGGCTGCCTCGCGCACGGGGGCCTCGGCTGGATCTATCTGGCGATCGACCGCGCGGTGTCGAACCGCTGGGTCGTGCTCAAGGGCCTGCTGGACACCGGCGACGAGGACGCCATGGCGGCGGCGATCTCCGAGCGGCGGTTCCTCGCGGAGATCGAGCACTCGAGCATCGTGCGCATCTACAACTTCGTCGAGCACCTCGACCGGCGCACCGGCTCGATGGACGGCTACATCGTGATGGAGTACGTCGGCGGCAAGTCGCTCAAGGAGATCGCCAACGCGCGCCGCGCCCCCGACGGGCGCCGCGACCCGCTGCCGGTCGAGCAGGCGTGCGCGTACGGGATCGAGGCGCTGGACGCGCTGGGCTATCTGCACAGCAGAAACGTCCTGTACTGCGACTTCAAGGTGGACAACGCCATCCAGCAGGACGACCAGCTCAAGCTCATCGACATGGGCGCGGTGCGGCGGATGGACGACCACGAGTCGGCGATCTACGGCACGGTGGGGTACCAGGCGCCCGAGGTCGCGGAGATCGGCCCCTCGGTGGCCTCCGACCTGTACACGGTGGCGCGCACGCTCGCGGTGCTGACGTTCGACTTCCAGGGCTATACGACGGTGTACGCCGACAGCCTGCCCGAGCCGGAGAACATCGAGGTCTTCCAGCGCTACGAGTCGTTCTACCGGCTGCTGGTGCGGGCCACCGACCCGGATCCGCGGCGGCGGTTCGCCTCGGCGCAGGAGATGGCCGAGCAGCTGACCGGGGTGCTGCGGGAGATCGTGGCGATGAGCAGCGGGCAGCCGCAGCCCGCGCTGTCCCAGCTGTTCGGGCCCGAGCTGCGGGTGGTGGACACGGAGTTGGTGCCGCGCCCGAGGGGCCCGGTGTCCCTGCTCGGCGGGCGCCCGCGTGGGCGCCGGCGCGCGGCCCGCGCCGCGAGCCCTCCGGCGCTCGCCCCCGCGCCCGCCACTCCGGGGACGCCGCCCGGCGCCGTGGGGCCGCCGCCGCAGGGGGCGCCGCCCCCGCCCGCGCTACCGCCTTCGGTGCAGGGGGCGCCCGTCGACTCGGATGCGCCGGTGACCGTTCCGCCCGACCTGCGGGGCATCGTGCTCGCGCTGCCGGTGCCCCGCGTCGACCCGGCCGACCCCAACGCGGGCTTTCTCGCCGGCCTCATGGCGACCTCACCCGCCGACCTGGTGGTGGCGCTGCGCTCGGCCCCGACCGACTCGGTGGAGCGCCGGGTGCGCGAGCTGCGCGCGTATCTGGAGATGCCGGGCGACGCGGCGGCGCTGGCCGCGCGGGACGCGCTCGCCGACCTGACCGAGCGGCACTCAGCCGACTGGCGCGTGGTCTGGTACCGGGGTCTTGCCGCGCTGGCCGGGCGGGACCTGGAGACGGCGGCGCTGGCGTTCGACGCGGTCTACGACGCGTTCCCCGGCGAGGTGGCGCCCAAGCTGGCGCTCGCGGTGTGCGCCGAGGCGCTTGACCAGCTGGACAACGCCGCCGACTACTACGAGCTGGTGTGGACGACCGACCCCAGCCATGTCAGCGCGGGCTTCGGCCTGGCCCGCGTGCGGCTTGCGGCGGGGGACAGGGCGCGCGCGGTGGCGGCCCTGGAGTCGGTGCCCGAGACCTCGGCCCACTGGATCGCCGCGCGCGTGGCGGCGGTGCGGGCCAGGCTGCGGGGTCGGGCGCCCGCCGACGACCTGCTGCCCGACCTGCTCGCGGCGGGCGAACAGCTGGCGCGTTTGCGAGGCGCCGGGCTGGAACCGTGGCTGGGTGAACAGCTGTCCTGTGAAGTGCTGGGTTCCGCGCTGGACTGGGTATTGTCCCAACCCCCCGGTCAGTTCCAGCGGCAAACGGATCCCCAGCGGACACTCCTGGGCGCCCCCCTGGACGAGACCGGTATCAGGCTCGGGCTTGAACGCTCCTACCGGCGCCTCGCCCGGCTCGCGCAGACCAGCAGTGAACGGACCGAACTGGTGGAGGCGGCCAATCGCTTCCGCCCGAGGACATGGGTGTGACAATGCCGCAGCTCGACCAACTCTCCGCCTGTCCCGGCTGCGGTGAGCCGCTGGAGGACGACGATCGCTTCTGCGGCGTCTGCGGTACCGATCTGCGCACCGCCTCCCGCGAGGCCGCGCCCCCGCCGCCGCCCGCCGCGGCCCCCCCGGCGGCTCCGGCGTCCCCGGCTCCGGCGCCCGCGCCACCCGTTCCGCCCGCGCCCCCCGGATACCCGGTGCCCCCCTCGGCCGCGCTGGCGCGCGAGCCCGCGCCGCACGCCGGGCGCACGCCCACCGAGCCGGACTTCACGCTCCCGCCCCCGTTGCGCGCCGACGCCGACGCCGACGCGCTGCCGCCGCCCTCGGGCCCGCCCGTGTCCCCCGCGCCGCCCCCGCCCCCCGGCGCGGCACCGGCCGCGCCGCCCCCGCAACAGCGGGCCCCACAGCTGCCACAACAGCCCCAGCCCCAGCCCCAGTCGGCGCCCACGCGCCCCGACCCGCGCATCGCCCACGACGGCGCGCCCACCGCGGCCGACCGCCCGCTGTGCGCCGTGTGCGGCCAGGGCCAGGTCGACCCCGACGGGTACTGCGTCGAGTGCGGGCGCGCCCAGCCCGACGACCGCGACCACGTCGAGCGCGCGCTCGGCGGCGTGGCCGCGGTCAGCGACCTCGGCCTGCGCCACCACCGCAACGAGGACGCGTTCACCGTGTCAGCCACCGCCCTGTCCGACGGCTCGCCCGCCGTGCTCGCGGTCGTGTGCGACGGCGTCTCCTCGTCGTCGCGCCCGCACGAGGCGTCCGCCACCGCGGCCGAGGCCGCGCTGGAGTCGCTGCTCGCCGCGCTCCCGCGCGGCGTCGGCGGCCAGCGCGCGATGCACGACGCCCTGCACGCCGCCGCCACCGCCGTCGCCGCGCTCGCCGAGACCGGCGAGCAGGAGCCGGGCCGCAACGCCCCCGCCTGCACGATCGTCTCCGCCGTCACCACGGGCCAGACGCTCACCGTGGGCTGGATCGGCGACAGCCGCGCCTACTGGGTGCCAGAGGAGGAGGGCGGCGCACCGGCCCGGCTGACGCAGGACGACTCGTGGGCCGCCCAGATGGTGGCCGCGGGGCTGCTCAGCGAGGCCGAGGCGATGGCCGACCACAGGGCGCATGCCATCACCGCGTGGCTGGGCGCCGACGCCCAGGAGATCGCCCCGCACACCCGCTCGTTCGAGCCCGACCGCCCCGGCGTCGTCATCGTGTGCACCGACGGCCTGTGGAACTACGCCGAGACCGCCGACGAGATGGCCCGCATCGTCCCGGCGAAGGCGCGTTCCGCCCCGCTGCCCAGCGCCCAGCACCTGGTGCGCCACGCCCTCGAATCGGGCGGCCACGACAACGTGACGGTCGCCGTCATCCCGTTCCCGACCGAGCCCGACCGGGCCGAGACGGCCTGAGCCGCGGCCGTTCACCCGCTTTCTCCCCCGCCCTGGCACGACAGGACGCCGCAGAAGGGCCCCTCAGCATGGCCGACTTCGTCACATCGCAGGTCCCGCACTTCTCGATCGAGGTGTACCAGAACGAATACCTCCCGCAGGACGCGCGGGAGGTGAACGCCATCGTCACCGTCACCGCGACCGGCAGCGGCGGCCTGGCCCTCGGGCCTGCCGAGCCCGCGGACGGGCCGCGCGCGGCCGTGGTGATCATGGTGGACTGCTCGGGCTCCATGGACTACCCGCCCGCCAAGATGCGCGGCGCCAAGGCCGCCACCGAGGCCGCGGTCGACACGTTGCGCGACGGCGTGGCGTTCGCCGTGGTCGCGGGCACGCACAAGGCCGTCGAGGTCTACCCGGGCGACGGGCGGCTCGCGATCGCGGACGCCGCGACCCGGGCCGCGGCCAAGGAGGCGCTGCGCGGGCTGAACGCCGCGGGCGGCACCGCGATAGGCACCTGGCTCCGCCTCGCCGAGCGCCTGCTGGCCGCGTCCCCCGCGCCCATCCGCCACGGCGTCCTGCTGACCGACGGGCGCAACGAGCACGAGGAGCCCGAGCAGCTGCGGGCCGCGCTCGACGCGTGCGCGGGCCGCTTCACGTGTGACGCGCGTGGCGTGGGCACCGACTGGGAGGTCGCCGAGGTCACCGGCATCGCGTCCGCGCTGCTCGGCACCGCCGACATCGTGGCCGAACCCGAGGGCCTGGCCGCCGACTTCACCGCCATGATGGAGACGGCGATGGGCAAGGAGATCGGCGACGTGTGCCTGCGCCTGTGGACGCCGCAGGGCTCGGAGGTCGGCTTCGTCAAGCAGGTCGCGCCCACCGTCGAGGACCTGACGGGCCGCCGCACCGAGTCGCCGCCGCGCTCGGGCGACTACCCCACGGGGTCGTGGGGCGACGAGTCCCGCGACTACCACGTGTGCGTGCGCGTCCCCGCCGTGGGCGTGGGCCACGAGATGCTGGCCGCCAGGGTCGCGCTGGTCATCCGCGAGCCCGCCGCGCCCGCTGGCCCGCCCGCGACGGTGCTCGGCCAGGGCTTGGTGCGGGCCGTGTGGACGGACGACCTGGCCGCGGCGACCGCGATCAGTCCGCAGGTGGCGCACTACACGGGCCAGGCCGAGCTGGCCCAGGCGATCCAGGAGGGGCTCGCCTCCCGCAAGCGCGGCGACGAGGTCGGGGCAACGGCCAAGCTGGGCCGCGCCGTTCAGCTGGCGCACGTGTCGGGGAACGCGGAGACCGCCAAACTGCTCGCGAAGGTGGTGGACGTGGAGGACGCGGCGGAAGGTACTGTTCGACTGAAGCCCGGGGTCACCCAGGCGGACGAGATGACACTGGAGACGCGGTCGACGAAGACCGTGAGGGTGAAGAAGAAGCCGATCGAGAGCGACGAGTCCACAAGACGCTAGGGACCGAGGGGGAGGCAGTAAGGATGCCGACTTGCCCGAACGGCCACCACTCGGTGGCCGAGGACTGGTGCGAGGTGTGCGGCCACCGCATGCTCACCCCCGCCGCGCCGATGCCGCCCGCCCCGCCAGGCTACCCCTCGCCGCCCGGTGGCTCCCCCGGCGCCCCGCCGCCATTCCCAGGCCAGGGCGGCCCGCCGTCACCACCTCCCGGCTACCCCGGAGGCCCCGGGCCTTCGACGGCGCCGATCCCGCCCGTCCAGCCGTATACCCAGGGCGAGTTGTGCCCGCAGTGCCGCACCCCGCGCGAGGCGCAGGCGCCGTTCTGCGAGGGCTGCCGCTACAACTTCCTGACCAACTCCCCCACCACCTACATACCACCGGTGCCCCCCGGCGGTGGCGCCCCGGCGCACGCGCCGCCCCCGCAGCCGAGCGGCGACTGGGTGCTCCCGCCGCCGAGCGCCCCCCAGGGCGGCCCGCCGCCTTTCCCAGGCCAGGGCGGCCCGCCCGGCTACCCGCAGCAGGGCTCGGGCTGGATGGTCACCGTGGGCCCCGACCCCGAGTACTTCGCGGCGATGATGCGGCGCTCGGGCCCCGAGGCCGCGCAGCTGACGCTCCCGACGTACGCGCCCGAGCAGCGCGTGCAGCTCTCGGGCCCCCAGGTCACGATCGGCCGCCGCCGCCAGTCCACGGGCGAGTCCCCCGACATCGACCTGTCGCAGCCCTCCGAGGACCCCGGCGTCTCGCACAAGCACGCCATCCTCGTCCAGCAGCCCGACGGCGGCTGGGCCGTGGTCGACCAGGACTCGACCAACGGGACGACGGTCAACGGCGCCGAGGACCCGATCCAGCCCTATGTGCCGGTCACGCTCCACGAGGGCGACCGTGTCCACATCGGTGCGTGGACGACGCTGACCCTTTATCGCGGCTGACACCCCACCCGGCACTACTATCACCCGGGTGACTGATAACACCGCTGCCATCGCGGTCGATGGACTGCGCAAGCGGTACGGGGATGTTCGTGCCGTGGACGGAGTGACCTTCGAGGTCGAGCGAGGAGAGTTCTACGGGATCCTCGGCCCCAACGGCGCTGGCAAGACCACCACGTTGGAAATCGTCGAAGGGCTGCGCGAGCCCGACGAGGGCACCGCGCTGCTCCTCGGCGAGCCCTCGTGGCCGCGCAATCCCGAGCTGCTGCGCCGCATAGGCGTCCAGCTCCAGGCGTCGGCGTTCTTCGAGAAGCTCACCGCCCGCGAGCAGATACACACCTTCGCCGCCCTCTACGGCGTCTCCGCCGACCGCGCCGACGCCATGCTGGAGACGGTCGGGCTGACCGAGAAGAAGGACATCCGCGACGACAAGCTCTCCGGCGGCCAGGCGCAGCGCCTCTCGATCGCCTGCGCGCTGGTCCACGACCCCGAGCTGGTGTTCCTCGACGAGCCCACCACGGGCCTCGACCCGCAGGCCCGCCGCAACCTGTGGGACCTGCTGCGCGGGCTCAACTCCACGGGCCGCACGGTCGTCCTGACCACGCACTACATGGACGAGGCCGAGCTGCTCTGCGACCGCGTCGCGATCATGGACGCCGGGCGGATCCTCCGCGTCGGCCCGCCCGCCGACCTCGTCAGGGAGCTGGGCGTGGACACCCTGGAGGACGTCTTCCTCCAGCTCACCGGACGGGAGTACCGCGAATGAGCGCGTTCAGGAGCCTGTCGCGGGCGATGGTGCTCGGCCTGCTGCGGGACCGCACGGCCGTCTTCTTCATGCTGATCTTCCCGCTGATGTTCCTGGCGCTGTTCGGGGCGCTGTTCCAGGACTCGGGCGTGCCGCGCTCCAGCGTGGTCCAGATCGGCAACGTCGCGGTGCTCGACAACATGCCCGAGGAGCAACGCGCCACGCTGGGCGACGCGTTGGAGGTCACCAGGTCGGGCGACAGGGAACGCGCCCTGGAGCAGGTCAGCGACGGCGACGTGGACGCGGTGGTCTGGGAGGACGAGGGCCGGGTCCAGCTGCGCTACTCCGCCGCGGACGCGGCCCGCGCGGGCACGGTCCAGGGGCTGATGCAGTCGATCGTGCAGAGCGCCAACGTCGAGGCGACGGGCCAGGAGCCCGCGTTCACGCTGGCCAGTGACCGGGTGGAGGATCGTTCCGTCAAGGCGATCCAGTTCCTGACGCCGGGGCTGCTGGGCTGGGCGGTGGCGATGGGCGCGTCGTTCATGTCGGCGTTCACGCTCGTCAACTGGCGCAAGAAGCGGATCCTGCGGCGCCTGTGGCTGGCCCCGATCAAGCCGAGCACGGTCATCAGCGCCAGGATCGGCGTGAGCCTGGCGCTGGCGTTCGTGCAGGTCGCGATCTTCCTGGCGATCGCGACGATCCCGTTCTACGGCCTCCAGCTGACCGGCTCGTGGTGGCTCTCGATCCCGCTGGTGGCCTGCGGCACGCTGGCGTTCATGTCGATCGGCCTGCTGATCGGCGCCTGGGCCAACTCCGACGAGGCGGCCAACGGCGCGCTCCAGGTGGTCATCATGCCAATGGCGTTCCTGTCGGGCTCGTTCTTCCCGACGGACGAGATGCCGGGCTGGCTGAACGCCATCGCGACGGTGCTGCCGCTGAAGCACCTCAACGAGGCGATGATGGACGTCCTCTCCCGCGGCGAGAGCTGGGGAGCGGCGCTCCCCGTGATGGGCGGCCTGCTGCTCTTCGCGGCGGTGGTGACGGCGATAGCGGCCCGCCTGTTCCGCTGGGACACGACGTAGCCTGCGGCTCGCCAACAGACGTAGCCTGCGGCTCGCCAACAGCCCGCCCAAGCCCGTCCACTGGCGCGGGCTGCACGGCGCCCGCGGCGCGGCGCGGTGTGTCGCGCGGCGGCGCGCCTGCGGCGCACGGCGCGAAGCACCTACGGCGGCAGTCGCCCCGCGCGAAGCGCGGGTGTTCCGCGCGAAGCGCGGGTGTTCCGCGCGAAGCGCGGGTAGGGGTGGGTGGGCGGGGCAAGAACCCCGGCGCGCCGCGCCCGTCGAACCCAGCGGAGCGCCCCCCGCTCAGCCGGGCGTATTCACCATCGACGCCGCCGCGTACACCAGGTAGTTCCACAGCTCGCGCTCGTGCTCGGGCGCCAGCCCGACGCTGTCGACCGCGGCGCGCATGTGGCGCAGCCACGCGTCGTGGGCCGCGCGGTTCACCTCGAACGGCGCGTGCCGCATCCGCAGCCGCGGGTGGCCGCGGGTCTCGCCGTAGGTGCGCGGCCCGCCCCAGTACTGGATCAGGAACAGCGCGAGGCGCTCCTCCGCTGGCCCCAAATCCTCCTCGGGGTACATCGGCCGCAGCAACGGGTCCTCGGCGACACCCTCGTAGAAGCGGTGGACGAGCTTCCTGAAGGTCTCCTCGCCCCCGACCTGCTCATAGAACGACTGCTGCTCGGTCACCCCTCCATGGTCGCAGACCCGCCAGGACGCGCCCCCGGCCGGTCGCGTCACCCTCCCGCAACCTCCCCGTTCACCGCGGGTCGCCTGCCCGCCGCCCCGCTGTCGTATCGTCCGCCCCATGCCGGTCCAGGAGTACCGCCGCCGCCGAAGAACGCTCGCCCTCTCCTGGTCCGCGCTCCTCACCACCGTCGCGTGGGCCGTGCTGTCCACCGCGCCCGCATCGGGCGCGGGTTCGCCGCCCGAGCCGCCGGTGTCGCCCGAGCCCGCGATCTCCACGCCGTTCGCGCACCACGACGAGGGCTACGCGTGCTACCGCATACCGGCCCTGGTCACCACGCCGCGCGGCACGCTGCTCGCGTTCGCCGAGGCCCGCGTCACCGACTGCTCGGATGTCGGCAACATCGACCTGGTCGTCAAGCGGTCCACGGACGGCGGCCGGACGTGGGACGCGATGACCGTGCTGCGCGGCAAGGGCACCCGCGGCGGCTATGGCAACCCCGTGCCCGTCGTGGACGAGGTCAGCGGCCGGGTGTCGCTGCTGTACGCGTACAACGCCTGGACGTCGAGGGACGGCGAGCGCAAGCGCGGCTCCCGCAGCCTGCACAGCATGTACAGCGGCGACGACGGGCTGACGTGGACCCCTGGCGGGGTGCTCGGCCCGCTCAAGCCGGTGGACTGGACGTGGGTGTCGTTCGGCCCGGGGCACGGCGTGCAGTTGCGCCGGGGGGCGCACGCCGGACGCCTGATCGTTCCCGGCGATCACGACACCGCGGACGGGCGCTCGGGCGCGCAGCTGTACTACAGCGACGACGGCGGCATGACGTGGCACCTCGGCGCGGTGTACGACGTGCCGGACGACGAGCCGCACCCGGGCGAGCTGACGGTGGTCGAGCTGGTCGACGGCTCGCTCTATGTCAACGCCCGCACCTCCGACCCCGACAGCACGAGCCCTTACCGGCTCGCGGGGCACAGCGCGGATGGGGGGCTGACGTTCACCCCCGAGGGGTTCGCGCCCGTGGCGGGGCTCGCCGCGCCGCCGGTCTCCGCGTCGCTGCTGCGGCTGCGCGCCACGGACGAGGGGGACCCGCGCAACCGGCTGCTGCTGTCCGCGCCCGCGAGGCCCGTGCCGCAGATCGCCACGCGCCGCAGGACGATGACGATCCGCACGTCGTACGACGAGGGCCGCACCTGGCAGTCGACCGCGTCGTCGATCAACTTCGCGAGGGCGGGCTACTCGGACCTGACCGAGCTGATCACGGGCGAGATAGGGCTGCTCTACGAGACGGGTGGCAAGAGCCCGCACGGAACGGTGAAGTTCACGGCGTTCACGGTGGCCTCGCTGGACGGCGGGGTGCCGCGGCACGACTTCTGTCCGGCGCCGCGGCCCTCGGGCGGCAGCTCGTTCTGGGGGGCGGCGGACCGAGGCCCCGGGGTGGTGCGCGCCGCGGCGACCGTGAACCGGCGCACGCCGTCCACGCTCGCCCGCACCTCCCCGATCCGCCGCCCGCCGCCCGCGTAGCCGCCCGCCGCCCGGCTAGGGTCCTGGGCGTTTCCCCGTCAGCGGTGTGACGCCGAGCCCCGGGGTCCCGCCCTCGCGGCGGACCACCGTGGCGCCGAGCGGGGTGCGAAGGCGCAGCCAGGGCCCGCCGGTCAGCAGGCCGACCGGCGCGTCGGCGCGCAGGAAGCCCAGCGCGTGCGCGGCGTGCACGGCGCGCAGCGGGAGCGGGGTGCCGGGCAGGCGCCTG
Organism: Streptomyces sp. PT12; assembly: GCF_003311645.1. Lineage (GTDB taxonomy): Bacteria > Actinomycetota > Actinomycetes > Streptomycetales > Streptomycetaceae > Streptomyces. The sequence goes on along the minus strand of NZ_QEST01000122.1, from coordinate 10,436 downwards.
GACCAGATCTCCTCGGCGAGCGCGTCGAGCGCCGCGCGCGTGCGCTCGGCCTCGGGCAGCCGCTCGGTCCGCCGCCTGAACTCCGCGACGACCCCGGCCGCGGCCTCGCGCACGGTCGCGTGCGGCAGCTCGGCCAGGGGCCGCCAGCCGCCGCGCGGCGGCAGCAGCCCGGCCCACGAGGGGCCGGTCACGGGCTCGGGCACGGTGACCGCGCCGCCCTCGTCGTCGATGGCGTCGAGCAGCGCGCCCGCCGAGACGGTGACGTCGAGCGTGGCGGGGGCCGAGAGCCTGCTGGGCCACACGGCGAGCACGTCGAAGCGCGCGGGCCTGGTGAAGACGGCGACGACCCCGTCGTCGGCCTGGAGCCTGGCCGCCGCCGCCCTGTCCCAGCGGAGCTGTCTGCCGAGGAACGCCGCGAGGCCGCCCGCCTCCCCCGGCTCGGCGAACTCCAGGCGTCGCTGCGCGGTCATGAGGGAACGGGGCTCCCCGCGGCGTCGTCCCCGAACCTCGCCGCGTCGTCCCTGAACCTCGCCAGGAACGTCCGCTCGGCCGCGGTCAGTCGGCGGGAGCGGGCGCGCTCCAGGTCGTAGGGGACGATGACGGTCGAGGCGCGGGCATAGACCGTTTCGCCGTCCTTCACCTCATAGCCGACCGTGGCCGAGGCGGCACCGATCTTGATCACCCAGATTTCGATGGTGACCGGCTCCTGCCGGTGGACGAGCGGCTTGAGGTAGTCGATCTCGTGCCGCGCGACCACCGAGCCGCCGGTGAACGCGTCGGCCGCCGCCTCCCGCGCCAGCCGGAAGAAGAACTCTATGCGCGCCTCCTCCAGATAGCGCAGGAAGACGACGTTGTTCACATGGCCGAACGCGTCCATGTCCGACCAGCGCAGCGCGCACCGGTAGATGTGGCGCACGTCAGCCCCTGGTCAGCTTCTTGTACGTGGTGCGGTGCGGCCGCGCCGCCTCGGGGCCGAGGCGTTCGATCTTGTTCTTCTCGTACGACTCGAAGTTCCCCTCGAACCAGAACCAGCGCGCCTCGCCCTCGTAGGCCAGGATGTGCGTCGCGACGCGGTCGAGGAACCACCGGTCGTGGGAGACGACCACGGCGCACCCGGGGAACTCCAGGAGGGCGTTCTCCAGCGAGGAGAGCGTCTCGACGTCCAGGTCGTTGGTCGGCTCGTCGAGGAGCAGGAGGTTTCCGCCCTGCTTGAGGGTGAGCGCGAGGTTCAGGCGGTTGCGCTCGCCGCCCGACAGGATGCCAGCGGGCTTCTGCTGGTCGGGGCCCTTGAAGCCGAAGGCGCTCACATAGGCGCGGGACGGCATCTCGACCTGGCCGACGTTGATGTAGTCGAGACCGTCCGAGACGACCTCCCACAGCGACTTCTTCGGATCGATGTTGGCCCGGGACTGATCGACATAGGAGATGTCGACGGTCTCGCCGACGCGCACCGAGCCCGAGTCGACCTTCTCCAGGCCCAGGATCATCTTGAACAGCGTGGTCTTGCCCGCGCCGTTGGGCCCGATCACGCCGACGATGCCGTTCCTCGGGAGGGTGAACGACAGCCCGTCCACCAGCACCTTGTCGCCGAACGCCTTGCCCAGCTTCTCGGCCTCGACCACCACGTTCCCCAGGCGGGGGCCAGGCGGGATCTGGATCTCCTCGAAGTCCAGCTTCCTCGTCTTCTCGGCCTCGGCGGCCATCTCCTCGTAACGGGCGAGGCGCGCACGGGACTTGGCCTGGCGGCCCTTGGCGTTGGAGCGCACCCACTCCAGCTCTTCCTTGAGCCGCTTGGCACGCTTGGCGTCCTTCTGGCCCTCGACCTTGAGCCGGGTCTGCTTGGTCTCCAGGTACTTCGAGTAGTTCCCCTCGTAGACATACGCGCGCCCGCGGTCGAGCTCGAGGATCCACTCGGCCACGTTGTCGAGGAAGTACCGGTCGTGGGTGATCGCGACCACGGTGCCGGGGTACTGGGCGAGGTGCTGCTCGAGCCACTGCACGGACTCGGCGTCCAGGTGGTTCGTGGGCTCGTCCAGCAGCAGCAGGTCGGGCTGCTCGAGCAGCAGCTTGCACAGCGCGACGCGGCGCTTCTCGCCGCCCGAGAGGTGGGTGACGGGCCAGTCCCCCGGCGGGCAGCCCAGGGCGTCCATGGCCTGCTCGAGCTGCGCGTCGAGGTCCCAGGCGCCCGCGTGGTCGAGCTCCTCCTGGAGCTGGCCCATCTCCTCCATCAGCGCGTCGGTGTACTCGGTCGCCATCTGCTCGGCGATCTCGTTGAACCGGTCGAGCTTGCCCTTGGTCTCCGCGACACCCTCCTGGACGTTCTCCAGGACGGTCTTGGACTCGTCGAGCGGGGGCTCCTGGAGGAGGATGCCGACGCTGTAGCCGGGGGTGAGGAACGCGTCGCCGTTCGACGGCTGCTCCAGGCCCGCCATGATCTTCAGCACCGTGGACTTGCCCGCGCCGTTCGGCCCGACGACACCGATCTTGGCGCCGGGCAGGAAGCTCAGGGTGACGTTGTCGAGGATCACCTTGTCGCCGTGCGCCTTGCGCGTCTTGCGCATGGTGTAGATGTACTCAGCCAAGAGAAACCGTCCGGCAGTTCTGGTCAGTGGGAATCTGGTCGGTGGGGAATCTGGTCGGTGGGAATCTGGTCGGTGGGAATCTGGTCGGTGGGGAATCCGGTCAGGGGGAAACGGGTCAGTGGAGTATCAGGCGGATGTCTCCATCCTGCCGCATGGGCGCGCCCCCGCGGAAACCGGTGGGCCCGGGGCGCGCGAGGCGCCCGCGGCAGCGCGAAGGGGCGGGCCCGTCGCCGGACCCGCCCCCGTCACGGTGGTGCCTCAGGCCGCCCCTGGGGGCGGTCGGCGACCGTGCCGCGAAGGTGTCACTCGTCGCCGCCAGCGGTGGCGGAGCGGCGGCGGATGAAGAACACCGCGCCCGCGCCCGCGATCAGGAGGACCACGGCGATGCCCGCGATCATGGCGGGGTTGCCGCTGTCGCTGCCGGTCTCGGCCAGGTCGGGGGAGTCGTCGGAGGCGCCGCCGCCCGTGGTGGCGGGGGCGGGCTCGTTGCCGGGCTCGTCGCCGGGCTCATCGGCGGGCGAGCAGTCGAGGACGCCGGTGAAGACCCAGGGCTCCTCGCCCTCCTGCGGGTGCGCGATCTCGATCTCGTACGCCTGGTCCTCGTCGACCGGGACCAGCACGGACTCCGACGAGCCGGGCGCGACCTCGACGGTCTCGCCGACCAGCTGGAACTCGAACGGAACGTCGCCGGTGTTGTCCACCGTGACGCTCACGCCGCCTTCGGCGCAGCTCTGCTCGGCGGTCACGGCGACGGACGGGGAGCCCTCACCGGCCCAGTTGACCGAGGCGCCCGCGGTGACGGACGACGCGGACGAACCAGCCAGGATCATGGTCTGGGTCCTGGTGTCGACGCCGGTAAACGCGCGGCCCACGGGGACCTGCGAGCTGGCGGTCGCGGTCAGCGCCGCGGTGCCGGGCTCGGCGTCGGCGGGCACCGAGAAGTACAGCTCGCTGCCGTTGGAGACGGCCTGGTCCTCGGTGATGATCTCGCCGTTGGCGTCGACGATGGTCACACCCTGCTCGGCCGCGGCCACGTCGGGGGTGACAAAGACGGACTCCGCGGTCGTGTTGACCGTCACGGGGCCGATGATCTGCCCTGGCTGCCCGGAGACCTGCGAGGGCGTCAGCTCGAGCGAGGCGTTGGGCTCGGGAACGTCCTCGGCGCTCTCCAGCAGCCACTCGGTCAGCTTGGCGGCGTTCTCGTTCTCCGGAACGGCGTCCACGCCGTCCGACAGCTGCCAGATCGCGGCCTGGGTGCCCGCGGCGGCCTGCTCGTCGGACAGCTCGCCCGCGCCCGCCGATGCGGCGAGGGCGCTGAGGTCGTTGACCACCGGGTAGGAGTTCTGAAGGATCCAGTGGATCCGCCCGGCCTCCGGGTTGTTGTGCAGGGTCGAGGAGTCCCAGCCGGTCTCGCGGTAGGCGGTGCCGTTCTGGGCGGGGGTGTTGAAGTCGATGCAGTAGGTCTGGAGTATGCCGCCGTCGTCGGCGGTCAGCTTGAAGAGGCCGCCCTGGATCGACTGCTCCCGGCCGTTCGGCAGGGTCACGTCGACGGTGTCGGCGATCGCCAGGTTGTCCAGCGTGGCGGTGGCGCCGCTGCCCGGCTGCTCGTCGGCGATCGCGGCGCCTCCTGCCGCGATGGCGCCGGTGGCCAGGAGGCCGGTGGCGACGGCGGTGGCCGCGAGGCGGGGGGCGACCCGCCTGGGCGCAGAAATCATGTGTGTCCCCTCCACGGAATCACAGGGGCGCTGCGGCGGATGCGTCAGCCGCACGCTCGTCACTATCCCCGTGCGTACGGTGGATCGTAGAGAGACGGTTGGTGAAAGTCCCCGCCGGGCCCCTGACTTACACATTCTATGGGGGAATCGTTACCTCAGGGAGTCCTGTGACGCCCGGTCATGTGCGGACAAGAAGTGATGTTTGGGGACACCTCCGCGTCACCCGTCGGCGACGCCGCGACCACGTAGCGCTCCCGCACCTCCCGGTAGCGCATCAGCTCACCGGCCACCGGTTCGAGCACGTGGCTGTGGCCCCGGTCGGCCGCGAGCCGCCGCAGCCGCCACTCCTCCTGCTGCCCGAACGCGCGGGCCGGGCCGCGCGCGGCGACGCGGCAGCCCCACGCGAGCAGCGGGCCGCCGACCGAGCCGCCGAGCAGCAGCGCGAGCGGCAGCCAGCGGCCCACGACGGGCTGCCCGACGAGCGCGGTGAGGAGCCAGCAGATCCCCAGGAACTGCGCGGCGAGCAGCACCGCCTGTCCCGCTCCGGCCGCCGACCACCAGCGGGGCCTCGGCAGGACGCCGGGCGGCTGCTCGGCCAGGGCGCTCTCCAACGCCCCCGGCAGCTCCTTCGCGCCCTGCCGCGCGGCGTCGCGCACGGCGTTGGCCCAGGGCTCGGGCAGCCCCTCTGAGGCGTCGGCCGCCAGCTGCCGCACGGCCTGCTCCACCTGGGCCCCGGCCACCACGGGAGGTCCGGGGGCGCGCAGGCGCTGGGCCACCAGCGCGGGCGGCTCCCCACGGCGCTCGGCCCTGTGCGCCGCGAGCCTGCGCACCACCTGGCCCCATGGCGTTCCGCACGCGCGGTCGGCGCGGCGCAGCCAGCCGCGCTCGGCGGCCTGGCCCGCGGCCTGGGCGCCGAGGGCGGCGGCGAGGCGGTCGTCGAAGTCCTCCCTGGCCCGCTCGGTCAGCCCCGCGGGGGCCTCGGCGCCGTCGGCCACATAGACAGGGCCGAGGCGGCGCGCCACGCCGTCCACGTCGGCGGCGAGCCGCCGGGCCGCGGCGGTCCTGGCGGAGACCAACTCGCCAATCTGCTGGCGCAGTTCGGCCACGCCATCGCCCGTGAGCGCGGAGACGGCCAGCACCCCGGCCCCCGGCTCGCCGTGCTCGCCGAGCGCCACGCCCCGCTCGTCGAGCAGCCGCCGCAGGTCGTCGAGGACGGCGTCCACGGCCTCGCCCGGCAGCCGGTCGGCCTGGTTGAGCACGATGAGCGAGACGTCGGCGTGCCCGGCGAACGCGCGCAGATAGCGCTCGTGCAGCACCGCGTCCGCGTACTTCTCGGGGTCCACCACCCAGATCACCGCGTCCACCAGGGACAGCAGCCGGTCCACCTGCTCGCGGTGGGCGGTGTCCACGGAGTCGTGGTCGGGCAGGTCGAGCAGGATCGTCCCGCGCAGCGCGTGGTCCATGATGTGCGCCCTGCGGCGCGCGCGGGCGGGGATGCCCAGGCGTTCGAGCAGCCCGTCGGGGACCTGACCGCCGCCCGCCTCCCAGGTACAGGACACGGCGGTCGCGGTGGTGGGGCGGCGCACGCCCGCCTCGGAGAGCTGCGCCCCGGCGAGCGCGTTGAACAGCGTCGACTTCCCGCTCCCCGTGGCCCCCGCGATGGCCACGGCGGTGTAGACGGCGGGCAGCCGGTCGCGCGCGGCGGCCTCGTCGAGAACGCGCCCCGCCTCGGCGAGGACGTCGTCGTCGAGGCGCGTGCGGGAGAGCCCGACCAGCTCGCGCAGCGCGCCGAGCCTGACCCTGAGCGCGCCGCCGCCCGGCGCGCTCCTGGTGCTCGCGCCCGGCGCCGCGGGCAGGTCCACATGCGTGTCGGCCATGGCGTTCGTTCTCCTTCCGGCCGTGGCTCGCCGCGCCGTCGAAGCCGTGCGGGGCCTCAGCCGTGCAGGGCCCGAACGGAGGACAGCGCCGCGATCAGCTCGACCTGGGGTTCGGCGGTGATGGTGAGGGAGTGCAGGGGCGCGCCGCGGCGCTTGCGCTCCGCGGTGAGCACCCGGTCCACGCAGGCGCGCAACTGCTTGGCGCCGTCCTCGCGCAGCCGCGAGGCGTGGCGGGGGCCGAGCAGCCCGGCGAGCGACTGCTGGGCGATGACGCCCGACTGGCCGCCGAGCAGGGACGAGGCGAGCAGCGCCGCGGTCTCGCCGTCGTCGCCGTCGTCGCGCGCGCCCGCGGCGATCCTGGCCTCGACGGCGAGGTCTTCGAGGCAGCGCCGCAGCCGCCGCACGAGCACCCCGACGCGTTCCGCCACGCCGTCGCCCTCGTCGAGGCCGCCCGCTGGCGCGCCCCGCTCGTCGGCCCACGCGGCGGTGGTGCGCTCGTCGGCGGCGGAGACGGCCTCGACCAGCAGCCCGGCGAGCGAGTGGCCGAGCGCTTCGAGAAGCTCGTCGCCGCTCGCGTCGTCGGGGAACGCCAGCCACAGGGCGCGGGCCTCGCCCGTGAGCAGCCCGCCGTTCTTGAGGCAGGCGCGCACGCGCTGTTCGGCCTCGGCGTAGGCGTCGTCGAGGCGCTGGCCGAGGCGGACGGCGGCGGCGTACTGGGCGGCGCTCGCGCCCGCGAGCTCCGCGACCCTGGCGCGCAGCGAGGAGATCGCGCCCCTCGCGGTGCGGGTGACGGCGTCGGCGCGGGCGAGGGGGTCCTGGGCGCGCTGCCCGAGCCACGAGCGCAGCGCGGCCACGGCGGTGGCGGGCAGCAGGCCCGAACCGCCGGCGGACTCGGGGAGTTCGGGAACGGTGAAGCGGGGGATGGAGCCGAGCCCGGCCTGTTCGAGCAGGGCGGCGTAGTGGCGGGCGACCTCGGCGGCGATCTGGTGCGGCACGCGGTCGAGGACGGTGGCGAGGGTCACGTCGTACTCGCGCGCGCTGCGCAGCAGGTGCCACGGGACGGCGTCGGCGTAGCGGGAGGCGGTGGTGACGAGGACCCAGATGTCGGCGGCGCAGATGAGCTCGGCGGCGAGGTCGCGGTTGCCCGCGACGAGCGAGTCGATGTCGGGGGCGTCGAGGAGCGCGAGCCCCGACGGCAGGGAGCGGGTGGTGACGATGGAGAGCGCGGGCCGCCCCTCGCCCTCGTGGCGTGGCCCGCACACCCGCCCGAGCTGCGGCAGGACCCGGCGGCCCGCGAACCACTTCTGGTCCTCGGGGTGGCACACGAGCACCGGCATCCTGGTGGTGGGCCGCAGCACCCCGGCCTCGCTGACGCGGCGCCCGACCAGGGAGTTGACGAGGGTGGACTTCCCCGCCCCCGTGGATCCGCCGATGACGGCGAGCAGCGGGGCGTCGGGCTGGCGCAGCCGGGGCAGCAGATAGCCGTCGAGCTGGGACAGCAGCTCGGCGCACGAGCGTCTGGCCCGTTCGGCGCCAGGCAGCTCGAGCGGGAAGCGCGCGGCAGCGAGCCGCTCCCTCAGCAGGGTCAGCGCGTCCAGCAGCTCGGGCCGTGCGTCCAAGATCGCCACATGCGCAGAATGCCCAATTCGGCGCTGTTTCCCAAGCATATTCCGCCCGAACGCGCCCCAAGCCGGACACCCGATCCCCGGCCTTGGGGATAACGAGTGCGCAACACCCCCTCCGAAGGCCACCAAAACCGCTGCGCGCTCCGCGACCACCTGCGATTATCAGGGCGGCTTCACTGGATCTCCACAGGACGGTGTTGCCGTGAAGCAACCGGGACCACCCCCTCGACGCTCTATCCTGTGCGCGGCGAGGTCACGAGGGGGGCACCGTCCCAGCCCTGACCGATACCGGCCCCCGTAGCTCAGCGGATAGAGCAGGTGCCTTCTAAGCACTTGGCCGCAGGTTCGAGTCCTGCCGGGGGCACCACACAGAAGGATGACTGAGAGCCGTGGCTCTGGGTCATCGCTACCTTCTCCTCCTCTGTGGCCTTCACAGGGTGTCCGTTGTGGTTACTTTGCGGCAGAGAGACGACAGTCACCCCGTTCGCCAGGTTGGCTGTGGTGGCGATGTGGCCGACAGTGTCAGCCGTGAGGGTGATGCGGCAGTTGAAGTTCCGCCCTGTACCTGGACAGCGGGTGTTTACGCTGCGGGGGTGAGGTCCTGCGTCACCAGTGCTCTGGTTTCGAGTGGGGTGACGTAGCCGTACTCGGGGTGCTTGCGCAGGGGGGTGCGGTTGTACTCGACCTCGATGAAGCGGAAGACATCGGCCCGGGCGGCGTCGTGGGACTCCCAGACCGTGGTGCCGATCTCCGCCTTCAGCAGACCGAAGAAACTTTCGGCGGCGGCGTTATCGTAACATGACCCGGTTCGTCCCATGCTTGGCTTCAAACCCAACTCCTTTACCAAAGCTCGGTGTTCACGTGAGGTGTACTCCGAGCCGCGGTCCGAGTGCGTGATGCAGCCTTCCTTCAGCCCGCCGCGGGCGGCGGCCATCCGCAGGGCGTCGACGACGAGGGAAGCCCGGTGATGGTCGGCCATCGCGTACCCGATCACCTCCCGTGTGGCCAGGTCGATGACCGTCGCGAGATACCACCAGCCGGCCAGCGTGGGCAGGTAGGTGATGTCGGACACCAGCTTCGTGCCGGGCTCGGCGGCGGTGAAGTCACGGCCGACCAGATCCGGCGACGGCGCCGCTTTGGTGTCTGGCCTTCGTCAGGCTGCGACGCCGACGCCGCGTGATGCCGCGGATGCCCCGCTCCCGCATGGTCCGCTCGACCTTCTTCCGGTTGAGCCGCCGCCCGTCGCGCCGCAGAACCGCGGTCACCCGAGGGGAACCGTAGGCACCCACGTGACCCGACATGGATGCGCCGGATCTCCCCGGCGAGCTCGTCCTCAGCATCCCGTCGGACCAGGGCTGCCTCCCGGCCCGCGAGATATGCGTAGTAAGCCGAGCGGCCCACCTTCAACGCCCGGCACAGCAGTGACACGCTGTAACCGCCGGGATTGTCCGAACTGACCTTCTCCGCGTCGATGAACAAGTAGCGCGCGGCTACTTCGTCTTCTGCTGCGCGAAGAAGGCCGTCGCTTCTCCCAGCACCTCGATCGTCTGCTCCTGCTCACGAACCTTGCGCCGCAGCCGCACGAGTTCCTCACGCTCCGCCGTCGTCAGCGCACCGGCCGGCCCCTCGCCCCGGTTGATCTTCGCCTGCTTCACCCAGCCCCGCAGGCCCTCAGGACTCACACCCAGATCCCGGGCCACCTCGGTGACCGTCTTGTCCGAGGACAGCGCCAACGCGACCGCGTCTCGCTTGAACTCGGCCGTGTACCGCTTGCTGGTGTTGCTCTTCGTGCTCACTTACCTGGACTGCTTCCTCCGGGACAGGTCGTCCCAGTATGAGGCTGTCCAGCCCGAGGGGGGAACTTCAGCCGAGCGACTCCACCTCGCTCCAGGACTCACCGTGGGAGCACAAGCCTCGATCGCCGACGAACTCCTCCCCGCCGTCCTGGACGACCTGCGACGCGCCCGTCCAGACCTCAGCGTGCAGCTACGCCCCGATCCCGACCGAAGCTGGCTCCTCGCCGCGCTCGACCAGGCCGAGATCGATGTCGCTGTGCTCCTCGACGCCGGCGAGCACGTCGGCGACCTCGGATTCGCCCACCCCATCACGCCGATCGAGTACCTCGACGTGCGCGAGGTCCCCATGACCGTGGTCGTACCGCCGGGCCATCCACTGCTCAGGCGCCCAGTGACGATGCAGGGAATCCGGCAAACAGGAGGCCTGATCGGCAGGGAATCGCGCTGCTCCTTCTGGATGGCCACCGAGCGCTGGCTCGGCCCCGACACAGACCTCACCGCCGTCGGCGGACTGGCGCAGGTCCGCGAATGGGTCGCCACCGGTCGCGGGATCGCGCTGCTACCCGAGTTCACGGTTCATGCCGACCTCGGCTCACGACGCATCGCCCAACTCGACGTCCCCGCGCCCCCGCTTCAACTCAGACTCATCTGGCGCGAAGACCACAAGAACGCGAACGGCCTACGCCAACTCCTCTACGCCCTCACGCAGGCATAACCCGAAGTCAGCACAGTTGGCTCAGAGTGCTAACAACCACTTGGCCAGCAACAGCTAGCCTCGCGCTTTCAGGGAGTGTCCAATAGACGGCGGATCTGATGATCAAGGAGACGCCTGATGAGCGAG
>NZ_QEST01000039.1 GCF_003311645.1 Streptomyces sp. PT12 | reverse complement strand
CCAGTGGGGCCACTTCACGTTGCCACGGTGGAGCCCACAGAAGTGCTTACAGACACCGGGGCGTGGCTGCTCATCGGCGGGTCGCCACGCCGAGGGCCGCGCCTGCTGGCGGCGGGCGGCGGCGCCTGGCAGCCCTCTCGGCCCTCGTTGCCGCTCAAGCGCCTAGTGCCCCGGAGGCTGGACGCCGCCGAGGCGCGGGTGGTGCTGAGCTGCCTGGCCGCGGGGCTGCTGGCCTCGGCGTGGGGCGGATCGCCGCTGCCGTTGCTCGCCTCGGGGCTGCTGGCGCCGCTGGCGGTGCGCCGGTGGCGGGACCGCAAGGCGCAACAGACCGCGGACGAGCGCCGGGACGAGGTCATCACGTTCTGCACCGCGCTGGCCGGGGAGGTGCGGGCCGGGAGGCCTCCGGCCCAGGCGATGACCGCCGTGGGCACGGCCGGGCTCGGCGTGCCGGGCGGCGGAGCCGTGGCCGCCGCCCGGTACGGCGGGGACGTGCCCGCTGCCCTGCGCGCGGCGGGCCGCCAGCCCGGCGCCGAGGGCCTGCGGGGGGTGGCCGCCTGCTGGTCGGTGGCGGTCGACGGCGGCGCGTCGCTGGCGGCGGGCCTGGAGCGGGTCGCGGGCGCGTTGCGCGCCGAGCGGGACCAACAGGAGGAGCTGCGGGCCCAGTTGGCCGGGCCGCGGTCGACGGCGCTGCTGCTGGGTGCTCTGCCGGTGTTCGGACTCGCCCTCGGCGCGGCCATGGGCGTGTCCCCGCTGCGCGTGCTGCTCGGCACCCAGGCGGGACTCTGCTGCCTGGCCCTCGGCGCCGTCCTGGAGTGGGCGGGGGTGGCCTGGGTGCGGGCCATCACCCGCGCCGCGGAGCGGAGCGGGCCATGACGGCATCGGCGCTCGCGGCGCTGGCCGCCGTGACGGCCCTGGTGGTGCTGGCCCTGCGCCGACGCCGACGCGGGGCGTCCACGGAGCCGGGCACCGGACCGTCCGCTCACCGGCCTGCCGAGCGGCTCTCCGGGGTCCGGGCCCTGCTGGCCCGGGTGCGTAGTCGGGGGCGGGTGGCCGAGGACCCTGGCCTGCCGTTGGCCACCGAGCTGCTCGCCGCCTGTCTCGCGGCGGGCGCGACGCCCGGCGCGGCGGCGGAGGCGGTGGGGTTCTCGCTCGGCGGCTCGGTGGGCGAGCGGCTGCGGTGGGCCGCGAGCGAGCTGCGCCTCGGCGGCGATCCGGCCGTGGTGTGGGGCAGGTTCGGTGTGCTCCCCGGCGCCGGAGGGCTGGCCCGCCGCCTGGAGCTGGCCGGGGCCAGCGGCGTGCCCACGGCCGCCGCGGTGGCGGCCGAGGCCGCCGAGACGCGGGCCCGTTGGCGCAGGGCGGCCCAGACCCGGGCCAGACGCGCGGCGATCCATGTCACCGGGCCGCTCGGGCTCTGCTTCCTGCCCGCCTTCCTGCTGATCGGCGTGGCGCCCGTCGTCATCGGGCTCGCCGAGGAGCTGCTGTGACCACCTCGACCCTCGACCCTCGACAAGGAGATCTCTCATGAGGACCATCGCACGACCGCTCGGCCGCCTCGGCTCGTTCGGCTCTCTCGGCTGCCTCGGCCAAGGGCTGCCTCGGCTTCCCGCCCGATGGCGGCGCGACGACGGGATGAGCACCGCCGAGTACGCCGTCGGCCTGCTCGCCGTGGTGACCCTGGCCACCGTGCTCTACGGCGTCGTCACCTCCCAGGGGGTGAGCGATGCCCTGCAAGGAGCGGTGGAGGAGGCGTTGCGCATCCGGCCGTGATCCGGCCCCGGTCCGGGGCCGTGCCGACGGCGGCTATGTCACCGCCGAGGCCGCGATCGTCATTCCCGCCCTCGTCGCGCTGCTCGGGATGCTTCTGTGGGGGCTCGGCGCCGTCGCGGTCCAGACCCGCTGCGGCGACGCCGCCAGGACCGGGGCCAGGGCGGCGGCACGAGGCGAGTCGGAGGCGCAGGTCAGGAGCGTGGCGAGCGCCGCGGCCCCCGAGGGTGCGGAGGTCGTGGTCGAGCGGGAGGGCCCGCTGTTCCGGGTGACCGTGGCGGCCGGTGCCCCGGGCCCTGGGCCGCTCGGGATGCGCGTCGACGGGGAGGCGGTGGCCCATGCGGAGGGGAGCTGACCCGGCCCGCCACGCGGCCGACCGCGGCTCGGCCACGGTCTGGGCGGTGCTGTGCGCGACGCTGCTGTGCCTGCTGTTCGCCGCGGTGCTGGCCCTCGGACAGGTGTCGGGGGCGCGGCAGCGGGCGGCCGCCGCGGCCGACCTTGCGGCGCTCGCCGCGGCCGATGTCGCGCTCGACGGCCGGGAGGCCGCGTGCGCGACGGCCGAACGGGTCGCCGCCGCGCAGCACGCCAGGGTGGTGCGCTGCCACATCGGAGGCGAGATCGCCGATCTCACCGCGGAGGCCAGGGCCGGTCCCTACGCGGTGCGGGTCAGGGCCAGGGCGGGGCCGGCCGACGCGCCGATCAGTGGCGCAGCAGCTCGGTGAGGAGCCGGAGCGCGCCCGCCTTGTGCAGCGGGTCGTTGCCGTTGCCGCACTTGGGCGACTGGATGCACGACGGGCAGCCGGTGGCGCACTCGCAGGCCGCGATCGCGTCGCGGGTGGCGGTCAGCCAGCGGCGCGCGGTGTGGAACGCCCGCTCGGCGAAGCCCGCCCCGCCGGGGTGCCCGTCGTGGACGAACACCGTCGGCAGCAGGGTGTCCGGGTGCAGGGCGGTGGAGACGCCGCCGATGTCCCAGCGGTCGCACGTGGCGAACAGCGGCAGCATCCCGATCGACGCGTGCTCCGCCGCGTGCAGCGCGCCGGGAAGGATCTCCCGGTCCACCCCGGTGGTATCGACCTGGTCCTCCGTCATCGTCCACCACACCGCCCGGGTGCGCAGCGTCCGGGGCGGCAGATCCAGCTTGGTCTCGCCCAGCACCTCGCCGGTCAGCAGCCGGCGCCGCAGAAAGGAGACGACATGGTGCGTGACCTCGACCGATCCGAAGCTCAGCCGGGCATCGCCCCACGGCACCGTGGTGTCGGTCTCCAGGACCGACAGGTCGGTCACCTCACGGGCGGAGGTGGTCCAGGGCGGGCTCGCGCGCTCGACCAGCGCGACCCCGTTGTCCAGGTCGAGCTCCCGCACGACATAGCTGTGTCCCTGGTGGAGGTGGACCGCGCCCTCGTGCACGGTGCTGTGCGAGGCCGCCTCGTCCACCGTGCCGAGCAAGCGGCCCGTGCCGTCCTCGACCACGCGGACCGGCTCGCCGCCCTCGCCCCTGATGCCGGTCAGCTCGGCGGGGCGCTCGCGCCTCGTCCAGTACCAGGTGTCGCCCCGGCGACGCAGCAGCGCCCGCGCCGCCAGCTTGGGCAGCAGCTCGGCCGCCGCGGTGTCGAACAGCGCGGTGCTGCCGGTGAAGTCGGCCTCGGTGAGCGGGAGTTCGGCGGCGGCGGCGCACAGGTGCGGGGCGAGGACATAGGGGTTCCCCGGGTCGAGCACGGTGCTTTCCACCGGCCGCCGGAACAACGCCTCGGGGTGGTGGACGAGATAGGTATCCAACGGGTCGTCGCGGGCGACCAGCACGGCGAGCGCGCCCTGTCGCTGCCGCCCGGCGCGGCCCGCCTGCTGCCACAGCGACGCCCTGGTGCCCGGATATCCGGCCAGCAGCACCGCGTCGAGGCCCGCGACGTCCACGCCGAGCTCAAGCGCGTTGGTGGCGGCCAGGCCGAGCAGGTCGCCGCCGTGCAGGGCGCGTTCCAACGCCCGCCGCTCCTCGGGGAGATAGCCGCCCCGATAGGCGGCGACCCGCCGGGCGAGCGACGCGTCGACGTCGGCCAGCCGCTCCTGGGCGATCAACGCGATCAGCTCGGCGCCGCGCCGGGAGCGCACGAAGGCGACCGTGCGCACCCGCTGGAGGGCGAGGTCCGTGAGCAGCTCCGCGGTCTCCGCTGTGGCGGTGCGGCGGACCGGGGCGCCCCGTTCGCCACGGGCCTCGGTCAGCGGCGGCTCCCACAGGGCGAAGACCAGCTCGCCCCGGGGCGAGGCGTCGTCGGTGACCTCGGTGACCGGCAGCCCGGTGAGCCGTTGGGCCGCGGCGCCGGGCTCCGCCGTGGTGGCGGAGGCGAGGAGGAAGACCGGCCTGGCCCCGTAGAAGGCGCAGACACGCCGGAGGCGGCGCAGCACCTGGGCGACATGCGAGCCGAAGACGCCCCGGTACACATGGCACTCGTCGATGACCACGTACCGCAGCGCGCGCAGGAAGGAGGACCAGCGGCGGTGCCCGGGGAGGAGGGCGCGGTGGAGCATGTCGGGGTTGGTCAGCAGGAGGTTGGCGTGCTCCCTGGCCCAGGCGCGCTCCTCCTGCCCGGTGTCCCCGTCGTACCCCGAGGCGCGGACCGCGGGCCCGAGCGGGGCGGCCAGACGGCGTAGCGCGCGCAGCTGGTCGGCGGCCAGGGCCTTGGTGGGCGAGAGGTAGAGCGCGGTGGCGCCGCGGCGGTTCGGCGCGGCGTGGCCGTCGAGGAGGGCGCTGAGCACGGGCACCTGGTACGCCAGGGACTTGCCCGATGCCGTGCCCGTGGAGACGACCACCGACTCGCCGCGCAGCGCCGCCTCCACCGCCAGGGCCTGGTGCGTCCACGGGCGGTCGATTCCGGCCGACGTCACCGCGTCGACCACCTCGGGACGTATCCCTTCGGGCCACGGCGCATGGCGACCGGGGCGCGCGGGCAGCTGCTCCATGTGGGTGAGGCGTTCGTCTCGCCCCGGCAGCCCGCGCAGACGCCCGAGCACCGCCCGTGGAGACGGGCGTGGGGCGTCGGTGTCGCCCGGCTCGGGCGGGGCGTGGTCGTCGGACATCGGCATCGAGTCTGTCACTGGTCCGACGGACAATGGCTGTAAGACGTCGTAATGGGCAGTCGGTAAGTGGTTGAATGCCCTGGCGGCTGCCGATCCATGGGGGGCGACCGCTCGTTAGCAAGGTGCTGGAGGATCCGTGGACCTGTCCCTGTCGACCCGAACCGTTGGCGACCGCACGGTCGTTGAGGTAGGCGGCGAGATTGACGTATACACCGCGCCCAAGCTGCGCGAACAGCTGGTCGAGTTGGTGAACGACGGCAACCACCACCTCGTGGTGGACATGGAGCGCGTCGACTTCCTGGACTCGACCGGGCTGGGTGTGCTGGTCGGCGGCCTGAAGCGGGTGCGGGCCCAGGAGGGCTCGCTGCGCCTGGTGTGCAACCAGGAGCGCATCCTCAAGATCTTCCGGATCACCGGGCTGACCAAGGTCTTCCCGATCCATGAGTCCGTGGACGAGGCCATCGCGGCCAACGACTGAGACCCGTCACGCTCGACGACCGATCGCGAGCGGACGTCACATCTTCACCGCGGCCGTACCGCCTTTCCGTGGTGCCGGGACATCGGCACCACGGCCGGGGCGGCGTTTCCGCACGATCGAGGGGGATCGTCATGGCCACCGTCGAACTTCGCTTCAGCGCCTCCCCGGAGCATGTCCGCACCGCCCGGTTGGTGGCCGCCGCCGTCGCCCGGCGCGCGGGCGTCGAGGAGTCGGTGCTCGATGAGCTGAGGCTCGCCGTCGGCGAGGCGTGCAGCCGCGCCGTCGGCCTTCACGCCGTGCACGGGCTCACCACGCCGGTGCGCGTGGTGCTGACCGAGGGGGAGAAGACGTTCTCCATCGAGGTGGGCGACGACGCCCCCAGCGTGGTGCCCGCCCCGCGGGACCAGACGGCGTCCGAGGCGGCCGAGGAGACCGACGAGCTCGGGCTCGCCGTGATCAGCGGCCTCGTCGACGACGTCGAGGTGATCTCCGACTCCCACGGCGGCAAGATCAGGATGAGCTGGCCGACGCCGACGGCGTCCGTTTCCTGATCGGCTTTCCGGCCCGACTCCCTGATCGGCAGCGCCTTGATCAATAACCCACCGCTCGGCTTCTCTTGATCAATTACGGGTGGGCATTCTGGTCCCATTCCCCGGCCGATGGAAGATCATCCCTGTTCCGGGGAATTCACTGTTCTCCGGCGAAATATCATTCCCGGCCTCTGTTTCGATGCCACGCCTCTCTCTACACTCCGGCCACGTCTGTCTGATTTGGACCAGCCGGTGCGTCAAGGAGGACGAATGGCACATCCCTATGTCACACAGGCAGCCGAGGCCGCCGAGCTCACGGGCGGGAACCGCGGCCTCATCCTGGTGATCGCGGTGATCGCCGCCGCCGCCCTGGCGCTCGCCGTCGTCCTCGTGAGACAGGTTCTCGCCGCCGGTGAGGGCACCGACAACATGAAGCGGATCGCCGCCGCCGTTCAGGAGGGCGCGAATGCATATCTCACGCGGCAGTTGCGCACGCTGAGCGTGTTCGCCGTCGCGGTCGTCTTTCTGCTGCTGCTCCTCCCGGCCGATGACTGGGGTCAGCGGATCGGGCGTTCGTTGTTCTTCGTCGTGGGCGCGGCGTTTTCCGCGGCCACCGGTTACCTCGGAATGTGGCTCGCGGTGCGGAGCAATGTCCGCGTCGCCGCGGCGGCGCGGGACGGCGGTCGCGACGTGGCGATGCGCATCGCGTTCCGCACCGGTGGCGTGGTCGGCATGTGCACGGTGGGCCTCGGCCTGCTCGGCGCGGCGTGCGTCGTCCTGGTGTACGCGGCCGACGCCCCGAAGGTGCTCGAGGGATTCGGCCTCGGCGCCGCGCTGATCGCGATGTTCATGAGGGTCGGTGGCGGCATCTTCACCAAGGCGGCGGACGTCGGCGCCGACCTTGTCGGCAAGGTCGAGCAGGGCATCCCCGAGGACGACCCGCGCAACGCCGCCACCATCGCGGACAACGTCGGCGACAACGTGGGCGACTGCGCCGGGATGGCCGCCGACCTGTTCGAGTCCTACGCGGTCACCCTGGTCGCCGCGCTCATCCTGGGCACGGTGGCGTTCGGCGACGCAGGGTTGGCGTTCCCGCTGCTGGTCCCTGCCATCGGCGTGCTGACCGCGATGGCGGGGATCTTCCTGGTCTCGCCGCGCCCCTCCGACCGCTCCAGCATGACCGCGATCAATCGCGGCTTCTTCATCTCCGCGGGGATCTCACTCGTCCTGGTGGCGATCGCCGCCTACGCGTACCTGCCCGGCACCTTCGCCGAGCTCGAGGGCATCACGGACTCGGAGATCGCCGGACACGACGCCGACCCGCGGCTGTTCGCGCTCGCCGCCGTCGCGATCGGCATCGTTCTCGCCGCGTTGATCCAGCAGCTCACCGGGTACTTCACCGAGCCGAGCCGCCGCCCCGTCAGGGACATCGGCAAGACGTCGCGGACCGGGCCCGCCACCGTGGTCCTCTCGGGGTTCTCGCTCGGCCTCGAGTCGGCGGTCTACACGGCGCTGCTCGTCGGGCTCAGCGTGTACGCGGCGTTCATGCTGGCGGGCAGCACGATCATGCTGGCGCTGTTCGCGATCGCCCTGGCCGGTACGGGGCTGCTCACCACGGTCGGCGTCATCGTCGCGATGGACACGTTCGGCCCGGTCGCCGACAACGCGCAGGGCATCGCCGAGATGTCGGGCGACGTCGAGGGCGAGGGCGCGCGCGTCCTCACCGACCTCGACGCCGTCGGCAACACCACCAAGGCCGTCACCAAGGGCATCGCCATCGCGACGGCGGTGCTCGCGGCCGCGGCGCTGTTCGGCTCCTACCGCGACGCCATCGCCGAGGCGATCGCCGACGTGGAGCTGAGCGCGGCCGACGTGCTCGGCGAGACCGGGCTCAGCCTCGACATCTCCCAGCCGAACAACCTGGTCGGCCTGATCATCGGCGCGGCCGTCGTGTTCCTCTTCTCGGGCCTCGCGGTCAACGCGGTCTCCCGCTCGGCGGGTTCGGTGGTGTACGAGGTGCGGCGGCAGTTCCGCGAGCACCCGGGGATCATGGACTACAGCGAGAAGCCGGAGTACGGCAAGGTCGTCGACATCTGCACCAAGGACTCGCTGCGCGAGCTGACCACGCCGGGCCTGCTCGCCGTGATGTCGCCCATCGCGGTGGGCTTCAGCCTGGGGATCGGCGCGCTCGGGTCGTTCCTCGCGGGGGCCATCGGCACGGGCATCCTCATGGCCGTCTTCCTCGCCAACGCGGGCGGCGCGTGGGACAACGCCAAGAAGCTCGTCGAGGACGGCCACCACGGTGGCAAGGGCAGCGAGGCCCACGCGGCCACGGTGATCGGCGACACGGTGGGCGACCCGTTCAAGGACACCGCGGGCCCGGCGATCAACCCCCTGCTGAAGGTCATGAACCTGGTGGCGCTGCTCATCGCCCCCGCCGTCATCACCCTCAGCTACGGCGACGACGCCAGCGCCCCGCTCCGCGCGCTGATCGCGGTGGTCGCCCTTGTGGTCATCGTCGGCGCGGTCTATGTGTCCAAGCGGCGCGGCATCGCCGTCGAGGACGACCCCGACCAGCCGGTGGAGCCCGTGGCCGAGACCCGTCCGACGGGCGTCTGAGCGCCGGAGTGCCCTTCGCGGGGCGGTCGGCGTCGCGCGGGAGGAACGACTCCCCGCGGCGGCGGCCGCCCCGCGGGGCCGCGCACCGAGGCCACCGGGACGGTGGGGCAAATGGCTGCAAAACCGGACAGTGGCCCCGGCCGTCACTCGGATGAGGGATGAGCTGCGTGTAAGTTCCCGTCAGACCAGGGCGTCGGCGCTCGAAGGGACGAGGAACGGTGAACAAGAAGCTCGCGGTGACACTCTCGGGTTGCGCGGCGCTCCTGCTCACGCTGTCGGCGTGCGGCGGTGGCGACGACGACGAGCGGGCCGACGAATGGGCCCGCGAGGTCTGTGACGAGCTGCGGCCCCAGGTCGAGAGGATCAACGCCGCCTACGCGTCGATCGCCCAGGTGGGCGAGCAGGACCGGGAGCCGCAGGAGGTTCAGGAGACCAACTCGGCCGCGTACCAGGAGATCTCGGACGCCTACGCCGCCCTCGCCGAGACCGTCGAGCAGGCCGGGGACCCGCCCGTCGACAACGGCGAGCAGATCCGCGAGGACACGGTGGCCGAGCTGAACGACCTCTCCGCCGCGTTCACGGGCCTGAAGGAGGAGATGGACGCGCTCGACACCTCCGACCGCGGCGAGTTCGCCGAGGGCCTGCGCGACATCCTGCCGCGGCTCGACGAGGTCGGGCGCAGCGGCACCGAGGCCCTCGAGGAGCTGGAGCGCGGCGAGATGAGCGAGGCGTTCGCCCGCCAGGAGGGCTGCCAGTCCCCGCCCGCGGAGCCGCCAGCCGAGGACGGCGGCGGGAGCGCGGGCGAGAGCGCCGAGGAGAGCCCGGCCGAGGAGAGCCCCGCGGACGAGAGCCCCGACGAGACCGAGGGCGAGACCGGAGGCGAGGGCGAGGGCTGAGGCGAGGGCGAGAGCGCGGACGAGTGAGCGCTCGCCACAATGGTGGCGTGCGCATCACCCCTCTCCCCGCCCCCGGCCCCGGCACCCCCCGGCTGCGCGAGGCCCTGCTCGCCGCCTCGTTCACGCCCGCCGGCCTGCTCGAACGGCTCGGGCCCACCGCCCATGCCGCCCTCGCCCGCGGCGAGCGCGTCCCCGCCCTCGCCGCCCTGCGCGGCGACGAGGGCCCGCTGGCCGCCGCGGTGCGGCTGTTCCTGCTGGGGCGGTCCGTCGCGTGGAAGGTCGCGGAGGGCGCGTTGCCGCTCGAAGCGGCGCTCGACGACGGGTGGTTGGTGCGTGAGGGCGACGAGGTGCGCGCGACGGTGGACGTGCGCCCCTATGCGTCCGGCGAGGTGTCCGACGCGTGGATCGTCTCCGACCCCGGGGGCCTCCCCGCCGCCGCGGGCGCCGCGGGGCGGCCCGCCGACGTCGTCCTCGGCGCGGGCGGCGCCTCGGCGACGCTGGCCGCGCTGACCCCGAGGACCCCGGTCGGTCGCGCCCTCGACCTGGGCACGGGCAGCGGCGTCCAGGCCCTGCACGCCGTCCGCCACGCCGCCCATGTCACCGCGACCGACACCAACCCCCGCGCGCTGCGCATGGCCTCGCTCACCCTCGCGCTCTCGGACGCGCCCCCCGCGGCGCTGCGCGAGGGCTCACTGTTCGAGCCGGTGTCCGACGCCCCGCCCTACGACCTGATCGTGTCCAACCCTCCGTTCGTCATCTCGCCCGCCAGGTCGGGCGCGGGCCTGACCTACCGCGACGGCGGGCTCGCCGGGGACGAGCTGTGCCGCGCGCTCGTGCGACGCTCCGCCGACCACCTGGCCCACGGCGGGCTGTGCCAGCTGCTCGCCAACTGGGAGCAGGTCGAGGGCGAGGACTGGCGGGAGCGGCTCGCGGGCTGGGTGCCGCCGGGGTGCGACGCGTGGATCGTGCGGCGCGAGGAGCAGGATGTCGCCGAGTACGCGGAGCTGTGGCTGCGCGACGCCGGGCTGCACCGCGGCGACCCCGCGGCATACGAGGAGGCGTACGCGGGCTGGCTCGACGAGTTCGCGGCGCGGCGCGTGCGGGCGGTCGGTTTCGGCTGGATCACGCTGCGCGCGAGCGGCTCCGAGCGCCCGTCCGTCCGCGTCGAGGACTGGCCGCACGCCGTCGAGCAGCCGTTGGGGAGCGCGGTCACCGGGCACTTCGACCGCCTCGACTTCCTGCGCTGCCGCGACGACGCGGCGCTGCTGGCGACGCGGTACGTGCTGGCCGACGGCGTCGTGCAGGAGCAGGTGGGCGCGCCGGGCGCCGAGGACCCCGAGCACATCGTCCTGCGGCAGCGGCACGGCATGATGCGCGCCGACGCGATGGACACCGTGAGCGCCGGGTTCGCGGGCAGCTGTGACGGAACCCTCCTCGCCTCCGCCATCCTTGACGCGATCGCCTCGCTGCTCGGCGAGGACCCCGTGACGCTCCGTGCCGGGGCGGGGACATGGCTGCGGCCGCTCGTTGAGCAGGGCTTTCTCCTGCCAGCCGCGTGAAAGGGGCGCTCCGCTGGCCCTCCGGGCCTACCGTCCGTGACTGTTCACCGACAACACCAGGGAGGCGGTCGGGCGGCGGGAATGGCGGATCTCGGGTTACCGTTCGAGATGCGTTGCGGGGTTTTCCCATTTGACACGCAGCAGGGATGTACCGTCACACTCCGCATCGTCAGTACTTTCCCCGGGCTGGAGAAGAGAAGAGCAGACGTTGTCCCCGACCAGCGAGACCGCGAACGGCCGGCGCCGACTTGTCATCGTCGAGTCGCCAGCGAAGGCGAAGACGATCAAGGGCTACCTCGGCCCGGGCTATGTGGTCGAGGCCAGCGTCGGGCACATCCGCGACCTGCCGAGCGGCGCCGCCGAGGTGCCCGCCAGGTACAAGGGCCAGCCATGGGCCCGCCTCGGCGTCAACGTCGACGCGGACTTCGAGCCGCTCTACGTCGTCAACAGCGACAAGAAGGACCAGGTCAGGAAGCTGAAGGAGCTGCTCGCCGGCTCCGACGAGCTCTACCTCGCCACAGACGAGGACCGCGAGGGCGAGGCCATCGCCTGGCACCTCAAGGAGGTGCTCAAGCCGCAGGTCCCCGTCCGCCGCATGGTCTTCCACGAGATCACCAGGGACGCCATCCGCGCCGCCGTCAACAATCCCCGCGAGCTCAACCAGCTCCTCGTCGAGGCCCAGGAGACCCGCCGCATCCTCGACCGCCTCTACGGCTACGAGGTCTCCCCCGTGCTGTGGAAGAAGGTCATGCCCCGGCTCTCCGCCGGTCGCGTGCAGTCCGTCGCGACGCGCCTGGTCGTGGAGCGGGAGCGGGAGCGGATCGCGTTCCGCTCGGCCGAGTACTGGGACCTGACCGGCACCTTCACGACCGTGCCGGGCGACGGCTCGTTCGACGCCAGGCTCACCTCGGTGGACGGGCGCCGCGTCGCGCAGGGCCGCGACTTCGGGCCCGACGGGCAGCTGAGGAACCCCGCGCAGGTCCAGCAGCTGAGCGAGGAGAACGCCAGGGCGCTGGCCGCCGCGCTCCAGGACGCGGCGTTCGCGGTGCGCTCGGTGGAGTCCAAGCCCTACCGGCGCTCCCCCTACGCGCCCTTCCGCACCACAACGCTCCAACAGGAGTCGTCCCGCAAGCTCGGCATGGGCGCCAAGGCCACCATGCAGGTCGCCCAGCGGCTGTACGAGAACGGCTTCATCACCTATATGCGGACCGACTCCACCACGCTGTCGGACACCGCGGTCGCCGCCGCCCGCGCGCAGGTCACGCAGCTCTACGGCGCCGACTACCTGCCGGACCGCCCCCGCGTCTACGCGAGCAAGGTGAAGAACGCGCAGGAGGCGCACGAGGCCATCAGGCCATCGGGCGACCGCTTCCGCACGCCCGCGGAGACGGGCCTGACGGGCGATCAGTACCGGCTGTACGAGCTGATCTGGAAGCGGACCGTCGCCTCCCAGATGAAGGACGCCGTCGGCCAGTCGGTCGCCGTCAGGGTCGCGGGCCGCAGCGCGGACGGGCGGGACTGCGAGTTCAGCGCGACCGGCAAGGTGATCACGTTCCACGGCTTCCTCAAGGCGTATGTCGAGGGCGCCGACGACCCGGGCGCCGACCTCGACGACCGCGAGCGGCGGCTGCCGCCGGTCTCCGAGGGCGACGCGCTCGCCGCCGAACGGATCGCCGCCGACGGCCACTCGACCAAGCCCCCGGCCCGCTACACCGAGGCCACGCTGGTCAAGGAGCTCGAGGAGCGCGAGATCGGCCGCCCCTCCACCTACGCGACGATCATCGGCACGATCCTCGACCGCCGCTATGTCTTCAAGAAGGGCACGGCGCTCGTGCCCTCGTTCCTCTCGTTCGCCGTGGTCAACCTCCTGGAGCAGCACTTCGGCCGCCTCGTCGACTACGACTTCACGGCCAGGATGGAGGACGACCTCGACCGCATCGCCACGGGCGACGCCGAGGCCGTGCCGTGGCTGCGCCGGTTCTACTTCGGCGAGGACGGCGGCCAGGCGGTCCGCGGGGGCGCGGCCGACGCGGGGAACGGCGACGGCGACCACCTCGGCGGCCTGAAGGAGCTGGTCACGGACCTGGGCGCGATCGACGCGCGGGAGATCTCGTCGTTCCCCGTCGGCGAAGGCATCGTGCTGCGCGTGGGGCGTTATGGGCCGTATGTCGAGGCGCCGCCCGACCCTGGGGCCGGGCCCGACGAGCCCGCCAAGCGCGCCGACGTGCCCGACGACCTGCCGCCCGACGAGCTGACCACCGAGCTGGCCAAGGAGCTGCTGGCCAAGCCCAGCGGCGACTTCGAGCTAGGCGCCGACCCGGGCACGGGCCATCAGATCGTGGCGCGCGACGGGCGTTACGGCCCCTATGTCACCGAGGTGCTGCCCGAGGGCACGCCGACCACGGGCAAGAACGCCGTCAAGCCGCGCACCGCGTCACTGCTGAAGTCCATGTCGCTGGAGAGTGTGACGCTCGATGACGCGCTCCGGCTGCTGTCCCTGCCGCGCGTGGTGGGCGTCGACCCCGAGTCGGACCAGGAGATCACCGCGCAGAACGGGCGGTACGGGCCGTATCTGAGGAAGGGCACGGACTCGCGTTCGCTCTCCTCCGAGGAACAGATCTTCACCATCACGCTCGACGAGGCGCTCGCCATCTACCGCCAGCCCAAGCAGCGCGGGCGCGCCGCCGCCAAGCCGCCGCTCAAGGAGCTGGGCGACGACCCGGTGACGGGGCGTCCCGTGGTGGTCAAGGACGGGCGGTTCGGCCCGTATGTCACCGACGGGGAGACCAACGCGACGCTGCGCCGCGACGACGACCCCGGGACGATCACGGCGGAGCGCGGGTTCGAGCTGCTGGCGGAGAAGCGGGCGAAGGGGCCAGCGAAGGGGCCAGCGAAGAAGACGGCCAAGAAGGCCGTCAAGAAGGCGGCGAAGAAGGCGCCAGCCAAGAGCACCGCCAAGAAGGCGGCGACCAAGACCGCGACGAAGACCGCGACCAAGGCGGCGGCCGCGAAGAAGGCGCCCGCCAAGAAGACCGCGGCCACGTCCCCCGGGAACGGCGCGAAGCCCCCGGGGAACGGCGCGAACGCGAAGGCGGCGGACCGCGCGACGCCCGCCGAGCCCCGCCCCGACGCCGGATAGCCGCGCGCCCCCCGGCGGTCACCGCCCCGCGGGGGGGTTCGCGGGGCACCACCGGGGAAGCCGCCCCTACCGCAACTGCCATCGTTTCCCGGGCAAATGTTCGGGTGGGTGGCAATCCCCTCCGCCACGAAGGTTACGCTGGCCGGCATGACGCGAGCAGAGCAACCAGAGGTTGTCGACCCCGCCCGCGGCGCCACCGACGAGGCGCTCGCCGCGGATTCCCGCGAGCGCGCCAGGCGCGCACTGCTCCAGGTGCCCGAGCTGCGGCGCCTGTGGGAGGCACGGGTCACCGGCGGCATCGGTGACGCCCTCGGCCTGCTCGTGCTGCTCCTGCTCACCGTGCAGGCCGCGCTGTACGCGCCGGTCGGCGGCGAGCCGGTGTTCGGCGGCGACTACCGCGGCGTCGCGCTCGCCCTGGCGGTCGCGCTCGGCGTGCGCCTCGCGGCAACGCTGCTCGCGGGCGTCGTGCTGCTCGGCCCGATCGCCGGGCTGCTCGCGCCATCGGGCCGGTTGGACCGCCGCTGGACCATGATCGGCGCGGACGGCCTGCGCGTCGCGCTGCTGATCGTCGCCCCGCTGTGGATCGACTGGGTCCCCGAAAGCGCGTATGTCTACATCCTGCTGACGATCTTCGTCACGGGCCTGGCGGAACGCGTCTGGACCGTCGCGCGCGACAGCGTCGCCCCCGCCCTGCTGCCGCCGCCCCCGCTCGAGGGCGCCGCCGTCCGCCCGCTGCCCGACCACCACGAGGCGCTGCGGCGCCTGTGGCTGCGCAGCGGCTATGTCGCCATCCCGGCCGCCGCCGCCGTGCTGGTGGGCGCGGGGCTGATCAGCAACCTGCTGGCGACCTGGCTCGACTGGTTCGGCGAGCACCAGGCCGCGATGGGCTCCTACATCGCCGCGGGCTTCTTCGCCGCGGCCATCTCCGTCCTGTACTTCCTGCGGCTGCCCGGCACCGAGCCGCGGCGGCCCGTCTCGCCGCTCGAAGGGCTGCGCCGCCCTTCCGCGGGGACCGGCACCGACAAGGGCAGGACCGGGGCCATCCCGGTGCTCGTCGTCGGCTGCGCCGCCGCCGCGGCCTCGATCGCCGCCGCGGTCACGCTGAGCGTGCTGCACGCGTTCGACCTGGGCGGCGGGCCCGTGCTGTTCGGGCTGCTCGTGCTCGCGCTGACCGGGGGCGTGGCGGGGGGCGTG
This sequence comes from Streptomyces sp. PT12, assembly GCF_003311645.1. Lineage (GTDB taxonomy): Bacteria > Actinomycetota > Actinomycetes > Streptomycetales > Streptomycetaceae > Streptomyces. The sequence continues at coordinate 24,916 of NZ_QEST01000039.1, read as the reverse complement.
CGCCTGGCGCCCGCGCTGCTGCCCGCGCTCTCCCGACGCAGGCTGTTCGCGCTGGCGCTCGCGCTCACCGGGCTCGGCCTCTTCGGCACGGGCCTCATCCCGGACCCCGCGACCGTGCTGTTCACCGCGGCGCTCACAGGGCTTGCCGCGGGCGCGGCCGCGCACACCGGACACGTGCTGCTCGACCAGGAGACCGAGGACTTCCGCAGGCCCCGGCTCACCCGCCACCTGCACGCCGTCTCCCGCGTCGCCGTCGCGACGGCCGCCGTCGCGGCCCCGCTGGCCGCCGCGCTGATCGGCCCGCACCGGGTCGAGCGGGGCGACTTCACGATCGACCACGGGGGCGCCGCGTTCACCCTCATGATCGTCGGGGCGTTGCTGCTGCCCGTGGCCGCCGTCGTGCTCGGCCGCACCGACGACCGGCGGGGCGTCCCGCTCCGCCGCGACCTGGTGGAGGCGGCCCGCGGCGGCTTCGAGCCCGAGGCCGCGCCGCTGGCCACCGGCTTCTTCATCGCCGTCGAGGGCGGCGACGGGGCGGGCAAGTCCACGCAGGTCGAGGCGCTGGCCGAGTGGATCCGCGGCAAGGGCCACGAGGTGGTCGTCACCCATGAGCCGGGCGCCACCCCGCTCGGGCAGCGGCTGCGGACGATCCTGCTCGACGTCTCGTCGGGCGGCCTGTCGCACGAGGCCGAGGCCCTCCTCTACGCCGCCGACCGCGCCGAGCACGTCTCGTCCGTCATCCGCCCCGCACTCGAACGCGGCGCGATCGTGATCTCCGACCGGTACACCGACTCCTCGGTCGCCTACCAGGGCGCGGGCCGCGACCTCTCGTCGACCGAGGTCGCCCGCATCTCGCGCTGGGCCACCGGCGGCCTGGTGCCGCACCTGACCGTGCTGCTCGACGTCTCACCCGAGACCGCGCGCGAACGCTTCACCGAGGCGCCCGACCGGCTGGAGTCCGAGCCGAGTGAGTTCCACCAGCGGGTGCGGGCGGGGTTCCTCGCGCTCGCCGCGGCCGACCCCGCGCGTTACCTGGTGATCGACGCGGGCCAGGACCCCGAGTCCGTCACCACCGCCGCGCGCCACCGGCTCGACCAGATGCTTCCGCTCTCCGAGGCCGAGATCCGAGCCCAGGAGGAGGCTCGGCGGCGTGCGGAGGAGGAGGCGCGCCGGCGTGCGGAGGAGGAGCGCAAGCGCAAGGAAGAGGAAGAGCGCCTGGAGCGTGAACGCCAGGCCGAGCTCGCGCGGTTGCGCGCCGAGGAAGAGGAGCGCAAGCGCCGCGAGGAGGAGGAGCGCAAGCGCGCCGAGGAGGCGCGCCGCGTGGAAGAGGCGCGGCTGCGCGCCGAGGAGGCCCGCCGCAAGGCCGAGGAGGAGCGCCTCCGCAGGGAGGCGGAGGAGCGGCTGCGCCGTGAGGAGGAGGAACGCCGCCGCCGCGAGGCCGAGGAGGAGGCGCGGCTGCGCGCCCAGGCCGAGGAACGGCGCAGGGAGAAGCAGCGCAAGGCCGAGGAAGCGCTCCTGCGCGCCGAGGAGGCGCGGCTGGCCGCCCAGGACAACACCGACACCGTCCAGGTGCCGCTCCCGAGCGACCCCGACAGCGAGCAGACCGCCATCATCCCGCGCGGCGAGGGCCCCGAGACGGCCGATCAGACGCGGCCGCTGCCGCGGCTGAGCGACGAGGAGGCGGCCGCCGCCCGCTCCCGGCGCTCCCGGCGCCCGCAGTGGGCCGAGGAGACGCCGCTCGACGACGTTCCGACGCTGGCCGACGAATTGCTCGGCCCGCACCGGGAGGCGGACGACGACAGCGCGGTCGACGGCGCGGACGACGGCCGGGACGGCGGCGAGGGCGAGGGCGGCCGGGGCGGGCGCGGACGGCGGCGCTGAGGGGCGCGCGGGGCGCCGACCCGGCGCCCGGAGCCAACGCACGCGCGGGCGGTCCCGTTGAACGCGGTACCGAGCCCGTTGAACGCGCGCCCGCTCACGCCGGGTTCTCCTGATCCGTGGCGCCCGTGCCGGGGCGGCAGGTGACGCTGCCGAGCGTCACCTCGCGGTCGCCCACCCGCAGCCGCAGGGCGTGCACCGTGAGGGCGCCATCGGCCTCGGTGATGCGCTCGTTGAGGTACGCGCGCCCGGCGCCGCCGGGGAGCGCGACGGTGGTGCCGGGCGCCGGTCGGGGCTCCAACGCGACGTCCTGCGCGCCCCGTACGGCGATCGCCGCGCCCTCGACCGTCGCCGAGCCGAGCGGCGCCGCCCCCGGGGCCGCCGAGCACTCGGCGTGCACCGCTCCGACGCGCAGCCGGACCGTTCCCAGGTCGAGCGCGGCGTCGCCCACCCCCGCGCGCGCCCGCACGCGGCCCGTCGCCGCGTCGCCCGAAGCGGACGCGGTGACGTCATGGGCGCTGCCCGCGTCGCCGAAGGCGACCGTGGCGAGCGACACCCGCCGTGGCCCCGCCGGATAGGTGGCCTGGCCCTCCGCGAGGGCCAGGGCGCCCGGCTCGTCGGGCCGCTGGCCGAGGCTGGCGAACGCGCCGAGCCCGCCGCTCGAACCCCGATCCGCCGCGCCCGCCCACGCCGGCGCCGCGCCCGAGACGGCGGCCAGGAGCGCGGCGGCGCACAGCGCGCCTCGGCGGGCGCCGCGCGCGCCACGCCACCGGGCGCCGGAGAGAATGCTGATCATGCGGTCAACGTGCCACGGCCCCGCCCCGCCGCCCGCCCGGCCCGCGCCGTGGCACGGGTCCACCGCCGCAGGTTCCGCCGAACGGCCCCGGCTGTCAGTGGGGTGCCGCAGAATGAACGCGGCGGTCCCGTGGAGGGGCCGACTGCCCGCCCGCGTGGGGAAGTGCATGGGGAAGGAGGGAAGGCGTTGACCGTCTGGGACGACCTCGTCGGCCAGGACCGGGTGACCGCTCAGCTCACCGCGGCGGCGCGCGACGCGCACGCGCTGGTGACCGCGGGAGGCGGCACCGGCGCGGAGCCGGACCGCGGCGGCGCGGATCCCAGGGGCGCGGATCCCAGGGGCGCGGAATCGGAGGGCTCGGCGATGACCCACGCCTGGCTGTTCACAGGGCCACCGGGCTCGGGCCGGGCCACGGCGGCACGCGCGTTCGCCGCCGCGCTCCAGTGCGTCAGCCCCGACCTGGCGCTCGGCGGCGCGCCCGGCTGCGGCTTCTGCGACGGCTGCCACACGACCCTCGTCGGCACCCACGCCGACGTCGAGATCATCCGCACCGACCTGCTGACCATCGGCGTCAAGGAGACCCGCGAGCTCGTGCGCCGCGCCCAGCTCTCCCCGGCGGGCGGCCGCTGGCAGGTCATCGTGGTCGAGGACGCCGACCGCCTCACCGAGGGCGCGGGGAACGTCCTGCTGAAGGCCGTCGAGGAGCCCGCCCCCCGCACCGTCTGGCTGCTGTGCGCCCCCTCGACCGAGGACGCGCTGCCCACCATCAGGTCCCGCTGCCGCCATCTCGCCCTGCGCACCCCGCCGGTCGACGCCGTCGCCGACGTGCTGATGCGACGCGACGGCATCGAGCCCGACATCGCGCGCGCCGCGGCCCAGGCCACCCAGGGCCACTTCGAGCGCGCCCGGCGCCTGGCCACCGACGAGCGCGCCCGCGCGCGCAGGGCCGCCGTTCTCGCGATCCCCGAGCGCCTCACCGACGTCGGCGCGTGCCTGCGCGCCGCCCAGGAGCTGGTCGACGCCGCGGCGGCGGACGCCAAGCAGCTCGCCGATGAGCGCGACGAGAAGGAGACCGAGGAGCTGCGCGCCGCGCTCGGCGGCGGCGAGGGGAAGCGGATGCCCCGCGGCACGGCGGGCGCCATGAAGGAGCTCGAGGACCGCCAGAAGCGGCGCGCCACCCGCACCCAGCGGGACGCACTCGACCTGGCGCTCACCGACCTCACGGGGTTCTACCGGGACGTCCTGGCACGGCAGTTGGGCTCATCGGTCGCCCTCGCGGGGGGCGAGAGCGCCGCGTCCGTCGAGCGGATCGCCGCCGCGTCGAGCGCCGAGCGGACGCTGCGCCGGATGGAGGCGGTGCTCGACTGCCGCACCGCCCTCGACCGCAATGTCGCCCCCCTGCTGGCCGTCGAGGCGATGACCATGGCCCTGCGCTGAGCGGTTACGCTCACGGGACGACCAGGCACCATTCAGCACGGGGGACCCATGCGCACCGCACGCCGTTTCACCGTCGCCCTCGCGGCCCTGACCACCTCGGCCCTCGTCCTGAGCGGCTGCTCCTCGGACGACCGCCCCGACGAGCGCTCGCCTAACGCCTCGGGCGACTCCGGCAGCGAGTCACCGCCCCCGCCGCCCGACGCCCCCGACGCGCCCGCGCTCGAGCCGTTGCCCGAGGAGATCCCGGCCGAGCTCCAGCCGTACTACCAGCAAGAGCTGAACTGGACCTCGTGCGGCGCCTCCGGCTTCCAGTGCGCGGCCCTGACCGTCCCCCTGGATTACGACAACGCCGGGGCCTCCCCCGACATCCAGCTCACCGTCACCCGCTCCCGCGCCACCGACCCTGACGAGCGCATCGGCGCCCTCCTGATGAACCCGGGGGGCCCCGGCGCCTCCGCCGTCGACTTCGCCCAGAGCTCGTCGTCGTTCCTGTTCCCGCAGGACGTGCGCGCCCGGTACGACATGGTCGGCCTCGACCCGCGCGGCACAGGCGGCAGCGAGCCCGTCGAGTGCCTCGGCGGCGAGGAGATGGACGCGTACACCCTCACCGACCGCACCCCCGACTCCGACGCGGAGATCGAGGAGCTGCTCGCGGCCATGGACGAGTTCGCCCAGGGCTGCGAGGAGCGCTCCGGCGAGCTGCTGAGCCACATCTCCACCATCGAGTCCGCGCGCGACATGGACCTCCTGCGCGCCGTCCTCGGCGACGAGCGGCTGCACTACGTCGGCTTCTCGTACGGCACCAAGCTCGGCGCGGTCTACGCGGGCCTCTTCCCGCAACGCACCGGGCGGTTGGTGCTCGACGCCGCGATGGACCCGCGGCTCCCCACACTCAACACCGACCGCGAGCAGGCGGGCGGCTTCGAGACGGCGTTCAGGTCGTTCGCCGACGACTGCACATCGAACGACGACTGCCCGCTCGGCACCGGCGACGCGGACTCCGCCTCGGCCGCGTTGCTCGACTTCTTCGCCGCGGTCGACGCCGAGCCCCTGCCCTCGGGCGACCCCGACCGCCCGCTCACCGAGTCCCTTGCCACCACCGGCGTCTCGTACGCGCTCTACGCCGAGGACCTGTGGCCCACGCTGCGCGACGCCCTGTCCGCGGCGATCGACGACGGCGACGGCGCCCCGCTGCTCGACCTCGCCGACTCCTACAACGAACGCGACCCGGGCGGCACTTACGGCACCACGATGTTCGCCTTCCCGGCGATCAGCTGCCTGGACAGCCCCGCGGGCAACGCCGACCCCGACGCCGTCCGCGCGGCGCTCGCCTCGTACGAGGAGGCGTCGCCGACGTTCGGCCGCGACTTCGCCTGGGCCACCCTGCTGTGCGCCGCCTGGCCCGTCGAGCCGACCGGCCACCCGGTCAGCATCCCGGCCACCGGCGCGACGGACATCCTGGTCATCGGCACCCTCCGCGACCCGGCCACCCCGTACGCGTGGGCGCAGGGCCTGGCCGACCAGTTGGAGACGGGCATCCTGCTCACCTACGACGGCGACGGCCACGGCGCGTACGGCGGCGCGAGCGACTGCGTCGACTCGGCGGTGAACTCCTACCTCCTGGACAACGTCAGCCCCGAGGAAAACGTCACCTGCTGATGGCCCGACCCGCTGGTGGCCTGCGATGATAACCGCATGCCATGCATCCGCTACCGCACCGCCATATCGGCGCAGACCGAAGGCGACCCACTCCCGGCGGGAGTGACCGAGCAGGAGCTCAGCACCCACCTGACCACGTGCCTGGACTGCCATCGCTGGTCGAAACGCCTGCGCGCCCTCCGCGCGGCGACGGACGACCTGCTCCGCATAAGGCATTCGGGGGCACCCACCAAACCTGTGTAGACTGACGAGCGCTGCGGCCCCCAAGGACCGCAAGCGCCCGCCGCCTTAGCTCAGTCGGCCAGAGCGACGCACTCGTAATGCGTAGGTCGAGGGTTCGATTCCCTCAGGCGGCTCCGCAAAGCCCCAGGCAGATAGCATCTGACCTGGGGCTTTTGTGTATCCACGACGTGCAGGCTTAGCCAGTGCGACGTTGTGAAGCCGTGGGCGTGAGCGTGGCGTGAGCGGAGGTGCTCTTGATCTTGCGTCTCGTCATTGCGGAGCGTCTTCCCGCGCGTCGTCAAGGACGGCGCAGAGCCTGGCTCAGGCTGAGCGGAGGCGCCGTTGTGCCCGAGGGGGTCGGAGACGACAGGCCAGCGGTCATCTCGTCGTCCAGCGCGACGACACAGGATCCGTTGAGTCGGTCTGTGACGCGATGCTCAACGCAATTGCAGTGGTATGAGGAGGGTCCTGGCGAGCCGTAGCAGACAGCATCCGTCGGGTGCGTTCACTTCATGCGGTCGAGTGGCCGATTGCCATGGCATCAGCAGTCCTCCTGATGTACCAATCTTCTGTGGGGAGGAGCAGAGTGGGGATGAACGAGCAGGAGACGTGCCGGACCTTGGTCGTGCCGGCCCTGGCGGCCGCAGGGTGGGACAAGAAGCAAGTCCGGGAGCAGTACTCGATCACTGACGGCAAGATGATGGCGTCATCCCGGAGGCATCGACGTGGACCGGCCCTGGTTGCGGACTTCGTGTTGGAGTACCGCGACGACGTACCGATCGCCGTAGTCGAGGCCAAGCGGACCAGCGTCGACGTGGCTTCGGGTATCGAGCAGGCCAAGCGCTACGCGCGACGCCTCGGACTGCCTGTCGCCTATGCGACCAACGGCCATGAGATCTGGGAGATCGAGATCGGTGGCAACCGTCACCAAGTCCCGCGGTTTCCGTCACCGGAAGAGCTCTGGGCGCGGTACTGCGACGATAAGGAGATCACGTCCGAGCTGGAGCGCGAACTGGTGCTCGCGCCGTTCGACACCAGGGTGCGCAACAGCGATCTCACCCCGAAGCGCCCTCGCTACTACCAGCGCAGCGCCGTCAACGAGGCCTTGCTGGCACTCGCTCGGGGGCAGAAGCGCATCTTGCTGACCCTCGCCACTGGTACAGGGAAGACCATGGTCGCCTTCCAGCTGGTCTCGAAGCTGCGGCAGAGCTCTTGGACGGGAGTCGAAAAGCCTCGTGTCCTGTACCTCGCCGACCGCAACATCCTCGTCGATCAGCCGAAGGACGACTATTTCGAGCCGGTGTTCGGGGACGTCGTCCACAAGATCGGCGGCGGTCACCCGCAGCGCGCGCGGCAGATCTTCTTCGCCCTGTACCAGTCCCTGGATCGCGGGGACGAGCAGGCGCTGTTCAGCCAGTACCCACCGGACTACTTTGACCTCATCATCGTCGATGAGTGTCACCGCGGCAGTGCCAGTAGCGACTCGCAGTGGCGAGCGATCTTGGAACACTTCGCGCCGGCCACTCAGCTTGGGCTGACCGCGACCCCGATCCGGGCGAAGGACCGCGATACGTTGCAGTACTTCGGCGAGCCTGTCTATGAGTACTCGCTCAAGGACGGTATCGAGGACGGTTTCCTTGCTCCTTACCGTCTGCGCCGGGTGCATCTGAACATCGACTTGACGGGCTTCCAGCCCGAGCCCGGCCAGCTCGACGTTGATGGTGATGAGATCCCGGATAGGCTCTACACACAGAGGCACTTCGAGAAGGCGCTCGCCATCCAAGAGCGGACCGATGAAGCCGCCCGCTATCTCACCGACTACCTGCGTCAGACCGATCGTCTCGGCAAGACGATTGTCTTCTGTGAGAACAACGACCACGCGCATCGTCTGGTCGCTGCCCTAAACCAAGCGAATCTGGACATGGTCGCACAGTTCCCAGACTACGTTTGCCGGATCACTGACGATGACGGTAAGCCTGGGCGGGAGCTCCTGGACAGGTTCAGGAAGGACGACACGGACGAACCGGTGATCGCGGTCACAAGTCAGATGTTGACCACCGGCGTGGACATCCCCTCAGTGCGGAACATCGTGATCCTGCGGCGGATCCAATCCATGCCGCAGTTCAAGCAGATCATCGGGCGGGGCACGCGGCTGTGCCTGGACATCGAGAAGGGATCGTTCGACATCATCGACTTCGTTGAGGCGACCACCCTCTTCAACGACCCGGAGTTCGACGGGCCACCGCTGCGTCTCATCGACGACCGGACCAACGAACAGGGGCAGTTGGTCGAGAGCGTCGATACGGAAGCGGAAGATGGTGCGGACGAGGAAGTCGCTGAGCCAGAAACCACGTTCGAGTCACAGGCCGGCGGGGTGCTGGAGAAGAACGACGACGGCCTCATCGTCACTGACGAGGACTTGGCCGACCGGATCCAGAGTGGCAAGAAGCGCATTTACGTCACTGGCGTCGAGGTCTTTGTCTGGAACGACGTGCACTATCAACTACAGCCCGACGGCGTGACGTTGAAGATGGTGCGCTACCGCGAGTTCGTGCATGACCGGGTACTGGAGCTCAACCTGTCGCCAACAGACCTGCGCACACAGTGGGCAACCGCCAAGAGCCGCGCGGTTCTGCGCAAGCGGCTTGATGAAGAGAGCCAGATCACCGAGGAAGACCTCCTGCGGAAGTTGGACCACCCCGAAGTAGATCCAATCGATCTGCTCATCAACGCGGCCTGGGAGCTACCGCTCATCAGCCGAGCTGAGCGAGCGCATCGCACGCGACGCGAGCATGAGGCGTTCCTCAAGAGCTTCGCACCTGAAGCCAGGACCGTACTGGACGCGCTGCTTGACAAGTTTGTCGAACACGGAGCATCCGAGCTGTCAGCGAGCGCGCTGAGGGTACCGCCGATCCGGAAGATGGGCACCGTCTCGCAGCTGGCGAAGCGTTTCGGCGGAGTCCAGGACCTGCACCATGCCATCGATGAGCTCGGAAAACGGATTTTCGATGTTGCTTAGCTTCGCGTCACTTTGATCCCCTTCTAGTGCATATGCGAAATTGGCGCGAGATGAGGCGATATGCTGCTGCTAGGCTGATGCCGTGCTCAGCGACGAAACCGCTCGTGCCGACTGTGGCGGATCGCCATCTGTCAGCACCGTTGCTGCACAGCCGCACCGTCAATGACGGTTGGCACCCTTGACACCGCGCTCGCCTTGCCGCGCAGGAATAGCTGTAAACGAAACCACTGGAACGGACCTCTGATGCCTACCGAGGACACGGCCGACCAACTGGCCATCGACGTGCCCGCCCAGCCCAAGAGGTGGACCCGCGCCGAATTGCAGTCAGCCATCAAGTCAGCCCGCGACATCATGCGTAAGGACGCAGGGCTCAACGGTGACCTCGATCGGCTGCCACAGCTGTCCTGGATCCTGTTTCTACGAGCGTTCGACGTGTGCGTGGAGCAGGAACGAGCCGCCGAGGATCTTTACTACGAACCCGCCATCGCGGAGCCATATAACTGGGAGAGCTGGGGAGCGCGAACGGAGTTCACCGGTCAGGAGTTTCTTGAGTTTGTTAACGCAAAGCTGCTGCCGTACCTGCGCGGGCTGAGTAGCGATGATGAGGGCGACCCACGCAACGTGATCTCCACTATCTTTCAGGAGGTCAACAACCGGATGCTATCGGGTACCTTGCTGCGTGATCTGGTCAATATCGTCAACGACATCAGCTTCGAGTCTGCGGACGACATCCACACGATGGCGTTCGTCTATGAGTCGATCCTCAAAGAAATGCGTGATGCCGCCGGCGACTCCGGCGAATTCTACACACCGCGACCGGTGATTCGTTTCATGGTCGAGCAGTCGTTCCTCAAGCTGGGCATGTCGATCCTTGACCCCGCGTGCGGGACCGGCGGATTTCTCGTCGAGGCGTACGATGAACTCAAGGAACTTCCCCAATCGCAGACACAGCTCGCCGAGTTGCAGCACAACATTCGCGGCATCGAGAAGAAGCCGCTGCCGTACCTACTTGTCATGATGAACCTGCTGTTGCACGGTATCGACGTCCCTAATGTGTTGCGCGATAATGCACTTCTGCGCATGCGAAATGAAAGCAGTCCCCGGCACCGAGTGGACGTCGTCCTCACTAATCCGCCGTTCGGTGGCGAGGAGGAGACGTCCGTGGCCAAGCGGTTTGATGCCGCAGGGATGGCAACGCGGGAGACTGCTTGGCTTTTCCTGTACTCGGTGATCGAGCGGCTCAAGCCTGGAGGGCGATGCGCGATCGTTCTGCCGAATGGTTCACTCTTCGGCGGCGGAATCGGCGCCAAGATCAAGAAGAAGCTCGTGCGGGAGTGCAACCTGCATACCATTGTCCGGCTCCCTCAAGGTGTCTTCGCGCCCTACACCCAAATTCCGGCGAACCTGCTCTTCTTTGAAAAGACCGGACCGACAAAGGAGACCTGGTTTTACGAGATTCCGCTTCCGGAAGGGCGGCGCGGCTACACCAAGACCAAGCCTATGCGATACGAGGAGTTCGCAGACTGTGCCAAGTGGTGGGGCGGCGAGGCGCGAAAGGGGCGGGAGCAGAACGAATTCGCTTGGAAGGTCTCGGCGGCCGACATCGAGTCTGGTGGCTACAACCTCGACTTGGCCAACCCGCATGCGGGCGATGACCTGGCCCACCGGTCGCCAGAGGATCTCGTGGACGAGTTGATCAAAACGGAGCAGGAGATTCTGGGGCTGCTGGGCGAGCTCAAGGTGGAGTTGGAGAGTGAGCGGTGACTGCTCTGCCGCTGCGGCCCTTTGGCGTTGCGCTCGTACGTGCAACAACCTCAACTCATGTTGAGGATGGGAACGAGTATGGTATCACTGGAATCTACAGCTTTGGGAAAGGGTTGATTAAGAGGGGCGTGATTCAAGGATCGGAAACCTCATACAAGACTCTAACCTCGATTACAGCTGGCCAACTCGTCATGAGTAAGCTCAATGCATGGGAAGGTGCACTTGCCGTCGTGCCTATCCCGTTCGATGGAACTCATGTTTCCCCAGAATATCCGGTCTTCGATATTAATTCCGAGCTTGCGGACCCTGCTTATGTGAGGCATCTTGTTGCCTGGCCCCCGTTGTGGGAGCTCTTGACTCCACGTGGGTCGATGGTGCGTCGTAAGCGAACCACCCCGGAAACGCTACTGAATACGCCGGTCCCTCTTCCCGAGCTCAGCGAACAGCGGCGCATCGCAGACCGGCTTGACGCGACCCTCGGTCGAGCTGACGCGGTGCTCGACCTGCGCAAGAGAATGACCACGCTACAGGGCAACCTCGCGGCCTCGCTGATTGCATCAGCTGTGGAGTCGGCCACTGAGTCGGTTCGTATGGGTGACGTGATTGCACTTGAACGTACCGCCCTTGACATCGATCCCGACAGCGAATACCGAGTGATTGGGATGCGATCATTTGGGAAGGGGGTCATCAGGTACCCCGCTTCACTTGGCTCCGAGGTGAGCCGCATGAACTACTTCACCTTCCCTGCGGAAGCGCTCATTCTCAGCAATATCAAGGCATGGGAAGGGGCCATCGGGATCACCAGTCGAGAAGAATCGAGAGATTACGTAGCCTCGAATCGATTCCTCACCTATGTGCCGGTAGACGACCGCGTGAATATTGGTTACCTGCGCCACTACCTTCTGTCTCGGGAAGGCCTTGCAAAGGTCTCGGCTGCTTCTCCTGGCGGTGCGGACCGCAACCGCACCCTCGGCCGCAAGCGATTCGAGGCCCTGACCTTCCGTCTTCCCCCACGTTCCGTTCAAGACCGGATCGCTCGCACGCTCGACGCCCTTGCCGAGCGGTTGGATTCGGCCTACTCCGAGCCCGCGCTCGACGCGCTCCGGCCTTCGCTTCTCAACGCCGCGTTTACAGGTCAGTTGTGACTCGCCGCCACGCATCGTCCGTCACGACTACGTGATCAAGGAAGCGTAGGCCGACCGCTGCGGCGGCCTCTCGTAGACGGGTGGTCGCCCGGCGGTCGGGGCCGCTCGGGGTGGGGTCGCCGGTGGGGTGGTTGTGGGCGACGCCGAAGGACGAGCCGCCGGAGGCAAGAACGAGTGCGAGGACGTCGCGGACTGGGATCAGGTTGCGGTCGCTCGCGCCATCCGTGAGGCGCGCCGTGCGGAGAACTGTGTCTGCCGTGTCACAGACCACGACGACGACCCGCTCGTGCCGCAGTCCCCGCAGTAACGGAGCGGCTGCGGTGGCCAAGTCGGCCGTCGTGACGATGCGGCAACGGTCGGCCGCCCCTTCGTTGGCCACACGTCGCGCGAGGTGGAACGCGGCAGCGACCCGTACCGCCTTGGCGGGGCCCATCCCCGGTAGGCCGACCAACGCCTGCGGGTCCGCCCTTGCCAATCCTCGCAGTCCGCCGTGCGCGGCAATCAGCTCACCGGCCAATTCCACCGCGTCACGCCCCCGCGTGCCGGAACCCAGCAGCAGAGCGAGCAACTCCCGGTCGGCGAGCGCCTCCGCCCCCAGAGCCCACAACCGTTCGCGTGGCCGGTCGCCAGCCGGCATGTCCGTGACTCGCATCTGTGGTAGCCGCTCAGTCCGCGGAGTCCCGGTCGACCGGTTCGTCGGCCGCGCCGATATCGCTCTCGGTTTCGTCGGACATCGCCACGTACTCCCGTACCCCGTCCGCTGACGTGCCGATGAGCTGCATCAGCCGCTGGTGCAAGGTTTCGGAGCGGGCTTGCAGGAAGCCTTCGTAGTCGTCCCGCAGGGCCGCGTCGAAGGCCGTGTCGTCCACCAGACATGTGGCAAGGCGCGCGCGGATGGTAGCTGTGCCCTGCGTCTCGCAGAGGTCCTTGAGATAGACCGACGGAGGCTGGTCACTGATATAGATGTTGGTCACCGAGCTGAGCATGATCAGATTGGCGCAGACGTTGGCTCGGTTGACTCCCAGTCCCTGCTTCTTGAGGAACGACTTCGGGAAGAAGTGATGGAACTCCTTGTCATTCTGCCAAGACAGAGCCTTGTCCGTATCGATGCGCCGGCCGTGGCGCAGATCCACAGGATGAGCTTCCGCGAGCAACAGGCCGAGGAGTTTCGAAGGTGCATTGGTCGTACGGAACTGGCTGCGACGCCACAACACACTGCGTGGCAGGCCCGCTCCGACCTCGATCTCGGCGCTTTCGCCTTGCGCGAAGGCACGTACGGCCTCGCGGTCATCAGACATCTGCCGGGCGTTCCAACCTTTGAAGTACTCGCCGCTGGCCGTCAGCCAGAACCACCGCTCGATAGCGTCGAACTGGGCAGCCGTGGGCTTCGGTACCTGGCGGAAGATCTCGACAAGGACCGCGAACTGATTGTAGTAGGGCAGGGCTGACGCCCGGGGTGTGCGGATCTGGGTGGTCAGGAAATCTACCGCCAGCCTTGACGCCTCCTCTGCCGCCTGCACCGCGCGTGCCAGTTCCTCCCGTGACAGGTCGCGCATCCTGTTCATGTCTTCGCGAGAGAAGCCGAAGCCGGCCGCCGCCGAGATCGTACGCAGTATGGTTTTGGTGTCGACGCGGCCATATCTCTTCTGGTCGAGCACGTCGAGCAGCGTGTCGATCTCGTCCTTCAGGTCGAATTCAGGACTCCATGTCGCCGCGCGCATCAGGTCAACGACCGTGAGGGGCGTGGCCGTACTGTTGATCCGTTCGAAAACCTTGGCAACCTCGGTCGACGGCATCCCTCGCAAGGTGATCACTGCGATCTGGTAGTTCGAGAAACGGTTGTACAGGGCCTTGGCTCTCTCCTGGAGTTCATCGGACCCAGTCTTCGATGCACGGTCTGCGAACTCGAAGCCATCTGAGAGCAGACGAACCGGAATGAGATGGGGCGGCGGCTCGTCCAGGGTGGTGGCGTGCCTGAATTCCTGCTGCTCAAGGTCGTAGACAATGTTCCAGGCGCTGTCGGGATCGTTGTCCGGCTGCCAGTGGAGGGCACCGCAGATGCTGGCCAAACGTTGCTGGCCGTCGAGGATGTAGTTCACGGGGTAGCCGTGCCGCTGCTCTCCCACGGCAAGGCCCGCGACCGTGCGCTCACTGGCCAGCTGCTCGGTGCTCTGCCAGAGCAGAACACTGCCGATCGGGTAGTTGCGCGACACGGAGTCGAGCAGGTCGAGGATCTGCTGCCGTGTCCACACGAAGTTCCGTTGGAACTTCGGCAGCACGACATCCCCCTCAAGCACCCGGTCCACAACGGTCAGCAGCCGAGGCACGTTGGAGTCGGGGTCCTGAGCCTTGCGCTTCTGGCTGGGAATGGTTGCCATACAAATCCCCCATCGACCGCGGTTGTCGTCAGTGTAGGAGGCCCCTCTGACAACAATCGATGCCAGTCGGTTACCGCCCCTGTGGCTGGCCAACGATGCTCTCCTGGGACGCAGCCCGACCGGCGCACCAGCGCGGCACGGCCGACGATGGCCGCGGAAGCTGCGGAGCTGTAGCCGCTGCGGAAGAAGGTGGCCCGGACGGGAGCGCTTCTGCGCTGGCACCGAGCCAGGGCGCTGGGCGGTCAGCTCGCCGGCTTCTTCCTGCGGCCTCTCCCGGGTTCACCGTACGTCTTCTTCCAGGTCTTCAGGTGCTTCCGGTCGCCCTGGCCGCCGACGCCTGCCTGGAGGATGTACTCCAGCCGGGAGCCCTTGAGCCACGAGGCGAAGAGGTTGCGGCCGATGACGATGATGTCGTTGTCGTTCGCGTACTTCTCGGCATCGGTGGTGAATCTGGTGTTCGTGACGAAGATCGCGACATCGGCCGAGAAACTGGTCCGAGCCCCCAACAGGTCTCGCATGTCACGGCTGATGACCGACCGGTGCGTGGCGAAGTGCTTGCACTGGACCACCATCGAGCGACCGTCCGGTAGCACGCCCGCCACGTCCCTGCCCAGGTCCCCCTTTCCACCGACCCACTTGGCCTCAGGGCAGCCCCCCTCACGGAACATGGCGGCCACCATCCGCTCGAAGTCCCGCCAGTGCAGCTTGTCCACCTTCTCCAGCGTGCGGTTGGCATCCAGCACCCGCTGCTCCGCCCGGAATACCGCGTCTTTGCGGCGTATCTCCCGGTGGGTGCGCCAGCCCCACCACACCAGGGCCCCGACGCCGGCCAGTCCCACCGCCGCGAGCACGAGCGGCCAGATCCGCGACCAGAAGATCACCACCGCCGCCAGCAGTGCGATGCCGGCGGCCGTTAACCGCCGGTTCCGCTTGCGCCGCCATCCACGCCGCCGTGCCATCAGCCTCATCCCCCTCCAAATCCGTCACCAACACCAAGCGTGGACGAGAAGCCACTCTGCGCGAAAGAGGCCCTCACCGCTGCACCCCCAGCTCCGTCTCAAGGACACGCGTCGTCTCGGGCCATGCCACCCGGAGGGCCGTGACTGCGCTCCAGAACTCGTGGTGCGCGCGGATGACGGTGCTGAAGCCGAAGGGTGAGTGGTCTGCGGGGACCGTGGCCAGGACGCGGCGGGTGATGCTGCCGGCGCCGCGGGGCGCGGGGGTGATGCCGTTGCCGAGGAGGAGGGTGGCCGTGCGGAGCGCGTCGAGGACCTTGCGGGGCGCGGTGCGGGCCCATGGGCCGAAGATGAGGTCTGGCCATGGCTGGCGGGAGCGGGCCCAGGCGAGGCGTTCGAGGGCGGTGCCGAGGTCCACAGCGATGCGTGCGGGGTTGGTGGCGTTCCAGAGGAGCACGATGTCGCCGAGGGGGAGGTCGGCGTGGCGGAACCGGAGGGTAGTCCCCTCGACTTCGCGGCGGCGCCAGACGGTCAGGCGTCCGTGCACGCTGATGTGCCGGGCGTGCATGCCGAGGCGGGACAGGATTGTCAGCCATTCGTCGAGGACCGTGGCGTACTCGACGATGTCCTGGATGGGCTCGACGCGGGAGACGTTGACGAAGGAGGTCAGGAAGCCGTCGCGGAGCATGCCGTCGGCGTCGCGTTGGCCCGTGAAGCGGACCACCGGTTGGGGCAGGAAGCTGCGGCGGTGGGTGACGGGGCGCCCGTCTTTGAGCAGAGGGTCGAGGGCTTGGACGGCTGAGATGGTGAGCTCGGTCTCTCGGCCCCAGCGCAGCGGCAGGCAGGGGGCGCGGGGGACTCCCTGCGCGGCGAATGCCTTCTCGATCATGGCCAGGAACTCGGGCCAGGTGGGTGTGCGTCGAGGTGGGTGGTAGGGGCTGCCGCGGTCGCGGTGGCGGATCTCCAGGTGGTCGCCATCGGTGGCGTACTCCCAGCGGGACCCCAGGGCTTTGCGGAGCAGGGCGGACAGGTGGGCGGGCGCCGATGTCGTCAGCACGGCCGTGACGACAGGGTCTCGAAGTGGCGTTGGGGGTCGAATCGGTGCTGGCCGATGGCTTGGACCTCGGCGTGGTCCAGGTCGTCGGTGCGGGTGATGGCGGCGGCCAGGGCTCGTGCGGCGGTTTCGTCGTCTTCCTCGGGGGAGAGCACGGTGGTCGTGCCGGTGCGGTCGCAGAGGGCTGCCTCGGCGCAGGTGCCCTTGCGCCATGTGAGGGCGGCTACCGGGGTGCCGGCGCGCAGGGACTCGCCGAAGATAGCGGCGCCTGCTTCGACGTAGGTGCGGGCGTGGGTGTAGACGAAGACGGCGGCCTCGCGGAAGGCGGCTGTCTTGGCATGACCGCCGACTTCGCCGACCCACTCGACGTGATCGGCGGTGAAGAGCTTCTCGTGCCGTTTGACGTAGTCGGCGTCGAAGACGGGGCCGACGAGGCGGATGCGGCGGCGGAGGATCTGCGCGGCGCGGACCGCGAGGTGTGGGGCCTTCTGCTCGTCGATCCGGCCGAGCCAGACCAGATCGCGGCCCGGTACGGACGGCGGCTCGGTTTCGTTCAGGCCGAGGTGGACGGCGAGTTCGGCGATCGGCTGGTGCGCGGCGTACCGCTCAATCATTTCGGGTGAGTAGCAGTACAGCCGGGTGTGGGTGCCGTCGAAGGCGTCGGCGGCGTGCCGGAAGTCCGGGGCGTGCTGGAAGGTGGCAACGTCGCAGTCCAGTTCCTCGCGGGTGCGTCGCCATGTGGAGAGGGTGGGGTATTCGTGGCCGACGACCAGGAGGTCGTATCCGGCGGAGCGCAACTCGCGGGCCTCGGTCGATCGGGGAGCAGTATCCTCCAGGCGGATTGGCTTCCGTGTCCATTCCGGGCCCAGGTCTCGGCGCCAGCCTGGTCCGAGGAGGTGTACGTCGGCGCCTGCGGCTCGTGCCCCTACGGCGACTGCCCACAGCCATCGTTCGATTCCGCCGTAGCCGGCCGGGGGGAATGCGTAGCTGCCCGGGAAGTCGCAGACGCCGACTAACACTTATGCCTCCGATGGAGTTCCGTCCGCCTGGATACGGCGGAAGCCGAGGTAGGGGACGAGGGCTTCGGGCAGGGTCACGGAGCCGTCCTGCTGCTGGTGCTGTTCGAGCAACGCGGCCAGGGTGCGGCCGATGGGCAGTCCTGAGCCGTTCAGGGTGGCCACGGGCACGGTCTTGCCGTGCTCATCGCGCGTGCGGATACCAGCCCGACGGGCCTGGAAGGTGCCGCAGTCCGAGACGGACGAGATCTCGCGGTAGGTGTTCTGGCTTGGGAGCCACACCTCGATGTCGTACGTGAGCTGGGCGGAGAAGCTCATGTCGCCTGCGGCGAGCGTCACCACGCGGTAGGCAAGATCGAGCTCCTTCAGGCACGCCTCGGCGTGGCTGATCATCTTCTCCTGCTCGGCCTGGGATTCCTCGGCCGCGCAGATGCGGACCATCTCGACCTTGGAGAACTGGTGCTGCCGCAGAATGCCACGGGTGTCGCGGCCGTACGAACCCGCCTCGGAGCGGAAGCAGGGGGTGAAGGCCGTAAGCGCCAGGGGCAGTTCGGCCGACGGGATGATCTCGTCGGCGTAGAGGTTCGTGAGCGGAACCTCGGCGGTCGGGATCAGGAACAGCTCCCGGTCGGCGACGCCGGTGGCGAAGAGGTCCGCTTCGAACTTCGGGAGCTGGCCGGTGCCGGTCATCGTCTTCCGGGTTACGAGGAACGGCACCGAGTGCTCGACGTAGCCGTGTCGGCGGGTGTGGAGGTCCAGGAACAGGGTCGCGAGCGCGCGCTCCAGGGCGGCCCCGACGCCGCGGGCGATGCTGAAGCGCGGACCCGAGAGCTTTGTGGCGCGGCCGAAGTCGAGGATGCCCATGGCCTCGCCGAGGTCAACGTGATCCCTGGGCTCGAACGCGAACGTCGGCGCGGTGCCGACCCGCCGCACCTCGACCGCGAACTCCTCGGAGTCTCCGTCGGGCGCGGAGTCGAGCGGCAGGTTTGGGATGCTCAGCAGCAGCTCGCGCAGTTCGATCTGGATCTGCTCCTGCTCGGCTTCTGCCTCGCGAATCTGCTCCTTGATCTTGCGTGCCGACTCCTTGAGCGCCGAGACGTCCCCGCCGGCCTTCGCCGTCTTCTGCACCTCCTGTGCGACGCGCTTGGATTCGGCCCTCAGTTCGTCGGCGGTGCGGATGCTCTGGTTCCGTCGAGACTGGAGACTCTCCAGGGAGGAGAGGTCCAGGGCGTATCCGCGGCGGGCGAGCCGGCGGACGGCCTCGTCGCCCATGTCGATCAGAACGCGAGCATCATGCATGAGAGGGCTGCTCCTCTAGCGGCTTCTGTGGTGAATCGACGTTAGCAAGGGCGGACGCTGCGTCCGTCCCTGATATCGGTACGTGGCCTGGAGCCCAGCCATGGCGTCGATCCTCGTTGTCGAGCTCGTCGAGCAGGGCCGCGACGTGCTTGCCCATCGGGTCGTCGTCGATGGCCAACGGAACCAGGTACGGCGCCTCGGGAAAGAACAGCGGCATCGCGTTCCCCGGCGTCCGGCTGAGGTGCCAGTCCATGACCGAGAGCAGCAGGCCGTGGGCAACGACAACCCTGGGGCCGGGCTCCTCAAGCGCAGCCATCAGGCCCAGGAGCATGCGGCGGATGCCCTCGCGCTGGCACTCTCCGGCGCCCGGCGGTTCAGCCCACGGACCGTGGTGCTGAAGCCATGCCGCGTACTCCAGGAACGGTGCCCCCTCGAAGCAGCCATAGTCGAGTTCGTTGAGAAGCGGGATGACGACGGGAAGTCGTGCTTCCTCGCCGATGAGGAGTGCGGCGGTCTGCTGGGCGCGCGGGAACGCGCTCGCGATCCACGTCCGCGCCGACTCGATGGGGAGCGACGGCCGGGCGGTGTGGCATGCGCGTACCCCTTCCTCGTCGAGCTGGAGCTGCACGGCCGGGTCGCCGTTGACCAGGTAGCGGGCGCTGTACTCGGTGCGGCCGTGGCGCAGTAGGTGTGTTGTCATCGCGATCACCTCGTCGCCACGATCTTCAGCAGGGCGTCCAGGACAGCCATCATCTGAGGCAAGCGCGGGTCGTTGGTCTCCTCGTAGTACAGGAGGCCGTCCGTGCTCAGCAGCAGGCACCAGGGAAGGATCTCGTCGACGGGGATGCCCGATGTGCGGCTGGCGCGGCGGAGACGATAGGCGGTGCCGCCCCCTACCTGGTAGTAGATCGTCCAGAAGGCCCAGTCGAACGCGGCGTCCCCTGTCATGGGCAGCGGGTCGAGCAGCACCGGCTGCCCGTCCAGGGTGAACGGGACGTTCTCCCGATACAGGTCCGCGTGCAGCACCGTTTGGCGGCGCGGTTCTTCCCGCAGACCAGCTGTATGGGAGAGTGCCCGCTCCGCACGCTGTCGGTGTTCGGTGAGCTTCAGACGCCGGTCGATGCGGGGGCGAACCTCCTCGGCGGTGAAGTCGCGCAAGCTGGGCAGCTCAACGGCGGCGTGGCTATGGGCGCCCTCTTCGTGCACTCGTTGAATCGCAGCGGCGACGAGACCTTCCTCATGTGGTGGACGCACGGCGCCACCGGGGACACCCCCGACCGCGCGCAAAGCCGCGACCGCGCGACTGTCATCCGTCACCTGCACGATGTCGTGCTTCTCGCGGTGCCACAGGCGGAGGGCCCGGAGCTCGCGGGAGTAGCGGTCGCGGTCCGGCCACGCCTTGAGGAGCAGGCGCTCGCCGCGCCGGTCGACAGCAGTGACGAGGACTGAGGCGTGCCCGGCGTCGTGGTAGCCCCCGAGAGTGAGCGACCATCGCGCGGCCGTAGCCGTCAGCAGCCCCGGGGCCGCGTCGATCCAGGCGTTCAGAACCTGGCCGTAGTGGGCGGTCAGCCGCTGGCAGCACCCCGGTGGTACGGGCGGGAGCGTCGAGGCGTCCATTAGCTGAGCAGCACTCCTTCGTGGACCAACTCGTTGGTGAGTGCCGGGAAGTTGCTGAGGGTCTCCTCGATGAGGACCTGGACCTTGTCGACCTGGGCCGTCGGCTCCGAGAGGCGCACGAGAACCCGCCATGGATGGTCGAGTCGTTCGCCCGTCGCGCTGACCAGGTGGACCTCGGCGTACCCACCGGTCTCCTCGTGCAGGGTACGCGCGAGACACATGGCGGCGAGGTTGTAGAGCTTGCCGACGTGGTAGACGGGGTTCTTTCCGCTGGCCCCTTCCATGTTCATCGGACGCAGGGGCGTGATGAGGCCGTTGACGCGGTTGCCGCGGCCGACGACCCCCTCGTCACCCGACTCGATCGAGCTGCCGGTGTAGGTGAGGTAGAACTCGTCGTTCTCCGGGACGTCCCGCACGTTGAGCCTGAAGTCCACGGGGGTGCCCGGGAGCCGCAGGCCGGCGAGGCGCCGGCACTCGGCGAGGATCACCTGCTTGTTCTCCAGGTACGCAGCCCGGCTGCCGACGTGCGGGGACATCTGCGGGACGCAGAGCACCACGGCGGCGCGGTCGCCTTCGTAGTAGCCCATGAGCTTCACGTCCGTGCCGCACCAACGGTGCGCTTCCCTGAAAGGGCTCTCCCCGGAGAGGTTGTCAACGAGCTCGCAGACGAAGGACTCGAACGGGCTCAGCGGCGCCCAGCCGGTACCGAGCGAGGTGTCGTTGGCCAGCAGCACGCGCCGCTCCCGCAGATCGTCGATCGTCCGCGGGGCGAACCACCGGGTGCGCTCCGGTGTGTCTCCCTCGGTCAGGACGGCGCCGGGGCTGGAGTTGCTCGTGATGTGGAACCTGATGTCCAGGTGATCGGCGACTGCGGGCAGCCGCTCGGCGAAGAACGTCCGGACGGTTGTCTCAACGAGGTCATCCACCGGTATCTGGTGGTCACCGCAGGCCGGGGCCGCGCGGCCGTTGACGAGCACGCGCACGGGTGCCACCATGCGCCCGGCGCCGTACCGCACCTCGCTGGCGCCGCCCAGCAACGCGAGCTTGTCGAAGTTGTGGTGTAACACGGCGCCGAAGTGCTCCAGGCAGTAGCGGCTGTACGCCTGGGACAGCCGTTCGGCGAGATGGTCGGCGAGGGTGTCGGGATGGCCGAGGCCCTTGCGTTCCACGATGGTCGTCGCGTCGGGGTAGGGCGTGCCGGTCTCGATCACGACGCGGCTGCTGCCGTAGTTCCTGGCGACTCGGTTCACGGCGGGCTCCTATCGTCTGGCGTGGAAGTACGGAGTGGTCGGGTGCTGGACAGGGACGGATGACGGCGGCGCTAACGCGGCACCCCGTTGCCGCGGAACTCCGCGATCAGGCCGCCGAGCTCTCGGGCTGCCTCCACGGGGGTGGAGGTGCGGGACAACCGGTGGATGTCGTGTGCTGCGAGGCTGTGAAGGTCTTCCGGACGGCGCCGGTCGAGCCACAGGACCAGCCGCCATGCCACGACAGGGCCGAAGGCGGGGACTTGGCCAATGACGTCGAGCGGTAGGCGCTGCCGCGGGGCGCCGAGGTACACCAAGTCGCGCACGAGGTGGAACATGATGTCCGCGTAGTCGCAGACTGCGGGCCCTCGGGCGCTGGCCTCCCAGTCGACGACGTGGACTCGCGCGCCGTCGATCAGCAGGTGCTCGGGCTTGATGTCGCCGTGGAGGTACACCGTAGGCTCAGGGTCCAGGGCGGCGAGCATGGCGTGGAAGTCCTGCCACCAGGGCTGACGACGGCAGCGAGGAGAGAGCTGTCCCGACAGAGATTCGCGGTGGGTGATCGTGCTGCCGCCGTCGCCGTTCTGTCGCCAGCCCGCGCCCGGTGTGAGGCTGAGCCGGCGGCCGTGGCGGTGCACATCCGCTGTGATGGAGAGGGCGCGACGGACGAAGTCGTCCACGCCGCTCGCGGTGGCGATGGAGCACGGTGTGCCGGGAACGAAGCTCAGCACGGACCAGGCGTGATCCACGTGCTCGCCCGTGGCAAGCACAGATGGAGTGGAAGCCCCCGACTGGCAGGCCATTCGCAAGGCATCGGCCTCGCGGTCACGGCGAGCCAGAGGTTCGACTCCGCGATAGATCTTGAGCAGGGCGGATTGGTCCACGGCCGTGCGCGTGATCGAGAACGGCTTGACAGTGGCAGGACCGAACGGGCCGAACCGCTCTCCGCCCTGGTCCGTCCGTCCTGCCGTCAGGGTTCCAAAACCGACGGCGACCTCAGCGGGCGAGCCCGCCTTGTCCCTCACCGATGGGCCGGTGGTGCTGGTCCCAGCGAGGTAGAGGAAGTCGTCCGCTGTTGCGGCGTGCTGCCCGGCCGTGTTCTCCACCATGAGACACAGCTTCGAGGCGTCAGAGAACGAGAGCCCTGACAGTCTGTCCGGGTCGTCTCTGCCTTATGCCTCAGCCGAGTTGACGTCGGACGTCACTTCACGGCGTCGTCGATCGCGTCGAGCACGGCCTGCCATGGCAGCTCCCGCCCGGAGGGTGCTTCGCGCGGCTCATACAGCGGCCAGACGTCGGGACCGTAGACGAGCCGGACGTCGGCCTCTCGCAGAGCGGTGATGTGGCGCTTCCAGGCCGGATGACGGGCGTGGGCGGCGTTGACACGGGGGAAGACCACCACCGGCAGGTCAAGGGTGCCGATGGCCTCTCCCACCTGGGTGAGCACCTGGTTGTCTGCGACGCCGGCGGCGAGCTTGGCCACCGTGTTCGCACTGGCGGGAGCGACGACATAGCAATCCACCGGCGGATGCGGTCTCGCCTCGCCCGGCAGCCGTGGCTCATCCCGTACCGGCAAGCCCGTCGCCTTCTCCAGGCGGTCAACCTCGCCGATCGCCCGCAACCAGCGCCCCGCCGTCGGCGTGAGCGTCACGGCAACCCGCCATCCGCGCGCCAGCGCCGGTTCCACGAGTCCGGCACGCAAGGCTTCCACCCCGCCAGCGCCCGTACCTACGACCCCGAGGACTCCCCGCCGTTTCTCCACGGTCACTGAACCGCCCTACACCGTTGAGCCATGATGAACACCTCCGACGAGCGCGCACCGCTGGTGACCGGGGACTGTTTGATCACGTCGCGGAGCGTGTCTCGCACCCTTGGATTGTTCCGCACGAGCTGCGGCGACGTGCGCTCGGCTGCTCGCAACTCCACGAAGGCATCGTCTCCGCGGCCGGCGAGCGAGAGAGCGCGGGCATAGTCGATCCGATAGGACACACCGCGCTCCGGAGGCATATGGTCCACGTCGATCTGTCCACGGGCCACGACGTACGAGACGTTGTCGAGGTCCAGCTCCGCGGACAGCCGGTGCAATACGACGTTCGTCGGCCCGAAGCTGGTCTGCCAGTAGTTCTCGTCGGATCCGAGCTGGTCTGCGAGCGCTTCGGCTCGGTTCAGCAGGCTCGTTGCCGTGGGCCTGTCCTGGTGCCGCGCCGCGGCGATGGCCGCACGCAGGTGGGTCATGCCCAGCAGGCTCAGGGCGGCCGGGTCGCTGTCGTCCACCCGGGCCGACATCCACCCAGCCGTCGTCTCGCCCAGCTCCATCGCGTCGTCGTATCGGCCGTTCGCCAGCAGGGCATGCGTTCCAGAGCGAGCGGCGGACGCCAAGACCAGCGGGTCACCGGATTCGTCAGCGGCCCGCATGGCTCGTTCGGCGGCAAGCCACGAGATATCGGACTCACCGATCTTGGCCAGGGTCGTGGCGGCGAGGTGGTGCACCCGGGCGGACACAGCCCAGCAGTCCCGGCCGTCCGCGACAGAGCGTGCGGCGTGGTCCTCAAGCTCCAGCGCGGTCTGAAGCAGGGCGGGGAGCATCGCGATGATCTTGCCGAGTCGACCGCCCTGGTAGTCGCTCCAAGCCTGCTCCGCAAGCTGAGCCGTTGGACCAGGACTTGGGAGCTGAGCCTCAGGCTCCGGCCCGAACAAGAGCCGGGAGAGACGTCGCGGACTCATCAACGCGTCACGCACGGCCGGAACGTCATCCTGCTCTCGGTCGTCCTCCATCAGGACGGGTAGCCCGATCAACTCCCCCAGCGGTACACGAAGTACGCGGGCCAGCTCGGCCAGCATGTCGATGCGCGGAGGCTTGCGTCGACCGGTCTCCACCTTCGCCAGCCAGTCGGTACTGCGGCCGACGAGCCCGGCGAGTACCTGCTGGGTGTAGCCGCGGCGCCTCCGATGGAAGGCGATCCGCTCGCCGATGGTCAGATGATCTGCGAGGCCACGCATCCGTGCCGCCTCCCTCTGTGAAGGGCCCTACCCACGATAGTGACGCAGCACGTCAAGAGGTTGTCCTTAGCCGGCCACTCGTTGTTGAAGACCGCTTTGCCGGGCCGCTGCCTGCCTGGGCGGCAAGTTCCAGCACGTCGCTGATCAGCCGGTCCACGTGAACGGGCGAGGAGCTGAGCAGCCGCCGATGGCGTGAGCGTGGCGTGAGCGGACGCCCCTGGACGGGCCTGTCTCAAGCTGTGCCTGCTGGACGTGATGGCACCCGGAGTTGGATGAAAAGCAGGCAAGCTGGATCGCGGCTGCTCCTTCTGGACGGGGACCCTCGCACTCGTAATGCGTAGGTCGAGGGTTCGATTCCCTCAGGCGGCTCCGCAGTCGGGTGGCCCGGAGGGGTCTCGCCTCCGGGCTCCCACAGATCCCGGCGTGACA
>NZ_QEST01000235.1 GCF_003311645.1 Streptomyces sp. PT12 | reverse complement strand
CTCCCGCCCCATACCCAGACGTTGACTCCCCTGCCCCGTGAAGAGAAACGCCACCCTGCCATCGTCGGCCACATCCACGATCCGCTCCGAGCCAACGAGCACCGCGCGGTGCTCAAGGGCCGCCCGCCCGGTCGCCGCCGAGAACGCCCGGTCCAAGTCGCTCTGGCCCGGGGCTGGTTGGGTGATGCGGCGGATCTGGGCGTCAAGGGCCTCCGGCGTCCTGGCCGAGACGACGATCGGCACGACGGGCAGCTCGCGGCGCTCCTCCGGCTCCTCGTCCTCGGCCCGCGGCGCCTCCTCGACGATGACGTGCGCGTTGGTGCCGCTGATCCCGAACGACGACACGGCCGCTCGGCGCGGGCGACCGCCCACCGGCCACGCGCGCGGCTCGGTCAACAGCCTGACGTTGCCCGCCTCCCAGTCGACCTGGGGCGAGGGATTCTCCGCGTGCAGCGTCCTGGGCAGCACGCCGTGCCGCATCGCCAGGACGACCTTCATGATGCCCGCCACGCCCGAAGCGGCCTGCGCATGGCCCATGTTGGACTTGATCGAGCCAAGCCACAGGGGCTCGTCGCGGTCCTGGCCATAGGTGGCAAGCAGCGCCTGCGCCTCGATCGGGTCGCCCAGCGTGGTGCCCGTGCCATGCGCCTCGACCGCGTCCACATCGGCGGGAGACAGGCCCGCGTTGGCCAGGGCCGCGCGGATCACCCGCTGCTGCGCGGGGCCGTTGGGGGACGACAGGCCGTTGCTCGCGCCGTCCTGGTTCAGGGCGCTGCCGCGCACCACCGCGAGCACGGGGTGGCCGTTGCGGCGCGCCTCCGACAGGCGCTCCAGGAGGAGGACCCCGGCGCCCTCGGAGCAGCCGACGCCGTCGGCGCCCGCCCCGAACGACTTGCAGCGGCCGTCGAGCGCCAGCCCGCGCTGCTCGCTGAAGTAGACGAACATCTCGGGCGTGGACATCACCGTCACGCCCCCCGCGAGGGCGAGCGTGCAGTCCCCCGAGCGCAGCGCGTGGATCGCCATGTGCAGGGCGACAAGCGACGACGAGCAGGCGGTGTCCACGGTCACCGCGGGGCCTTCCAGGCCCAGGGTGTAGGCGACGCGGCCCGAGACGATGCTGCCGCCGTTGCTGCCCTTGGCGTAGTCGTGGTACATGAGCCCGGCGAACACGCCCGTCGGGCTGCCCTTCAGCGACAGCGGGTCGATGCCCGCCCGCTCGATGACCTCCCAGGACACCTCGAGCAGCAGCCGCTGCTGCGGGTCGGTCTCGGCGGCCTCGCGCGGGCTGATGCCGAACAGCTCGGCGTCGAACTCGCCCGCGTCGTACAGGAATCCGCCCTCGCGGGCCGCGGTTTTCCCCGGCTTGCCCGGCTCGGGGTCGTAGATGCCCTCGGTGTCCCAGCCGCGGTCGGCCGGGAACTCCGACACCGCGTCAACGCCCTCGTCGACCAGCCGCCACAGCCCCTCGGGCGAGTCAACGCCCCCCGGGTAGCGGCAGGCCATCGCGACGATGGCGATCGGCTCGCGGTCGCGGTGCTCGATCTCGGCGATACGCCTGCGCGCGGCGCGCAGGTCCGTGGTCGCGCGCTTGAGGTAGTCGAGAAGCTTCTCCTGGTTGCCCACCACAGCCACTCCGGGTAGAGAAGGCGCCGACGCAGCGGCGCGCGCTTGTCTCGAACCCTAGGGACGCACACAAAGCGCCCCCAACCCCTGCTCGCCCCTAACGTGCCTGGCCGGGCGACTTCTTCACCGCGCGCGCCGCCACCGGAAACCGCCACAGGAAACCGCCTCAGGACAAGGGCCGGGAAAGCCCGAAGTCCGCCTGCCCCGACGGGGGGACGGGGCAGGCGGACGACGCCCCGGCTGGGGGGCACATGGGTCGGGTCAGACGGTCTCGAAGCTGACGGCCTGCACCCCTTCCAGAAGCTGCTCGCGGTTTCTGATGCCCATCTTCCGGTAGACGCGGGTGAGATGCTGCTCCACGGTGCTGACCGTGATGAACAGCCGGTCGGCGATCTCGCGGTTGGCGTAGCCCTGGGAGGCCAGCATGGCCACGCGCCGCTCGGACTTGCTGAGCCCGCCGAAGCCGCCCCGCACCTCGCGGTCGCCGCCGCGGGACGAGGACGCGCTCTCCCGCGTTCCCACGCTCCTCGGCATGGGCGAGGGCAGCAGCGCCTGGCACATGGACTCCGCGTGGCAGCTCTTGGCGAGCCGCCACGCCCGCTGCGCGGTCGGCCGCGCCTTGGCCTTCTCGCCCAGCCGCTGGTAGGCCCGGCTCAGATCGGCCAGCACGGCGGCGGCCTCGTAACGGGCGCCGCTGCTCTCCAGCAGGCGGAACGCGTCCTGGAGGATGGGGGGTTGCTTGGTGGTCGCCTGGACGAGCGCGAGCCCGTGCAGGGCCATCCCGCGCGACCGCGTGAGACCGGCCTCCGGGGTCGAGAGCTGCTTCTCGACAAGCCGCGCCGCGCGTTCGCGGTCGCCGAGGCGCAGCCAGGTCTCGGCCTCGCCGAGGCGCCAGGCCGCGAGCGAGGGGGTGTCGATGTTCCAGCGCCGCATGAGGGCGCCGCAGCCCATGAAGTCATACAGGGCCATATAGGTGTTGCCGGTCGCGAGGTGGTGGCGGCCGCGCGCGTAGAGGTAGTGCAGACCGGCGCGGGTCAGGAACAGCTCGGGCGGCGGCTCGGGCGCCAGGTAGCGGGCGGCGGCCTGGTGGTCGCCCATCGCGGTGTGGGCTTCGACGAGGATCGCCAGCGCCATGGCGCCGCTGACGTTCCACCTCGGCCCTGACACCCGTTCATGGGCCGCCTCGGCCTGGCGCACCGCGTCGCCGAGGCGTCCACGGCGGAGCGAGATCAACGCGCCGACCGTGTCGAGCATCGCACGCCAGATGGGGGCGTAGTGCCGTGCCTCGTCGGTCACCAGACGCTCGTACCACTCGGCGGCCGCGCCCAGTCGATCCGCGTAGCATAAGGCGAGTAACGCGGCCGGTAAGCCCTTGAGGTTCCATGGCGACCTGCTCTGGCTGCCCTGGAGCACCTGCTCGGCCAGGGCGATCGCGTACTCGTCGGCCCCGCGCTCCAGGATGAGGGCCAGGGCGTGGCGGGCGCGCAGCTCCGATGTGGACGTCGCCGAGGCGGCGGTCGGCGGGAGCGGGCGGCTGAGCCGGTCGAGCACACCGGGGAACTCCGAGGCCATCAGCAGCCTGGTGCAGTGCAGGGCGGTGGCGGCGTCCTCGTTGCCGTCATTGAGGTGGTCGATGGCCTCGACGGCGTCGTCGAAGTCGAGGTGGAAGAGCATGCCGTCGGCGACGCGCAGCGCCTCGCCGCCCTTCAACGTGCCCGCGAGGATGGGGTTCTTGAGCGCGAGGAAGTGCTGGGCGGAGTCGGCGGGTCGCAACTGCCACTGGGCCGAGGCGTACTGGGCCTTGACCGAGACGCGCTGCGCCTCTTCGGTGCAGCACTCGCGGGCCAGTTCGAGGCAGCGGATGCCGAGCTGCACGTCGCCGTCGGCCAGCGCGTGGCGTGCGGCCTCGCGCAGCACGGGCAGCACCCAGTCCTCGCGCAGGGGGCCGATGTCGAGCAGGTGGCCCGCGACGGTCTGGGGCGAGGCGCCGCTGTCGTAGAGCAGGCGGGCGGCGCGGTGCCGCAGGTCCGCGGCCTCGTCGTGGGGTATCTCGCCGAGGACGGCCTGCTGCACGCCCGCGCGCCGGAACTTGGCGCCGTCCAGCACGCCGATCCCGGTGAGCAGCCGGAGGTAACGCTCCACAAGGCCCGTGTCGATGCCGCTCAGCCTGCTCATCAGGAGCGGCGTGGCCGCCCCTTCGAGCAGCGCGACGCACCGGGCGAGGCGGACCGCGCGCGGGCCGAGCCGGTGCAGGCACGCGATGACGGCCTGGTGGAAGACGTGCCCGGTCGGCAGCAGCCCGTCGGTGGACGGCTTGGCGGCCTGGCCCTCGCCCTCGGGGGGCAGGGGTCCGGCGCCCGGCTCGGGCGCGGCGCGCAGCCTGTGCTCCTCGATGAGCGCCTGGACGAGCAGGGGGTTTCCGCCGCTGAGCGCGTGGACCTCGGCGACGAACCGGTCGGCGGCGAGCGACGCGGTGCACCGCTCCGCCAGCTCCCTGATGCCGTCGCGCGACAGGGGTCCCAGATAGGAGCGCCGGACGCTGGCCCGGTAGAGGAGGTCGTGCAGGATGCGGGGCGGCTGCTCGTCCACGGAGACACCATGCGTGAACACCAGCGCCAGGGGGAGCTGGGTCAGGTGCTGCGCCAGGTAGCTGAGGCAGCCGAGGGTCGCCGCGTCGGTGTGCTGGATATCGTCAACGGTGATCAACACATGCCGTTCGGCTGCCAGTTCGGCGATGATCCGGTGTGTCTGCCGGGCCATGGCCGACGGGTCGTCCTGGGCCGTGGGATCGGCCGTGTCCGGTAGGGCGGCGCCCGGCACGGCGGCGCCGGGGAAACGCGCGTCGATCGAATGGAACAGCTGGGCGAGCCCGCCGTAGGGGACATCGCGCTCGTGCGGTGAGCTCACCACGCTGAGCACGGTGCTGCCCGCCGCGACGGCCCGCTCCGCCAGGGCGTTGAGCACGGTGGTCTTGCCCATCGCGGTCGAGCCGCTGACGGCCGCTATGGCGCCGCTGCCTCGCGCGGACTGGATCAGTAGGTCGTCGAGTTGTTCGAGGATCTTTGCTCGCTCCACCAACACTGCTGTACTTCCCCCTGTCGGCGTCATCATCACGAAGCCGGCCCGTTTTCCAGCGGTGGCCGGACCAGTCATTGGACTTGTCAATCCAGAAGTCCGCTGCATTCTTTGGTCACTATCCGGTGGAAGGGTATTAGCCACCACCCCTAGGGACACCCCCTAGGAACCCCTAGTCACACCCCCTCAGTCATATCTCGGTAAACGCTGCCCCGTGAGGGCTGCGAGGGGGCGCGGCGCCATGTGACACTCTCCCGCCGCCCGGGCCGGGGATTCGCGGGAGAGTCCGAGTGGGGGGCGGGGAAGCGCGACGCCCGCACCTCTGACGCGCCGCATACGATTCGCGCGTGAGTGCGCGGTCGCGCACCGCTCCCGGCCCTCGCGGAGGGGGTGTTGCCGCGCCTGCGACCGAGGTGAGGGGCCCGTGCGGCGCGGCAGGGCAAGGTGGACGGGTGTTCACCGAAAGCCATCCGGGCGTTATCCAGCCGACCACTGAATTTCAGCTCTGGTGCCTCGCGTAATCGGTCGTCCAACTCCGGATACACGCGAGTCATATGCTGTTCGACCATGCTTACCTCGCCGTACAGCATGAGTCGTATTTCGCGGTCCACGCACCAGAGCGTCATCAATGTGACCGCCTCCATCTCGGGCCAGTCCTAGGACAACTCACCATCGGTCGGCACTACGGCGCACCGCCCCGATCGGCGTAAGGCAAGATATACGCGCGGCCGCCCGGCGGCGGGTCATCCGCAAGGGCAGCGAAGGGGGACCTGACGATCCCTCCCGGAGCGGGAACATCCGGCGCCGCACCGTTCGCTCGGCGTTGCTCCGGTGACGCGCGTCATCGCGGCGCGGGCGTTCTCCGCCGCTCAGGGGCGGGCCACGGGGCGCCGGTCAGCGGCTCCGGGGCCTCTTTCGTGGTGACGGGGCGCCAGGCGCGGGTCAGCGGGGACATCGCGCCGGTGGACCGGCGCGCGGGAGGCCGGTCCAGGCGCGTAGGCGATCCCGGCTCGGGCTCCTCGGCTCCCTGCGCGCGGGGGCGCGGGAGGCGGCCGGAGCGCCGGAAGCGCCGGGATGTCGCGCGCTCCTCGGGCCGTTGCCGCCACGGGACCGCGCCGCCTCAGCGTCCAGGGCGCGCCACCCTCCGGTGGCGCGCCCTCGCCGCTGAGCCGCGCGGTGGAGGAGCGGGGATGCCGTGGTGCCGCCGAGTAACCGCTCACAGGAGAGCCGCACCGCCGCGAGCACCAGGGAGAGCGCGTCGCTGGCCGCCGACTCGGGCCGACCGTTCACCGGTGCCGGGCGAGGCAGCCCGGAAGCGTGGAGCCGTACCTCATGTGCCACGAGACCTCGTCCCCTTCGCCCTGACGTCACCCGCACGCTGGCCGGTGTCCTGCGGCTCGGCTCGGACGTCCAGGGAGCTACGCCCGTAATGGCCTGTTGTGATTCGAACACGCCGCGCGGGCCTGTGCCGCGACAGCGCGCGGTCCGAACCAGCTTCGAAGGTAACGGCATTTACACGGCCCGCACCACCCCGCCTCATTGCGGGGGTCCCGGGCCGGGGTGAACTCCGCTACCGGCACGTAGCTTCGGCGCGGGCCCGCGCGTGGCGGCGCCGCGCCGTGCGCGTTCGCGAACCGGCGTCGCCCCTTCGACCAGCCGGGGCGGGGCGTGATTCGCGATGGCGACGCGTCGGGGGCTCCCGTACGATCCGCCGAACTCCGGTCGGGGGGCGAGGATTCCGGGCCCGAACGGCATGCCCGTTTCGCGCCTGATCGGTCCCGTTCACCGCCCGAATCGGGCAAAGACGCCATCCGACAGAGCGGAATCCGGCCTCGCGGGCGCCGGAATATGCCCCACCGCGCCACAACGCCGCTGGTCAACGGCGCGTCTTCACGCCGCCTACACGCACACATGTGACACGTATCTCATCGGCGACACCCCGTGACGACCACGAGGAAGCGGGCGCCGAAACCCGCGCGTAGCCTGCGGCTTCGCGCGGAAACGTGGGCGTAACCCACGACTGGGGCGAGTGCGCGCTCGCGCGCTGCCGCGCGTCGTGCGACGGTCAAGTACACCACCGTGAACGGGCAATCGCCCACCCCGGACCGGCGATGGCCCGGGTCGGCGGGCGTTGCCCTGGGGCGGCCCGTCCCCCGGGGCCCCGGGGGACGGACGGTGCGCTTTCGGCCTGGCGCCCACCGGGCGCGGGGGTATGGCCCCGGCTGACGCGCCCTCACATTTTCTCCACGAGGAACCGTCAACCACGAGGAACCGTCAACCACGAGAACCGTCAACCACGAGAACCGTCAAAACGTGGCGCGCGGCGATCGGGGGCAGTAGCGTCGTGTCAGAGCAGGGCGGGCAAGGGGGCGGAGCGTGGCGGCACAGCGCGGGAAGCGTTCTCCAGGGGCGGCGACGGCTCTCGGCGCGGCGTTCATCGGCGGCAGCGCGGCGGTCGTGGCCGCGTTCATCAGCGGCGCGTTCACCGCGTCGGGCGACGAGGGCGACGGATCGCCCACGCCCACCCCGCACGCGGACACGACGGCGGAGCCTTCGCCGACCCCGACGGCCCTGTCGCAACAGGCGACCTCCGACGGCGCCACCGGCCCCCTCGACGGCTCCTACACCGTGAGCCTGCGTTAGGCCCAGGGCCATCTCCCCGCGGGACGGGCCGGTCAACGGCCTTGCGCCGCCTCGTACTCCGCCTGGCCGCCGCAGGACTCGCGGACCTCGAGGGTCGGCCAGAGCTGCACCCGGTGCACGGGGCGGCGCTCGACCTCGGTGGCGCGGGCCAGGGCCAGCTCGGCGGCGACCCGCCCCAGGCGGTGCTTCTGCGGGCGGACGGCGGTCAGCGGCGGGTCGGACGTGGCGGCGACCTCGTCGTCGTAGGAGACCACCGCCATCTCACCGGGCACCGAGATGCCGAGGTCCCTGGCGCGTTCGACCATGCCGATGGCCTCCCGGTCGGAGTGCACGAGCAGCGCCGTCGCGCCGCGCTCGCGGCAGCGCCGCAGCACGTGGTCGTAGGCGGCGGCCCACCCCGGGGTGCCATAGCTGGCGACCTCGAACTGCCACGCGTCGGGCCGCGGCAGGCCGAGCTCGGCCATGGTCCCGGTCCAGCCCCGGCGCAGCGCCCGGCTCGTGGGGCTCTGCCGGGAGAGGACGAGCGCGATCGAGCGGTGCCCGAGGGTCACCAGGTGCCGCACGGCGAGCCCCGCGCCGAGGGCGTGCTCGGTGGTGGCGGCGTCAAGGGCCAACGTCGGCAGCTCGGGCGGGGGTTCGCGCTCCACCATGACGACGGGCACCGGCAGGGTGGCGAGCCAGCGCAGCAGGTCGAGGCCGTAGGCGCCCGTGACCACGGGGGCGACGAGCAGCGTGCGCGTGCCGCGTTCGAGCAGGGCGGTGATCTGTCGCCTGTCCTCGCCGGGCTCGTAGCTGGAGACGCGCATCACCAAGCGGCCCCCCGCGGCGTTCACCGAGGTCTGCGCGCCCTGGATCACCTGTGGCCAGTAGTACTCGACGGATGGCACCACCATGCCGAGCAGGATCCCGGCGGCCGTCGGCCCGAACGGCGTGCGGCGCTCCTCGGGCTCCGCGGCGCCGCGGTGCGGCAGGGTGACGCCGCCGTGCACCCGGCGCAGCAGGCCGCGGTCGGCCAGGGCCGTGACGTCACGGCGCACCGTGACGGCCGAGACGCCCAGGCGTTCGACGAGCTCGCCAAGCCGCACCGTGCCCCGCTGGCGCACCGCGGCCAGGATGCGTTCCTGGCGTTCCGAGGGAAGGAACACGGCCGCCCCCTTTCGTGATCACCTTCGCAAGTGATCGATTCTGATCGTTTCGGTTCGGGGTGATTGACCGTGCACTATCCCACACGTTGAAGTGACCCGGCAGACACACGGAAGGGAAGTGAGGCAATGGCGCTCACCACCGGCTGGTCGCGCCGCGCGCTGCTGCGCGCGTCGGCCGGAGCCGCCGCGCTCGCCGCCGGTGGCGTCGGGCTCACCGGCTGCTCGTCGCCGACCACCGCGTCAGGGGCGACCCGGGTCACCCTGTGGTCGTGGCTGACCGGCATGGACCAGTATGTGGCGGCCTTCAACGCCGCCCAGGACGACGTCCATGTCGAGCTGAGCGTGATCGCGGCCGGGCTCTCCGGCGGCTACGCCCAGCAGACCAACGCCATCAAGGCCCACAACGCGCCCGACATCCTGCACGTCGAGTACCAGGGCCTCATCCAGGTGCTCGCCACGGGCGGCCTGCGGGAGATCACCGACGACATGGCCGACCTCGCCGACGGCTACTCCCCCGCCGCGTGGCGGTCCGTGCGCCCCGACGGGCGGACGTGGGCCGTTCCCATGGACATGGCGCCGATGGCGCTCTACTACCGCAAGGACCTCTTCGACCGGCACGGGGTGCGGGTGCCGCGCGACTGGGACGAGTTCGCGGCCGTGGCCGAGGCCGTGCGGGAGGCGGATCCCCGGGCGCGACTGACGACGTTCCCGCTCAACGACGGCTCGTTCTTCGCGGGCATGTCGTGGGGCGCGGGCGACCCGTGGTGGCGCGTCGAGGGCGACACCTGGGTCGTCGACGTCGCGGGCGACGGCACGCTGCGCACCGCCGCGTACTGGCAGGACCTCATCGCCGACGACCTGGTCCGCAGCGGCGGCACCGGCACCCAGGACTGGATCGCCGGGATGCACGAGGGGCGCCTGTGGGGCTATCTCGGCGCCGCGTGGGGCGTGGGCACGCTCAAGAAGTCCATTCCCGACGACGCCGGGCGCTGGGCCGTGGCCACCATGCCGACATGGGGCGGCGACCGGCCAGCCAACGGGATGCAGGGCGGCACCGCGTTCGGCATATCCGAGGAGAGCGATGTGCCCGAGGCCGCGCTGACGTTTCTGCGCTGGCTGAGCACCGACCCCGAAGTGCCGCGCATCGGCGCGACGTTCACCTCGCCGTTCCCCGCCTACCTGCCCAACAGGGATGTCGCCCGCGAGGTCGTCTCCGACGACTGGTTCCTCGGCGACCCCGTCTACGACGTGCTGGACGAGGCCGACGCCAGGGTCCCCGAGTGGACGTGGGGGCCCAACGCCCTGGGCCTCTTCTCCTCCGTCGCCGACGCCCTCGGCGGCGTCTCCACCGGCTCGGGCACCATCCCCGACGCGGTCCGCTCCGTCCACGCGACCGCCGTGGCCACCATGCGCGACCGCGGCCTCTCCGTCCGAGAGGCGGGTGCGGCATGACCGTCGTCGTCCCCGAGGCCGAGACCAGGCCGCCGACCGGCGCGAGCCCAGGACCCACGCGCCCGCCGCGCCGCCGCTCCCGGCTCGCCCCGCTCGTCCTGGCCGCACCGTTCGCGCTGCTGCTCGTCGGCACCGTGCTGGTGCCCATCGCCTACGCCCTCTATCTGAGCCTGTTCACCGAACGCCTCTCCGGGCTCGGCTTCGACGGGCCGCACGACGTCTTCGTGTGGCTCGGCAACTACGCCGACGTGCTCGGCGACGCGGCGTTCCGCGAGAGCGTCGCCAACGTCGCCCGCTACGCGCTCATCCATGTCCCCCTGATGCTGGGCTGTGCCCTCGCGCTCGCCCTGCTGCTCGACGGCGCGACGGTGCGGCTGCGGCAGGTGTGGACGCTCGCGGTCTTCCTCCCCTACGCCGTGCCCGGCGTGATCGCGGGCCTGATCTGGGCCTATCTCTACAGCCCGAGCATCGGGCCGCTCAACGCCGCCCTGCCGTGGGACCCGCTGGGTAGCGACGGCGTGCTGCCGTCCATCGTCAACATGGCCACCTGGCAGTGGACCGGCTACAACATGATCATCTTCTACACCGCGCTGCGCACCGTGCCCCGCGAGGTGCTCGAGGCGTCCACCGTGGACGGGGCGGGGCCGATCCGCACCGCGCTCGCCGTCAAGGTGCCCATGATCAGGCCCACCCTCTTCGTCGCCCTCGTCTTCACCGTCATCGGCTCGCTCCAGCTGTTCACCGAGCCCCTGGTGCTGCGGTCGTTCAGCTCATCGGTGACCAGCACATGGACCCCGAGCCTCTATGTCTATGAGGCGGCGTTCATCAGCAACGACTACGGCCGGGCCGCGGCCGCCTCCCTGCTGCTCGCGCTGGCCTCCGCCCTGCTCTCGGCGCTCGTGATGCGCCTGTCCACCCGGAGGTCCCGATGAACCCCTCGCGGCGCACGTCCCGTTGGACGTCGCGCGGCGCCGTACACGCCCTGCT
Organism: Streptomyces sp. PT12; assembly: GCF_003311645.1. Taxonomy (GTDB): domain Bacteria; phylum Actinomycetota; class Actinomycetes; order Streptomycetales; family Streptomycetaceae; genus Streptomyces. The sequence continues at coordinate 264,276 of NZ_QEST01000235.1, read as the reverse complement.
GCTGATCGCCGCGCTCTACAGCGTGCTGCCGCTGGTGTGGCTGTTCACGTCGTCCACCAAGAACGTCGGGGACTTCTCCACCACGAGCGCCTTCGAGCTGGGCGACTGGAACCTCGTCGGCAACCTGCGCGACCTCTTCGCCGAGGAGGACGGCGTCTTCCTCCTCTGGGTGCGCAACTCCCTGCTGTACGCGGGGCTCGGCGCCGTCCTGGGCGCGCTGATCTGCGCGGCGTGCGGCTACGCCATCGCCAAGCTCGACTTCCCCGGGCGGCGCGCCCTGTTCGCCGTCACCCTCACCGGCGTCCTGGTGCCCACCACCGCGCTCGCGCTGCCGCTGTACCTGATGGCCTCCGAGCTGCGCGTCGTCGACACGTTCTGGGCGGTGTTTATCCCGCTGCTCACCAACCCGTTCGGCGTCTACCTCGCCCGCGCCTACGCCGAGGCGGCCGTGCCCGACGAGGTGCTTGAGGCGTCGCGCATGGACGGCGCGGGCGAGCTGCGGACGTTCTTCACCATCGCCCTGCCCATGATGCGACCCGGCGTGGTGACCGTGCTCCTCTTCCAGTTCGTCGGCATCTGGAACAACTTCTTCCTGCCCCTGGTCATGCTCACCGACCCCGACCTCTTCCCGATGACCCTCGGCCTCTTCCAGTGGAGCTCGCGCGTGGGACAGTTCCCGCAGTACAACCCCCTCGTCATCACCGGCTCGCTGCTCGCCGTGGTGCCTCTGGTGATCGCCTTCGTCGTGCTCCAGCGGCAGTGGCGCTCGGGCCTCGCCACGGGGAGCGTCAAGTGACCGAGGCGGGGCCCGGGCCCCTGACGCTGCTGGTGATGGGGCACGACACCTTCGCCACGCAGTTCGCCGAGCCCGAGCTGGCCAGGCTGCGCGAAGCCGCCGCCCTGGGCGACCCGTTGGTCGTCGACGAGCTCCGCTCGCCCCGGGCGCGCGCCCGGCTGGCCGAGGCCGAGGTGCTGCTCACCTCGTGGGGCTGCCCGCCCCTGACGGCCGACGTGCTCGACGCCGCGCCCCGGCTGCGGGCCGTGCTGCACGCGGCCGGGTCGGTGCGCCCGCACGTGGGCCGCGAGGTCTTCGACCGCGGCCTGCTGGTCACCACCGCGGCCGAGGCCAACGCCGAGCCCGTCGCCCACTACACGCTCGCGGCCGTGCTGTGGGCGTTCAAGAAGGTGCCGTTCCTGGCCGCTGACGCCAGGGAGTTCCGCGCCGACTGGGGCTACCGGGAGCGGCGCGGCGAGCTGTCGGGGCACGACCGCACCGTCGTCCTGGTGGGGCACTCGCGCATCGGCGCCCGCGTGTGCGCGCTGCTCACGCGCCTCGACCTGGCCCGCGTGCTGGTCGTCGACCCCGTGGCCGACCCCGCCGCCATCGTCGCGGCGGGGGCCAGGCCCGCCACCCTGGCCGAGGCGCTGCCCCAGGCCGACGTCCTCAGCCTGCACGCGCCCGCGCTCCCCGAGACCAGGGGCCTCATCGGCGCCGCCGAGCTGGCCGCGCTCCCCCGCCACGCCGTGCTGGTCAACACCGCGCGCGGCAGCCTCGTCGACACCGACGCCCTGGAACGCGCCTGCCTCGGCGGCGAGTTGCACGCCGTCCTCGACGTCACCGAGCCCGAGCCGCTGCCCGCCGACTCGCCGCTCTACGACCTGCCCAACGTGCTGCTCACGCCGCATGTCGCGGGCTCGCTCGGCTCGGAGACCCGCAGGATGGCCCAGGCCGCGCTGGCCGAGCTCGAACGCTACGCCGCGGGCCACCCGCCCCTCGACCCCGTCACCCGCTCGGACCTGGCGGTGCGGGCGTGAACGCGCCGGAGGACAGGGCCCGTTCGCCCCACACCGGGTGGACCCGCGCCCACTGGGCCGAGCTCGCCGACCGGATGCTGGCCGCCGTCGGCCCCTACCGCTCCCCGCTGGGCGCGCGCGTGGACTTGCCGGGGCCGCCAAGCCGTTACGGGCCCGCGTCCGACGGCCTTGAGGGCTTTGCGCGGACGCTGCTGCTCGCGGGGTTCCGCGTGGCCGGTGAACGGGGCGCCGACCCCACCGGGCTGCTCGAACGCTACGCCGCCGGGCTGGCCGCTGGCACCGACCCCGGCTCGCCCGAGGCGTGGCCGCGCCCCGACGAGCTTGGCCAGGCCAAGGTGGAGGCCGCTTCGCTCGCGCTGATCCTCGCGCTCACCAGGCCGTGGCTGTGGGACCTGCTGGACGACGGGGTGCGCGAGCGCACCGTCAACTGGCTGTCCACCGTGGTGGGCCAGCCCTATCCGCCCATCAACTGGGTGTGGTTCCGGATCGTCGTCGAGTCGTTCCTGCGCGAGGTCGGCGGGCCATGGTCGGCCGCCGACATCGAGGAGGACCTGGCCGTCCACGCCTCGCTGCGGCGCACGGGCGGCTGGCTCTCCGACGGCGCGGACGAGCGCGCGTTCGACCACTACACCGGCTGGGCGCTGCACCTCTATCCGCTGCTGTGGACGCGGACGTTCGACGTCGTCGGCTCCCTGTGCCCTCCGGAGCTGGCCGCGCGGTGGGCCGATGACCTGGCCCGCTACCTCGACGACGCGGTCCACCTGATCGGCGCGGACGGCTCGCCGCTGCTCCAGGGCCGCAGCCTCATCTACCGGTTCGCGGCCGCCGCGCCGCTGTGGACCGCCGCGTTCACCGGCACGGGCGACCTGCCGCCAGGGCTGATCCGGCGCGCGGCCAGCGGCATCGTGCGCCACTTCGCCGACCGCGGCGCCCCCGACGCCGAAGGGCTGCTCTCCCTGGGGTGGCACCACGCCTGGCCCGGGATGCGCCAGGCGTACTCGGGCCCCGGCTCGCCCTACTGGGCCGCCAAGGGCGTGCTGGGCCTCGCCCTGCCTGCCGACCACCCCGTGTGGACCGCGGTGGAGGAGCCGCTGCCCGTGGAACGCGGCGACTTCGCGCGGGTGATCGAGGCGCCGGGCTGGCTCGTCTCGGGGCGGCACGGCGACGGCATTGTCACCGTTGTCAACCATGGCACCGACCACGCACGCCCCGGCGTCACCTCCACCGACGCCCCGCTCTACGCCAGGCTCGGCTACTCGACCGCCACCGTCCCCCCGCTCATCGGGCCCGCGGTGGACGCGCCGCTCGACAACGCCGCGGTGCTGGTCGACGGCAGTGGACGGGCGACGCACCGCACCGGGTTCGCCACGCGCCACGCGGGCCTCGCGCCGGGCGGCGTGCTGCTCGCCGCCTCGGGCGGGCGCGCGCACTGGGTCGACCCGGCGCCCGACGCCGGGCCCGACCATGGCTCGGGGCGCCAGGGGGCGATCACCCCGGGACCCGAGCTCGCCGTGGCGTCGGCGGTCCGCGGGGGCGTGGAGGTCAGGCTGGTGCGCGTCGGGGCGGCCGAGCACCCCACGGGGCCGCTCAGGCTGCGCCTTGGCGGCTGGCCCATCGCCTCGGCCGAGCGGCCCGGCACGGGGCCTGACGCACTCGCGCACACGGCCCGACTGCGGTCGGCCCTGCGCCCGTTGCTCGGCTTCACCGATGCAGGGGTGACGCTCGAACGGGACACGGGGCCGCTGGGCGCCTGGACGGCCATCCCCTGGCTCGCCGCCGACGGCGTCCCCGCGGCGGGCGGCCTGTTCGCCGCCCTGGTCACCCTCGACGGGGGCGGCGCGCCGCGCGGCGCCGCACCGCACGGCGCCGCGCCCACGGTGAGCGCGGGCCCCGACGCGGCCACCGTCACCTGGCCCGACGGCCACCGCACGCGCGTGCAGATCTGAGCCCGCCAGGTCAGGTCGGCCGCACGGTGGTGTAGAGGCCGACGAACGCCAGCCGCGGCCTGGCGCGGGTCCGCGTGAGCCGGATCCTCAGCCGCCGTGCCGTCAACGGCTCGGGTAGGACTCGGGCGGGACGAGGATCCGGCTGCAGCCGATCGTGCGCCAGGCGTGAAAGCGCTTCGTGCGGCCAGGGCAGGCCCGATGGGTGCGCGCCACCGCAAGCGACCACCGGGAAGACGGCCGCCGACGAGGGACGCGGCGGCGCCCGTTCGGCGAACGGTCCCAGCCAGCGACGAGACCTCCCGTTGACCGGGACGGCCGGTCACCCGACGCCCCCCTCCCGTAGGTGCCGATCTCTGACCCGCACCCACGGCGAAACAAGCCACCGCGGCAGGCGGCCCGCACCACCGGACCCTCCGTAGCCGCCCCCACTCACACCCCGCTCACCCCCCACCGCTGGTGCCCCCCGGAGTTGGGTGCCCACACGGACACGGCGGCGCCCTCGTGTGTCGCCTCGCCCGCCACCTCGATCAGCTGGCCCGTGGCCGCGTTGACCCAGGTCCAGGTCGAGTCGCCGGTGGTGGAGGCGATCCACTGGGCCGCGGTGTCGGGGCGGCCCCGGTCGGGTTCCAGGACCAGGGAGCCGTCGCGCACCGCGAGGCGGCGATCGCTCGCGTCGTTGCCGAGCGCGTAGCGCTGCCGATTGTCGTCGCCCCTGGTCAGCTTGGTGACCTCCCACCGCTGGGCGGGGTCGGCCGGGTCCGTGGCGCGGATGACCGCGCAGTCGCCGGTCGCGGCGAGCGATCTGCCGCTGGCCGCGCCCGTCAGCAGGTGGTCCTGGCCCGGCCTGATCTCCGCCGCGTCGCGGTCGACGCCCGCGACGCCATCCACGACAAAGCTGGTGACGGACTCGGCTGGCACGGTGAACGAGGCCCGTTCACCGCGCACCGGCACGGACTCCTGGGTGACAAGCGCGCCATGGGCGTCGGTCACCACGGGGGTGACGGTGGCGCCGCGGGAGACGCGGGCGAACTTCGAGAGGTCGAGGGTGACTTCCCTGGCCTCGGTGGCGTCGTTGACGTGGACGACCGTGGCGCCGCGCCCCGAGGCGTGGACCGCGGCGACGCTCGCGGGGTCGTCGGTCCGCATGAGGTGGTCACCGGGCCTGATGTGGTGGGTGAAGTTCCTCGCCGTGTCGAACTTGGTGTTGGTGCGGATGGGGCAGGTCTCCAGGGTGTCGTCGGCGGTGCAGCTGAAGGGGAGCTGGATGCTGCCCCAGTTGCCGCCCTGGGGGGACTCGCCGCCGGGGGCCATGTTGTCGTAGTCCTCGACGGGCTGCCAGAACACCCAGGCGGTGGGCTCGAGTTCGCGCAGGTCGGCGACGATGTGGCGGGCCAGCCCAAGGCCGGTGGACATGGTCTCGAAGTCCTGTCCTCCCGTCGTGCCCCAGTCGCCCTCGACCTCGCTCATCCACAGCGGCTTGTCGGCGGCCTTGGCCAGGTCACGAACGGTGGTGCGGCCCGCGGTGCCGTAGGTGTGGACGTTGAGCTGGTCGACGAGGTCACGCACCTCGGGCGGGTAGGCGGCCCAGTTCTCCGCGAACCTGCCGGGGTTGGTCTCGTCCATGGCCGAGATGGCGGCCTCGGTGTCCGCGCCGTCGAGCTCGGCGGCCAGCGCCGTGATGATGTCCCGCTGGAGCGCGGGGCCGACGTGGGCGCCCTCCTGCCTGCCGCCGATGGGCTCGCCGTCCGGGCCGAGCCGGGTGCTCCAGTAGGTGGTGTTGGGCTCGTTGAACGGGTCGAGGGTGGCGACGTCGATGCCGTGCGCGCCCTCCAGGCGCTCGACCGCGCCGACCAGGTAGGCGGCGAAGTCCTCGACGGACTCGGGCCTCACCTGGTCGGCGCCCGCGTCGAAGCCGCCGGAGACATAGCCGCTGACGGTCTGGAACCAGGGCGGCGAGTTGCTGAACGCCTCCCAGTGGTCGACCTCGTCCTTGACGCGGTCCACCCACCAGCGCTGGGTGAGGTCGGCGTTCTCGTTCCAGTGGGCCGGGTCGGCGGCGTTCCACCAGTCGACGTCCTCGCGCGTGGTGCCGTCGGGGGCGCGCCACCAGCCCTCGACGGCGCCGCCCGCGCGCAGGTAGTCGGTGACGTCGGGCGCGTTGCCGCCGCCGATGTTGTAGCGGGCGATGTTGAGGGCGAGTCCGTCGTCGCCGAAGAGGAGGTCGGCCAGCTCGTCGCGGATCTCGTCGGGGTAGTCGCCCGTGGCGTTGGCGAACCACACCAGGCTGGTGCCCCAGCCCTCGAACTCCTGGCCCTGGTAGGAGGGATCGGGGGTGATCGTCACGGCGTCGGCCGCCTGGGCGGTCCCCGGCACGGCGGCGAGCGCGCCTCCGGTGGCCAGGACGGCGGCGAGTGCGGTCGTCCGCGGCCTTCGGCCGCGGGGTGTGCGTCGCATCATGTGGTGCCCTTCTGGTCGCTTCGTCGCGGAGGAGAACGGGTCGGATGCGGCCCCTCAGGGCCCCTCAGGGCCGCTCAGGGGGCCTGGCGCCGCAGCACGGCGACGCCACGCGGGGGAAGGACGCGCCGCGGGGCGCCGGGGTCGCGGGGCGCGCCGCCGATCACCTCCCCCGCGATGCCGGTCAGCGGGACCGGCTCCTCGGTGCGGTTCACGAGGAACCAGAACGCGTTCGCGCCGTCGGTGCGAACGGTCAGCTCGACGCGGCCCGCCGCGGACTCGGGCAGCTCGCGCTCGATGCCAGCGGCGGCGAGCAACCGGCCGAGCGGGCCGCGGAGTTGCTCGGGCCCCAGCCGGGTGGAGAGATAGGAGGCCGATCCTGGCCCCGCCGCGCGGCGGGTGAGGGCGGCGCGGCCCTCGGCGGGTCCCGCGGTGTAGCGGGCCAGGGTCTCGGTGGCGGGGTCGGTGACGGTGATCAGGTCGGTCCACAGGGTGCCGCTGGTGCCGTCGTCGAGCGCGGCGGACTCGTCGTCGAGGAGCGGCGCGAACTCCTCGATGCGGATGCCGAGGAGGTCGCGCAGCGGCCCCGGGTAGCCGCCGAGCCAGGCGTGGTCGTTCTCGTCGACGATCCCGGAGAAGTAGGTCGTCACCAGGTGGCCGCCGCCCTCGACGTAGCGGGTCAGCTCCTTGGCGAGGGACTGCGGGACCATGTGCAGGACGGGGGCGACGACCATGCGGTAGGCGTCGAGCGGGGTGCCGGTGGGCACGACGTCGGCCCGCACCCCGAGGGCGAGGAACGCCGAGTACCAGTCGAGGGCTTCCTGGCGGTAGCGCAGCCTCGACGTCGGGTGGGAGTCGAGCTCGCTGGCCCACCAGGACTCCCAGTCGAAGAGGATCGCGGCGGGCGCGGGGTCGCGTACGGTCCCCGCGGCGGGGGCCAGGTCGCGCAGGGTGGCGCCGAGGTCGGTGACGGCGCGGAAGACGTCGCTTTCGGGCCCGGCGTGCGGGACCATCGCGGAGTGGTACTTCTCGGCGCCCGCCGCGGACTGGCGCCACTGGAAGAAGCAGACGGCGTCGGCGCCGTGGGCGACGTGCAGGAGGGAGTCGCGGGCCAGCTCGCCCGGCCGCTTGGCGACGTTGACGGGCTGCCAGTTGACGGCGCTCGTGGAGTGCTCCATCAGGAACCATGGGCGGCCACCGGCGATGTTGCCGGTGAGGTTGGCGGAGAACGACATCTCGTCGAGGCTCTGCGGGCCCGGCAGGGCGTAGTGGTCGTTGGAGACGAAGTCGACCTCGGCGGCCCAGTCGGCGTAGTGCATGCCCTTGGTCTCGCCCATCACCATGAAGTTGGTGGTCACGGGCACATCCGGGGTGATCCGGCGCAGGATGTCGCGCTCGGCGCGCAGATGGTCCTTCAGGGCGTCGGACGAGAAGCGCATGAAGTCGAGCTGCTGGGTGGGGTTGGGGTGCGAGGCGGCGAGGCGGGGCGGGAGGATCTGGTCGAAGTCGCTGTAGCGCTGGGACCAGAACGCCGTTCCCCAGGCGTCGTTGAGCGCGTCGATCGAGCCGTGGCGGGTGCGCAGCCAGGCGCGGAACGCGCGGGCGGCGTCGTCGGAGTAGTCGTGGACGTTGTGGCAGCCGAGCTCGTTGTTGATGTGCCAGGCGACCAGGGCGGGGTGCGTGGCGTAGCGCTCGGCGAGGGCGGTGACCAGGCGGAGGGCGTGCTCGCGGAAGACCGGCGAGGTGGGCCGCCAGTGCTGGCGGGCGCCGGGCCAGATGGTCTCGCCCGTCGCGGTGACAGGCAGGATCTCGGGGTGCGCCGCGGTGAGCCAGGGCGGCGGGGATGCGGTGGCGGTGGCCAGGTCGACGGCGATACCGCCCTGGTGCAGCAGGTCCATGATCTCGTCGAGCCAGTCGAAGTCCCAGGCGTCCTGGGCCGGTTGGATGCGGGCCCAGGAGAAGATGGCGAGGGAGACGACGGTGACGCCCGCCTCGCGCATGAGGCGGATGTCCTCGGGCCAGACGTCGCGCGGCCACTGTTCCGGGTTGTAGTCGGCGCCGTAGTGGAAGCCGGGGGCGGCGGTGCCTTCGGCGGGGAGCGGGCGCGGCCAGCGGTGGCTCGGGGCGCGGGACATGCGGTCTCTCCTTGGTGATGCGAGGGCAGCGCGGCCGTCCGGGCGACCGGTGGCCGGTCGCCCGGACGTGGAACGGGGACGCGGGGACGCGGGGCGCGCGGGGCGCGGGGCGCGCGGGGTGCTGGGTCAGCCGCCGACGGTGAAGCCCTGCTCCTCGCCGTAGGCGAGGGACTCCTCCTGCCAGGCGGCGAGCCCGTCGGTGAGGGTGGTGCCGGAGACATACGCCTGGCCGACGGTGTCGTTGAAGATGGAGTTGGCGTAGACCTGGTAGGGCAGATACGACCAGTCGGGGAGGACGGCGGCCGCGGACTCGGCGAAGATCTCGTTGGCCTTCTGGCCGCCGAAGTAGGCGAACTCGGCGTTGAGGAACTCCTCCGACGAGAGGTCAGCGGTGGTCGCGGGGAACGCGCCGCCCTCGATGCGGGTGGCCGCGCCGTCCCCCGCGGTGGCGTACTCGACGAAGGCGTAGGCGAGTTCCTTGTTGGCCGCGGCGGAGGGGACGGCGAGGGAGCTGCCGCCGTTCTCCGCGCTGGCCTGGCCGCCCGCCTCCCACTGGGGCAGCGGGGCGACGCGCCATGAGCCCGAGCCCTCGGCCACGCCCGACTCCAGGTTGGCGGGCATCCAGGCGCCCATGATCAGGCTGGCGATGGTGCCGTCGGCCAGGCCCTGGTACCACTCGTCGCTCCAGCCCGTGATCGGCGCGAGAAGGTCCTCGTCGAGCAGCTGCTGCCAGGTCTCGGCGAAACGGGCGGACCCCTCGTCGCCGAAGTCGATGCCGACGTCGGTGCCGTCGACGGTGTAGGGGTGGCCGCCCGCCTGCCAGATCATGCTCGTGGTGAAGCCCGCGTCGCCGGTGTCGGAGCCGAGGTAGACATCGGGGTCGGCGGCGTGCAGGGCCCTGGCGGCCTCGACGTAGTCGTCCCAGGTCTCGGGGACCTCGATGCCGTGCTCGTCGAAGATGTCCTGGTTGTAGAAGAGGGCCATCGGGCCCGAGTCCATCGGCAGGCCGTGGATGCCTCCGCCCGAGCCGACCGCGTTCCACGGGCCCGGCGTGAACGTGCCGTCGAGGTCGTCGGCGCCGTAGGGCGCGAGGTCGGTGAGGGAGTCGGCGATGGAGAACTGGCTCAGCGCGTAGTACTCGATCTGCGCGACGTCGGGCACGCCCGAGCCCGCGGATATGGCGTTCTGGAGGGCGGTGTACTGGTCGGTGTTGGTGCCCGCGTTGACCAGCTCGACGTCCACCTCGGGGTGGGCGGCCTCGAAGTCGGCGACGACCGCGTCGAGCGTGGGCTCCCAGGCCCACACGGTGATCTGCCCGCCCTCGTCGAGGGCCGCCCGCACGGCCTCGGGCGAGGCGTCCCCTCCCCCGCCGTCCCCGTCGTCGGATCCGCAGGCGGTCAGCCCGAGGGACAGGGCCAGGGCCGTGGCGGCGACGCGCGCCAGTGGGCGTCTGATGGTGCTCATGGTGGTCAACTCACTTCGTGGTCGGGGTGGTCGGGGTGGTCGGGGCACGTGGGGGCGGTTCCGGGTCGGGTGCCGGTCGGTTGCCGTCGGGTGCCGGTCGGGGGAGGGGTCACTCCTTGACGCTCCCCGCGGCCAGGCCGGACTGCCAGTAGCGCTGGAGGAGGAGAAAGGCGGCGATCAGCGGCACGATCGTCAGCAGCGAGCCGGTGATCACCAGGTGGAAGACGGGCTCGCCGCCCGCGGTGGACGCCTGGGCGTTCCACGCGTTGAGCCCGAGCGTGAGCGGGTACCAGTCGGGGTCCTTGATCATGATCAGCGGCAGGAAGTAGTTGTTCCACGTGGCGACCATGGTGAAGAGGGAGACCGTGACGATCCCGGGCGAGAGCAGCGGCAGGCAGATGGTGAAGAACGTCCTCAGCTCGCCCGAGCCGTCGATGCGGGCGGCCTCGAGCAGCTCGTCGGGGATCGCGTCGGAGGCGAAGACCCACATCAGGTAGAGGCCGAACGGCGAGATGAGGGACGGCACGATCACCGCCCACGGGGTGTTCGTCAGGCCCATCTCGCTGAACATCAGGAACGTTGGCACGGCGAGCGCGGTGCCGGGGACGGCGACCGCGCCGATGACGACGGCGAACACCGCGCGCTTGCCGGGGAACGCGAACTTGGCGAGCCCGTAGCCGCCGAGCACGGCGAGCAGGGTGGCGCCGCCCGCGCCGATGACGACATAGAGCAGGGTGTTGAGCAGCCAGCGACCGAAGACGCCGTCGTCGTAGGTGAACGTGTCGGCGATATTCGAGAAGAGCGCGAAGTCGCCGTCGAACCAGAGGCCGAACGAGTCGAGCAGCCCCGACTGCGTCTTGGTCGCGTTGACGAACAGCCACACCAGCGGGACCAGCGTGTAGACGAGGACGAGCCCGGTGACCAGGGTGAGGCCGACGCTGCGGCGGGGGCGGCGGCCCGGGCTCGCGGCGGGGCGGGGGCCGCGGACGCGCGGCCCGCCGCCGCGGGGGCGCGGCGCGGAGACGGTCGGGGCGGGAGCGCTCATGCCGCTCACGCATCCTTTCGTATGCCGCGCAGCTGCACGACGTAGGCGACGATCATGGTCAGCAGGCCCATGACGATGGCGACGGTGGCGGCGTAGTTCTGCTGCTGGCCCGCGAAGGACAGCGAGTAGGTGAGCAGGTTGGGCGTGTAGTCGCTCGAGATGGCGTTGGGCGCCAGGCTCTGGAGGATGCTGGGCTCGTTGAACAGTTGGAAGGTGCCGATGATCGAGAAGATCGTGGCGATCACCAGCGCGCCCCGGATCGCGGGCAGCTTGATCGCGGTGATCACCCGCCACTGCCCGGCGCCGTCGATCTCCGCGGCCTCATAGAGCGAGTGGGGGACGACGCGCAGCGCAGAGTAGAAGATCAGCATGTTGTAGCCGACGAACTCCCAGGTCACGATGTTGCCGATGGCGGCGAGGATCAGATCGGGGGAGAGCGGGTCGGGCAGGTCCGTGCCCAGGGCGTCGTTGATGTTGCCGACCAGCCCGAAGCGCGTGCCGTACATGAAGCCCCACATCAGGGTCGCGACCACGGCGGGGACGGCGTAGGGGAGGAAGATCGCGATCCGGAAGAAGTTCCGGCCGTAGAGCCGACCACTATCCAGGGCAAGGGCCACCAGGAGGGCAATGAAGAGCATGATCGGCACCTGAACGGCCAGGAAGAGACTGACCCTGCTTAGGGACGACCAGAACCGGTCGTCCGACAGCGCCTCGCGGTAGTTGTCCAGGCCGACGAACGCGTTGCCGCCGATGAGCTGGTCGCGGAAGAGCGACAGAAAGACCGAGTAGGCGAGCGGCGCGAGGAACACCAGGGCGAACACGGCCATGAACGGGCCGATAAACATCCACCCCGTCCAGCGGCGCCATCGGCGCGGCCCGGCCTGAGCGAGGGCGAGGCGGCCCGCTCGCGCGGGCGGTGAGGGCGTCGTCATGCGGAGTCCCGTTCGTCTGCTGTTCGACAGGCGCCGTGTTTGCGTGAACATCGACCACCGACGACGGTGCCCCAGTGAGGATGTTTACGCAAACATCGGCGACGCGAGATGTTTACACTGCTGGCTGAAGGGCGTCAAGACTCCTGGAGGCGGACGAACGTGGCAGAGCCGGTGGACATCGACGACGGCGGCCCCCTCCGCTCCCCCGTGGCGAGGCGGACGCGCCGGGTCTCGATGGCGGACGTGGCACGGCTCGCCGGGGTCTCGTCGCAGACCGTCTCCCGCGTCTCCAACGGGCACCCCGGCGTGGTCGAGTCCACTAGGCTCCAGGTGCTCGCGGCCATGAAGGAGTTGGGCTACCGCCCCAACTCGGCCGCCCGCGCGCTCAAGAGCGGCGAGTTCCGCACGCTTGGCATCATCCTGTTCACGCTGTCCACCACGGGCAACATGCGCACCCTCGAGGCCATCGCCACCTCGGCCGCGCAGCAGGGCTACGCGATCACGCTGATGCCGGTGGCCGAGCCGACGCAGGACGAGGTGCGGGGCGCGTTCACGCGGCTCGGTGAGCTCGCGGTCGACGCGTTCATCGTGATCATGGAGGTGCACCTGCTGGACGCGGTGGAGGTCTCCCTGCCGCCCGGGATGCAGATCGTGGTGGCCGACTCCGACGCGGGCGACCGTTACAGCGTCGTCGACACCGACCAGGCGGGCGGCGCGCGGGACGCCGTTCGGCACCTGCTCGACCTGGGGCATCACACGGTGTGGCACCTGGCGGGGCCGCCCGAGTCGTTCGCGTCCCAGCGGCGCGCGGACGCGTGGGCGGCCACCCTGCGGGAGGCGGGGCGGCCGGTGCCGCCGCCGCTGCGCGGCGACTGGTCGGCGGAGTCGGGCTACCGCGCCGGGCTGCGGCTCGCCGCCGAGCCCGACTGCACGGCGGTGTTCGCGGCCAACGACCAGATGGCGCTCGGGCTGTTGCGCGCGCTGCACGAGAAGGGGCGCTCAACTCCCGCCGATGTCAGCGTCGTCGGCTTCGACGACATCCCGGAGGCCGCCTCGTTCCCGCCGCCGCTCACCACCGTGCACCAGGACTTCGCCCAGGTCGGGCGCCTGCTGGTGGAGGGCGTGCTGCGCCAGCTGCGCACCGAAGCGCCGGAGCGGGGCACGACGCTTGTGCCTACCCGGCTGGTGGTGCGGGCCAGCACCGGCCCGCCGCCCGTGCGGCGGTAGGGCGGGTGGCGCGAGCGAGCCCGCTGAACGACGCGCGCCCCGTCCCAGGACCGGCCCGCCGCCCCGGCTCAACGTGCGTGCGGAGAACGGCGAGAGCGGCGGCCGGGGCGGTCCCGAAGGGGGCGCGCCACCCCGGCAGGCGGCAAACGGGAGGACGTCCGGCTCGTAGCCGCCCCGGCCAGGCCAGCGCAGCGGCTACGGCTTGCGCGCCACCGCCCCGTACATGGCGATGTCCGAGTCCGCGATGTGCGCGATCTCGGCCGGGTCGCGGCGCCACTTGTGCATCTGGACCACGCCGGGCTCCTCCAACTCAAGGCCGTCGAAGAAGCGTTCGGCCTCGGCCTTGGTGCGCCACTTCAGCGGCTCGCCGTGGTCGGCGTAGTTCTTGGCGACCTTGGCCAGCACCTCGGGCGCGAAGTCGTCGGTGGCGACCGTGAGGGCCACCCAGCTGCCCGAGGGCAGCACGTCGACCAGGCGCCTGACCACGCGGAGCGCCTCCTCCTCGTCGAGGATGAAGTGGACCACCGAGATCAACGTGAGGGCGATGGGCTGGGTGAGGTCGAGGGTATCGAGCAGCTCCCGGGAGTTGATGATCTTCTCCGGGTCCCGCATGTCCGCGTCGAGGTAGCTCGTCTTCCCCTCGCGGGTGCCCTTCATCAGCGCACGGGCGTGGGCGAGCACGATGGGGTCGTTGTCGCAGTAGACGACCCGCGTCTCGGGGGCTATCTCCTGCACGACCTCGTGGAGGTTGGGCGAGGTGGGGATGCCGGTGCCGATGTCGAGGAACTGGCGCATGCCCTTCTCGGCGGCGAGGTACCGCGCCGACCTGTGCATGAACGTCCGTCCCTCGCGCATGTGCGTCGAGAGCGCGGGCCACGCCCTCAGCGACGCGTCGCCCACCTCACGGTCGACGTCGTAGTTGTCCTTGCCGCCGAGGATGTAGTCGTAGACCCGCGCGCCATGGGCCTGATGGGTACGCAGGCGGGCGGGCGCCGTGTCGCTGCGCACGTCCTGGGATACAGCTTCGTCGTTCGCCTCGGCCACGGTCTCTCCCGCTGTGCTGGGTCGTACTGGTGCGTCAACATGCTAGATCCACTTGACCGTTGCGTATGCACTGTCGACGCCGGATTGTTGCATAGGGCACCCACATGAGGAGGGGCGAGTCATGCCTCGCCGCGACGCCCCGGTCACCGGCCGTTCCCCGCCCCGGAGTTGAGGGGCCGTGGTGGCCATCCGCTACGCTTCGGGCTTCCCGGACTGCCGGAGTCCCCCACGCGCCCTGTCACCGGCTCGCGTCCGCGCGCGGGGGCCGGTTCCAGCCCCAGCATCGGAGTACATCTGTGAGTCGTCGGACCACCGCCCGCCCGAGCCCGGTCGGCCAGGCGCGCGGGCGCGGCGCGTCCCCACCCGAGCGCCCCGTTCCCCCGCCGCCCTCGCTGCTCACCGAGGAGCGCGACGGCCTTGTGCTGCTGCACACCCCGGGCGACGACACGTTCGGCGCGGCCGATGTCGCCGACCTGGCCGGGACGCCGGGCGACGGGGCGGTCACCGTGCTCGTGTCGCCGCGCGCCACCGCGGCCGACGGGCTGTGGGGCCACCTCGGCGCGGTGCTCGACTCGCTCGGCGAACGGGGCGTGCACGCCGTGTGGTTGGCCATGTCCGACACGGGCGCCGACCCGCCCGATGGTCCGCCGGTCGCGCGCCGGATCGCCGACGCGTGGCGGATCGAGGTCACCGCGCCCGTGGGTGACCTGCTCGCCGTCCCGGGTGGGGCGCTGTTCTCGTGCGGTGAACGGGCGGGCTGGCGGCGTTTCGCCCCCGGCGCCGAGCCGGTCGAGCTCGGACCTCGCCTGCCGGTGCCGCCGTGGGGCGAGGCGTTGAACGCGGTGCCCGCGGCCGCGCCTGGCGGCAGCCTGGTCGAGCATCTGCCAGCGGGGCTGCTGATCAGGGCCGCGGAGTCCGAGGCCGTGCGCCCCGTGAGCCTGAGCCTGTCCCTGCCGGTCGACCCCGCGGGTCCCGCCCTGGTGGTGGGCGTGCCGGGCGGCGATGAGGTGCCGGTGGAGGACGTGCTCGCGGTGTTCGGCGCGCTGCCCGACGAGATCGCCCCCGCCGTGCGGCTCGTCCCGGGTGGGCAGCGGGACGTACTCGCCGTCGGGCAGGCGGTCGCCGACGCGCGCGGCCACGAGGTCGTGGTGCTCAGCGGCGTTCCGTTGCTGCGGCCGGGGCGCGACGGGGCGGTGGCGGCCCCGCTGGGCGCGGACGGGCTGCCGCGGTGGCAGCCGTTCGTGGGCGCGGTCGCGTGCCACCCGGCGCCGAGGAAGTCCGACGCCCTGCCGCCGCGCCCGCTCGACCTGGCCTCGCCGTTCCCCGCCCGTGAGGTCGGCGAGCACGGCGACATCCCGCTGTCAGAGCGCTGGATCGCCAGCGTCACAAGGGCGGGGCTGTGGGTCCGCACCGCCAAGGGCGCGCGGCCCCTGACGACGCTCGAGCCGATCGACCCCGAGGGGCCAGCGATCGAGGTGGGCAGGCCGGGGCAGAAGCTCGACGCGTCGGTGTGGCCGCTGCTCGGCCAGCTCCTGGGCGAGCTGCCGCGGGACGTCCGCCGCCGCGCGGCCCTGCTGGTGCACGGGACCCCGCGGAGCGGCGAGACGGAGCCGCGGCGCCTGGCCACCGAACACGGCCTGCGGTCACTGCACTTCGGCGCGAAGGGCCGCAGGGCGGCGGTCGGCGTGGCCCGCACCGCGCCCGCCGCTGCCGGGGGCGGGGCCGCCGCCGCGCCGGGGGGCAAGGCGGAGCGGGCGGCGTTCCGGGCGTTCGCCGATGGGGCGTGGCGGCGGCACCGTGCCGCGGTCGAGCCCGTGCTCGCCGGGATGCAGGCGCTCACCGGCGAGGAGCGGGAGGCGGCGCGCGCCGAGCTGATCGCGCTGCGGCTCTATCTGCACGCGGCGGACGAGCCGTTCGACCATGCGACGCTCGCGGGCGCGCTGCGCTCGGGGGCGGGCGACAAGGCGCTGCGGGCGTATGCCGCGTGCGTGGCCAGGGGGCTCGAACGGCTGCCCGCGCACCAGGGGCTCGTCCTGCGCGCCGGGGCGGCGGGGGCCGCGCTCGCGCCCGGGGCCACGGTGGCCGACGCCGCGCCGGTGAGCGGCCTCGTGGCCCACGATGAGCCCGCGCCAGGCGGGGACCGCCTCGCCCTGTGGTCCGTCTCGGGCCGGAGCGTGGCGCCGCTGCTCAAGGGCGGGGGCGCCGAGGTGGTGTTCGCTCCGCGAACGGCCTTCCGCGTGCTCGAGGTTCGCGACCTGGACGGCACGACCCTGACCCTCGCGCGCGAGGAGGGTGAGGGGGGCGAGGGGGCCGACGCGACCGACGACGCCGTGCTGGCCCGCCTCGACGCGGCGATCGGACGACTGCCGGGCGCGGCGCCGGACGTGGCGTGGCCCGCGCGCTGCACGGGGCCGCTGGCCCCCGCCGTCGACGAAACGGAGACCCGATGACCCAGCAGGACAACGGCATACCCGGGCCGCTCGATGTGCGCCGGGCCGTCACGCTTCCGCCCGCCGACCTCAGCGCGGCGAGGGCGGCGCTCGTTCCCGGTGGCGCGGCGGCCGACGCCGCGGCGACCGCGGCGGTGCCGGTCGTCGCCGCGCCCGAGCCGGAGGCCGATGCCGATGCCGATGCCAAGGCCGCGGAGGGTGGCGGGCGGCGTCGGATGGGGCTGTTGGTCGCCGCGGCGATCGCGGGGGTGGCGCTGCTGAGCGGCCCGCTGCTGTTCATCGGCGGCGACGACGAGGAGGCCAGGGCCTCGGGCGCGAGCCCGCGCCCGACGGCCGATGCGGCCCCGTCCGACGAGGAAACGGCGGACGAGAGCGAGGCGTCGGCCGAGCCGACCCCCATCGAGAGCGAGGAGCCCGTCGAGGAGCAGCCGGTCGAGCCGTCCGCGCCACCGGAGACCGAGACCCCGCCCGAGACCCCCGCGGAAACGGAGCCCGAGGCCCCGGCCGATGACTCGGACGAGCGCTGGCCCGACGCGCCTGGCGGGGGTGACTGGGGGCGCCCCGGCGACCGGTCGCCCGACGGCGGAGACCTCTCCGACTCCTCGGCGGTCGTGCTCTACCACGTGGGGACGGGGCGCTGCGCCGGGTCAGGGGGGAACGGGGGGCCCGCGCTCGTCGAGTGTGGCGGCTCGTCGTTCGGCGCCATGCTCTGGGACCTGACGGTGCGCCAGCGCGACGCGGGCCCAGGCGGCGCCGAGTTGTTCACGCTCGCGGGCACGGGCGGCGGGCCCTGCGTCGAGCCCGCGGGCGGCCAGGTCGGGGCGGGGCCCTGCCACGCGTCGGGCGGCCAGCTGTGGTGGCTGGACGAGCAGGGCGGTGGCGGCAGCCGGATCCGCACCAGCGGTGGCGACCAGTGCCTGGGCGGCGCGGGCGACCGGCTGACGGTCGAGCCATGCGGATCGGGGAACGACCTGTGGGCCCTCGCGGGCCTGGGCGGTGGCGGCGGCGGCCGCCGCTGAGCAACGCACCTGCCCCGGCGGCCGGGGCGCGGGCGGCCGGGGCGTGGGAGTCGCGGCGTGGGAGTCGCGGCGTGGGGTGGGTCAAGAGCCCTGCGGGGCCCGCTCGTTCCTTGACCGTGCCCGGTCGGTGTTCTTGCGGCTCGCGGCGCCCCTGGCCAGCGCGGCGAGCTGTCCGCCGAACGCGTCCGCGAGAAGGCGCGCGTGGGGCGCCTCGGTGTGGGTGGCCACGGTGAGGGTGGCGGTCCTCGCGTACTGCACGATGGCGAACCCCGTGGTGGCGGGGGCGGGCAGGGGCGGCATCGCCACCAGGCGCCGCAGCGTCGCGCTGCCCAGCGTCCTGGGGACGGGCTCGACGGCGAGGACCATGCAGTCGACGGGCGTGTAGGCGGGGGCCGTGCCCCGGTGGGCCACCCGGCGCAGGGCCCAGGAGCCGAGCAGCGCCGAGGCGTTGAGCAGGTGGGCGGCCACGTCCCAGCGGGGGGCGGTCAGGGAGTGGTCGACCAGGCCGTGGCACGCGGCCAGGCGCGCGCCTGGCGCGCCGGGGGCCGTGGGCAGCGGGACGCGGGTTGCGGTGACCATGTTGCCGAGGCGGTGGGCCGTGGCGCGGGTGCGCAGATCCATCGAGACCAGGGCGTGCACGGGCGCGTCGGCGCCGGGGAAGACCTCGGCCACCGCTCCCCCGACGGCGGCCAGGACCATGTCGTAGAACGAGACGCGCCCCTGGGCCGTGCGGCGGGCGGCGAGGATGTCGCGGAACGGGATCTCGGCGCACGCGACGGCCGGGCACGGCGGCGTTCCCGAGGGCTCCCACAGCGCGTGGCCCGGGCGTGCGAGGCCGATGGCGCGGTCGGCCGCGGCGCGGAGGCCGGTGCGCCCGGCGTGGACGTCGGGGGCGGGGGCGTTCGGGGGGCCGTCGAGGAAGTGGTTGAGCAGGATGTCGAGCGAGCGGCCGTCGAGGAGGGCGTGCTGGGCAGCGAGGATCAGGGCGAACCCGTCGTCGCCGCAGGGCGCGGACAGGACGCGCCACGGTGGCCTGCCGGGTGGCAGGGGGCGGGTCATCAGGGGCAGGAACGCGTCGGCGATGTCGTCGATCGGGCCCGTCTCGACGACGTGCTCCGCGGCGTCGAAGCCGGGGCGCGGCTCCCACGTGTGGCGGCGCAGCGCGCGGGGCGGCCCGGGCTCGGTGAGCACGAGGCCGAGCCGTGGCAGGGCGCCCCACCGTTCGGAGATCCTGCGGCGCAGGACCGCGAGGTCCGGGCGCGGGCCCGAGAAGAGCGCCGCGGCGCCGATGGTCTCGGGGGTGCCGCGGTGGCCGAGCAGGAGTTCGTCGACGGCCGAAAGCCGTGTGCGCGCGGTCATGGTGCCTCGCTCGAATTCATGGCGGGGATGGTAACGGGCGGGCGCGCCTTTCCTCGGCTCTTCGCCCGGCCATTCCCTGGCGGTGCGCCCTGGCCTGTCCAAGAGGCGGGCGCGCGGCGGGCGTGCGATAAAGGGCTTTCCGCGTTACCCCTCAGGAAAGGCCGATGGTGTGGCTCTGCGTCAGCGATCGTGGCTCCGTCCCGGTGAACACGCCATTGTCACGGGGGGTTCGAGCGGCATCGGTCTGGCCACCGCGGCGGCCCTCGCGGAGCGGGGCGCGGTCGTCTCGCTGCTCGCCAGGGGGCCCGAACGCCTCGACGCGGCCGCGGCGGGGCTGCGGCGCCGCGGGGCCGTCGCGGTCCACACGGCCGTGGCGGATGTGACCGACAGGGCGCGGGTGACCCGTGCGATCGAGGGTCTGGTGCGCGTGGCGGGCCCGTGTGCCGTGCTGGTCACCTCGGCGGGGCAGTCGCGGCCTGGGCGCTTTCTCGCGCTGCCTGACGAGGCGTTCACCGAGCTGGTCGAGGTGGACTACCTCGGTACGCTGTGGCCGATCCGCGCGGTGGTGCCGCAGATGGTGGCGCGGGGGCGTGGCACGGTGGTGACGATCTCGTCGGTGGCCGGGCTGATCGGGGTCCCCGGGTACAGCGCGTACGCGGCGGCGAAGTTCGCGGTGCGGGGCCTGTCGGAGGTGCTGCGCGGGGAGCTGGCGCCGCACCGGGTGCGGGTGGCGTGTGCGTTCCCGCCGGACGTGGACACCCCGCAGCTGGCGGCCGAGCGGCCCTCGCGCCCGGTCGAGACGGACGCGGTCAGCGGCACGATCGCGCCGCTGCGGCCCGAGGTGGTGGCCGCGCGGATCCTGGCGGGGGTGGACCGGGGGCGGCCCGTGATCTGCGTGGACCGGATCGGCGGGCTGCTCGCGCGGTTCGGGGGCGTGCTCGCGCCCCTGCTGCGGCGCTTTGTCGACCACAGGGTCGGCCGCGCGCGCCGCGGGGAGGCGTCGGGGGTCAGGGGTTCTCGGCGGGGAGCGGCGCGGCGGCGTGGCGGCGCGGGCGGACCAGGTCGACCGGCTCGTAGTCCTCGGGTGCGCCGCGGGGAACGAGGCCCAGCTGGCGGCCCACGGCGGCGAACGCGTCGAGAATCCGTGTGATCTGCTCGTCGGTGTGGGTGGCCTGGGCGGTGACGCGGATGAGGGAGCGGTGGGAGGGCACGCCGGGCGGGATCACCGCGTTGGTGTAGACGCCGTGGTCGAGCAGTTCCTGCCACGTGCGCAGGCACAGCAGCTCGTCGCCGATGTGCACGGGGACCACGGGGGTGACCGAGGGGCTTGTGGTGTAGCCGAGGGCGCGCAGCCCGTTGTGAAGCCGCTCGGCGTGGTTGAACACCCGCTGTCTGCGGTCGGGTTCGGTCTCGATGACGGTGAGGGCGGCGAGCGCCGCGGCGGCCGATGCGGGGGACATGGCGGCCGTGAAGACGAAGGGCCGCGCGGTGTAGCGCAGGAATCTGACGAGGTGCTCGGGGCCCGCGACGAAGCCGCCGAGTGAGCCGAAGCACTTGGACAGGGTGCCGGTCTGGAGGTCGACGGCGTCCATGAGGCCGAAGTGCTCGGCGACGCCGCGCCCGTGCTCGCCCAGGAGCCCGATGTCGTGGGCGCCGTCCACGATCAGGCGGGCGCCGTAGCGCCCGGCCAGCGTGCCGAGCCCGGGCAGCGGGCACACGTCGCCCTCCATGGAGAACAGGCCGTCGGTGACGATGAGCTTGGCGGTGTCGGGGCCCGCGGCGCTCAGCAGCCGCTCCAGGTGGTCGAGGTCGCGGTGGCGGTAACGGCGGCGCGCGGCGGGGCTGAGGCGGACGGCGTCGACGAGCGAGGCGTGGTTGGACATGTCGCTGAAGACGGTGTCGCCGCGTTCGAGGAGGGCCGTGAGCATGAGGTTGGCCTGGAAGCCCGTCGTGGTGACGAGGGCCGCGGGGCGTTCGAGGAAGACGGCGATGCGGTGTTCGAGCTCCTCGTGCAGGGCCATCGTGCCGTTGAGGCTGCGGGAGCCCGAGCAGCTGGCGCCGTAGCGGCGCACGGCCTCGGCGGCGGCCTCGGTCACGCGGGGGTCGCAGGAGAGGCCGAGGTAGTCGTTGCAGCCCGCCATGACACTCGGCCGCCCGTCGACGATGACCTCGCCGGGTCCATTCGGGGTCAGGGCGCGGAAATAGGGCCAGTCCGAGATCTCGCCCATGGCCTTTTCGAGGATGGGCGCGATTCTCTTGTCGAAAACATCTTCCATGTCTTTCGCGACACCTCTCATTCTCGGACGGCGGCACTTCCACACCGGGCGGCCGGGGAGGGGACGGCCGCGCGACGTAAGGCTACACAAGGAATGTCGTCGCGCACGTCGATGAGAATGCCGAGAAATGTCCGCTGGCTCGTGGTCTCCTTTTCTCCCGAATGGCGGGCAGGCGTGTGTCCTGTGGCGTGCCCGCCATTCGGGGCCCAGGCTGGGCTGGGCTGGCGCACGGATTCGGGGAGCACGGCCGCCGCGTCGGGACAGGTGGTGTGCGCGCCCCTGTCCTCGTCCACGGGGCGGAGAACGTGCCGTTGACGGCGAGGAAGCGGTCGAGGGCCGCGGTCGTGAACTGGCGGAAGGCGACGCCGAGTTCGGCGGCCGCCGCGGCTGTCTATCGTCGGGCGGTCGCGTCGTGGACGACCGGCCCAACCCCCGGCGCGCAACAGGGCGTTGGAGATGACCGGCGACGGCCGGTCGGCCGACCGCGCGGGCGCTCGCGGCGCATGGCGTGGACCCGGGGCCGCCACGCCTCTGACCTGCGACATCGCGCCGCTGATCGGCATTGACAACGGTCACCAGTGCAGCCTTTGACGGGAGCGCCGCACGGGCCCCACCATGCACATGTGAAGAGGCATTCGGATGAGCCGATATCCGCCGACGCGTGCTCCGTCCGCGTGGTCGACGGCGACCGCGTGGACCTTGTGCGGTCCCGGATGCCGGTGGAGAACGAACTCGCCGACACCGCCGAGGTGTTCGGGCTGATGGCTGACCCCGGGCGGCTGCGGCTGCTGATCGCGCTGCGCGAGGGCGAGCTGTGCGTGTGCGACCTGGCGGCCGTGAGCGGCCTCAGCGAGTCCGCCACGTCCCACGCGCTGCGCCTGCTGCGCGCCCACCGCGTGGTCGCCGCGCGCCGCTCGGGCCGCATGGCCTACTACCGGCTCGACGACGCCCACGTCCGGATGCTCCTCGACCTGGCCGTCGCCCACACCGAACACACCGAAGCCATCCACCCCGAGCGCACGGGAGACCGCTGACATGGGTCACGGACACGACCACGGCCTGACCTCCGCGACCGGGAGGCACCGCTGGCGCCTCACGGTCTCGTTCCTCATCGTCGGCTCCTACTTCGTGGTGGAGCTGGCCTTCGCGCTGATCTCCGGTTCGCTCGCCCTGCTCTCGGACGCGGGCCACATGGCCGCCGACGTCGTCACCCTGGCCGCCGCGCTGGTCGCCACCCGCATCGCCACGCGCCCCGACGCCACGGGCCGCCGCACCTATGGCTCGTACCGCGCCGAGGTGTTCGCCTCGGCGCTCGCGGTGCTGATGATGTTCGGCGTCTCCGCCTACATCGTCGTGCAGGCCATCGGGCGCGTGGGCGCCCACGCGGAGGTGGAGACCGGGCCCATGCTGGTGGTGGGCGCGATCGGCCTCGCGGTGAACGTCG
This sequence comes from Streptomyces sp. PT12, assembly GCF_003311645.1. GTDB lineage: Bacteria > Actinomycetota > Actinomycetes > Streptomycetales > Streptomycetaceae > Streptomyces. The sequence goes on along the minus strand of NZ_QEST01000235.1, from coordinate 241,666 downwards.
CGGCGCTGCTGCTGCTGCGCGCCGGGGCCGCCGAGAGCCTCAACGTCAGGGGCGCCTATCTCGAGGTCGTCGCCGACACCGCGGGATCCGTCGGGGTCATCGTCGCCGGGTGGCTCGTCGCGGCCACCGGGTCGCCGCTGTGGGACACCGTGATCGCGCTCGCCATCGGCGCGTTCGTGGTGGTGCGCGCGGTGATGCTGGGCCGTCAGGTGCTTGCGGTGCTCGGGCAGCACGCCCCCGAGGGGATGAGCGCGGAGGCCGTGGCCGACGACCTGGCAGCGATCGACGGCGTGGCCGACGTGCACGACCTGCACCTGTGGACGCTGACCTCGGGCATGCCCGTGGCCACGGCGCACCTCGTCGCGACCGAACGCGCCGACACGCACGCCGTCCTCGACGACGCGCGCGACGTCCTGCGGCGGCGGCACGGGGTCGCCCACGCCACGCTCCAGGTCGAGCCCGCCGACCACAAGGGCTGCGACGAGCTGGACTGGTGAGCGCGCCGGTGACCGCGGGGGCGCACGCCCCATTCACTTGAGAAGTCGTAGGGAAGGGCGGTCGAGTTCCCGCCCTTCCGCCTTTCGTTTTCGCCCGAAGAAAGTCCTGTTCCGGATATCGTCAGCCTCCCCGCGCGATGCCACCATGGTGCCGTTATGGAAGCGGGCCGAGTGTTGCGTGGCGCGCGAGCCGCCGTCTTTTCGGCGCTCTGCGTGCTGCTCGCCGCTTCGGGTCACATGGCGATGTCGGGGGATCACCTGCCGGGCTTGGCGCTCGCGGCGGCGTTCGTCGCGGTCTGGGCCGGGGCGGTGGCCCTCGCGGGGCGGGAGCGCGGCGCGGTCGCGGTGACGGCGGCGACGCTGGTCACCCAGGCGTTCCTGCACGGCCTGTTCTCGGTGCGCGGCGGCGCCCCGGCCGCCCCCGCGCCCGACCCGATGGCGGGCTCGGCGGTGCACCGGATGGCGGGGCACGTGCTGTGCGAGTCCTCGACGGCCGATCCCCTGTCGTTCGGCGAGGCGCTGCGCGTGGTGACGGACGCGGGCCTGGCCTCGCACGTCGGGCACGTGCCGGGCGGCCCGCCCCCATGGGGCGACACGGCCACGGCCGCGCCGCACGCCATGCCGGGCGGGACGGTCGGCATGGTGGCCCTCCATGTGGTCGCGGGGCTGCTGAGCGCCGTCTGGCTCAGATACGGCGAACGCGCCGTCTTCCGGCTGCTGCGCTGGGCCGCACTGCGGGTGCTCGTGCCGCTGCTGCGCGTGGCGTTCCCCCGCTGCCCCGCCCCTCCCCCGCGCGCGGCCACGGGGCGCGAACGGCGCGGCGCGACACCGAGGCAGCCGCTGCTCGCCCGGCGCATGGGCTCGCGCGCGCCCCCTGCCGCGCTCGCTGTCCTCGTGACAGCGCGGTGCCACGGCCGGGTCGCGCCCGCCTGACGACAACGTTCTCCCCGCCCCCCGGCGGGGCCCCCGCGGTCCCGGCCTCCCCGTCATCGCGCCGCTCCCCCGTGCGCGGCGCGGTTTTCGCGAAAGGCGACAAGGACCGTGACCTCATCACTCGCTGCCGTGTCACGCGGCGAGCAACCACCCCCCGACGACGCGACGTTGACCACGTGGGCGCTGGCCGCGCGCGGCGGCGACCGACGGGCTGAAGAGTCGTTCGTGCGCGCGGTGCGCGGCGACGTCCAGCGCTATCTGACCCGGCTGAGCGGCGACGCGCAGGCCGCGGAGGACCTGGCGCAGGAGACGCTGCTGCGCGCGCTGCGCAGCCTCCCGGCCTTCGAGGGCCGCTCGTCGGCGCGTACCTGGCTGCTGGTCATCGCCCGCAGGGCGCTGATCGACAGCATCCGCTACGAGCGCTCACGCCCTCGGCTGGCCGAGACGGCCGACTGGATGTCCGCGGCGGAGAGCACGCGCCATGGGCACGTCCCGGGGTTCGAGGAGTGGATCGCGCTCAACGAGCTGCTGGCGCGGCTGCCCCCCGACCGCGCGCTGGCGTTCTGGCGGACCCAGGTCCTCGGCATGCCGTACGCGGAGGCGGCCGAGGCCAGCGGCTGCCCCATCGGGACCGTGCGGTCCCGGGTGGCCAGGGCGAGACAGACGCTGATCTCGCTGCTCGCGACGGCCGAGAGCGAGGCGGGCGGCCCCTGAACGCCAGCGGCTGAACGCCGACGGCCGAACGCCAGCGGCGGCGAAAGGGTGCGGCGGGCGGTCGTCCCCTTTCCCGGTCGCCGGAAAATGCGACGCGGTTCCCGCGGAAATCCAGATATGCGCCATGCAATTCCGTGTTTTGCGGAATGGCGCCCGGGGCACGATCGAGATCGCCTCCGGCTCCTTCTGGCCCGGTGGAAACGCTCCATTCACTCGCCCTGGAAAACGCACGGATCCGAGTAAGGGACGACTCGATTCGAGGTGGTCACCGCATGCGATGGTACGAGGACGAGAGCCTCTGGTCCGACTTCTCGTCCACGATGTTCCCCGCCCACCGCTGGGACGAGGTGGCGCGGCTGGTCGACGCGTCGCCGCTGCTGGCGTTCGGCTCCGGTGCCCGCGTCCTCGACCTGTGCTGCGGCCCCGGCGTCCTCGCCGTCCCGCTGGCCCGGCGCGGCGACGCCGTCACGGGCGTGGACCTCAGCGCGTCGATGCTCAAGGGGGCGCGCAAGGCGCTCGCGGGCGCCGGGGCGGAGGCGGAGCTGGTCAGGGCGGACATGCTGGAGTTCGTCAGGCCCGCGGCGTTCGACGTGGTGCTCAACGTCTTCACGTCGTTCGGGTACTTCGACGACCACGAAGACAACGTCCGCGTGCTGCGCAACGCCCATGACTCGCTCGTCCCCGGCGGGCGGCTGCTCATCGACGTGATGGGCAAGGAGGTCCTGGCGGGCTGGATCGGCCGCCCGCAGGTCGTCGAGTTGGACGACGGCTATGTGATCCAGCGCGACACCGTCCTCGACAGCTGGCGGCGGCTGCGCACCGACTGGACCCTGGTGCGCGGCGGGACCGCGCGCGAGGCGTCGATCCACTGCTGGCTGTATAGCGCGGCCGAGCTGTGCGCCCTGTTCGAGGAGGCGGGGTTCACCGCCGTCGAGTGCTTCGGCGGCTTCGACGCCTCCCCCTACGGCCAGACCTCCCGGCGGCTCATCGTCAGGGGCACCCGCCCGCAGCCCGGCTGACACCGCCCACCCCGTTCAGCCCACCCCACCCCGTTCAGCCAGTTCCGTCCGTTTCGCGCCCCCACCGAAGGAACCCCCGTGACACCACCCCCGCCCGCTGCCCCGGGCCCGCCGCCCGTGCACGAGCACATCACGGACGCCATCAAGGAGCCCGACCTGGTGCGCCTCGGGCCCGCCAGCGTGCTGGCCCGCTTCGAGACGCTCAAGGTCTACGCCGCGCTCGGCGCCGTGCGCACCCTGCTGGCCCGTGGCACGATCCGCCGGGGCCAGACGCTGGTCGACAGCTCGAGCGGCATCTACGCGCTGGCCCTCGCCATGGCCTGCCACCGCTACGGCCTGCGCTGCCACATCGTCGCCTCGACCACCGTGGACGCCACGATGCGCGTGCAGTTGGAGGTGCTCGGCGCCACCGTCGACCAGATGCCTTCGTCCCAGGACCTCCGCCTCGACCAGGAGCGGCGCGTGCGGCGCGTGCGCGAACTCGTCGACGGGCGGCCCGACATGCACTGGATGCGGCAGTACCACGACGCCGTCCACTACGCGGGCTACGAGGAGTTCGCCGACCTGGTCCAGGCCGCGCTGCCCACGCGCGAGCTGACGGTGATCGGCGCGGTGGGCACCGGCTCGTCAACGGGCGGCCTGGTGCTGCCACTTCGGCAACGCGGCGTCGAGGTGCGGCTCGTGGGCATCCAGCCGTTCGGGAGCGTGACGTTCGGCAGCGAGCGCTTCAGCGACCCCGAGGCGATCATCGCGGGCATCGGCAGCTCGATACCGTTCGGCAACGTCCGCCACCAGCTCTACGACGCGCTGCACTGGATCGACTTCAGGCACGCCATGGCCGGGGCCGTGGGCCTGCTGCGCAACCACGCGGTCTTCGCCGGGCTCTCCACGGGCGCCGCGTATCTCGCCAGCCGGTGGGAGACCGCGCGCAACGCCGGCCGCATGTGCCTCGTCATCGGCCCCGACACCGGCCACCGCTACACCGAACGCGCCTTCGCCCGCCATCGCGAGGCGCCGGATCCGCGCTCCCTGAAGCCCCACCAGATCACGCGCCTCGCCGACCTCACACCCCCCTGGTCGGTGACCGAGTGGGGCCGCAGGGCGTACCCCGAGGAGCCCACCCCATGACCGTCGCCGCGCTCGAACTGCTCTCCTTCGGCCTCGCCCGCATCGTTCGGGCCGCCGACGACGCCGGGCACCGGCTGTGCCTGCTGACCCAGGACCGGGCCGTGTACCGGCACGAGCTGGACCAACTGCCCGAAGGGGCCCTCGACATCGTGGACATCGACACCCTGGACACGGCGGCGTGCGCCGCCGCCCTGGGCGCGATCCCCGATCTGGGCGGGCTCATCAACTCCACCGACACCTTCAGCGTGGCCGCGGCCGACATCGCCGCCGGGCTCGGCCTGCCGGGACCCGACCCCGCGGCGGTCCGGCTGGTGCGCGACAAGCTGCGGGTCAGACAGGCGCTGCACGCCAAGGGCCTCAGCCGCCTAGTGGCCCACGCCGTGCCGCCTGCGCCGGAGGGCGCCGCCGTCGTGCTCGCCACGGTCGGGCTGCCCGCGGTGCTCAAGGACACCTCGGGAACGTCGTCGCGCGGGGTGTGGCTCGTGCGGGACGAACGCGCCCTGCGCGCCGCCCTCGACGCCGCGTCGCGCACCCCGCTCAAGGGGCGGCTGCTGGCCGAGCCGCTGGTGGCTGGCCCGGTCTACAGCGCGGAGACGCTGAGCTGGGAGGGCGAGACGCGGCTGCTCGGGGTCACGAGCCGCCAGATGTCGCCCGAGCCCGCGGGGCGCGAGGAGGTCGCGTCGTTCCCGGTCGCGCTGCCAGCCGATGAGGCGGCCCGCGTCGCCGCCTGGGTGGGCGACCTGCTCGCCGCGGTGGGCCACGAGGGCTTTGGACACGTGGAGTTCGTCCTCACCGGCGAGGGGCCCGAGCTTGTCGAGATCAACCGCAGGATCGGCGGCGCCATGGTCGGCGAGGCGCTGTGCCGAAGGCTCGGCACCAACGTCTACGACGCCCTGGTCGACACGGCGCTCGGCCGCCGCCCCGCGCTGCTCGACGGGGACGCGGCGCCGGGCTCAGGGCCCGGGCCCGCGACCGCGTTCGCCCTCGTCTACCCGGAGCGGCCAGGGCGGCTGACCGGCTGGAGCGGGCTCGACGCGCTGGCGACCTTCCCCGGCTCGCCCGAGTGGTATCCGACGGCGGCGCCGGGGGACGCGGTGGAGCACCTGACCGACCAGCGGGGCTGCACCGGGATCGTGCTCGCCGAGGGCGCCACGGCCGAACTCGCCCTGCACCGGGCGCTGAGCGCGGCCGGAAGCGTTCGCCCGCTGATGGCGGGGTGAGCCGGGGCGCCCCGTGGGGCGCCGAGGCGGAGAGCGGCGCGGGGCGCCGCCCTCTTCAGTCCGTCTCGCCGCACACCGACGGGATCGCCCGGTCCGGGGTGGCCGTGGTGTCGCGGATCGCCTCCAGCTCGTCGAGGATCGCCGGGAGCCTGCTCTGGTCCGCGAGGAACGTCAGCACCGCCTGGTGGAACGCGTCGCGCAGGGCCGGGGGCATGACGTCGGACGCGTCGAGGCACAGCGGCTCGGGCGGGTCGGCGAGCGTGGCGGCGAGCGCGTCGTGCACCTCGTCAGCGGCGGCGGACGCGCCCGGGCCCGCGGACGCGTCCGTACCCGGCGCGGCGAACAGCGGCGGGGGCAGCGTGCCCGACGCCTCGGCGTTGCGATCGGACACGGCCTCGGACCAGATGCGTTGGGTGCTGGGCGCGGCAAGCCACGCCATCAGCTCCTCGGCCTCGTCGGTCCCGCGGAACATCGCCGCGTAGTCGGCGCCCGCCTCCCAGCCCCGCTGGCGCCCCTGGGTGCCGGGGAAGAGCCGCGCGGAGGGCGCGAACGCCGCTTCCAGGTCGCCGTAGTTGCCGCGCGCATGCGAGCCCTGGTGGTCAAGCTGGCATACGGGCCCCTTGTTCAGCCCGGCCGAGGCGTTGCCGTAGTCCCTGGTCAGGGACTGGACGCCGCGGGTGGCGCCGCCCGCGGCGACCAGCTCGCCGAACGTTCGCCACGCCCGCTCCACCGCCTCGCCGTTCCACGCGGTGCTCGGGCCCTCCTCGCCGCGGGCCCAGCCCTCGTAGACCTCGGGGCCCGCCTGCTGGAGCAGCACGTCCTCGACCCAGTCGGTGCCTGGCCAGCCCGATGTGGCGTCGGAGCCCATGCCGAGGCACCACGAGCCGCCGTTTTCGAGCAGCCGGGGGAAGTCGTCGGGGCCGTGGGCCGCGGCGTCGTACCAGACCAGGCTCTTGAGGTCGACCTTGACGGGGAACCAGTAGGCGGCGGTCCTGGTGTCGCGCCCTGTGCGGACCTCGTTGACCCAGGGAGCGCCGTAGACCTCGCCGAGGGACCTGTCGTCGAGCTCGAAGTCCAGGGCCGTCAGCTCCCCCCGCTGGGCGTACTGCGTCAACTCCCCCACGCTCGGCACGATCGCGACATCGGGCGGAACGCCCGCGTCGACCTCGGAGAGCAGCACCTCGCGCAGCGCGGTGGTGCCCTGGTAGTCCACCTCGATGCCGGTCTCCTCGGTGAACTCGGCCAGCACGCGCTCGAAGAGCTCGGCCTCGCCCCGGGTCCAGGAGGCGAGCACGGTGACGCCGCGCTCGGCGGGGAAGACCAGGCGGACGGCGAAGCCCGCCAGCACGGCGAGGGCCACGAGCACGGCGCCCACGAGCAGTCCCCGCCTCATCGCGCCCTGAACCTGTACTCGTCGAAGCGCGGCCAGAGACCTCGCGCCATCTGGCCCGCGAGCAGCAGGCCGAGCACGGGGACCAGGCCAGCAAGGCCCTCCCACTCGTCCGTTCCGCTCATCGCGTCGTCCACCTCCCTCGCGGTGTCCTGCACGGAGTTCGAGACGTCCTCGGCGGGCCCGCGCCGCTGCGTGTCCGCGTCGCCCGTGACGGGGCCCCAGGGGCTGAGCAGGTCCTCGCGCAGGGAGTGTCCCGCGGCGTCGAGGGCGTCCTGGGTCTCGGCGGTGGCGTAGGCCACCGCGCCGAGCGCGATCAGCAGGGTCGCGGTGGCGCCCAGCAGGCCGAGGTTGTAGCGGCGCCTGAAGCGGCGGCGCAGGAGGACCTGCGTCTCGATCAGCACGAGCAGCAGGGCCGCGCCGCTCACCAGCGTGGCGCCCCAGGCGAGTTGGGCGCCGCGGTCGAACGAGACCTGGCCGTCGAGGACGTCGTACTGCTGGTCCTGGAGGCTGTCGAGGCGGTCGAGGATGCCGTCGAGGTCGCGGCTGAGCGTGCCCTCCGCGTACCACAGGTAGCCCTCGCGCAGGGTCGCGTCGGTGCGATGGCGGTCCGCCTGTTCGAGGAAGCCCGAGTAGGAGACGATCAGGCCCGTGACGGTCTCGAGGGCGCGCAGCCCCGACTCGCCGCCGACGGCGGCCCCGGCGGCGCGGGCGAGGCTCTGGTTGGCCACCGCGATCTGCACGCGGTAGCCGCCGCCCGTGCTCACCAGCTCGCCCGTGGCCGAGTCCCGCACGGCGTCGAACGACTGGAGGAGGGCGTTCTGCGCCGCCGTCACGTCGAGGATCGCGGGCGCCGTCCGCTCGCGCACGGGCGCGGCCTGGCTGTGGACGCCGGTGTACGCGGTGAACAGCGAGGCCATGGTGGCGACGGTGAGGACCAGCAGGGCCAGGGCGCGCAGCACCAGCGCGCGGCGGGTCGTGCTCATCCGCGCCCCGCGCCGGGTGCCCCGTCCTGGGCGGTGCCGCACGTGCCGCAGAACGCCGTGCCAGGGGGGAGGGTGGCCGGGCAGTCGCCCTTGCGGCAGGGGACGAGGACGAGCGCCGGGTCCACGGGGGCCAGCCGCTCGGGGGCTGGTCGCGGGCCGACCTCGGCGGCCACGGAGACATGGCCGAGCATCAGCAGCCGCCCGAGCCTGCGCCCGTCGAACGCGGGCTTGATGGCGACCTTGCCCGCCACCGGGTCGTGGACGTCGGCGATCTCGGCCACCTCGGCGAGGACTTCGGCGTGCCCGAGCTGGTGGGCGAGCCGGACCGTGGTGCCAAGGGCGGACAGCAGCGCCGAGCCGTCGCCCGCCTGGTACGCGTCGTGCGCCGCTGCGGCGGCGAGTGTGAGGTCTTCGTGGAGCGAGAAGTGCTTGCTGAGCTGCGACATCTCGGTGGGCGGCCCGCTGCCGTGGCGCCAGCGGACCAGCACGGGCTCGGGCGCGGGGTCGGGAACGCGGTCGCTGCCCGAGGCGACCTCGACCCACGCCAGCTGCATCGTCTCGTCGAGCGTGGCGTCCTTGGGGTCGGCGGTCAGGCACAGGTGGTACTGGCGCACCTCGTCGCCCGCCCAGGGGTGGGTGGCGAACTCCACGGCGCGCTCGTCGACATGGACGCCGTCCGCGGTGAGGTCCCGCAGGGTGGGGTGCACCTGCCGCAGGAACCGCAGCCCAACGCCGCGGGTCAGCGAGACGCGCAGCGTCAGGGCGTGGAGGGTGCGGGCCATGGCGGTGCGGATGGACCGCTCGAACTCGGCCTCGAGGTCGGACTCGCGCAGCACGGCGCTCGCCGTGCCGTTGAGGCGCCCGGCGACGCGGATCAGCTCCTCGCTGTTCCAGCCGGTCCCTATGCCCCGGGCGTCGCAGACGAACTTCCCTTCGCACAGGGCGAGTTCGTCGTCAAGCAGCTCGCGGTCCACGACGTTGTGGCCATCGGTGAGCAGGACGGCGTGCCTGACCTCGGCCGTGCTCATGGCGAGCAGGTCGCGGGTGAGCCTGAGCCAGGAGCCGATCGCGGTGCCCCCCTCGGCGAACAGGTGGCCGATCCTGGCCTTCGCCCTGGCGCGCGAGTCGTGGTCGGCGACCTCAAGGCGCTCGGCGTGGCGCGGAAACGCCATGCGCGCCTGGTGCGTTCCCCGCACCACGGCGAACTCGGTGCCGTCGCGCAGGGCGTCGACGGCGGCGCCCGCGGCCCGTTGGGCGGCCTCAAGCTTGGTGGGGGGCGAGCCCATCGACCCCGAGCAGTCGACGATGATCACCTCGGCGGCCCTGGGCGGGCCGCCGAGCGCGGCGGGGTCGACGCCGCGCGTGCGGACCTCGATGAAGACGTGCATGCCCGCGTCGGGGTTGCCGACGGCCAGGTCGATCTCCTGGCTTACCGTCAGGGCGACGGCGGGGGTGGGAGTCATGGGCGTGCTCCTTCGCATCGCCTCTCGGCCGTGCGACCGCGTCCTGGCGGCCTCACAGCAGCGTCAACGGGCGGACATGGTTGGCGTGGTCGATCAGGGCGGCGTGCTCGTCGGCGGTGGCCGCGCGGCGGGCGAGCCCGGTGAACGACTCCTCAAGCAGCTCGCGCAGCCGCCGCTCCGCCGCGGGGCTGCCGTAGAGCGGCCCCGCGGCCAGCCCCGGCGATGGCCAGCCCCGGCTCGCCGCCCAGTGGAGGGCCGCCTCGCGCATCTCGGCGGTCAGCCGCAGGCGTTCGTCACCCTCGGTCAAGCCGCCGTCGAGCGAGAGCCCCGGCAGGCGGTGCTGTGCCTCGGTGAAGTCGCCCGCGGTGGGCTGCTGTCCTGTGAGCCTGCCCACCAGGAGCCGAACGGCGGCGATCCGCGCCGCCGCGTGGTGCGGGGCGTGCGAGGGCACCTGGTCGAGCACGGCGCGCGCCGCGGCGCGTTCGCCGCGCGCCAGCCGGATCCTGGCCAGCCCGAACGCCGCGGAGCCGTCGGCGTGGTCGCGGCGCCACACGGCGCGGTAGAACGCCTCGGCGCGGTCGAGGTCGCCGCCGCTCTCGGCGCAGTAGCCGAGGGCGAGCTGGGGCGCGGTCTCGCCCGGCAGGGCCTGGCGCACGGCGCGGAAGCACTCCACGGCGGAGCGCGGGTGGGACGGGTCGAGGCCGAGGGCGGGGGCCAGGACCCGGTGGACCTCGGCGTTTCCCGCGGGGGCGTTGCCCAGGGCGAGCAGCAGCCGCCCGTGGTACCAGGCGACGCGCCAGTCGCCGTGCGCCACGGCCTGGGACAGCTCGCGGCAGGCGCGCACCAGGGCGGCGCGGGCCGGGGCCGTCTCGCCGATGGCCAGCGACGTGTCGCAGTCCAGGAGCTCGCGCGCGGCCTTGGGGTGGTCGGGGTGCGGCACGGGCGCGGGCAGCGCGGCGGCGACCCGGTCTGGCGGCGGGCGGCCCGGGTCGATGGCGGGCGGCTCGTGTCCTGGCGGACGCAGCCAGTGCCGCGGCGGGGGCGGCGAGGCCAGGCCACTGTCGAGGAGGTCGGCTCCCGGGGCGAACAGGGTGGAGCGCGCGGCCTGCTGCTCCCCGTACTCCGCGCGCAACTGGCGCCAGACGCCGCGCAGTTGCTCGAACATCTCGGCCGCGGTGGCGAAGCGCGCGGCGTGGTGGGGCGCGGTGGCGCGCCGGATGACCAGGTCGAACGACTCCTTGGCGACGCCCTCGGGGACCACCGAGGCCCTGGCCAGCTCCTCCAGGGTGGTCGCGACGGTGTAGAGGTCGGTCAGCCGGGAGAACCTGGGGATGCCGCGCCGCCGCTCCTGGCGGGGCGGGGGCGCGCCGTTGGCGCCGCGCCGTGGCCTGGTGGGCGCGGTGTCGGGCCCCGGCTCGTCGGGGTAGAGCTCGACGCGCGGCAGGTAGTGGTCGGTGTGCACGGCGGGCGAGACGTCGTCGTCCATGCGGCGGACCGCGCCCAGGTCGATGATGGTGATCTGGTCGCCGTGGTGGATGACGTTGGACGGCTTCATGTCGCAGTAGAGCAGGCCGTGTTGGTGCAGATACTCCAGGGCGTTGAGGATGCGGCAGCCGTAGACCGCGACGTGTTCGAGGCGGAGCGGGCCGCCCAGGATGTCCTCCTGCCGGTCCCTGGTCCCAAGGGCGCTCAGGGGGCGGCCGTTGATGAACTCCATGACGATGTAGCCGGTGCTGCCCGCCGTCACGAAGTTCCTGATGCGGACGATGTGGTCGTGCTGGAGCGCGGTGAGGAAGCGGCGCTCGGCGGTGGCGACGCTCAGGGCGGTGGCGTCGTTGTTGTTGATGAGGCCCTTGAGCGCGACATAGGAGCCGTCGAGGTTGTGGTCGCGGGCCAGATAGATCCAGCCGAGGCCGCCCTGGGCGACGCAACCGACCACCTCGTACTGGTCGTTGAGCCGGTCGCCCGGGTGCAGCTGCGGCGAGAAGTCGAACGGGTGGCCACAGCGCGGGCAGAACCCCCTTGAGGTGGCGGGCTGGTTGCCGAACGCGACGCCCACCAGCTGCGGGCAGCCCTCCCAGCCGCAGCGGCGGCCCTGCCTCGACGCCCTGGGGTCCTTGATGACAAAGGCCGAGGGGTCGGGCACGGACACGGGCGGCAGCGACATCTCGCCATCCCCCGTCGAGGAGGACGGCGGCGTGGGCGGCGGCGACTCGGCCTCGCTGCCGCCGCCCGTCGGCACGGTGACCGGGTCGGAGCCGAACGAGCCCCCCGAGCCCTCGGAGGCGGGGCCCCCGGTGCCCGCGGGGCGGCGGCCGCAGGTGTCGCAGTACCCGGTGGGCGCGAGTGTCCCGCCGCAGCCGGGGCGGGCGCAGGTCGTCATCGCGTCCCCTTCCGCTGAAGTGCCCCCAGGTAGCGCCCGACCGCGGCCCGCGCCTCGGGAACGTCGCACGGCCCGCGCCACAGCAGATCGCGGGCCTCGATGTAGCGATCGGACAGGTCGAGGGCCCACTGGCTCGGGTCGCGGCTGTCGGGCCCTCCCGGCGCCCCGCGCACCCCGGCGTGCGCGGCCTGGAGCAGCCCGCGCAGGTCGTCGCGTTCGGCGATGAGGTCATCCAGGTCGTCGACCGCCCGGTCGAGCAGGGTCTTCGCCCTGGCGAGGTCGGCGAGGAGCGCCGCCGAGCTGTCGGCCGTCCAGGCCGAACGCGCCTGATGGCCGCCCGCGCGCAGCGCGGCGACGGCCCGCTCCGCGCGCACGACGACGGCAAAGGTGCCCGCCGCCTCCCGCACGGACCTGGCGGCGGGCTCCTCGTTGTCCTTTACCCGGCGCAGCCGCTCGGGAAGGCCCCGCCGCGCGAGGTCGGCGCACACGGTCAACTCCCGCTCCACCGCGCCAAACCTGAAGTGGAAGTCGAGGCGGGCCACGATCGCGTCGCGGGCGGCTGGCTCGTCGCCGTGGAAGACGAGGAGCATGCGGCTGCCCCGCTCGGCGAGCACCCCGAGCAGCGCGACGAGGTCGGCGGGGTCGGCCGCGCGGTCGACGCCGTGCACGGCGATGGTGAGCGGCAGCGGCCGCCCGCGCAGCCCGTCCTCCGGCGTCTCACCCGGCGCGAACGTGACGCCGACGCGGTCGGCTATGCGCTCGGCGACGGCGGCCCTGGTCTTGTCGGTGGCGTCGACGGCCAGGTCAAGGGAGCCGACGGGCGGGATGGTGCCGGGCGGGAGGTCGGTCAGCCGCTCGGCCCGGTCCCTGGCGGGCATGCTGCGGGTGGCGACGGAGATGGCGCGCAGCAGGGGCTGGGTGCGGGTGTGGTCGTACGGGGCGACCCTGACCGCCTCGACGGGGGCGGAGCCGACGTCGCCGAGCCACCGGGCGAGGACCTGGGCGAGTCCGACGTCCTCGTCCTCGGAGCGGCGGGCGTCCTCGGAGAGCAGGCCGCGGTCGACGGCGGAGTCGCCGCGGACATAGGGGTCGAGCTGGGGGAGGTGCTGGAGCATCGTGTCGACCGGGATCATGAACGAGGCGCCAAGGTCCTCGCCCTTGACGCGGCTCGCGACGATGCCGATGACGCGGCCGGTCTCGCGGTCGACGACCGCTCCCCCGCTGAACCCCGGGACGACGACGGCGCCGTGCCGGTCGGGGTGGACCTGGACGCGGCCGTCGCCGCCCGGCGGGCCGCCGAGGTGGCCCTCCAACTCGAAGCCGCTGTCCACGTGGTCGGGGAAGCCGAGCAGCCTGACCCCGCGGTGCCTCGTGGGGGCCAGCCGGTGCAGCACGGTGGCCCACGCGGCGGGCAGCGGCCGTTCGAGGCGTAACAGCGCGAGGTCGCCGATGCGGCCCCAGTACGCGTCGCCGTCCAGGCGCGGGATCCAGCCGTCGTCGGTGACCGTCGCGTGGCTCGACACGATCCGGCCGTATCCGCGCGCAGCCTCGACCCGCACCCGCACCTCGGGGCCGCCCAGCAGGTGGGCACACGTCAGCACGTGGTGTGAATCGAGCAGCAGACCCGCCCCGAGCACCGGTCTCAGGGGCTCCCCGGGCTCCCCGGACTCACGGATGCGGACCAGCCAACGCTCCGTCGACTCGCCCCCCATGCCGTCACAGCATACTCGTGGGATGTCACACCGCGTAGACTCCCGTAGCCACGGGCGGGGCCGACACGGTCGAATGGCCGGATGACAACGGCCCCGCGAGAGGGTCCCGGGGGGCTGAAGTGAACGTAGCGGGCGAGGGTTTCGTCGGGTTGTCCGAGGTGATCGGGCAGGTGCGGCGGGAGTTGGCGCAGGCGTGGCGGGAAGGCGAGGGCCAGGCCGTGCGGTTCGGGGTGGAGCGGGTGAGTCTGGAATTCGCCGTGCAGGTGCACCGCGCGGGCGACGCGAAGGCCGGGCTGCGCATCGGGGTGCTGACCGCGGACGTGGGCGGCGGGGCCGCGCGGGACGCCACCCACCGGATCCAGGTCGAGCTGCTGCCGCACCGCGAGGGGCGCGGGGAGATGCTGGACGTCAGCAACCCGCGTGGCCGCGGCCTGGATTGAGGCTCCCGCCGGGTGGCCGCGGGCCTGCCGCATGGCTTCGCCGTGCGGCGGGGCGTCCGGGATCGTCAGCGGACAGCCGGTGCGCTCGGCCGCGCGGTCGTCCATGGCTCAGGGGGTGGCCCCATCCTGCGCAGCGACGTCGCCCGGCAGGATGCCTGCCCCCGCGCAGGCGGGGTGGCCCTTGTGCTGTCTGGACAACCGGAGGGTGCACGCAGGCGCCCTGAGTCGGTGGACCACAGCGCAACGGCCCCTCCGTCACTGAGTGGTGATGGCGAGGCCGCTCGCTGTTCCCCGACTTCCGCCGAGGGTACCGTCCAGGTGTCACCCGAGGACGGAGTTCAGCATGCCACATCAGACTGACGACCACACCGGCGCGCGTGTCAAGCGCGCCAGGAAGACCCGGGGGCTCACCCAGCGAGAACTGGCCGATATCGCGCCAGTGTCGTACTCCACGATCACGAAGATCGAGCAGGGGCTCATGGCCGCGAGCCCAGCCGTGCTGGGCGCGCTCGCCCGCGCCCTGTCGGTGCCCGTGACCGAGCTCACCGGCCAGCCGTACCTCGAAGACCTGCGCCGGGATCAGCTGGACGGGTTGATCCAGCCGATCCGCGACGCCCTCGACCTGTACGACCTTGGCGCGGATCCGCTCGTCACCCCGCGCCCGGTGGAGCAACTCGCCAACGCGGCCGACTCGCTGTGTGCCCTGGTCCGCGCGACGGACCTGCGCGGCGCCGCCGCCGCGCTTCCGGGCCTCATCGAGGAGGCAACGACCGCAGCGTGGGCAGCGCCGTCGTCGGAGGCGTGGCGGGTGCTCGCGAGCACGTACCGCACCGCCTACGACGTCTCCTCGAAGCTGGGTTATCTCGATCTGTGCACAGTCGCGCTGGACCGGATGGAGTGGGCGGCGCAGCGCGGCTCAGCGCCAGCGGTGTCCGCGATCCGGCAGTACATGCGGGCTCTGGTGTACATGCGCGGCGCCGAGTACCGCACCGGGGGGCGCCTCCTCGATGCCGGGTTGGCGGCGCTGGAGCAAGCCGACCGCGGCCGGGAGCGGGATGTCGTCACCGGCCAGCTGCACCTGGGGGCTGCCGTGTTGACTGCGCGCGCACAGGACGCCGCGGCGGCCGACGCGCACATCGCGGAGGCGCAGCAGATCGCGGACGCCACCGGCGCGGCAGAGCGCGTGCACTGGCTGGCGTTCGGACCGACGAACGTAGCCATCCACCGGGTCGCGGCGCTCTCCGAGCGCGACGACTACGACCGTGCGGTGCTCGCTGCGGACGGCATCACGTTCCCGGAGGACTGGCCGCGGTCGCGCACGGCGCACCACCACGCGGAGGTGGCGCGGGCGCAGCTGTGGACAGGACGGATCGACGATGCGTTCCGCAGCCTCCAAGCCGCGCGCCGGGCCGGGCCACAGCAGACCAAGTACCACCCGATGGTGCGGGAGACCTACGCCGGGCTGGACGCGGCGAAGCGGCAGCTGCCGCACGAGTTCGTGTCGTTCGGGGCGTGGCTCGGCATGTGACGCCGCGTGAGGCAATGGCCCCGACTACCAGTGATGACTGATAGTTGGGGCCTGGTCACGGCGTGAGGATATGCGGGTCACCCCACCTCATGGAGCCGACCATGACGAGAACCCCCCTCACGCCCCCGACGGGACATCTGCCGCCCGCGCCGCCACCGTTGAGCGACGACCCGCCGACGCTCATCGTCGGGCGGGAATGCCCGCCCGCGGTGCCGCTTGATCTGTGTCTGGGCTGCCGCGACCGGGTGCGCCTGCGTTCGGGCGATGCGTCGTGACGGAGCGCTGTGCGTCGTGCGGGACGACGATGCCGCCGCTGGTCGTGGTGGCGGTGCACCATGCCGGGTCGGGTGGCGGGTGGACGCACCGCGCGTGCGCGAGCTGCCTGGCGCGCGAGCGGCTGATCCCGCTCGCCTTCCACCCGCTGCGCCACGACGGGTCACGGCTGACGTACCCGGAGATCGTTCCGGGTGAACTGGTCGCCACGCTCGCGCCGTTGGGCGAGTCCCCCGCACTCGCCGCGCCGGTCACGCGGCTGCTGGCCGCCGTGGCCCGCACGAAGGACCGCACGCTCGACGCCGACCAGCGGCACGCCGCCCACGACGCCGCCCGCGCCACCGTCGCACACCTGCGGAAGGCCGCCCGGCAGGAAAGCAGCACCGTTCGGCAGCCACGGTCGAACGGCGCAATCGAACGCGACCGCCCCGCCGCGCCCGGCCGAGCAGCCACACCACCACCCCTGACCCCTCCACCACGTTTGGGAGCCCGCCGTCCTCTGGCCATTCCTCTTCTCGCCCCCGTCCCACCGGCACGACGAGCGCCCGCGGAAGCGACATGCGGCGATGCCCGCGACGGATGTGCGACGCGTCGAGGTCACCCCGGCATCCATCCTCACCGGGGACGTACTCACCATCGGCGAACGCCACTTCAAGGTCATCACCCGCACCCCCGTCCACGGCGGGATCAAACTCGGGCTCACCTCCGGCCACCTGTTCGTCATGCCCCACCGCACCACCCTCACCATCTGGCGCGCCGACCCACCCGGCTTACGGCCCCGCTCCTTCTGGGAAACAGCCCTCCGCCCACCCCCGCCCACCCAGGCGGAGATCATCGCCCAGACCGCCATCGGCTGCGCCCTCGTCATCGCCATCACCCTGGCGGTGATCGCACGATGAACCCCACCGGAATGGTCGCGATCGAAATCACCGCCGCCACCGTCAGGCTCGGCGACCAACTGGTCGTCGGCGGACGGCCCTACACCGTCACCGACATGAACGCACTCGCCAGCGGCGGCAAACTCCTGCACTTCCACGGAGGCGAGTCCTTCCACATGGGCCGCTTCACCGTCCTATGGGCCAGCCGCCACATCTCCCAGCTCCCCGGCTTCCTCCCACCCCGCCCCAGACGCTACGCGGCAACACGCCACCAGCGCACCACGCGGTAGCACGCCCTCCGGGCGACGGCGCTACGTTCGCAACAGGACCTACAGCGTGTCCGGGATCGTCAGCGGACACCCGGTGCGCCCGGCCGCGCGGTCGTCAGGAAGGGACCGGAGGTGGCCGCCCGTTGAGCCGTCGTCGGTCATGACACCCCGCCCCGTGCTGGTGGTTCACCACGTGCCAGCACGGGGCGGGGGTGTGCTGTCCGCTCCGGGATCGGTGCGCTCACCTCTGGCGGGACGGTCAGGAGAGCAGCGCGTTCGCGTGGCGCAGGGTGTGCTCGGCCACGGTGAGCCCGAGCTCGACCCCGGCCTCGTCCGCGGTCCTGGTGTGGATGCCGGACCACACGCGGGCGTCGACGTTCTCGTCGCTCAGTGTGGACCAGCGGGTGTAGGTGCGGGTGACACCGGGCGCGGTCGGGCTCGTCAGCTCGAACGGCGCGGTCGTCGGCCCGGTCAGTGCCGTCAGCACGCCCTCGGCCGCTCCCGCGTAAGTGCCGTGCCCGCTGGGGTAGTCGGGATGGGCCGGGGTGGTGTGCAGCGGTGTCCACTCGGTGTCGCCGCCCGCGCGCAGCGCGGTGACGGGACGCCAGCGCAGATGGGCGTACTTGCTGTCGGACGTGGCGATCTGCGTGTCGACGAGGGCGACATGGAAGAGCGCGACCAGGGCGGTCCGCTCGGCGAGCGGCGCGTCGAGGCGTTCGAGTGCCGTGCGCAGCGGGGTGGTGTAGAGGGTGGCCGACGAGCCGTACCAGAAGGCGGCGGTCTCGGTCTGGAGGTCCGTGCGGACCGTGGAGTCGGCGGCTCCGAGGTCCCGCACCTCGGCGAGGTCCGCCTCGTACGCGGGCGAGCCGAGCGCGGGCGGCGCGGGCAGCCGGTACGCGTCGCCGCTCGGCAGGAGGAACGGGCGGGCGAAGCGCGTCCCGGCCTGGGTCGGGCTGGCGTGGCCTGGCGGGGTGGGCTGCCACATGCCGGGCGCGGGCTCGGGGACGGGAAACGCGACGTTCACGGACGCGGGGTCGAGGCCGTCGCCCTCCCGCTCGGCCAGCAGCGCCTCGGCCTCGGCGCGGCCCGCGGCGAGCCCGGCGTCCTCGCCGCGGCCGTCGGGCGTGCGGTCGAGGGTGAGGGCAAGCGCCGCGTCCAGCTCGGTGGCGCGGTCGGGCGCGAGGGCGCTGAGCGTGTGGTGAACGGCCCCGGCGAGCGCGGCGTTCTGGAAGGCGGCGCGGTCGCGGCCGCGCGGCGCGGAGTCGACCGCGCGGTGGGCGGCGACCCAACCGATCGCCCAGGTACGGCTGTTGGTGACCTGAGTGGGGGCACCGGAGGCGACGATCGTGTCGTTGGTGACCTCGAACCACTCAAGGGCGGTGTCGACAGCGCCGTTGGCTTCGGCCGTCCTCGCGGAGGGGGTGGGGGCGGCGCTCGCGGTGGGGGTGGCGGTGACGGCCAGCGCGGTCGCCGCCGCGACGGCGGCGGTGGCGAGCAGGCGTGCGGGTGACCTCAACGGGCGCTCCTGAGCGGGGAGTCGAAAGCCGGACGCGCGCCATCCTCGCACCGCACTGTGGCATCGACATGACGGTGTGTGACCACCGGATGTCCCTTGGGCCGGGGCGGGAACGGTGCGCGCGGGGCACGCGGGGAGGGCGTTTCAGCCGATCGGGGGAGGCGTGAACCGCCGCCCCGCCGTGCCCGGTTGACGCGGCCACTGGGGCGGCGCGGCCAGTCGCATGGCGCAGCCGGTCACGTGGCGCGGCCGACGACCATGTCGACGCGGGCCGGGGAGAGCACATGGTCGGTGGCGAGCAGCGCCGCGCCGAGGGCGGCGGCGCTGCCCCGGGTGCGGCTGGGCTCGATCAGCAGGTGCTGGGTGGCCAACGGGTGGGAGCGCAGGTAGACGGCCTCCCTGACCCCGGCGATCAGCTGGTCGCGGACCGAGGAGAGGGCGCCGCCGAGGACCACGGCCTCGGGGTTGAAGAAGTTGATGAGCCCCGACAGCACGTCGCCCACGCGGCGGCCCGCCTCGCGCACCATGCGGACGGCCTCGTGGTTCCCCGAGCGGACCAGGGCGGCGACGTCGCCGCCCGAGGTGGCAGGCGTTCCCGAGCCCGTGAGCCTGCGGGCCAGGGCCGCGCCCCCGGCGACCGCTTCGAGGCAGCCGATGTTGCCGCAGCGGCAGGGCGTGGTGTCCACGCCCACCCTGATGTGCCCGATGTCGCCCGCCGAGCCCTGCGCGCCCCTGTGGAGGCGGCCGTCGGCGATGAGGCCGCAGCCTATGCCGGTGCCGACCTTGACGAAGAGCAGGTGGCCGATGTGCGGGAAGACCAGGCGTTGTTCGGCCATGGCCATCATGTTGACGTCGTTGTCCACCAGGGCGTTGACGCCGAAGCGGTCGGCGAAGAAGCGCGGGATGGGGTACTGGTGCCAGCCCGGCATGATCGGCGGGTCCACCAGGCGCCCGGTGCGGGCCTCGACCGGGCCAGGGGCGCCCACGCCGATCGCGCGCAGCGACGAGGCGGGGCGGCCCGCCTCCTCCAGCAGCCGGGCGAGGGTGCGGGCGGCGTGGTCGAGCACCGCGTCGGGCCCCTCGGTGATGAGCAACGGGTCCTCTCTGGTGGCCAGTTCCTCGCCGCCGATGTCCAGCAGGGAGACGCGGCAGTGGGTGGCACCGAGGCCGATGCCCGCGACGAGGTGGTCGCGGGTGCGCAGCGAGAGCCGCCTCGGTAGCCGCCCTCCGGCCGACTCGCTCTCCGCGCGCTCGTCGAGGAAGCCATGGGCGACCAGGGCCTCGACACGCTGGGAGACGGTGGAGCGCGCCAGCCCGGTGAGCCGGGCGACATCGGCGCGGGTCTCGGCGGCGCCGCCGGTGACGAGGGCGAGGATGTGGCCCGGGGAGCCGAGCGACGCGGCCGTGGGGGCCGGGGCGAGGGCGGGGGCCGTGGGGCCATGTGGCGTCAGTGGTGAGGACATGACACCTCCAGGGAAACGCTTTGGCCTCTCAGAGGCGAAAGATGCTTGACGGTGGACGGAAGTGGGAAACTTTCCTGCGTTATTACCCGCGCATGACGCCTTGACCGCAGGGAACACCAGCGACCTGCGCGGCAAGCCGCTGCGGATCACGCCCACCGACGAGGGCGGCTACACCCTTCCCGAGGGCAACCTCTTCGCGCCCGGCACCGAGCGCACAGCGACTCCGGCCCCGACCGGGGCGGCCCGACGACCGAGCGGGGGCCCGATGGCCTGGTGGAGTACAACGTCATCAAGGAGCCCGGCAACTACGGCTGGCCGTTCTGCCACGGGAACAACCAGCCGTAGCGCCCTACGCCCCGGACACCGGCGAGGTCGGCGAGGTCGGCGAGAAGTTTCGACTGCGCCGCCCCGGCCAACCCCTCGCCCAACAACACGGAGCTGACCGAGCTGCCGCCCGTCGAGCCGCCGCAGGTCCGGTGCGGCTACGGCGTCTCGGAAGAGTTCCCCGAGATGGGCAAGGGCGGCTCGGCCCCGACCGTGGAGATCGACTTCCCCGTGGACGGGCAGCTCATCGAGTTCGGTGACCAGATCCCCTACCGGGTGACGGTCACCGACCCGGAGGGCGGCGAGATCGACTGCTCACGGGGCCTTGTCAACCCGGCACTCGGCCATGACGACCACGAGCACGCCACGTCCGACCTCCCGGGCTGCGAGGGCACGGTGGACACCGGCGACCTCGGCGGCCACCCCGAGGGCGCCGACCTCTCCTCCGTCGTCATCGCCCGCTGCACCGACGGGGGTGCGGGGGCGCCCCCGACGGCGAGCTGGTGGCCAGCACCCCCGGTGCACAACACGGGTGACTGGGACGCCTACGAGTCGACACAGCCGGTGCCCGTGGCGGATCTCCCGGGACGCACCGGCTGTACGCGGTGTTCAGGGCGGCCCGAAACAGCTCGTTCGACGTGGACTCGCTGCTGTTCCCGGCGGACTGACCGGCTCGGGGCCTTTCGTCCCCGCGCTGTCAGGCGCGGGGGCGGAGGCGCAGCCCCTGCATGCCGCCGTCCACGGCCAGGTCGGTGCCTGTGGTCGCGGCCGAGCGCGGGCTCGCCAGATAGGCGATGGCTCCTGCGACCTCGTCGGCGCTGACCAGGCGGCCCGTCGGCTGGCGGGCCTCCAGGGCGGCGCGCTCGGCGGCGGGGTCGTCGGCCGTGTCGAGCAGCCTGGCCACCCACGGGGTGTCCGCGGTGCCGGGGTTGACGCAGGTGACACGGATGCCGTCGTGGATGAGGTCGGCGGCGGTCGCGCGCGTCAGGGAGAGGACCGCACCCTTGGTGGCCGAGTAGAGCGCCCTGTTGGGCAGCCCCGCGGTGGCGGCGATCGAGCACGTGTTGACGATGGCCGCGTGCGCGGAGGCCCGCAGATGCGGCAGGGCGGCGCGGGTGGTGCGGACCATGCCGAGGACGTTGACCTCCCACAGGCGGCGCCACTCGTCGTCGGGGTTGTCCTCGATGGTGCCCTGGGCGCCGATGCCCGCGTTGTTGACCAGGATGTCGAGGCCGCCGAGCGCGGCGGCGGCCTCGGCGACCGCGGCGCGCACGGCGTCGTCATCGGCGACGTCGGCGCGGACGCCGATCAGGGGCTCGGGGACCTCGGGCACCAGGTCGAGGCAGGCCACGCGGGCCCCTCGCCGGGCGAGGAGGGTGGCGGCCGCCAGGCCGATGCCCGAGGCGCCGCCGGTGACGACGGCGGCGAGCCCGGCGAATTCCTGGTCGCTCACGTGAGGGTCCTCTCTCGCGCATACATAGGACCAATTTATAGTCCTCTGGACGACTCCCCGTCCAGGGGCGGATCAACGCCCCTGATCAGGGCCTCAGTTGTCGTGGGGCGGCCGTCAGGGCCGATCGAGACATGGGATGTGGGGAGCTCGTGGCCGTGGTCCGGAACTCGGCCGTGCCTCTTCCCCCGGGGGGCGCGGGGCGGTGATCCTGTACCGGCAGGACCACGGGCCCCGCTCCCCCCACCGTTCGACGAGGAGAACTCCCCATGACCCCACAGGTCTCACGCCGCACGACGCTCAGCGTGAGCGGCGCGACCGCGGGCGGCCTGCCCCTCGCCGGGGGCGCCGCGGCGAGCCCGGCTCGGGTGGACCCGTTCCGCTTCTACCTCGGCGCCTACAGCGGGGGCGACCCGGCCCATGGCATCGGGGTCGCGAGCGCCGACGAGGCCAGCGGGGCCCTGGCGCTGGAGGGGGTGGTGCCCACGGCCGACCCCTCGTTCCTCGCGCTGTCATCGGGGGCCGCGGTGCTGTACGCGGCCAACGAGACGGACGACGGCCGCGTCACCGCGTTCGCCGTGGCCGACGACGGCACGGTCGGCGCGGCGCTCGGCAGCGCGCCGAGCGGCGGCGCGCACCCATGTCACCTGGCTGTGCACCCGGCGGGTGGCCACCTGTTCACGGCCAACTACGGCTCCGGCACCGTGGGCGTGGTGGCGCTCGGCGACGACGGCGCCCTGGGCGCTGTACTCCAGGTCGTCGAGCACGCGGGCTCGGGGCCCGACCCCGACCGGCAGGAGGGCCCGCACGCCCACCAGGTGGTCCCGGTGGGGGGCGGGGAGCGGCTGCTCGCCGTGGACCTGGGCACGGACTCGGTGCACCTCTACGCGTTCGACGCCGCCGCGGGGCGCCTCACGCCCGAGGCCGAGGTGAGGCTGGCGCCGGGGTCAGGACCCCGTCACCTTGTTGTCCACCCCGGGGGCCGCACCGTCTATGTCCTGGGCGAGCTCGACTCGACGCTGACCGCGTGCGCCTATGACGCGGACGCGGGCACGCTCACCCCCGGCGCGGCCGTTCCGACGCTGCCCGAGAACGCCTCGTCCGAGGGCAACTTCCCCGCCGCGATCCTGGTCTCCTCCGACGGCAGGTTCGTCTACGCCTCCAACCGCGGCCACGACAGCGTCGCGGTCTTCTCCGTCGAGGGCGGCGACGAGGCCGCCCCCCGGCTGATCGCCACCCACCCGTGCGGGGGCGCGGGGCCGCGCCACATGGTCATGGACGCGGCCGAGATCCGCCTCTATGTCGCCAACCAGACCACCGGATCCGTCGCCGTCCTCGACCGCGACCCCGCCACGGGCGCGCTCTCCCCCGGCGTTGGCGACCTGGGGTTCGCGCGGGTCTCCTGCGTCCTGCCCGCCGCCACGGCCCCCTGACCCGCGCCGGGGACCGGGCCGCCCGCGCGCCGTTCGGCGGCCGGAGCCTGGTGCCGCGTCAGCCCTTGAGGCGGGAGAACAGCGGCGGGGAATGGTAGGCGGCGGTGCGGCCGCCGAACCACTCCTGCACCTTCGGGGCGTGCGGGCGCGCGCCGCCGGTGACATAGAGGGCGACGAGAAGCACCGCGCCCCCCGCGACGACGTACATGACGATGGCCACGGTGACCTTGAACCCGTCGGCGATGCCCTCGTCCTCCGCGAGGTGCAGCAGGACCGGCCCCACGAGGAACGCCGCCTCGGAGCGCAGGAGTTCGACGAGCGCGAAGATCGAGCCGATCGCGACCGCGGGCACCGAGAAGCCCGCGAGGAAGAGCGCCGGGGTCACGCCCGCGCCCGCGCCGAAGCCGAGGAAGACCGCGGCCACCGGCACGATGGCCGACGCGTTGCCCGGGGTGAGCGTCAGCAGGATCAGGGCGGCGACGCCGACGCTGAGCAGCCCGGTGAGCGCGAAGAGAGGCGTCCAGCGGGTGAGCACCAGGCGGCGGAAGCAGTAGGACGCCACGAGGATCCCGAGGAGTTGCGCGGTGAGCAGGGAGCCGACCTTGACGGGGCTGTAGCGCGGGACGGCGAGCAGATACGACGCGGTCAGCTCGGTGAGCGTGGTGAACGCCGCCCCCGTGACCATCGCGGCGAGGATGCCGGTGACCGGGAGGGTGTTGCTGATGGGCCTGACCGGCATCAGGGGGTTCGTGGCGCGGTACTGGCCGACGATCAGGATGACGCCGATGAGCACGCCCACGATGACCGGCAGCAGGAAGGCCAGGCTGCCGAATGTGCCGCGGGTCAGCCAGGAGACGCCGAAGAACGGCAGCGCCGTCACGGCGAGGGCCGGGGGGATCGCGAACCAGTCGAACCGCGCCCCTGGCGCGAGCGGGTCGTTGCCCTCGAAGGTCAGGAAGCCGATGAGCAGGCCGACGGCGGCGAGGACGGTGAGCGCGACGAACAGCAGCCGCCAGTCGCCCGCGTCGCCGATGAGCCCGCCCACGAGCGGCCCGAGCGTCACCATGCCGAAGAGGCCGATGCTGACGACCATGGCCGTGGTGGGCAGCTCGTGGATGTTCCTGCGGGTGATCAGCGGCGGCAGCGCGGCGACCAGCAGCATGCCGGTGCACAGGCCCTGGAGGATCAGGCCCGTGGCGAACTGGCCGATGCCCTGGGCGCTCAGCGCCACCACGGTGGCCGCGACGAAGCCGACCTCGCACACGAAGTAGACGCGCCGCCTCGGCCAGCGCTGGGTGAGGTCGGCCGCGGCGACCGCGCCGAACGCGTACCCGGCGTTGGCGAGGCCGACGGCCACCTGGAGCTCGAACGGGGTGGCCGCGAGGTCCCGCATCAGCGTGGGCGCCATCAGGGATGTGGCCGTCGTCAGGACGAGGAAGGGGCAGAGCGCCAGCAGGACGAGGGCCACCGCGGCGGGGTAGCTTCCGGCGAGCGGCACGCCGGTCAGGACTCGCGGCGAGGGGAAGGGGGACCGCATGTCGCCTCCGAGGGGGTGGCCGAACGCCCCGGTCGCGGGACGCGCCGGCTCAGCGTAAGACGCCGTGATCGCGCGATCGGGGAACTGACACGCCGTCACCCAGGTGCCGGGATCAGCCGGGCGCGGGGCCCCCGGTGAGGGGTTCGGGCGGCTCGGGACGGCCGGTCGCGGGCTCCCCCGGGGTCCTGGACTCCAGATAGGTGGTGTGGGTCCGCTGGCGGCGTTCCTGCGACTCGTGCACCGCGGCGGCGACCACGGCCAGCTCGCCGTTCAGCAGCTCGAGTTGCCGCCTGAGGTGGCGTTCGGGCGGGTCGGCCCCCGGCTGGAGCCTGGCCCACCAGCGGGTGCGCTGGTAGGCGTCGAACGCCTCGGGGATGTCGGTGCGCACGGCGCGGCCGAGGATGTGGACGGCCTCGGGGTCGGCGGCGATCTCGTCCGCGACCCAGCCGGGTTCGAGGAGGGCGGCGAGCAGCCCGTCGAGCTCGGCGGCGGGCGCGGTGGCCGCGCCTGGCACGTCGATGTCGGCGATGTAGCCGCGCAGGGCGGCGAAGTCCCCGCGGATCGCGTCCAGTTCGGCGCCCGGGCCCGCGGGGCCCGCGAACGGCGGCGGCGCGGTCCTCTCGGGCGGTGCGATCAGCGCGCCCGCGCCGTAGAGGCCCGCGACCACGAGGGGCCAGTACGCCCCTGCGAGCCCGGTGAACACCGTCGCCAGGCCGACTAGGCCGCACGCGCAGCCCGTGAGGTTCTTGCGCGACTCCAGGTAGGCCAGCGCCCGGGCCGTTCCCCCGCTACTGGTAGCCACGGATCTCCTGGAAGGCGTCGTCGAGCGAGCCGTTGACCGCGTCGAACAGCTCGCCCCCTGTCAGGTCGGCGATCCCCTGGAGCTCGGCCCGGTCGGAGTCGCCGAACAGGATGGTGAACACCGGCACATGCCGCTGGTCCTCGGCCAGCGCCGCGTGGAAGGTCTGGAAGTCGGCGGCGAGGACGTCGTCGCGGTTCTCGCCGTCCGTCATCAGCACGATGGAGGTGAACGCGTCCCGCGAGCCCTCGGCGGACAGCAGCTCGTAGGCGTC
The DNA here is from genome assembly GCF_003311645.1 of Streptomyces sp. PT12. GTDB lineage: Bacteria > Actinomycetota > Actinomycetes > Streptomycetales > Streptomycetaceae > Streptomyces. Next base: position 216,037 of record NZ_QEST01000235.1, on the reverse strand, counting down.
CATCAGGCTGGCGTAGATGGCGGTGTCGCCCTCGGCGGTGAGGGCGTCCACGCCCGAGCGGATCCCCGCCAGGGCGTCATCGCGGCCCTCCGCCTCGACGGTCCATGTCTCGGTGGAGACGACCGCGTCGTTGAACGGCATCAGCGTCACCTCCTCGCGGTCCCTGAACCGCTGCCCCGCGGGGTTGTCAGCGCCGGTGAGGCGGCGCAGCGCGTCCTGGAGCGCGGCCAGCCGGTCCCCGGCCATCGAGCCCGAGGTGTCCAGGACGTAGAGCGTGCGGGAGGGGCGACGCAGCTCGCCGTCGTAGGCGTCGAGCAGGCCGTCGGCGACGTCGAGCGAGCCGGGGTAGGGCAGCTCGCGGCGCTGCCCCTGGGGGATGGCGTCCGCGGGCGCGACCTCGCCGGAGACCGGGCGGCGCAGCGTCTCCTGGGTGAGGGCGTGCTGGGCGTCGGCGCCGCGCAGGTACGCGCCGAGGAGGCGCAGCGCCTCGGCGGCCTCGGGCGAGGCGGAGGAGAGGGTGGTGAGCGGGTAGCGGGCGGTGACGACGCCGTCGAGCGGGCGGACGACCTCGACGTCGGCGGTGCCCGCGCGGTCGAGGCTGAGCAGCACGGACTCGTAGTTGATCAACGCGTCCACGTCGTCGCGCTCCTGGAACGCCTCGGCGAGCCAGCCCGACGAGCCCGAGGTGAGGCGTTGCCCCGCGAAGAGCTCCCGCAGCCGCGCGGCGCTGCCCGCGACGTCGTCCGCGGTGAGCGCGGACTGGGCGCCGGAGAGCGCGGAGGTCACCGAGATCAGCGCGCTGTAGCCGGAGTTGGAGCGCGTCGGGTCGGTCATGCCGAACGTCAGGTCGCCCGCGGCGGCGGCCTGATGGACCTGGGACCAGGTGATCTCGTCGGGCTGCCAGCCCAGCCGGTCGAGGGCCCCTGGGCGCAGGCCGAGGGCGACGGGCGAGGTCATGATGGAGGTCTCGGTGAGGATGCGCCGCTCGGCCTCGGGGTGCAGCCGCAGATAGTCGTTGGTGGCGAGCCACACGGCGTCATAGGCGCCGTCGGCCTGGCCCGAGACGACCATGCGGGTGGCGTCGAGGGTGCCGACGCGGGTGATCTCGGCGCGGACGCCGGTCTCGTCGGCGGCCCTCTCCAGCAGGAACTCCATGTCGGCGAGCTCGCTGCCCGCCAGGATCCTGACCGTTTCCGCGGCGGCGACGCCGTCGCCGCCTTCGCCGTTCTCCTCGCCGTCGGAGCCTCCGGTGCAGGCCGTCGCGGCCAGCGCGAGGGCGCCGAGCAGGGCGGCGATCCGGGCGGTGACGCGGGTGGTGACGCGGGTGGTGACGCGGGTGCGCGCTCTCATGCGAGGTCCCCTTCGCGCTGGTCGGCGGCGCGGGAGCGCTCCAGGTGGCCCGCGGCGTTGCCCAGCTCGTCGGACAGGGCGCGGGCGGTGGCCGCCATGGCCTCGGTGGCCTGCGCCTTGTAGGTGTCGATGGTGTCGAGGGTGCGGTAGATCTGCTGGAACGCGGCGCGCAGCGTCTCGGCGCCCACGGCCGGGTCCGCGGCCATCTTCTGGATCTCGCCGCTCTGGGTGGCCAGCATCTCGGCGTTGCCGCGGACCAGTTCCTCGGTGGTGGTGCGCAGGGCGGTGACCTGCTCGCCGACCTTGCGCTGGTTCTCCAGGGCGGCGGAGAGCATGATGCCGATGCGCAGCGCGGTGACGGTGGTGGTGGCGGCGCGGTCGACGCCCTTGATCAGCTCCTCGTTGTTGCGGCGCACGACGTCCATGGCGAGGTAGCCCTGGGCGCAGACCGCGAGCTGGGTCAGCAGGTCCTGGTGCTTCTGGCGGACCGGGAAGAGGATGTCGGCGCGCAGCGCGGTCGCCTGGTCGGGGTCGGTGGCCTCCAGGTGCTCGACGCGGCGTTGCAGCTCGTTGTCCAGCGCCTCGGTGAGGACGGCGTACTCCTGGAGCTTGCCCATGGTGTCCCACAGCCTGGCGCGCTCGGTGTGCATGGTGGCGCTGTCGCGGCGCAGCTCGTCCTGGCCCGCCCGCAGGGTGGCCACGATCTTCTGGAGCGTGCCCTGGGCCGAGGCGTAACGCGCCAGGTGGTCGCGGAACTTGTTCCCGCCGGGCAGCCGGGACAGCAGCCTGCGCACGCCGCCCGACGACGACTCGCGCGGGTCCAAGTCCTCCACGGTGCGGCGCAGGTCGAGCAGCGACGAGGAGACGCGGGCCTGGGCGTCGGCCGCGTCGCCGCCCGCGCCGCGGGACAGCGAGCGGACGCTGCGGTCGAGCATGCGGTTGGACTGCTGGGCCGCGGCGCGCATCTCGGCCGAGCCGAGCGAGGTGACCTCGCCGACGCGGGAGGAGAACTCCGGTGAGCGCGCGTCGAGTTCGGACAGCGAGTCCACATAGCTCGCGGCGCGGCGGCTCAGCTCGTCGCGGGTGTCGGCGTCCAGCGGCACCAGCCCGGACGCCTGCTCGGCGCGGACCGGGGCGACGGGCTCGGGTGGCGTGAGGACCAGTGGGTTCTCGGTGTCGGTCATGGCTCCCCCTCGGTGAAGTCCCGCGCTCGATGAAGTCCCGCGCGGTGGTCGGCGGTCAGCCCTTGGCGCGCTCGGCCATGGCGCGCAGGACGTCGGCGGTGGGCACGGGCGCCTGCCGCACCCCGTCGAGCCCGTCCCTGAGGTAGCCGGAGTGCGCGGCGGCGGCCTCGGTGAACTCGGCGGTGGCGCCCTGTGGCCTGAAGCCGTGCCGCACGGCGAGGCGGCGCAGCTCGGGGTCGTTCGTCAGCACCTCGCCGAGGCGCCGCCCGCCCTCGGTGAGCGGCACCAGGGTGTGGTCGCTCGTCGCCGTGGTGTCCGGGTAGAGCACCACCATGTCGCCCGCGCCCGCGCCGCCGATCAGCAGCGAGGCGACCTGGGACTCGTAGGCGAGGACGAGGGGGTTGCCGATGCCGCTGACGAAGTCGCGGAACGGGCCGTCCGAACTCGACTGCTGGGTGCCCTGGACCTGCACGAGGGCGCGCAGCAGGGGCGCGGTGCGCTCGATGGCGGCGTCGTCGGCGACGACCTGCCCGTCGTTGGCGACGAAGGAGGCGGCGGCCAGGTAGAGCGCGCCCGAGTTGGAGGTGAGCGGGTCGGTGCTCGACACATAGACCGCGCCGCTGAGGCCGTCCCGGGCCTCGGCGCCTTCGAGCTCCTGCCAGGTGCGGCCCTCCTCGACGGCGGCCAGGTAGTCGGCCATCGACAGGCGCCCGACGTTGTCGCCCTCGATCGTGGCAAGACCGCCGGCGGCCAGCACCTCGGCGGCCTGGCGGTGGGCGAGCACCACGAGCGGCGAGTAGAAGGGGCGCAGCGGGGCGCCCACGTCGCCGTGGTCGGCGCGCAGCGCGTCGGCCGGGCCCTGGCTCGAGGGGAACGCGAAGTCGTAGCCCTCGAGGTCCACGTCGTCCATGGCCCACGAGCCGACGGGCTGGGCCCGCACGGTCAGCCCTTCGTCGGCGAGGGCGGCCACCACCTCGGGGTCGGCGAAGAACTCCGCCTTCTCCGAGCCGATCACGCCGCTCACCGTGGCCTGGCCGCCGCCCCCGCCGTCCCCTTCGCCGCCGGTGTCACGGCCGACGACAACCGCGGCGCCGACGCCGGCCAGCAGCAGCACTCCCAGCAGAATCCCCCATACCCGTCTCACGATGTGAAGCTTCCTCAGCCGACGCCACCACCGGGCATCGGGAAGGTGGCCGGGAGGTGAATCGCCCGTCGCGGATCTCAACGGGCGTGCGCGCGGGGCGCGTTGGCCCGATCGGGCACAGGGGGGCGGCTCGGGAGCGCAAGTCGCCAAAGCGCATACATGTGGCTACAAGTAGCCGCAACAACTCGGAGGGAGAGTGGTGCCACCCCGTGTCGAGCCCCAGGGAGTCGCATGATGGCACGCCGCCGTCTCGCCCTGCCCGCAGTCCTCCCGTTCGCCACCGGCGCGCTCGCCGCGACCGGCTGCGGCGCCTCCGAGTCCGGCACGGGCGACGGAGCGCCCGAGGCGGGGGGTGAGCTGACGTTCGCGCTCGCCTCCGACCCCGGCTGTGTCGACCCGCAGCAGCAGGGCAACAACGACGCCATCTACCCGGCGCGGCAGCTGGTCGGCTCGCTGACGGACGAGGACCCGGAGACGGGCGAGATCGTGCCAGGGCTCGCGGAGAGCTGGGAGGTGAGCGAGGACGCGCGCTCCTTCACGTTCCACCTCAGGGGCGACGCGACGTTCAGCGACGGCACGCCCGTGGACGCCGAGGCGGTGCGCGCCAACTTCGACGGCATCGTCGAGCTCGGCGCCAGGGCCGCGCTCGGCAGCGGCTATCTCGCCGGGTACGAGGGCACGGCGGTGGACGACACCCACACCGCGACGGTGACGTTCGCCGAGCCCAACGCCCAGTTCCTGCGCGCCACCACGACGTTCTCGCTCGGGCTGCTCGCCGCCATCCCGGGCGCCGCCGCCCCAGGCGCGGGGGCGGCGGGGCGGCTCACCACGTCACAGGCGGGCCCGGCACATTCGCGGACGGAGAGGCGATCACCATGACCCTGCGGTGGGAGTACCAGGCGGAGAAGTACGAGCTGCTGCGGCGGCTGTGGCGGGAGGAGGACGTCCACCGGGAGGGCGAGTTCCGCCCGCCGCTGCGGGGCGTCACCACCGTGCCGCGCCCCTACGCGGGCCCGCCCGTGGTGTGGCACGGCTCGGCGACCAGCCTGCACTCCCCCGAGCTGGCCGCCAAGCACGGCGACCCGCTCTTCGTGGCCAACGCCGTCCAGCCCAAGGCCGCCTACGCCAGGCTGCTCGCGCACTACCGCGAACGTTTCGCCGCCCGCGGGCACGACCCGGCCACCGCGTTCGTCGGCGCGGGCTCGGGCGGGCTGCTGATCGCCGACACCACGGAGAAGGCCGCCGACCTGTTCCGCGAACGGTACGAGGAGCGCGTCCGGCAGAGCTACAAGCCGCACCTGGCGGGGAAGCCCGGCTACAACACCCCGTTTCGGACCATCGAGGACGCCATCGCCAACGGGCCGCAGCTCATCGGCAGCCCCGAGCGCGTCATCGAGAAGATCCTGGAGAACCACGCCGCCTACCGCCACGACCTGCGATCGGTCACGGTGGACGCGTTCGGGCTCGGCGTCGCCGAGCAGATCGAGCAGTTGCAGCGCTTCGCCGATGAGGTGGCCCCTGTGGTGCGCCGGGAGGCCCCCACCCGGCTGTGGGCCCAGAGCCCGGCCACATCCCAGGAGGCCACATCCCAGGAGGCCACGTCTCAGGAGGCCACGTCTCAGGAGGCATCCGCATGACCTCACCGTCCGGCACCCCCCTGTCCGTGCTCGACCTCTCCCCCGTCCCCTCGGGCGCCACCGGGCGGGACGCGTTGCGCAACAGCCTCGATCTGGCGCGGCGCGCCGAGGAGTTCGGGTACCACAGGTACTGGGTCGCCGAGCACCACTTCGCCGAGGGCGTGGCGTCGTCGGCGCCCGCCGTGCTCATCGCGCTGATCGCCTCGGCGACCCGCACGATCCGGGTGGGCTCGGGCGCGGTGCCGCTCGGGTACTACGCGCCCGTGACGGTCGCCGAGCAGTTCGGGACGCTGTCCGCCGCGCACCCCGGGCGGATCGACCTGGGGCTCGGCCGTTCAGGCCCGGGGCGCGTCAAGGAGTTCAGCGCGCGGCAGACCGCGCCGGGCTCGGGACCCGTGGCGCCCAACCGCGAGGTGCGGGGGCTGATCATCCCGGCCCCCGCGCGCACCCGGTTCGGCGACCCCGCGGTGCGCGAGCGGCTGGCCGCCCAGCAGGCGCTCCTGCACGGCAGGGAGGACGCGGGGAAGGACTACCTCGCGGAGGTGCGGGAGATCCTGGACCTCATCGGCGGCTCGTTCACCACGGGCGACGACCTCGCGCTGCGCGCCCCCGCCGCCGAGGGCGCGGACGCGGAGATCTGGCTGCTTGGGTCGAGCGCGGGCGCCAGCTCGACGGCCGCCGGCGCGCTCGGCCTGCCGTTCGTGGCGAACTACCACGTCAGCCCCTCGTCCGTGCTCGAGACCGTCGACGCCTACCGCGCGGCGTTCGTCCCCACCGCCGAACGGCCGCGCCCGCACGTCATGGTGTCGGCGGATGTCGTGGTGGCACGGGAGCAGGAGACCGCGCGTCGCCTGGCGTCGCCGTACGCCCGCTGGGTGCTGTCCATACGCTCGGGCGCGGGCGCCATCCCGTTCCCGACCCCGGACGAGGCCGCCGCGTTCCCATGGACGGAAGAGCAGCGCGACCTGGTGGCCGACCGGGTGGACACCCAGATCGTCGGGGATCCCGAGACCGTGGTGGAGCGCCTGACCGCGCTGCGCGACGCGACCGGCGCCGACGAGCTGCTGATCACCACGATCGCGCACGACCACGAGGAGCGGGCGCGCTCCTACGAGCTGCTGGCCGAGGCGTGGGCGAAGGGCTGAGCCCCGCGGGGCGCCCGACAGCGCACGGCGGCCCTGAACACGTCCACAACCGCAGGAGGCACCCGCTCAAGCGCCGACGTAGGCCGCGAGGTGTTCGCCCGTGAGGGTGGAACGGGCCGCGACGAGGTCGGCGGGGGTGCCCTCGAAGACGACCAGGCCGCCGTCGTGGCCCGCGCCCGGGCCCAGGTCGACGATCCAGTCGGCGTGCGCCATGACCGCCTGGTGGTGCTCGATGACGACGACTGACGTGCCGGAGTCCACCAGCCGGTCGAGCAGCCCGAGCAGCTGCTCGACATCGGCGAGGTGCAGCCCCGTGGTCGGCTCGTCGAGGACGTAGACGCCGCCCTTCTCCCCCATGCGGGTGGCCAGCTTGAGGCGTTGCCGCTCGCCGCCCGACAGCGTGGTGAGCGGCTGGCCGAGGGTGAGATAGCCGAGCCCGACGTCGGCGAGCCGGTCGAGGATGCGGTGCGCCGCGGGGATGCGGGCCTCGCCCGCGCCGAAGAACTCCTCGGCCTCGGCCACCGGCATCGCCAGCACCTCGCTGATGTCGCGGCCCCCGAGGCGGTACTCCAGGACGGCCGCCTGGAACCGTTTCCCCTCGCACTCCTCGCACGGCGCGGCCACACCGGCCATCATCGCCAGGTCGGTGTAGATGACGCCCGCGCCGTTGCAACTCGGGCAGGCGCCCTCGGAGTTGGCGCTGAACAGCGCGGGCTTCACGCCGTTGGCCCTGGCGAACGCCTTGCGGATCGGGTCGAGCAGCCCGGTGTAGGTCGCGGGGTTGCTGCGGCGCGAGCCGCGGATCGGGCTCTGGTCGATCGCGACCACGCCGTCCCCCGAGGCGGTGACGAGCGACCCGTGCACGAGCGAGCTCTTGCCCGAGCCCGCGACGCCGGTGACCACGACGAGCACGCCGAGCGGGATGTCGACATCGATGTCGCGCAGGTTGTGGGTGGTGGCGCCGCGGATCGGGAGCGCGCCCGCGGGGGCGCGCACCGCCTTCTTGATGACGGCCCGGTCGTCGAAGTGGCGCCCGGTGAGGGTGCCGCTCCTCCTCAGCCCCTCGACGGTGCCCTCGAAGCACACGGTGCCGCCCGCCGTTCCCGCGCCCGGGCCCAGGTCCACGACGTGGTCGGCGATCGCGATCGTCTCCGGCTTGTGCTCCACGACGAGCACGGTGTTGCCCTTGTTGCGCAGCCGCAGCAGCAGGTCGTTCATCCGCTGGATGTCGTGCGGGTGCAGGCCGACGGTGGGCTCGTCGAACACATAGGTGGTGTCGGTGAGCGAGGAGCCGAGGTGGCGGATCATCTTGACGCGCTGCGCCTCGCCGCCTGACAGCGTGCCCGAGGGGCGGTCGAGCGAGAGGTAGCCGAGGCCGATCTCCACGAACGACTCCAGCGTCCGCCCCAGCGTCGCGAGCAGCGGCGCCACGCCCGGCTCGTCGAGGCCGCGGATCCAGGCGGCCAGGTCGCTGATCTGCATCGCGCAGGCGTCCGCGATGCTGATGCCCGCGATCTTCGACGAGCGGGCCGCCTCGCTGAGCCGGGTGCCTCCGCACTCGGGGCAGGCCGTGAACGTGACCGCGCGGTCCACGAACGCCCTGATGTGCGGCTGCATCGCCTCCCTGTCCTTGGACAGGAACGACTTCTGCACCTTGGGGATGAGCCCCTCGTAGGTGAGGTTCACGCCCTCGACCTTGACCTTGGTCGGCTCGCGGTGGAGGAAGTCGTTCAGCTCCTTCTCGGTGAAGTCGCGGATGGGCTTGTCGGGGTCGAGAAAGCCGGACTCGGCGTAGAGCCGCACGGTCCAGAAGCTGTCCGACTTCCAGCCGGGGATGGTGAAGGCGCCTTCGGCGATCGACTTGGAGTCGTCGTAGAGCTGGGTGAGGTCGATGTCGGAGACCGTGCCGCGACCCTCGCAGCGCGGGCACATGCCGCCGGTGCGCGTGAACGTCTGCTTCACCGTCTGCCTTGCGCCGCGCTCGACGGTGATCGCGCCGCTGGCCCTGACGGAGGGGACGTTGAACGCGAACGCGTTGGGCGAGCCGATGTGGGGCCGCCCGAGGCGGCTGAAGAGGATGCGCAGCATCGCGTTGGCGTCGGTGGCGGTGCCGACCGTGGAGCGGGGGTCGGCGCCCATCCGCTGCTGGTCGACGATGATCGCGGTGGTCAGCCCCTCCAGGACGTCCACGTCGGGGCGGGCGAGCGTCGGCATGAACCCCTGGACGAACGCGCTGTAGGTCTCGTTGATCATCCGCTGTGACTCGGCGGCGATCGTGTTGAAGACCAGGGAGCTCTTGCCCGATCCCGAGACGCCCGTGAACACCGTCAGTCGGCGCTTGGGGATCTCGACGCTGACGTCCTTGAGGTTGTTCTCGCGCGCGCCGTGCACGCGGATCACATCATGGTGGTCGGCGACGTGCGGCGACGGCGACGCCGCCCTCTCCGCCCTCTCCGCTCCCGGGGTCTCGCTCATCGTCTCTTCTCCTCTGTCGCGCCTGCGCGTACGGTGCGCTCGGGCGGGCCCTGGCCGGTGTCCGTCACGGTAGGTGAGGGCGCGGGAGGCCGCTTCTCGATTCCTGATCGGTCCCCTGCGGGGAGCTCGCGGGCGGCTCGCGGGCGGCTCGCGGGCGGCTCGCGGGCGACTACGGAGGGGCCATCGCGGCCGCGCCCACACCCGACCCCGCCCCCGAAAGTTTCGGAGCCACTTCGAGGCGCCCACGGGGCCGAGCGGGCGCGCCTCCGGGGCCGGGAACTGCCGCGACCATTGACGTAGTTCACGCCCCTCACTAGCGTGACCGGCGCCGGGAGCGGCCGAAACTTTCGTCGGGGAGAGGCGGGACCGTGGTGAGCAGCGGTGAGGGCGGGCGGCGCAGCGCGCAGTGGTTCGGCGCGGAGGGCAGGTCGGGGATGATCTACCGGTCCTGGATGCGCAACCAGGGCTTCGGGGCCGAGGTCTTCGACGGCAGGCCGGTCATCGGCATCGCGTCCACATGGTCGGAGCTGGCCCCGTGCAACGCGCATCTCGACCGGGTCGCCGAGGCGGTCAAGCGCGGGGTGTGGCAGGCGGGTGGCTTCCCGCTGGAGTTCCCCGTGATGGCGACGGGCGAGACGCTGATCAGGCCGACGGCGATGTTCTACCGCAACCTGCTCGCGCTCCAGGCCGAGGAGCTGATCCGGGCCAACCCCCTGGACGGCGTGGTGCTGCTCTCGGGCTGCGACAAGACGACGCCGGGGCTGCTCATGGGCGCGGCCAGCGTGGACCTGCCCGCCGTGATGGTGACGGGCGGGCCGATGCTCAACGGCAAGTACCGTGGCCAGGACGTGGGTTCGGGCACGCATGTGTGGAAGTTCGAGGCCGAGATGAAGGCCGGGCGGATGACCGCGGCGGAGTGCGCGGTCGCCGAGGGCTGCATGGCGCGTTCCAACGGGCACTGCATGACCATGGGCACCGCCTCCACCATGGCGTGCGTGGCCGAGGCCCTGGGCATGCAGCTGCCGGGCTCGGCGACGTGGCCCGCGGTGGACGCGCGCCGTTTCGAGGTGGCGCAGGAGGCGGGGCGGCGCATCGTGGCCATGGTCGACGAGGACCTGCGGCCGAGCGCGATCATGACCAGGGCGGCGTTCGAGAACGCGATCCGCGCCAACGCCGCGATCGGCGGCTCGACCAACGCGATCGTGCACCTGCTCGCGCTGGCCGGGCGGCTCGGCGTCGAGCTGGCGCTCGACGACTTCGACGCGCTGGCCAGGCCCGTTCCCACCGTGGTGAACCTGATGCCGTCGGGGCGCTTTTTGATGGAGGACTTCTGCTACGCGGGCGGCCTGCCCGTCGTGCTGCGCCAACTGGCCGAGGCGGGGCTGCTGAACGCGGACGCCACGACGGTCACCGGGGCGTCGATCGGGGAGAACGTCGCGGGCGCCGAGTGCTTCGACGAGGAGGTCATCACGCCGCTCGGGGCGCCGTTCCAGCCCGCGGGGACCGGCACCGCGGTGCTGCGCGGGAACCTGTGCCCCGGCGGCGCGGTGATCAAGCAGTCGGCCGCGTCGCCCGAATTGCTCACGCACCGGGGGCGCGCCGTGGTGTTCGACTCGCCCGAGGAGTACCACGCGGTGTGCGACGACCCGGAGACGGACATCGCGGCGGACGACGTGATCGTCATCAGGGGCGCGGGCCCGCGCGGCTACCCCGGCATGCCGGAGGTGGCCAACGTTCCGCTGCCCGCCAAGCTGCTCAAGGCGGGCGTCACCGACATGGTGCGGGTGTGCGACGGGCGGATGAGCGGCACGGGCTATGGCACGGTCGTCCTGCATGTCACGCCCGAGGCGGCCGTGGGCGGCCCGCTCGCCCTGGTGCGCACCGGCGACATCATCGAACTCGACGTGCCCGGGCGTTCGTTGACCCTCGATGTGCCGGACGACGAGCTGGCGCGGCGGCGTGCGGCGTGGCAGGAGCCGCCCGCCGCGGCCAACTCGGGGTACGCGTGGCTGTACACCGAGCATGTCCTCCAGGCGGACCGGGGCGCGGACTTCGGCTTCCTCGCGGGCGCGCGCGGCGCGGCGGTGCCGCGTGAGTCGCACTGAGCCCGCGCGCCCGCCCGCCGAACGGCGGGTGACGATCGCGGAGATCGCCGCCGAGGCGGGCGTCTCCGAGGCCACGGTGAGCAAGGTGCTCAACGGGCGTGACGAGGTGGCGCCCGCGACCAGGACCCGGGTGCGTGAGCTGCTTGAACGCCGCGGGTACCGGCGTCGTGGGCCGCGCCGCGCGGACCGGAGGGGGGCTTCAGGCCGTTCGAGGCTGATCGACCTGGTGATCTCCGAGCTGGATTCCCCCTGGTCCACCGAGCTGTTGCGGGGCACGGAGCGGGAGGCGCGGCGGCACGGCGCCGAGCTGGTGGTCACCGTGGCCGATGGCGGCCCCGCGGACGGCGCGTGGCTCGAACGGGTCGCGGGGCGCGGCTCGGACGGGGTGCTGCTGGTGCTCTCGCCGCCGCCGTCCGCGGCGGCGCGGCGGCTGGCGGCGCTCGGGACGCCGTTCGTCCTGGTGGACCCGGTGGGCGGGTTCGACCCCGCGGTGCCGACGGTCGGGGCCACCAACTGGGCGGGTGGGCTCGCCGCGACCGAGCACCTGATCGGGCTGGGCCACCGGCGCGTCGGGATCGTCACCGGGCCGCCCGAGCTGGTGTGCGGGCAGCAACGCCTCGACGGCTACCGCGCGGCGCTCGCCCGTGCAGGGATCGCGTTCGACCCGGCGCTGGTGCGGCACGGCGACTTCCGCCCCGAGGGCGGGGCGCGGGGGGCGGCGGCGCTGCTCGACCTGGCCGAGCCGCCGACGGCCGTGTTCGCGGGGTCCGACCTCCAGGCGAGCGGCGTCTACGCGGAGGCGCACCGCAGGGGGCTGCGCCTCCCCGACGAGCTGAGCGTGGTCGGCTTCGACGACGTGGCGCTGTGCGGCTGGGTCTCGCCCCGGCTGACGACGGTGCGCCAGCCGCTGGCCGAGATGGCGCGCGTCGCGGTGCGGACGGTGCTCGCGCCGCGTGGCGACGGGCCCGATGGCACCCCGCGCATCGAGCTGGCCACCAGCCTGGTGGTGCGCGAGAGCACCGCGCCGCCGCACCCGCCCCTCCGGGGTGGAAGCATGGGCCGCGACGGGGGCGGCTCATGAGGAGGTGGCGATGGCCTGGCGGTCGCTCGCGGTGTTCGACCTGGACGGGACGCTGACGGACACGCGCCACCGGCTGCGTTTCCTCGAACGCGCTCCCCGCGACTGGGACGCGTTCTTCGCCGCCGCGGCCGACGACCCGCCGCTGGCGCGCGGCGTCGCGCTGGCCGTCGAACACGCCGCGACGAGCGACCTGGCCTATGTCACCGGGCGGCCCGAGGGCCTGCGCGGGGCGACGCGCGACTGGCTGGGCGCCCATGGCCTGCCGCCGGGCGAGCTGCTGATGCGGCGCGACGGCGACCGCCGCCCGGCGCGCGTCACCAAGCCCGAGCTGCTGCGGCGGCTGGCGCGCGGCCGGGAGGTCGCGGTCGTGGTGGACGACGACGTGCTGGTGTGCGACGCCTACCGCCGCGCGGGCTTCCGCGTCGTGCACGCCGACTGGATGGGCACCGCGCCGACGGTCCTCGAAGAGGCCCAGGAGAACGAGGGCCGCACCTGAACCGCCGCCCTGAGCACGGGCGTTCCCCTGACCGTTTGATGTCTCATGAACGCTAGAGAACGCCGCCCGTGAGGTAGCCGGAGTCGGCGCCGAGCGGCACGCGGGGGCTGGGGCCCGCGTCGTTGAGGGAGCCCGGCAGCGGTCGCGGCCCTTGGCCCGCCTCGTCGGCGGCCACCACGCGGTAGCCGTCGAACGCCAGGCGGCGGCCCAACCGCTCGTACACGCCCGGGTGTTCGCCCCGGCCCGGCAGCACGACGACGGTGCCGCGCGGGGCGGTGCCGGGCGGGGCGGTGCCGGGCGGGGGGTTCCAGCGGTGGTCCCAGAAACGCGGAGCCGGATCGGGGGTCACGGCGTGCCTTTCGCGAAAGGTCGGGAGAGGACGAGGCGGTCGGGCGAAGGGAGCGTCCTGACCGGCGGCGACCCGGCGCGCGGGGGCCGTTACCGGGTGGCGTCGTGTCTGGACCACCACGCGGCCAAGCTGGTGCGGAGGTTCGACGCGGGCAGCTATGTGGTGCTCACCGAGGCGATGAACGCGCACGACGTGGGGCGCGGGCGCGGCGGGCTCGCCGCGGCGCTGCGCCGGGTGACGGCGCGGACGCTGGTGGCGGGCGTGGACTCCGACCGGCTGTACCCGTTCGCGCGGCAGCGGGAGCTGGCCGACGGCATCCCGGGCGCCGACCCCGCGCCCGTGCCGCACGCCGGGGTGACCTGTGCGTCGGTGACGCACGCGCTCGGGCGGGGATCAGCCGAGCGGGGGGCGCCCGGTGCGGAGCATGGTGAGGACGGCCTGCTCGACGGGGCCTTGCGTGGCGGGGGTGCCGATCACCGCGTGGGAGCCGAGGCGGTGGAGGACGGGCTCCATGGTGACGCCGTCCTCGTAGAGCTCGATGACGCGAGGGTTGATGTAGGAGGCGCGGCACACGGCCGGGGTGTTGCCGAGGTAATCGGCGACCTCGCGCACGGCGCGCGTGATGGCGCGGCGGCGGGCCGTCTCGCTCCGGGCGGCGTGGCCGGAGACGGCGAGCCCGACGGCGGCGAGCACCGTGCCGTGCCATGTGCGGAAGTCCTTGGCGGTGACGTCGACCCCGCCGAGCTCCCGCAGGTAGGCGTTGAGCTCGTCGCCCGTGACGTCGTGCCAGGCGCGGTCGCGCCAGTACGCCAGCAGCCGCTCGCCGCCGCCGCGGCGGCGCTTGAGCGCGGTGACGGCGCGGCACACCTCGGGGTCGATCACCGCCTGGTCCTGCTGCCGCCCGTGCTTGCCCGGGTAGGTGAACGTGACGCGGCTCGGACCGCAGCGGACGTGGCCGCGCAGCAGGGTGGTCAGCCCGTAGGTCTGGTGCCGATCGGTGTAACGCTCGCTGCCGATGCGGAAGAAGCCCATGTCGAGCAGGCGCATGGCGCTGCCGAGCACGCGCTCCGCGGTCAGGCCGCGCTGGCCGAGATGGCCGCCAGCCGCCTCGCGGATGCGGGGCAGCGCCTCGGCGACGTCGAGCACATGGGCGTGCTTGGCCCGCTCCTGCTCGGCGCGGAACTGCGCGTGGTACAGGTACTGGCGGCGGCCCGCGGCGTCGGTGCCGACGGCCTGGAGGTGGCCGTTGGGGTGGGCGCAGATCCACACGTCGCGCCAGGCGGGCGGGATGACCAGGGCCTTGATGCGTTCGAGCGCCGCCGCGTCCCGCAGCGTGCGCCCCGCGGCGTCCAGGTAGCGGAAGCCGCGCCCGTGGTGCCTGCGCAGGAAGCCGGGGTCGGTGGGGCGGGTGTGCCGCAGCCTGGTCGGCCGGGCGCGGGGCGCCGAGGTGTCTGCGGGCTCATGCATGGGGAAGCCGCTCCCAGCACACGTTCGAGAGGGGGAACGCCATGGGGTCGCCGCCGCGGCGGCCTGCCCACCGTAGTCGGCGCGGCCGCGGGGCGCGTACCTGACACGCGGACGCGGCCGACGCGCCGCGGCTCGGCGGCGGAACTTGGGCCGTGCGGGCGCTGTCGGCGCGGGGCGCGCTGCGCGCCTCGGTGGGCGCGGCGGACGTCGACCGGCTGCTCACGGTCCGGTGGGCTGGCCCTTCGGCACGCGTCGCCCGCGTTCCTGCCGCGGCTCGCCGCGCCTCCCGGGCTGGTGCGCGGCGTGGTCGCCACCCCCGAGTTCGAGGTGCGCGAGGTGGCCGATGGGCGCCCGCTGATGACGCTGCCGCCCGAGCGCGAACCCCCGGGGGAACGGCTCGCGCGGCACGGCGTCCGCCACCTACGGTCGCGGCTGCGCCCGTTCGGCGAACGGTCCCGGCCAGCGACGAGAGCTGCCGTTTACCGGGACGGCCGGTCACCCGACGCCCCCTCCCCCGTAGGTGCCATCACTGACCCGCACCCCACCACACCAGACACCCGGCCGACGGCGAACGGGAGGACGTCCAGCCATGAGCCGCCCCACGGCACAACCCGCGCGGGAAGCGGGAAGCGCGAGGCGCGCCCCTATGCGGGCGCCTCGTAGACGACGGTGACCGCGAGCAGCGCGACGCCGTCGTTCGCGCAGGCCGTCAGCCCGTCGAACGGCAGGAACAGGGCCTCGGTCTCGTCCGGGGGGAAGACCCGCAGGCCACCGGCGGGTTCGGGCTCGCAGTCCTCGGCCGGGTAGTTCTCCGCGGTGCCCACCCTGAGGTCGGCGAGCGCGGCCTCGCCCGGCGCCAGCTCGACCGGGACGGCCTGGCCGCGCTCCTCGCCACGCCGCGCCGGTGCCCCGACCCGCTCGCCCCCGCCCTCCGCGCTGGTCAGCGAGACGCCGGGGTAGCCGACCAGCGCGCACGTCACCTCGCCCTCGTTGGTGAACTCCAGCGGGATGGTGAGCGAGCCCGCCGCGCCGTCGGGCTGCCCCGCGGCCAGGGCGAGCGCGGCGCTCGCGCACGCGGGGGTGGCCGGGGGCGAGCCCTCGGCCGATGGGGCGCCCTCGGTGGTCGGCGGCGGCTGTTCGTCATCGGGCACAGGATCGGTCGGCGCGGTGGGCTCGGCGGGGGCGGACTCCTCGGGCTCGGCGGGGGCGGTCGTTCCCGCCGTGTCGCGGTCCCGCTCGGGCGCGGGCCCACCGTCGGCCACGGGCGGGCCCGGCGCCTCGTCGCCCCCGCGGGTCAGGCCGAGCAGCGCGGCCGAGCCCGCGACGCACACCGCGGCGGCCACGCCCGCGGCCGCCACCCCGCGGCGGCGCCGCGCCGCGGCGCGGCGACGGGCCTCGGCGAACGCGCCGGGCGGCGGTGCCAGCGGGGACACCGGCGCACCGAAGACCTCGGTGAGCTCGGACGGCTCGGGGCCGCCCTCATGGCGTGGTGATGTCATGCAACCCCCTCAGGGCGCTCCGCAGTCGTTGTCGGGCTTGGTGAAGGTCGCTCTTGACGGTGCCGGGCCTGCGGCGGAGGACCGAGGCGATCTCGTCCACCGGCAGCCCGGCGTAGTAGTACAGAAGAACCGGCACGCGCAGCCGCTCGGGCAGCGACTCCACCAGGGAGCGCACATCCATGCCCTGGTCGGCGGCCGGGGCGTGCTCGCGGCTTTCGGCGCTCAGGTGCCGGGTGGTGCGGCGTTCGCGCTCGCGGGTGCGCCAGTGGTCCTTGACCAGGTTGGCGGCCACGCTGAACAGGTATGACTCGGGGCTGCGCACGGTGCCCCAGCGGGACCAGAGCCGGGTGAACGCCTCGGACGCGATGTCGTGCGCCACCGCGTCGCCGTCCACGAGGCCGCGGCACCAGCCCGCGAGCCGGGGATAGAAGTCCTCGAAGAGCCGCTCCGCCTCGCGCTCCCCGCTCATATCTCCGCCCTCATGACCGAACCCCCGCTATCCCGTCACCACCGTCTCCCATCCCGCCATGGGACTCTCGCCCACCGCAAGGCCCTGGAGGTTGGCGACGACCTGGGGATCCTGGACCTCGAGCCAGTCACAGAGCTGGCGGAACGAGACGAAGCGCACGTCGGGGCGGCTCGCCATCTCGCGCAGCGCGTCTTCCACCGCGTCCATGTAGATGCCGCCGTTCCACTGCTCGAAGTGATTGCCGATGAACAGTGGCGCGCGATTGGAATCGTATGCCCGCTCGAACCCGGCGACGAACGCGCCCCTCGCCTCCTCGCGCCACGTGGCGTGGAGCGCGGGGTCGCCGTCGGTGGCGCCGCCCGACTGGTTGGCGAGCATGCTGTAGTCCATCGACAGCACCTCGAAGTCGTGCCCGGGGAACGGAACGGTCTGGAGCGGGAAGTCCCACGGTCCCTCGGCGCTGCGCACCGGCCAGGTCTGAAGGCCGCCGGGCGAGCTGGCGTCGTAGCGCCAGCCCAGCTCGGCGGCGACGGGCAGGAGCGCGGACTGGCCGAGCAGGCAGGGCGTTCGGCCGCCGACCAGCTCCTCGCGGTAGTCGAACGGCAGCGGGTCGAGGTCGTCGAAGCCGGTGTGGGTGCGCCACTCGGTGACGAACGCGACGGCCTGGTCGATCTCGTCGCGCCAGTCGTCCGCGGTCCAGTGCTCGACCGAGCCCGCGCCCCCGCAGAAGTGGCCATTGAAGTGGGTGCCTATCTCGTGCCCTTCGAGCCACGCGGTGCGCAGCCTGACGATCGTCTCGCGGATGTGGTCGTCGGTGAGGTAGCCGATGTCCGAGGCGCCGACGGGGTTGTTCGGGGGCACGTAACGCCGCGCCCGCGCCTCGGGCAGCAGATAGAGCCCCGAGAGGAAGAACGTCATGGCCGCGCCGAGGTCGCGGGCCAGGTCGAGGAAGCGGTCGAACTGGCCGTCCCCGAGCGCCGCAGCGCCGTCCCACGAGACGACCACGAACTGCGGCGGCCGTTCGCCCCTGGCCAGCCGCTCCGGCTCGGGCTGGTGCGGCTGGGGCCCGGTGTCGGCGGTCGAACCGTCGCCGATGAGGCGGGGGTTGTCGACGCTCGGTCCCGGCTCTGGCTCTGGCTCGGGCCCTGGCTCGGGGCCCGGGCTCGGCTCGGGGTCGCCGCCGCCAGGCCGGTCCGCGGCGTTGGCCGAGCCCTCCGTGCCCCTGAGGTAGCGGGTCAGCGCGTAGCCGCCGCCCGCGCCGATGACGCCGAGGGCGCCAAGGCGCAGGACGGTTCTGCGGCCGGTCGCCCGGTGCCGTTCTTCGTCGTGGTGCCGAGGGGAACCCATGAGGCGGCTCGCTTTCTGTCGCACGGCGCGCGGTGGAGACCGCGACACCGCATCGACCCGGCGGCCGCCCCATCGGTTGTCACAGCTGTGCAACAGGCCGAAGGGGGCGCGCCTCACTCCCCCTCGAAGGGCTGCTCGGTCCAGATCGTCTTGCCGCTCGGGGTGTAGCGGCTGCCCCAGCGGTGGGCCAGCTGCGCGACCAGGAAGAGGCCGCGACCCCCCTCGTCCGTCGAACGCGGGCTGCGCAGGTGCGGCTGCGTCTCGCTGGGGTCGGACACCTCGACGATCAGCGTCTCGTCGCGGATGAGCCGCAGGCCGACCGGCCCCCCGGCCCAGCGGATCGCGTTGGTCACCAGCTCGCTGACGATCAGCTCCGTCGAGAACGCGTTGGCCGCGAGCCCCCACTCCGTCAGCTGCCGCGTGACCGCGACGCGCGCGTCGCCCACCACCGCGGGGTCCGCGGGGTACGTCCACGACGCCACCATGCCGTCGGGCAGCGCCTGCACGCGCGCGACGAGCAGCACGACGTCGTTCGCCGGGGAGCGGGCCGGTTGCAGCGCGTCGAGCACCGCCTGCCCGATCTCCGCGGGCAAGCCATCGGCGCCGTGCCCCGCCAGGATGTCCCTCAGCCGCTCGATGCGCTGCTCGGACGTCTCCGCGGGGACGCCATGGCGCGGCTCCCCCGTCGGCTCGGCCACCAGCTCGTCGTTGAACATCACCAGCGTGCTCCCCGGCGCCAGGCTCAGCCGCGCCAGCTCGAACGGGGCCGCGCCGACGCCGAGCACGGGGCCCGGCTTGAGCGGCGCGGGCTCGGGCCGCTCGCCGGGGAGCACGATCATCGGCGGCTGCCGCCCGGCCGCCGCCATCTCGCACTCGCGGGTCACCGGGTCGTACACGCAGTACAGGCACGTGGCGCCGACCGCGCCCGCGCTGCCCTCGACGTGCGGCTCCACGTCCGCGAGCCTGATGGCCAGGTCGTCCAGGCGCGTCAGCAGCTCGTCGGGCGCCAGGTCGAGGTCGGCGAGCGTCTGCACGGCGGTGCGCAGCCGCCCCATCGTGGCCGCCGCCGCGAGGCCGTGCCCGGCCACGTCGCCCACCACGAACGCCACGCGCGCCGACGACAGCGGGATGACGTCATACCACGTGCCGCCGAGCCCGGCCGCCGTCCCCGCGGGCACATAACTCCCGGACGTCTGCGCCGCCTTGAGGTCGAAGACCGGCTGCGGCAGCAGGTTGCGCTGAAGCGTCTCCACCGTTCTGCGCTCCCGCAGGTACCGGCGCGCGTTGTCCAGGCCGAGCGAGGCGCGCGACCCCACCTCCTCGGCCGTGTCCGCGTCCTCGCGCTCGAACGGGCCCGAGCGCGAGTAGCGCCACAGCGCCACCACCCCAAGCGCCAGGCCCCTGGCCCGCAGCGACACGACCATGAGCGACCCCGGCTCGGGCGGCACCAGCGAACGCCCCTCCACCGCGGTCGCCGACGCGCCCCCCGTGGTCCGCACCCACAGGTCCTCGCGACGCGGCTCGAGCGTCGCGGGCCTCTCGTAGCGGCCGATGCCCCGCGCGTGCTCGACGCGGAAGGACGCCCCCACCGGGATCACCTCGTCGGGCCACCGCCCGCGCGCCGACGCCCCCGCCACCCGCCGTGTCGGCACGCCGAACGTCACCTGCCCGGGCTCGTCCCCCTCCAGGACCGCCTCGGACAAGTCGACGGCCACCAGGTCGGCGAAGTCGGGGACGAGGACGCGCGCCAACTCGTCGGCCTCCTTGGCCACATCGAGCGAGACGCCGATGCGCTGCGCCGCCGAGTGCAGCAGCGCGACCCGCCGCCTGGAGCGGTGTTGCTCGGTCACATCAGCGAACACGCTGGCCACGCCGATCAGTTGCCCCCGGCCGCCGTCCAGGGGCAGCGACGAGAGCGACAGCACCCGCTCGCGTTCGGGCGTCCGCTTCAGGCGGGCCGACTGCTCGTAGTTGACCTGGGGCTCCCCGGTGGCCGCCACGCCGCGCAGGCGTTCCAGGATGGCGTCCGCGTCCTCGGGGACGATCAGCTCGTCGAGCGGCTGCGGCAGCGGGCGTTCCACCATGGGCTCGCCGTGCGGGGGGAACGCGCCGGACGGCAAGCTCAGGCGCGTGACGCGCAGGTCCGCGTCGTGGATGACCATGCCGATGTTCGCCTGCGAGAACAGCGACCGCACCACCGCCTCGTCCTCGTCCTCCCGGCACGCGGCCGACTCCGCCGCCATCATCACCACGTGCCGAGCCCCGTTCCCCTCGGGCACCGCGAGCACGTCGAGCCGCACCCGTATCGTGCGCCCGTCGGGGCGGCTCAGCTCGGCGGTGAGCGGGTCGAAGCGCCCGGCGAGCGTCTGCCACGGGGCGGGCGCGCGCACCACCTCGTCCAGGGGGCGGCCGTGCAGCCGGGACGGCGGACGCCCCGTCAGGGTCTCCGTGCCCGGCGTGGTCGCCAGCACCTCGCCGTCCACGCCGAGCACGAGCACGACAAGGCCGCTGCCTGGCACGGGCGGGGACGGGGGCGAGGGAGTACTCACGTCCTCACTGTCGCGGACCCGAGGGGCGTCGGCGACGCCGCCCGGCGCATTCGGGTGACCTGAGTCCCCGCGGACGCGCGCCCAGTGGGTCTCGAACGCCTCCCGGTCCATCGGGTCGTCCGCGGTGAACGCCGCCCTCCGCTCACGACGCGTGGCGCGCCATGACCCTATGGTGATCGTCCCCGGTTCGCGGGGCGGGCGCGTTCACTCGCACAGGGCGTGGTCGATCAGGGCGCGGGTGGCGGTGTCCTGCTCCGTCTGGCGCTCGTCAAGGCTCATCGTGAAAACGGCGGCCGACGCGGCGGCCGAGCCGTCGTCGGTGACGGCGCCCTCGGAGATCGTGCCGAACGACGTGCCGCCGTGGAACCACAGCCCCTCGTCACCGCCGCAGCGTGGCGCCCACGCGATGCCGAGCCCGTAGCCCGTGCCAGGGCCGCCGAACTCCTCGGCGGGCACGGTGCGTTTCATCTCGGCCAGCTGCTCGGGCTCGAGCAGGGTGCCGTCCATGAGCGCCCTGAGGAACGTGTTCATGTCGGCGGTGGTGCTGATGATGCCGCCGTCGGGGCCACCGCCCACGGCCAGCGTCGTCTCGGTCAGCTCCTCGCGGCCGGGGAAGCGGGTGTATCCGGCGGCGGTGGGGTGCGGCACATAGGCGGACGTGCCGGGCGTGAGGGTGTGGTCGAGCCCGAGCGGCTCGATGACGCGCTCGTGGATCTCGCGCTCCCAGGAGTTGCCCGTGGCCGCCTCGATGATCAGGCCCGCGAGCAGGTAGTTGGTGTTGGAGTAGCCCCAACGGGTCTCCCCCGCCGGGTCGTCGGCGTCGGGCAGCCAGCGCGGGGGCTCGGTCAGGGCGAGGGCCACCAACTCCTGGTCGCTCCGCTCGGCGAACCGGCTCTCCAGGTAGGCGTCGGGGGTGAGTTCGCCGGGGTCGGCGAAGAGGACCTCGGTGTAGTCGGGCAGGCCGCTGGTCTGCCTGAGGAGGTTGTCGAGGGTGATGCGCGCGCCGTCGTTGCCGTTGCCCCGCACCAGCCCGGGCAGCCAGCGCTCCACCGTGTCGTCGAGGCCGAGCCTGCCCTCGGCGACGAGCTGGAGGGCGACGACGGCGGTGAACGTCTTGGTGTCGCTGCCCACGCGGTAGTACGCGTCGTGGGGCACGGGCGCGTCGTCGTCGAGGTCGGCGACCCCGGCGCGCGCCCTGGCGTTGCGGCCCTCCTCGTCCTCGGCGGCGGCGATGACGCCCGTCGCGCCCGTGGCGTGGACGGCCTCGGCGTCGCGCTTCAGCTCGGAGCCGCTGACCGTGCCCGTCCCCCCTGACGCCGTCTCGGTCACCAGGGCGGTGAGGACGAGCGCCCCCGCGGCAAGTCCCGCCCGAGTCCAGGTCGTTCCCCGTATCCCCATGTCCCCTCGCCCCTTACGCATCGGTTGCCTGTGACGCTACGGAGTCGGGGGGATCGTATGCCATCCGGTACTCGGGCCTCTCGGGGGTGGGGGCAGCCCCACCCCCTTACGCGGTCAGCGCGCGCTCCTCGTCGCCCGGCGCCGCTGGCTCGTCGGCGCACGCGGCGGCCAGCTCGTCGAGCGAGACGCCGAGGGCCGCGGCCAGGGCCGCCACCGTGAAGAACGCGGGCGTCGGCGCCCGCCCCGTCTCGATCTTCCGCAGCGTCTCCGCCGACACCCCGGCCGCCGCGGCGACCTCCACCATGCTGCGCTCGCCCCTGGCACGGCGCAGCAAGGCGCCGAAGCGCTCGCCGCGTTGCCGCTCCCACGGGGTCAGAGGAGTCCTCACCATGAACGTGATACTAAGACCGGTCACCGCCCTGGGGCGCCGGTTCCGTGCCCCAGTGAGGCGATCCGCGCCAGCTCGTCGCCGGTGAGCCGCAGCGCGCCCGCGGCGACGTTCTCCGCCAGGTGGCCGGGGTCGCCGGTGCCGGGGATGGCCAGGACGTGCGGGCCCTGGTGCAGGGTCCACGCCAGCCGCACCTGCGCGGGGCTTACGCCCCGCGCGGCCGCGACGGCGGCCACGCCCGGGTGCTCCTCCGCGCCAGCCCCGGCCTCGCGGCCCGCGCCCGCGATCGCGAAGAACGGCACGAACGCGACGCCCTGCTCGCCGCAGGCGCGCAGCACCGCGTGCTGCTCGGCGGGCGCGTGGACGCCGTACGCGTTCTGCACGCACACGACCGGGGCGATCGCGCGGGCCTCGGCGAGCTGTTCCACGCCGACGTTGGAGAGGCCGAGGTGGCGGATCAGGCCCGCGTCGCGCAGCTCGGCCAGCGCGCCGAAGTGGTCGCAGACCGGCCCATCGCCGACGCTCGGCGGGAGGCGGAGGTTGACGAGGTCGAGGTGGTCGCGGCCCAACTGCCGGAGGTTTTCCTCCACCTGCCCGCGCAGCTGGTCGGGCGAGGCCCACCACCACTGTCCCGAGGTGTCCCTCGCGGGCCAGACCTTGGTGGCGATGACCAGCCCGTCGGGGTAGGGCGCGAGGGCGGTGTTGATCAGCTCGTTGGCGGAGCGGAGCGGCGAGAAGTAGAACGCGGCGGTGTCGATGTGGTTCACGCCGAGCTCGACCGCGCGGCGGAGCACGGCGATCGCCCGCTCCCGGTCGCTCGGCCCGCCGTCGGCGCGCGAGGTCAGGCGCATCGCGCCAAACCCCATGCGGCGGACGGTGAGGTCGCCCAGGGTCCACGTTCCGGCGGCGTCCGCCGTGACGGTCTCGGAGGTCATGCCGGGATTCTGACACCCGGCTCGGGGGCGGGAGGGGGCGGCGCCAGCGGCGTCACCTCGCGCGCGATAAATCTCCGCGACATCGGTGGCGATCCCGCGACAATGGCCGACGTGGACGAGGTCGACGTGGAAGAGGTCGACGTGGAAGAGGTCGACGTGGAAGAGGTCAAGGTCGTCGTCGCCCATGACGAGCGCGCGACGCTCCGCGTCGGAGATGTGTTTCTGAAGGTCGACGCCGATCAGGCGCGTATCGACGTCGAGGTTGAGGCGATGGCCCTGGCGCCGATCCCGACTCCGGAGGTCTTGTGGCGCAAGCCGCCCGTGCTCGCGCTGGCCGCCCTCCCGGGGGCGGCGCTCGGCCGCCTCGCCGAGCCGTCGCCCGCGTCGTCGGCGGCGTGGGCCGCGGCGGGTGCCGCCGTGCGGAGGCTGCACGACGCGCCGTTGCCGCCATGGCCCGGTCGAAGCCTCGAGAAGTTCGCGTCGCACCTCGACGGCGAGTGCGCGTGGCTCGTCGCGAACGGCGTCATCCCCGCCGACGTGGTCAGGCGCAACCGCCGGGTCGCCGAGGCCGCGCTCCGGCCGTGGACGCCGGTGTTCGCGCACGGCGACCTTCAGATCACCCATGTGTTCGTCGAGGGTGACGAGATCACCGGCGTGATCGACTGGTCCGAGGCGGGCCAGGGCGATGCCCTGTTCGACCTCGCCACCCTGACGCTCGGGCACCCGGAGCGCCTTGACGACGTCGTCGCTGGCTACGGCGCCGACGTCGACCTCGAAGTGATCCGCGCGTGGTGGTCGTTGCGAAGCCTGAGCGCGGTCCGCTGGCTGGCCGAGCACGGCTTCGACCCGGCGCCCGAGATCGCCGTGCTGAGATCCGTGAGGTGAGGCGGCGGGAGCCCGCTGGCTTTCCGCACCGGGCCGGTCGGTGGCCGCCGTCGCCGGGCCGCCCGCGGCGCACCGCGCTAGCGAGGCGCGGCGGGCAGGTCGAACCGCCAGCTCTGCGCCTTGAGTTCGGGGATCACCCGGTCCACGGCGGTCACGGTCGCGCTCCGGTCGCCGCCTCCGTCGTGCATCAGCACGACGGCCCCCGGGGTCACGCCACTGCGCAGCCGCTGCGCCAACTGGTCGGCGGTGGCGGGCTCCCAGTCGTTGATGGCCAGGCGCCAGCCGAGTGGCTGCATGCCAAGGCTGGCGGCCACCTGCGGGGTCTGCCCCCAACTGCCGTTCGGCGCACGGAAGTAGGGGATCTGGGCGCCCGGCACGGCCTGCCGGATGGCGGCGCTCGTCTGCTCGAGGTCCGCGCGGATCCGGTCGGGCGTCCAGGAGCCCATGTCGCTGTGGTACATCGAGTGGTTGCACAGGGTGTGCCCGTCCGCGGCGATCTGCTGGACCAGCCCGGGGTTCTGCCGGACGTGGTCGCCCCACAGGCAGAACACGGCCGTGACGTCGTGCCGCCGCAGCACCTCGAGGAGGCGCGGGGTGTCGGCGGGGTTCGGCCCGTCGTCGAACGTGAACGCGACCGACTGCCCGCCGCCGCGCGTCGAGTCGACGATGGTGGCGTCGGCCGCCCCGCTGGCCCGCGCGGGCGGCGCCGTGGCGGTCAGCGTGGCGGCCAGGCACAGCCCGAGCCCGATCAACGACGCCAGCCCGCGTCGGCGTCCCCCTTGGCGACCGCTGTTCCTCCGCATGCCCGATCACGCATCCCTTCTCCCTTTCTCCGGCCTCGACCGTCGCACGCGCCGCGAACGCCGGTCATCAGACAGGCGAACGGCAAAACGGCCCCCGCGATCCGCCACTCGTGCGCCAGCGGCGCGGCGCGTGCCGCAGCGCCCATCCGCCGATGTCCTCAGGGCGCTCGGGAGGCGTTCGAGACGATCACGCGGGGGCGCGTGGCCTCCCACCCCCTGGCCGCCACCCCTCCCTCGTAGGTGCCCATCGGTGACCCGCACTCACCGCGAAATGAGCCACCGCGGCAGACGGCAAACACCACCGGACCCTCCGTGGCCGCCGCTGTCGCCGCACTCGCCGTCGCGAAGCCAGTGCAGCAAAGTACGTTCGGGGCCCATGACCGACGACGCGCGACGGCCCCGCATCGGCCGCCCCTCCACCGTTCTCGACTCCCCCGACGCCCGCGCGCTGGCGCGCTTCTACGAGCGGCTGCTGGGGTGGGACGTGATCGCCGACGAGCCTGACTGGGCGCAGCTGGCCGAGCCTGGCGGGCCGGGGCGGCTGTCGTTCCAGACGGAGGGCGCCTACGAGCGGCCGCAGTGGCCCACGCGCCCTGGACGGCCGCAGATCGGGATGCATCTCGACCTCGAGGTCGACGACTTGGAGCGCGCCGTGGCGCACGCGGAGGCGGTGGGCGCCGTGCTCGCGCCGTTCCAGCCGCGGCCGGACGTGCGGGTGTGCCTCGACCCCGCGGGGCATCCGTTCTGCCTGTGGGTGCGCGACTGACGGGCGCGCCACGGAGCGGGTCCGCGGTCCAGCACGGCACGCCCCCGCCCGGGCGGGACCTAGCCGAAGATCTTCCGCAGCTCGGCGATGTTCTCCTGCGTGACGTCCCACAGGGCCCGCTGGCGGTCGTGGACGTCCGCCACCGCCGCGTCGTGGTCGGCGAGCAGCATCTCGGCGCGCTCGGCGAGCCGCGTGCCCAGGTGGCGTTCGTGGACCGAGACGCCCCACTCGGGCCGTTCGATGTCCGAGAGGAAGTACGCCAGCTTCGGGTGCGACACCAGGCTGAGGATGGGCGTTCCGCAGCCGAACGGGATCATGCCCGCGTGGCCGCGCATGCCGATGACCAGGCGCGTGCGGGCGTAGAGGTCCCGCAGCTCGTCGTTGGTCGCGTCGTACAGCGGCTCGACCGGGAGCGTCAGGCCGTGCTCGCGGCGCAGGTCGTTGACGAACTTCTCGTCGGTCGGCATGTGCGCGGCGTATCTGACCTCGGCGTGCTTGCCCAACGACCGCACCGCCGTGGCCATCTCGGCCAGGAAGTGCCCGTAGTCGTGGCCGAAGCGCAGCCCGGCGCGGTCGTACGCGCAGTTGACGAGCACCGTGTCGTCGCGCCGCTCCGGGTCGCTCCAGCCGGGGGTCAGGCGCCGGGTGACGGTGGTCGGGCACGGCTGGTAGAGCACGCGGTCGCGCAGCTCGGGCGGCAGCAGCTCCCTGACGCGCTCGACGGAGCCGCGGTTGCGCAGGCCGAAGAACGCCGACGAGCGGACCAGCGCGCGCAGCGACTCGGCGAACCGCTCGCGGCGGTAGACCTGGCCGTCGAAGATGTTGTAGCCGACCGCGAACACCGCGATGGGCACGGTGATCCGCTCCAGCGTGGCGTCGGCGACGTTCCACTGCCACGTGCTGTTGCCGTTGGGCGCGGTGTCGGGCAGGAAGAGGCCGCCGCCGCCGATGACCAGGCCGCGGCGGGCGTTGACGCGTTCGAGCGCCCGCTCGTCGAACAGCCGGTGGACGTGGACCGACAGCCAGCGGCGCGGGCCCGTGTCGGTGTCGAGGCACATGCGCACGGCCTCGGGGAGGACCTTGTCGCCCGCGTTCTCGTTGCCGTCGGCGAACAGGGCGACGTGCGCGTACTGTTCGGCGGCGGGCGCCGCGGCCGCTTCGGCCTCGTCGCGGCGCAGCGCGGCGGGCAGGGTCCGCTCGTGCCAGGCGCGGCACGTGCCGTCGGTGGGGTCGGCGTCGAGGCCCTGGCGCGCGTAGTCGTGGGCGGCGTGCTCGTCGCCGCGCAGCCACGCCAGGCGGGCCAGCTGGCCGAAGTTCCGGGCGGCGATGTCGGGCGCGGCGGTGGCGAGCAGCATGTGCCGCTCGGCCTCCTCGTAGCGCGAGAGGGCCATCAACGAGGCGCCGAGCGTCTGGTGGCAGCGCGGGCGGTCCACGTCGCGGCCCGCGACGGGCGCGAGCACGGCGACGGCCTCGTCGTAGCGGCCCTGCTGGCGGTGGACCTCGGCCACGGCGCGGGCCAGGTCGACGCGGGGCTGGCGTTCGAGCAGCGGCACCGCGCAGTGCAGCAGCAGGTCGGGGTGCTTGGCCCCTGGCAGCGCGCAGTAGGCGGCGCGGAAGGCGTCGTCGTCGAGCTCGTAGGGGCGCCTGGCCTCGTCGGCGGGGCCGTAGCCTGGGCGCCCCTCCTGCCCGGTGAACCGCAGGATGGCGACGCCTTCGGGAACGGGCGCGTCGTCGAAGAGGCGGTGGGCGAGGAAGTCGTGGCGGGCGTCGACGCGTTCGAGCACGCCCTTGAGCGCGCTGTCGAGGGAGCCGCCGCCGAGCGCGCCGCCGTCGAGGCGGCCGAGCAGCCCTTCGTCGAGGGCGGCGGTCTGGATGACCAGCAGCCCGTCGTCGAGCAGGACCCGCCGGTCGTCGGCCGGGTCCTCGGGGAGCAGCTGGGGAACGGCGCCCACGCCGTCGCGCATGCGCAGCAGCTCGCCCAGGTCGCCGAGCACGACCATGCCGGTGTCAAGGGCGATCACCGTGTCGTAGTCGGTGACGCGCAGGACGTCGAGGCGGCCCGCGGCGCGGCGCGGGATCAGGCGCGGGTGGAGGCGGCGGGCCGGGTCGAACGCCTCGTCGGGCAGCCCGGGGTGGAGGACCAGGAAGTCCTCGCACACCGCGGGGTTGGTCAGGGCCAGGCTGCGCAGCAGCACCAGCAGCCCGGGCAGCCGCCCCTCGTCGGCGTAGGCGGCGAACGCGATGCGGCGCTTGCCGGTCACCGCGCGTCGGTCGTCAACGGCACGGGTCATCGCAGGGCGGTCCTCGTCTCGGTGCTGGCGTTCTTCCGCGCGTGGGCGGTGACCCACTCGTTCTCCTCGGGGCGCAGCTGGCCCGTTCCCACGAGGCCGATCAGGTCGATGCGGGGGTTGACGTCGAGGAAGTCGAGCAGGCGCAGCACGGTGAACGCGGTGCTGCCGCCGCGAGGCCAGTCGCCGTCGCCGACCAGGGCGGGGTCGTGGAGGGGGCGGCGCAGCGAGGCGTCGCCGATGTGGCGCTGGGCGCCGGGGGCGAGGCGCTTGCGCAGCGAGCGGCGCCACGCGTCGGCGGGGTCTCCGAAGACGAGCCGGGTGGGGACCTCGCGGGTCCAGCGGGGTCCCTCCCACGGGGTGGGCCCGCGCAGGGTGACGGCGTGCACGTCGGTGCGCTCGCCGGTGGTGGGGGCGTCGACGCGGTAGGAGTCGCAGCGGATGACGACGTCGTACGCGTCGATCTCCGCGCCGAGGCCCGCCCCGGCCCCCGGCCCGAGCGCCCCGAGCGCGTCGGCGGACGCGACGAGGCACACGGCCTTTCCGGCGATCATGTTCCGGAAGGGACCGGCGCCGAGCGGCGCCGCGTCGCCCACGAGCGGGTCGGGCACGCGGCCCTCGGCGGTGAGGCGGCGGTAGGTGGCGTAGAGCTGGATGAGCCGCCGGGTGGCGGGGTCGGGCGCGCGGGTGGCGCCGTGCGCGTCGAGGTGGGCGAGGCGGGCCTTGACCTGGTCGGCGAACGCGGTGCGCAGCTCGGCGGGCGTGTGTCCCTCGGGGGTGGCCAGGGCCGTGGGGGCGCCGGGGAAGAGGCGGGCGGCCTCGTCGAGGCACGAGCGGGTCTCGTCGAGGATGTCCCGGCGCAGCACGATGTCCTGGCTCTCGGTGTAGGACTGCCGCAGGTCGAGGTGGCGGTCGTACGCCTCGATGGCATCGCCGTGGCGGCCGAGGGCTTCCAGGACGAGGCCGCGCAGCCGCCAGGCGCCCTTGGAGCGGCCCCGCAGCTCGACCGCGGTGTCGGCGAGGGTGAGGGCGAGGCCCAACTCGGCGGCGCCGCCGCCTGGTTCGCCCGCTTCGAAGGCTCGGTTCCCGGCGGCGAGCAGGGCGTCGAACGTCTCGGCCGATGACGCGGGCCTCGCGGTGGTCAGGGTGCCGATGGCGGCGGCGAGCCGCACCCGCCGTGCCTCGGGCCTGCCGTCGAGCCCGGCGAGGTAGTCGGCGGCGGCGCGGACGGCCGCGGCAAGCAACTCCTCCTGCCGTCCGGCGCTTCTGCGTCTCGCCCCGAACAGCCCGGACAGGGTCTTCGTCATCCTCGGTGCTCCACCTTCCCTGGAAAGGGCCGACTGTGCCCCACGGCCACCGGCCGTATGCAACCACGAGATGTATAGCCGATGAACTGTCGCCCGCGTCGCGCGTGGGTCGGTTTTCCGGCGGGCAGGCGGCCCTGTTTCGGGCGCTGTTGGGCGGCTGTGGGGCAGGCGCGGAAACAGGCGTCGCGCCGGGCACGGGGCCCGGCGCGACGGTGAACGGGTGGGTCACTCGGTGGCGGCCTGTCCGAAACCGACCCGGAACAGCTGGCCCGGCAGGTCGTTGACGACATACGACTCGCCGTCGGCCGCGGCGCCGAACGCCGTGACCTGGGTGGGCATCTCGCCGATGACCGCGTCGCTGTAGCTGCCGTCGGCCTCGGGGTCGCCGTTGCCGTCGCCGATGCTCCAGTAGAGGAAGCCGTCGGAGCCGAAGGCGAGTTGGCCGCCTCGGGGGCGGACGCGGCGCCCGCGGTCAGGGCGGGCGCGGCCAGCGGGGCGATCGCGGTGAGCGAGACGGCCAGCAGGAGGCGGCCGGTCCATGGGCGTCGTTGCATGTCAGCTCCAGAAGATGTGGGGGTCCTCGGCCCGCGGCGCGGTGAAGGCGATGCCATCTGTCAACCGGCGTGGCCGAGGGTGGAGTTGAGTAGCGGGCGGCGTGCGGGACGCTACCGGCTCCCCACCGTGGGCGCCAGGGCATGTGCGGGGCATGGCGGCGTCCCGTGGGTGGTAGGGACCCGGGGTGGTAGGGAAGAGCCTGGTGAACGCCCCCGCTGCGCGCGCCCGGCGCGCCCCGCGCGCCGTGATGACGCCAGCCGAGGGGTCGATGGTCGCCTTCGAGGACCGGGCGGGGGTGCCCGCGACGATCGCCGCCGCGCTGTCCTTCGACGGGCCGTGCCCCGATGTCGCCGAGTTGGGCGCGCGGGTGGACGAGCGTTGGTCGCCGCTGGCCGCGCTGCACCGCGTGATCGCGCCGCGCGCCGATGGCCGCCCCCGGCGCCCCTATGCGTGGAACGCGCCCGCCCCCGCGCCCGCCCCCGCCGCCGCTGCCGCGCGCCCGCGCGTCGTGGCGGCGGCGCCCGGGGGTCTTGCCGCGCATGTGGGCGCGCTGCTCGAAGAGCCGCTGCCGCCTGGCGGGCCGCTGTGGGGGCTCGATCTGCTCCCGGGTGACAGCGGGTTCACACTGGTGTTGCGCGCCCATCACGCCCTGCTCGACGGGGCGTCGGTCGGCACGCTGCTGCGCGCGCTGAGCGACACCCCCGAGGCGCCCGCTCCCCCGCCCGGCGCTCCGCCGCTGCCACCGGGGCGGTGGGCGCGGGCGCGGGCGGCGCTCGGCTCGGTGGGTGCGGCGTTCCCACCGGGGCGGGCGCTGGGTTTCAACGGCCGTGTGGACCAGGCCCGTTCGGTGGCGTGGGCGGGGGTGCCCATGGCGGAGTTCGAGGCGGCGCGCGCGGCGCTGCCGGGGGCGAGGGCCACGGTCAACGACGTGTTCCTCGCGGCCGTCGCTGGCGCCGTGCGCCGGGTGGTGACCGAGGGGACGGGAGCGGGGGTGCGGGCGATGGTCCCCGTGAACCTGCGCGGGCCCGAGCGCCACGACGAGATCGGCACGGTGATCGGCGGCGCGCGGCTCGCCCTGCCGGTGGCGTCGGCCGATCCGGTGGCCCGCCTGCGGGCGGTGCACGGCGCGATGGCGCGCGCCAAACGCCGTTACGGGCCAGGGGGGTTGACGCGGCTGATCGACGTGCTTGCCGTTCCGGCGCCCGGCGCGGCGGGGGCGCTGACCGGTCGTCTGCTGGGCTCGCCCGCCCTGTGGAACGTGCTGTGCTCCAACATCCGCCTCAACGACGCCCCGTTGGCGGTGGCGGGGCGGCGGCTGCGCGAGGCGTTCGTCGCGACGTGCCTGCCGCCCCGGATGGGCTTTGTCGCGGTGCTGACGCGCTACGCCGACGCCTGCACCGTGGCGTTCACGAGCGACGGGGCGCACCGCGAGCGTGCGGCGCCGCTGGCCGAGGCGGTCCGCGAGGAGGTCGCCGCGCTGGCCTCGGGAGCCCTCCCGGGGGCGGGGGGCTAACGTCCGGGGTGTGCTCTCCACCCTCGGGTGATGGCTGTCCGTCTCCCCGCTGCTCCTGTGGGACGCCCCGTACGGGCGGGTGGGCCTGACCCTCTTCGTACTCGCGGCGCTCGGGCTGCTCGGCGGCGGCTGTGGACCGGCCTGGGGCGGGGCGTTCACGGGTTGGCGGACGTGGGAGCCGGGGAGCCCGTCACCCCGATACGCGCAGACCACGAACGAGAAGCCCGATCATGTGGCGGGGGTTGTACCGGGCGTCCGCCTCGTGCCCGACGCAGAGATTCCCGATGCCGCGCATCAGCTCGTAGGCGTCCACCCCGGGCGTGATCTGGCCGGAGCGCTCCGCGGCGGCCAGCAGGTCCGCGCACACGGGGACGAGCCTGTCGAGGAAGTAGGCGTGCAGGCGCTGGAATCCGGCGTCGTCCGAGCCCAGCGCGTCGGCGAGGCCGTGCTTGGTGATGACGAAGTCGACGAACCGGTCCACCCACTCGAGGAGCGCGTCAAAGGGCGAAGCCGTCTCGGCGAGCAGCCGCTGACCGGCGTCCACACACGTCTCCACCTGGTGCCCGTACACCGCGACGACCAGATCGGTGCGCGTCGGGAAGTGCCGGTAGATGGTCCCCAGCCCGACGCCCGCCTCCGCCGCGATCGCGCGGATCGGCGCGTCGACGCCCGACGTCGCGAAGACGGTGGCCGCCGCGTCGAGGAGCCTTCGCTCGTTCCGTCGGGCGTCGACGCGCCGAGCGCGACGCGGGGGCGTCGCCGGGTCCTGTTCTGTCATCCGGATAGTCCCTGAGAGGCGGAGCACCGATCCGGTACGAGTGTAGTCGGCCGGAACGCCCAGGTCACCGCCGCTTAGGGCCGCACCCAGGGTCGTTGACATTCCGGAACACGGTTCCGTATCGTCTTAGATGGAACGTTGATCCGCTAAGCGGGGCCGTGCGTCGGCCTCGCTGTGCCGACGGCGTCGACCGAATCCGTTCACGAGAGGGAGCACCGTCATGCCCCACACCGGCTACACCAGCTACACCAGCGCCCCCGTCCCCGCGTCACCGGTGCTCTCCCTCGCGCCGGTGACGCTGCCGACCCCGGGCCGCGCCGTCGATCTTCAGCTCCGGGTCTCGGCCCCGATGTCCGGCGGGGACCTCCCCATCGTCCTGCTGTCGCACGGGCACGGACCGTCGAACTTCCTGTCCTCGCTGCACGGCTACGGGCCGCTGAGGGACTTCCTTGCCGCGCGTGGCTTCGTGGTGCTCCAGCCCACGCACCTGGACTCGGCAGCGCTCGGCCTGCGCGAAGCCGACGATCCCGAGGCG
Organism: Streptomyces sp. PT12; assembly: GCF_003311645.1. Lineage (GTDB taxonomy): Bacteria > Actinomycetota > Actinomycetes > Streptomycetales > Streptomycetaceae > Streptomyces. The sequence goes on along the minus strand of NZ_QEST01000235.1, from coordinate 183,589 downwards.
CCGCTGTACTGGCGCTCGCGCGCCACGGACATGTCGTTCGTCCTCGACCACCTCGACGATGTCGAGGAGGCGCTGCCCTCGCTGCGAGGACGCGTCGACCGGACCAGGATCGCGGTCGTCGGGCACTCGATGGGCGGATACACGGCGAGCCTGCTGCTCGGCACCCGCGGCGTCGACCCGACGGACGGATCGCCGCTCGACCTCACCGAGCCACGCGTCACGGCGGGCGTCCTGATGTCCGCGCCCGGGCGTGGTGGCGACTCACTGAGCGAGTACGCCAAGGAGCACTATCCGGTCTTCCTGGACACCGACTTCTCGCTCATGAGGACGCCCACGCTCGTCATCGCGGGCGCCGAAGACGTCTCGCGCCACCTGAACGTTCGCGGGCCCGAGTGGTACACGGACCCCTACGCGCTCTCACCCGGCCGCAAGGCGCTGCTTCAGCTCTTCGGCGCGGGCCACGCCCTCGGAGGCGTGTCCGGCTACGACGCCGCCGAAGCGACGGACGAGAACCCCGAGTTGGCCGACGCCGCCCTATGGCTCACATGGGCGTTCCTGCGCACGGAGCTGGGCCTGGACGAGCACGCCTGGGACTTCGCGAGCAAGGCCCTCACGTCCGCACCCACCCCGCTCGGGCGCGTCGAGACCAGGTGAGCGGCACGACGCGCCCGCGGGACGAGAGGAACAACGCAGTGCCGAACGACACCACCCCCTTGAACACCCCCGTGGACAACCCCGTGGACAACCCCGCGGACAACCCCGCGGACAACCCCGCGGACGACCGCCCCCACGACGCGACCGGTCCCCTCGTGGCAACCGCCCTGATCACCGCCGCCGCACGCGGAATCGGCGAGGAGGTCGCCCGGCAGCTGGCCAGGCTCGGAACGCGCGTGGTCGTCACCGCGCGAGACCCCGCCGACGCGGCGGCCGCGGCCGAACGCATCGACGGAGCCGAGGCCATGCCCGTGGGAGTGGACATCGCCGACCAGGCGTCGGTCGACACCGCGGCACGGGTGTTCGCCGCCCGTTGGGGACACCTCGACATCCTGATCAACAACGCGGCCGCTCACCCCGACAGGGACGAGACGCCGTCGCGGGCGGACCTCGCGGCGGCCACGGACGCTCTGCGTGTGACGCTCTTCGGAACGTGGCGGATGACACAGGCGTTCCTGCCCCTGCTGCGCCGGTCGAGCCACCCCAGGATCGTCAACGTCAGCTCGGGCGCGGGATCGCACACCGACGAACAGTACGGCTTTCCCGTGTTCGGCGGCGCGGCGGCGAGCCACGCGATCGGCAAGGCGGCGCTGAACGCGTTCACCGCCGCCCTCGCGGCCGAGCTGTCCGACACTCCCGTGATCGTGAACGCGGTCTGCCCCGGTGTGACGGCGACGGTGCCGGGCGCCGAAGCCTTTGGCGCGCGCCCGGTCGAGGAGAGCGCGCCGGGCGTCGTCTGGGCCGCGACCCTGCCCGACGACGGCCCGCGGGGCGGCTTCTTCCACGACGCCAAGCCTCTCGGCTGGTGAACACGGCCCGGCTCCGCCGCCCCACGGCGGCACACCGCGACCGGCCCCGAGCCGCCTCGCTCGCGCGGGAGCTGTCGGCGGGCGGGCGGCCGGTTGCGGTGTGCGGTGTGCGGCACGGGGCAGTCGCAGGGCCCTGATCTGCTCGACCGGCGCGGTCGCGGCAGCGTGCACGGTGCTCGATGCGCCGGGCGAAGCGTGCACGGTGCCCGGGCGGCCGAGCCGCTGGCCCGGAGCCCGACACGTGGCCTCAGGTCGCACGGCCAAAAGGGGTCGTCCTTGGCTTCTACCGCCACCACACCCCCGCGCGTAGGCTCGTTCCGAGAGTCATGAGCCAGGAAGGACTCGCATGCCCAGGACCACACAGCTGCGCACCTACACCGTTCGGGAAGGCATGCTCGACGAGTGGGTGGAGCGGTGGCGCGGGGAGATCGTGCCGCTGCGGCTGGCGTTGGGCTTCACCATCGACGGCGCCTGGGTGGACCGCCAGCGGAACCAGTTCGTGTGGCTCATCTCCTACGACGGCCCCGAGACGTTCGAGGAGCGCAACGCGCTCTACTGGGCCTCGCCCGAACGAGAAGCCATGGACCTCGAACCGGACGAGTACTTGGTCCACACGGACGACCGCACGGTGGAATCGCAGATGTGATCACGGCCCCAGCGGCAACATGTGATGCCGCCGCTCGTCTTCGCTCAGAACGCGAGAGACCCGCCCACGCGCGAGAGCTTCGAGGCGTTCGAAGTCGGGCTCCGCGAGCCAGATCCGGGCGGTGCCGTCGAAGGAGGCGGTGAGGAGTCGAGTACCGTCGTGGGACCAGGCGACCGAGGTCACCTTGTCCTGATGCACACCGACGACAGCGGCCTCTTCGCCGGTACTGGCCGCCCAGACACGCACCGTTCGGTCATCGGATCCCGTGGCGATGAATCGCCCGTCCGGTGACCAGGCGACCGCGCGGATGCGTCCCTCATGCCCCTTGAGTACGTCGATGCGGCGACCGGTTGCGACGTCCCACACGGCGCCCGTCCAGTCGCCCGAGGCCGTCGCGACACGCGCTTCGTCCGGTGACCAGGCCACGTCGTCAACATAGTTGTCGTGCCCGCGAAGCACCACCATCACCGGGCGGCGCAACGCGGTCACCGGCCCGTTGAGCCCGGAGCACCGAACCGAGCTGGGCCGAGCCGGGCCGAGCCGGGCCCAGCAAGGATCGGCACGTCAGGGCCGGTGCCTACAACACATCGACGTTCGCGCCGGACAACCGGTTTCGGCAGTCGAGCACATACGGCGCGCGCTCAAGGATCGTCTCGTAGTCGAACTCCGCGTGATCCGTGAGCAGGACAACGGCGTCGGAGGCCGCGATCTCCTCCGCAGTCGCTTCTACTCGGATGAGGCGTTGGTCGATGCGGATGTCATCGACGACATGCGGGTCTGCGCCGCGCACTTCAGCGCCGAAGTCGAGCAGCAGTTCAGCGACACGCGCCGACGGCGACTCGCGGGCGTCGGAGGTGTTGGCCTTGTAGGCCAGGCCGAGCAGCAGGACACGAGATCCGCTGACGGCCATGCGACGCCTGTTGAAAGCCTCCATGAGCCGCCGGACCACGTAGTCGGGCATGTGCTTGTTCACGTCGTTGGCGAGGTCCACGAACCGGAACGAGACGCCGACCGCGCGTTCGACCTTCCAGGACAGAAAGGACGGGTCGATGGGCAGGCAGTGTCCGCCGACACCCGGGCCGGGAGTGAACCGCATGTAGCCGAAGGGCTTGGACGCGGCTGCGTCGATCGCGTCCCAGACGTTCACGCCGAGCGGCTTGGCGAGCATGGCTATCTCGTTGACCAGCGCGATGTTGACGTGCCGGAAGGTATTCTCGATCAGCTTCGTCAGCTCGGCCACTCTCGTCCCGGAGACCGGAACCGTGGTCTCTACCAAGCCGTCGTAGAAGTCCTTCACCACGTCGAGCGATGCGGCATCGATGCCGGATACCACCTTGGGCGTCTTGTCGAACGGCCACGCCCTGTTTCCCGGATCGATGCGCTCGGGGCTGTAACCGGCGTGAAAGTCCGTGCCACCGATCAGGCCGGACGACTTCTCCAGGATCGGTAACACCAGCTCCTCGGTGGTACCGGGGTAGGTCGTGGACTCCAGCACCACGGTCGTGTCGGGGCGCAGGTGCGCGCCCAAGGTGTGGGCACAGGACTCGACATAGGTCAGATCGGGCACACCGTCCAGCAGAGGCGTCGGTACGGTGATGATCGCCATGTCGAACCCGGCCAGCTCGGTGGCGTCGGCGGTCACGGAGTAGGCCCCGGAGTCCAGCACTGCACGGAGCCGCGCGGACGCCACATCCTCCACATACGACTGGCCAGCGGCGATCTGCTGAACGCGAAGCGGGTCCACGTCGTAGGCCACGACGCGGTGGCCCACCTCTGCGGCGCGCACGGCCAACGGCAGCCCCACGTAGCCCTGCCCAGCGACTACAACGTGCATGACAGCTCCTACGATTCCAGTGATTGAATAGGCCGTCGTCTTTGGCCTAGCAAGGAGAAGCACTGTGCCCCTGGTGTCTGTCGTGATGCCCGTATACAACTCGGCGGCCACGCTCGGTACCTCGATTCGGTCGGTACTCACACAGACCCACAGCGATCTGGAGCTTCTGGTCACGGACGACAAGTCCTCCGATGGCTCCATGGACCTACTCATGGACTTCGCCCGGGACGACAAACGTGTCCTGCCGGACTCGGCACCCGAACGGGGCGGTGCGGGGCGGGCACGCAACCTCGCTATCACACGGGCTCGGGGGGATTACATCGCCTTTCTCGACAGTGACGACATGTGGCTCCCGGACAAGATTGAGCGGCAAATTGAATTCGCCGCGACGGCTCATACACCTCTGACGTTCACCTCCTACTACAAGGTGGACGCCGACTACGATGGCGAGAGCACCGATTTTGTGCCGAATGGGCGTGTGGTCCGAGCGCGAGAACAGGTGGACTATCGCGCCATGCTGGTTCAGGACCATATCGGCGCGCTCACTGCCATGTATGACCGGACCGTCCTCGGCACGAGGTTGATGCCGGAGATGCCTAAGCGACAGGACTACGCTCTGTGGCTGTCCATCATGCGTGACGGCATTGACGCCCGGGGCCTTCCCGAGCCGCTGGCGGTATACAGGGCCGGTCGCGCGGGATCGCTTTCGTCAAACAAGTTGTCGCTTGTCCCCTACAACTGGTCGCTGTACCGCGAACACGAACGGCTGTCGGTTCCCCGGTCAACGCGGGCGCTGGTCGGAGCGGTATGGCACTCGCTGCGCAAGTCGCGGATCTAGGACTGTCAGCGAGGCCCGGCAGCCGTTCGTATTCGCCACCTACGAGGCGATCGGTTCCGTGGGGCCCGTGTCGCGCAGGAACAGTTGGAGCAATAAGCGGCGGTCCTCGGGCCGAACGTTGTGCTGACCGTCGCCGAGCGGTTCACGGCCGTGCACCCAGCGGTGCTGGTTCACGATGAGGACGTCACCGCGCTGGAGCGTAAAGGAGATCTGCCCGGCGACCAGCTGGTCCGCGAGTTCCCTGGCCGCCTGGGCGTGTGCCTCATCAAGTCCGGATTCCGCGAGCATCTTGGCGGTGAACCGAACGAATCCGAGATTCGCGGGCTCGCCGTCCAGAATGGGGAACGGCTTGTACTCATCGCCAGCGTCCGACAGATCAAAGAACGATCCGTAGCTGTACGCAGCGTCGGCCAGGAGGGTGCGGCTTGAGGGCGACAAGCGCGATACGGCCGCGCGAGCATCAGAGAGGATGCTCGCGCCAGCACCCATCGGGTCAGGCCGGACGCACAGCAGCGTCGTGTAATCCGGGGGCTGAGTCGCATTGACCAAGTCCATGTGAAACGCGTTGTACCCAATGCCGGTGGACATGCCGGGGTTGGCGTTGAGGTTGGTCCCGATCTCCTTCCACAGCGGCCACCGCTGGAAAGGCTGAAAGGGGATCGCTACCTCGGCGAGAATCGCCGTTGCCAAGCGCAGGAACTCGTCCCCGATTCCCAGTGCCTGAGCGATGCCCCGGAGACGCACCACGGCGTATCCGCCGGTCGTTTCGTTCAACGTCGAGCGAAGGCGGTTCCTGATCTCATCGAACAGCGGAGCCGAACCCAGTTGGGTCCGGTACCGCTCCACCGTGGAAGGCTCCAGGAAGGTGCCCTTCATGCTCCAGACAGGAAGCGTCCTTCCGATCTCGATGAGGCCTTGTTCCACCTCTCTCGGCAGGTCGACGAAGCTGTCCCAGCCACTCGTGATCTCAGGCATCGTGCTGTTCCTTTCTATGGATTCGCTTCGCCCGGCTGGACGCGATCAAGCCCGCCGCAGGGGCCCGCGGTCTCCTCAACCGGCTGCGCCACCCCTGACCGACCCCGCGGGCCTCTTGTCTCAACGCCGCGTTCCCTCGTAACGCCTGGCGCGCGGCGCGATGAACCCCGGGAGTTGGGATATGTGGCGGCTGGCCCACAGGACCGTGAAGCAGCCCATGTGGAACGTCTCGCCGCTGGTGAAGTGCAGCAGCTTGCCGCCGCTCGCCAGGGCCGACATGTCGCACACCGTGAACGCCGAGCCGCCAATGGTGAGTTGATCACCCCGCTTGACCGTGGCGGCGGTCACCTCGATCGCCACCATCCCGCTCCGGCTCATCGCGCCACCACCGCCAGACCGATCGCGACCACGAGCGCGCAGCCGACGACGACCTGGGCCACGATCTCGCCCTTGGTGGGCACCGCGTGGGCGTGGGCCGGGAGTCGGCTCACCCAGAACGTGCGCGAGCGCATTCCGGGGACGTCCGTGCGCAGCGCGGTCATCGCCGTGGACTTCCGGACGGAAAGCGACTCCCCCGTCACGAACGTGATCCCGAACTCGCCGTCGCCCAAGGACGCGTGATCCAACACCACGAACGGGCGTTCGCCGATCGTCAGAACATCACCTCGCCGTATGGACGCACCGTCCACCTCGATCCGCTGGATCTGCCCCGTCACTTCCGCCTCAGCTCCTCAAGGTGCGCGTCGATCTGCTTGTTCAACTCCGCCCAGCGCGCGGCCAGTTCTTCCGACGACGTGGGGGGCGGCGGCAACTCGCCCTCCCCCGTTCCGCTGTCGGGTGGCGGCACCGGGTCCTGCGTGTTCATGGGGGTGTTCACCTCACGCTGTTCGCCTCGATCGGGCATCGCCCGTGGCTTCGGGCGGCCGGGAGCGCGCACAGAGGACACATACCGTTACGGTGAAGGTGCTGTCCGTGTGGCTCGGGTACAGCATGGCCTTCCGACCAGGCAGGGTGCACGCCATGGGTGTCACCAGTTGGGTCGGGTGTCCAGTGAGTAGACGTCTAGAGGGGGCGTGCACAGTGGAGTTGACCAGCGAAGACGCCGAACTGTCGCCGGACGCACGGCTCGGCCGTCGGGTCCGCAGCCTGCGCGAGGGAAAGGGTTTGTCCCTGCGGCAGTTGTCCGAGAAGGTCGGGGGGTACTCGCATAGCTACCTCGGCCGCGTGGAGTTGGGAAAGCAGCCCGCGTCCGCGGGGTTGATCGCGCGGCTGGACACCTATTTCGAGACGGATGGAGTTCTCGCCGAGCTGCACGGCCTGGCCCAGGACGTTCTCGTCGCGCGGTACAGCCGCCACTTCGTCAGGAAGGAGCGTGACTCTCTCCGGATCCAGGTATTCACGAGCAGTGTCATTCCTGGGCTGCTTCAGACCAAGGAATACGCGCACGAGCTGTTCCGCACGGGACTACCCGCCTCATCGGCGGACCAACTGAGCGTCAAGGTGGATGCCCGGCTGAACCGTCAGGGGATCTTTGACCGAGACGAACCGCCCTACTACTGGGCGATCATGGACGAAGCATCGCTCAGGCGCCCCACCCGGGACAAGGGCATCATGAAACGGCAGTTGGAGCATATCCTTGCCTTCTCGGAACGCTCGCGCGTCACGGTCCAGGTGCTTCCGTTCGACCAGGGGTTCCATCCCATGCTCGGCGGCAGCCTCACCCTCCTGACCCTCAAGGACGGAGGCAGGGCTGCCCTGGTCGAGAGCTTCGATTCGGGGGACGTAGTAGAATCACCACGGCAGATCGTCGACCTTGTGCAGCGCTTCGACATCGCGTGCGCAATGGCGCTCCCGGATCATGAGTCTGCCGATCTCATGCGACGTTATTTGGAGGAGTACACCCATGGCGGCTAACCGCGCTCCGCTGAACTGGCGCAAGTCCAGCTACAGCGGCTCCGAGAACGGCGCCTGCGTCGAGGTTGCTGACGGCATTCCTCACGTCGTCCCCGTCCGCGACTCAAAAACCAAGAACACGGCGGAGCTTTCCTTCTCCACCGCGTCCTGGCACCGCTTCATCACCGCCGTCACGGCAGGAACCCTGCCCACCGCATAGCCCTCAATCTGGAGGAGTACAGCGATGACAGCAAGCACTCCGCCAACTTGGCGCAAGTCCAGCTACAGCGGCTCGGACAATGGCGCCTGCGTCGAGGTTGCTGACGGCATTCCTCACGTCGTCCCCGTCCGCGACTCAAAGACCAAGAACGCGGCGGAGCTTTCCTTCTCCACCGCGTCCTGGCACCGCTTCGTCACCGCCGTGACGACGGGTACCCTGCCCACCGCATAGGCGTCAACCCAGCTGTCAACTGCCCGGCCCACCGCGACGGTGGGCCGGGCTGGCCCGTCACGGCGCCTTGGTGATCGCCGGGGCGGCGCCCTTCGCGTCCTTCGCGTCCTTCGGCTCGTCGTCGTCCGCGGCGGCGGCCGCCGCCTCCTCCGCGAGGCGCTGGTCGCCGCTCGTCGTCTTGAGCGGCTTCTCCTTGATGAAGAGGACCACCAGGAACGCGACGGCCGCGCAGGGCGTGGCGATGAGGAACAGCTCGGCGGTCGCCGTAGCGTAGGCGTTCTCGATGACCTGGCGGATCGGGTCCGGCAGGATCGAGATGTCGGGGACCGCGCCATGGCCCGCGGGGGCGTCGCCGCCCTCGCCTCCGCCGCCGGGGAGGTTGGCCTCCATCTCGCTGGCCACCCGGTTGGCGAGCACGGCGCCGAGCACGCTGGTGCCGATCGTTCCGCCCATGCTGCGGAAGAACGACAGCACCGAGGTGGCCGCGCCCAGGTCGGCGGCGGGCACGTCGTTCTGCGCGGCAAGGACGAGGTTCTGCATCAACAGGCCGACGCCGATGCCGAGGATGGCCATGTAGAGGCTGAGCAGGAAGAAGCTGGTGTCGGCGTTGATCGTGGCGAGCAGGGCGAGGCCGATCGTCATCGTGGCGCCACCGATGACCAGGTGCCGCTTCCAGAAGCCGGTCTTGGTGATGATCTGGCCCGCGACGGTGGAGGACACCAGGAGGCCGAGGATCATCGGCAGGCTCATCAGGCCCGCCACCGTGGGCGACTTGCCCAGCGAGATCTGGAAGAACTGCGACAGGAAGATCGTGCCGCCGAACATCGCGACGCCGACAAGGAAGCTGGCGGCAGTGGTCAGCGAGACGGTGGCGTTGCGGAAGATGCCGAGCGGGATGACCGGCTCGGGGACGCGGGCCTCCACGATCACGGCGAAGACGAGCAGGAGCGCGCCGCCGCCCGCGAGGGCGGCCGTCTGCCACGACAGCCAGTCGAACTCGTTCCCGGCGAAGGAGATCCAGATGAGGACCGTCGAGACGCCCGCGACGATGAGGAAGGCGCCCAGGTAGTCGATCTTCACGTCGCGGCGCAACGTCGGCAGCGACAGGGTGCGTTGGAGCAGCACGATCGCGGCGAGCGCGAACGGGACACCGATGAAGAAGCACCAGCGCCAGCCGAGCCACGACGTGTCGACCATGACGCCGCCGACGAGCGGGCCCGCGACCGTTCCCACAGCGAAGACGGCGCCGAAGATGCCCGCGTACTTGCCGAGTTGGCGGGGTGGGATGACGGCGGCCATGACGACCTGGACGAGGGCGGTCAGGCCGCCAGCGCCGATGCCCTGGACGACACGGCTGAAGATCAGCAGCTCGACGCCCTGCGAGAAGCCAGCCAGCAGGGAGCCCACCACGAACATGCCGAGGGAGAGCTGGAGGAGCAGCTTCTTGTTGTAGAGGTCGGCCAGCTTGCCCCAGAGCGGCACCGTGGCGGTCATCGCCAGCAGCTCCGAGGTGACGACCCAGGTGTAGGAGGACTGGCTCGCGCCGAGGTCGGTGATGATGCGGGGCAGCGCGTTGGCCACCACCGTGCCCGCGAGGATGGCGACGAACATGCCCGCCATCAGGCCGGACATCGCCTGGAGTATCTGCCGTTGGGTCATGGCCGGAGGCGCGGGGTCCCTTGCCTCCGCGGCCTCGGATGCCTCGGTTGTGGTCACAGCGTCCTTCTCGTGTGTTCCGTTGTTCCGTGGTGACAGCGGTGGTGAACGGGCGGGCCTGGTGATCAGGCGCCGGTCGGTGGGTCGGGCAGGCCCGCCGCGAGATGGGCGCAGACCCTGCGGAAGACGGCCGGTATCGGCTCGTCGCCGGTGTGGCGGCTCCAGTGCTCGATGGCGACGCGGACGGCCGTCCCGGCCACGGCGGCGAGCAGGTGGGGGTAGAGGCCGGGGCCCTCCCCGTCCTCGCCCGCGCCGTCCGGGGGCGGGCCCAGGCGGCGGGCGATCGCGGCGGCCATCGCCAGCTCGTCGGCCATGTGCGCGCCCAGGCTGCGGGCCAGCAAGTGGGGTGCGCGATTGAGGACTTCGGCGCGCAGCGCCCACACGTCCTGCCGCGCCCCCACGTGCGCCAGCTCGTCGGCAAGCGCCTCGATGACGGCGTCGAGCGCCGAGAGGGCGGGAGGCGCGGCCTCGACGGCGTCCCGCACCCGCTGCGCGATCTCCGCGTCGATCATCGTGAACGCGTCGTCGCGGCTGTCGAAGTAGTTAAAGAAGGTCCGGGGCGAGACGCCGACCGCGTGGCTGATCGCCTCGACCGTGACGTGCTCGACGCCGTGGTCGGCGGCGAGCCTGAGGGCCGCCTCCGAGAGGGCGGCCTTGGTGGCCCTCTTCTTGCGCTCGCGCAGGCTCAGGGGGGCGTCGGTCACGCATTGCAGTGTATGCAAATCTGGAGAGAACTCAAATTCCTTATCGCACAGAATTGCGCAAGAAGCTTCACCAACGCACGGTGTGCTCCGTAGAGTGCTCACCGACTGTGTGCACAAGGAGAGGAACGCCCGTTGACCACACCGGAGAAGCACGGGGACGGCCGCACGCGCTACGCGGTCGTCGGCACCGGGAGCAGGGCGCAGAGCTATGTCAGGGCGCTGTGCGGCGCACACCGCGACGTCGCCGACCTGGTCGCGCTGCTCGACCCCAACCCCGGGCGCCTCGCCTACCACCGCGAGCTGATCCGAGGGCTCGGCACCGGAGTGCGCACCCCGGCCGCGTACGACGGCGGCGAGCTGGAGCGGATGATCGAGGAACGCGGCGTCCAGCGGGTCGTGGTGACCTCCCCCGACCACACCCACGCCGACGTCATCGCGCGCTCGCTGCGGGCGGGCGCCGATGTGATCACCGAGAAGCCGCTGACCACGGACGCGGCGGGGGTGGCGCTGATCACCAAGGCCCTGGACGAGACGGGCCGCGACCTGGTCGTCACGTTCAACTACCGTTACTCGCCCAGGAACAGCGCGCTGCGCGAGCTGATCGCCTCGGGCGCCGTCGGGCGGGTGACCGGCGTGCAGTTCGAGTGGGTCCTCGACACCCAGCACGGCGCCGACTACTTCCGCCGCTGGCACCGCGACAAGGCGAACTCGGGCGGGCTGCTGGTGCACAAGGCGTCCCACCACTTCGATCTCGTCAACTGGTGGATCGATGACGCTCCGCGACGGGTGTACGCCTCGGGCGCGCTGAAGTTCTACGGGGCGCGCAACGCCGCCGAGCGCGGGTTGACCGACCGCCCGGCGCGCGGAACGACCGATCGCGCCGGGGAGGATCCGTTCCTGCTCGACCTGCGCCTCCACGAGGAGCTGCGCGGGCTCTATCTGGACAACGAGCACCACGACGGGTACCTGCGCGACCTGGACGTCTTCGGCGAGGGCATCACCATCGAGGACAACCTCGCCCTCGTGGTGGACTACGCGGGCGGCCCCACGTTGAGCTACGGCCTCAACGCCCACAGCCCGTGGGAGGGTTACCGGGTCGCGGTCAACGGCACCGAGGGGCGCGCGGAGCTCGAGGTCGTGGAGCGCGCCGCGGTGATCACGGGCGGGGGCCGCGCGGCGGCCGTCGACCCGTCGATGGCCAAGGACGCCGCGGCGGAAGGGGCCCGCCACGACGGCGAGCGGCTGGTGCTCCAGCGGCACTGGGAGCCCGCGCGGGAGATACCGATCCCCGAGGCCGAGGGCGGCCACGGGGGCGGGGACGCGGTGCTGTTCCGCGCGCTGTTCAGGGGCGGCGATGCGGACCCACTGGGCCGCGCGGCCGGGGTGGTGGACGGCATCAGGGCCGTCGCGGTCGGCATCGCGGGCAACGAGTCGCTGGCCACGGGGCGCGCGGTGGACATCGCGGACGCCGGGGAAGAGTGAGGATGGCCGTCGGACCCGCGACCGCCGAGACCGTATACGAGCCGGTGCCCTACTGGGCGAAGATCCCGCACGGGATCTGGCTCAAGGAGGCCACGTCCGTCGCCGTCGACTCCCAGGACCGCGTCTATGTCTTCAACCGGGGCAACATGCCCGTGCTGGTCTTCGACCGGGACGGGAACGTCGTGGACATGTGGGGCAACGAGACGCCGTTCGCCGGGACCGAGCTGTTCGAGGACCCGTACGGCAACCTGATGCCGCGCTGGAAAGGCTGCCGCTTCGCGCGCGCCCACGCCATCACCGTGGACCGCGAGGACCATCTGTGGCTGGTCGACGACCTGGGCAACCGGGTCACCAAGACCGACCGGCACGGCGCCGCGCTGCTGACCCTGGGCAGCGGGAAGCCGAGCGGCTTCCAGAGCGGCGAGCCGTTCAACAGGCCGACGGATGTGGCGATCTCGCCGGTGACCGGGGATGTCTTCGTCACCGACGGCTACCGTAACTCGCGCGTCCACCGCTTCGACGCCGAGGGCCGCCATGTGGCGTCATGGGGCGAACCCGGCGCGGATCCGGGGCAGTTCAGCCTGCCGCACAACGTCGCCATGTTCGGCGACGACGCGGTGATCGTGTGCGACAGGGAGAACCACCGCGTGCAGGTCTTCTCCCTCGACGGGGACTTCCTCGCCACCTGGCACGCCCACAAGGCGGTCGCCGTCTGCGCGGGCCGGGGCGAGGACACGAACGTCTATGTCGCCGAGCAGGGCCCGCCGCCCGTGCAGCACGGCGTCCCCAACCTGGGCCACCGGATCCGGGTCATGGATCGCGAGGGCCGCAGGGTCGCCTCCCTCGGCGCGGACCTGCCGGGCGAGGAGCCGGACCGCTTCAACTGGCTGCACAGCGTGGCCGTCGACTCCGAGGGCAGCGTCTACGCCGCCGAGGTCTCCTATGTGGAGGTCGGCAGCAAGGAGACGCCGCCGCGCGAGATGGTCAGCCTGCGAAAGTGGCGCCGCGCACGGGGGTGACCCCCGGTGGGGGCCGGGCGGCGTCAGTCGAGGCAGAACTCGTTGCCCTCGGGGTCTCCGAACGCTCAGTTCTAGAGGTTCTAGGAGTGAGCCCGGATGGCAGCATCTCCCCAGGTCATGGGCGGTGCGCCTTCCCATGGCCCCCGCGCTTACGGGTTCCAAGGGTCGTGAAAGCCCCGCCTCGCACGCCTTGACTGGCACCGGGGCGGGGCCATGTGTGTTCCTATGCACCTCAGCAATTAGGTAGCGTCGAACTCGCCGTCTATGAGAGCAGAGAGGAATCCTGACCAGCCACCCGCCGAAAATACCAATGCGGGGCCTTGCGGCGCCTTGCTGTCTCGCACTGGGAGAAATTCAGGGATTCCGTCAGCAACCTCAATGCAGTCTTGGTTCTCTGAACCGCTGTAGCTCGACTTTCGCCACGAGGTAAGAGCGGAAGCGTTAGGGATACGGTTCAATGTCATTTGCCGTACTCTTTCAGGTAGCCACGAATCACTTCGAGGGATTCAGGTTCAGAGAACGCCTTTGAGCACGCCATTTCGAATATCTGGACAAGCTCGACGACCTTCTTGGGCGATTCTACTGGGTGCCCAGTCTTGAAGCTCTCCACTAGGCCGACCTCCGCGCCGTTCTTCAGTGACAGTAGGGTGAGGCTTCCCCCCAGCATCGAGTGAAGTCCCTGTTCAAACGGGAGGACTTGAATAGTGATGTTGGGCTTCTTCACCACTTGCACCAGATGGTCAATCTGCCTCGCCATGCAGCCTTGTCAGGTGTGGGGCGTCTTAGGGCTGCTTCATCCATGATTGCCCAATAAAGCGGCGGTTCTGGCGCATCGAAAATGCGCTTACGCTTCATTCGGGCATCAGCTCGCGACTGAAGCTCATCCTCGGGCTCGCTGATCCGCCCCGACCGGAATAGTTCGCGGGCATATTCCTCAGTTTGGAGCAGTCCTGGAATGATGCTGCTTGTGAAAACACGAATTCGGATGGCATCCTTCTCCTTGCCCACCACAGCCCGGCTGTAGTCGGCAATAAGCGAGTCTTGCGCCATTTCGAGAAGATCCGCGAAGAGATCCCCGGTGCCGAAATACGAGTCAAGCGCATCGGCTAGGGCTTCGGAAGGCAGCTGTTCGCCGTGCTCCACCCTGCTGATATACGAGTGTGGATAACCCACTTGATCGGCAAGCGCCCTTAGCGACAGTTCGGCGTTCGTTCGAAAACGGCTGAGAGTCTTCCCCAGCATGGCGCGCGGGGTAACCTTGCCATCTGCGTCGTTGAGTTCCATCGCTCGAACCTACCTCCAACTCCCTGTACACTGCGGCGGTTTGGTACCAGCCAGGGCGTGTACCAAGGGCCCCTCGCCGGTAATGCTGGTAAGTGCTCGGTCCGTTGGGGACCGAGTCTGAGCGCCCGCCCCTTGCCGGGTGCAGCGAAACCGGGTCCCCGATGTCCCTTGAGTCCCGGCAGGGGGCGGGTTACCCCACAAGAGCACAGGCCACACGCAGAGAACCCCCGCGACGCGGCTCGCGATTGGCGCACTCGTTCAGGTCGGCACCGTGGGTGTGCAACGCAGCATCGTCATCAGTCCGTTGACTCCCGGCGATGCCAACAAGCTTGTTCGAGCGCTTGATTCATGCGAACAGACACAACCGGCTCCCCGAAGGGAGTTGAGGCCGTGATTGAGAGTTGCAAGCACCCGGAGTTGGAGAAGTGGGACGACGTCCAGATTACCTGGCCAAGGAGGCGGTTTCGTGATGCCCAAGACGACCGCCGATGCTCTGCGCACGGGTGATCCTGCAAGCCTCGGGCCATTCCGAAGCGGGTCCGACCGTGGAACAGCGGCCCGAGATTTCTCGGGACGAGCAGACTCTCTAGATGAAGGAGGTGAGCAATGCACAAGGTAATCGTCAGTCCATTCCTTGACGGGTTTCTGGCCGTCCAACCAGGCAACGCGGCAGGAATCCGACTGCCGGAAAGCCACTACAGCGAACTGCGCTCGTTGACCGGGACGGAATCCCCGTGTCCTTCTTGGCTCGTCAACGCAGCCAGGGAAGCCTGGGGGCTCGAACTCGAACATGAGTCTGCCAACGGTGCCCTGCTCGTCCGTGAACCGTCTGAGTACGGATTCGGGCGAGCAAGCTGGGAAATCAACCTCGGCTGTAACTTCGCGTGCAAGCATTGCTATCTGGGACTCAAGGAGTTTTCCGGGTTATCCTGGGGCGAGAAAGTCACCCTGCTCGACATCATGCGTGACGCCGGGGTTCTCTGGCTTCAAATCACGGGCGGTGAACCGACGATCGACAAGCATTTTCAGGATGCTTATCGGTACGCGGCTTCCTTGGGCATGATGCTCACGATTTCCACGAACGCATCCCGGTTGTGGGAATCGTCGCTTCTCGCGATGTTCGAACAGTACCCCGCATACCGCATCGTGGTAAGCATCTACGGCGCAAGTGAAGCAAGCTTCGACGGCCTCACCCAACGTCGTGGTGCGTGGAAGTCGTTCCAGCGTGGTATGGCCGCAGCGCGCGAGGCCGGACTTCCGGTGCGGCTGAATATCGTGGTCACGGAAGACAGCGCCCAGGAGATTGATGCCATGGTCGCCATGGCCGAAGACTGGGGACTGAAGCACCACGTCTACACCAACATGACGCCGACCATCTACGGCGGCCCCGAATCCCTGCTGGCACAGTCCAGCAAGCACCTGCGCGAACGCACACCCTTCCAGGGCTGCAATGCGGGCCACACGTTCTTCCATGCCGACCCGCACGCCAAGGTCAGTATCTGCAAAGTCGGTCGAGACGATCAGATTGACCTCATGGCTGAGGGAATTAAAGGACTACGCCGACTTCCTGGCGTGGCCGACAAATTGATGCTTCGCACCGGGGGCTGTTCCGGTTGCCAGTTGTCGGGCTCATGTCTCGTGTGCCGACCACTGGCCAAGCAGTTCCAGGAGGCGAAGGCACCACTACACAACTACTGTCAGCACGGCCAACCAAAGAAGGAGACGGTTACCGCATGACCGCAGTATCTGTGACCATTCTCCCGGCCCCGCCGAAGACTCGGCCGGAACTGCCGGAAACCCTCGTGGCGACGCCAACGCTTGTTGTCGTGAGCGACGTGGATGACCTCATGAGCGGCATCGCCTGCTCGTGCAGTGGCAGCGACGACAACCCGCACTGATCCCGACCGGTCAACTACCGCGCAGGCCCCGACGTTTAGGCGTCGGGGCCTGTGTGTCGTGTGGGCAAGGAGAGTAGTCTGCCCCCATGCGACTTCGTTGGGACTGGCTCCGACCGGTTGTAACCGTTCCCTTCGTGCCGACCCTCGGCCCTGTACATCCATCGGTATTCACCGATGACCTGTTCAGACATACTCTGGAAGTCGCGCCCAGCCGCCGTTTTCTCAGGTATGACAAAGACGTTCGTTGGTCTGAGTCCAAGGAAGAGACTATTCTCACCGGGGATGTGATCCATGGCCCGGGTGAGACCCTGATTCCTACGATCACCCGCCGTGGCTCAGGAACAGTGAAGCTCCACGTTTACAGCGTTCGTCCGGACAGCGCCATCGTGGCGACTGAGCTAGCCCAGAAACTCAGCGCCATTCACGGCACAGCCACAGCGCGCGTCGTTCACTTCCTCGGTCCAGAGACGCCGCACGCACGTGGCACACGAATTCAGCTCAAAAACTTCCCTTCTTTCCCATGCCACAAGCCTGACGGACCCGTGCGCCCATTCGCAGAGTGGCCCGTCAGCGTCCAGCAGAGTTTCGGGGACTTCGCACAGGAGATGGCCGCAGACGGGTTCTCCTTCCTCTATGACCAGATGCAGGCGGGAAGGGTGGGCCCGGTTCTAGTAGCTGCCCGGTCGGGCAAGGCCGTTGCAGCAATCGGACCCATGGAGATCAGACCCGACGCGATTGGCTCCCCGCAACTCATGCCACAATACTTTGGTGTCCTTCCCGAGCACCGGGGGAAAGGACTCGGGCGGCTGCTCTGGCGCGCCGCGATGCACTGGGGGAAATCCCACGGAGCGGCGTACCAACTGCTGCAAACCGAAGTCGGCGGAGCCTCAGACCGACTGTGCCAGTCCGAAGGGCTCAAGTCACTGGGCTTTGTGCACTCGGATCATGTCTAGCCGGTAGTCCGCACAGAGCAGTGGGTGCGGGTGCGGGCGTGGGTGTGCGTGTAGAGGTCGCGCAGCAGGCACACCTCGGAGAGATGGTGGATCAGCTCGCGGTGGATGTGCAGCACGAGATCGGCCATCGGGGCCTCCGGGTAGGGCTCCTTCTCGCCGACCGGGACGGCGAGCCCGGCGCCGCCGAGGCCGCGCACCCCGGCTGTCCACAGGCCGAGCTGGGCCTTGAGCTGGTCGAGCGCGGCGGACGCGCTCCCCGCGTACTCCCATGTCTCGTACGACGCCGCGGGCGCCCCGAAGTGCGCGGCGTTGCGCGCGGCGAGCACGCCGACGATGACATGGCCGAGCCGCCACGCGATGGTGGTGAACGGCGCGGGAACGGGCTCGGGGAAGGCGTAGTCGACCGTGAAGTCCCCCGCGCCGAACGAAGAGGTCCCCGCGGAGGTGCCGCGCGGGCGCACGGTCCAGGCGTTCGGGACCGGCGACCAGAGGTACTCGTCGTCGGTGAGGCCGTCGAACCGTGGCCTGAGGTGGTGGTTCCAATGGAACTCCCACTGTTCGAGCAGCGTGCGGTTCCAGTCGAGCGCGGGTGCGGCGGTGGTGTCTGCGTTCATGGCGCCACCCTGGCAGGCCAGGCGGACAGGAACGGTCCGCTTTCCGCGCTTGTCTGGCGGGGTGGATGGCATGGACGGGGCGGCGAGCGGTGACGATCTCGGGACGACGGAGCGGGTGCTCACCCTGCTCGGGCTGCTGCAAGGGCGCCGGGTGTGGACCGGGCCCGAGCTGGCCGAACGCCTCCGGGTCACGCCGCGCACCGTGCGGCGCGACGTCGAACGGCTGCGGGCGCTCGGCTACCCCGTGCACGCCGCCCAGGGCGTCGGCGGCGGCTACCAGCTCGGGCCCGGGCGTGACCTGCCGCCGCTGCTCCTCGACGACGAGGAGGCGATCGCCACGGCCGTCTCGCTGCTGGCCGGGGCGGGCGGCGCGGTCGCGGGGGCTGGCGAGGCGGCGCTTCGCGCGTTGACCAAGCTCGACCGGGTGCTGCCCACCCGCCTGCGGCAGCAGGTGCGCGCGCTCTCGCACGCGGTGGACTACTTCGACGGGGGGCGCGCGCCGGTCGACCCCGAGGTGGTCATGACGCTGGCGCGGGCCTGCCGCGACGAGGTGGAGGTCGGCTTCGCCTACGCGCCCGCGAAGGGCGAGCCGCGACGGCGGCGGGTCGAGCCCTACCGGGTGGTCGCCTCGGAACGGCGCTGGTACCTCTTCGCGCACGACCTCGACCGCGACGACTGGCGCAGCTTCCGCGTCGACCGGATGACCGAAGTGGCCGCCCGCACCTGGCACTTCCGTCCGCGGGCCGCGCCGGACGCGGCGGCGTATGTGCAGGAGGGCGTGGCGAGCAGGGTCTATGCGCACCAGGCGCGCTTCCTGGTGCGCG
Source organism: Streptomyces sp. PT12 (assembly GCF_003311645.1). GTDB lineage: Bacteria > Actinomycetota > Actinomycetes > Streptomycetales > Streptomycetaceae > Streptomyces. Next base: position 164,935 of record NZ_QEST01000235.1, on the reverse strand, counting down.
CGCCAGCAAAGACGGTGCGGCGGCAGATCCCCGCGGCGGCGGCCGTGGTGCGGGCGCGGGGCGATGGCCTGTGCGAGGTGGTCAGCGGCGCGGACAACCTGGACTTCGTGCTCATGCGGGTGGTCCTGCTGGGGCACGACTTCGAGGTGATCGACCCTCCTGAGCTGCGGGAGCGCTGTCGCGCGCTGGCGGAACGGCTGCTGTCGGCCGGGGAGTCGTGAGACCCGCCATGACCAGGGCGACGAGACGGTCGGACCGCGCCCGCGCGTCCGCGGTGAGGTCCGTGGGGTCCATGGGTCCCGTGCGCTCCGCGAGCCAGGCGATCGCGCTGGTGAGGGCCAGGATGTCGGGTGGGGGCACATCGGTGCGGATCGCCCCGGCGTCGCGGGCGCGTTCGATCAGGGCCAGGCCGGTTTCGGTCACCGCGAGGCACGGTGTGTGCAACGGCGAGCGTTCGTCGTGGGACGCGGCCAGCAGCGCCGCGGGCAGGCCAGGGTAGACCGTCGTCCTGCGGGTGAGCGACCGCAGCCAGGCGGCCAGGGCCTCATGGGGCGACTCGGAGCGCAGCAGGGTCGCGCCGCGCGCGACGAGCGCGTCGAGGCGGTCGCGCAGCAGCGCGGCCAACAGGGCGTCGCGCGTGGGGAAATGACGGTACAGCGTCCCCGGGCTGACGCCCGCGCGGCGGGCGATTTCCCCCAGCGAGGCCCCGGTGCCGCGTTCGCCGAAGACGGCGTGGGCGTTGGTCAGCAGCAGGTGGCGATGGCGGCGCGCATCGGCGCGCTGGGGCGGGCTCGACACGCCTCAGGGTATCCCTGGCCGGGGCCCCGCGGGCGGCGGTGGGGGCCGCTACGGGCTGCACGTCCTCCCGCTCGCCGTCCGCCGAGCGCCGCTTTCGTGTAGCCGTCCTCACCCCTCCACCGCGAGGCGCGACGCCGCGTACGGATTCGTCAGCAGGCCGCGGGCCATGGCCGCGTTGACGAGGAAGAGGCCGCGCGTGACCAGCGGAGCGGTCAGGAGCGCGACCAGGCCGAGGCCCGTGGTGAACGCGATGTTCGCGCTCTCCGACGAGATGTCGTACGTCAGGTCGAGCAGCCCGGTCTCCTCGTCCTCGGGCAGCGCCCACGACCACGTCACATAGAGCAGCATCCCGAGGCCGCCGACGACCCAGGTCACCGTGAGGCAGAAGTTCACGATCCGCAGCGGGAACGAGACGATCGCGTGCGCCAGATCCCGCCACGACTGCGGCTCGGCCAGCGCCGCGATCAGCCCCTTGACGCTCCTGTCGCCGCGCTCACGGTAGACGTGCGGCGGAAGCGGGCGCCCGGTGACGGACTCGACGCGGCGGCGCTCGCCGCGCGCCAGGCCGCGCGCCGCCAGGAGCGTGCCGACCAGGATCGGCACCCCGAGGTAGACGATCGCGGTCGCGACGCCCGCCGCGAGGCCGAGGAAGCCGACCGTGAAGGACACGACGCCGATCGGCAGCGAGGAGACGAGATAGCCCAGCTCGCGGCCGAACCGGACGGCGGCGGACGGGGGTTGGGCCGCCGCGGGAGCGGCGGCGGCGCGGGGGAAGGTGTCGGGGGAAGTCATCGGCGTCATGGTTCCACCCTGTCGCGCCCGCCCGCGCTCCTCCAGCCGCCTAACCCGCCGAGGACAGGTGGAGTCAGCACCACCCGACGCCGGAAGAACGCCCGTTGATGAGACATTCGCCCGAAGAGGGCGCCATGGGCGCGCCGTTGACCGCGCGCCGCGGCGCACGCGCCGCGCACCCCCCGAGCCCCATCCACAACTGCCCTCTTCCCACGCAACAGTTGGCGCATTGGCGCGCTTGTGTGGCCCCCGCCCCCCGCTTAACGTGACGGTGCGCGATCGATCATCTCCGTGTCGCAATCAGGAGGTTGTTGCCGTGAACGAGTCACAGGACATCGAACAGGCGGAGCCCACCGAGGTGTACGAGACCCCGCTGATGGTGGAGGTCGGGGAGTTCAGCGCCGACACCCAGGCCCTCTACCAGTACACGCGCCCCGAGGGCAATGGCCTGCGGTGGTACTGAGCGAGCCATGCGGCGGGTGCTGGTTCGTGGTCATCCCTGACCACGAGGCGGCGCCCGCCGCGCTCCGCGCGCTGCGCGGGCGCCACTGCCGGACCCTCACCCATGCGTCAGGGCGCCCCTGGCTGATCGGCTGCTGGAACGACGAACAGCTGACGTTCGCCACCGCGGGCGAGACGCGCCTGGCCGTCACCAGCCCCTGCTCGCTCGGCCCTGACGCGTTGAACGCCCGGGCCGCGACGGTCCGTTCGGCCGCCGACGCGGAGGGCGCGGTCAGGGGCGCGGTGGGGCGTTTCCACGTTCTGGCGTCGCACGCGGGTGAGGTCTACGCGCGGGGCAGCGCCTCGGGCGCGCGGCGCCTGTACCGGGCGGCCGTGGACGAGGTGACCGTCGCGGCCGACCGGGCGCGCACGCTGGCCTGGCTCATCGGGGCCGAGCCCGACCCCGCCCACCTGGCCGCGCGGCTCGCGGGCCCCAGCCTGCCCCACCCGCTCGACAGCGCCGCCCCCTGGCGCGGCGTGCACGAGGTGCCCGCGGGCCACGCCCTGGCGATCGACCGGCGCGGGCGCGCGTCCACCGGCGCGTGGTGGAGCCCGCCACCGGGCGAACTCCCCCTCGCGGAGGGCGCGTCGGCCGTTCATGACGCGCTGCGCGCCGCGGTGGCGCTGCGCGTCAAGCCGGGCGTGCCCCTGGCCGCCGACCTCTCGGGCGGCCTCGACTCCACATCGCTGTGCTTCCTCGCCGCGGGCGAGGGCGCCGAGCTGGCGACGGCCACCCTGCACTGGTCCGACCCGGCCAACGAGGACCCCCGCTACGCCCAACGCGCCGCCGCCGCGCTGGCCGGGCGCACGCGGATCACGCGGCTGGTGTTCGAGCCGCGCGACCTGCCGCCGCTGTTCGCCGGGGCCGACGAGCCCGACGACCCGGACGACGAGCCGTCCACGGCGCTGCGGGACCGCGTTCAACAGCGGCTCATCGGCGAGGCGTTGAGCGCCAGGGGCGCCACGCTGCGGCTCACGGGGCTCGGCGGCGACCACGTCGCGACACCGCCCGCCTCCTACCTGCGCGCCCTGCTGCGCCGCCGCCCCGTCGCCGCGCTGCGCAGAACCGCGGCCCACCGGGCGCGCCAGCGCTGGTCGTTGGCCGACAGCGCGCGCATGCTGCTCGCCGGAGGCTCCTACGCCCGATGGCTCGCGGGCGCGTCGCGCGCGCTGCGCGCGGGTGAGCCCGCCCCCGCGCCCCTGACCGAGCCCCCCGGCTGGGGCATCCGCCCCCGGCTCCCCGCCTGGGCGAACGACCGCGCCACCACGGCGTTCTGCGATCTGATGGACGCCACGGCCGAGAACGCCGAGCCGCTGGCCGCCGAGCGCCACCTCCACGGCTGGATCCGCCAGATGCGGCAGGGCGGCCGCACCGCGGCCCGGCTCGCCCACCGAACTGCCCTGTGGGGCCTGCCCCTTGACGCCCCGTTCTGCGACGACGCCGTGCTTGAGGCGTGCCTCGCCCTGCGCCCCGATGACGTCTGCACCCCCTGGTCCTACAAGCCGCTGCTGACCGAGGCGCTGCGCGGCGTGCTGCCCGACACCATCAGGGCGCGGACGACGAAGGACCACTGCGAGCCCGAGTGGTTCGCGGGCCTGCGGGCCGGGCGCGCGGTGTTCGCCCGGTGGGCCGATGACTCGCGCCTTGCCGCCGCCGGGCTCGTGGACCAACGGACCCTGCACCGCGCGGTGTCGAGCCCCGATCTGCTCTCGGCGGGGGCCGCAGAGCTGGAGGAGACCCTTGGCGTCGAGTCCTGGCTGCGCGGCATCGAGGCACATCCCGTCCCCGCCCACCTGCGACTTCATGAGGAGAACGACCTTGCGGGAGAAGCCCCTTGGGCCCCTGAGGCTGCGCGCTGACGTCACCGCCGCCGACACCGAAGGGGCGACGGTCCTGCTCGACGGGCGCAGCGGGCGCTACTACCAGCTCAACGCCACCGGAGCGCTCGTCCTGCGCGACCTCCTCGCGGGCGCGGCACCAGGGGAGATCGCCGGGCGCCTGGCCGCCACCCGCCCGGTCACGGCCGAACGTGCCCGCGCCGACGTGGCCGCGCTCCTCGACCACCTCACGCGCGCCGGACTCGTGGTGCCCGCATGAGCCAGGTGCTTCCCTCCCCCGCCGCCAGGCCGCCGCTGCGCCGCCGCGTTCCCGCGCACGCGGCCGTGGCCGTCGCGCGGCTGCTCGCGCACCTCTCCCCCGCGCGCCTGACGTCGCTGCTGCGCGTCGCGCGCCGGGGCGCCGCGCCCGCGAGCCATGAGCAGGCGCTCGCCGCGCGCCGGGACGTCACCGGCAGCAGCACGTTCTGCTCGGGGCGTTACTGCCTGCAACGCTCCCTCGCGACCGCCCTGCTCTGCCGCCTGCGCGGCACATGGCCGACGTGGTGCACGGGCGTGCGCACGCCGCCGTTCGCGGCGCACGCGTGGGTCGAGGCGGAGGGCCGCCCGGTGGGCGAACCCCCGGAGATCACGGCGTTCACGCCCTTGCTCCAGGTCCCTCCCGGGAGGTGAGCGGACCCCTCCGGGGGCCTGGTCGGCGGCTTCGAAGGACATAGTCGGTCTCTCGTCAGGCGAACTCGGGTGTCATGGCGGCGACCATCTTCAGGTGCATGACCGCCTCGTCGTCTCTGCCGAGGCGCTGGAGGGTCCGCCCGAGCATGAGTCTCGTGTACGAGTCGTCCGGCGCGTCCGCCACCAGTTGCCGCAGCATGTCGTGGGCCCGTGACAGCTGGGCCGAGTGGAAGTAGCTGCGGGCGGCGAGGCGTCGGACGTTCAGGTCGTCGCCGTGGTGGGCGAGCAGGGGCTGGAGCAGGGTGAGGGCGCCCAAGGGGTCGCGCTGGTCCAGCAGGGATTCCGACCAGCGCAGGCGCTGGACCTCTTCGGGTGTTTCCCGTATGGGTACGCTCGCTGCCGCGGTGATGAAGTCGGCCATCACCGCGGGGGGCTGGGCACCGGCGAGCGCCCGATCGCCGACCACGATCGTGGGCGAGGTCGCGATGCCCCGGGCCTTGCCGATCAGGAGGAGTTCACGTACCTCGCGGGCGGCGGCTCCGCCGTCCAGGAGTGTGCCGGCGTCGGGGATGCCGGCCCGGTCGGCGATACCGTCCAGCAGGCGGCGGTCGCTGATGTCGAGGTGGTCGAGGAAGTGAGCATGCAGGAGCCGCTCGGCGACCTGGTCCTGCGGGACGCTGCCGCCGTGTTCGTAGGCCAGGGCGAGGAGGCCGTGGGCGTCGAGGCTGTCGGCCCGCCAGGCGGCTCCAAACTCCGGCCCGAACCCCTCTTCGGCAGCAACCTGAGACACGAGCACCCGGTCCTGCGCCGGAGACGGATCGAGGGTGCGCGAGGCCGCGTCGCCGTCCGTCACCGCGTCGGGGGAGGACTCGTCCACTGGGGTGGCTTGCGCGGGCGCGGTCGGATCGATCCGGTACGGCCGCCATACCACCTCGGCGTAAAGGCCAGCCAGCGCCGGGTCGGCCAGGGCCTTCTCCAGGCGTCGCTTGCCGATGTAGGCCCATGGGCAGACCATGTCCGCCCATACTTCGATTCGCATGGCGGTCGCCTCCTGTCGCGTCCTGCGTTGCGTCACTGCTGGTAGCGCACGTCGCGGACGTGGGCCTCGTCGGGATTCCGGCCGAACTCGCGGCGGGCGACACGCTGGCGCAGCAGGTCCCAGCACTGGTCGAGGGTCTGCTCCGCGGTCGTGAGCCGGGATCGCCTGTCCGCGGTGGTGTCCGCCTGCCCGTCACGCAGTTGGTGCTCCTCCCGTACGAGCTCATCGATGCGACGGTAGATGTCCTGTTCCCGCACAAGTGTGCCCTTCTTGGGCCGGTCTGAACGCAACGTCATGTCAGCCCGTCGATCTTGCCGGTGGACACGGAGGTCAGGGGCGGGCCCGGCGGCCCGGGCCCGCCTTCCCTGACGTGGCTGTCCTGCCCGGGGGTTACCGCCCCTGGCTCTTCGCCTCTTCGGCGATCTGCTTGCGTACCTCGTCCATGTCGACCTTCCGCGACTGCTCGATCACATCGTCGAGGGCGGACGCGGGTAGTGCGCCGGGCTGCACGAAGATGGCGACCTTGTCCCGGATGATCGCAAGCGTCGGGATCGACTGGACGGAGAATGCCTGCGCGAGCCCCGGCTGCGTCTCGGTGTCGACCTTGCCGAAGACGAGATCGGGGTGACGCTCCGATGCGGCCTCGAAGACCGGGCCGAACATGCGGCACGGAGGGCACCATTCCGCCCAGAAGTCGACAAGGACGAAGCCGTTCTTCGACACGATCTCGTCGAAGTTCTCCTTGGTGAGTTCCAGAGTGCTCACGGGTTGCTCCCTTTCGGGTCGATGGGTTGTGTCAGAGCTGGGTGCTGCCGCCGTCGACGGGCAGGTCGGCTCCGGTCATGTAGCTGTTGTCGTCGGAGGCGAGGAACAGGACCGCCTTGGCGATCTCCTCCGGCTCAGCCAGGCGGCCCATGGGGACGGTGCCGGCGAGTCCGGCGCGCACGGCCTCACCGTCGGCGGCGGTCTGGCCGGCGTACAGGCCGTCGAGGATGGGGGTCTCGACCGGCCCCGGGGCTGACGGAGGTGACCCGGATCCCGAGGTCCTTGAGCTCGACGGCCCAGCTGCGGGCGTAGGAGCGCACGGCGGCCTTGCTGGCCGAGTAGGCCGTGAAGTCCGGCCAGCCCACCCGATGGGCGACACCCGACATGAGGACGATGGGTCCTCCGTCGTTGAGCGGGGCAACGCCTTCTGCACGGTGAAGAAGGTGCCGCGGGCATTGATGGAGAAGACCTTGTCGAAGTGCTCGGGCGTGGCCTGGGGCAGGGTGGCCGCCTCGGCGATGCCGGCGTTGGTGAAGATGATGTCGACGGAGCCGCGCTCCTCCTTCACCCGCTCCCACAGCCGGTCGAGGTCGTCGAGGTCGGCGATGTCGCCCCACACGGTGGCGACGTTGTCGCCGATCTCGGCCTTGGCCTTGGCGAGCTCCTCCTCGCGGCGGCCGGTAATGTACACGTACGCGCCCTCGGCACGTACGCGCCCTCGGCGACGAACTTCTTCGCGGTCTCCAGGCCGATCCCGCTGCCGCCGCCCGTGATGACCGCGGTCTTGCCGTCCAGCTTGCCCACGGGGTGATCCCAACTTTCTTGTTTAGTTGTCGTTAAAGAAGAGGACGCCTACACTGTAACGAGCCCTAAAGAAAAAGCAAGCCGGAGCCCGCGGCCGGTCCGGAAGGGAGATCGGGAGATGCCGAGAGGACGCAAGCGCACGTTCGACGAGGACGCCGCGCTGCAGACGGCCATGGAACTGTTCTGGCGCCAGGGTTACGAAGGCACCTCGATCGCCGACATCTGCCAGGCCCTCGGCATCCAGCCGCCCAGCCTGTACGCGGCCTTCGGTAGCAAGCGCGATCTTTTCGAGAAGGCGCTGGACCGGTACATGTCCCGCCCGACCGCCGACCTGCGGGAGGCGGTGGAGCGGCCGACCGCTCGCGAGGCCGCGCTGCATCTCCTGACGAGCAGGGTGGAGGCATTCACCGCCCCCGGTCTGCCTCGCGGCTGCATGACCGTGCGGGCGGGGCTCGCGTGCGGCGAGGCACACAGTGAGGTCGTCGACCTCCTCGCGGCCGTGCGGGACGAGACGCGGAAGACGGTGCTGGAGCGGTTCGAGAAGGCGGTTGCCGACGGTGACCTGCCCGCCGGGACCGACTGCGGCGCCCTGGCGCGCGGCCTCATGGCCACCATCTACGGACTCAGTGTCGAGGCCGCGTCCGGCGCCCAGCGGGATGAGCTGCTGGCCGCTGCCACCCTCGCCGCGCAGCTGGTACCCGCCGGCTGACCTTCCGGGCCACGGACCCGGACGTCGCCGGCGCTACCGCTGGGCGGGCAGGGGGCGCGTGGCGACGACCTGCTTCATGACGATGGTGGAGTTGATGCGCTGCACACCCGGCAGCCGGATCAACTTCCCTCGTAGAGACGCTGGTACGCGGGGAGGTCCGCTGTGACCAGCCGCAGCAGGTAATCGGGGTCGCCGAAAAGGCGCTGTGCCTTCACGACGTCAGGGATCGCGGTGACGGCCTCATCGAAGGCCGTCAGGGTGTCCGCCGACTCCTGGCGCAAGCTGACGAATACCCGCTGCGCCGACTCACCGTTGACCAGCTCCGGCGCCGTACGAGCCCGAAGTGGAGGACGTACCCGGAGGATGTGCTGCCGCTGTGGGTTGCCGAGATGGACGTTCCCCTGGCCGAGCCCGAGCTCGGCCAGGCCACCATCTCCGTCAACGGCTCTTGGCAGGACGGTGTCCGGCTCGCCGCGCAGAACGGCGCGATGCCCCAGGGCGGACCGCCACCGATCTCGCGGTGATGCTCGCCGACGGCGGTGAGGCGATAGCGGATCTGGCCGCGCTGCGGGACCAGGGCGAGCTATTCGGGTCGGTCTCCTCCACGCCCACCGCCTGGCGGTTACTCGCCGACACCGACGGGGCAGTACTCGCTTCGCTGCGAGCGGCCCGCGCCTCAGCCCGGGAAGTCGCCTGGACGCAGGCCGCCGAGACCGGCCAGGGCATACCCGCCGTCCAGGCCGGCGGACGACAACTTCCCGGCCTGGTCCTGGACCTCGACGCCACGCTGATCACCTCCCACTCGGAAGAGGAACAGGCCGCGCCCACTTACAAAGGCGGCTTCGGCTTTCATCCGCTGCTGTGTTTCCTCGCGAACACCGGCGAGGCCATGTCTGGTCGACTGCGGCCCGGCGATTCCGGCTCCAACACCGCCGCCGATCACATCGCGGTGCTGGACGACGCCCTCGCGCAGATCCCCGACGCTCACCGGTACGGCACCCAGATCCTGGTCCGCGCCGACAGCGCCGGATCCGCGAAAGCCTTCCTCACCCACATCCGGACCTTGCGCGAGCACGGGTTGAACCTGCGGTTCTCTGTCGGATACGCGGTCACCGAGCCAGTCCGTCGTGCAATCCGCTCACTGCCCGAAGCTCTCTGGCCGATCTCGGCGCCCTGACCCTTCAGACACGAACTGGCCACGGCTTTCCACCGCCTTGCCGCACTGCCCCGACCGGTTGACTGACCTGCGGCCCCCCGCCCACCCACGATCCGAAGGACCCGGAGAACCCGACCATTGCGCCGGGACTCCACCATGCCCAGGCAACAGAATCGCCTCGACCACCCAAGGGTTGATGATCAACCCAGCCGCCTCAGCCCAACCGAGACGGCGAGGTTAAGGGTCAGGGCGTTGCCGCGCCGTCGAGGGTGATGGCCACCTTGATGTCGCCGGGGCGCGACTCGTATGCCTCGTGGCAGCGCTCCAGCGGGACGCGGCGCGTGATGAGGCGGTCGAGCCAGTCGAGGTCGGCGTGGGCGAGGGCCTGGGCGGCCTGCTGGTAGTGGCGTGGGTTGGCGTTGACCGAGCCGACGACGGCGTCGTTCTCCAGGACCAGCTCGCGGTTGAGCGAGCTCGCGTCAACGGCGAGAGGGCGGCCGGATGAGGAGACGCCGGTGAGGCAGACGACGCCGTAGCCGCCGGTGCCGGTCAGCACGTCGAGCACGACGGGGCCCGCGCCTGTGGCCTCGATGACGACGTCGGGGCGCAGCGCGTCGGCGACCTCGGCGGCGTCGTCGGTGTGGTAGGTCGCCCCCAGGTCGGCGACGAGCCCCGGCTTGGGCCCCTCGGTGACGCGGTCGAGGACGTGCACGTCGAGGCCGCGTTTCACGCCGAGCAGGGCGGCCAGCAGGCCGACCGGGCCCGCGCCGGTGACCAGCACGCGCCGGGGGTCGAACCACGCGCGGGCGCCGACGCGTTCGACCTGCTCCCACGCCTTGGCGACCACGGAGGTGGGCTCCATGAGCACGCCGACGCGTTCGAGGCGGGCGTCGAGGGGGATCGCGTAGTCAGGCTCGATGGTCCAGCTCTCGCTGGCGTAGCCGTCGCGCTCCTTGATGCCGCGCTCGGTGTAGCGGCCGTTGCGGCACATGTCGAACTCGCCGCGTCGGCACGCCCCGCAGGGCTCGGGGTCGGGGCGGCGGACGACGCCCATCACCAGGTCGCCCTGGGTAAAGCCGCTGCCGGGGGGCGCGGCGCGGACGCGGCCCAGGGACTCGTGGCCGATGACCAGGCGCTCGTGCCCCAGGGGCGCGGCGCCGTAGTCGCCCGCGACGATCTCGTGGTCCGTGCCGCACACGCCGATGGCGAGCGCGTCGACGAGCAGCTCGCCGTCGGCGAGGGCGGGCTCGGGGACCTCGTCCACCCGCAGCGAGCCGGATTGTCTGGGTTGCACCGTAATCGCACGCATCATCTCCCACGGTCGCACGGCGGCGCCGGGTCGGCCACCCGGGGGCGCCCCTGCCCCCTTCCGCCGCCCACGGTCTGCTCGATCATCGTGATCACGGGCGCGGGCGGGATGTTCGGGGCGGTGCCGCGCGGGCCAGCGGCAGCGGGGAAGCGCTCTCGGAGAGCCTGTCGGAGCTCGGACTGCCGGTCGTGGTCGCCGCGTTCATCATCGCCGGGGCCCCGCGGGTGGCCCAGGGCTCGGCCACGGTGGCGCTCACGACGGCCGCGGGGCTCGTCCAACCCCTCGTCGACGGCGGCGACTTCAGCTCGGTGGCGGTGGCCGCGCTGGTGCTCGCCCTGGCGGCCGGGTCGGTGATCGCCAGCCATGTGAACGACTCGGGGTTCTGGCTCGTCGGCCGACTCATGGAGACGGACGTCAAGACGACGCTCAAGACGACGTTCAAGACGACGCTCAAGACGTGGACGGTGATGCAGAGCACGATCCCCCTGAGGGGCTTCGCCCTCGCCTCCCCGCTCTACGCGGCCGCGTGATCGCCGGAGGGCGGCGGGGAGATCGGGGTCGTCGCGGTCTCGCGGTCAAGCAGCGTCGCCGACGCGCAGCCGCGCGGCAGGCGCCCGGCCTCCAGCTGCGCCACCAGCCGCGCCACCGCGCGCCGGTGGCGGGCGAACGCGCGCCGTGACACGCTCCTGCCGCGTTCGCGCTGCCCGGCCAGGGCCGTCTCCGGCGCGACGTCGAGCACCACCAGGTGGAAGCCGGTGCCGCGGCGCCCGGCGTCGCGGCCAAGCCAGTGGCGAACCCACGCCGCGCGCCCGCAGTCGTGCACCAGGACGCCGCGGCCCGAGCGCAGCGCGCGGTGGAGCCTGACGTAGTGCGCGAGGCGCGCGGCGGGGCGGTAGACGGCGTAGGGCAGCCAGCGCGGCAGGCGGCGCTCCCAGCGCTCCCTGACCTCCTGCGCGTCGATCAGCAGCACCGAGCGGTGCGCCTCGGCGGTGAGGCGCATCAGCGTGGACTTGCCGCTGCCCGGCAGCCCTGAGATGACGACGCGTTGGCCCTCGGGCCAGCGCGGCGGATCGTCCGTCAGCGGAAGGGCCGCCGAACAGCCCTGACGGGCCGTGGGACTTCGAAGGTCTCGCACGCGGTGCGCCATGGCCGACGCTCCCTTCCGGACCGGTGCAGCGCGCCCTCGCGCGGGCGCCGGGCGCCGGGCGGCGCGCGACGGCGAGACCTGACCGCGGACTTGGTGAAACCGTAACCTTTGCGTCCGCCGCCGCGCAACGCCCACTCCACCCCCGCCCACCTCGCCGAACTCCCGTACGACCCAAGGGAGTCAGGCGCGGGCGACCGCCTCGGCGACGCGGTGGGCGAGGGCCAGGATGGTGAGAACGGGGTTGACGCCGCCGTTGGTGACATGGAGGGAGGCGTCGGCGACCCACACGTTGCGCATGCCCCACACCCTCCCCCACGGGTCGGTGACGGACGTGGCCGGGTCATCGCCCATCCGGCACGTGCCCGCCTGGTGCTGGCCGCCGCTCGGCACCCCGACGGGCGGGGCGCCATAGGGGAAGACGGTCTGCGCGCCGCTCGCGGTGAGCCACTCGGCGGCCTTGCCGGCCAGGAACGCGGCCGTGCGCGCGTCCTCGGGGTGCGTCGTGCCGCCGAGCCTGGCCACCGGGATGCCGAAGCGGTCGCGCGTGGCCCGGTCCACGGTGACGCGGGCGGCCGGGTTGGGCACCTCCTGGATCGGCCCCGTGACCAGCGCGAGGCGCCGGTAGAGGGTGCGCATCCCATCCCGCGCGCCCGCCCCCGTCGCGGGGATGACGCCGAGCCGCACCAGCGTGGCGTAGGTCCCGAGCGGCGTGGGCACGAAGTCGTTGGCCAGGAGGCCGCCCCCGACGATGCCGTCGTTGTGGTGGCGGTGGTCGTTGGTGGCGATGCTGGGGCCAGGGCCGACGCAGTCCTGCACGTCCTCGTCGAACAGGCCGAACGCGCCCGCGTAGACGTGGCCTTGGAGGTGGCGCCCGAGCTGGTCGTGGCCGTTGCCGATTCCGGCGCCCTCGCCCTCGGCCCAGCTGTTGAACAGCAGCCGCGGCGTCTCGACCGCGCCCGCGGCCAGGACGAAGCGGGAGGCGGACACCGAGCGCCTGACGACCTCGCCGCCCCGCTCGGCGAACAGGGTCACGCCGGTGACCCTGGGGAAGCGGGGGTCGGCGTTCAGATATCCGGCCTGCACGCCCGTCATCAGGTCGCAGCGGCCCGTGGCGATGGCGCGCCTGATGACGGTGTTGCGGGTGTCGTTCTTGAAGTCGCCCCGGCAGCCGAATCCCACGCACGTCGCGCAGCCCACGCACGCGCCACGGCCGTCGCGCGGCACGGAGTTGATCAGCAGCGGCACGGGCGAGGTGCGCAGGCCCAGCCTGCGGGCGCCGTCGGCGAGCGGGCGCGCGGTGCCGTTGGGGGCCAGGGGCGGCATGGGGTAGCCGCGGGTGCGCGGGCCCGCGTGGACGTTGCCCTCGGGGTCGCCGCAGACGCCGATCTCCCACTCGGCGCGGTCGTAGTGCGGCGCGAGGTCGTCGTAGGAGAGCGGCCAGTCGGCCAGGGAGCTGCCGTCGGGGACGCCATAGGTGCGGGCCATGGCGAAGTCCTCGGGGCAGAAACGCCACGCCTGCGCGCCATAGACGCGGGTGCCGCCGCCGACGGTCATGGCGTTGTTGGACCAGCGGGAGTCGCCCGGGGCGACGGTCACGTCGCCCTCGGGGCCAGCGGAGACGCGGGGGTTGCCCTCGGCCGGGGGGCCAGCGGGGGTGTCGTAGCGGTCGGTGTAGCCGGGTATGACGCGCTGGTTGCGCAGGTGGTCGGGGGCCAGGTCGCGCGCGGTGAGCCAGGGGCCGCGTTCCACCAGGAGCACGCGCTGACCCGCCTCGGCGAGCACGCAGGCCACGACGCCGCCGCCCGCGCCCGCGCCGATGACCACGGCGTCGTAGTGGCCGCTCGCCTCATCGAAGGCGAGGGTGGGCGGGGTGTCGTCGGGGGCGAAGGGCGCGGCGCCCTCGGGCGCGGCCCGGTAGCCGATGGCGTCCCAGGCCGGGCCAGGGCGGCCCCAGTAGCCCTGGGCGCACAGCCGCACCAGGTCAGCGAGCCCTGGGTCTTCGGCGAGCAGCCGCTCCTCCTCATCGGCGGTGCGGCGCCCGTCGAGCAGGGCCAGCGGGGCCAGGTCGGCGCCCGAGGCGGCGATGAACTCGCCCACCCCCGCGGCCCAGCCGCCCGGCACCACCCGTTCGACAAACGCCCTGAGCAAGTCCTCTCGCGCCATGGCCCCTCCTCGCACACCGGCTGACGGCCGGGGCCCACGGTACGGCGGTCAGAGCTCCTTCGTCTCCTCGGGGAGGCGGGCCATGACCCGGCCCGTGGTGACGCGCGTCTCGAAGACGGGCTGCGGCGCGGTCGCCGGGCCCCTGATGTTCCAGCCGTCGCTCAGCCGGAAGACGCTGCCGTGCCACGGGCAGGTCACGCAGCCGTCGGCGATCTCGCCCTCGGAGAGCGGCCCCGCCATGTGGCTGCACCGGTCGGCGATCACCCTGACCGTGTCGTCGGGCTCGCGCAGCACCATGACGGAAACGCCGCTGGAGACCCGCACCACGGGCGTTCCCACGGGGAACTCGCTGAGCGAGCCCAGCAGGTGCCAGCCCGGCTCGACCACGGCGGCGACCTGCTCGGCGTGGTTGGCCCCCGCGGCCTGCCGGTAGGCGAGGTGGCCGCCGAGCGCGCCGCCGACGGTCGCACTGGTCAGCCCGGCGAAGCCGAGGGCGCGGCCGCGCAGGCGGCGGCCCCTGAGGCGGGCGAGCAGCGAGGCGGCGTAGAACGCGATGGCCGCCGAGTTGGCCGCGGCGTGCACCAGGCCGACCCTGGCCTGCGGCTTGCGCAGGTCCGCCCAGTCGGCCAGGCCCGCGGCGGCGGCCGGGGCGGCCGAGACCAGGCCCACGGCGATGAGCGCGCCCGCGCCCCTGCCCTTGCCGGGGATGAGGTCGAGCAGCGCGGCCGATGTCCATGTGCCCATCGGCACCTGCACGAGCGCGGGGTGCGCGGGGTGGCCGAGCCATCTGCCGTGGAGGACGTCGCGGGTGGGCGGCGGCAGCCTGCGGACCACGCCGCGCAGCTGCTTGATCAACGGGTCGGCCCACCTGGCGCCCTCGATCCGGTCCATGGCGGTCAGCACCCGGCCCGGGCCCTCGGGGTCGGGGAGGAGTGACGTGGCCGCGGTGGTGGCGGTGTCGGCGGTGTCGGCGGTGTCGGCGGCTTCGGTGGCGCGGGGAAGTCTCTCGAAGAAGGCCATGCCGTCCAGTTCCCCTCCCGCCCCAGGGCAAACAGCCCATACGGCGCGTCGCCGCCGCCGTCACGCGCGTGATGGCGGCGCCGATGGTGCGGGGATGGTGCGGGGATGGCTGCGGCACGCGGGCCTAGCGATGGACGAGCCGGACGACCCACCGCTCACCTGGCCGACCGCGTGCGCGGCCACCCCTGCCCCCATGCCGCCGTGTGTGTGAGGCCGCGTCCCGCTGGGGACGGGTGCGGCCCCACGGGCACACCGGACAGGGCTTCCCTGTGGAAGTCACGCAGAGCATTCTCGTCACGGCTAAGCGCGACATTCTTCTCCTCGCCACGGTGATGGACCACGTCAGGTCCAGGATGCGGGCGGCGCAGCAGCGACTGCGGAACGCGGTCGCGGAAGCGGAGGAAGCTGGCTATCAGGTCAGCGCGCGCGGCTGGGTGGAGCCGAAGGCAAGGGGCCCGGCATACGACGATGTCCCGCCCGCGGACGTGACGCTGCGGGAGGCGAACGAAGTGGGGGCCTCCCGGGCCCGAATCGAAGAGGCCATCGCGGAGGCGAAGGAGGCGAGCGGGGAGGGCTGGCGGGCCCTGCGTGAGCTGGACTGGTTCACCCTTGACAAAGAGTACGGGGCCCAGAGCGCTCTGGAGAGCGCTGAACGCATCGCCGAGGTGCACGGCATCGGCATGCATGGCCCCGGACGCTGTTCCGGTCGATGGGTCACCCGAGGAGAACGCTCGCTGGTGGGCCGGGCTGAGCGATATGGAGCAGGAGACCCTACTCGCTTCATACCCTGGGCAGATGGGGGCGCTGGATGGCCTACCCGCCGATATCCGCGACCAGGCCAAACGCGCACGGTCGGAGCGGCCGATGCGGGCGGGAACGGCTTGGGCGCGGACAACATCATCCTCGGAGAAATACCCGAGGCCGCACACCGCGGCTCTTCTTATGGTCGTTGGGCTGGCGCTTGGAGGATGCGTGTTCGGTGGCGATGATAACGACGACGGAATCAACGATCCACTGCCGCGGATGAGCAGATCTGACGCCGAGGCGTGGGCCGCGCACTGGACCGAGTCCATGGCTCGAACCGCGCGGGCGGAGATCGATCACGAGACGGAGCGCATCAGGTTCTCGGACTGCGTGGGCAGGAATGACGAGGTCGCGGATGACGGCCGTTTCCCTCTCATGTACTCGGTACGAGCCAATATCGCGCCCGAGCGGCGAGCCGAAGCCGTCCGTAACATCCGAGATGCGCTGGCAGAGCAGGGTCTGGTCATCCAGGGGTACCGTTCGGATCCCTCGATGAACCCGGCCAACGCGGTGGGCGCCTGGCACCCCGAAGACCACCCAACGATCACGGCGGAGGACAGTGGCGACGATCAACTGCTGCTGATCGCCGACACCCCGTGCCTCCTGCCGCCTGGCGTGGAGCAACAGCAACTCTGACCGGAGCCGACTCACCGAGCGCGAGGGATGAGAACGCCACGCGTGTCGAGATGAGCCCGGACGGGTCACGACGGGCTCAGAGCATCCTTCGAGGCCGCTGGCACAATGCCCCCCATGGAGCAACGGACATTCCACAGGACGGGCCGCTCGGCGTCCGTCGTCGGCCTCGGCACCTGGCAGCTCGGCGCCGACTGGGGCGAGGTCGGCGAGCCCGAGGCGCTGGCCGTGCTGGCGAAGGCCGTCGAGGCGGGGGTGACGTTCCTCGACACCGCGGACGTCTACGGGGACGGCCGCAGCGAGCGGCTGATCGGCGCGTTCCTGCGCGAGCGCCCCGGCGCGGGGCTGACGGTGGCCACCAAGATGGGCCGCCGCGTCGAGCAGGTCCCCGAGAACTACACGCTGGACAACTTCAGAGCGTGGACCGACCGTTCCCGCGCGAATCTGGGCGTCGACCGGCTCGACCTGGTCCAGCTGCACTGCCCGCCGACGCCGGTCTTCGCGTCCGACGAGGTGTTCGACGGCCTGGACACGCTGGTGGACGAGGGCCGGATCGCTGCCTACGGCGTCAGCGTGGAGACGTGCGAGCAGGCGCTGACGGCCATCGCCCGCCCCGGCACGGCGAGCGTGCAGATCATCCTCAACCCCTTCCGCGTCAAGCCGCTCGAGCGTGTGCTGCCCGCGGCCCTTGAGGCGGGCGTGGCGATCATCGCCCGGGTGCCGCTCGCCTCGGGGCTGCTGTCGGGCCGTTACACCAAGGACACGGTCTTCGGCGCGGACGACCACCGCGCCTACAACCGGCACGGTGAGGCGTTCGACCAGGGCGAGACGTTCTCCGGCGTGGACTTCGCCACCGGCGTCGAGGCCGCGGCGGCCTTCGGGGAGCTGGCCCCCGAGGGCGCGACGCCCTCGGCGACGGCGCTGCGCTGGATCATCCAGCAGCCGGGCGTGACGACGGTCATCCCGGGGGCGCGCACCCCGGAGCAGGCGCTGGCGAACGCGCGGGCCGCGGAGCTTCCGCCGCTCTCCGACGCGACGCTCTCGGCGATCGCGGCGCTCTACGACGAGCGGATCAGGCTCCACGTGCACGACCGCTGGTGAACGCCCGGTGAGGCTGGTGAACGCCGACCGCGCTCCGGTCGGTCAACGGGCGGGGTCGCGCTGGCAGTCGGGGCACCACGCGGTGGTGCGGCCCGCGACGCGGTCGCGCCGCATGGGCCCGCAGCCCTTCGGGCAGGCGGCGCCGGGGGCGTCGCGGTGCCCGGTCAGCCAGGACGGCCTGGCCGGGACGCGGCCCGCCTTGACCGAGGCGCGCAGGACGGAGCGCATGGCCGTGGCGAGCGAGCGCCGCTCGCCGCGGTCGAGGTCGTTCGCCGGGCGTGAGGGGCGGATCCCGGCGCGCCACAGGATCTCGTCGGCCAGCAGGTTGCCGAGCCCGGCGATGACGGTCTGGTCGGTGAGCACGCTTTTGATCCGGCCGCGCCGCCCGCTCAGCAGCGCCTCAAGACCGGCGGGGGTGACGTCGAGGGCGTCGGGGCCCTGGTCGCCGATGAGGCGCTCGACGTCGGACTCGCTCTCGGCGAGCCAGATGCCCTTGAGCTTGCGCTGGTCGCGGTAGCGGAGCTGGTGGGCGCCGCCGTCGAGCACAAACGTGACGCGGTCGTGGCGCGCGGGCGGGTCGGTGGCCTCCTGGCAGACCAGGCGGCCCGTCATGCCGAAGTGCAGCAGCGCGGTGGGCCCGTCGGTGCGGGCGAGAAGCCACTTGCCGCGGCGCTCGGGGGCGGCGACGCGGCGGCCCTCGAGCGCGTCGCGCAGCCGGGGCGCGGTCGTCCCGCGCAGCACCCCGGCGTCGGCGACGTCGATGCGGGTGATGCGGCGGCCCCGCCCGCAGGAGTCCAGAATGCGGCGATAGTCCTCAACATCCGGCAACTCGGGCATGACCTCACGGTACGTCGTGGGGGGCCGCCTCCGCGCGCGGACGGAGGATGGTCAGGATGTAGTCCTCGGCCGTGGCCGCCATGCCGACGTCCCGCTGGGCGCGCTCGGACAGGTACCAGCGGTGTTCGAGCAGCTCGTGGTAGATCTGCGCGGTGTCGATGCCGTCGCGCAGCTCGCCGGGGACGGCGCGCACGGCGGGGCGGAAGACGTCGCGGACCCAGCGGTGGGCCAGCACCTCGGGGCGGGCGCCGAGCGGGTCGCCCGGGGCGTAGTCCTCCTGGGTGGCCATCCAGGTCTCCAGGTCGTTGAGCAGGCTGCGCGCCTGGTTCTCCTCGGCGTCGAGCCCGGTCAGGCGCAGCAGCTGCCGCTGGTGGTGGCCCGCGTCCACGACCTTGGGCAGGAACGTCACGGCGTCGCCGTCGGGCGAGCGCTGGATCTGCATCTCGGCGACGTCGAAGCCCAGTTCGTTCAGGCGCCTGATGCGGTGGTCGATGTAGTGGCGCTTGTCGCGCGGGTAGATGGACGTCCTGGTCAGCTCGTGCCACAGGTCGCCGTAGCGCTCGACGATCTCCTGGCCGAACGGGACCGGGTCGACCGAGGGGTGTAGCGAGCCGCCCGCCTCCAGGTCCATCAGCTCGCCCACGATGTTGACCTGGGCGACCTCCAGGTCGTAGTCGCGCTGCCCCTGGGAGAGCC
Organism: Streptomyces sp. PT12; assembly: GCF_003311645.1. Classification (GTDB taxonomy): domain Bacteria; phylum Actinomycetota; class Actinomycetes; order Streptomycetales; family Streptomycetaceae; genus Streptomyces. The sequence goes on along the minus strand of NZ_QEST01000235.1, from coordinate 146,153 downwards.
TGGGCTGTATCTGGCCGGTCTCGGCGTCCACCAGGTAGGCGGCGTAGGCGCCCGCGTCGCGGCGGAAGAGGGTGTTGGAGAGCGAGCAGTCGCCCCACGCGAAGCCGCTGAGGTGCAGCCGCACCAGCAGCACGGCCAGCGCGTCAAGGAGCCGCTTGATCGTGGTGGGGCGCATCGTCGTCTCGAACATGGAGCGGTAGGGCAGCGAGCCCTTGAGCTGCCGGGTGATGAGCACCGGCTCAAGCGGCTCGCCCTCGGGGTCCACGCGCCCCGTGACCACGGCGACCGGGTCGACGGCTGGCACGGCGAGCCGGTCGAGGTCGCGCAGCAGGGCGTACTCGCGAACGGCCGCCCACTCGCCGACCTCCTTGACCGCGAAGACCTCGCTGCCCGCCCGCGCGAAGCGCACGACGTGCCGGGAGATGCCGCGGGGCAGGGCGACCAGGTGCTTCTCTGGCCACTCGGCCAGCGGGACGTCCCACGGCAGGTCGAGCAGCGTCGCGGGGTGTGCGGGGTCGGTGGCGGTGATCTGAAGCTCCATGGGTCCAGTCTGCGCCAGGATTCCCGCCGGGGGACCCGGGTCACCCGGCGGGGCGCTCGACCGGTGTGGTGGGCGGAGGCCGCGGTGGTGGGCGGAGGCCGCGGTGGCGGCCCTTGGCTCGGTCGTGTCGCGGTCTTGGCTCGGTCCTGTCGCGCGGCGCCGCGGCGGTCAGCCGTCGGGGCCAGGGGGGCGTTCCCCGGCGTCGCGGACGGTGCGGACGGCCCGCCGCGCCGTGTCGCCGGTGTCCCTGCCAAGGCGCTGGGCCGCGTCCACGGACGCCTCCCGCAGCGGCTCGGCGGCGGCGCGTTCCTCCGGTCGGGTGCCGGGGGCCAGCGCGGCGGCCAGCAGCCCCGCGCCGAACGCGATGACGCCCGCGGCCAGTTGGCCGCCCGAGCCCCGGTCGCCTCGCCCCGGGGCGCGCGGGGCGCGGCCCTCGCGCGCGGGGGTCATCCGCTCGATCCGCTCCCTGAGCTGGGACGCGGACTCGCGCAGGTGCTCGCCGCCGCGGCGGGCCACCCCGCGCGGGGACGCGTGCGACGCCAGCTCGTCGAGGTCGGCGGCCAGCTCGGCGCGGGTGGCCTCGATGTCGGCCCTGATGCGGTCGGGGGTCAGGCTCATGGCGTCTCCTCCTCGCGGGTCTCACCGGTTCGGGTGCCGGGCGGACGCGCGGAGAGCGCGCGGGCCCTGGCGCGGCCCGCGGCGAACAGCGCGGCGCCGATGACCAGCCACGCGCCCGCGACGACGAGGGCGGCGAAGGCGGCGTCCATCACATGGGCGAGACCGAACGCGCCCGCGAGCGAGCCGAGGACGGCCACCATGCACGCGGCGAACCCGGCCCCGCCGAACAGGCCCGCGGCCAGGGCCGCGGACGCCGCCTCCTGGCGCGCCTCGGCCTTGGCCAGCTCGATCTCCTGCCGGAAGAGGCGTTGGGTGTCGGCCGTGACCCCGGCGAGGGCGCCCCTGAGGGAGCCGTCGCGCGGCGTCGGCCTCCCGGCGTCCCTCGGCCCGGCGTCCCCCGGCGCGGTCGCCATGTCACACCTCCGGGCGCTCGACGCGTTTGGGCCCGGGCTGCGCACCGCCGTCCCGCTGCGCACCGCCGTCCCGCCCCGCCGCGCCCGGCGCGTCGGCCGCCGCGGCGCGGCCCGCCCTGACCAGGCGGCCTACGGCGAAGCCCGCGAGCGCGGCGCCGCCGATGAACGCGGCGGGGCGGCGGCGGGCGAAGTCCCGCAGCTCGTCCACCAGCCCGTCGACGCCGCGCTGGTCGAGGCGGTCGGCGGCGCGGTGCCCGGTCTCGGCGGCCCGCGCGGCCAGACCGCGGGCCGGGGAGTCGCCCGGCGCGTTCTCCGCGAGCCCCGCGATGTCGTCGGCCCACCGGCGCACGGCGCCCGCCGCGCCCCTGGCCTGGACGCCCGCCTCCTCGGCGAAGCGCCCCCGCAGCTCGGCGGCCGCGGCGCGCGCCTGGCCCCTGGCCTCGTCCGCGGTCCCGCGGACACGCTCGGTGCCCGACCGCGCAGCCTGCGTCATGGTCTCTCCCTCTCCCTGCCCTCTTCGCCCTCATCCCTGACGGCGGAGCCGTATAGCCCCGGGTTACCTCGGCGAACAGGGCGAAACCACCGCAAAACAGCGCATCGGCGGCTCGGCGGGCACGCGGACGTGCACGAGGGGTTCCGACGGGGCACCCGGGGGGCGAACGAGCGACGAGACGGCCGACGAAACGGCCGTGGAAACGGCCGTGGAAACGACCGAGGAAACGACCGAGGAAACGACCGAGGAAAGGGGCCGACGACATGGCGGAGCAGGCGCACATCGGGGTGACCGGGCTCGGGGTGATGGGCCGCAACCTCGCGCGGAACTTCGCCCGCCACGGGCACACCGTTGCCGTTCACAACCGGACGGTGTCGCGCATGAGGCGGATGATCGACGAGTTCGGCGGCGAGGGCGCCTTCGTGCCCGCGCAGTCGCCCCGCGACCTGGTCGCCGCGCTGCGACGCCCGAGGCGGCTGGTGATCATGGTGAACGCGGGCCCCGCGACCGACGCGGTGATCGACGAGTTCGCGCCGCTGCTCGAACCAGGCGACATGATCATGGACGGCGGGAACGCGCACTTCCAGGACACCAGGCGCAGGGAGGCCGCGCTCAAGGAGCGCGGCCTGCACTTCGTCGGCTGCGGCATCTCGGGCGGCGAGGAGGGCGCGCTGCGCGGCCCGAGCATCATGCCGGGCGGCTCCCGCGAGGCGTACCAGGCGCTCGGCCCGCTGCTTGAGAGCATCGCCGCCCAGGTGAACGGCGAGCCGTGCTGCACCCACATCGGCCCCGACGGCGCGGGCCACTTCGTCAAGATGGTGCACAACGGCATCGAGTACGCCGACATGCAGCTCATCGCCGAGTCCTACGACCTGCTCCGCAAGGTCGCCGGATACGCCCCGGACCGGATCGCGGACGTCTTCCGCGGCTGGAACGAAGGGCGGCTCGACTCGTATCTCATCCAGATCACCGCCGAGGTGCTGGCCCACGCCGACGCCGCCACGGGAGGGCCGTTCATCGACGTGGTGGCCGACCGGGCCGAGCAGAAGGGCACGGGGCGCTGGACGGTGCAGACCGCGCTCGACCTGGGGGTGCCGGTCTCGGGCATCGCCGAGGCCGTCTTCGCCCGCTCGCTCTCCGGCCACACCGAGCTGCGCGACGCGGCGGCCGGGCTGCCCGGCCCGGCGCGGCCCGAGCTGCACCCCGACGATGCGCGGCGGTTCACCGACAACGTCGAACAGGCGCTGTACGCCTCGAAGATCGTGGCCTACGCCCAGGGCTGGCACCTGATCCAGACGGGCAGCCGGGAGTATGGCTGGGACATCGACCGGGGCGCGGTCGCCGCGATCTGGCGCGGCGGCTGCATCATCAGGGCGCGCTTCCTCGACGAGATCCGCTCCGCCTACAGCGGGGGCAGGGCGCCCGTGACGCTGCTCACGGACCCGACGTTCCTGCGGGCGCTCGACGAGGCGCAGAACGCGTGGCGCCATGTCGTCGCGCAGGCGACGGAGCTCGGCGTGCCCGCGCCCGGCTTCTCCGCGGCGCTCGCCTACTACGACGCGCTGCGCGCGGGGCGGCTGCCCGCGGCGCTGGTGCAGGGCCTGCGGGACTACTTCGGCGCGCACACCTATGAACGGACCGACAGGGAGGGCTCGTTCCACACCCTCTGGGGCGGCGACCGCTCCGAGGAGAGCGCCTGAGCGGCGGTTCACCTCAGGACGGCAGGGTCCAGCGGATGGCCGTGCGGCGCCATGCCTCGTCCCACGCGGCGATGCGGCGGCGTTCGATGGCACGGACGGCGACGGCGTGGACGACCTTGCCCCCGAGGGCGCCGGGATCCGGGGCATGCGCGAGCGCGCCCCGCTGGTGGGCGCCACCCTCGACATCGCGCCGGGGCCCGAAGGCGGCACCCGGGTGCTGCTGACGCCCGCGCGGGCGGCGAGGTGCCCGACGGCGTGCTGACGCCCCGCGAGGAGGAGGGCTCAAGCTCGTCGCCGAGGGGCACTCCTGGCAGGACATCGCCAACACCCTGGTCATCAGCGTCAAGACCGTGCAGCGGCACCGCGCGAACCTGCTGCACAAGCTCGGCGTGCGCGACCGCCTGGAGCTGACCCGCTATGCCATCCGCGCGGGGCTCATCGAGCCCCGAAGGAAAAGGGGGCGCCGGGCGCACGGGCCCGCGCCCCCTTTCCTCCGGGAGGCAGCGGTCAGTGGCCGCGCGTGAGGCGGACCGTTTCGCGGTACCAGGCGCCGCTGTCCTTCACGGTCCGGCGCTGGGTGTCGTAGTCGACGCGCACGATGCCGAACCTCTTGTCGTAGCCGTAGGCCCACTCGAAGTTGTCGAACAGCGACCAGGCGAAGTAGCCGCGCACGTCGGCGCCCGCCTCGCGGGCCGCGCCGACCGCCCGCAGGTGCTCGGCGAAGTACGCGATGCGGTCGGCGTCGTGCACGGTGCCGTCCGCCTCGGCGACGTCGTCGAACGCCGCGCCGTTCTCCGTGATCACCAGCGGCAGCCCGTACTCCTCGTGCAGCCTGACCAGCAGCGCGGTCAGGCCCTCCGGCACGATCTCCCAGCCCATCGCGGTGACCGGCCTGCCGAACGGCACGGCGCGCACGACCGGTTGCCCTTCGGCGTCGGTGGTCGAGCCGTCCTCAGCGGTGCCCGCGAACTGGTGGCTCGAGTAGTAGTTGATGCCCAGCACGTCGAGCGGCGTCGAGATGGCGGCCAGGTCGCCGTCCTGGACCGGCAGGGTGACGCCGCGGGATGCCAGGTGCTCGACGACGTCCTCGGGGTAGTGGCCGCGCACCAGTGGATCGAGGTAGACGCGGGCGGCCAGGCCGTCGGCGCGGCGGGCGGCGTCCCTGTCGGCCTGCGAATCGCTCGCGGGGGTGGCGTGGCCCATGTTGAGGGTGATGCCGAGGTCGAGGTCGGCGCCGCCCTTGGCGCGCAGCCGCCGAGCCGCGAGGCCATGGCCGAGCAGCAGGTGGTGCACGGCGTGCATCGCGGCGCCGAAGTCCCTGCGCCCCGGGGCGTGGACGCCCTGGTCGTAGCCCAGCATCGCCGAGCACCAGGGCTCGTTCAGCGTCGTCCAGTGCACGACCCGGTCGCCCAGGGCGTCATGGGCAAGATCGGCGTAGTCGGCGAAGCGCAGCGCGGTGTCCCGCGCGGGCCAGCCGCCCGCGTCCTCAAGATCCTGGGGCAGGTCCCAGTGGTACAGCGTCACCCAGGGGGTGATGCCGCGGTCGAGCAGGGTGTCGACGAGGCGGTCGTAGAACGCGATGCCACGCGCGTTGACGGGGCCGCGGCCGCCCGGCTGGATGCGGGGCCAGGCCAGCGAGAAGCGGTAGGCGTCCACGCCGAGCCCGGCGATGAGGTCGACGTCCTCGGCGTACCGGTGGTAGTGGTCGCACGCGACGTCGCCGTTCTCGCCGCCCGCGACAGCGCCGGGGACGCGGCAGAAGGTGTCCCAGATGGAGGGGGTGCGGCCGTCCTCGGCGACCGCGCCCTCTATCTGGTACGAGGACGTGGCGACGCCCCAGCGGAAGTCGCGGGGCAGCCCGGGGATGGCCTGGGGCTCGGCCGCGGGGGCCGATGGCTTGGTGGTGGCGGTCATGGCGATGGCGCTCCTGGTCAGTGGTCGGCGTGCAGCCAGCACGCGACGGTGCGGGCGCTGCCTGGCTCGACGGGTCGCAGCACGGGAACGCGCCGGTCGCAGGGCTCGAACGCCTTGGGGCAGCGCGGGTGGAACGCGCACCCCGCGGGCATGGCCGTGAGGTCGGGGGGCGATCCGGGGATGCCGTTCAGCTCGCGGCGCGGGCCGTGCAGCGCGGGGAAGGAGTGCAGCAGCCCGTCGCTGTAGGGGTGGTGGGCGTTTTGGTAGATCTCCCTGGACTCCGCCTGCTCGACGATGCGGCCGCCGTACATGATGGCGATCCGGTCGGAGAACTCGATGAGCAGCGAGATGTCGTGGGTGATGAACACGACCGCGAAGTCCAGCTCCCGCCGCAGCCTGGCGAGCTGGCGCAGGATCTGGCGCTGCATCACCACGTCGAGCGCGGTGGTGGGCTCGTCGAGGATGACGATCTCGGGGTCGAGCGCGAGGGCCATGGCGATCATCACGCGCTGGCGCATGCCGCCGGAGAGCTGGTGGGGGTAGCTGGAGAGCCGGTCGGCCGAGATCCCGACCAGGGCCAGCAACTCCTCGGCGCGCGCGACGCGTTCGGCCCGGCTCATCCCGGGGCGGTGCGCCTTGAGCACGTCGGTGAGCTGCGAGAGCACGGTGTGGACGGGGTTCAGCGAGTTCATCGCGCCCTGGAAGACCAGGGAGATCTCCTGCCAGCGGAACGCGCGCAGCTGCTCGGGCGAGAGCGAGAGGATGTCGGTGGAGCCGCCGTCGCGCGGGTGGTAGCGCACCTCGCCGCCGGTGACGACGCCGGGTGGCGACAGCAGCCGGGTCACGCCGTAGGCGAGGGTGGACTTTCCGCTGCCCGACTCCCCTGCCAGGCCGAGGACCTCGCCGCGGTGCAGGGTGAGGCTGACGTCGCGCACCGCGCGCACGGCAAAGTCCCCGAGGCCGTAGTCGACGCACAGGCCGTTGATGTCGAGAACGGCTGGGTTGGTCACCGAGGCTGTCACGGCCGGTCGTCCTTCCGGATGGTGGTCCCAGGGGCGGTGGCGGCGGGCGGGCGCGGGGCCGCCTCGGCCTCGGCGTGGGCGCCGCCGCCCTGGCGGACGACGGGCGTGAAGCCGACGCGCATCCTGACCTTGCGGTCGGCGCGCCCGTCGGAGCGCAGCCTGGGGTTGATGAACTCGTCGATGCCGAAGTTGATGAGGGCGAGCGCCGTGCCGAGCAGCGCGATGCACAGGCCCGCGGGAACGAACCACCACCAGGCGTCCTGGGCGAGCGCCTGGTTGGACTGGGCCCAGAAGAGCACGGTGCCCCAGTTCCAGTGGGAGATGTCGGCGACGCCTATGAACGCCAGGGTGATCTCGGAGAGCACGGCGAAGATCACGGTGCCGATGAAGCCCGACGCGATGACCGGGGTCAGGTTGGGCAGCAGCTCGAAGACGATGATGCGCCACGTGGACTCGCCCGTGGCGCGCGCCGCCTGGACGTAGTCGCGGCCGCGCAGCGACAGCGTCTGCGCGCGCAGCACGCGCGCGCCCCAGGCCCACGACGTGAGGCCGATGACCAGCGCGATGGTGAAGTCGTTGGTCTCGGGCAGCTGGCTGGTGACGATGATGATCAGCGGCAGCCCTGGGATGACCAGGAACACATTGCTGAGCGACGAGAGCACCTCGTCGCCCACGCCGCCGAGATACCCGGCGGTGACCCCGATCAGGACGCCGAGGACGGTGGCGATCACGGCGGCGAGCAGGCCGACGACGAGCACGCCCCTGGTGCCCACGAGGATCTGGGAGAAGATGTCCTGCCCGGTCTGCGTGGTGCCGAACGGGTGGTCCCAGGACGGCGGTTGGAGCAGTTCGTCGCTGCGCGCCGACGGGTCGTAGGGCGCCAGCCATGAGCCCGCGATCGCGAGCAGGACGAACACGCCGAGGATGGCCAGGCCGACGAGCGTCTTGCCGTTGCGCAGGAAGCGCAGCCGGTCGCGGCGCGGGCCCCCGGCGTCATCGCCCGCCGCGATGGCGGTGTCTGTGGCTTGGAGTGCCATGGCGCTACGCCTCCCGTCGGGTGCGTGGGTCGAGGAGCAGGTACACGAGGTCGGCCACCAGGTTGGCGGCGAGCACCGCGAGGGTGACGAAGAGGAAGACGCCCTGCATGAGCGGGTAGTCCTTGGCGCCGACGCCCTGGAAGAGGACGTAGCCGATGCCCGGGTAGGAGAAGACCATCTCGACCAGGAGCGTTCCGCCGACGATGAAGCCGAGGGAGAGGGCGAAGTTGGAGATGTTGGGGAGGATGGCGTTGCGGGCGGCGTAGGAGAACATCACGCGGCGCTCGGGCAGGCCCTTGGCGTGCGCCACCAGGACGTAGTCCTCGGCGGACACGGACACCATCATGTTGCGCATGCCGAGGATCCAGCCGGCGATGGCGCTGATGACGATGGTGACGCCGGGCAGCGTTCCGTGGTAGAGCGCGCTGGAGATGAACTCCCAGTCCCAGCCGGGCACCAGGCCGTTGTCATAGCCGCCTGAGGCGGGGAAGAGCGGCCACCGCACGGCGAAGAGGGCGATGGCGATCAGGCCGAGCCAGAAGTAGGGGATGGCCGAGATGAACGTCGTGACCGGCAGCATGCCGTCAAGCCACGAGCCGCGCCGCCAGCCCGCGTAGACGCCGATGCCGGTGCCGAGCAGGAAGCTGAGGACGGTGGTGATGCCCATGAGGGTCAGCGTCCACGGCATGGACTGGCTGATGATGTCGGAGACGCCGGTGGGGAAGTAGGTGAACGAGGTCCCCAGGTCGCCGCTGAACAGGTTGCCCCAGTAGTCGAGGTACTGGCTCCACAGCGACGCCTCCTGGTCGAGGCCGAAGAGGGTGCGCAGCGAGTCGATGGCCTGGGTGCTGAGCTGGCCCTGGTAGCGGGTGATCAGCGCCTGCACCGGGTCGCCCGGCATCATGCGGGGGATGAAGAAGTTGACGGTGATGGCCGCCCAGGCGCTGAAGAGGTAGAAGCCGAGGCGTTGCAGCAGATACCTCACGCCGACGCCTCCTTCGGGGCGGGCGCGCTCCGCTCCGTGCCGTCCGTGCCGTCGTACAGCCAGCAGGCGGCCCACTGCCCTCCGGGCAGGTCGAAGCGCGGGGGCACGTCGGTGCGGCAGCGTTCCATCGCCATCGGGCAGCGCGGGTGGAAACGGCAGCCCGGGGGCGGGGAGATCAGGCTGGGCGGCTCACCCGCGGTCTCCTGGCCCTCGCTGGCGTCGGCGCCCTCCGCCGCGCCGCCACCGGTGCCTTCGCCTGTGCCGTTGCCGTCGCTCATGGCCGCGATCCGGTCGGGGTCGGGCGCGGAGCCGATCAGCAGCCGGGTGTAGGGGTGGGCGGGCCGCTGGGTGACGGTCTCGCTGTCCCCGCCCTCGACCAGGCGGCCCGCGTACATCACCAGCGTCTCGTCGGCGAAGTAGCGGGCGGACGCGATGTCGTGGGTGATGTAGAGGATCGCCAGGTCGAGGCGTTCCTTGAGGTCCCTCAGCAGGTTGAGGATGCCGAGGCGGATGGAGACGTCGAGCATCGAGACCGGCTCGTCGGCCAGCAGCACCTTGGGGTCGGCGGCCATGGCGCGGGCGATGGCGACGCGCTGGCGCTGGCCGCCCGACAGCTCGTGGGGGAAGGAGCTCAGATAGCGCTCGGGCGGCGTCAGGTGCACGCGGGCCAGCAGCTGGGCGAGCGCCTGCTCGAGCTCGGCCGAAGTGCGCCCCGCGCGGCCGTGGATGCGCAGCGCCCTGGTGAGGTGGTAGCGCACGGTGTGCGTGGGGTTCAGGGAGCCGAACGGGTCCTGGAAGATCAGCTGCACCTGGCGGCAGTAGGCGCGGAAGGCGCGGCCCTTGGGGGCGCGCACGGGCTCGCCGAGCAGGCGCAGCTCCCCCGAGGTGGCCGGGTAGAGCTGGGCCAGCAGCCGCGCGATCGTGGACTTGCCCGATCCCGACTCGCCCACCACGGCCGTGACGGTGCCGCGCCGCAGCCGGAGCGACACGTCGTCGACGGCGTGCACCACGGGCCGGTCGCGATCGGCGAAGGTGCGCAGGGTGCGTCGGACGCGGAAGTGCTTGCTAAGGTCGCGGGCCTCCAGCACGACGGCGCTGCCGGGCGGAGCGGCGGGCGGGGTGTCGGGTGGGGTGTCGGGTGGGGTGGAGTCGTCGCGCGGTGGCGCGTCGGGTCCTTCGGGCATGACGGGAGTCCTGTCGTACATCGGCCGTTGAGCGGCTGGACCGTTGAGCGGCTGGGTCGTTGATCGGCGAAGGGGCGCCCGCCCCCGCCGCGGCAGGCGTGGGGATGAGGTGCGGCGGGGACGGGCGGGCGGGAGACCGGCTGCGCCGGCGTCAGTCGGCCGCGTTGGCCGGTTCGAGGTTCAGCACGACGTCGAGCGCGCCGCGCTGGGTGGGCTGCGGGGCCGCGTACGGGTCCTCCTCGGTCGGCCAGCCGACCCAGTTCTTCTCGCTGTACTCGGCGCCGATCGGGCCCGCGACGGTCGGGATCATCGGCACCTCGTCGACGAGGACGCGCTGGAGGGTGTACAGGGCCTCGGTGCGGGTCTCCTCGTCCGCGGCCTCGGCGTAGTCGCGAAGGGCCTGGTCGGCCTCCTCGGACCGGAAGCGGCCGAAGTTGCCCGCGGGGGACGCCTCGCCGATCGGCTTGTAGTTCGCCCCGTCCATGATGTGCTGGTACATGTCGTACGGGGTGGCGCCGGTGTTGGTCCAGTGCAGCGTGGCGTCGAAGCCGCCCGCGTTGACGGCGTTGGTCCAGGCGTCGACGGTCTGCGTCTCGACGGTCGCCTCGATGCCGATCTCGGCCAGGTTGTCGGAGATGATCGACAGGGCGGTCAGGTAGTCGGACCAGCCCGCGGGGTCGATCAGGGTCAGCGAAACGGCCTCGCCCTCGGGGGTGTTGAGGGTGTTCCCGTCGAACTGGTACCCGGCGTCCTCGAGCAGCTCGCGGGCCCCTTCGACGTCGCGCTCCTGGGTCGCGCCCTGGAACTCGGGCGCGAGGAACGACTCACCTGCGGGCATCGGCAGGCCCGTGGGGTTCTCCAGGGCGGGGTAGAGGCCCGCGTGCGCCTGCTCGTGGATGGCCTGACGGTCGATCACCATGCCCATGGCGCGCCGCAGCTCGGGGTCGTCGAACGGCTCGCGCTCGTTGTTGATCCAGAGGCCGTGGATGCCAAGCCCTGTGGGGAACCACAGCTTGTGGTGGTCGGGGTCCCGGTTGATGAAGACGTTCTCATAGTCCGGCATAAAGACGAACGACCACTCGCTGTCGCCGTTGGCCAGGGCGGTGGTCTGCGCGTTGTTGTCGTTGTACGACGTGTAGCGCAGCTCCTCGACGGCCGGTAGGTCCTGCCAGTAGGTGTCGCGCCGGGTCAGCGTCACCGTCTGCGGCGTGAAGGTCTCCAGCACATAAGGGCCCGTGCCGACCGGCTCCTGGTTCTCGAAGGTCTCGGGCACGCCGACCTCGGACCATATGTGCTCGGGCACGATGTAGGTGTCCAGGATCCGGTTCTGGTTGACGAACTGCGAGGCGCCGAAGGAGACGGTGACGGTGTCGCCCTCGAGCACGACGTCCTCGTAGGGGATCCCCGCCGTGTTGAGCGCGTCATTGCTCATCAGGAGATCGAACGTGAACTCCACGTCCTCGGCGCTGAACTCCTCGTCGTCCGACCAGGTCGGGCCGTCCTGGATGGTGAACGAGACCTGCCGGTAGTCCTCCGACCACTCCCACGCCGAGGCCAGCCACGGCTTGGGCTCCGAGTCGGGCACGACGACGTTCGTCATGGCCAGCGGCTCGTAGATCATGGCCCGGTAGCCGAGCGACGCGCCGGCCGAGGTGTCGAGGAAGGGGTTGCTGTTGTTGGCCTGGGGGCCGTTGGGCATGCCGACGTTCAGCACACCGGTGCCGCCGCTCCCCGGACCCTCGGGCCCTGACGAGCCTGAGCAGCCAGCCAGGACCGCGAGGCTGAGCAGGGCGCTCCCTGCGGTCGACAACGTGCGGCGCGATCGCGCGCGGACTCTCATGGGGTAACTCCAGAAGTCTGTTCTCGTGGACAACGGTGGGGTCGGACTCGGCGGGGGGACCGTCATCCGGGGGCGGACGACCGAATGACGAACTCGGTGGGCAGGACGGTCGGACCCGCCTCGAGCGGAACGACCCCGCCGAGGTGGTCGAGCATCCTTCGGGCGGCCGCGACCCCCATGGCCCGCATCGGCTGACGGACCGTGGTGAGGGGCGGCTCGGTGTAGGCGGCGATCGGTATGTCGTCGAACCCGATCACGGCGACGTCGTCGGGCACCCTGCGCCCGGCCGAGCGCAGGGCGTGGAGCGCGCCGGTGGCGCTCAGGTCGTTGTGCGCGAAGACCGAGTCGAACGCGACGCCCTCGGAGAGCGCGCGCTCGACGACGGTCTGGCCGCAGCGGACGGTGAAGTCGCCCTCGGCCACGCGCGACACGGGCTGGGTGACCCCGTGCTCGCGCAGCACCCCGACGAAGCCGGTGAGCCGGTCCTGGACACAGCCGAAGTGCCGGGGCCCCGTGATGACGAGCGGGGCCCGGCGCCCGGTGGTGAGCAGGTGGGACGCCGCGGCGGCGGCACCCTCGGCGTTGGTGGTGGACACCGAGGGGAAGTCGGGGCGCTGGCCGCGGTCGTCGACCAGGACCATGGGCAGGCCCTGGCGGTGCAGCAGGGCGATGGAACGCAGCGTGTTCTCCGGCTCGATGACCAGCACGCCGTCGAAGGCGCGCGCGGACACCTGGCTGGTGAACTGCGCCATCGACACCTCGCCGCGGTTACAGGTGAACAGGAGCAGCCCGTATCCGGCCGCCTCAACGGTGTCGGCGACGCCCTGAAGCACCTCGCCGACCCAGGGCCAGGTCAGCGAGGGGACGAGCATGGCGAGGGTGCGGCTGTGGCCGCGGGCCAGGCCGACCGCGCGTGAGCTCGGCACATAGCCGAGCTCGGCTATGACGGCGCGGACCCGGTCCGCGGTCTCGGAGTCCACCTCGCCCTTGCCGTTGAGCACGCGCGAGACGGTGGTCTTGCTGACGGCCGCGTTACGGGCGACATCGGCGATGGTGACTCGCATGGCGGCCTCCCCGGCACGCTGACCCGGCTGCCTCGCGACATACGGCGGCAGCGCCGACACCGGTTCCGGAACCGGTTCCGGCGGTGGTGCGTGGGAGTTAACCGCTCAGCTCCAGAGGCGTCAATAGATCACACCAGATTCTTTTGAGAGCGCTCTACTTGGGGATTTGGCTTCAAGTAGTGAAGTGATAAATCCTTTTACTTGGTCTGACCAGGGGGGAATGCCAACGTCGGGGCCGCCTGACGCGCGTGGAACCGTCGCATACGCCCCGTCAGATGTGCGCCATCGGACGGACGCGGCGCACGGCGGGCGGCCTGCCTACGGGAGCCGCCCGCGCGCGCCTGACAGCGTTCCCACGGGGTACTCGGACAAGCGGTCGATCCGATGAGAAGCGCGGGAAACGGCGGAAGGTGTGACGATGCGACTCGGGTACGAGCTGGCGGCCGAGGCGTTCGGTCCTGGCGAGCTGGTGCGGCAGGCGGTGCGGGCCGAGGAGGTCGGGTTCGACTTCGTCGAGATCAGCGACCACTACCACCCGTGGCTCGACAACCAGGGGCACTCGCCGTTCGCCTGGACCGTGCTCGGGGCGATCGCGGCGCGGACGGAGCGGATCGGTCTGGCGACCGGCGTGACGTGTCCGACGATCCGTTACCACCCGGCGGGCGCACGCGGGTGCGTTGGGGGGCGTCAAGACCGTAGCCGCCGTCACCTCATCCGCTTCAACTCCCGTTCCGCTCGCCGAGCGGAACGCCGCATCCGGCGTAGCGAGGGCCATGGATCCCCCCGCGACTCCAGACGGGAGGGCAGCGTCGCGAGCGTGAAGTCGCGCGGGCCGACGCCGTCGTCGAGCTCATCCCACGCCAGCGGCGTGGCCACCGGCGCGTGGGGGCGGGCCCTGACCGCGTAGGGGGCGACGGACGTCTGGGCGAACGCGTTGCGCTGGACATCCAGATAGAGGCGGTCGCCGCGGCGGTTCTTGCGGACCTCCGTCGTCAGACGGTCGGGGCGGCGCGCGGCCATCACCTCCGCGATCTCGCGCGCGAAGGCGCGCACCGCGTCGAAGTCCGCCGAGCCGTCCAACGGCACCAGCACATGCGCGCCACGCGAGCCGGTCGTCATCACCAGCGGCTTCAGGCCGAGTTGGGCCAGCAGCTCGCGCAACTCCCGCGCCGTCTCGCGCACCAGCGCGAAATCCTCGCCCGGCGGGTCAAGATCGAAGATCATCCGGTCGGGGCGGTCCAGGTGGTCGGCGCGGCTGAGCCACAGGTGCGGGGTCAGGCACGCCTGGTTGGCGAGATAGGCCAGCGTGGCCGTGTCGTCGCACACCGTCATGTCGAGGCTGCCGCCCTCCTTGGGCACCCGCTCGCGGTGGATCCAGTCGGGGAAGTACGGCGGCACCTTCTTATGGAAGAACGACTTGCCGCGGTACCCATCGGGGTAGCGCTCCATCGCCAGCGGCCGCCCCTTGAGGTGCGTGAGCATCGGGCCCGCCACCGACCGGTAGTAGTCGACCAGGTCGCCCTTGGTGATGCCGTCCTCGGGGAACAGTTCCTTGCCGGGGCGGGTCACGTCGACGCGCCTGCCGCCGACCGTGATCTCCCTGTGTCCACCTCGTGCGCTCATGACCGCTCACGGGTTCCCGCCGGGGTCCGCGGGAAACGCCGCGCCGTCGGGTTTCCGGCTCCGCCCCGCCGGATACCCGGGCCCTGAGCCGACAGTGTTTCGACGTACGACCTGAACATACGAGGTGAAGCGCATGCGTATCGCATTCCTGATGGCGCCCGATGGCGTGGAGCAGATCGAGCTCACCGAGCCCTGGGACGCGGTCTCGGAGACCGGCGAGACCCCGCAGCTCATCTCCACCAAGCCGGGCGAGATCCAGGCGTTCGACCACCTGACGCCCGCCAAGACGTTCCCGGTGGACGCCACCGTGGACCAGGTGTCGGTGGACGACTTCGAGGCCCTGGTGCTGCCGGGCGGCGTCGCCAACCCGGACGCGCTGCGCCTCGACCCGCGGGCCGTCTCGTTCGTGCGCGGCTTCTTCACCGCGGGCAAGCCGGTCGCGGCGATCTGCCACGCGCCCTGGACGCTGATCGAGGCCGACGTCATCGACGGCAGGACGCTGACCTCGTGGCCCAGCCTGAAGACCGACCTGGTCAACGCGGGCGCCACCTGGGTCGACGAGCGGGTGCGCATCGACAGCGACGGCCCCAACACCCTGGTCACCAGCCGGAAACCGGCCGACCTGCGGTACTTCAACGAGGCGATGCTGAGCGAGTTCGGGAAGGTCAACGCCTGATCATGGACATGGGATTCCTCAACCCGCTGCTGCACAGGGCGGGGCCCTGGGCCTCGGTCTACATGGACACCTCGGCCGTCGCGGAGGACGCCGTGGCGGTGCGGGAGCTCCAGGCGCGCGACGCCTGCGAGCGGCTGGCGGAGACGGGGGCCGACGAGGCGACGTGCCGGGCGGTATTCGACACGCTCAGCGGCGTCACCCGCGAGGACGCGGGGCAGGCCGTGTTCGCCACGGACGGCGAGGCGGTGCTCAGGGTGCCGCTCTCGGTCCCGCCGCCCTCCCCCGCGCCGACCAGCTGGGCCGCGCTGCCGCGCATCGCCCCGCTGCTCGACTACGGCGAGCGGGAGCCGACGTGCCTGGTCGCGTTCGTCGACCGCAGGGGCGCCGACCTCCAGCTGCGCGGCACCCACGGCAGGCCACGGCCCGCGGGGCATGTGGAGGGCGACCAGCAGTGGCCCATCCACCGCACCGGCAGGGCCGACTGGTCCGAGCGCCACTTCCAGCTCGCCGTGGAGAACACCTGGGAGCAGAACGCCGCCCGCATCGCCGAAACCCTCGCCGCGGACGCCGAGGCGTCCCACGCCGAGCTGCTGGTGCTGGCCGGTGACCCGCGCCAGCGGCGTTCGGTGCACGAGCGACTGCCCGAGCCGCTGCGGGAGATCACCGTCGAGTCCGAGCACGGCGGGCGCTCGGCCGGGACCAAGGACAACCGGCTCGACGAGGACGTGGAACGCGCCCGCGGCGAGCGGGCCAGGTCCCGCGCCGAGGAGACGCTCGACCGCTTCCGCGCCGGGCGCTCGATCGCGGGGGACGGCATCGACGCGGCCGAGGGGCTGCCCGCGCTGGTGGACGCCGCGCGCGAGCACCGGATCTCCTCGCTGCTGGTGCGGCCCGACGGCCCTGACCTGCACCGGGACGTGTGGGTCGGCGCCGAGCCCGACCAGGTGTCGGTGCGGAAGTCCGACGCCCAGTACCTGGGTGCCACCATGCCCGCCGCGGCCCGCGCCGACGACGCCCTGCTGCGCTCGGCCGCCGCGAACGGCGCCGAGGTCATCGCCCTGCCCGCGGCGGACGGCGACCCGCGCGAGGTGCCGGTGGGCGGGCTCGGCGCCCTGCTGCGCTGGCCGTTCAGCGACGGCAACCCCGGCGGCGGCATCCGCCCCGGCCACTAGGGTCCGCCCGCCACGGCCCCGCGCCATGGACGGCCAGGCCCCGTGCGGTCGTTAGGCGGCGGGCGGCCCGGGTACCCGCGCACGGAGATCCATGCCGACGCAGGAGGCAGGAATGACCACAGACCAGTACCTGGCCGAACTCGGGCAGCAGCTCCGCGTGGACGCCGTCCGGATGACGGGGCACGCCGGGTCGGGGCACGCGACGTCGTCGATGTCGGCCGCCGATCTCATGGCCGTGCTGCTGGCCCGTCACCTGCGCTACGACTTCGACTGGCCCAAACACCCGGGCAACGACCACCTGATCCTCTCCAAGGGGCACGCCTCGCCCCTGCTGTACGCCGCGTACAAGGCCGCGGGGGCGCTCAGCGACGAGGAGTTGATGACCTACCGCACCCTGGGCAGCAGGCTCGAGGGCCACCCCACGCCCCGGCTGCCCTGGGTCGACGTCGCGACCGGCTCGCTCGGGCAGGGCCTGCCCATCGGCGTCGGCATCGCGCTCGCGGGCAAGCGCCTCGACGAGATGCCCTACCGGGTGTGGGTCATGTGCGGCGACAGCGAGCTGGCCGAGGGCTCGATCTGGGAGGCGTTCGAGCACGCGGGCTACGAGCGCCTGGACAACCTGACCCTCGTCGCCGACATCAACCGCCTCGGCCAGCGCGGCCCGACGAGGCACGAGTGGGACCTGGACGCCTACGCCCGCCGCGCGGACGCGTTCGGCTGGCACGTCGTCGAGGTCGACGGGCACGACCCCGTGGCCATCGACGCCGCCTACCGGGAGGCGAACGGCGTCACCGACCGGCCGTCGGTCGTCCTGGCCCGCACCGTCAAGGGCAAGGGCGTGGCCGCGGTGGCCGACAAGGAGGGCAAGCACGGCAAGCCCGTGCCCGACCCCGAGGAGGCGGTCGACGAGCTCGGCGGGGCGCGCTCGCTGCGCGTCGAGGTCGAACGCCCCGCCGCGACCACCGCGCCCCGGCAGGCGCACGGGGTCCACGCCGACCTGCCGCGTTACGAGGTCGGCGACACGGTGGCCACAAGGAACGCCTATGGCGAGGCGCTGGCCGCGGTCGGCCGCGACCGGGGCGACGTGGTGGCGCTCGACGGCGAGGTGAGCGACTCGACGCGCTCGCAGCTCTTCGCCGAGGAGCACCCGGGGCGCTTCTTCGAGTGCTACATCGCCGAGCAGGAGCTGGTCGCCTCGGCCGTCGGGATGCAGGTGCGCGGGTGGACGCCGTTCGTCTCGACGTTCGCCGCGTTCTTCAGCAGGGCGCACGACTTCCTGCGCATGGCCGCGATCAGCCGGGCCTCGCTGAGCCTCGCGGGCTCGCACGCGGGCGTCGCCATCGGCGAGGACGGCCCGTCGCAGATGGGGCTCGAGGACCTGGCGATGTTCAGGGCGCTGCACGGCAGCACGGTGCTCGCGCCGTGCGACGCCAACCAGACGGCCAGGCTGACCGCCGCCATGGCGGACGGCGGCGGGATCCGCTACCTGCGCACGGGGCGCGGCGGGAGCCGGGTGATCTACGGGCCCGACGAGGAGTTCGCGGTGGGCGGCAGCAAGGTGCTGCGGCGCTCGTCGCGGGACCGGCTGACGATCGTGGCGGCCGGGGTGGCCGTGCACGAGGCGCTGCGCGCGGCGGACGAGCTGGCCGAGGGCGGCACGGCGGTGCGGGTCATCGACCTGTACTCGGTCAAGCCGGTGGACGCGCACACGCTGCTCGAGGCCGCGGAGGAGACCGGCTGCCTGCTGACCGTGGAGGACCACAGGCCCGAGGGCGGCCTGGGCGACGCGGTGCTCGACGCGTTCACCGACGGCAGGGCCGCGCCGCGGCTGATACGGCTCGCGGTGGACACCATGCCGGGCTCGGCGACCGAGGCCGAGCAGCTTGAGGAGGCCGGGATCAACGCCTCCGCCATCGTGGCGGCCGTGCGCCGTCAGGTGTCGGACGCGTCGGCGACGGCAGCCTGAACGATCCGGCCCGCGGCGCGCCCGGCGGCGGATCGGACCGTGGGCAGGCGCATGCCGGTCAGGGCTCGAAGCGGGCGGCGGCGCGGTATTCGGGGCGGGGGTCGAGGGCGGCGGCCAGCCGGAAGTGGCGCAGGGCCTCGCCCTTGCGGCCCGCCCGCTCCAGGGTGCGGGCCAGCGCGAAGTGGGCGAACGAGTTGTCCGGCTCGCGCTCGAGCACCAGCTGGAACTCCAGCTCGGCCGAGCGCAGCTGGGCGGCGAGGAAGAACGCCCTGGCGCGCAGCAGCCGGGCCGAGGTGTTCTCGGGGTGGGCGGTGATCAGCGGGTCGAGCAGCTTGAGGGCACCCCGCGGGTCGCGGGCGTTGAGCAGCTGCTCGGCCGCCCGGTAGGCGATGACATGGGTCTCGGGTGTGGAGTCGGGCACGAAACCTCCTCGTGGCGCAGGGTTGGCGGTCGGCACGTCTTCCAGGGTGGCCCCAACGCTCGCGGCGCGGGCCCCTATTCCCCGGGGTGTTCCCTGGGGGATTCCCGTGGGCCGCCCGGGCTACCCGCGGGGCGCCCCCCTGACCTCGCCGATAGGCTTCGCCCAGATGCCGGACATTGATGCCCTCAGCCGCCCGCGCCGTCTCCTGGTGCTGTCGATCTGCTGCATGAGCCTGCTGATCGTCAGCCTGGACGTGACCGCGCTCAATGTGGCGCTGCCCTCGCTGGAAAGGGAGTTGGGCGCCGACGTCTCGGGGCTCCAGTGGACCGTGGACATCTACACGGTGGTGCTCGCGTCGTTCCTGATGCTGTCGGGCTCGACCGCGGACCGGGTGGGGCGGCGGCGGGTGTTCAAGACGGGGCTCGTTCTCTTCGTCGCCGGGTCGCTGCTGTGCGCGCTCGCGCCGAGCCTCGGCTGGCTGATCGCCTTCCGCGCGTTCCAGGCGATCGGCGGCTCGATGCTCAACCCCGTGGCGATGTCGATCATCACCAACACGTTCAGGGATCCCAGGGAGCTGGCCCGCGCGATCGGCGTGTGGGGCGGGGTGGTCGGGATCTCGATGGCGCTCGGGCCGATCCTGGGCGGCGCGCTCGTGGCCTCGTTCGGCTGGCGGGCGATCTTCTGGCTCAACATCCCGATCGGCCTCGCCGCGCTCGTCCTCACCACCCGCTATGTCCCCGAGTCGCGCGCGGCCCATCCGCGGCGCCTCGACGTGGTGGGGCAGCTGCTGGTGATCGTGCTGCTCGGCTCGCTGACGTTCGGCATCATCGAGGGCGGCCACGACGGGTGGGGCTCGCCGCTGCTGCTGATCTGCTTCGGCATCGCGATCGCGGCGCTTGCCTGCCTGCTGTGGTACGAGCCGCGGCGCAAGGAGCCGCTGCTGGAGCTGCGGTTCTTCCGCAGCGCGCCGTTCAGCGGGGCGTTCGCCATGGCGCTCGCGGCGTTCGCGGGCCTGGGCGGCTTTCTCTTCCTGAACACGCTCTACCTCCAGAACGAGCGCGGGCTCGGCGCGTTCGATGCGGGGCTGCACCTGCTGCCGATGGCGGCGATGACGCTGGTCTTCGCGCCGCTCTCGGGCTATCTGGTGAGCCATGTGGGGCCGCGGCTCCCCGTGCTGCTCTCGGGGGTGGCGATCACGGTGGGCGGGGTGCTGCTGACGGGCCTGACGAGGGACACGTCGCTGGCGTATCTGTTCAGCGCGTATGTGACCTTCGGCATCGGGTTCGGCCTGGTGAACGCGCCCATCACCAACACGGCCGTGACCGGGATGCCGCGCAGCCAGTCCGGTGTGGCCGCGGGCATCGCCTCGACCGGGCGGCAGGTCGGCTCGGCGCTCGGCGTCGCGGTGGTGGGCACCGTGCTCGGCACCAGCTCGCGGGACACGGGCTGGTGGGTGCTCGCGGGCTGCGGGGCGCTCGTGCTGCTCATCGGCCTGCTCACCACGGGGCGCGGGGCGCGGCGCACGGCCGAGTCGGCCATGGCGCGGATCGCCGAGGAGGACGCGGCCGAGCGCGCGCGGTCAGCCGAGTGACGGCGGCCCCTTTGGGGCCCGCGCCGTGGTGCCGCGCGGGGTGAAGCGGGCGGGCGGTGAGCGGCGGGCGGTGACCGGGCCGCCGTCGATCAGCTCAAGGACGGACTCGGCGACCATGACGCCGAACCTGTGGACGTCGACGCTCATGGTGGTAAGCGGCGGCGAGGCCAGGCGGCACATCGTGGAGTCGTCCCAGGCCACCAGGGACAGCTGGTCCGGCACGGCGATGCCCAGGTCCTTGGCCACGCCGAGCCCGGCGATGGCCATGACGTCGTTGTCGTAGAGGATCGCCGTGGGCCGCTCGGGGCGGCGCAGCAGCTGGGCGGTGAGCTTGGTGCCCGCCTCGGCGGAGTAGTCGCCCTCGACGAGCACGGGCTCGATGCCCGCCGCGGCGCAGCCATCGGCGAGCGCCGCGGTCCTGGCCCTGGTGTGCACGAGGTCGGCGGGCCCGGTGACGCGGGCGATGCGGCGGTGGCCGAGGGCCAGCAGCTCGCCGAGCGCCTCGCGGACCGGGGCGGCGTTGTCGGTGGCGACCACGGGCAGGTCGGGGCCGCCTTCCCAGGCGCCCGCGAACACCGCGGGCAGGCCGAGCGTGGCGAGCACGCCGGGGCGGCGGTCGCCGACGGTCAGGTTGACCACGACGACCGCGTCCACCAGGCAGCGCTCGGCCCACCGCCGGTGGGTGGCGATCTCCTCGTCGTGCGTGGCGACGACGTGGAGTAGCACGGAGAGGCGGCGCTCGGCGAGCCGTTCCTCGATCCCGGCGATGAACTCCATGAAGAACGGCTCCACCCCGAGCAGCCTGGCGGGCCGGGCGAGGACGAGGCCGATGGCCTCCGTTCCGTCCACCGAGGTGTCGCTCACCGAGTCGCGCTCGTGGGCGCGTGCAGGGCGTTGGCGCTGCGCAGCACGAGCGGCGCGGTGAACGAGGCGGGGTCGACGCGCGCGTCGGTGCGGACGGTGAACGAGTGGGTCTCGCCCGGCAGCAGCGGCACCAGCATGTCGTCCACCCGCGCGTCGGGCGCCACCCGGTCGGCCAGGATCGCGACGTCCCTGGCGAACGACGTGGCGGTGACGTCGATCCGGTACCCGCCCGGCACCGCGACCGCGTCGGCGGTCAGCGCGTCCGGGTCGTACGCCAGGTCGCGGTCCTCGGCGAACAGATGGACCGCCCTGGCCCCGTCCGTGGTGGCCACCAGCACCTCCCGTGCCACGTCCGCGGGCTTGACCAGTGAGTCGGACAGCTCGAACTCGGCGACGGAGCGCGCCGAGACGTCGAGGGAGATCGTAGCGCCGTCCAGCACCTCTCCGCCGAACGAACGGCGACGCAGGAGGAGTTGGCCGTGCCAGGCGTCGTCGGTGTCGTTGACCGCGAGGAGCGAGGTGCGGCCCTGCCTCGGCTGGAACGTCAGCAGGCGGGGGGCGTAGACGTGGCGCAGCCCGTACCACAGGGGCTTGGGCCGCCCGTCGCCGTCCACCGCGGCCCAGGAGGTGACGGGCCAGCAGTCATTCAGCTGCCACACCAGGGTGCCCGCGGTCCTGGGCCACCAGGAGCGGAAGTGCTCGACGCCGAACGCGACGGCGCGGGCCTGGTTGAGCTGGGTGGCCCAGTGCCACTCCTCGAAGTCGCGGGGCTCGGGCAGGTGGGGGGCCAGCCCCCGGTCGAGCTTGCCGTTGCCGTCGTCGGCCTTCTGGTGGAGCAGGAACGCGGGCGACGTGGGGCTGATCGGCTCGTCGTGGATCCACGCGGACAGGGTGGCGCGGGTGGGCGGGCCCTGGAAGCCGAACTCCGAGCAGAACCGCGGGATGTGGTCGCGGTAGGTGGTGTAGTCGAGGCGGTTCCAGACCTGCCACTCGTGGCGGGTGCCGTGGTCCTGGTCGTTGGGGTGCTTGTCCTCGGGGGCGAAGCGCGGGCTGTAGGGGCTGCCGTCGGCGTAGGCGCGGGTGGGGTCGAGCTCGGTGACGACGCGCGGGAACAGCTCGGTGTAGTAGCCGAGGCCCCAGGTGCGCCCGTCCAGGCGCTCCTGCCAGCCCCAGTCCATCCAGCCCCAGAGGTTCTCGTTGCCGCCGTTCCACAGGGCGAGGGAGGGATGGGGGGTCAGCCGGGCGACGTTCTCCCTGGCCTCGGCCTCGAACTCGTCCCAGAGCGGGGCCTCTTCGGGGTAGGCGGCGCAGGCGAGGAGGAAGTCCTGCCAGACGAGGACGCCGCGCTCGTCGCAGATGTCGTAGAAGTCCTCGGACTCGTAGATGCCGCCGCCCCACACGCGCAGCATGTTCATGTGGGCGCCGAGCGCCTGGTCGACGCGGCGCTCGAGGCGCTCGCGCGTGACGCGGGTGAGGAAGTGGTCGTCGGGGATCCAGTTGGCGCCCTTGGCGAAGATGGGCTTGCCGTTGACGACAAAGGTGAACGGGGTGCCGATGGCGTCGGGGGTGGTGTCCACCGCGATGGTGCGGAAGCCGATGCGGCGCTCGTAGCTGTCAAGCGGCTCGGTGGTGGCTCCCGCGAGGGTCACGGCCAGGTCGTGGAGCGGCTGTTCGCCGTGGCCGACGGGCCACCAGAGGGGGGCGTCGGGGACCTCGACGGTGACGGCGGCGGTGGTGGCGCCCGCCGGGACGGTGACGGTGGCGCGGCGGCCCGCGACGTCGGCGGTCAGGGTCAGCTCGGTGTCCTCGCCCAGGCCCGAGCGTTCGATCACGGCGTGCACCTCGGCGCGCCCCGTGCCGTCGTCGGCCACGGTGACCAGGGGGCGGACCTCGGCGAGCCGGGCGGTGCGCCAGCGTTCGAGGCGCACGGGCTTCCAGATGCCTGCGGTCTGGAGGTCGGGGCCCCAGTCCCAGCCGAAGCTGCACGCCATCTTGCGGACCATGTTCATGGGGTGCTCGTACGCGCGGGGCCGGGCGCCAAGGCGCTCCTGCGTCTCCTCGGCGTACTCGAGGGCGGGGCGGAAGGCAACGGCCAGGTCCGCGGGGGCGCCGTCGAGCAGGGCGCGGACGTCGAAGCGGTAGGAGCGGTGCATGTTGGCGGTGGTGCCGAGCTTCTGGCCGCCCCACTCGACGGTCGCGACGGTGTCGAGCCCTTCGAAGACGAGGTCGACGCGCTCGTCGTCGGCGGGCGCCGCCGCGAGGTCGGCGGGCACGGTGGTGGCGTAGCGCCAGTGGGTGCGGTGGGCCCAGACCAGCTCCTCCTCGACCCGGTCAAGATAGGGGTCGGGGATGAGGCCGGCGGCCAGCAGGTCGAGGTGGGCGCTGCCGGGGACCTGGGCGGGGACCGTGCGGCCCGCGATGTCCTGGGGGACCGGCCCGGCAGTCGCCGTCAGCTGCCAACCGTCGTGCAAGGCGTGACGGATCATGGTGGAACACTCCCTGGGGATCGTCTGCGTCGTCTGCTCGGACCGGGGTTGATGGTTATGCAACTGAACGAAGTAACTCGATGGCACCTCTCCCCCGCGTTCGGGCGCACAGGCACGCGGCCTGTGCGCCCGTTTCTCGCGATCGCTTCTCGGGATCGTTTCTCGCGTTCCTTCGGAGAGCGCGGGTCCTCGGTCAGCCGCGGTGGGTCCCCACCGGGTCGGCCAGCGCCTTGGCGATGGGCGCCGCCTTGCCGAACGGGCGCCACTCACCCGCGTAGTGGTCATACGTCCTGGTCAGGTCCTCCTGGCTGATCGCGCCCGGCGATTCGGCCAGCGAGCGGCCCCGCTCGTCGGGGTTGGGCGCGGCGGCGGCGAGCAGCTTGGTGTAGGAGTGCCGCGGGTGGAGGATCACGTCGTCGGAGGGACCGCGCTCCACGACATGGCCCCGGTACATCACCAGGATGTCGTCGGAGAAGTGCCGCGCGGTGGCGAGGTCGTGGGTGATGTAGAGGACCGCGAGGTCGTCCTCGCGCTGGAGCCTGGCCAGCAGGTTGAGCACGCCGAGCCTGATGGAGACGTCCAGCATCGAGACCGGCTCGTCGGCCACGACCACCTGCGCGCCCGGCGCGAGCGCCCGCGCGATCGCCACGCGCTGGCGCTGCCCGCCGGACAGCTCGTGGGGGCGGCGCGGCGCCATGGTGTCGGCGGGCGTGAGGTTGACGCGTTCGAGAAGCTGCTCGACCTGCCGCCTGGTGTCGGCCGCGCCCTTCGCCCTGCCGTGCAGGCGCAGCGGGCGGGCCAGGTGGTGCTCGATGGTGTGGAAGGGGTTGAGCGAGGCGAACGGGTCCTGGAAGACCATCTGCACATGGTCGCGGTACTCGCGGTCGGAGACCGGCGTCCCGTCGTCCTTCAGCGCCACGATCTCGCCGCCCGTGGGGCGTTCGAGCCTGGCGATCATCTTGGCCACGGTGGACTTGCCCGAGCCCGACTCCCCCACGAGCGCCACGGTGCGGCCCGGGGTGAGGGTGAACGACACGTGGTCGACGGCGCGCAGCGTGGAGCGCCGCAGGCCCGAGCGGATCGGGTAGTCCTTGACGAGGTCGCGGACCTCGAGTGCGGTCATCGCGGGGTCCTCTCACCGGTGCGGATGAACGCGCCCCGCTCGCCGGTCAGGCTCGGGAACGATTCGAGGAGCTGCCGGGTGTAGGGGTGCCTGGGGTTGTCGTAGATCTGGCCCGCCTCGGCGTACTCGACGATCTCGCCCGCACGCATGATCGCGACGCGGTCGCTCAGTTCGAGCAGCATCGGCAGGTCGTGGGTGATGAAGACGACGGCAAAGCCCAGCTCGTCGCGGAGCCTGATGATCTCGCGCAGGATGCCGCGCTGCACCACCACGTCGAGGGCCGTGGTGGGCTCGTCCATGATCATGACCTGGGGGTCGAGCAGCATCGCCATGGCGATCATGACGCGCTGGCGCATGCCGCCCGACAGCTCGTGCGGGAAGGAGGCGAGGCGCGCGGGGTCGACGCCGACGAGGCGAAGCACCTCCTCGCAGCGGGCGCGGCGCTCGGCGCGCGGCATGCCGGGGCGGTGGGTGGTGAGGACGTCGTCGAGCTGCTCGTTGATGGTGATCACGGGGTTGAGCGAGTTCATCGCGCCCTGGAAGACCATCGAGAGCTTGGCCCAGCGGAAGCGCCGCAGCTCCTCGTCGCCCAGCGTCAGCAGGTCGATGTCACCGCCGTCCCTGTCGTGGAACGTCACGCTGCCCGAGGCGACCTCGGCGGGCGGCCTGTGCAGGCGGTTGATCGCGTAGGCCAGGGTCGTCTTGCCGCAGCCCGACTCACCGGCCAGGCCCAGGATCTCGCCGCGGCCCAGGGTGATCGAGACGTCCTTGACCGCGTGCACCGGCTGGGCGGTGCGGTAGACGACGTTGAGGTCCTTGACGGTGAGGACGGCGTCGCGGCGCTTCTCGACGCGCACGACGCTGGGCGCCTTGGGCGCATCGGCGGCGGCGCCCTCGACGGGCACGGGCGCGACGGCGACCTCGATGGCCGCGGCGGCGTCGCCCTTGGGCGGCTTGGGGACGCGGAGCTTGGGGTTGATGATCTCGTCGATGCTGAAGTTGATCAGCGCGAGGCCGCAGCCGAAGAGGGCGATCATGGCGCCTGGCGGCACGAACCACCACCATGCCTCGTTCTGGAGGGCGAAGCCGTTCTGGGCGAAGTAGAGCATCGTGCCCAGGGTCTGGGAGCCTGAGGCGCCGAGGCCGAGGAACGACAGGCCCGCCTCGGCGAGGATGCCCGCGATGATCGCGAAGACGAACTGCGAGGCCAGCAGCGGCAGAAGGTTCGGCAGGATCTCCACCGAGACGATGCGCCAGCGCTTCTCGCCCGCGACGCGCGCGGCGGCGACATAGTCGCGATTGCGCAGCGAGAGCGTCTGGGCGCGCAGCACGCGGGCGGAGGCGGCCCAGCTGGTGATCGCGAGCACCAGGCCGATGGTCCACCAGCCGCGGTCCTGCACGGGCACGAATCCCGCGATGACGATCACCAGCGGCAGCCCTGGGATGACCAGCATGACGTTGGAGAAGAGGGAGAAGCCCTCGTCGATCGCGCCGCCCGCATAGCCGCCGATGATGCCGAAGACGGCCGAGAGCAGGGTGGCGAGGACGCCGACCAGCAGGCCGATCTGGAGCGATCCTCGGGTGGCGTGGGCGAGTTGGGCGAAGACGTCCTGACCCGTCTGGGTGGTGCCAAGCCAGAAGTCGCCGCTCGGCGAGGTCATGCCCATGCTGTCGATGGCGTTGGGGTCGCCCACGAACATCGGCCCGAAGAGGCCGAACAGGCCGATGCCGAGGACCAGGACAAGCCCTGTGGCGAGCTGGGGCGACCACGTGGGCACCAGGGCGCGCATGCCGCTGGCGCGTGGGCGCCGCCCTGGCGAGGGGGCGGGGTCGGTCCCCGCGAGCGCAGCGCCCTCGTCGGCGCTGCCGGTGAGCGGGCTGATATTGGTCACGGTGCCTGCTCCTTCCTGGTCAGTTCTCGACCCGGGTGCGGGGATCGATGAGGCCGTACAGCAGGTCGACGATCAGGTTGGCGCCGAGCACGGCGATCGTGATCACCAGGAAGATCCCCTGCATCAGGGCGTAGTCGCTGTTCTCCACGGCCTGGAGGAGCTTGGAGCCGATGCCGGGGTAGGAGAAGACCTGTTCGGTGACGATGGATCCGGAGACCACGAAGCCCAGGGAGATGGCGAACCCCGCGACCGAGGGCAGCACGGCGTTGCGGGCGGCGTAACGGGTCATGATCCGCCGGTTGCGCAGGCCCTTCGCCTGGGCGGTGAGGATGTAGTCCTCCGACATGGTCGAGACCATCATGTTGCGCATGCCGAGCAGCCAGCCGCCGACGGAGGAGACCACGATGGTCAGCGCCGGAAGGAAGCCGTGGTACACGGCGGAGTTGATGAACTCGTAGTTCCAGCCGGTCGCCAGCGTGACGTCGTACCCGCCGCTGCGCGGGAACCAGCCGAGCGACGACGAGAACACGAGCGCGAAGATCAGCGCGAGCCAGAAGTACGGCACGGCCGAGAGCACGGTGGTGGCCGGGACGAGGGAGTCGAGCCAGGAGCCCCGCCTCCAGCCCACCACCGTGCCGAGCACTACGCCCACCAGGAACGACAGCAGGGTGGCGATGCCGATCAGCACGACCGTCCAGGACAGGGACTGCGAGATGACCTCGGTGACCGGGGCGGGGAAGGCGCTGACGGACACGCCGAGCTCGCCCCTGAACATGTTGCCGAGGTACTGGGCGTACTGCTGGAACAGCGGATCACCGGTGTCGGCGCCGAGCAGCAGCTCGTAGGACCTGCGGACGTCGGGGCCGACCGAGCCGCCACGCTGCTGGAGCTTGATCAGCAGCGTGTCGACCGGGTTGCCCGGCATCATTCGTGGAATGAGGAAGTTCAGGGTCAGCGCCGCCCAGAGGGCGACGAGGTAGAACCCGAGCTTCCGGGCGTAGTACCTCATCGGACTGTGTCACTCACCGGCCGGCTCGAGGCTGAGGTAGATCTCGGACTGGTCGGGCTTCTGCCAGACGGCCGGGTACGCGTACAGGTTCACATCCGTGGGCCAGCCGGTGAACTTCTCGGCGTTGAACTGGCTCGTGGTGCCGCCGGTCAGCACCGGGATGTAGGGCATGTCCCGTTCGAGCGCGGTCTGGATGGTGTCGTAGTACGGCTGCCGCGCGTCGGCGTCTTCGGGGTCGATCTGCGCGAGCTGGGAGATGGCCTCGTCGACCTCGGCGTTCTCGTACCGCGCGAAGTTGGGGTTGGCGGTCTCCCCGACCGGGGCGGTGTTGGCGCTGTTGAAGAAGTTGTTGTACACGAAGTACGGGTCGGGCAGCGGGCCGGGGTAGATCGAGTCGATCATCAGCTGGTAGTCGCCGCGGCCCCGGGAGTCCGACATCTCGTTGAACGAGACCTGGTTGACCGTCAGCTCGATCCCGGCCTCGCGCACCTGCTCGGCCAGGGTGTTGACGGCCGTGATGTGGTCGGTCCAGCCGGCGACCGCCGTGATGGTCAGGGAGACCTTCTGGCCGTCCCTGGCGTAGATGCCGTCGTCGCCCTGGCGGTAGCCCGCGTTCTCCAGGATCTCCTGGGCGCGGTCCACGTCGGCCGTCATGAGCGCGGTCTGGTTCTCCAGGTCGGCCGAGACATAGCCGGCGTCGCGCTCGGGGAGGGCGAATCCGGGCGAGATCTCGCTCGCGGTGTTCTGGAAGGCCAGCGAGTTGAGCTGCTCGCGGTCCATTGCCCAGTAGATCGCCTGGCGCACGGCCGGGTCGGTCTGCGGGCCCTCGCAGCCGAGTTCGGCGCTTGAGCACGTGTTGAGCGCGATCTGGAAGGCGTGGGCCGTGATGCTCTTGTAGCCGGGGTAGTCGGACTCGGTGTTCGCGATGTCGGGCACGGGCCCGGTGTTCCAGTCGATGTCGCCGCCCGACAGGGCGTCGGCGGCGGCCTGGTTGCCCGAGAGGGCCGTGTAGCGGACGTTCTGGAGCGCGGGCTCGCCGCCCCAGTAGTCGGCGTTGGCGGTCAGCGTGAACGCCTGCGGCCTGAAGTCGGAGAGCGTGAACGGGCCGGTGCCGACGGGCTCGGCGATCGTGTTCGTCGCCGGGTCGTCGATCTCCCCCCAGATGTGCTCGGGCACGATCCAGGTCTTGCCCAGCAGGTCGGCCGCCCTCATGTAGGCGGGCTCGGGGAAGGTGACAAGCACCTCGGTGGGGCTGACGACCTCGACATCGCCGTTGAACCCCTGGGTGTTGAGGGCCTCGTGCTCCTTGAGCATGTTGAAGGTGAACGCGACGTCGTCGGCGCTGAACTCCTCGCCGTCCGACCAGGTGACCCCGTCGCGCACCGTGATCGACAGCTCGGTGCCGTCGTCGTTCCAGGTGTACTCGGTGCCCAGGCGCGGCTTCGGGTCGTCCTGCCGGGCGATGTTGAAGAAGAACAGCGGCTCGAAGATGGTGCCGTCGCCCTCGTTCCTCCCCGGCAGATACGGGTTGAAGTTCCGCTGATAGTCCGTGGCCTGGCCGTTGAAGACGACCAGGGTGTCGCTGTCCGTGCTCGAGCCGCCTCCGCTCGAGCCTCCGCAGCCGGCGGCGACCAGCCCTATGGACACCGCTCCTATCGCCGCATTTCTTACGCGCCGCCACCTTGCGTGCAAGGACATGTACGTTCCTCTCTTGGCCTGCCCCACCGTTGGGGCATGGGCGGAGTCACCCAGGGGTATGTGATTGTTAAGCCGTCGAATTAACAAAGTCAACCCCCCAAAGACACGAACGGACAACGACGGGCATGAATCGTGACCGGCACGGTGCGTCTCCACAAGACCACCCTCCGCCACGAGATGTGCGACGCCGTCGCCGCCGGGGAAAGACCTGGCAGACTTGTTCGTCAGGCAAATAAACTAAGCATTGCTCAGCGTGACACCGACGCTGCGCAGTGATGTCGCGGACTCCCGTGAACGATGCGGAGGACTCAGTGAGCGGACCAGCGGGCGCCACCCCCCATGCCAGCAGCAGGGCGGCCGTCCTCGATGTGATCCGTGCCGCAGGCACCATCAGCCGGGTCGGGATCGTCAAGGCGACCGGCTTCACCGGCGCCACCATCTCGACCGTGGTCAGGCGTCTCATCGACGACGGCCTCGTGCTGGAGACGGGGCGGGCGGAATCCACCGGCGGCAAGCGCCGGGTGCTGCTCCAGCTCAACCAGTCCTCCCGTTTCGCGGTCGGCGTGCATCTGGACCACGCGGGGCTCACCTACGTCCTCACCAACCTCGGTGGGTCGGTCGTCGCCCGGATGTCCCGCGCGGGTGTCGGCACCGACGATCCACCGGCCGTCGTGGACAGGATCACCACGGAGGTCGACGCGCTGATCGACGGAGCCGGTATCGACCGAAGCAGGATACTGGGCCTCGGACTTGTGGCTCCGGGGCCCTTGAACCAGACCGGCGGCATGCCGCTCTACCCGCCCGCGATGCGGCAGTGGAAGCACTTTCCCCTCGACAGCGAGCTGGCCGCGACCACGCGGCTGCCCGTCGTCCTGGAGAACGACGCGACCGCCGCCGCGCTCGGCGAGCACTGGTCGGGCGACGTCGGCGGCACCGCCACGTTCGCCGCCGTCTACATGGGCACGGGCATCGGCGCCGGCCTGATGGTCAACGGAGTCACCTACCGCGGATTCGGCGGGAACGCCGGGGAGATCGGCCACATCTGCCTCGACCTCGAGGGCCCCGACTGCTGGTGCGGGGCGCGTGGTTGCACCGAGCAGCTCGCGGGCCCTGGCGCGGTGGTGGCTGCGGCGCTCGCCGACCCCGAGCTGACGCGCTCGGCCGAGCTCTCCAGCGGGGGCGAACCGCCCCGCAGAGTCGCGGACTTCGCGGCCGTCACGCGCGCCGCGCTCCGCGGCGACCGGGCGGCGCGCGCGCTGCTCGAGCGCTCCGCGCGCTATCTCGCGGTGGCCGCGCGGACGCTGGCCAATGTGATGGACCTGGAGCAGCTGGTGCTCACGGGGCCGAGCCTCGCCATCGCCGGCTCGTTCTATCTGCCGGTGGTGCAGGAGGAGCTGGACCGCGCGTTCTTCTCGCGCGCCACCCACTCGGTCACCGTCAGGCTCTCCCGCTCGGCCGCCACCGCCCCGGCGATCGGCGCCGCCGCGCTCGTCCTCCAGTCGGAGCTCGTGCCGCTGCGCGAAGGGCTGCGCCTCCCAGGGAACCTCGCGGACGCCGAGCCGCTGGGCCACCCCGCGGCGGGCTGACCCGGGGGCCGACGGCGGGGCCCGGCGGCGGGTCCGGGAGGTCCGGCGGCGGGGCGGCGCGCGGCCGCGCGAGCGAGCCGGGCGCCGCCCCTTCCACGCTGGCCAAGGGCCGCGCCCGCTTTCCCACACGGCGTCATAATCACCACCCCAGCCTTCCCCGAAAGGGTTAATTCGCCCCGCACGGCACATGATCGGGCGGGCCAGGGGGGACACACCGGTCGTCCAGGCGAATGGGCCGTCGCACCGTTGCGCAACGGCGGCCCACAACGATGGGAGCATCGGGGTGGAGCCCTCAGAGACCGTGTTCACCTGCCCGTTCGACTTCGCCGACGGGCTGGAGTTCGACCCGTCGCTCAGGCAACTGATGACGCAAGCGCCCATCGCGAGGATCCGGATGTCCTACGGCCAGGGCGAGGCGTGGCTGGTGACCCGCTTCGAGGACGTCAGGGTCGTCACCACCGACCGCAGATTCAGCAGGGCGGCGGTGGCGGGGCGCGACTTCCCGCGGATGACCCCGGCCCCGATCGTGCAGGACGAATCGATCAACCTGCTCGACCCGCCCGAGAGTTCGCGGCTGCGACGGCTGGTGTCCCAGGCGTTCACCGCGCCCAAGGTCGAGGCCATGCGCCCGGCGACCCAGCGCATCGTGGACGAGCTGATCGACGGCATGGCCGAGCAGGGCCCGCCCGCCGACCTCGTCAAGCACGTGTCGAGCCTGCTGCCGCTGACGACCATCTGCGAAGTGCTCGACATCCCCGAGGCGGACCGCCCCGAGCTGCGCGGGCGCGCCATGGCGATGATGAACGTCGGCGCCACCACCCGCGAGGCGGCCGTGCGGGCCAAGGCCGAGCTGCGGGCGTACTTCGCCGACCTGACCGCCCGCCGCCGCGCCGATCCCGGCGACGACCTGATCAGCTCCCTGGCGACCGCGAGGGACGGCGACGAGGTGCTCGGCACCGACGAGTTGACCGTGATGGCCATGGTGCTCCTGATGACGGGGCACGACACCAGCACATACCAGCTCAGCAACATCACCTACACCCTGCTCACCCACCCCGAGCAGCGCGAGAAGCTGCGCGCCACGCCCGAGTTGCTGCCCAAGGCGCTCGAGGAGCTGCTGCGGTACATCCCGTTCCGCAAGGGGGTGGGCATCCCGCGCATCGCGACCGAGGACGTGGAGCTCGGCGGGGTGACGATCAGGAAGAACGACACGGTCCACGTGTCCTACCTGGCCGCCAACCGCGACCCGGCGCGCTTCGAGCGCCCCGACGAGCTGGACCTGGAGCGGCCCACGGCGCCGCACATGACGTTCGGCTGGGGGGCCCACCACTGCATCGGCGCGCCGCTCGCGCTGATGGAGCTTGAGCTGGCGATCGGCACGCTGCTGCGGCGCTTCCCCGGGCTCGCCCTCGCGGTCCCGGCCTCCGAGGTGCGCTGGAACGACGAGTCGATCTGGCGCTACCCGTATGAGCTCCCGGTCACCTGGTGACCGGGCCGACCGACGACACAGCCATCGGTGCCACGGCGTCGTCACGCTGACGACGCCGTGGCAAGGGGAGGGGATCATGGCCATTCTCTGTAGACCTTCGATCGCGGTTCCCGAGTATGTGCTCACGATGGAGCACACTCTGGAGCTCGCGCGCACCCTGCACGCCGACCATCCGCAGCTCGGCCTCGCGCTGCGGCTCATCGAGAACACCGGGGTGAAGACGCGGCACATCGTCCAGCCCATCGAGGAGACGCTGCGCCACCCGGGCTTCGAGGCCCGCAACACCGTGTACGAGGAGGAGGCCAAGCGGCACGTCCCGCCCGTGGTCTTCCGCGCGCTCGACAACGCCGGGCTCGGCGTGCACGACATCGACCTGATCGTCTATGTGTCGTGCACGGGCTTCATGATGCCGTCAATGACGGCCTGGCTCATCAACACCCTGGGCTTTCGGACCGACACCAGGCAGCTGCCCATCGCCCAGCTGGGCTGCGCGGCGGGCGGCGCGGCGATCAACCGCGCGCATGACTTCTGCCAGGCCTACCCGGACGCGAACGCCCTGATCGTCGCGTGCGAGTTCTGCTCGCTGTGCTACCAGCCCACCGACATCGGCGTGGGCTCGCTGCTGTCCAACGGCCTCTTCGGGGACGGCGTGGCGGCGGCCGTGGTGCGGGGCAGGGGCGGCAGCGGCGTGCTGCTCGAACGCAACGGCTCGCACCTGGTGCCCGAGACCGAGGACTGGATCAGCTACGCGGTGCGGAGCACCGGATTCCACTTCCTGCTCGACAAGCGGGTGCCGACGACGATGAAGATGCTGGCGCCCGCGCTGCGGACGCTGGCCACCGCGCACGAGTGGGAGATCTCCGATCTTGACTTCCACATCGTGCACGCGGGCGGTCCCCGCATCCTCGACGACCTGTGCCACTTCCTCGACGTGGACCCGGAGATGTTCCGCTTCAGCAGGGCCACCCTCACCGAGCGCGGCAACATCGCGAGTTGCGTCGTCTTCGACGCCCTCGACCGCCTCTTCGATGAGGGGGGCGTCGAGAACGCCGCCAGGGGGCAGATCGCGGGCTTCGGGCCCGGCATCACCGCGGAGATCGCGCTGGGCCGGTGGGTATCAGCGGAGCGGGGCACCATCCCGCCCCAGGCGCTGCGGGCCGCGGTCGTCTAGGACGCGCCGGCGAACCACGCGGTCACGGCCGCGGTGTGCGTGGGGAACGCCAGCGCGTCGGGCTCGGTGAGGACAAGCCACTCGGTGGCCTCCTCGGTGGCGACGGGCGGCGGCAGGTCGGCGGGGTGCCGGGGCGGCAGCACGGCGAACACGTTGAGCGTCCTGTCGCCGTTGCGCACGTCGAACAGCGTGACCCCGGCCGGGTCGGCGATCAGTCCCGTCTCCTCGCGCAGCTCCCGCACCACGGCCTGCTCCCAGGTCTCGCCCAGCTCCATGTAGCCGCCGGGCAGCGCGAGCTCGCCACGGCAGGGCTCGATGTCGCGGCGCACCACGACCAGGCCCCTGACCCCGTCGCCCTCGACCGGGAGCAGCGCGACGGCGACGGGCAGGGGGTTGGCCCAGTGGGTCTCCCCGCACCCCTGGCAGTCCCGCGGCCAGCCGGCGCCGACGGCGTAGCCGGTCCCGCAGTAGGGGCAGTGGGTGACGGCACGGCCGTACGTGTAGACCATTGGTGCATCCTAGGGCCGCGTCAGTCAGGGTTTACCCGTACAGGAGCGGCGTCCGGGGTGGTGCATCGCGAGGCGCCGGATCGCCCTCGTGCTGGGCGCACTTGGGTGATTCGGCAACGCGGCGAGGTGCCGCGCCGGGCGTCGCGACGGGGCGAACCTTGGCTGACGCGGCACTGAGCTCGCGGGTGTGCTGTCGTCACGTCGACAAAGGAACGCGGGCGGGGGTGGTGGCCTCGCCGCGGAGCAGGGCGACGATCTCGTTGACGGCGGCGCGGCCCGCCCGGTTGGCGCCGATGGTGCTGGCGGACGGTCCGTAGCCGACCAGGTGGACGCGGGGGTCGCGCACCGCGCGCGTTCCGTCGACGCGGATGCCTCCGCCCGGCTCGCGGAGCCTCAGCGGGGCCAGGTGGTCGATCGCGGCGCGGAAGCCCGTGGCCCACAGGACGGTGTCGAGGGCGACGGCGGTGCCGTCGGGCCACACCGCACCGCCCGGGGTGAGGCGTTCGATCATGGGCCGCCGGTGCAGCGCGCCGCTCTCCAGGCCCGCGCGGACGGCCTCGGACATCGGCAGCCCGGTCACCGAGACGACGCTCCGCGGCGGCAGTCCCTGGACGACCCTGGCCTCGACCATGGCGACGGCCTCGCGGCCCGCGTTCTCGCCGAAGGTCTCCCTGAAGACGGGCGGGCGGCGGGTCACCCAGGTCGTCCTGGCGGCGACGCCGTCGAGTTCGAGCAGGTGCGAGACGGCCGACGTGCCGCCGCCGACGACAAGCACGCGCTCCCCGGCGAACGCGTCGGGGCCCGGGTAGCCCGCGGTGTGCAGCTGCCGCCCGCCGAACGCGGCCCGGCCCGGGACATGCGGCCAGAACGGGCGGTCCCATGTGCCGGTGGCGTTGATCACCGCCCGCGTGGTCCACTCCCCCGCCGACGAGACGACGGCGAGCCGCCCTTCGCCCGCCTCGCGCACCGCGGTGACGTCCACGGGGCGGAGCACGGACAGCTCGAAGGCGCGCTCGTAGTCGGCGAAGTACGCGCCGATCACCTCGGACGAGGGGCGCGCGGGGTCGGCGCCCGTCAGCTCCATGCCGGGCAGGGCGTGCATGCCGTGGACGCGGCCGTAGGTCAGCGTCGGCCAGCGGAACTGCCAGGCGCCGCCAGGGTCGGGCGCGTGGTCGAGGACCACGAAGTCGCGCCCGGGGGCCAGCCCTCTGCGGCGCAGGTGGTAGGCGGCGGACAGGCCCGCCTGCCCCGCGCCCACCACCACGACCTCGACCTCGCTCCCGCTCTGGACCTCCGCCGCGTTCATACAAGCGTCAACCATCGGGCGGTCGCTCCGCTTCCCCGCGCCCGGGTGTTCACTGGAGCGCGTGGACTGCCTCTTCTGTTCGATCATCGACGGCGAGACGCCCGCGCACCGGGTCTTCGACGACGGCGCGGTGGTGGCGTTCCTCGACATACGGCCGCTCTTCCCCGGCCACCTGCTCGCGGTGCCGCGGCGGCACGTGGAGACGCTGACCGACCTGCCCGAGCCCGACGTCGGCCCTTACTACACCCGGGTGCGGCTGCTGACCGCCGCGGTGGAGGGCGCGATGGGCGCGGACGGCTCGTTCGTCGCGGCGAACAACCGCGTGAGCCAGTCCGTGCCGCACTTCCACACGCACATCGTGCCGCGCCGCAGGAAGGACGGGCTGCGCGGCTTCTTCTGGCCGCGCACGAAGTACGCCGACGACGCGGAGGCCGCGGCGGTGGCCGAGCGGGTGCGGGCGGCGGTCAGCGCGGAGGGCGGCGGGCGCTGAGCACCTCGGAGAGATCGAACGAGACCGGCTCGTCCAGCTGCGCGTAGGTGCAGCTCTCCGGGGTGCGGTCGGGGCGCCAGCGGCGGAAGCGCGCGGTGTGCCTGAAGCGGTCGCCCTGCATGTGGTCATAGGCGACCTCGCACACCCGCTCGGGCCGCAGCGGCACCCAGGAGAGGTTCTTGCCGCCGCTCCAGCGGCTCGGCGCGCCCGGCATGCGGCTCTCCTCGTGGGCCCGCTCGTCCCCCCACGCGGCCCACGGGTGGCCATCGGCCGACTCCATGCGCAGCGGCGCGAGCTCGGCCATCAGCTCCTGGCGGCGGCGCATGGTGAACGACGCGGAGACGCCAACGTGCTGGAGGCGCCCGCCGCCGTCGTAGAGGCCGAGCAGCAGCGAGCCGACGACGGGCCCTGATGTGTGCTCGCGCAGCCCCGCGACGACGCAGTCGGCCGTGCGCTCGTGCTTGACCTTGACCATGGCCCGCTCGCCAGGGCGATAGGTGAGGTCGGGCGCCTTGCCGATCACGCCGTCGAGCCCGGCGCCCTCGTACTGCTCATACCAGCGCCTGGCCAGGTCGGGGTCGCGCGTGGCCGGGGTGACGAAGACGGGCGCGCGGGTGTCGCGCAGGGCGGCGGCCAGGGCGGTGCGGCGCTCGTGGAGCGGGGCGTCGAGCAGCGCGTCGTCGCCGAGGGCGAGCGCGTCGAACGCGACAAACGTGGCGGGCGAGCGCTCGGCCAGCGTCCGCACCCGGGACTCGGCGGGGTGGATGCGCTCCAGCAGGGCGTCGAAGTCGAGCCGGTCGCCGGTGACGATCACGATCTCGCCGTCCAGGACGCAGCGCGGCGGCAGCAGCGCGCGAAAGCCGTCGACCAGCTCGGGGAAGTAGCGGGTGAGGGGCTTGGTGGTGCGGCTGTGGACCTCGACCTCGTCGCCGTCGCGGAAGACGATCGCGCGGAAGCCGTCCCACTTGGCCTCGTAGTGCAGCCCCTCGGGGATGCGGGCGACGGGCTTGGCCAGCATGGGCTTGACGGGCGGCATCACCGGGAGGTCCATGCCGGGGATTCTTCTGGCCGCCCACGGGTGCCGCCCGCCGACGGGCGCGTTCGGGTGCCCCGGCCTACGGTGGCGCCATGGCGAACGCCCTGGAGCTGACCGTCGGGGAGCGCACGGTCAGGCTGAGCAATCCCGACCGGGTGTACTTCCCCGAGCGCGGCTTCACCAAGCTGGACCTCGCGCGGTACTACATCGCGGTCGGGGACGGCATCGTGCGGGCCCTGAAGGACCGGCCGACCACGTTGGAGCGCTATCCGGAGGGCGTCGGGGGCGAGTCGTTCTTCCAGAAGCGCGCGCCCAAGCACCTGCCCGACTGGATCCCGACCGGGCGGATCTCGTTCCCGAGCGGTCGGCACGCGGACGAGATCTGTCCCAACGAGGCGGCCGCGGTCGTCTGGGCGGCCAACCTCGGCTGTCTGACGTTCCACCCGTGGCCCGTGCGGCGCTCGGACACCGAGCACCCCGACGAGCTGCGGATCGACCTCGACCCGCAGCCCGGCACGGGGTATGCGGACGCGGTGCGGGCGGCGGGCGAGCTGCGGCCGCTGCTCGACGAGCTGGGCCTGGTGGGCTGGCCGAAGACATCGGGCGGGCGCGGGCTGCACGTGTTCGTGCCGATCGTGCCGGAGTGGACGTTCCCGCAGGTGCGGCGCGCGGCGATCGCCATCGCGCGGGAGCTCGAGCGGCGCGCGCCGGAGCGGATCACCACGGCGTGGTGGAAGGAGGAGCGCGGCGAGCGGATCTTTGTCGACTACAACCAGACCGCGCGCGACCGGACCATCGCGAGCGCCTACTCCGTGCGCCCCCGCCCGCTGGCCCCGGTGTCGGCGCCGCTGCGGTGGGACGAGGTGCCCGAGGCGATGCCCGAGGACTTCGACCTGGCGTCGATGCCCGCGCGGTTCGCGACGGTGGGCGACGTGCACGCCGCGATGGGCGAGCGCCCCTGCCGCCTCGACGCCGCGCTCGAACTGGCCGACCGCGACGAGCGGGAGCACGGCCTGGGCGACCTGCCCTACCCGCCCGACCACCCCAAGGCCGAGGGCGAGCCCCCGCGCGTGCAGCCGAGCCGCGCCAAGGGCTCGGGCCGGGTCAGACGGGGAGGGTCGTCAGGCTGACGCGGCGCAGGAACTCCGCGTTGCTTCCCGTCTCCCGCAGCCGGTCGAGCAGGATCTCGACGGCCTGGCGCGGGTCACGGTCGCCCAGCGCCCTGCGCAGCCCGTGCACGGCGGCCCGCTCGGCGGGCGGGATGAGGATCTCCTCGCGGCGGGTGCCCGAGGGGTCGATGTCGACGGCGGGGAAGACGCGGCGACCGGCCAGCACGCGGTCGAGGCGCAGCTCCATGTTGCCGGTGCTCTTGAGCTCCTCGAAGAAGAAGTCGTCGGCGCGGGAGCCGGTGTCCACCAGGGCGGTGGCCAGGATGGTCAACGAGCCGCCGCCCTCGATCGCGCGGGCCGCGCCGAACAGGCGCTTGGGCGGGTGCAGCGCCGAGGCGTCGACGCCGCCGCTGAGCACGCGCCCCGTGGAGCGCGCGGCCATGTTGTGGGCGCGGCACAGGCGGGTGAGGGAGTCGAGCAGGATCACCACGTCCTCGCCGCGCTCGACGAGGCGCTTGGCGCGTTCGACGGCGAGGGCGGCGACGGCCGTGTGGTCGCGCGGGGGCCGGTCGAACGGCGAGGCGATGACCTCGGCGGGCACGGAGCGGCGCATGTCGGTGACCTCCTCGGGGCGCTCGTCGAGCAGGACCGCCATGACGTGGCACTCGGGGTGGTTGTGGGCCAGGGCGCCGGCGACGGCCTTGAGGATCATGGTCTTGCCGGTCTTGGGCGGGGCGACGATCAGCCCGCGCTGGCCCTTGCCGACGGGCGTCAGCAGGTCGATGACGCGGGTGGCGAGCTGGCCCCTGGTGGTCTCCAGGGTGAGGCGGCGATGCGGGTGGACGGGGGTGAGGGAGGCGAACTCCGGGCGTTCGGCGAGGCGTTCGGGCGGCTGGCCGTTGACGAGGTCGAGCCGTGCCAGGCGGCGCGGCGCGCTCCGCCCCGAGCCACGGCGGGTGACGGTGCCGTCGACGTGGTCGCCGGGGCGCAGCCCGTGGCGGTGTGCCTGGTCGGGGTGGAGCGGGATGTCGCCGGGGCCAGGCAGGAAGCCGTCGGCGCGGATGACGAGGTGGGCATCGCGGCCTTCGGCCCGGGCGACGAGCCCGGCGACCCGCTCGTCGGTCGCGGCGGCCCGCGCGCGGTCGGGCGCGGGTGCGGTGGTGGTCATGCGGGGGTTCTCCATCGGTGGTGCGGACAGGGCGGGGTGAGAAGGGATGAACGCCGTGAGCACGGCGGGGCGAAAGGGCCGGGTCGGCGCCGGAGAGCGGCGCGCGAGCGAGAGGCCGGTGCGGAAAGCGCGCCCCGCGAGGACGCGGAAGGCTGCGCGGGAAGCGGCGGAAGGCCGCGGAGGGGGGCACGGACGCCGGAAAGGGGGCGTACGGACGTGCCACGTTCAGGGTACACCCGGCCGCGCGGGGCCGGTAGGAGAGGAGAAAGGAAGGGGAGGAAAGGGGGGTCAGGGCTTGCGGCCGACGCCGCCCGCCTGGCCGAGGTCCTGCGGCTCGCCGATCGCGGCCAGCTCGGGCCGCCAGCGGGTGACGGGGACGACGCCGGGCTCGACCAGCTCAAGGCCGTCGAAGTACCCGGCGATCTCGTCCATCGTGCGCAGCCGGTAGGGGATGGCGCCCGACTCGTTGTACTCCTGCTGGGCGCTGACGTAGACGTCGTCGGTGTCGGTGCCCTCGTTGAGCGAGAGGTGGCTGCCGGATGGCAGCCCGCCCATGAGCCCGCTGACGATGTCGCGCGCCCCCTCGTAGGTGGGCACATGGCCGAGGATGCCGCTGAGGATCAGCCCGACGGGGCGCGACAGATCGAGCGTCCCCGCGGCGCGGCGCAGGATCTCGTCGGGGTCGCGCAGGTCCGCCTCGATGTACTCGGTGGCGCCCTCGGGCGTCGAGGTCAGCAGGGCGTGGGCGTGCATCAGCACCAGCGGGTCGTTGTCCACGTAGACGACGCGGGAGTCGGGGGCGACGCGCTGGGCGATCTGATGGGTGTTGTCGGCGGTGGGCAGGCCCGTTCCGACGTCGAGGAACTGGCGGATGCCCGCCTCGCGCGCCAGGAAGCGCACCGAGCGGGCCAGGAACTGCCGCGAGGCGCGGGCGATGTCCACGATGCCGGGGAACGCCCTGCGGTAGGCGTCGCCGGCCGCGCGGTCCACCTCGTAGTTGTCCTTGCCGCCGAGCCAGTAGTTCCAGATCCTGGCCGAGTGCGGCACGGACGTGTCGATCTTCGAGACCGGGTCGGAGCGGGGGGTGGACGCGTCGTCTGTCACCGGAGGTCTCCTGCCGTGGGGCTGCTGGTCCCTGCCGCCCTCAACGTAACCGCGCCACCGCGGGCTCGTACACCCGTGATACGCCAGGGCGGGGCCGTGGGCGGGGTCATGGGCGCGGGGCCGTGGCGAGGATCGTCGCCATCGCGCGGTTGAGCGCGCCCCTGGTCAGGTCGGCGCGGGCGGTCAGGCGCAGCCGCGAGATCCCGTCGGGAACGGACGGCGGACGGAAGCAGCCCACCGCGACGCCCGCCGCGCGGCACGCCTCCGCCCAGCCGACCGCGGCCTCGGGCGAGGGCGCGCGGACCGACACCACCGCGGCGTCGGGGCGCGCCGCGCTCAAACCGCCCGCGGTCAGCCGCCCGTGCAGGGTGGCCGCGTGGGACCTGGCGCGCGCGGCGCGCCCGGGCTCGCGGCGCAGCAGCCGCAGGGCGCCGAGCGCGCCGCCCGCGGCCGCGGGGGCGAGCCCCGTGTCAAAGATGAACGTGCGGGCGGCGTTGACCAGGTGGTCGATCACCCGGCGCGGGCCGAGGACCGCGCCGCCCTGGCTGCCGAGGGACTTGGAGAGGGTGACCGTCGCGACCACGTCGGGGGCGCCAGCGAGCCCCGCGGCGGCGAGCGCGCCCCTGCCGCCCTCGCCCAGCACGCCGAGGCCGTGCGCGTCGTCGACGATCAACGCGGCGCCGCGCTCCCGGCACACCGCGGCGAGCGCGGGCAGCGGGGCGGCGTCGCCGTCCACCGAGAACACCGAGTCGGTGACGGCCAGCGCGCGGCCCGTGTGGCGGTCGAGCGCCTTGTCGAACGCGGCGGGGTCGGCGTGCGGGACCACCGCGACCTCGGCGCGGGCCAGGCGGCAGCCGTCGATGAGCGAGGCGTGATTGCCCGCGTCGGAGGCGATCAGCGTTCCCCGGCCGCC
The DNA here is from genome assembly GCF_003311645.1 of Streptomyces sp. PT12. GTDB lineage: Bacteria > Actinomycetota > Actinomycetes > Streptomycetales > Streptomycetaceae > Streptomyces. The sequence goes on along the minus strand of NZ_QEST01000235.1, from coordinate 104,940 downwards.
GAGCGCGGTGAGGACGGCGAGGTTGGCGGCATAGCCGGAGGCCAGCACGAGCGCGGCCTCGAAGCCGCAGAACTCCGCGAGCTCCGCCTCGAGTTCGGCGTGCAGCGCGGTGCTCCCCGTGACCAGGCGCGAGCCCGTGGCGCCCGCGCCCCAGCGCTCGGCCGCCTCGACGGCGGCGGCGACCACCTCGGGGTGGCGGGCCAGGCCCAGGTAGTCGTTGCCCGCGAGGTCAAGCGGCGCCGCGTCGGCGGCGCGGGGGCGCAGACGGCGGTGGAGCCCGGCGCGGTGGCGGCGCGCGGCCTCGTCGTCGAGCCAGCCGAGGACGTCGTGCACCGGCCGCGGCCCTCCCGTTGTCTCAAGTCCCGTGGTCCCCTGGTCCCCTGGTCCCACGCGTTCCCTTGTGGGCTGCGCATAAAGGTAACGGGCGGTCATGCCGGGCGTCAGTGGCGATGTGCACATTCGGCGCCGCGGCCTCTTGTGGATTCTCTCCTTGGCCGGGCCGCGGCGCGTGGGCGAGGATCGAGCGCATGGACCTGCTGAACACCCTGGTGGACAAGGGACTTCGCCGCGAGGCGCCCACCCGCGACGAGGCGCTGGCCGTGCTGGCGACCACCGACGACCAGCTGCTCGACGTGGTCGCCGCGGCCGGGAAGGTGCGCCGCCAGTGGTTCGGGCGGCGGGTGAAGCTCAACTACCTGGTCAACCTCAAGTCGGGCCTGTGCCCCGAGGACTGCTCCTACTGCTCCCAGCGCCTGGGTTCCAAGGCCGGGATCCTGAAGTACACGTGGCTCAAGCCCGGCGAGGCCGCGGACGCCGCGAGCGCCGGGGTCGCGGGCGGCGCCAAGCGCGTGTGCCTGGTGGCCAGCGGCCGTGGCCCGACCGACCGGGACGTCGACCGGGTCTCGGAGACGATCGCAGCGATCCGCGAGCGGCACGCGGACGTCGAGGTGTGCGCGTGCCTGGGGCTGCTCGGCGACGGCCAGGCCGAGCGGCTGCGCGAGGCGGGCGCCGACGCCTACAACCACAACCTCAACACCTCCGAGGCCACCTACCGCGACATCTGCACGACGCACGAGTTCGGCGACCGCGTCTCGACGGTCGAACGGGCCAAGGCGGCCGGGATGTCGGCGTGCTCGGGGATCATCGCGGGGATGGGCGAGAGCGACGAGGACCTGGTGGACGTGGTGTTCGCGCTGCGCGCCCTCGACCCCGACTCGGTGCCGGTCAACTTCCTCATCCCCTTCGACGGAACGCCCCTGGCCGGAACGTGGGAGCTGACGCCGCGACGGGCGCTGCGGATCCTGGCCATGGTGCGGTTCGTATGCCCCGACGCCGAGGTGCGGCTCTCGGGCGGGCGCGAGCTGCACCTGCGGTCGTTGCAGCCGCTCGCGCTGCACATCGTCAACTCGATCTTCCTCGGCGACTATCTGACCAGCGAGGGCCAGGCGGGGCAGGCCGACCTCGACATGATCGCGGACGCGGGCTTCGAGGTGGAGGGCGCGGAGACGACGACGCTGCCCGAGCACCGGGCGCGCGACCTGGTGGCGGTGCGCCGCAGGGGCGCGGGCACGGAGCTGCCGCCCAATGCGTGAGCCATCGCCCGCGCCGTCGCCCACGCCGTCGCCCGCGTTGAATCCCGACGAGCTGCTGGCGCTCGACCGCGAGCATGTGTGGCACCCCTACGGCCCGATGCCGGGGCGGCATGAGCCGCTGGTCGTCGATTCGGCCTCGGGCGTGCGGCTGCGGCTGGCCCGACCGGCGTGGGGGCGGCGGGAGTTGGTGGACGGCATGGCGTCGTGGTGGTCGGCGTTGCACGGCTACGACCACCCGGTGCTCAACGCCGCGGTGACCGAGCAGCTCGGCCGGATGAGCCATGTGATGTTCGGCGGGCTCACCCATGAGCCCGCGGTGCGGCTCGCCAAGCGCCTCGTGGATATCACGCCCGCCCCGCTGCGCCATGTCTTCCTGTCCGACTCCGGCTCGGTCTCGGTCGAGGTGGCCATCAAGATGTGCCTCCAGTACTGGCGTTCGCTGGGGCGCGGGGGCAAGCGGCGGCTGCTGACGTGGCGCGGCGGATACCACGGCGACACCTGGCACCCGATGTCGGTGTGCGATCCCGAGGGCGGGATGCACGACATCTGGTCGGGGGCGCTGCCGCGGCAGATATTCGCCGATGTGCCGCCCGCGGGGTACGACGCGGAGCCCGACCCGGCGTACGCCCGCGCGCTGCGCGAGCTGATCGCGCGGCACGCGGACGAGGTGGCGGCGGTGATCGTGGAACCGGTGGTGCAGAACGCGGGCGGCATGCGGTTCCACTCCCCCGGCTATCTGCGGGTGCTGCGCGAGGCGTGCTCGGAGAACGACGTGCTGCTGGTATTCGACGAGATCGCCACGGGGTTCGGCCGCACGGGCATGCTGTTCGGCGCGGACCACGCGGGGGTCGCGCCCGATGTGATGTGCGTGGGCAAGGCGTTGACCGGCGGGTATCTGTCGATGGCGGCGACGCTGTGCACCTCGCGCGTGGCCGAGGGGATCTCGCGGGGCGAGGTGCCGGTGCTCGCGCACGGGCCGACGTTCATGGGCAACCCGCTGGCCTCGGCCGTCGCCAACGCCTCGATCGGGCTGCTGCTTTCGGGGGACTGGGCGGGGGAGGTGGCCAGGGTCGGGGCGGGCCTGCGGGCCGGGCTCGCCGCGGCCGAGGGGCTGCCCGGGGTGCGGGAGGTGCGGACGCTCGGCGCGATCGGCGTGATCGAGCTGGACCGCGAGGTGGACGTCGCGGCGGCGACGCGCGCCGCGGTGGGCCTCGGCGTGTGGCTGCGGCCCTTCCGCAACCTGGTCTACACGATGCCGCCGTATGTGACCGACGACGCGGATCTGGCGCTGATCTGCGACGCGGCGTGCGCGGCGGCGCGGGCGGCGGCGCGATGAACGGCGACGGCGCCGACGGGCGTGGCGTAAACGGTGGGCTGCCCGCGCGCGTGCTCGTCGTGACCGGCACGGGCACCGGGGTCGGCAAGACCGTGGTGACGGCGGCGCTCGCGGTGGCCGCGCGGGCGGCGGGGCGTTCGGTCGCCGTGCTCAAGCCCGCGCAGACCGGGGTGGGCGGCGGCGAGGACGGCGACCTGGCCGAAGTGGCGCGGCTCGCTGGCCCGTTGCCCGCGCCCCTGACCACCAGGGAGCTGGCCCGTTACCCCGAGCCGCTGGCGCCAGCGACGGCCGCGCGGCGGGCGGGGCTGCCGCCCGTGGCACCCGCCGACGCGGCCAAGGCGGCCGATGAGCTGGCCGACGAGCACGACCTGGTGCTCGTCGAGGGCGCAGGGGGGCTGCTGGTGCGGTTCGATGACGCGGGCGGGACCCTCGCGGACGCGGCGGTGCTGCTCGGCGCCCCCGTGCTGATCGTCGCCGAGGCGGGTCTTGGCACGCTCAACGCCACCGCGCTGACCGCGGAGGCGCTGCGGGCGCGGAGGCTGGCCCCGGTGGGCGTGGTGGTGGGCAGCTGGCCCGCCGCCCCCGACCTGGCGGCCCGCTGCAACCTGACCGACCTGCCCGAGGCGGCGGGCGCCCCGCTCCTGGGCGCGCTGCCCGCGGGCGCGGGCGCCCTCCCCGAGGCCGACTTCCGCGCCTTGGCCCCGCGCTGGCTCGCCCCACCCCTCGGCGGCACATGGCGCCTCGCCCTGCACCCCTGAAGGACACCGCCCCGCGGCAGGGCCCCGGTACCTCCCCGGAGGGGAACCCCTTGCCGAAACCGCACGGATGTGCGTAGCATCCCGTTGCCATCGATCGAATCGATTCGATTGACGCATGGACGAACGCCTCACCCAAGGGACCGGGATGGCAACGATCAAGGACGTCGCCGAGCGCGCGGGAGTCGCGCCCAGCACGGTGTCATACGTCCTCAGCGGCTCGCGGAAGATCTCCGACGAGACCGCGACGGCGGTGCGCGCCGCCATCGCCGAGCTCGGCTACCACCCGAGGGCCAGCGCGCGGACGCTGCGCCGCGCGCGCAGCGAGGTGCTGGTGCTCGCCGTGCCGAGGGAGCGCGGCAAGTACCGGGCCATGGACGGGCGGTTCGCCGTGGAGATCAGCGACGCGGCGCGCGACCACGGCTACGACCTGCTGATGATGACGGACCCCGACGGCGTGGGCGGGCTGCGCCGCGTCGCGCGCAGCGGCCTCGCGGACGCCGCGATCCTCATGGCGGTCGCCGAGGCCGACCCCAGGATCGCGGCCCTGCGCGATCTCGGCTTTCCCACCGCCCTGTTGGGCCACGGAAACGAGCGCGACGAGGCCGAGCTGTCCTGGGTCGACCTCGACTGGGCCGCGGCCGTCGCCCTTGCCGTGCGGGAGACGGTGGCCGCGGGGCACCGGCGGATCGTGTTCTGGTCGTCGGCCGACCACGAGATCGCCGCCCGCAGGGGCTACGCGCTGCACGGCCTGTCGGGCGCCGAGGCCGCCGCGCGGGAGACCGGGGCCGAGGTCAGGGTCGTTCCCTCAAGCGCCGACCCCGGCGAGCTGCGGGCCAGGCTGCGGCGCGCGCTTCGCGTGAGCCCCGCGGCGACCGCGTTGATCGTGCAGCACCTCATCCCGCTCGACACGCTCCTCGACGAGCTGGCCGCGCTGGGGCTCGGCTCGCCGGACCAGCTGGCCGTCGTGCTGGTCGGCAGCCTGCCCAACGAGCCGGGCCCGGGGCGGCTGCCGCGCATCGACCTGCCCGTGGGGCAGATGTCGGCCGCCGTCGCCGGGCTCGCCGTCGCGGCGATCGACGCGGGGCCTCCCCGCCACGAGCTGATCCCGCCCCGGCTCGCCGGGGGTCCCCCCATACCTCCGCCGCACCCCTGATCCGAAGGAGCCGTTAAACCGATGCGATCGAGATCCGGGCGCAGAGTCGCGCCCGCCGCGGCCCTCGCCTTGGCCGGTTCCATGACCGCCGCCGGGCTCTCCGGCTGCGCCGCCGAGCCCGACCCCGGCACCGTCACGGTGCTCAACTCGGCGACCGACACCGCGGAGCACGAGGCCAACCAGGAGTTCTTCGACCGCTGCGCCGAGCCGCTCGGCCTGCGGGTCGAGCAGGTGAGCGTGCCCGCCGACCAGGTCGCGTCGAAGGCGCTGCGCATGGCGTCGTCCGACTCGCTGACCGACATCCTGGAGCTCGACGGCTCCGAGCTGCCACAGTTCGCCGAGACGGACGGGCTGCGGCCCATCGACGAGGTCGGCGTGGACACCTCGGGGCTCTCCGACAGCGCCAACGCCCTCGGCTCCCACGACGGGGTCCAGTACGGCGTGGCGCGCTCGGTCAACTCCCTCGCGCTGGTCTACAACACCGAGATCTTCGCCGAGGCGGGCCTCGAACCCCCCACCACCTGGGAGGAGTTGGAGACCACCGCCGCGGCGCTGACCCAGGGCGACACCTATGGCATGGCGTTCAGCGCCAGCCCGAACGCCGACGGCGTCTACCAGTTCCTGCCGTTCTTCTGGTCGGCGGGCGGCGACGAGGCGCGGCTGGACGACGGCGCGGGCGCGCCCGCGCTCCAGCTGTGGAAGGACCTGGTGGACGACGGGTCGGCCTCGCGTTCCGTCGTCAACTGGAACCAGCAGGACGTCAACGACCAGTTCATATCAGGGCGTGCCGCGATGATGATCAACGGCCCGTGGCAGGTGCCCGTGCTCAGCGCGCAGGACGACGTGGACTGGGCGGTGGCCAGCATCCCGGTGCCCGAGGCGGGCGGCGACCCGGTCCCGCCGATCGGCGGCACGGTGATGGCGGTGCCGAGGAACGACGGGGACCGCGAGCGCGAGGAGAACGCGGGCCGGATCCTGACGTGCCTCAACTCCGAGGAGAACCAGCTGGCCTGGGGCGAGCGCGTGAACAACGTGCCCACCCGCGCCTCGGCCGCGGCGGCCTACCGCGAGCAGAACCCCGAGCTGGCGCCGTTCGCCGACCTGGTGCTGACCGCGCGGTCGCGCACCGGCGAGGTGGGCACCCGCTGGCCGGTCGTGGAGACGGCGCTCGCGGGCGCGTTCCAGTCCGTGCTGACCGGCAGGCAGTCGCCCGACGAGGCACTGGGCACCGCCCAGCGCCAGGCGACGGCCGGGGAGTGAGGACGACGATGCGCTCCCGACAGCTCACCCCGCGGCTCACCCAGTGGCTCTTCGTGGCCCCGGCGCTGGCCTATCTGCTGGCCTTCTTCGGCTACCCCCTGGTCCGCAACGTGGTGATGAGCTTCCAGGAGTTCACGCCGCGCACGTACTTCACCGGAGAGGCCCCGTTCAACGGGCTCGACAACTGGCGGCGGGTCTTCGACAACGACCTGTTCAACGACGCGCTGTGGCAGACGATCCTGTTCACCGTGGGGTCGCTCGCGGGCCAGTTCACCATCGGCCTCGCCCTCGCGGTCTTCTTCTCGCGGCGCTTTCGCCTCTCGGGCTTTGTGCGGGCGATCCTGCTGCTGCCCTGGCTGGTGCCGATGGTGGTCTCCGCGGTGGTCTGGCGGCGGATCATGGACGAGGACCATGGCGTGCTCAACAGCTTCCTCGGCACACTCGGCCTCGCGTCCGACGGCGTGCCCTGGCTGAGCAGCCCCAGCGTCGCGCTGCTCTCGGCGATCCTGGTGAACGTCTGGATCGGCATCCCGTTCAACATGGTGATCCTCTACGGCGGGCTCCAGGAGATCCCGCGCGAGCTGTACGAGGCGGCCGCGCTCGACGGGGCGAGCCCGTGGCGGACGTTCCGCAGCGTGACGCTTCCGCTGCTGCGGCCCGTGGTGACCGTGGTGCTCGTCCTCGGGTTCATGTCCACGATCAAGATCCTCGACCTGATCCTGGCGCTGACCGGCGGCGGCCCCGCCGACTCCACGCAGACGCTCGGCACGCTCACCTACCAGCTGTCGTTCCTCCAGCTCGACTTCGGCCAGGGCGCGGTGGTCGGCAATGTCCTCATTCTCATCAGCGCCGTCTTCGCGGTGCTGTACCTGCGCGTCAACCGCGCCGATCTCAGGGCAGGGAAGTGAGAGCCATGTCAGGGACCGTGACCTCGGGGCGCCGCGAACGCGGCCGTGCGCGGCGCGCCTGGAACACCGCGGCCGCGCTGCTGATCCTCGCGGTGATGCTCTTCCCCGTGTACTGGATGATCAGCACCGCGCTCCAGCCGCACACCAGCATCGCGTCCACCGATCTCATCCCGACCTCGGCGGGCTTCGAGAACTTCTCCCACGCCCTCGACACCCAGGGCGGTTCGCTGGTGACCAGCCTGGTCGTCTCGCTCGGCGCGGTCGCGGTGTGCCTCGCGCTCGCCGCGCCCGCCGCGTACGGCCTGGCGCACTTCGGGCTTAGGGGCGGGGGCACCATCGTCTTCGCCACGCTGATCACGCAGATGGTGCCGGGCATCGTGGTGGCCAACGCCCTCTATAGCGCGTATGCCGAGCTTGGCCTGGTCAACTCCTATCTGGGCCTGATCCTGGCCGACGCGTCGCTCGGGCTGCCGTTCGCGATCGTGCTGCTGCGGGCGTTCATGGTGTCCATCCCGACCGAGGTAGTGGAGGCGGCGATGGTGGACGGGGCCAACCGCTTCACCGCGTTCGTCAGGATCGTCCTGCCGATGAGCAGGAACGCGCTGATCACCTCGGGGCTCTTCGCGTTCCTCTTCGCGTGGGCCGACTTCATCTTCGCGCTCACGCTCAACACGACCGACGACGTCAGGCCCGTGACGCTCGGCATCTACCAGTTCATCGGCGCGCATGTGAGCGACTGGGGAGCGGTGATGGCCACGGCCGTTTTGTCGGCGATCCCGGCGGCGATACTCCTCGTCGTTGCCCAGAAGTACATCGCCGCCGGGATCGCCGGCGGTTCACTCAAGTGAGGCCCGCCACCACCATGACTGTCACCGACCCGACCACCGTGAGCGAGGGCGCCGGTTTCCCGCGGTTCCCTCGGGGATTCTTCTTCGGCGCCGCCACCGCCAGCTACCAGATCGAGGGCGCCCACGACGTGGGCGGGCGCGGCCCCTCCATCTGGGACACCTACTGCCGCGAGCCGGGCCGCGTGGCCGAAGGCGCCACAGGCGACGTCGCGTGCGACCACTACCACCGCTACCGCGAGGACGTCGCGCTGCTGCGTGAACTCGGCGTGGACAGCTACCGGTTCTCCGTCGCCTGGCCCCGCGTCCAGCCGACGGGCGCGGGCCCCGCCAACGCGGAAGGGCTCGACTTCTACGACCGGCTCGTCGACGAGCTGCTGGCCGCGGGCATCTCCCCGGCCGCCACGCTCTACCACTGGGACCTGCCGCAGGCCCTTGAGGACAGGGGCGGCTGGCGCGTGCGCGAGACGGCGGAGCGGTTCGCCGACTACACGCGGCTGGTCGCCGAACGGCTCGGCGACCGCGTGGACCGCTGGATCACGCTCAACGAGCCGTTCTGCTCGGCGTTCGTCGGCTACGCCATCGGGCGGCACGCGCCCGGGGCGCGCGAGGGCCGGGGCGCGTTGGCCGCGGCGCACCACCTGCTGGTCGGGCACGGCCTCGCGGTACGCGCGCTGCGCGACGCGGGCGCGCGGGATGTCGGCATCACGCTCAACCCCGACCGCCTGCTGCCCGCGACCGAATCCCCCGCCGACCTGGCCGCGGTGCGCCGCGCCGAGACGCTGCACAACGCGGTGTGGCTCGACCCGCTGTTCGCCGGGCGCTACCCCGAGCACGAGCGGGAGACCTGGGGCGACCTCGCCGACGGCTCCTACCGGCGCGATGACGACCTCATCACGATCGCCGCCCCGCTGGACTTCGTCGGCGTCAACTACTACCGGCCGATCACCATCGCCGACGCGCCGCGCCGCGAGGCCGACCCCGCGGCCCGCACGGCCGTGGACATCGGCGTCGAGGAGTCCTGGCGGCAGGACGCGCGGCACACGACGATGGGCTGGCCGGTCGTTCCGCACACGTTCACCGATCTGCTGGTCGACCTCGGCCGGCGCTACCCGGAGCTGCCGCCGGTGATCATCACCGAGAACGGCTCGGCCGAGGACGACTCCGTCGCCGACGACGGCCAGGTCCACGACGCCGACCGGGTCGCCTACCTCCGCGACCATCTGCACGCCCTGGCCGCGGCCGTGGACGCGGGCGTGGATGTGCGCGGGTACTACGTCTGGTCGCTCATGGACAACTTCGAGTGGGCCTTCGGCTACGCGAAGCGCTTCGGCATCGTCCGCGTCGACTACGACACCCTCGAACGCCTCCCGAAGGACAGCTATCGCTGGTACCGGGAGCTGATAGCCCACCACAAGCAGGAGTGGCAGTGAAGTTCACCGACGGCTACTGGCTGATCCGCGACGGCGTCTCGGCGGCGTTCGCCAAGCAGGTCGCCGACACGGCGGTCCATGACGACCGCCTCGTCCTCCACGCGGCCGTGCGCCCCGTCGAGGTGCGCGGGCACACGCTCAACTCCCCGCTCATCACGGTCGAGTGCCACGCCCCGGCCGACGGCGTCATCGCGGTCAGGTCGACGCACCACGCGGGGGCGGCGGAGCGCGGGCCGCGCTTCCCGCTCGCCGGGGATCCCGGGCACCGTGCGAAGACGGCCGTGGACGGCTCGGTCGTCGAGCTGTCCAGCGGCTCGCTCACGCTGCGCGTGGACACCGCCGAGCCCTGGCGCCTCGACTTCGTCGCCGAGGGGCGCGTGCTGACGTCGGCGGGGAAGCGCGGCACTGGCTTTGTCACCATGGAGGACGGGCGCCAGCACGCGCTCGGCCAGCTCTCGCTCGGCGTGGGCGAGCTGGTGTACGGGCTCGGCGAGCGGTTCACGCCGTTCACGCGCAACGGCCAGTCCGTCGACATCTGGCAGGCGGACGGCGGCACGGCCAGCGAACAGGCGTACAAGAACGTGCCGTTCTACCTCACCAACCGCGGCTACGGCGTCTTCGTCAACCACCCGGGCCAGGTCTCCTACGAGATCGGCTCGGAGGCGGTCGGGCAGGCGCAGTTCAGCGTCGAGGGCCAGTCGATCGAGTACCTGGTCATCCACGGGCCGACGCCCAAGGAGATCCTGGACCGCTACACGGCGCTGACCGGCCGCCCCGCGCTGCCGCCCGCGTGGTCGTTCGGCCTGTGGCTGTCCACGTCGTTCACGACCGACTACGACGAGGCGACCGTCAGCCGCTTCGTCCAGGGCATGGCCGAGCGCGACATCCCGCTGAGCGTCTTCCACTTCGACTGCTTCTGGATGCGCGAGTACCAGTGGTGCGACTTCACGTGGGACCCCGCGGTCTTCCCCGACCCCGAGGGCATGCTCGCCCGGCTCAAGGAGCGCGGGCTGCGGGTGTCGGTCTGGATCAACCCCTACATCGGGCAGAAGTCCCCGCTCTTCCACGAGGCGATGCGCCAGGGCTTCCTGCTGCGCAGGCCAAACGGCGACGTGTGGCAGTGGGACATGTGGCAGGCCGGGATGGCGCTCGTGGACTTCACCAACCCCGAGGCCAGGCGCTGGTACGCGGACAAGCTGCGGGCGCTGGCCCGGCAGGGCGTGGACTGCTTCAAGACGGACTTCGGCGAGCGGGTCCCCACGGACGTCGTGTGGTATGACGGCTCCGACCCCGAGCGGATGCACAACTACTACACGCAGCTCTACAACGAGACGGTGTTCGGCGTGCTCACCGAGGAGCGCGGGGAGGGCGAGGCGGTCCTGTTCGCGCGCTCGGCGACGGCGGGCGGGCAGAAGTTCCCCGTCCACTGGGGCGGCGACTGCGAGTCCACGTTCGAGGCGATGGCCGAGTCGCTGCGCGGCGGCCTTTCGCTCGGCCTGTCGGGGTTCGGCTTCTGGAGCCATGACATCGGCGGCTTCGAGGGCACCCCGACGCCCGCGCTGTTCAAGCGGTGGGTGCAGTTCGGGCTGCTGTCGTCGCACAGCAGGCTGCACGGCAGCAACTCCTACCGGGTCCCGTGGGACTACGACGAGGAGGCGGTGGCCGTCACGCGGGACTTCACCCGGCTCAAGCACCGGCTGATGCCCTATCTGGCGGGCGCGGCGCGCGAGGCGGCCGAGCGGGGCGCGCCGGTGATGCGCGCGATGCTGCTGGAATTCCCCGACGACCCCGGCTGCCACACGCTCGACCGCCAGTACATGCTGGGCTCCGACCTGCTGGTGGCGCCGGTGTTCACCGAGGACGGCACCGTCGACTACTACGTGCCCGAGGGGACGTGGACGCATGTGCTCACCGGCGAGCGGGTGCGCGGCGGGGGGTGGCGGCGCGGGCGGTTCGGGTTCGACAGCCTGCCGCTGCTGGCCCGCCCCGGCTCGGTGATCCCGTTCGGCGCGGCCGACGACGCGCCCGTGTACGCGTGGGCGGACGGCGTGACGCTGCGCGTGCACGCGCCGGAGGACGGCGGCGAGACCGTCACCACGGTGCCATCGCCCGACGGCGGCGAGCCCGCGACGTTCACCACCAGGCGCGAGGGCGACGCGGTGACCGTGCGCGCGGCGAACGCCCCCGGCCCCTGGCGCGTCGTGCTCGCGGGCCCTGGCGGCTACGGCGATCCTGTGACCGTGCCCGAGGGCGGCACGTCGCTCACGGTCCCGCTGGCCGGATCCGCGGAGTGAGGCCCCTGGCCGTCGCTGTCGATCCTGGCCAGGAGGGCGGGGGTCCAGCGGCGGCCATAGGCGGCCCTGAGGGACGCCAGGCGCCAGTCGGCGCCCGTGACGCGGCCCCGGCACAGGGCGGTGCCGCAGCGGCACTCCATCGACCAGCTCTCCACGCCGGTCATGGTGGCGTAGTCGGATGTCAGCTCCTCGCCCTCGGCGATGGGGCGGCGGGCCTGGAGGGTCACGGCGTCCCGGTGCCACACGTTCGGGTCGCACGCGTGGTTGCCCAGGCTCGCGGGGTGCTCGGGGTCGGTGACCATGTGCAGTCCCGGGGCCACGGTGAAGCTGCTCGGCGGGGAGGTCGCGGCCAGCTCGGCGTCGTCGATCAGCGGCCCGCCGAACCGCGCCACCACCTCGCCCTCGGCGATGGGGGCGGTGGCGAACAGGCCGCGGCCCTGGATCGGTGAGCCCCGCACCTCGGCGCGCGGGGTCAGCCAGCACTCGGTCGGCAGATCCCTGGTGTCCACCCGGTGACGCTACCCGCGTTTCACCGGCCGACGCCCGGGCACTCGGCGCCGCGAGGTGGTGCAGCATGCCTGAACCGGGCAGCAAGAAGTACGACATTCATCGCGCCCATGGGCGCAAGGCCGCCGAGAACCAGGGCGTTCCCGACCGGCACGCCAACGCGGAGGCCAAGGAGTCCATGGAAGAGGACCCCACGTGGCGCCCCAGCGGGCCGCGCACCGAGCGCGGGCGCGGGCCGCTGTCCGAGCGCGCGGAGCGCGAGGCGTTCCGCGACCTCAGGCCGGAGACGGACTGACGGGGGGTCGGCATGAGCGAGCGGACAGAGCGAACGGCGCGGGCCCTGGTCGACCGCTGCGGTGAGACCTATGCCCAGCAGGCGGGCATCCGCCTGCGGAACACTCCCGCGCCGCTGTACCAGGCGCTGGTCCTGGCGCACCTGCTCTCGGCGCGCATCCGCGCCGATGTGGCGGTGGCCGCGGCGCGGGCGCTGTTCGACGCGGGGATGACGACGCCGCGGCACATGGCGGACGCCACGTGGCAGCAGCGGGTGGACGCGCTCGGCGTGGGCGGCTACCGCCGCTACGACGAGCGCACCGCGCGGCAGCTGGGGGACGGCGCCGAGCTCGCGCTCGACCGCTACGGGGGCGATCTGCGCGGGCTGCGCGGCGACGACGTGGCCGAGCGGCTGCGGGCGTTCCCCGGGATCGGCCCGATGGGCGTGGACATCTTCCTGCGCGAGGCCCAGGCCGTGTGGCCCGAGCACATCCCCTACATCGACGGGAAGGCGCGGGACGGCGCCGAGCGCGTGGGCCTGCCGCGCTCCCCCGGGGCGCTCGGCTCGCTGGTCGAGGACCGCGACGTGCCCAGGCTGACCGCGGGCCTGGTGCGGGTCGCGCTCGACAAGGACCTCGCCCATGAGGTCAGAAAGCGGGCGGAAGGCTGACCCGAGGCCCCGGGGCCGGGCCGTTCAGCCGGGGAACCCGAGGCCGTAGACACGCGAGGCCGTGCGGCCGAAGACGGCGTCGCGCTCGTTGGCGTTCAGCCCGGAGGTGAGCGCGCGGGCCAGCGTCAGCACCTCGTCGTAGCGCGCGGCGAGGGTGCACACCGGCCAGTCCGAGCCGAACATCAGCCGGTCGGGGCCGAACGCGCCGATCACCGTGTCCGCGTAGGGGCGCAGGCCCTCGGTGGTCCAGGACGCCCAGTCGGCCTCGGTGACCATGCCGGAGAGCTTGCAGTACGTGTTGGGCAGCGCGGCGAGCCTGGCGATGTCCCCGGCCCAGGTCTCGATCTCGCCCGAGGCGATCGGCGGCTTGGCCAGGTGGTCGAGGACGAACGTCACCTCGGGCAGCAGGGCGGCGACCTCGACGGCCGCGGGCAGCTGGTGGGGCAGGACGAGCAGGTCGTACACGAGGCCCGCGGCGGCCACGGCGAGCAGCCCGCGCCGCACGTCGTCGCGCAGCAGCCAGCGGGGGTCGGGCTCGCCCTGGACCTGGTGCCGGATGCCGGTCAGCAGCCCGCCGCCCGGCGCGTCGACGAGGGCGGCGAGCGCGTCGGCCACGGCGGGGTCGGTCAGGTCGGTCCAGCCCACGACCCCGGCGATCAGGTCGGAGGAGGCGGCGATGGCGAGCAGCTCGGGCGTCTCCTCTGGCACCGTCACCGTCTGCACGACCACGGTGGCGCTGACGCCCGCGGCGCGCGCCTCCGCGGCGAGGTCGGCCACGGTGAAGTCCCTGCGGATGGGCGCCATGGCCTCCCCCGTGATCCAGTCCTGGTCGCGGACGGCGAGGTCCCACAGGTGGTGGTGGGCGTCGATGACGGGGGCGGCCATGTCTCCTCCGGCGCTCATGTCTCTTCGGCGGGCAGCGGGACGCCGCGGGGGGCGGGGCCAGGGGCGTTCACGCGCCGGGCACCTCCCGTGGCGCCAGCTCGGCCGCCCAGAACTCGCCGTCGGGGTAGGCGTATTCGGCGAGGGTCGCCGGGCGCATCGCGGCGGAGAAGCCGGGGGTGCCCGGCGCCTGGTAGCGGCCCTTGACGACGCGGGCGGGGTCGATGAAGTGCTCGTGCAGGTGGTCGACGTACTCGACGACGCGGTCCTCGGTGGTGCCGCTGAGGGCGACGTAGTCGAACATCGCCAGGTGCTGCACCAGCTCGCACAGACCGACGCCCTCGGCGTGCGGGCAGACGGGCACGCCGTGCTTGGCGGCGAGCAGGAGGATGGCGAGGTTGTCGTTGACCCCGGCGACGCGGGCGGCGTCGAGCTGCACGATGTCGATCGCGCGGGCCTGGATGAGCTGCTTGACGATCACACGGTTCTGCGCGTGCTCGCCCGTGGCCACCTTGACGGGGGCGACGGCCTCGCGGATCGCGGCGTGGCCGAGGATGTCGTCGGGGCTCGTGGGCTCCTCGATCCAGTGGGGGTCGAACGGGCGCAGGGCGTCGACCCAGGCGATGGCGTCGGCGACGTCCCAGCGCTGATTGGCGTCGATGGCGATGCGCACATCGGGGCCCACGGCGTCGCGGGCCGCGCGCAGCCTGCGGATGTCGTCGTCGACGTCGGCGCCGACCTTGATCTTGATCTGCGGAAACCCCTCGGCGACGGCCCGCTCGGCCAGCCGGGTGAGCTTGGCGTCGGAGTACCCGAGCCAGCCGGGCGAGGTGGAGTACGCGGGGTATCCGTGGGCGCGCAGGTCCGCGGCGCGTGCGGCGGAGCCCTCCTTGCCGCGGCGCAGCAGGTCAAGCGCCTCGGCGGGGGTGAGGGCGTCGGTCAGGTAGCGGAAGTCGACCTGGGACAGCAGCCACTCGGGGTCCGCGTCGGCCAGGAGCCGCCACAGCGGCTTGCCCGCGCGCCGCGCGGCCAGGTCCCACGCGGCGTTCACCACGGCCCCGATGGCCATGTGCATCACGCCCTTCTCGGGGCCCAGCCAACGCAGCTGGCTGTCCCCCGTCAGGTCGCGGTAGAGCGTGCCGGGGTCGGCGGCAAGCTCGTCGGCGTCCCGGCCGACCACGTAGGGGGCGAGCGCGCGGATGGCCGCCACCTGCACGTCGTTCCCGCGCCCGATGGTGAACGCGAGGCCATGCCCTTCGGGCTCGCCGTCCGCCGACGTGTGGAGGGTGACATAGGCCGCGGAGTAGTCGGGGTCGGGGTTCATCGCGTCGGAGCCGTCCAGCTCCCGCGAGGTGGGGAAGCGGATGTCATGCGTCTCGATGGCGGTGATCCGCGCGGAACGTGGCGGCATGAACGGACCTTCCAGGAGGACGGCGCTCTGCGGGCACCCTAAAGCCGCACGTCACCCCCCACAAGTAAGTCCCCCACGCGTAAGTCCCCCACGCGTAAGCAGACGGCCCCGGTGGGGCACGGCCCCCAACCGCCCGGACACCCGCCAGGGCGGGCGGTCAGCCGTCGGCCGGGCGGGCGTTGAGCGAGGGGTCGGGGGTGCGGGCGCCGGGCGCGGGGCGGACGGCGACCGACTCCCACCACGAGCTGAGCGCAAGCCCGTCGGCGGGCTCGAACGACTCCCCCGGCCTGGGCACGGCCACCGTCACATCGGCCGCCTTGGCCTCGGCCACCGTGCGCTCGGCGGGCTCGTCCCAGGGGTGCATCGCGAGGTTGAACGTCCCCCAGTGAATGGGCAGCAGCACGCCGTGCGGGGCGCCGCCCGAGAGGTCGAGGTGCGCGCGGACGCCCTCCTCCGGCGTCATGTGGATGTCCGGCCAGTACGCGCTGCTGTAGGCGCCTATCTGGACCAGGGTGGCATCGAAAGGGCCGTGCTCGGCGCCTATCTCGGCGAAGCCGGGGAAGTACCCGGTGTCGCCCGTGTGGTAGACGCGGTGCTCGGGCCCGGCGACCACCCAGGACGCCCACAGCGTCTGCCAGCGGTCCCGCAGGCCACGGCCGCAGAAGTGCTGCCCCGGGGTGGCGGTCAGGGTGAGCCCGCCCACGGTCGCCGACTCCCGCCAGTCGAGCTCGACGACGCGCTCCTCGGGGACGCCCCAGCGCTCCAGGTGCGCGCCGACGCCGAGCGGCACGGCGAACACGGCGTCGCCCGCGATCAGCCCCCTGATGGTGGACATGTCGAGGTGGTCGTAGTGGTCGTGGGAGATCACCACCACGTCGAGGCGCCCGAGCTCCGCGAGCGCGACGGGGACGGGGTGCAGCCGCTTGGGCCCGGCGAAGGAGAACGGGGAGCAGCGCTTGCCGAAGACCGGGTCGAACAGCACGCGGTGGCCGTCGATCTCGGCGAGCACGCTGGCGTGCCCGAGCCAGGTCAGCCGCAGGCCCGAGGCGGGGACGTCGCCCTGGGCGGCGGGGCGGGCCAGGGGTATGGGGCCGGCCGGGGACCTGCGCATCCGCTCCGAGCGCCGCGCGAAGTCCCTGACCATGGACAGCGAGTCCCCGAACCCGCCCATGCGCACCGGTCGTTCGTTCCTGAAGGCGCCGTCGCGGTACTGCGGGGAGCGGCGCACGCGCTCAAGGCGCGCGCCCGTGGGCCTGGCCCCGAACGACGCGGGCCGCAGCCTGGCGAGCACGGAGGGGCGGGAAGACTTCTCGGAAACGGGCACTCGGGACGGCGAATCGGACATGAGGACCTCCCACAACGCGGCTGCCGCAACTCTAATCGACGGGGGTGACAACCGGTCACCCTGCGCGAGGATGAGAGGCGAACGAGGGTGTTCCCCGGGGTTCTCCACCCCTGAGTGGAGGGCCAGCCGTCGCGGAATCGCCCGCAGAGCCGATCCGTTGGGGCCGTCGCGGGCTTACGCTGGCCGCCATGGAGCGCCCATTCGATGGTGTGCGACGGCACTCGACGACGGTGGACCTCTCCCTCGCCGCGCTCGTCCTGACCCTGTGCGCGGTGAACATCGCCGTCGACCCCTCGCTGCGCGGCCACGACGGCGCGCTCGCGGTCCTGTTGATGCTCTCCCTCACGCTGGGCGTCGCCCTGCGGCAGCGGGTGCCCGAGGGCACGCTGCTCCTGGCGCTGCTCGCGTGCCTGACCCAGATCGTGTGGGAGAACGAGGCGTTGTGGGCGCCCAGCCTGGCCGTCTACGTCATCGTCTGCGCGGTGGCCGACCGGGGCGCCAAGTGGGCGGCGCGGCTCGCGCTCTTCGGCGGGATCGGCGCCACGGTGTTCGCGGCGGTACGGGAGTCGCGCGGCGCCGAGGGCACGGCCGAGCTCGTGCTCGGCTGGTCGGTGCCGCTGACGCTTGCCTGGGCGCTCGGCTACCGGGCGCGCTGCCGCCGCTGCTTGGGCAGGCAGCTGGCCGAACGCGCCGAGACGGCCGCGCTGATGCGCTCAGCGCGGCGCGAGGCGGCGCTCGCGACCCAGCGGATCGAGATCGTGCGCGAGATGTACGACATCACGGGGCAGCGGGTGGCTGGCATGGTGGTGCAGGCCGAGGCGGCCGACCGCATGCTGGACGCGGCGCCCGGGCAGGCGCGGCAGGCGCTCGGCGCGATCGCGAGCAACGGCCGCGAGTCGGAGACGGATCTGCGCAGGACGTGGGGGCTGCTGTCGCCGCGGGACTGAGGCTTGGGGGCGCGGGGCGTTTGGTGAACGCGCGTGCGGAGCCGGATAGTGGAGCCATGGCATCTTCCACGATCATCGTGATGGGCGTCTCGGGCTCGGGAAAGTCGACCGTCGCCGAGGGGTTGGCGCGGCGGCTCGACGTCCCGCTGGCCGAGGCCGACGACTTCCATCCGCGGGCCAACGTGGCCAAGATGTCGGCGGGCACCCCGCTGACCGACGAGGACAGGGAGCCCTGGCTCGACGCGCTCGGCGCGTGGCTGGCCGAGCGCGACCTGGCGGGCGGCGGCGGCGTGATGACGTGCTCGGCGCTCAAGCGGCGCTACCGCGACCGGCTGCGCGCGGCGTCGCCCGGCGTCTTCTTCGTCCATCTCAGCGGCGACTTCGACCTCATCGAGCGGCGCATGCGGGAGCGGAAGGGCCACTTCATGAAGGCGGGCCTGCTGCGGTCGCAGTTCGCGGACCTGGAGCCCCTTGAGCCCGACGAGCACGGCGTGGCCATCGACATCGGGCCCGCGCCCGACGAGCTGGTGGAGCGGGCGCTGAGGGCCGTTCCACGCGCCTGAGACCGCGGGGCGCCCGGCGGGCGGCGCGTCTGGAAGGATGGCCGGGGGACCGCCGCGCCACTGGGGAGGCACCGTGACGATCCACAGACTGCCGACCGTTCGGAACGACGAGCCTGAGCCGTTCCGCGAGATGTGGGTCACCTCGCTCGACGAGGCCGTGAGCGCGCTGAGGGCCGCCCAGGAGCTCGGCCTCGGCGTCGAGGTGCGGAACGTGATGCACCCCGACCCCAACCCCGACTCCGAGGACGAGGACGAGGACGAGGACGCGTCGTCGGAGTGGTGGGAGATCCGCCTGTTCGGCGAGGTCCCCGAGGAGGACCCCGACGAGGACGGCGGAGAGGCCGACGAGGAGTGAGGGCGTCGTCCCGACCGGTCGAGCGGCCCTTCGGGCCCGCGCCCGTCGGGGGCGCGGGCCCTGACGGGGGTGGGTCAGGAGTCGCCGCCGAAGGCCGAGTCGAACGACGCCGTGGGCGGGGGGTAGTCGTACGCCTTCAGGCGGGCCAGGGCCTCGGGGGCGCCCGCGAGGCGGTCCATGCCCGCGTCCTCCCACTCGACCGAGATCGGGCCGTCGTAGCCGATGGCCGTCAGCATCCGGAAGACGTCCTCCCACGCCACGTCGCCGTGGCCGGCGGAGACGAAGTCCCAGCCGCGCCTCGGGTCGCCCCACGGGAGGTGGGAGCCAAGGCGCCCGTTGCGGCCGTCGAGGCGGCGGCGGGCCTCCTTGCAGTCCACGTGGTAGATGCGGTCCTGGAAGTCGTACAGGAAGTTGACCGGGTCGAGGTCCTGCCAGACGAAGTGGCTCGGGTCGAAGTTCAGCCCGAACGCCGGGCGGTGGTCGACCGCTTCGAGGGCGCGCTTGGTCGTCCAGTAGTCATAGGCGATCTCGCTCGGGTGCACTTCGTGCGCGAAACGGACGCCCTCGGCGTCGAAGACGTCGAGGATCGGGTTGAACCGCTCCGCGAAGTCCTCGTAGCCCCGGTCGATCATGCCGGGCGGCACCGGCGGGAACATGGCGACCAGGTGCCAGATCGATGAGCCGGTGAAGCCGATGACGGTCTCGACGCCGAACGCGGCGGCCGCCCTCGCCGTGTCGGCCAGCTCCTTGGCGGCCCGCTGGCGCACGCCCTCGGGCTCGCCGTCGCCCCAGATGCGGGGCGCCAGGATGCCCTTGTGGCGCTCGTCGATGGGGTTGTCGCACACCGCCTGGCCCAGCAGGTGGTTGGAGATGGCCCAGCACTTCAGGCCGTACTTCTCCAGCAGGGCGTGGCGGCCCGCGATGTAGTCGGGCTCGGCCAGCGCGCGGTCCACCTCGAAGTGGTCGCCCCAGCAGGCGAGTTCGAGGCCGTCGTAGCCGAAGTCCCTGGCCAGGCGGCAGACCTCTTCGAGGGGCAGGTCGGCCCACTGGCCGGTGAACAGGGTGAAGTTCCGTGGCATGGTGCGTCTTCCCTTCAGATCCTCACTC
Source organism: Streptomyces sp. PT12 (assembly GCF_003311645.1). GTDB lineage: Bacteria > Actinomycetota > Actinomycetes > Streptomycetales > Streptomycetaceae > Streptomyces. The sequence goes on along the minus strand of NZ_QEST01000235.1, from coordinate 85,301 downwards.
GGGGGGTCAGATCCTCACTCGGAGGCCGGGACGGGGACGGGCGTGTGAACAGCGTTCTTCTCGGCGCTCTCCTCGACCGCCGCCAGCACCCGCTGCACCTGGAGACCGTCCGCGAACGTCGGCTCGGGCTGGGCGTTCTCCGCGATGGCGTGCACGAGGTCGCGCGCCTGGTGCGTGAACGTGTGCTCGTAGCCCAGGCCGTGCCCCGGGGGCCACCAGCCCTCGAGGTAGGGGTGGTCGGCCTCGGTCACCAGGATGCGACGGAAGCCGCCCTCGGCGTCCGGCAGTGTGTTGTCGTGGAACTCCAGCTCGTTGAGGCGCTCCAGGTCGAACGCGAGCGAGCCGTCGGAGCCGTTGATCTCGACGCGGAGCTGGTTCTTGCGGCCCGCGGCAAACCTGCTGACCTCGAACGACGCCAGCGCGCCCGAGGCGAGCCGCCCGTTGAAGACGGCGGCGTCGTCCACGGTGACCTCGCCGACCTGCCCGGGCTCTCCCCCGGGCAGGGGGCGCTGCTTGACGAACGTCTCGGTCTGCGCGGAGACGCCGACCAGCAGCTCCCCCGAGAGGTGCTGGGTGATGTCGACGATGTGCGCGCCCAGGTCGCCGAGCGCGCCCGAGCCCGCCTTCTCCTTGCGCAGCCGCCAGGCGAGCGGCATCGCCGGGTCGGCGGCCCAGTCCTGGAGGTAGCTGGCCCTGACGTGCCGCAGGGTGCCGAGTCGGCCCTCGGCGATGAGCTTGCGCGCCAGCACGAGGGCGGGAACGCGGCGGTAGTTGAAGCCGACCATGGCGAGCTGGCCGCGCTTGCGGGCCTCGATGGCCGCCGCGGTCATCGCCTCGGCCTCCTCGACCGTGTTGGCGAGCGGCTTCTCGCACAGCACGTGCTTGCCCGCCTCCAGGGCGGCGATGGCGATCTCGGCGTGGCTGTCCCCTGGGGTGCAGATGTCCACGAGCGACACGTCGTCGCGGGCGATGAGGACGCGCCAGTCGGTCTCGGCCGCCGCCCAGCCGAGACGGTCGGCGGCGGCCTCGACCCTGGACCGGTCGCGGCCGCACACGGCGGCCATCACGGGCGTGAGCGGCAGGTCGAAGGCGCGCCCTACGGTGCGCCAGCCCTGGGAGTGCGCGGCGCCCATGAAGGCGTAGCCGACCATGCCGACGCCGAGGGGAGGTGCGGGGGTGGAGTACGGCATCTGGTTCCCTGTCGGTTGGGGGTCGGTGTGGGGTCGGTGTGGGGTCGGTGTGGGGTCGGTGGGTGTGGCGTCGATACGGGTGTGACGGATCAGTTGAAGCCCGTCGGCAGGTACTGCTCGACGTTGTCGCGGCTGACGACGGCCGAGTAGAGGGTCAGCGAGGACGGGATCTCGAACTCGGCGAGGCCGTTGAGCCCCCTGGCCTGGCCGAGCGCCCTGGCCAGGTCGATGGCGGAGGCCGCCATCGTCGGCGGGTAGAGCACGGTGGCCTTCAGGACCGAGTCGTCGGCCTGGATGTGGTCCATCGCAGCCCGCGAGCCCGCGCCGCCGACCATGAGGAACTCGTCGCGGCCCGCCTGGGCGATGGCCTGGAGCGCGCCCGCGCCCTGGTCGTCGTCGTGGTTCCACAGGGCCTCGAACTCGGACTCGGCCTGGAGCAGGTTCGCCATGACCTCCTGGCCCGACTCCGTGGTGAACTCGGCGGCCTGGCGGGCCACCTTGGTGATGTTCGGGTAGTTGGCCAGGGCGTCGTCGAAGCCCTGGGTGCGCTGCTGGGTCAGCTCGAGGTTGTCGGGTCCCGAGAGCTCGACCACGCGGGCGTCCTGGACGTCGCGCAGCTGCTCGCCGATGAAGTGACCCGCGTTGAGTCCCATGCCGTAATTGTCGCCGCCGATCCAGCAGCGGTACGCCTGGGGGTTGTCGAAGATGCGGTCCAGGTTGATCACGGGCGTCCCGGCCCGCATGATCTCAAGAGCCGTGTCGGTCATGGCCACGCCGTCGGCGGGCAGGATGACCAGCACGTCGACGCCGCCGTTGACCAGGGCCTCCACCTGCCCGATCTGGGTGGCGGTGTCGTTGGAGCCCTCGGCGATCTCAAGGGTGACCTCTTCGTAGAGCTCGGCGCGGGCGCGGGCCTGCTCGTTGATCGCGTTGAGCCAGCCGTGGTCGGCCTGCGGGCCCGCGAAGCCGATGGTGACGGGCGCGCCCGCCTCCTCGCTCGCGGCCGGGGCCTGCTGCTCGGTGCCGCCCTCGTCATCGTTGGACTCGTTGCTCGTGCATCCGGCGATGAAGAGTCCGGAGGCCGCGGCGGCCCCGCCGAACAGCACGTTTCTGCGGCTCGCGAGCTGGCTCTTGCGTGAGCGTGAGGACTTCATGGTGATCGACCCTTCGGGGAGTACGGGGAGTTATGTGGTGGTCGCGGAGCGGCGCTGGAGCAGGACGGCGGCGACGATGATCGCGCCCTGGGCGATCTGCTGGGCCGCGCTGTCGAGCCCGTTGAGGATGAACAGGTTGGTAATCGTCTGGAAGACCAGGACGCCGAGCACCGAGCCGAGGATGGTGCCGCGGCCGCCGCTGAGCAGGGTCCCGCCGATGATGGCGGCGGCGATGGCGTTCAGCTCGTAGAGGTTGCCGTTGGTGTTCTGGCCAGAGCCCGTGAGGATGACCAGCATGAAGGCCGCGATGCCGCAGCACAGGCCCGACAGGGCGTAGAGCATCAGCCGCTGGCGGCGGACGGCGATGCCCGCGAGGCGGGCGGCCTCGGGGTTGCCGCCGATGGCCACGGTGCGGCGGCCGAAGGTGGTGCGGGTGAGCAGCAGCCAGCCGAGGACGGCCACCACGCCGAAGATGATCACCAGCGGCGGGACGCCGAGGATGAACGAGTCGCGGCGGCTCAGTTCGAGCACGGAGTCGACCGTGACGTTCTGGGTGGTGCCGCCGGTGATCTGGAGCGCCAGGCCGCGGGCCGACGCCAGCATGGCGAGCGTGGCGACGAACGGCACCATCGGGCCGAACGCGATGAGCGTGCCGTTGACCAGGCCGCAGCCGAGGCCGACGACGACCGCGGTGAAGGCCATGCCCCAGAAGCCGAACTCCTGGGTGGCCACGGTGGTGCACCACACGGATGCCAGCGCGACGATCGCGCCGACGGACAGGTCGATGCCGCCGCCGATGATGACGAACGTCACGCCGACGGTGACCACGCCGATGATCGACGCCTGGGTCAGGACCAGTTGGAGATTGGTCGTGGAGAGGAACGAGTCGGGCTCGGTGATGCCGCCGATCAGGATGAGGATCGCCAGCACGCCGAGGAGCGAGATAGTGTGGATGTCCGTCAGCTTCCCGAAGGCGAGGCGGGCACCCGAGCGCCCGCCGGCATCGGGCGGGGAGGCGCCCGGCGGCTCGCTCTTGGCGAGGGTGGACGACGATGCGGGTTCGGAGGTGGCGCCGTGGGTCACGCCGGGCTCCCTTCCATGACGAGGTCGAGCACCCGGTGCTCGTCGAGCTCCGGGGCGGGGGCGGTGTGGACGACCTGTCCCTCGCGCACCACGAGGATCCGGTCGGCCAGGCCGAGGACTTCGGGGATCTCGCTCGAGACGAGGAGAACGCCCACCCCCTGGTCGGCGAGGCGCCGGATCAGGGCATACAGCTCGGCCCTCGCGCCGACGTCGACGCCGCGGGTGGGCTCGTCGAGCAGCAGGACCTTGCAGTCGCGCAGCAGCCAGCGGGCCAGGACGGCCTTCTGCTGGTTGCCGCCCGAGAGCGTGCGGATGGCGATGTCGGGGTTGTCGGGGCGCAGCGACAGCTCGCGGGTGTGCTCCCTCGCGGCCTTGCGCTCCCCGCGGCGGTCGAGCCAGCCGCCGGTGGAGAAGCGGGACAGCGAGGAGATGGAGACGTTGCTCGTGATGGACTCGAGCAGGAACAGCGCCTGCGCCTTGCGCTCCTCGGGGGCCAGGCCGACCCCGGCGCGGACGGCGTCGATCACGTTGCCAGGGCGCAGCCTGCGGCCGTCGACGTGGACGCTGCCCGCGGTGGAGCGGCGGGCGCCGTAGATGGTCTCCAGGATCTCCGAGCGGCCCGAGCCGACGAGGCCCGCGAGGCCGACGATCTCGCCGGGCGCAACCTCGAGGTCGAACGCCGCGAACTCCCCGTCCCTGGCGAGCCCTTGAACGCTGAGCGCGGGCGCCACCGCGGCGTCGGCGGTGGGCGGCTCGGGCCGTTCGGGGAAGGGGTGCTCGATGTCGCGGCCCGTCATCAGGGCCACGATGTCGCGCGTAGCTGTCGTGCTCGCCGGCAGTCCGCGGGCGACGGCGCGGCCGTCCTTGAGCACGGTGACCCGGTCGCCGATGCGGCGTATCTCCTCCAGGCGGTGGGAGATGTAGACGATGGCGACGCCCGCCTGGGTGAGGCTGTCGACGATGCGGAAGAGGTTGTTGACCTCGTCGGGGTCGAGCACGGCGGACGGCTCGTCCATGATGATCAGCTTGGCGTCGTGGGAGAGCGCGCGGGCCATGCTGACGATCTGGCGGCCCGCGGCCGAGAGGGTGTTGACGACGCGGTCGGGGCTGATCTCGGGGTGGCCGAGCCTGGCCAGCAGCTCGGCGGTGGCCGCCCTCGCGGCGCCGTGGCGGACGAAGCCCGCCTTGGAACGCTCGTTGCCGAGGAAGACGTTCTCGGTGACGGAGACGTGCTCAACGAGGTCGAGCTCCTGGTAGATGGTGGCGATGCCGAGCCGCATCGCCGCGCTGGGCGAGCGGATGACGGTCTGTTCGCTTCGCCAGGTGATCTCGCCGCTGTCGGGCTGGTGGGCCCCCGAGACGACCTTGATCAGGGTGGACTTGCCGGCGCCGTTCTGCCCGAGGAGGCAGTGGACCTCGCCGGGGACGACGTCGAGGTCGACGCCCTGGAGGGCGCGGACGCCGGGGAAGGACTTGCTGATGCCGGTCAGCGTGAGTATCGGCGGTGGCGCGCTTGCCATGGCTGGCCTCCTCGGCGATGCCGGTGCGCGGGCGTGCGTGGGCAGGGTCGGGTGCGGGTCGGGCGTGGGGAGTGCTGCGGCTGCTTCGAGAGGGGTCGAACGGTGCGGACAGGTGAGGATGCGGCTTCGTGGTGGCCCGTTGAGGGCGGTCCGTCCGGTGGTCGAGCTTGTGGTCGAGCTGTGGCGCGTCGCGGCGAGGGCTGGCCCCGCCTCGGTCAGGTCGGGGTGTAGCTGAACAGGTGGTCGCTGATCAGGCGGGCCGCGCCGGTGACCCCGGCGGCGGGCCCGAGTTCGCCCAGGACGATGGGCAGGTTGCCGGTGGCCAGCGGGAGGGACTGCCGGTACACCTGGGTGCGGATGGCGGCGAGCAGCGTGTGGCCGAGCCCGGTGACGCCGCCGCCGATCACCACGAGGGCGGGGTTGAAGAAGCTCACGAGGCCCGCGATGACCTGGCCCGTGCGGTTCCCCCCGCGCCTGATGAGGTCGAGGGCGGCGACGTCGCCCGCCGACGCGGCGGCGGCCACGTCGGCGGCCGTGAGGCCGCCCATGGTCTCGAGCCTGCTCGCCAGCTCGGCCGAACGCCCGTCCCTCGCGGCGTCCTCCGCGTCGCGGGCCAGGGCTGCGCCGCCGAAGTACGCCTCCAGGCAGCCCCGGTTGCCGCAGGGGCACTGGCGCCCGTCGGCCTCGACCTGGATGTGGCCGATGTCGCCCGCGCTGCCCGTGGCGCCGCGGTGCACCTTGCCGTCGGCCACGATGCCGCAGCCGATGCCGGTGCCAATCTTGACGCAGATGAAGTCCTGCACGGAGTGGGCGACTCCGGCGTGCTGCTCGCCCAGCGCCATGAGGTTCACGTCGTTGTCCACCATGACCGGGCAGCCCAGCTCCTGGCCGAGCGCCTCGCGCACGGGGAAGCCGTCCCAGCCCGGCATGATGGGCGGCGCCACCGGGATCCCGTCGGGGAAGCGTACGGGCCCGGGGACGCCTATCCCGGCGCCGTCGAAGTGCTCGGCGAGGCCGTCGTCCTTGAGCTTGGCCACCATGGTCAGCACCTGCTCGAAGACGGCGACCGGCCCCTCGCGGACATCCATCGGCGCGGTCAGGTGGCCGAGGATCTCCAACTCCGGCCCGGTCACGGCCACGTCGATGGAGGTGGCGCCGATGTCCACGCCCAGGAAGCGCAGCCGCGGCGCGAGCCTGACGTTGTGGGAGCGGCGCCCGCCGCGCGACGCGGCGAAGCCGTCGCCGACCACGAGCCCCGTCTCAAGCAGCCGGTCGATCTCGACGGCGAGCTTGGAACGCGAGAGGTCGATCCGGTCGCCGAGCTGGGCGCGCGAGCTCGGGCCGCCATCGCGCAGCAGGCGCAGCAGGCGCGCCTGATGCACGTTCCCGGGTCGAGCCGTCATCCGCCTCACGCTGTCCCTCCCGCCACCGTCGGCATCGGGCCCCGACGCGAGGTCCGCGCCGGGCTTCGGGTGGGGAATGTAGCAGTGGGCTGGCGGGGTGGGAAGAAGTTCTGCACAAATCGTTAGGACTTTCCCCTCACCGAGGACAAAGCCTCGTCCGGCCCGCCGTGACCTGCCCGAAGGTTCGGACCGGATCAACGGCTGCCAGGCGACCGGCCCGACGGCGCGCACGGCGGCGCACGCGCGGCCCGTGCGACCCTCGCACGGCCCCTGCGCGACGGCGCACAACCGGGGCCCCGGGAAGTCGTGTGGCGTACCCGAACGGGGGCAGGAGCAACGTAAACTCGCGGCGGGGAACAGAAGATCGAAGCGTGACCCCGACGTGTCCACGAGACGAGTCCGCGCACCGCCAACGCTGCCATTCGGGAATATCGACTATGCCAAGCGCACCAGTGCTGAAGCGTCCTCACCTCACATGGAAGCGGAAGCGGCCAGCGGCCTCCCCGAGACCCGCGCTGATCCGCGAGCTTCCGCTGGTCATCGCGCTGTACATGGCCTACAAGTTCGGCAGACGCGCGGCCAACGGCCAGTTCGACGACGCCTATGAGAACGCCACGCGCGTATGGGATCTCGAACGCGCCCTGCGGCTGCCGAGCGAGGCGTGGGTGCAGGATCTGGCCATGAACAGCGAGGCATTGATCCGCGCGATCAATGTCTACTACGCGACCGTGCACTTTCCGGCCATCGTCATCTTTCTCGTGTGGATGTACTGGCGCCGCCCCGGCCATTACCTGTGGGTCCGCTGGGTGCTCACCTGGCTCACCGGCGCCGCCCTCGTGCTGCACCTGCTGGTGCCGCTCGCGCCCCCGCGCCTGTTCGCGGGCTCGGGGATGGTGGACACCGGCACGCTCTACGGGCCCGCGGTCTACGACGAGCCCGAACCCGACTCGATGGCCAACCAGTTCGCGGCGATGCCGTCGCTGCACGTCGGCTGGGCGGTCTTCATCGCCGTCGCGCTCATCGTGTCGTGCCGCTCGCGGCTGCGCTGGCTGTGGCTGATCCACCCGGCCATCACCCTGGTCGCCGTGGTCGCCACCGCCCACCACTACTGGATGGACGGCCTGGTGGCCTGCGCCATCCTCGCGGCCGTTCTCGCGGTGCTCAGGCCCCCGTTGAAGGCGCCGCCGAGGATCCGGGAGGCCGCCGAGCGGCGGGAGGAGCCGGTCGGGGAGCGGTCAGAGGTGCCAGGTCCCACCGGTGGCCCGGCCCCCGCAGCGGCCCCCGGGCCGCCGACGCCGAGAGCGGCGCCCCTGGCGCGCCGGAAGACATGAGCCCGCGCAGAAATGTCAGCACCCCCGCGTAGCCCATCCCGAACGACAGCGGCGCGTCCTGGCTCCCCGGCGCGATCAGCTCGGGCGCGTGGTCGGGCCCGAAGCTGCGCGCCACCAGGTGGCGCGCGGCGCGCTCGGCCGCCGCCCGGTACCGCTCGGCCCCGCTCAGGTGGGCGAGGTCGAGCAGCGCGCCGCCGACCCCGGCGACGCCGCAGCACTGCGACAGGTTCTCCATGCGGGGCACCCACGCCGCGCAGACGTCCCCGGCCAGCTCGGCGGCCCGGCCCAACTCCGGCTCGTCGAGCACCGCGTGGGCGTGCGCGAGGGCGCTCGCCGCCCCGGCCATGCCCTGGCACCACGAGGCCGCGACGGGCACCGCCGAAGGCCCGGCCGCCAGCGCCGCCAGATCCGCCGTCCGCCGCGCCAGCCGCCACGAGCGCACCGCGGCGGCCCACCCCACCTCGGGGTCGCCGGTGCGCGCGGCGAGCCCGGTCAGGAAGTCGACGATCCCGGCCAGGCCGTGGGCGTGGCCGAACGTCGGGTCAAGGCCCGCCCCCGGCGCGAAGCCCGTCTCCCGCTCCACGCCGAGCAGCGGCTCATCCCTGGCCATCAGCGCGTCCGCGGCCTCGCGCGCGGCCGCGAGGTGCGCGGGGTCGCCCGTGACGTCGGCCAGCAGCAGCGCGCCGAGGCCGCGGCCCGCCGCGCCGCCGAAGATGTCGTCGTGCGGCGCGCCTGGAGCCCCTGGCGCCGCATCGGGCGCCTCGAACCCCGCGGCCGCGGCGCGCGCCAGGAACAGGGCGATGCCGGTCGTTCCCGCGAACAGGCCCTCGGCGAGCGGCACTCGGCGTGTGGCGGCCGAGGCGTGCCAGGCCAGGGCGCGCAGCGCCTCGGGCACGCCGGGGCGGTCGGTGTGGTGCAGGAGCTCCAGGCCGATCCCCGCGCTCCCGCTGTAGACGCTGCCGTCCACCGCGCCGATGTCCTGCGCCCCGCCGCCGTCGCCATGCGCCTCGACGCCGGCGAGCAGCAGCTCGAGCACGCGCTCGGCGAGCGCCGCGGCGGGCTCGCGGGGTAGCGGGGGCACGGCGGGCAGCGGGCGCGGGCCAGGGCCGTTCCGCCCGGTGGGCCAGCGCCCAGCGGCCAGCGTCGCGAGCGCGGCGGTGGCGCGTTCCTCGTCCGCGTCGAGCAACGCGCCCACCGCGCCCACCACATGGCCGGGCGCGGCGCCGTGCGGCGGGGCCAGCGTCTGGAGCGCGCGCTGCCGCGCCAGCTCGCGCGTGACGGGCGCGGCGACGGGCGTGAGCCCCGTGACCGCGAAGGCCAGGGTCATGCCGAGCGCGAAGCAGTCGTCCCCCGGGGTCGGCGGCTCTCCGCGCAGCTGCGCGGGCGGGGAGAACCCCGGGGTGCCGCCGGGCAGATGAACGCCGTCGAGCGCGGCGAGCCCGAAGTCGACGAGGAACGCCCTGCGCCCGCCGAGCACCACGTTGCGCGGGGTGATGTCCCGCATCAGAACGCCTCGCCGGTGCAACGCCGCGACGGTGGCGGCCAGTTCGAAGGCGAGCCGGGTGAACGCCTCGGGCGGCGGCGTGCCCCGGGTGCGGACGTGGTCGAGCAGGTTGACGGCGCCCACGTCGGGCGTCACCAGGAACTCGTCGGGTCCGTGCGCGAAGTGGTCGAGGAACTCGGGAACCCCGTCGAGGCCGCCGCACGCCGTGAGCGCCCGGCGCTCGTTGCGCAGCCGGGTGCGCGCGTCGCCCATGCGCCCCTCCCCCACATGCGCGCGCGCCTGTTTGACGATGACGCGGCGGCCCGAGCGGGTGTCCCTGGCCCTGAACACATTGCCGTGCGCGGCGCGGTAGATGCCCTTGAGCAGCCGGAACCTGCCGCCCAGCGTCTCCCCCGCCCCCTCGGGGCCGGCGGGGTCATTGGGGTCACCCCTGGCATCGGGTCTGTCCGGCTCCGCGTCGCCCCCGAACGGGTCGGTCACCCACGGCGGCTGGCGGTACTCCAGGGTGGCCACCGCGTCGAACGACCGCCCGTCGGGCCCCGGGATCCTGATGCCGAGGTCGCCCCTCGGCCCCGCGGACCAGCGCGTGGTGAAGGGGCCGTAGCGGTAGTACACCGGCGCGTCGTCGGCGACCCGCCGGTCGCTGAGCACGCGCGGCCCCTCGTGGCCGCGCAGCAGCCGGGCCAGCGCGAGCCCGAGATCCCGCACCCGGCGCCGCTCCGGATACACGGTGACGGCCTTGCCGACGGCGGCGGGCGACTCACGGCCGCCGTTGATCCGGGTCAGCGCGGTGTCGGAGCGCGCCAGCTTGAAGTGGCAGCGCTCGGCGAGCAGCACGGGGAGCAGCGCCTCGGCCAGCGCGGGAAACGTCGAGGGCCGCGCCGAGACATGCAGCTTCCAGCCGTGTTCGCCCAGCGGAACGCCGTCGGGCGCGACGGTGAGCCAGGATCCGTGGACGCGCAGCGAGTGGCCGGCGTCGCCCTGGCCCCTGGCCATGGCCCGCCGAACCAGCTCATCCGCGCTCCAGGTGAGCCCGGGGTGCACGCCGGGCTCAGAGGGCGTAGCTGTTGCCGGTGGCCTGGCAGTTGCCCCCGGTGCCGGTGATGCAGACGCAGCTCACCGGGCACCGGTCGGCCGCGTGCGCGGCGCTGGCCACCAGGTCGAAGTCGACCCGCGGCTCGACGACACGGTCGCCCGCCCGGCGCGGAACGAGGTCTGACAAGGCTTCCATGGGACCCTCCCGACGTCTCCCCTATATGCCGATATGGCCGTGCGGGCTTCGACGGTAGCACCGGGACGCCGCGCTGCCCATGGCGCCTCATCAGGCCATGGGCGGCGCGGCGTTCACCCCTTTCACCCCTTGACGCACACCACCTGGGTGAGCTTGGCGACGACCGCGACCAGGTCGCGCTGGCGCTCGATGACCTGCTCGATCGGCTTGTACGCGCCGGGGATCTCGTCCACGACGCCCGCGTCCTTGCGGCACTCCACGCCCCGGGTCTGCTCGGCCAGATCCCGCACGGTGAAGCGCTTCTTGGCGGCGCTCCTGCTCATCCTGCGGCCCGCGCCATGGGACGCGGAGCGGAACGAGGCGACGTTGCCGAGGCCCTTGACGATGTACGAGCCGGTGCCCATCGAGCCGGGAATGATCCCGAACTCGCCGCTGCCCGCACGGATCGCGCCCTTGCGGGTCACCAGGAGGTCCACCCCGTCGTAGCGCTCCTGGGCCACATAGTTGTGGTGGCACGAGATCACGTCGCCGAAGGCGGGCTTGGCCTTCGTGAACTCCTTGCGCACCACGTCCTTCAGCAGCGCCATCATCAGTGCTCGGTTGCGCCGGGCGTAGTCCTGCGCCCAGAACAGGTCATGCCGGTAGGCCGCCATCTGCGGGGTGTCGGCGACGAAGACCGCCAGGTCCCTGTCCACCAGGCCGCGGTTGTGCGGAAGCCGCTGGGCCTCGCCGATGTGGTGCTCGGCCAGCTCCTTGCCGATGTTGCGCGATCCCGAGTGCAGCATGAGCCACACCGCGCCCTCGGTGTCGGTGCACAGCTCGATGAAGTGGTTCCCGCCGCCGAGCGAGCCGAGCTGCCGACCGGCGCGCTCCCTGCGGTACTTGACGGCGTCGGCCACCCGGTCGAAGCCCGCCCAGAACGCGTCCCAGTCCGCCGTCGGCACCCCGTGCAGCCGCCGCGGGTCAACGGTCTCGCCGTGCATCGCGTGGCCGACCGGGATGGCCTCCTCGATGCGCGAGCGCAGCCGCGAGAGGTCGCCGGGCAGGTCGTCGGCGGTGAGCGACGTGCGCACCGCGGTCATGCCGCAGCCGATGTCGACGCCGACGGCCGCGGGGCAGACCGCGCCCTCCATGGCGATCACGGAGCCGACGGTGGCGCCCTTCCCGTAGTGCACGTCGGGCATCACGGCGAGGCCGCGGATCCACGGCAGGGTCGCGACGTTCTCCAGCTGCCGCATCGCGCCGCTCTCGACCGTCGCCGGGTCCGCCCACATGCGGATCGGCACGCGCGCGCCGGGCAGCTCGGTGTACCCCATGGTGAATCCCCCCGTGAAACAGAAAATGGAATCGCGGGCTCCGCCGCGTTCACTCCATTGTGCGATGTGGCCCCGGGTGCGGGGCAACCGCTTTAGTGGCGCGGGGTTGGAGGAGTACCGAGCCGTTCTTGCCGTGGGGATTCCGCGCCCATATCGTTGATCCGCCGTACAACTCCCTTGATCAGGTCATAATCTGACAGAGCAGAGGGCTCACGGCGCGTCAGCCAGGCAGTCGGCTCGGGGAGGGACCCGCCCATGACCACACGTGGACGCCACCGCAAGTACCGGCCGAGCGCCGTTTCCCGCGCCTCGCTCACGGTGACCGCGAGCGGCGCGGGCCTCGCCATTCCGTTGATAGGCGTGAGCTCGTCGAGCGCCGCGTCGGTCGACACCTGGGAAGAGGTCGCCGAGTGCGAGAGCAGCGATCGCTGGGACATCGACACCGGTAATGGCTTCTTCGGCGGATTGCAGTTCCTCCAGAGCACGTGGGAGGCGTTCGGCGGCACGGAGTACGCGCCGCGCGCGGACCTGGCGACCAAGGAGCAGCAGATCGCCGTCGCCGAGCGCGTGCTGGCCGAGCAGGGCCCGGGTGCGTGGCCGACCTGCTCGGCCGAGGCGGGGCTGACGCGGGACGGGGTGACCCCTGACCTCGGCGACGTCGGCCCGGCGCGCGAGGCCGAGCCCGAGCCGGAGCCCGAGGCGCGCCAGGAGGCGCCGCCCCGCGCGCAGGCGGCGTCCGCGCCCAGTGCCGAGCCGCGCGAGCGCTCGGGCGACCTGTACGAGGTGATCAGCGGCGACACGCTCTCCGGCATCGCCAGGTCGCACGAGGTGAGCGGTGGCTGGCAGTCGCTCTACGAGCTCAACCGCGAGACGGTGGGCGGCAATCCGCATCTGATCTTCCCCGGGCAGCGGCTGGCCGTCGGCGGCGAGCGCCCGCCCGCGCGGGAAGAGGAGGCGCCCGCAGACGAGGCGGAGCGCGAGGAGCCCGAGGAGGCCAGGGAGCGGCAGGAGGCGCCCGAGCCGGAGCCCGAGCGGCCCGCCGAGGAGCCGCAGGGCCAACAGGAGGAGCGGGAGGAGCGTGCGGAGCGGGAGGAGCCCCCGGCCGAGCAGGCCGCGGCATACACTGCGCCCGTCAGCGCGGGCACCGGCACGGCGTACCACGCGTCGGGCGGCTCATGGTCCCTCGGATACCACACCGGCGTGGACTTCCCGGTCGCGACCGGCACATCGGTGAAGTCGATCACGGGTGGCGAGGTCGTCTCGGCGGGCTGGGCCGGATCGTTCGGATACGAGGTGATCGTCCGGCATCCGGACGGGAAGTTCAGCCAGTACGCGCATCTTTCGGCCATCTCGGTGTCCGAGGGGCAGTCGGTGCGCGGCGGGCAGCAGGTGGGCCGCTCGGGGTCCACGGGGAACTCCTCGGGTCCGCACCTGCACTTCGAGGTCAGGACGGGTGCGGGGTTCGGCACGGACATCGACCCGCTCGACTACCTCAGGGACCGGGGGGTGTCGCTCTGAACGGCGCCGGGCGGCCCAACGACCGTGAAATCGGCCAGGTGTTTGGCCGGATGACGCCGTCGGGGCCGTCCCCCAATCCGGGACAGAAGGACAGGTAACGCCTTGGCGGACGGATGTTGATCCTCCGTTTCCTTCCCTGATCTGGCGCCGGGTCAGTAGTCTCGACGGCCTGGACCACATCGCGCATATGCTGGGGACATTGGAGACGTCGATGGAACGACCCGCCTGGGCGCCGCACGGCATCGATCTGTCCGTGCCGAGTGTCTCGCGGATGTACGACTACTACCTCGGTGGCTCGCACAATTTCGAGGCGGATCGCGTGGCGGCGCGCAAGGTCATCGAGGCGTTTCCCGGGCTTCCCAAGATCGTTCAGGCGAATCGCGCCTTCATGCGGCGCGCGGTGCGCCACGCGGTGGCCGAAGGCGTCACCCAGTTCCTGGACATCGGCTCGGGAATTCCCACATTCGGCAACGTCCACGAGGTCGCGAGGGAGGCCAGCCCCGAGGCGCGCGTGGTCTATGTGGACAACGACGCGGTGGCCGTGGCCCACAGCAGGGCCGTGGTCGCGGGGCAGGACCATGTGGGCGTGGTGGCGGGGGACTTCCGCGAGCCGTCCGCCATCCTGGCCAGCAGGCCGGTCGAGAGCCTGCTCGACCTGAACCGCCCCGTGGCCCTGCTGCTCGTCGCGCTGCTGCACTTCATGGACCAGGACGACAAGCCGTACGAGCGGGTGGCGGAGTTCCGCGACGCGCTCGCGCCCGGCAGCATGCTCATCCTCTCCCACGCCTCCGTCGAGCGCGGCCCCGCCACCACCGCGCAGGGCGACGACGTCAGCGACATTTACCGCAGGGGCGGCTCCACGTTCGTGATGCGCACGAGCGCGGAGATCGAGCGCTTCTTCGACGGCTTCGAGCTGGCCGAGCCCGGCGTGGTCGCGCTGCCCGACTGGCGCCCCGACGGGCCCGTCGACCTCGAAGACCCCACCGTGTACAGCGGTTTCGCGGGAGTAGGGCGCACAGCGTGAGAGCCAAGTCTTCGGGTGCCGCGGACCGGCCCGACGCGCACGGTGGCGGGGAGCCACCCGACGGGGTGCGCCGGTTCGCGACGATCTGGTGCCGCGCGGTCTACCCCGCCACGGCGACATCCATGACCAGGGACGAGTTCAAGGGGCTGCTGCTCGCGCAGGCCCGGGTGCTCGCCGACGCGCTGCGCGCCCCGCGGTTCGACCCCGCGCCTGGCCGGGCGGTCGGGGAGGCGCTGGTCGCGGCGCACTGCACGGCGCCCGACGCGCTGCCCGCCGTGCTCGGCGTGGTCGACTCGTATTTGCTGCTGTACTGCCTCGACCCGGCCGAGCTGCCCGCTGAGGAGGCCCGCGCCCGCTGCTCGCGGCTCCAGCACGCCGTCTCGGCGGGGTTCGCGCGGGCCCTCCAGGAGCGCACGCGCACCGAGCAGGAGGCGGTCTCGCTGGCCGCGTTGACCGCGCAGCAGGAGATGGCGGACGCCCTGCACGTGAGCGAGACGCGCTTCCGCGCGGTCTTCAAGGACGCGGCGCTCGGCATCAGCATCGCGGACATGGACGGCAGGATCCTCGACGTCAACGACGCGCTCGCGCGCATGCTCGGCCGCTCCGAGCCGCACATCCGCAGCCGCAACATCCTGGAGTGGACGCACCCCGATGACACCCCCGAGGTGTGGCGGCTCCAGCGTGAGCTGATGCGCGGTGAGCGCGAGCACTACCACATGGAGAAGCCGTACAGCCGCAAGGACGGCACGGTCCTGTGGACGAATCTGACGGTCTCGCTGCTGCGCGACACCGAGGGCGAGCCGCGCTACATGCTGGCGATGATCGAGGACGTGTCGGAGCGCCGCCTGCTCAATCTGCGGCTGCGCTACCAGGCCACGCACGACGCGCTGACGGACCTGCCCAACCGCTCGCTGTTCTTCGAACGCCTCGAGCAGGCCCTCTCGTCCGGCTCGGCGCCCACCAGGATCGGGCTGTGCTACCTGGACCTCGACGGCTTCAAGGCGGTCAACGACAGCCTCGGGCACGCGGTCGGCGACCAGCTGCTGATCGGGGTCGCCGAGCGGCTCGGCACGATCGCCTCGGGCCCCGGGCAGATGCTGGCGCGCATCGGGGGCGACGAGTTCGTGGCGCTGGTGCTCGACCCGCCGACGCCCCACGCGGTGACGGACCTGGCGGAGCGGGCCCTCGAGGCGCTGGCGACGCCGATCGAGGTGGGTGGCAGGGAGCTGCTGGTACGAGCGAGCATCGGCATCGTCGAGGGCCCGACGGAGCACCTGACGTCGGCCGAGGTGCTGCGCAGCGCGGACATCACGATGTACCGGGCGAAGGCGGAGGGCGGGAACCGCTACGCGGTCGCCGACCCCGACTCGGACGCGCGGGCCATCTCCCGGCACCATCTGACGCACCATCTGCCCGCGGCGTTGAAGGGGGCCGAGTTCTTCATCGAGTACCAGCCGCTGGTCAAGATGGAGGACGGCAGCCTGGAGGGCGCGGAGGCGCTGGTGCGCTGGAGCCATCCACGGCACGGGGTGCTCGGACCCGACCGTTTCATCCCGCTGGCCGAACACACGGGCCTGATCGTGCCGTTGGGCCGCTGGGTGCTCCAGGAGGCCGTGCGGCAGGCGTGCCAGTGGCAGGTGCGCGGGATAGGGGGTCCCAGGCCCCTGAAGGTGAACGTCAACCTCTCGCCGCGTCAGCTGCACCACCCCGAGCTGGTCGAGGACACGGTCGCGGTGCTCGAGGAGGCGGGCCTGCCGCCTAGCTCGCTGTGCCTCGAGGTCACCGAGACGGCGATGATCAGCGCCGACGAGAACGAGCTTCGGCCGCTGCGCGAGCTGGCCGACCTGGGCGTGGGCATCGCGCTCGACGACTTCGGCACCGGCTACTCCAACCTCGCGAACCTGCGCAGGCTGCCCGCGAGCACCCTCAAGCTGGACCGTTCCTTCACCCAGGGGCTCCAGCGCGACCCGGCCGATCCGATCGACCTCAAGATCGTGGAGGGCATCGTCTCGCTGGCCCACACGCTCCAGCTCTCGGTGACGGTCGAGGGCGTGGAGACCTCGGCCCAGGCCGAGCAGCTGCGCGACCTGGGGTGCGACTCGGCGCAGGGCTGGTTCTACGCGCGGCCTGGGCCGCCCGAGCGGCTGCCCGAGGCGGTCTGAGGCGCGGGCTCGACCGGCTCGATCACCAGGCGGCGAGGGGCGGCGCCCGCGGGCGGCTCGGGGAGCCGCAGCGGGCCCGCGCCCGGGGTGAGCGAGCCGAGGACCGCGGGGCCCGATGCGCCGGTGGCCGAAGGGACGTTGCCAGGGAGGCCGTTGACGGTGAGGAAGCCGAGCAGCGCGAACAGGTGGGCCTCCTTGGCCTGGGCGGGCAGCCCGTACTCCTCGGCGCCCGTGACGCGCGTGGGCGCGGCGAGGGCGCGGATCCTGGCCATGAGCGCGGGGTTGCGCACGCCCCCGCCCGAGACGACCAGCTCGCCCAGCCCGTGTGCGCGGCAGGCGCGCGCCACCAGCTCGGCGGTCAGCTCGGTGAGGGTGGCGACCAGGTCGTCGGCGGTCGGCGCATGGCCCCTGGCCTCGACGCGTGCGCGCAGATAGGCGGCGTGGAAGCGCTCCTTGCCCGTGGACTTGGGCGGCGGCAGCCGGTAGTAGGGCTCGGCGAGCAGATCGGCGAGCAGGGCGCGGTCGACGCGGCCGCGCGCCGCGCGCGCCCCTCCGGCGTCCATGCGCTCCGCGCCCCCGGTGGCCTCGGTGACGGCGGCGTCGATGAGCGCGTTGGCCGGGCCGAGGTCGTAGGCCAGCACCTCGCCACCGTCGCCGCGGGCGGTGATGTTGGCGATGCCGCCGAGGTTGAGCGCGCCACGCGCGGGGCCCCCTGGGTCGGCGGGGTCGGCGGCGGGGTCCGCGTTCAGCAGGAGCAGGGCGTCGAGCAGGGCGGCGAGGGGCGCGCCCTGGCCGCCGCGGGCGATGTCGCGAGTGCGCAGGTCGGAGACCACGGGCAGCCCGGTGGCCTCGGCGATCCAGGCGGCGGCGCCGAGTTGGAGCGTTCCCCTGGCGCGGGCGCCGCTCACCCAGTGGTAGACGGTCTGGCCGTGGGAGACCACGAGGTCGGCGCGGCCTGCGGCGAGTGCGGCGTTGGCGCGCGCGGCGACCGCGCCGAAGAACCGGCCGAGCTCGGTGTCCAGGCGGCACACCGCCTCAAGCGTGGTGGTGGCGGGCGGCAGGCACGCGGCCAGCGCGTCGCGCAGCGGCGCGGGGTAGGGCTCGGTGTGCAGGCCGCGGGGGCGCAGCACGACGGCGTCACCCTCGATGGCCAGCTCGGCGACGGCGGCGTCGACCGCGTCGTACGAGGTGCCGCTGAGCATGCCGATCACCCGCAGGGGGCGCGCTTCTCCGTTCATGGGGCCGTTGTTCACGGGGCCGTTGTTCATGGGGCCATCCGAGCACGCGCCGTGGGGGGCGTGAAAGGGGCGCGCGGCGCGGCGCGGGTGTGACGCGGACCCCCTGGCGGGGGTCGTGGCGCCCGGGTGACAATGGTGGTCCACCCCCCGCTGATCCCTTCAACGGGCCCGGTGCGCCACGGTGTTCCCCCGGGACGCCGCCCCTGCTCCGGCTGCTCCGCCCTCCCCTTCTCCACCGTTCTCCCGCCGAGCCGGGCGCCGCCGCCCCTCGGCCCGTTCCACGCGCCCCGGGGCCCGCCCGCCCACGGGCGGAAAGTGACGCCCCATGCCCCTCAGCCCTCGACGGCGCGCGCGCACGCTGCTCGCCACGGTGTTCTGCGGCATCCTCCCGCTGCTCGCGGGCGTGTTCGTGACCGCTCCCCCGGCGTCGGCCGCCGCGCTGGTGGAGGTGAAGGACTTCGGCGCGAACCCCAGCGGCCTGCGCATGTTCCTGTATGTGCCGGAGCGGCTTCCCGAGCGGCCCGCGGTGCTGGTGGCCGCGCACTACTGCGGCGGCTCGGGGCCCGCGTTCCACCTGGGCAGCGAGTTCGCCTCGCTGGCCGACCGGCATGGCTTCCTCGTCGTCTACCCCTCCGTCACGCGCGAGAGCCGCTGCTTCGACGTGTCATCGCCCGAGGCGCTGCGGCGGGGCGGGGGCAGCGACCCCGCCGGGGTGCGGGCGATGGTGGCGTATGTCGAGCGGGTCCATGGGGCCGATCCCGGGCGGGTGTTCGTCACGGGTCTCTCGTCGGGCGCCATGCTGACGAATGTGCTGCTCGGCGTCTACCCGGAGGTGTTCGGGGCGGGGGCGGCGTTCGCGGGGGTGCCGTTCGGCTGCTTCGCGACGACGGACGGCTCGGGGTGGAACGCCGAGTGCGCCCAGGGCCGGGTCGAGGCGACGCCGCCCGAGTGGGGCGAGCGGGTGCGGGAGGCGTTCCCCGGGTACGAGGGCGAGCGGCCGCGGATGCAGCTGTGGCACGGCACGGAGGACGAGGTGCTGCGCTACCCCAACTTCGTGCAGGAGATCAGGCAGTGGACCGATGTGCTGGGCGTGAGCCGGATACCGGCGCGGACGGACCGGCCGCGTGCCGACTGGGAACGCTACCGGTACGGGGGCTCGGGCGAGCGGGCGCCGGTGGAGGCGATCGCCCTGAGGGGCACGGACCACGGGCTGCTCTCGCCGGGGATGGCGGGCATGGCGATCGCGTTCTTCGGGCTCGACGAGGCGCCGGTGAGCGCCGGTTGAGCGCCCGGCGCCGACGGGGAACGCCCGGCGCCGACGGGGAACGCCCGGCGCCGACGGGGCGTTCAGGGCTGGCTGATCGGGGTGGTGACGGGGCGCGTGGGGGCGTGTGAGTCACCGGGCGCGCCCTCGTCGAGCACCGTGTGCGGGAGCAGCGCGACGGCCTGGACGCCGCCGTAGACGTTGCCGCCGAGGCGGACGTCGACGCCGTGGCGCGCGGCGAGCGTGGAGACGACGAACAGGCCGACGCGCCCGTCGTCGAGGAGTTCGGTGACGTCGAGCCTGTCGGTCCCGGCGAGCACGGCGTTCATGCGCTTCTGCTCGGCGGCCGTCATGCCAAGGCCCCGGTCGTCGACCTCGACGGCGACGCCCGCCGCCACGCGCGCGGCGCGCAGCGCGACCTGGGTCCGCGGGGCGGAGAACTGGGTGGCGTTCTCGATGAGTTCGGCGAGCAGGTGGACGATGTCGGCGGCGCAGTCGCCGCGCACCGCGCCCTCGGTGGCCGCCGCGAGCCGGACGCGCGCTTCGTGTTCGACCTCGGCCGCGGCGCGGCGCAGGACCTCGGCGACGCTCACCTGGCGGCCGCCCCTGCGGCGGGAGACGGCGCCGCCGAGCACGGCGAGGTTCTCGGTGTGGCGGCTCAGCCGGGTCGCGAGGCGGTCGACCTGGGAGAGCCCCGACGCCACGTCGGGGTCGTCGAGCGCGCCCCGCGCCTCGCCTCTCGCTTCGCCCCGCGCCTCGTTTCTCAGCTCGCCTCTCAGCTCGTCGAGGTACTCGATCTGGCGGTGCACCGACGTCTGCATGCGGCGGGCGAGGTGGACGAAGACCTCGACGCGCTCGTCGCAGCCGCTCGCGGCGGCGGCCCGGGAGACGGCGGACTCGGCGGCGTACCTGGCGGCGTCGATCTCGTGGCGCAGCTGGTCGAACGGGTCGTCGCTGGGCGCCGCTGGCGGCGGCCCCTCGGGGGGCCCGACGCGTTCGCCGCGCTCCACCTTGCCGAGCAGCGCCTGGAGTTCGACGCGGCCCCTGGCGGCCCCCCGGCGCAGCAGGGCCAGCCTGGCGGCGTCCCGCCTTGCATCGGCGCCCGCCGCGGCCGCGGCCCCGGCGAGCACGGCCGCGGTCAGCAGACCCGCCACGGCGGGCGGGGCCTCGCCATCCGTGAGGAGGGCGGTCGCGGTGGCAATGGCGGCCACCAGCGCGGCGGGCAGCACGGCGAGGGTCACCGGTCCGATGAGGCGGGGGCGGTGCGACATGGGGGACTTCGGGCTCCTTCGCGCGGGGGTGGGGGTGCGCCACCACGCTAGAGCCGGGGCGTCGGCCGAACGGGCCCGCTCCGGGCAATCGCCACCCTTCGCCAGCTCCTATGGAGTGAATCCGCCGGGGCCGAGACCTGACGCGCGGACGGTGACGTTGACCCGCCCGGTCAGCCCGAGCGCCGGGGGCGCGGTGCCGGGGCGGGTGCGCGGGACGCCGTGGTAGGCGAGGCGGGCGGGGCCGCCGAAGACGAACGCGTCGCCGCTGCGCAGCTCGACATCGCTCCATGGCCGCCCGCGCCCCTCGGCCGTGCCGAAGCGGAAGACGCAGGCGTCGCCGAGGCTGAACGAGACGACGGGCGCGGGGGAGCGCTCGTCGCCGTCGCGGTGCATGCCCATGCGGGCGGTGGCGTCGTAGAAGTTGACCAGCGCGATGTCGAACGGGTCGCCGCCGCCCGGGTGTTCGGGGTGCGGGAGCCCGGCATCGGCCGCGGCCCGCGCGGCCCACTCCCCCAGCCACGCGGGGAACGGCTTGACCGGCTCGCCGCCGCCGTCCACCACGGTCCTGGCGTAGCCGTAGGGGTACCAGTGCCAGCCGAGGGAGAGCTGCCGCACGGACATGACGCCGTTGCGCGTCCGCACGGTCCGCAGCCCGGCGGGCGGCCTGGCCCACTCCCGGCACGCGTCGAGCAGATCCCGCTGCCGCGCGGGCGCGAGCCACCCCGGCAGGTGCACCGCGCCCTCCGCGACCACGCCCCGCTCCCGGGAAAAGAGCTCACCGCTCATGACCCCCATCATCGACCACGCGTCACCGCGTTCGAGAAGCCGGTCGCCGCGCTGTGAGCTGTCCTGCGGCATCGTCCGCTTCGCCCGCGCCGACCGCGACCCGGTCGCCGTCGCCACCGACCTCGAGCACCGCCACCGGGACATCGCCGAGGTCCCGGCGAGGCGTGAACGGGCCCGGCGAGGCGTGAACGGGCCCGGCGAGGCGTGAACGGGCTCAGCGAGGCGTGGGCAGCGTGATCGTGATGCCGTAGGCCCGCATCTTGCGGTAGATCGTCGTCCGGGAGATGCCAAGCCGCTGCGCCGCGAGCAGCTTGTTGCCCCCGGCGTCCAGCAGGGCCTCGACCAGGGTGTCGCGCTCCGCGGTCTCCCACGCGCTCAGGGAGCGGCGACCGACGGTGTGCAGGGACGGGGGCAGGTCGCGGGGCTCGACGCGGTAGGTGCGGCGGCCCGCGGCGGCCTTGCGCAGCACGGACTCCAACTGGCCGACGTTGCCCGGCCAGCTCTGTCGGCGCAGCAGGGGCAGCACGTCGGGAGAGCACTCCACGCCCGCCCCGGCGCGCCGGAGCAGGCACTCGGCCAGCGCGGGCAGGTCGGCGACGCGGTGCCGCAGCGGCGGCACCGTGACCGCCTCGGCGAAGAGGCGCAGCAGGGCGTCGGGGACCTCGGGGGCCGGGCCGAGCGTCCCCACGATCCAAGTGCCCCGCGCCGCCGCGGCGGCCAGCGCGTCGGCGACGGCCTGGGCCCGCGCGGCGGTCACGGCGTCGAGGTGCCGCAGCACCAGGGCCAGCCCCTGGCCCGCGGGCGCGGTGCGCAGGGCGCGCGGCAGGGCGTCGGGGTCGAGGGCAGGCCCGGTGCCCGAGCCCGCGGCCTCGGCGCGGTGCCGCGGGTCGGCGGCGTCGACGACCGCGGGAGCCGTCGCCGCCCCGGTGAGCGCGTGGGCGGCGCGGGCCAGCGCGGCCTTGCCCGTTCCCGCCTCGCCGTAGATCAGCAGCGGCACGCGCTCGCGGGCGCAGCGCGACGCGGTGCGCGAGGCGGCGGTCCACGCCGGATCGGCCCCGGCCAGCCCTGGCAGCGCGCGGGGCCCGGCGTCGGCGGCCGGTCCACCGGAGGAGCGCGTGCCCGCCGCACCGGCGGGCTTCCGTGTCGCCGGAACGTCGTCGAAGGCCAGGTCGAGCAGGTGACCGGCCGTGCCCGCGGGGCTGTCCACCCGACGGCAGCGCACCAGCGCGGACGTGCCACCGGTCAGCTGCACCCTTCTGCGGGTGCGCAGCGCGTGGCCGTGCTCGGCGGCGGCCTCGCGCAGCAGCCGGTGGTCGTCGCCCGTGAGCCGGTCCGCGGCGGCGGCGTTGGCGAGCAGCAGGTCCTGGCCGATGCAGAGCACGGGCCGGTCGCCGTAGTGCGTGGCCTGCCGGAACGCCGCGAGCAGGGCGCGCTCGTACGACGTGCTGATCTCGTACATCACCCGCGCGATGTCGTCGGCGGCCTCCTGCGCCAGGGCGGCCATCAGGGAGCTGGCGGGGCCGTTCCAGCAGGTCAGGTTCATGGTGCCCGCGACCCGCCCGCTGATCGGGTTGCGGATGGGCGAGGCGGCGCAGGACACCTTCTGCAAGCGCTCGTTGAAGTGCTCGGCGCCCAGCACCACGGAGGACCGGCGCTCTTCGAGGGCCACCCCGATGCCGTTGGTGCCGACGAACTGCTCGGCATAGCTGAAGCCCGGCGCCAGATGGACCGTGTCCAGATGGTCCATCAGCCGCGCCTCGCCCACGCGGCGATCACGCACCCACCCCTTCCGGTCGGTCACGATCACACAGACATCGGAACCCGCCAACACCTGCTCAAGCCGGTCGAGAACGGGCGCCGCCGCGCGCATCAGGTGGCTCTCCCTGTCGTAGTCAGGGCGGTAGGGGACGACCACTTCGTCGATGCCGATTCCCAGGAGCTTGGAGCGCTTCCAGGAGTCGCGGACCCGCTCGGGCACGGCGGGCGTCGGGAGCTCCGCGCCCTCGAGGAACTTCAGGCGCGCCCGCGCGATGGTGCGCCGTTGCGCTTCGCTCTCCATGGGCATGGCACCTCCCGCGGGACGGTTTCCGTCATATTACGAACGTTGTGCGTGAGCGCAAGATCTCCGGCAGCGACAAAGAGAATCGGCGGCCCGCCCATGTGGTGGCCCCGGCTGTCCGTGTTCCACATTGAAAAAGTCACCGCGCCACGGCCGCCCCACACTGAGGGACACGGCAGGCCGCCCTCGGGGGGGGGGGGGGGGGGGGGGGGGGGGACGGCCGCTGCGACGGAGCAGAACCGAGCCGAGGAGCGTCCCATGAATTCCGCACGCAACGCAGCCCGCACCGCCATCGTCACCGGAGCGGCCCGCGGCATCGGCCGCGGCATCGCGGAGCGGCTGGCGCAGGACGGCCTCGATGTCGCCGTCGCCGACCTGCCCGCGACGCGCCAGGAGCTCGACGAGGTGGCGGCGGGAATCGAGAAGGCGGGGGGCCGGGCGCTGGCCGTGGACACGGATGTAACGAGCAAGGAGCAAACCGACGCTCTCGTGCGGGAGGTCGCCGAACGCTTCGGCCACGTCGACGTCTTCGTGGCGAACGCGGGCATAGCCAGGGTCACCGCGCTGCTCGACACCGAGCTCGATGAGTTCGAGCAGGTCATGGCCGTGAACCTGCGCGGCGTCTTCCTCTCCTACCAGGCCGCGGCGCGGCAGATGATCGCCCAGGGGACCGGCGGCAAGATCATCGGCGCGGCCTCGATCGTCGCCTACCGGCCCTTCGCGCTGCTCGGCCCGTACTCCGCCTCCAAGTGGGGCGTGCGCGGCCTGACACAGGCCGCCGCCCTTGAGTGGGCGCGCCACGGCATCACGGTCAACGCGTACTGCCCGGGAATCGTCGGCACCGCCATGTGGGAGCTGATCGACGAGAAGCTGGCGCAGGCCGAAGGGCTCGACAAGGGCAAGGCCATCACCAAGTACGCGGAGTCGATCGCCCTCGGCCGGGTCGAGGAGCCCGCCGATGTGGCTTCCTTCGTCTCCTATCTGGCGTCGCCCGACTCCGACTACATGACGGGCCAGTCGGTCATGATCGACGGCGGAATCCAGTTCTCCTGACCCGGGGAATCGCCACAGGAAATCGCCACAGGAAATCGCCATAGGAAATCGCCGCAGGGAATCGCCGCAGGGAATCGAGGATTACGCGTGTATACGAAGGACGGCGAAGACTACTTCATCGTGGACGCGCACATCGCGCTCTGGGATGCCCGCCCCGAGAACCAGCTCAATATCCATGGCAAGCAGTTCATCGACTGCTTCTACGACTACCACCGCAACCTGAGCCCCGCGTCGGAGCTGTGGAGTTACGAGGACTACCTCTACTACGGCGGCGAGCGCCTGATGAGGGACCTCTTCGTCGAGGGACACGTCGATCACGCCATCTTCCAGCCCGCCAGGCTCGGGGCGTTCTACCGCCGCGGCTTCGGGCAGACGGAAGAGGCGTTCGCCCTCGCCTCGCGGCACCCCGACAAGCTCACCTACAACCACCACTGGGACCCCCGCTTCGAGCGGGAAGGGCTCGATCAGCTCCGGCGTGACGCGGAGCGCTTCCGGCTCAAGGGCGTGAAGCTGTACACCGCCGAGTGGCAGGGCGACTCCCGCGGCTACAAGCTGGACGATCCCTGGGCGTACCGCTACCTGGAGACGTGCCAGGAGCTCGGGATCACCAACATCCACGTCCACAAGGGGCCCACGATCCGGCCGCTTGACCGGGACGCGTTCGACGTGTCGGACGTCGACAAGGCGGCCACGGACTTCACCGGCCTGAACTTCGTCGTCGAACACTGCGGCCTGCCCCGGCTCGAGGACTTCTGCTGGATCGCGACGCAGGAGCCGAACGTGCACGCGGGGCTCGCCGTCGCCATGCCGTTCATCCACACCAGGCCGCGCTACTTCGCGCAGATCATCGGGGAGCTGCTGTACTGGCTCGACGAGGACCGGATCCAGTTCTCCAGTGACTACGCGCTGTGGACGCCCAAGTGGCTGATCGAGCGGTTCGTCGACTTCCAGATCCCGGAGGACATGCGGGACGAGTACCCGCCGATCACCGTGGAGCAGAAGAAGAAGATCCTCGGGCTGAACGCGGCGGCCATGTACGGCATCGACGTCCCCGCCGGTCTTGGCATCCCCGAACCGGCGGTGGCCTGACATGCCCGTCGGCTCGATGGAACGCGGGGCGCTGGAACGTGCCGCGCGCGCGGCGCTCGACGGCGTTCTCGACCCGGAGCTCGACGAGCCGATCACCGACCTCGGCTTCGTCCGCTCCCTCGAAGTGACCGCCGATGGCGCGCTGACCGTGCGGCTCCGGCTCCCGACGTCGTTCTGTTCGCCGAACTTCGCGTATCTGATGGCGTCCGACGCCAAGGACGCGCTGGCGGCGCTCCCCGGCGCCCGCGATGTCGTGGTGCTGCTCGATGACCACCACGACTCCGAGCTGATCAACCACGGCCTGGCCGCGGACGCGGGCTATCGCGGGACGTTCGGCGACGAGGCGGGCCAGGACCTCGACGCGCTGCGCCTGACCTTCCGCCGCAAGGCGCACGCCGCGGCGATGGAACGCGCGCTGGCCGCCCTGCTCAGGGAGAACCCCGACCTGACCGAGGCGGGACTCCACGGCGTCACCCTGGCCGACCTCCCCGGCACTCCGGCGACGCGCGCGCTTCTGCGGCGGCGCCGGGCCCTCGGGCTGAGCACCGCCCCGGAGGCCGAGGTGCTTGTGGACGACAGCGGGCTGCCGTATCCGGAGCGGGAGATTCCCCTCCGCCTGCGCTTCGCCCGTTCGGTCAGGATCTCGATCGACGGCAACGCGCACTTCTGCCGCGGTCTGCTGCGCACCCGCTACCCCGAGTCCGCCGCGGACCAGTCGCCCCGCGCCCAGGACGCCGATCCCGCCGTCCCTGCGGGCCCCACCGACTCCACCGCCCCCACCGGCCCTTCGAAGCCCCGCACGACAGCAGAGGTGAAACCCGCATGAAGGCAGTCCAGGTCGTCGGCTACGGCGAGCCGCTCCGGATGACGGACGTGGCCGCCCCCGAGGTCACCGGCCCGTACGACGTGATCGTCAGGATCGGCGGGGCGGGCGTGTGCCGTACCGACATCCACATCCTCGAGGGGCAGTGGGCCGAGAAGTCGGGGGTGGCACTGCCCTACACGATCGGGCACGAGAACGCGGGCTGGGTGCACGCCGTCGGCGATGCCGTCACCCATGTCGCCGAGGGCGACAAGGTGATCGTGCATCCCCTGATCACCTGCGGTCTGTGCCGGGCCTGCCGGTTCGGTGACGATGTGCACTGCGAGCAGTCCCTCTTCCCCGGCATCGACACCGCCGGCGGCTACGCGGAGTACCTGAGGACGTCGGCCCGCAGCGTCGTCAGGATCGACGACTCCCTCGAACCCGCCGACGTGGCCGCGCTCGCCGACGCCGGTCTGACCGCGTACCACGCCGCCGCGAAGGCCGCGAGGAACCTCAGGCCCGGCGACCGGTGCGTCGTGATCGGCGCGGGCGGGCTCGGGCACATCGGCGTCCAGGTGCTCAGGGCGATCACGGCCGCCGAGCTCGTCGTGGTCGACCGCAACCCCGACGCGGTCAAGCTCGCCGTCTCCATCGGAGCCGACCACGGTGTCGTCGCCGACGGCGGCCACGTCGACGCGGTGCGCGAGCTGACCGGTGGCCAGGGGGCCGAGGCGGTCATCGACTTCGTCGGCGAGGGCGGCGCGACCAGGGACGGCGTGGGCATGCTGCGCCGCGCGGGCGAGTACCACGTGGTCGGCTACGGGGAGAACATCGACGTCCCGACCATCGACATCATCTCCGCCGAGATCAACTTCATCGGCAACCTCGTCGGCTCCTACAACGACCTGTGCGAGCTGATGGTCCTGGCCGCGCGGGGACGCGTGCGCCTGCACACCACGACCTACCCGCTCGACCGCTTCCAGGACGCCCTGGACGACCTCGACGCGGGCCGCATCCGCGGGCGCGCGATCCTCGTCCCCTGAGCGGAGCCCGGTCCACGGGCGCCCAACGGGCCCGCGCCGACTCCGAGTTGGCATGTCACGATCCTGCGACAGAAGTGGTCGCGAGTCCGCCATGAGGCGACGAGGTGAGGCGCGCGGCCCCCCTGGGCGAGCGAGGGCGAGGCCGGGGCCGTCGTGCTGCGGCGGCTGCTGCTGCACCGGCTCGCCGCGCGGGGGCCGGGCCACCCGGCGGACTGGGCGGCCGGGCACGGGCGACTGCGCGGCTTCTGCGCCGAACGCCACGACAAGGCCGGGGAGTCGTACCACCGGCTGGCGATGGACGACCTGGCCGGAGTGGCGTCCGAGCTGGCCGCGCTGCTGCCGACGATGGCGGTACAGGACGGGCTCGACCTGGTGCACAGCACGGCACAGGCGCCCCTCGGCCCCGGGGAGCGGCAGCTCATGGACCCCTACGCTCTGTTCCACGCCTGCGTGGACGAGGCGCGGACCGCATCGCTCGACGACAGGGCGACGCATGTGGTGAACCTCCTCGTGGCGCTGCGGATCGTCGGCGACCCGCTGTGCGGCGTCTCACGGGAGTTCCTCTACTCCCAGATCATCGCCACGTTGAACCGCCTGGACCTCCGGTCGTCCGACGGCCTGGTGGCGGTGCAGCGGACCGTCTCCGTTTACGGCGAGGAGAAGCAGTGGCGGGCATCGCGCGACGATGTCCGGGGACAGAGCCCTGCCTCTTCCACCGCGGCCGTGGTCCCCAGCTTCAAGAACCCGCCGCGCCACGGGACCAGGCAGCGCCTGGTGTCCGCGGGCACCGGCGGCGGGGTTCAGGGGACGGCGACGGGCGAGGCGGCGGGCTCGGCGGCGCGGCGGGCGGCGGGCGGCGGGCGGCGGTGCCTGGACGACGCTCATGCCTCAGCCCCGGCGGCCCGCGGCCGCGGCACGGCCGCCAGCCCCTCCAACGCCTCGGGCAGCACGCGGTAGTAGACCCAGGTCCCGCGCCGCTCGCCGTCGATCAGCCCGGCCTGGCGCAGCCGCTTCAGATGGTGCGAGATCGTCGGCTGGGACACGTCGAACGCGGGCGTCAGCTCGCACACGCACACCTCGCCGCCCTGCCGCGAGGCGATCAGCGACAGCAGCCGCAGCCGCAGCCGCACCGGATCGCCCAGCGCCTTGAACACCTTCGCCAGCTCCCCCGCCCGGTCCTCGCCGAGCGGCGCTGCGGACAACCCGGGCGGCACGAGCCGTCCACGCCCTGACCGAGCACCACGAACTCCTGTTTCGACATGACTCTGTATTGATGACTTTCGATCCACCGCGCAAGCCGCGTCCATGGACCCACGACCGGCGCCTTGAGGCCCAGCGGGCGGTGCCGACGTCCCGTTCAGCCCCAGGTGAGCGGGTCCAGGTGCAGGTAGAAGCGCTGGCGTTCGGAGTCGAGCGCGGTGCCGCGGCGGCGGGCGAACGCCTCGTCCGCCGCTCTCGCCCGGTCCGCGTCGGGCCAGGTCTCGCGCGCGTTGGCGAGCAGGAGCGCGATGTCCGCGTACGGGTCGGCCCTGCCGAGGCGGCCCAGGTCGATGAAGCCCGCCACCTCACGGGTCTCGGGGTCGAGGACGATGTTCGGCAGGCACAGGTCCCCATGGCACACGACGGCCTCGGCGGCCTCCTGGGCCAGGCGGCGTTCGAGCTGGGGGGCGAGGCGGGCAAGCAGCGCGTCGGGGGGCGTGTGCCGCTGCTCCTCGGGGAGGAAGTCGGGGTTGACCGCGCCCCGCGCGACGACGTCGCGCGCCAGGGCGAACATCCCGGCGAGGCCGCGGCCGAACGGGCAGCGCCGCACGGGCAGTTCGTGCAGGCGACGCACGGCGTCCGCGATCGGCTCCCACGCCGCCCACAGCTCGGGCGCCGTGAGGCGGTCGGCGGGGACGCCCTCGACCGCGCTGGTCACCAGGCGGGCGCCCGCGGCGTCGGCGTGCCAGTCGAGGACGCGCGGCGCGGGGATCCCCTGGGCGCCGAGCCAGCCGACGCGGTCACGCTCCGCCTCAAGCGCGGGCGTTGCCTCGGCGGGAACGCACTTGGCATAGCGCGAGCCGTCGGCCGAGCGCAGGACGCGGGCCCCCGACTCCCCCGCCGCCACAGGCTCCCATTCCGCACGCATGGCCGTCGGCACTCAGCTCAGGCGGGCAGGCGGGCCCGCAGAAGGCAGAATTCGTTGCCCTCGGGGTCGGCCAGGCAGTGCCAGGACTCCTCGCCGGTCTGGCCGACGTCGGCGGGGCGGGCCCCGAGCGCCAGCAGGCGTTCGAGCTCGGCGTCCTGGTCGCGGTCGGTGACGTTGACGTCGATGTGCAGCGGCAGCTTGCCGGACCTGGGCTCGGTCGAGGGGCTGAAGACCAGGGTCGGCTGCAACCCGCCGAAGCCCTCCCTCGGGCCGATCTCCACCGCGCCATCGTCCTCGGTGCCGAGCACGACGAAGTCGAGCACCTGGCACCAGAACGCCGCCAGCCGCCGAGGGTCGCGGCAGTCGATCACGAGCTCGGAAATGCGACAGGCCATGACCGGCACTCTAAGGGGCGGCGCCCGCGCGCGGCCAACCGTTTGAACGGTCGGGCGGTCGGGCGGTCGGGCGGTCGGGCGGTTGAACGGTCGGGCGGGGGTGACGGAGGGCGCTGCTAAGCCCCCTCACATGCCCGCCCCGCCTTCGTCACCGCAGGGCCGCGCCGTTCCTTCGTCCCAGCGAGGACTGCTCACCGAGCGCATCGCACGCCAGCCCGGGCACGAGATCAGGTCAGGGGAGATCGCGGTCGGGACGAAGCTGCCGTCCGAGCGCGAGCTGGCCGCGCAGTTCCGCGCGCCTCGACCAGCGCCCGCTGCCCGCCGTGGAGGACTGGGACAGCGCCGCCTATCTGCGGCACGTTCCGCGCGTGGTGGAGGCGGTGCGCGCGGAGTTCGGGCCCCCGCGCCCTCCGCGCCGCCGCGCTCCCCGGGGCGGCGGTCTCAGCCGGGGCGCCGTTCGACGATGACGACGGGCAGCGTGCGGCGGGTCATCGACTGGTAGTCGGCGAACGCCTCGACCTCGGCGGCGGCCCGCGCGAAGAGGCGGTCGCGCTCCCGGCTCCCGGTGGGGACGAGGCGCCCGAGGGCGGCGTAGGTCTCCTGGCCCGTCTCCACCGTCATCCTCGGGTCCTTGATGAGGTTGTGATACCAGGCGGGGTCGGTGTCGGCGCCGCCGTTGCTGCCGATGATCAGGAGGTTCCCGTCGTCCAGCCGGAACGACAGGGTGGGCACGGTGCGGGGCCGCCCGCTCCTGGCGCCCACGGTCGTGATGAGGATGAGCGGGGCGCCCTCGAACGGCGGTCCCACCCTGCCGCCGTTCTCGCGGAACTGCCTGATCACCGGGAGGTTGTAGGCGCCGGGGGCGTCTTCGGCCGGGCTGGTGGGCGCGGGGTCGAACGGCGGGGTCTGCTGGGGGTCTGCTGGGGGGTCTGTTCGGGGGGCATGGGCGTTTCCTCTGCTCGGTGGGGCAGCTCGATGGGGCGCGGTCAGCGGGGCGTGGCCGGGCGGGGCACGCCGAGCGTGGGCAGCAGGTGCTCCTCCTCGTAGGCGAAGTGGGCTTCGAGCCCGTCGACGGTGCGCTCCAACTCCTCGCGCACCCGCGGCAGATCGCCTCCCTCCTCCGATTCGAGGAGCGCCGTGAGCCGGTCGAGCGCCGCGTACACGCGCTGGTGCTCCGCGCGCAACCGCTCGATGACAGGGGCGAGTTCGGGGAAGCGGCGCTCGAAGACCGCGAACGCGCCGTTCTCCTTGGAGTGGTGGTGATGCAGCCCCGCGCAGTAGGTGAGGCAGCGCAGCCGCAGCTGGTCGGGGAGCGCGAGGCTCGCGCGGGCGGCGCGCGGGTCGGGCGGGCTTGCGCCCCCGTCCGCGAGGGCGGCCCTGATCCCGGCGAGCTGGGCCCGTAGCTCACGGTGGCCCGCGAGCAGCTGCTCCCCCGCGGCCCGGGCGGCGATGCGCTCACCGGCTTCCTGACCGGCTTCCATGGACAGCCCCTTCATCTTTGCTTTCAAAGCAAACCTAGATGCAGGGTAACGAGCCCCGCCGCCCCGCGTCAATCGCGGACGCCGGGCAGGAGCGCCCCTTGACCGGCCCGCCGATGCCACCCCGCGCCACCACGGCGACCTCGACGCGCCGATCCCGCGGGTGTGGTACCTGTCGGGGATGGACGACGCAGGGGAGGCCGAGTGCCCCGGGCCGCATCGGCAGTGTCAGGCATGCGGGGGGCAGACGATCGAGTTCCGCGAGACGCTGTACGTCCCGCGCGCCGGGCGGCCCATGGGTCTGGCGGCGCCGCACGCCTGCTGGCACTGCCGGGGCAGCGGCCACGTGTGCGAGGCCGAACGCCGCTGCTCGCCGCCGCGCGACTGACGCTCACACCCCCGCGGCGCGCAGCGCCAGGTGCCACGGGTAGGCGTCGGGGCTCGCCTGGCCCGGGGGCAGCGGGACAAAGCCGTCGGGCGCGCCGAGGAGCACGCGCACGCCCGCGTCGCGCAGCGTGGCGACCGAGCGGCCGAACTGCGGATGCGTGGCGTAGGCGGCGTTCACGCACGGCATCACCAGCAGCGGCCAGCGCTTCCCGATGGCCTCGCACGCGTAGGCCGCGACCCACGAGGGGGTGAGGCCGAGGGCGATGGTGTTGACGGTGTTCAGGGTCGCGGGCACCACGGCGGCCACGGTCGCCGGGGGCCAGTCGTCGGCCGCGCCGGGCGTGCGGTGACCGACGCGGACGGGGCGGCCTGTCAGCTCGGCGAGCTCGGGCAGCCGGTCGCCGAACCACGACGCGGCCGTCGGCGTCAGCCCGACGCACACCTCCCAGCCACGCTCCGTGGCGGCCCGCACCGCGCGGCCGACGTCGAGCACGGGAGGGGCCGCGCTGCCGAGGAGGTAGAGCACCTGAGCCATGCCGCCATCCCACCACACGCGCCGGGCCCGCCGCGGCGGAGAAGCGGTTGCGGCCGTTTCCGGCGTGGTTCTTAGCATGGAGGGCGTGAACGGCCGTGATCTTGCTGGGGAGTTCTACGCGCGCGAGGTGAGGCCGCTGCTCGGGGACGTCCCGCACGCGGCGGCCCTGCTCGGCGACGGCTCCGAGGTGCTGGGGTTCGACGACGGGGTGTCCCCCGACCACGACTTCGGCCCGCGGGTGCAGGTGCTCGTCGGCTCGCCGGGGGACGCGGACGCGGCGCGGGCGGCGCTTGGCGCGCTGCCCGAGGCGTTCGAGGGGTTCCGCGTGCGGTTCGCCGGGGGCGATCACGCGGTCGAGGTGGCCACGGCCCCCGCGTTCTTCACCGCGCGGCTCGGCGTCGACCCCGCGGCGGGGATGGGGCTGGCGGACTGGCTGCTCACGCCCACCCAGCGGCTTGCCACGATGGTCGAGGGGCCGGTGTTCCACGATCCCGCGGGTGAGCTGGCGCGGCGGCGCGCGGCGCTGCGCTGGTATCCGGCGGATGTGTGGCGCTATGTGCTGGCGGCGGCGTGGCTGCGGGTGTCGCAGGAGGAGGCGTTCATCGGGCGCGCCGGGAGCCGCGGCGACGAGCTCGGCAGCGCGGTGGTGGCGGCGCGCGTGGCGCGCGACCTGGTGCGGCTCGCGTTCCTGGTCGAACGCCGCTGGGCGCCGTACGGCAAGTGGCTAGGGACGGCGTTCGCGCGCCTGCCGCTGGCCCCGCGCGTGGGGCCGCACCTGGACGCGGCGCTACGGGCGGGGGCCTGGCGCGAACGGGAGGCCGCGGTGTGCCGGGCCGCGAGCGAGCTGGCCGCGGCGACAAACCGCCTCGGCCTCGCCGAGGAGTTGGACCCTGGGCCGCGGCGCTTCCACGCGCGCGATATCAGGGTGCTCGCCGGGGAGCGGTTCACCGAGGCGCTGGTGGCCCGGATCACGGATCCCGGGGTGGGGGCGCTGGTGGACCGGCTGGGGCGGCGGGCCGACGGCTCGGTGGGGCGGCTGCCGGGGGCGATCGACTAGGCGGTGGACACCGTGGACGTGCTGACCCACCCGGGGCGCTGCCGGGCCGCGGCCCCGATGCTCGGCCTGTGAACGCCGCGCGGCCCCCGCGAGAGCGCGCCCAAGCGCGGGCCTGACGCGCCCAAGCGCGGGAGGCACGGGAACGCGCCCCTGGCGTGGGCCCGGGGCGCGAGGGCGGCATCGGAGGGATCGGGGCGGACGAGGGCGGACCGGGGTGGACCGGGGTGGACCGGGGTGGATGGCGCCGGTCAGTACGCGCTGTCGACGTTGTCCATCGAGCCATAGCGGTCGGCCGCGTAGTTGCAGGCCGCCACGATGTTGGCCACCGGGTCGTACAGGTCCTTCTCCGTGCCCTTGACGTGGTAGGCGTCGAAGGTCGGGTCGATGACCTGGAGCAGGCCCTTGGAGGGGATGCCGTTCTGGGCGTTGACGTCCCACGTGTTGATCGCGTTCGGGTCACCGCTCGACTCGCGCATCACGTTCCGGTGGATGCCGTCGTAGCTGCCGGGGATGTCGTTCTTGTCCATGATGGACAGGGCCTCGCGGATCCAGCCGTCGAGGTTGTTCTCGTAGGTCTCGGGCTTGGCGTCGCCCTTGCTTTCACCCTTGCTTTCGGGCTTGTCGGCCGCGGGCTTGTCGGGCGCGCGCTGACCCGGCGCGCCCTGATCGGGCGCCCTGGGCGTGCCGGTCCGGCTGTCGGCGCTGAACGCGGCCGGGGCGGCGGTGGCGGAGGCCACGCGCTCGGCGGTCGCGGGGGCGGCCGAGGCGTCGCCGGGGACGAGCGAGACGGCCACCGCGGCGGCACCGGCGGTGGCGATACCGGCGAGCGAGACCTTGCGGGCGTTGAGGGGACCGCGGGCCTTGAGGGGACCGCGGGCCTTGAGGGAACTGCGGGCCTTAAGGGAATTAGGGACACCGAAACGATGCGCGGACATGAACGCCCACCTCTCAAAAGTGGTCTGATAACACAATGTGCTGACATTTGCCATGTGTAGTCGCTGGCGAGCGGGGGCACAAGGGCGTGATCTACGGCCCCGCGCCGTAGCCCACGCCCCCCGGCGCGACCACTCGCCACGGGGCCCGACGGGGGCGCGGACGCCCCTCCTATCGCCCCTCGTATGTGGCGCGCGTCACGTGCCGGGCGTCACACCCGAGCGCGCGGACGGTCGACGGAATCGCGCCAACTGCCTGCGGAGCGTCATGGGTTGCCGCCCGTCGAGGCGGCCGGTCATGTCATAGGGTCGGCCTCGGGCCGGTACGCGGATGTCCGGCGCCCCTGTGGGAAGGAGAGCCCGTGACGGAGCGGCGGACCGATGAACCCTCACTGACCGGAGTGCGGAACTTCCGCGACCTGGGCGGGCTGCCCACCGCGGACGGGCGCACGGTGCGCGGCGGGCTGCTGTTCCGCAGCGGCCATCTGGCGCACGCGACGGCCGAGGACCGCGCGTTCATCGAAGGGCTCGGGCTGCGCACCGTCTTCGACTTCAGGAACGCCGCCGACGAGGCCCTCGAGGGCCCCGATGTCGTCATCGCGGGCGCGCGCCACATCAGCCTGCCGCTCACCGAGCCCGACGACGGCGCGGCGTTCTGGGCGCTGGTGCGCGAGGGCAGCGTCGTGGAGCTGCGCGCCGAGCTGACCGACGGGCGGGGCGAGGCCCGGATGGTCGCGATGTACCGGACGATGGTCCGGGCCAGGACCGCCGAGCACGGGCGGGTACTGAAGATCCTCAGCCGCGACGGGCTGCCCGCGCTGCTGCACTGCTCGGCGGGCAAGGACAGGGCAGGGCTGACCATCGCCGTGGTGCTGCTCGCGCTCGGCGTGTCACGTGAGGTGATCCTGGCCGACTACCTGGAGTCCAACGCCCCCCACCGCCGCTACCCCGTGCGGCGCGGCCCCGGCGCCGATGGCTGGGACGCGGGGGTCGCCGACGAGATCACGCGGCTGCTCGCGCCGGCGTTCGACGCGAGGGCGGAATACCTCCAGGCGGCGTTCGACCACATCGACGAGGGCTGGGGCGGCACCCAGGCGTATCTCGCCGACGCCCTTGGCCTGACCCGTGAGGACCGCGCGCGGCTGAGCGACCGGCTGCTCGTGGACTCCTGAGTCGCCGCGACGGCCGGTGGCCGCCCGAGGCCGCTCCCGGGCGGCCGACGCGCCGCCTACCTCTGGCGGATCACCACGAAGTCGGCGAGCGCGGTCAGGCGTTCGCGGACCTCGGTCGGCATGGGGACGCGGCCGAGGGCGGCCACCGCCACGTCGTACTGGCGCCTGGCCTCGGCCTCGGTCCAGGACCGGCCGCCCGCCTCCTCGATCAACGCGGCCCTGACGGCGAACTCCGCCTCGTCGAATTCCTCGAACTCCTGCTGCGACTTCTTGGTGTCGGCCGTCATCAGGGCCGTAAGGCGCTCGGCCGCGCTCCCCTCGGCGCCGAGCGCGGCCACCACGGGCAGCGACTTCTTGCGCTGCCGCAGATCGCTCCACGCCAGCTTGCCGGTCGACCGCGGGTCGCCCCAGATGCCGAGCAGGTCGTCCACCGCCTGGAACGCCAGGCCCAGGTGCTGGCCATAGGTCTCGAGCGCGTCGGCGAGCGCGTCGTCCGCGTCCCCGAGAACCGCGCCGATGGAGGCGGCACACGCGAGCAGGGCGCCCGTCTTGTTGCCCTCCATCTCCAGGCACTCATCGACGCCGACCCGCTCCCTGTGCTCGAACGCGATGTCCTGCGCCTGCCCGTCCACGAGCCTGCGGCTGGCCACCGCGAGCCGGCGCGCGGCGTCCCCCGCCCGCCGCGAACCCGCCCCCAGAAGCAGCTCGTTGGCCAGCGCGAACAGCGCGTCGCCCACCAGGATCGCCTGGGCGGGTCCGTGCACCTTCCACACGGTGTCGCGGTGCCTGCGCTGCTCGTCGCCGTCCATCAGGTCGTCGTGGAGCAGGGAGAAGTTGTGCACCAGCTCGACGGCGACCGCCCCCGGCACCCCCACCTCGGCCTGAACGCCCGCCGCCTCGGCCGAGAGCAGCGCGAGCGCGGGTCTGATCGCCTTGCCGCTGCCGCTGTCCGAGGGCCGCCCCTCGGCGTCGATCCAGCCGAAGTGGTAGGCCGCCACCGTGTTCATCGGCGGGGCGAGCAGCCCGACGGCGTCCCTGAGCGCCGGGGCGGTCAGCGCCCGGCAGCGGTCGAGCAGCGCGGGAACGCCACCGTCGGGGGGATTGTCTGCCTGGTTCACACGCTCTCTCCTCCATCCGTTCCGTGGGACCCGGCCGTTCCGTGGGACCCGGCCGTCGCGTGGGACCCGGGCCCTCTGTGGGGCCAGGCCGCCCCGCCCGCGACCGCCCGAGCCGCGGCGAGGCCGCTGCGCACCGCGCCCTCCATCGTGGCGGGCCACCCGGTCGCGGTCCACGCGCCGGCCAGGTACACGCCGGGGAGGCGCGTGCGGGTCTCCGGCCGCAGCCGCCCGACGCCCGGCGCGGGCGCGAACGTCGCCGTGCGCTCCCGGGTGACGAAGAAGTCGCGCACCCGCGCGCCCGCCGCCCGCGGCAGCAGCCTGGCCAGCTCCGGCAGATACCGCTCGCGCAGCGCGTCCACCGGCCGGTCGATCTCGTCGTGAGCCGCCGACTGGGACAGTGCCAGATACTGCCCGGGAGGGCTCCCGGGAGCGCCGACGAGCCGCGCGGGGCCCGTGCGGTCGAAGATCCACTGCACGGGGCCGCCGAGCGCCGCGACGAACGGAACGCGCATCACCTGGCGGTCGTAGACCACATGGACGTTGAGGATGGGCGCGGTGCCGATGCCGAGCAGCCGGTCGGGATCGTCGAGCGCCCCCGGGGGCAGCAGCCCGTGCGCCGCGTCGTGCGGCACGGCGAGCACGACCGATTCGGCGGCCAGCGCGCGCCGTTCGCCCCGTGCCGCGACGTCGACGAGCCACCCGCCGCCCTCGCCGCGGCGCAGCGCGCGGGCCTTGGTGGCGAGCAGGGTGGTGACCCCGGAGCGGTCGAGGGCGGCGCGGGCGTGCGTGTCGTGCAGCTCGCCCAGCGGAACGCGCGGGATGCCGAGGTCGGCGGCGCCAGGGGCCGTCAGCAGGCCCGTGCGGAACACCATGGCGGCCAGCGCGAGCGAGACGTCGCCCGCCCTGGCGTTGAGGGTGGCGACGCCGATGAGGTCCCACAGGGCGGCGATGGCGCGCTCGCTCTGGCCCCTGGCGCGCAGCCAGCCGCCGAAGTCCTGGCCGTCGAGCGCGGGGTCGGCGGGGTCGAGGTGGCGCAGCGCGAGCGTGGCGCGGGCCGCGGCGGCGCGCTCGCCCGGCGACAGATGGGGGTAACGGGCCAGGCTGGCCGCCAGGTGCAGGGGCGCGGGCAGCCCGTTGCGGCGGATCCGGCCCGCCCGGCCGCGCCCCGCGTCCAGCACGGGGACGTCGAGTCGGCGTTGCAGCGGGGCCAGCGCCGTGGCGCCGAGGCGGCGCAGAAAGCCCGCGTAGGCGGTGCAGCAGCGCAGATACACGTGCTGGCCGTTGTCCACGGTCAGCTCGCCCACCGGGGAGTCGCGGCGGAAGGAGAACGCCAGGCCGCCGAGCCTGGGCCTGGCCTCGATCAGGGTGACGCGGGCGCCGCGGTCGGCGAGCGCGAGGGCGGCGGTCGTCCCGGCGAGGCCGCCCCCCACGACCACCGTGCGGGCCCCTGCGCCCCCGGCGCTCGCGCTCAAGGGCCCGGCCGCCGCGCCGCGGCCCTGCGGGCCTCGATGCCGGTCAGGCCCCGGACGGCGACCAGCACCTTCTGGGTGCCGGGCAGGCTCACCCGCCCGCGCAGCACGGCCACGGGGTTGGCCGCGATGCGGTCGAGCAGGCGGTGGTAGATGCCCGCCATGGCGGACACGCAGGCGCCAGAGCGGCGGTCGAGCAGCGGCAGCAGCCGCAGCCCCTCCGCGAACAGCTCGCGCGCCCGCCGCTCCTCGAAGCGCACCAAGCCGTCGAAGTCGGCCAGCGCGCCCGGCGTGACGATGCCGGTGTTCTCGGGGCAGCCGAACTTCCGCAGGTCCTCGGCTGGCAGATACACCCGGCCGCCCTCGGCGTCCTCGCGGATGTCGCGGAGGATGTTGATCAACTGGAGCGCGAGGCCGAGCGTGTTGGCGAACGAGGGGGCGCGATCGGCGTCGGGCACGCCGGGGCGCACGCCGAAGACGCCGAGCGTGAGCCGCCCGATCGCGCCCGCGACGCAGCGGCAGTAGTCCCGCAGCTCGTCCCATGTCTCGTACGTCCGGCCCTCCACATCCATCAGAACGCCGTCGATCAGCTCGTCAAGCCCTTCGAACGGGATGGGGTAGCGGCGGACGGCGTCGGCCAGGGCGACGGCCACCGGGTCGGTGTCGTCCTCGTCGACCGCGCCGTCACGCACCCGCCCCACCAGCGCCCTCGCCTCGGCCAGCCTGGCCGTCTTGACGTCGGGCGGCAGCCCGCCGTCGCCGATGTCATCGACGCGCCTGGCGAACGCGTACAGCGCGGACAGCGCCCGCCGCTTGGGCGCGGGGACCAGCCGCGCGCCATAGCTGAAGTTCTTGGCGTGCTGACCGGCGACGACCACGCAGTAGTGGTAGGCGGCGACCACGGAGGGGGACGGGGCTGTGCTGGTACTCACGGGCTCGAAGCTCACGATCCTCTGCGCAGTGTGGTGGCCATCGCGCGGAGCAGTCCGCTCCGTGACGCGGTGGGCGGCCCCGCCAGCACGTCGTACCGGGCGTCGGCGATGGCCTGGGCCGCCGCCCTGCCGCCGCCGATGAACCCGGCGAGCAGCAGCCGCAGCCGCCCGGACACGCCGGACATCAGGGGCGCGCCCTCGTCGAGCAGCCTACGTGCCCGATCGTTGAGCCAGGCCACCAGGGTGCGCACGGACGCGTTGGCGGTCGGCGCGGCCAGGTCGTCCTCGGTGACGCGGAAGCGGGCCATCGCGTCGGCCGGGAGGTAGATCCGGTCCCTGCGCAGGTCCTCGGCGACGTCCTGGAGGTGCTCGATGAGCTGGAGCGCGGTGCACACGGCGTCGGAGCGGCGCGCGCGCTCGGGGCTCGCGGTGCCGGTGACGGCCAGGACGAGACGCCCCACGGGGTTGGCCGAGAGCTCGCAGTAGCCGAGCAGCTCGTCAGAGGTGGCGTAGCGGCGCTTGCGCTGGTCGAGGCGGTTGGCCTCGATGAGGTCCTGGAACGGCGCGGGCGTGAGGCCGCCCCTGCGCACCGCGGGGATCAGCCCGCGCATCAGGGGGTGGCTGGGCGGCGTGGAGCCGCGGGCGGAGGCGAACACGCGGTGGAGGTCGGCCTCCAGGGCGTCGAGCAGGACCAGCCGGTCTTCGGCGCTCGGGTCGCCGGGGGCGATGCCGAGCAGGGCGGCGTCGGCGCCGCCGGGGGCCAGATCGCCGTCGCCGATGTCGTCGACGAGGCGGGCGAAGCCGTAGACGGCCATCAGGTCGTCGCGCCAGGCGCGGGGCAGGAAGCGGGGGGCCACGGGGAAGTTCTCGTGGGCGGCCTTGGCGAGCACGGCCTCGGAGGCGGGCGGGGCCGCGCCGGTCAGCACGGGCGGCCCGCGGTGGTGTTTGCCGTCATGGTCACCCTGCCACCCTATAGTCGGACAACTCCCGCCCCGGATCGGCCACCTCGCGGCCGACCGCTTCCCCGGGGCGGGCACATCCGCCGCGGCCTACTTGCCGGTCTCCTCCTCGTACGCCTTGAGGACCTGCTCGGTGGGCCCGTCCATGACCAACTCGCCCTTCTCCAGCCACAGCACGCGGTCGCAGGTGTCCCTGATCGACTTGTTGTTGTGGGAGACGAGGAAGACGGTGCCCGCCTCGGCGCGCAGCTCGCGGATCCTGGCCTCGGAGCGCTTCTGGAACTTCTTGTCGCCCGTGGCCAGCGCCTCGTCGATCATCAGGACGTCGTGGTCCTTGGCGACGGCGATCGAGAACCTGAGCCTGGCGCCCATGCCCGACGAGTAGGTGCGCATCGGGAGGCTTATGAAGTCGCCCTTCTCGTTGATGCCCGAGAAGTCGACGATGCTCTGGTAGCGCTGCTTGATCTGCTCGCGGGTCATGCCCATGGCCAGGCCGCCGAGTATGACGTTGCGCTCGCCCGTGAGGTCGTTCATCAGCGCGGCGTTGACGCCCAGGAGCGAGGGCTGGCCGTCGGTGTAGACCCGGCCGCGCTCGGCGGGCAGCAGCCCCGCGATGGCGCGCAGCAGCGTGGACTTGCCCGAGCCGTTGGTG
This sequence comes from Streptomyces sp. PT12, assembly GCF_003311645.1. Lineage (GTDB taxonomy): Bacteria > Actinomycetota > Actinomycetes > Streptomycetales > Streptomycetaceae > Streptomyces. The sequence continues at coordinate 45,043 of NZ_QEST01000235.1, read as the reverse complement.
CCGATGAGGCCGATCGCCTCGCCGTGGTAGGCGACGAAGCTGACGCCGCGCACGGCGTGCACCTCGCGGACCCGGCCGCTGGGCTGGCGGCGGATCATGCGGCGCAGGGCCGCGGTCGCGGCGCCGCGCCCGCCGCCGCCGTGCACGCGGTAGACGATGTGGAGGTCGTCGGCGATGACCGTCGGGATGCGTCCGTCGTCCACGACGACGGCGGGATTGTTGCGCTCAGCCACGGCCGTACCGCTCCTCCGCCTTCCAGAAGTACAGGAACCCGCCGATCCCCACGACCAGGGCCCAGCCCAGAGCGTACAGCCCCGTCGCGGCCGGGATCGTGTCGCGGTAGTCGCCGTCGATCAGCGCGTAACGCACCAGGTCCATGTAGACCGCGGCGGGGTTGGCGGCGAGCACGTCGGCGGTCCAACTCGGCCAGTTCGCCCGCGTCTCGACCATGTGGCGCAGCGGGAACATCACGCCCGACGCGTACATCCACGTGCGCAGGATGAACGGCATGAGCTGCGCCAGGTCGGGCGTGCTGCTGCCCAGGCGGGCCATGATCATGGCGAGCCCGGCGTTGAAGACGAACTGGAGCGCGAGCACGGGCACCACGAGGAGCCACGCGAACGACGGCATGTGCCCGAAGGACACCGTGATGACCAGCAGGATGACCATCGAGAAGAGCAGCTGCTGGAGCTGCTGGAGGGAGAACGAGATCGGCAGCGACGCCCTGGGGAAGTGCAGCGCCCGCACCAGCCCGAGGTTGCCCGAGATCGACTTCACGCCCGCGAGCACCGACGCCTGGGTGAAGGTGAAGACAAAGACCCCGGTCACCAGGAACGGGATGTACTCGCTGTTGTCCATGCCCCCGCGCCCCTGGAGCAGGATGCCGAAGATCAGGAAGTAGACCAGCGCGTTCAGCAGGGGGGTGGCCACCTGCCACAGCTGGCCGAGTTTGGCCTGGCTGTACTGCGCGGTCAGCTTCGCCTGGGAGAAGGCGACTATGAAGTGCCTGCGCCCCCACAACTGCCGCACATACTGCGGCAGGGAAGGCCGGGCACCACTGACGGACAGACCGTGACGGGCCGCGAGCTCGGCCAGCGGAACATCACGGGGGGGCGCACTGTCGTGCGTGGTCTCACTCACCTTGAACTCTCGTCCTCACAGGGCACAAGCGGGAAGTTGCCGCTACGCGGCGGCATCTGGATCGTCTCAGACCCGAGCTTGTCAGATGACAGGAGGTCGCCCCAGCCGGGTCAGGCGCCACACCGTACGCCACCTCATGGGTCTGCGGGGACCGCACGGCGTCCGCCAGCCCTCGACGAAGCCCCCGAACCACGCCCGCAGCGCCGCCCGCGACGGCCTGCGCAGCACGGTCAGCAGCAGCCAGTCCAGCAGATAGACGGGGATGAGGGGCAGCGGCAGGTTGCGGCGTGCCAGCCACACCCGGTTTCTCGCCACCATGCGGTGGTAGACGGCGTGCCGGGACGGCGCGGTGGCCGGGTGGTGCAGCACGAGGTCGGCCCGGTAGTCGATGCTCCAGCCCGCGTCCAGGGCGCGCCAGGCGAGGTCGGTCTCCTCGTGGGCGTAGAAGAAGTTGTCCGGAAGTCCCCCCACCTGCTTGAAGACCTGGGTGCGCACGGCGTTGGCGCCGCCGAGGAACGTCGTCACGCGCGAGGAGCGCAACGGGTCGGACGCGCGCAGCCTGGGCACGTGGCGGCGCTGTGTGGAGCCGTCCTGGGGGTCGCTGATGCGGAAGCTGACGATGCCGAGCTGGGGGTCGGCGTCGAAGGCCGCGCGGACCAGCTCGGCCGTGCCGGTGTCGGGCAGCAGCCCGTCGTCGTCGAGGAACAGCAGGACGTCGACGTCGCCGCCCGCGGGGCCGAACGCCTCGATGCCGACGTTGCGGCCGCCGGGGATGCCGAGGTTGTGCGGCAGTTCGAGGCTGCGGACGCCGGGCGGGAGATCGGGCAGGGAGGCGCCGTTGCCCACGACGACGACCTCGATCGGCGCGCCTTCCTGCGCGGCCACGGAGCGCAGCAGCGCCCGCAGTTCGTCGGGCCGGTCACCCATGGTGAGGATGACCGCTCCCACTCGCAGCTGCGCCGTACCCACCACGGTCACCTCAGCCTGCTGGACGCCAGTACGGACACCAGGTGCAGAAGGGTCTGCACCAGCGCCACGGCTGCCAGGAGGGCCACGCCGAGGCGGGTGAAGAACAGCTCGCCCTGGATCAGGTCGAGGACGGCCACGAAGAGGATCAGCAGGGACGCCTCGACGCCGCCGACCAGCCGGTGGAACTTGAGCGCGGCCGCCGCCCTGCGGGCCACCGCGAGCCCCGAGGAGCGCGGGGTGGCCGACTCCTCCCTGGCCGCGGGCAGGCCACCGCGCGAGCGGGCGACGTCCACCAGGTCCGTCTCGGCCTTGATCAGGATCGCGCCGAGCGCGGCGAGCGTCCCGAGGAACGCCCACAGCCAGTTCGGCGCGGGCTCGTCGACCGCGAAGACGTCGGCCGCGCGCAGCCCGAAGCCGGTCAGCAGCGCGGCCTCGGCCAGGTAGTGGCCGACGCGGTCGAGGTAGACGCCGGTGATGGAGGTCTGTCCCCGCCAGCGGGCGACCTCGCCGTCCACGCAGTCGAGGAGCAGGTACAGCTGGATGAGGAGCGCGCCCGCGAGCGCCCCGGCGAGCCCTGGGATCAGCAGCGCCGCGCCCGCGGCGACGCCGGTGAGAACCATCAGATAGGTGAGCTGGTTGGGGGTGACCCTGGTGGCCACCAGGTGCCTGGTCCAGCGCAGGGAGATCTCCCGCATGTACAGGCGCCCGGCCCAGTGCTCACCGCTGCGCCGGTCCTTGACCCCTTCGGGGTGCACGACCGGCCTGAGTTCAGCTACCGATGGTTTTGACATAGTCGGCGTAAGAGTCCCTGATCTGGTCGGTGGTCAGGTCGAGGTGTTCGAGGATGGTGTAGCGCCCCGGCCTGGTGCGCGGGGCGAAGGCGACGGCCGTCACGAACTCGTCGGCGGAGAAGCCGATGTCGTCGGGCAGCACGGGCAGGCCGTGGCGCCGCAGCGTCTCGACGATCAGCCCGCAGCCGTCCTGCTGCCCGCGCAGGTGCATGGCGAACGCGGCGCCCAGGCCCACCTGTTCGCCGTGTGGGGCCGAACGCTTGGGGTAGAGCAGGTCGAGCGCGTGGGAGATCTCGTGGCAGGCGCCCGAGGAGGGCCTGGTGTGGCCCGCGATCGACATGGCGATGCCGGAGAGCACGAGCGCCTCCGAGAGGACGGTCAGGAACGCGTCGTCCGCGCAGCCGCCGGGGTGGCGCAGCACGGCCTCGCCCGCCTGCCTGGCCATGGCGGCGGCGAGCCCGTCGATCTGCTCGCCGGTCTCCCTGTGGGACAGCTCCCAGTCGGCGATGGCCGAGATGTTGGAGACGGCGTCGCCGATGCCGGAGCGGACGTAGCGCAGGGGGGCGTGGCGGATCACGTCGAGGTCGATGACCAGCGCGATGGGCGTGGGCACGCCGTAGGAGCCGCGCCCCGCGTCGTTGTCCAGGGTGGAGACGGGGGAGCAGATGCCGTCGTGGGAGAGGTTGGTGGCGACGGCGACCATGGGAAGGCCCACGCGGGCGGCGGCGTACTTGGCGACATCGATGATCTTTCCGCCGCCCAGGCCCACGACCGCGTCGTAGTGGCCCGAGCGCATGGCGTCGGCGAGCTGGACGGCCGCGTCGATGGTGCCGCCCGCGACCTCGTACCAGTCGGCGCCTGGCAGGGCGGGGCTGACGCGTTCGCGCAGCGTGGCGCCCGAGCCGCCGCTGATCGCGATGGCCAGGCGGCCCGACGAGGAGACGCGCTGGTCGGCGAGGACGCCCGCGAGGTTGTCGAGGGCGCCCGCGGTGATGTCGACGGAGACGGGGGACGGGATGAGGCGGGTCAGTACCGGCACGCGATCTCCCGTCCCCTGGCGAGGTCGTCGTGGTTGTCGATCTCGACCCAGCTGACGTCGCCGATGGGCGCGGTGTCGATGCGGAAGCCGCGCTGGATCAGCTCCTGGTACCCGTCCTCGTAGTAGAGCTGGGGGTCGCGCTCCCACGTGGTGCGCAGGGCGTCGGCCAGGTCGTCGGCCGCCTCGGGCTCGATGAGGGTGACGCCGATGTACTCGCCGGTGGCGCTCGCGGGGTCCATCAGCTTGGTGATGAGCGAGACGCCCTTCTCGGGGTCGGCGACGACCTTCATCTCCTCGTCGGCCAGCCGCTTGACGGTGTCGACGGCGAGGATGACGCGGCCGCGCCCCGGCAGCGCGGTGCCGCGGGCGGCCAGCAGGGTCTTCTCGACCGATGGCGGGTGGACCGTGTCGCCGTTGGCCAGGATGACGCCCTCGCGGATGATGTCGCGGGCGCACCAGAGGGAGTAGGCGTTGTTCCACTCCTCGGCCTTGTCGTTGTCGACGAGGGTGAGGGTGACCCCGTAGCGGCGCTCGAGGTCGGCCTTCCGCTCGTAGACGGCCTCCTTGCGGTACCCCACGACGATGGCTGCGTCGGTGAGGCCGACCTCGGCGAAGTTCGCCAGGGTGAGGTCGAGGACCGTTCTGCTGTCCGCCGCGTCCGGCGAGATGACCGGCACCAGCGCCTTGGGCAGGGTGTCGGTGTAGGGGCGAAGGCGCCGTCCGGCGCCAGCGGCCAGCACAAGGCCGATCATGCGGGTTCTCCTGTTTCGTCGTGTACGGCCGGTGCCTGGGAGGAGACCCAGAAGCGGATGCTCTCCCCCAGGACCAGGAGCGCCGTGGCCCCGCCAAGGACCGTGAGCGCGGTGGTGAAGCCCTGGCCGCTCGCCCAGAGGGCGGCCGCGGCGGTGACCGCCAGGACGCGGCCCTCGTGTCCGCCGGTGGCCAGGACCAGCCGCCTCGGGGGCGCCCCGGCGCCGCCTCGCAGGCGGTACACCGTGTCGTAGTGATGGTAGGCACAAGCCGCCACCAGAAAGAAAGCCGCGGGCAACGCTCCGTTCACCCCGCCGCGGGCGGCGAGGATCAGGACGGCCAGGTACTCGCCGCAGCGGAGGAGCGGCGGGACCAGCCAGTCGAACGGGCGGGAGAGCGGCGCCGCGATCGCCAGGCCCGCGCACAGCGCGTACCACGCGGCGGCGAGCACCGCGGTCCAGCCGCCCCGGTCGTCGGGCCCGAACAGCAGCCAGCCGAGCAGCCCCGCGGTCCCGGCCGCCGCCCACAGCGGCGCGGCGAGGGGGCCGCCCGGCGAGCGGGGCGCGACGCGGGCGACGGCCTCGGCGACCGGGCCGCTGTCGGCGAGACCGGCCAGCGCCCGCGCGCCCTCGGGGCCGCCGCCCGGCAGCCTCCTGGAGCGCAGCAGGCGGCCCGCCGTGGTGTAGCAGGCGGCGCAGCCCGAGGCGATCAGCAGCACGGTGAACGTGACGCGGGGCGTCGTCAGGGCGGTGAGGACGGCGATCAGGGCCCAGCGTTCGCCGATGGGCAGCACGATCACGCGCCGCAGCCAGACGGTCCAGGCGATGCGGTCGAGGCGCCCCGAGAGCGCGGTGGCGCCGCCAGGGGCCGCACCCTGGGCGGCGGGGTCCGGCGCGGGGAGGGTGAAGGTGAAGGCGAAGTCCACGACGTGGCGGGCGGTCTGGAGAACCATCGCGCCCAGGGCCAGGGCCCAGACGTCGTCGTCGCCGCGGGCGGCGCCGAGGGCGAGCCCGGCGTAGAAGGCGTACTCCTTGGCCCGGTCGAACGTGGCGTCGAGCCAGGCGCCCAGGGTGGAGAACTGGAGCGAGTAGCGGGCGAGTTGGCCGTCGACGCAGTCGAGCACGAACGAGACGAGCAGCAGGGCGCCCGCCGCGATCATCCCGGGGCGGGTGCCGGTGGCGGCGCAGCCCGCGGCGATGAGGGCGGTGACCAGCGACGCGGTGGTCACCTGGTTCGGCGTCAGGCCGCGGCGGGCGCACCAGCGGGCCAGGTGGCGGGAGTAGGGGCTGACGAAGTGCGTGGTGAAGAAGCCGTCGCGGGACTTCACGGCCGAACGCAGCCGCACCGCCTCGTCGTCCACGGCGGCCACCGCCGCCTCGGCCTCGGCGCGGGCGGCCTCGGTGGTGGGCACGGTGGCGACCAGGGTGCCGAGGTCGGGCGCGTGGACGGGGGTGCCGGCCGCGGCCAGGCCCGCGGCCAGGCGGTCGGGCAGGCAGTCGGTGGCGGGCGGCGCCGCGACCGAACGGCCGCCGCCGCCTGGGGCGATGGCGGCGCCGTCGCGGCCCGCGGCGCTCCCCGGCGCGAGCGCGGCGGTCAACGCGCCCCGCGCGCCCGGCAGTACGGTCAGCGCGCCGGGGACGGCGGCGGCGGGGAAGCGCGGGTCGGTCAGGCCGAGCCTGAGGCTGTGCAGGTGCCCGGTGAAACGGGCGTCGACCACGGCGACGCGCTCGGCCGCCGGCACCGCGGCGATCGCCCGCGCCACTCCGCCGTTCCCGTCCGCCACGCGCACGGTGAAGCCCAGGGCGCGCAGGTCGCGTTCGATGGACGCCCCGGGGGGTGGGGCGCCGGTGAGAATGGCGGTCGACAGCGAACTCACTCCTTGGGGCAGAACCGTCTCTGCGGCTGCACGTCGGCAGAGATTATCTGATGACCACCGCGCGGCAAGCATGGCGTTGACACCAGGAAACCCGGAGTTCATGTCGGGGCGCCTCCCGGGCGGTCAGTGCGACCCTACGCGATCGGGCGACTACGTCTAGCAATCGACGTGTGCGGCACAGACGTTAGGCTGCCGCCATGACCTGGTTGATCACCGGTGGTGCCGGTTACATCGGGGCGCACGTCGTGGAGGCGATGCGGGCCGATGGCGAGTCCGTCGTGGTGCTCGACGACCTCTCCACCGGGGTGGCCACACGCCTTGGCGCGGATGTGCCGCTGGTGACCGGCTCGGTGCTCGACCGGCCGCTGCTCGACGCGGCGCTGGCGCGGCACGCGGTGACCGGGGTCGTGCACCTGGCAGCCAAGAAGCGGGTCGGGGATTCGGTGGCCGAGCCGCTGCTCTACTACCGGGAGAACGTCCACGGGCTGACCGTGCTGCTGGACGCCGTGGCCGCCGCGGGGGTGCGGCGCTTCGTCTTCTCCTCGTCCGCCGCGGTCTACGGCACGCCCGATGGCGGCGACGGCGGCGTTCCCGACCTGGTGACCGAGCGGTCGCCGTGCCAGCCCGTGAGCCCCTACGGCGAGACCAAGCTTGCGGGCGAGTGGCTGGTCAGGGCGGCCGGGCGGGCGCATGGCATCGCGACGGTGTGCCTGCGGTACTTCAACGTCGCGGGCGCGGCAAGGCCCGAGCTCGCGGACGCCGGGGCTGCCAATGTCATCCCGATGTTCTTCGAGCGGATTACGCGGGGCGAGCGCCCCGAGATCTTCGGCGACGACTACCCCACGCCCGACGGCACGTGTGTGCGCGACTACGTCCATGTCGCCGACCTGGCGCGGGCGCACCTGGTGGCCGCGCGGCACCTGGCGGCGCCCGCCGCGGGTGCCGCCGGCGACCTGACCGTCAACGTCGGCACGGGCCGCGGGGTCTCGGTTCGCGAGCTGGCCGAGCTGGTGGCCGAGGTCACGGGCCACCCCGAGCTGACCCCGCGGGTCGCCGCGCGGCGCCCGGGCGACCCGGCGCGCGTGGTGGCGTCGGCCGATCTGGCCAGGGAGAGACTGGGGTTCACAGCGGAGCGCGCGTTGGGTGAGATGGTGGCATCGGCCTGGGATGGCTGGCGCCTGCTCCACCCCTGACGAGGATCGCCTCCGCGACCGGACCGGTGCGGCCAACTGGCCGCGACCGAAGGACCGACATCGAGAGAAATGCCAGGGAAAACGTGGACATGCCCCGCAGCACCGCCGTCGCGGCGGACCCGGTCATGCTTGAGCTGGTCGACGAGGAGGGCGCGACGGTCGGCACGTCCGAGAAGCTCGCGGCCCACCGCGCCCCGGGGCGCCTGCACCGGGCCTTCTCCGTCTTCCTCTTCGACACGGCGGGGCGGCTGCTGCTCCAGCGGCGGGCGCTCGCCAAGTACCACTCGGCGGGGGTCTGGTCCAACACGTGCTGCGGCCACCCGTTCCCCGGCGAGCCGCCGTTCCTGGCGGCCACCCGGCGGACCGCCGAGGAGCTGGGGATCGCCCCCTCGCTGCTCGGCGAGGCGGGGACCGTGCGCTACAACCACCCCGACCCGGGCTCCGGTCTGGTCGAGCAGGAGTACAACCACCTCTTCGCCGGGCTGGTGACCGCGCCGCCGAAGCCGGATCCGGCCGAGGTGATGGAGACGGCGTTCGTCAGCCCGCGGGAGCTTGACCGGATGCGCGAGGACGGGGCGTTCTCCGCCTGGTTCCCCACGGTGCTCGACGCCGCGCGCCCGGCGATCAGGGAGCTGACGGGGGCCTCGGGCGGCTGGTGAGGGGGCGAGCCCAATGGGCCGGGCGACCGGGGCGGGTCAGCTGGCCCGGTCGAGCGGGAGCGCGGCCCACACCACCTTGCCGCCTGTCGCGGTCGCGTCGACGCCGCAGTCGCCGCCCGCGTCAAGGGCCGTGGCCTGCACGAGCAGCAGCCCGCGGCCGCCGGTGCCCTGGCTATCGGGGTCGGCGTGCAGGGCCTTGGGGCGATAGGGGTGGCCGTCCTCGACCGACAGGCGCAGCCAGTGGGCGTCGAGCGTGACCTCGACGCCGATCCGCGGGGTGAGCAGCGCGGCGTGCCGCACGGCGTTGGTCACCAGCTCGGAGACGATCAGCAGCGCGCCGTCGACCGCGTCGCGGGAGAGCGGCGCGCCCCGCCGCGCGATGAGGTCGCGCACTGCGTGGCGCACCTCGGGCACCGACACGTCGACGGGCGCGACGGTGAACCTCCAGACCCCCGTGTGGGTCGGCGCCTCGGCGGCCCCAGGAAACGCCGCCGCGCCTGATCGACTTTCCATGGTCTCCCGTTCCCATCGTCTCGCTGCGCGCTGGCTCCCCCTCGTATCGAGTGTTGGCATGTGCCACGGCGACATGACCCAGTGAGCGTAACTCGCCACATATGAGGCGCACCCCGATCAACTCGTTTCATTTCTGATCGATTTACGACCGAGGCGGGTCCGGCTCGGGGATGCGCGGTCCCGTTGCGCCGGCGGGCGCGCGGCGCGTTCCGCGGGCGCCGCCCGACCCACGCGTCACCCGAGCGGACGGGCGCACCGTTGCGAACGCGCGGCGGACCGCCGCGACGGCGTGAGCGCCGGTGTGTGCTCGTCATGCGACGTGAAGACAAGCAAGATGAGAAATCGCACCGACAAGGAGCGAAGCATTCGTTCGTTTTGGCGCACGCGACGGCCGCCATGACTACTATCACCATGTATATGAATTATCCTGAACCAGAAGCAAAAGGGGCAGACCCTTTCCCTATCGACATTTCGGCGAGTGTTCGACGCGTATCAGGGGCAAGGTCATTCCGACTGAATCCCCAGGACGTTGGAGTCCGTCGTCATGGCTCTGCCGCAAGGCCCCCTCGAGCATCGTTACCAGGGTGAACACCCGGTCCGCACGCTCGCCTACCTCTTCCGCGGAGACCGCATCCGGCTGTTCGTCGCCGTCTTAGCGTTCATCGTCAAGCACAGCCCCGTCTGGCTGCTTCCCCTGGTCACGGCGAACATCATCGACGTCGTCGTGGAGAAGCGGCCCATTTCCGAACTCGGCGCCAACACGATCGTGCTCGTGGTGGTCCTGATGCTCAACTACCCAACCCATCTCCTGTATGTCCGCTGTATGCACGGCAGCATCCGCCGCACCGGCACGGGGCTGCGGTCGGCGCTCTGCCGCCGCATGCAGGAGCTCTCCATCGGCTACCACTCCCGGGTCAGCGCCAGCGCGTTGCAGACCAAGGTCATCAGGGACGTGGAGAACATCGAGGTCTCGGTGCAGCAGAGCGCGGACACGGGGCTTGCCGCGTTGATCACCCTCGTCGGCGGCCTCGCGGTCATCACGGTCCGCGTCCCCGCGGCGCTGCCCGCGTTCCTCGTGGTGGTCCCCGCCACCGCGCTGCTGATCCGCAGGCTGCGCGGCAGACTGCGCAGCCACAACGAGAAGTTCCGCAGACAGGTCGAGCAACTGTCGTCCCGCGTCGGCGAGATGACCAGCCTGATCCCGGTCACCCGCGCCCACGGCCTGGAACGGGCCGCGCTCGGGCGGGTGGACGGGACGCTGCGCCAAGTGCTCACCGCGGGTATACGGCTCGACCTGCTCAACGGCCACTTCGGGGCGCTCGCCTGGATCCTGCTGAACGTGATCAGCATCGGCTTCCTCTCCGGCGCCGCCCTCATCTGCTACTACGCCTGGCTGCCGATCACGGCCGGGGACGTGGTCATGCTGAGCACGTTCTTCACCACCCTGACCGGGTCGATGACGATGATGATGGGGCTCGCGCCCATCATCACCAAGGGCCTTGAGTCGGTCCGTTCGGCCGGCGAGGTCCTCCAGGCCCCCGACCTGGAGGTCAACGCGGGCAAGACGCAGGTCTCCGCGGTCAAGGGCCGCATCGACTTCGAAGGGGTCAGCTTCGCCTACGACGCCGACGGATCGGCCGCCGCGGTCACCGACTTCACGCTCTCGGTGCCACCAGGGGAGACCGTCGCCCTCGTGGGCGCCTCGGGGGCGGGCAAGTCGACGGTGCTCAACCTGCTGATCGGCTTCATCAGGCCCACCAAGGGGCGGATCCTGCTGGACAACGTCGACATGGGCAGCCTCGACCTGCGCACCTACCGGCGCTTCCTCTCGGTGGTGCCCCAGGAGTCGGTGCTGTTCGAGGGCACCATCGGGGAGAACGTCGGCTACGGCATGACCGAGGTCGACACCCAGGCGGTGCGCGACGCGCTGCGGGACGCCAACGCCCTGGAGTTCGTCGAGCGGCTGCCGCGGGGTCTCGACACGGTCGTCGGGGAGCGCGGCGCCCGGCTCTCCGGCGGGCAGCGGCAGCGGATCGCCATCGCCAGGGCGCTGATCAGGGACCCGAGGATCCTGGTGCTCGACGAGGCCACCTCCGCCCTGGACACGCGCTCCGAGGCGCTGGTGCAGGAGGCGATGGACCGGCTGATGCGCGGCAGGACCGTGTTCGTGGTCGCGCACCGGCTCTCCACGGTGCGGGGCGCCGATCGCATCGTGGTCCTCGAACACGGCCGGATCTCGGAGATCGGCACCCACGCCGAGCTGCTTCGGCGCGGGGGCGCGTACGCGCGGCTCCAGGCGACCCAGATGAGCTGACCGGAGCCGGGGCCCGGCGAGGGGCGCGCCCCAGGGGAACGCCCATCGCCGGGCCGCCCCGGCAATCCGCCTACAACCGCCTACAGCGGCTCCTCATCGGCGAGTTCGCCGTCGAGGCGCAGCCAGCGCGTGATGCCGATCCCGCGCAGGAACGGAACGTCGTGGCTGGCGACCACGAGCGCGCCCCGGTAGGACTCGAGGGCGGTGGTGAGCTGGCGGACGCTGTTCAGGTCGAGGTTGTTCGTCGGCTCGTCCAGCATCAGCAGCTGAGGCGCCGGCTCGGCCAGCATGAGCGCCGCGAGCGACGCCCGGAACCGCTCGCCGCCCGACAGCGTGCCCACCCGCTGGTCGGGGCGGCCCTTGCGGAACAGGAAGCGGGCCAGCTGCGCCCTGATCCGCTGGACGTCGGCGCCGGGCGCCAGCTCCCTGACGTTGTCCAGGATCGAGCGCGACTCGTTAAGGATGTCGAGGCGCTGGGGCAGATAGCGCAGCGGCACATGCGCGGTCACCTCCCCCGCGACCGGCGCCAGCTCGCCGGCGACGGTGCGCAGCAGCGTGGTCTTCCCCGCGCCGTTGCGCCCGACCAGCGCGATCCGCTCGGGGCCCTGGACCTCCAGGTGGGCCCGCGCGCCGTAGCGCAGCTCCACCGCGTCCAGGGTGAGGACGCGGCGGCGCGGCGGAACGGCGGTGTGCGGCAGGTCGACGCGGATCTCGTCGTCGTCGCGCACCGCGCTCTCGGCCTCGGCCAGGCGCTCCCTGGCACCGGCGAGCCGCTCCTCGTGCAGGATGCGGTGCTTGCCCCCTGACTCCTGGGCCGAGCGCTTGCGGGCGTTCATGACGATCTTGGGCTCGCGCTTGTTCTCGAACGCCTTCCTCGCCATGCGGGCGCGCCCCGCCAGCTTGTCGTGCGCCTCGATCAACTCGCGCCGCTGCCGCCGCACATCGGCCTCGGCGACGCGGACCATGCGCTCGGCGGCCTCCTGCTCGACGGCCAGGGCCTCCTCGTAGGCGGAGAGCGTGCCGCCGAACCAGCGGACCTCGCCGTCGCGCAGGTCGGCGACCTGGTCGACGTGTTCGAGCAGCTCGCGGTCGTGGCTGACGACGACGAGCACGCCCTGCCAGGCGCTCACGGCGTCGTGGAGGCGGCGCCTGGCGTCGAGGTCGAGGTTGTTGGTCGGCTCGTCGAGCAGCAGGATGTCGGGGCGGCGCAGCAGCAGGGCGGCCAGGCACAGCAGCACCGTCTCGCCACCCGAGACCTCGCCGACCGTGCGGTCGAGGCCGATGTGCGCGAGGCCGAGCTCGTCGAGGGTGGCGCGGGTGCGCTCCTCGATGTCCCAGTCGTCGCCGACGACGGCGAAGTGCGCCTCGTCAGGGTCCCCGGCCTCGATGGCGTGCAGGGCGGCGCGCGTGTCGGCGATGCCGAGCACCTTGTCGACGGGCAGGGCGGCGTCGAGCGCGAGGTTCTGCGGGAGGTGGCCCACCTCGCCGCTGACCCTGACGGTGCCGGACAGGGGCGAAAGCTCGCCCGCGACCAGCCTCAGCAGGGTCGACTTGCCCGTGCCGTTGAGACCGACAAGACCGGTGCGGCCCGGACCGACGGCCAGGTCGAAGTCGGTGAGGACAGGGGTGCCATCGGGCCAGGCGAACGTCACCCGGTGGCACGAGACATGGGTGGTCAGGGTGGACATGAGGGCTCTCCGGTGTGCGTGAAGGGGGATATCAGCGACACATGGAGACACCGGGCCCGGACCTGGGCTGGCGATTCGGAGGAGAACGGGCGGGAAGGCGCCGGAAACGTCCGAGGTCGTGCGCGAGGGCGTGGCCGCCGCGGGGTCAGCTCGGGGGCTGAACGCACGGGGCCTCGCGGGCTCACGGTGTCCGCGACCTCAGATCTTCAACGGGGCTCCCGGGGACGGCGACAGGGCCAGGCTCGAGCGTAGACCTGATCGCCTGGCCCGGGCAACCGCGTTCAGCCCTCGGCGCGCGCGGCCCTCGCGGCGAGGCGGGCGCGGCGGGCGGCAAGCCGCTCCTCCAGCACCCGCGCCTCGGCGTCGAGGCCGTCCATGAACGTGCCGAGCTCCTCCTGCGCCTTGCGGCCCTCGGGGCCGAGCCCCGCGAGGTCCATCGCCTTCAGGAAGCGGATCACGGGCTGGAGCACGTCGTCGTGGTGGATGCGCAGGTTGTATATCCCGCCGATGGCCATGCGGGCGGCGGCGCGCTCGAATCCGGGGATGCCATGGCCCGGCATGCGGAAGCCGACGACCACGTCGCGCACCGCGCGCATGGCCTGGTCGGGGGCGATCTCGAACGCCGCGCGCAGGAGATTGCGATAGAAAACCATGTGGAGGTTCTCGTCGGTGGCGATCCTGGCCAGCATCCGGTCACACACCGGATCACCGGACTCACGGCCGGTGTTGCGGTGCGAGATGCGGGTGGCCAGCTCCTGGAAGGCGACATAGGCCACGGAGTGCAGCATCGAGTGCTGGTTGTCGGACTCGAAGCCCTCGGACATGTGGGCCATGCGGAAGTTCTCGAGCTGGACCGGGTCGACGGCCCTGGTGGTGAGGAGGTAGTCGCGCATCACGATGCCGTGGCGGCCCTCCTCGGCAGTCCAGCGGTGCACCCAGGTGCCCCACGCGCCGTCGCGGCCGAAGATCGAGGCTATCTCGTGGTGATAGCTCGGGAGGTTGTCCTCGGTCAGCAGATTGACGACCAGGGCGGTGCGGCCGATGTCGGTGACCTTCGACTGCTCGATGGACCAGGGCTCGCCGTCGAGCGGCCCGTCGAAGTTCCGGCCTTCGCTCCAGGGCACGTACTCGTGCGGCATCCAGTCGCGCGCGACGGCCAGGTGGCGGTTCAACTCCCGCTCGACCACCTCCTCCAGGGCGTAGATCAGCCGGGTGTCGCTCCACTCGCCCGGCCTGGCTATGGGGGTGGCGTCGATGGTCACGAGGGCTCCTGCGGGTCGTTCACTGGCGAAGTACCTACGTCTCCGTAGGTTACGGCACCGTAAGTTGTTACCCGCCGGTCTGGCAACAGCCCTGCCCCGCCTTCGCATACGCGAAGACCCGGACCGGGTGGACGCCATGGGCGATATCAGGGGCCGCCATGACGGCGATCCACATCCGCACCGGCTGGCTCGCGCGCTGGGCCCGCCAGGTCCAGGCAACGCCGCGGCGGCGATACGTCAGGACGCACGCGCCGAAGGCATCACACAGAACGGGCAAAGGCCCGCACCGTCCATGGGGACAGTGCGGGCCTCGTCCTAGAGGTGCCCACGACGGCACCGGGCTGGCCCCGTGGACCTCCCGGCCAGGGACTACCGCTTGCCGCGCTCGGAGTTGAGCAGGCCCGCCCTGCGCAGGGCGTCGGCCATCGCGCTGTTGACCGGCGGGGCGTCGCGGCGCTGGCCGCCTCCCCTGCCGCCCTCGCGCCCGCCGCCGCGCCGGTCGCGCTGGCGCGGGGCCCCGCCGCCCCGGCCGCCGCGCTCCTCGCGCCCGCCGCGGTCGCCCCGCTCGCCCCGCTCGCCCCGCTCCCCGCGCCCTCGCCCGCCACCCGGCGAGCCCGGCTCCTCGTCGAGACGGAGCGTCAGGGAGATCCGCTTGCGCGGCACATCGACGTCGAGCACCTTGACCCTGACGATGTCGCCTGGCTTGACGACCTCGCGCGGGTCCGACACGAACTTCTTCGACATAGCCGACACATGCACCAGGCCGTCCTGGTGGACGCCGACGTCGACGAACGCGCCGAACGCCGCGACGTTGGACACCACGCCCTCGAGCACCATGCCGGGCGCCAGGTCGCCGATCTTCTCCACGCCCTCCTTGAAGCGGGCGGTCCTGAACGCCGGGCGCGGGTCGCGGCCCGGCTTCTCCAACTCCTTGATGATGTCGGTGACCGTCGGCAGGCCGAACGTCTCGTCGACGAACGCGGACGGGTCGAGGCCGCGCAGCACCGAGCCGTTCCCGATGAGGGCCGGGACATCGGTGCCCGAGGAGGACGCGATACGGCGCACCACGGGGTATGCCTCGGGGTGCACGGCCGAGGCGTCGAGCGGGTCGGTGCCGCGGACGCGCAGGAACCCCGCGCACTGCTCGAACGCCTTGGGCCCGAGCCTGGGCACCTGCTTGAGCGAACTCCGGTCGGGGAAGGGGCCGTTGGCGTCACGGTGCGCCACGATGTTCTCGGCGAGGGTGGAGCCGATGCCCGAGACCCTGGCCAGCAGCGGCGTCGACGCGGTGTTGACGTCGACCCCCACGCCGTTCACGCAGTCCTCGACCACGGCGTCGAGGGAGCGGGAGAGCTTCACCTCGGACAGGTCGTGCTGGTACTGGCCGACGCCGATGGACTTGGGGTCGATCTTCACCAGCTCGGCCAGCGGGTCCTGGAGGCGGCGGGCGATGGACACCGCGCCGCGCAGCGAGACGTCGAGCCCCGGCAGCTCCTGCCCGGCGAAGGCCGACGCGGAGTACACCGATGCGCCCGCCTCGGAGACGACCATGCGCGTGAGCTTCTGCTGGGGCAGCAGGGCGACCAGCTCGCCCGCCAGCTTGTCGGTCTCGCGCGAGGCCGTGCCGTTCCCGATGGCGATCAGCTCGACGCCGTGCTCGACGGCCAGGGCGGCCAGCGTCTTGAGCGCCTCGTCCCAACGCCGCTGCGGGGCGTGGGGGTAGACCGTGTCGGTGGCCGCGACCTTGCCCGTGGCGTCGACGACGGCGACCTTGACTCCGGTCCGCAGGCCGGGGTCGAGGCCCATGGTGGGGCGCGTGCCCGCGGGGGCGGCGAGCAGCAGGTCCCTGAGGTTGGCCGCGAAGACGCCGACGGCTTCGTCCTCGGCCTGGGTGCGCAGCCGGGTGCGCAGGTCGATCCCGAGGTGGACGAGAACGCGCGTGCGCCAGGCCCAGCGGACCGTCTCGGCCAGCCACGCGTCGGCAGGGCGGCCGCGGTCCGCGATGCCAAAGCGGTGGGCGATGGCGCGTTCGAACGACGTGGGGCCAGGCTCCTGTGACGGCTCCTCCGGCTCGAGGGTGAGGTCGAGGATCTCCTCCTTCTCGCCGCGGAACATCGCGAGCACGCGGTGCGAGGGCAGCTCGGTGAACGGCTCGGAGAAGTCGAAGTAGTCGGCGAACTTGGCGCCCGCGGCCTCCTTGCCGTCCCTGACCCGGGACACCAGGCGCCCCTTGGTCCACATCCGCTCGCGCAACTCGCCGAGCAGGTCGGCGTCCTCGCCGAACCGCTCGGTCAGGATGGCGCGCGCGCCCGCGAGGGCGGCGTCCGCGTCGGGCACGCCCTTGTCCGCGTCGACGAACGCGGCCGCGGCCGCCGATGGCTGGACGGACGGGTCGCCGAGCAGCCCGTCGGCCAGCGGCTCGAGCCCGGCCTCGCGGGCGATCTGCGCCTTGGTGCGCCGCTTGGGCTTGTAGGGGAGGTAGATGTCCTCGAGGCGCGCCTTGGTCTCAGCCGCGCGGATCGTCGCCTCGAGGGCGGCGTCCAGCTTCCCCTGGCCACGCACCGATTCGATGATCGCCTCGCGCCGCTCCTCCAGCTCGCGCAGATAGCGCAGCCGCTCCTCGATGGCGCGCAGCTGCGCGTCGTCGAGCGTGCCGGTGACTTCCTTGCGGTAGCGGGCGATGAACGGGACGGTGGACCCGCCGTCGAGCAGCCCCACGGCCGCCCGCACCTGGCCCTCCCTTACGCCCAGCTCCTCGGCGATCCTGTCCTCGATGGACCGGCCTGCGACGGACTCTGTCACGATCAACGCTCCGCTTTCCCGGCGCGCTCTGCGCCGCGGTTGCATTGTGGCAGGAGGCACCGACAACCGGGCGCACAGGCGCGCGAAGTGCCCACGCGTTCAGGCGGGTGGGGCGGCGCGGGTGGCGAGCGCCGCGTCGCGCACATCGGGCCACGGGTGGCGGCGCAGATAGCCAAGCAGCTCGCGCCAGGGGTCGGGCCAGCCGGTGCGCGTGCCGCCCGCGTCGGTCAGCCGGACGGCGAACAGGCCGGTGGCCAGGCCGCCTTGGGCGGCCAGCCGGGCCGCGGCCGTCAGCGTCTCGCCCTCGGCGGGCGGGTGGGTCGCCCAGAGCCGGTCGGCGAGCGCGTCGGCGGTGCGCCAGGCCAGCGCGGGGCGGTGCTCGTGGAGCGCGGCCAGCCTGCCCAGGGCCGTGGCCAGCGCGTCGCCGGGGGCCGCGAGGTCCAGGGCGGCGACCAGCAGCCGCGCGGCCTCGCCCTCGAACTCGGGGTGACCGGCGAGGAGTTCGGCGGTCTCGGCGGCGAAGGGGCGGGCGGCGTCGCCCTGCTGGTCGGCGGCGCGCACCAGCAGGCCGACCAGCGCCTCGACGCGGCGGCGGCCAGGGAGGTCATGGCCGCCAGGGAGGTCATGGCCATCGCCGCCCGCCCCCGTGGCGTCCACGGTGGCCAGGCGCGTGACGGCGTCGGCGAACGCCGCGCGCGCCCGGGCGTCCGCGCGGGCCAGCGGCGCGAGGGCGGCGAGGGCCGACTCCCATGTGGCGCTTTCCCGCAGGTCGGTCAGGGCGGCGCTGAGCACGTCGGTCGCGGTGTCGGCCCATGGGCCCCACGGGGCGAGGGCGCGCAGGGCGGAGTTGGCGACGGCGGGGTCGTCGGCGGCGCACAGCGCGACCACGAGCCGGGCGTAGCGCTCCCTGTGCCGCTCGGGGAGGTCTCCGGGGCCCGCGCGCAGCACCGCGCGTGCGGCGGCGACGCCGTCGGTCACGGCCGCGTCGAGGACGCGCCACACCCGGCCCTCGTCGAGCAGCCCGACGGCGTGGGCGGCGCACGCGGCGCGGATGTCCCGGTGCGCGCCGGGGAGTTCGAACGCCTCGGTGAGCAGCGTGGCGGCCTCGGCCGCGGGGAGCCTGGTGGCGGCGACGCGCACGGCCTCCTTGGCCGCCCGCACGGTGAACGGCGCGCCGGGCTCGGGCAGCAGCAGGGCGCGCAGGTGCGGGGCGAGCCGGGCGGGCGGCACATGGCGGGCGGCCCTGGCGAGCGCGGGGACGGCCGCCGCGGCCAGGGGCCCATGGGCCTGGGAGCGTAGCTCGGGCAGCGCGTCGCCAGGCCTTGGCCCGGTGGCCAGGGCGTCGACGGCGGCCGCGGCGAGCGCGGGCTCGTCGGCGTGGACCCAGCCGCGCACGGCGGCGGCGCCGCGCTCGTCGAGCCATGGCAGGGCCGCGATGGCGGCGGCGCGGGCGAGCAGCGGAACGTCGGCGGCGGCGGCCTCGCGCGCGTACCGGCGGGCGGCGGCCCGGCGCTGGTGGGGCAGCCAGCGGCGGGTGTGAGGGCCTGTGGGCGGCAGCCAGGTGGCGCCCTCGGGAAGGAAACGGCCCCGGGGCGGGGCGTCCCCGAGCACGGTGTCGAGCAGGTCGGTGCGGCGGGTGGCGAGGACGCGCAGCACGGGCGGCAGAACGGCGGCTGAGGCGTCGAGGGCGAGCACGCGGGCCACGCGTTCGTCGCGGGTGGCGGGGTCGGCGAGCCAGAGCCCCACGGCGGTGCTGGCGGTGGGGACGGTGCCGAACTGGACGGCCTGCCACAGGAGTTCCTGGAGCTCGGGCATGCCGCGCGCGCGGCGGCCCACCGCGCGGGCCAGGGCGAACGTCAGCCCGTGGTCGGCCTTCTCGGCTCCCGCGTCGAGCCAGGGCCGCAACGCCTCGAACACCTGGTGCTCCTGGCCGCGGCGCAGCGTGTGGTCGAGGCGGCCGAGGTCGGCGTCCCCGGTGTGGCCCGAGATGCGGACCAGGGTGCGTAGGGACCAGCTGAGCAGGGCGCGCCGGTCGGTGGCGGCGTGTTCGCGCAGCACCGCGAGGGCGAGGCGGCCGAGGGCGGCGCGGGCCGCGGGCGAGGAGTCGCGCGCGGCGAGGGCGTCGGCGGCGACGCGGTCGAGCCCGTCCGCGGCCTCGTCGGCGAACAGCGCGGGGTGGACGGCGGCCAGGGCGTTGAGCGCGGCGGAACGGACCTGGTCCTGCTCGTCGCGCAGCTCGTCGGCGCGTCCGAGCAGGGCGGTGAGGGCGTCGGGGTCGCCGGAGGAGGCGGCGTTGCGGATGAGCAGGGTCCAGCCCTCGGCGCGTTCCTCGGGGGCGGGGCGGCGGGCGGCGGCGCGCAGCGCGGGCTCGGCCTCGGCGACGGGCAGGTGCGCGATGGCGGCGAGGAGCGGCCCCTCGCCGAGGCGGCGCTCGCGGGCGCGGGCGGCGAGCCGCCTGGCCGCCATGTGCCGGGTGGCGCGGGGCAGTTCGGCGAGCACGGCGTCGGGGATCCCGCGTTCGCCGCCGTCGTGGGCGTCGGCGGTCGCGGCGGCGTGGGCGGCGGCGCGGCGGCCGGGGGGCAGGGCGTGCAGCAGGGCGGCGAACCGCGCGGGGCGGGTGGCGGCCCAGCGCCGCGCGAGGTCGGCGAGCTCGGGCGGGTCATGGGCGACGAGGCGGCGCAGCGCGGTCTGCGAGAGGCGGCGGGTGCGGCGGTCGGCGAGGTGGTCATGGGCCAGCATCAGGCGCAGCGTGCGGCCGGGGTCGACGGCCAGCAGCCGGGGCAGCGCGGCCCAGCCGGGCCAGTCGACGGCGCCGTGGTCGTGGCGTTCGAGCAGCGCGAGGGCGCGGGCGGGGCGGCGGACGGCCGCCTGGGCGACGGCCGGGTGGTGCCGCGCCCACCACGCGCCGTGCGAGGGCGGGGCGAGCGCGGCGAGCTGGGCCTCGGCGACGTCGATGACCGGGTCGGGGTGGCGCGAGGCGAGGGCGCGCCAGCCGGATATCGCGTGGAACAGCTCGGGCAGCAGCCTGACGACCGTGGCGGGGCCGCAGCCCGGCAGCAGGCGGGCGGCCTCGGCGTCGCCCCAGCGCGCGCGGTGGGCGTCGACGAGCTGGTCGGCCAGCCGGGTGCGGCCCTGGGCGACGACGGCGCCGAGCAGACGGTGGCGCAGGGCCGAAGGGGCGTCCTCGAGGGCGACCTCGATCGCGTAGTCGCCCACGCCCGCGGGCCCCGCGGCGGCCAGCGCGCGGGCGCGCACGACCGGGTCGAGGTCGGTGAGGCGGCTGGCCAGGTAGCCCGTGTCGCGCCCGACGGCGGCGGCGACGACCGCGAGGCGCGCGCCGTGCTCGCCGTGCCTGGCCAGGCCCTCGACCAGGTCGCGCAGCTCGCCCCGGCCCGCCGCGAGCCTGGCGCGGGCGGCGAGCTCGCGCATGCGGCGCGGGTGGGGAAGCGGGGCGAGCTCGCTGAGCAGCCGGTGGGCTCCTGCGTCGGTCATGGCGGAATTCTGCCGCTCGCGCCCGCGCCATGGGGCGGCAGCCCCGCGACGGGCCCGCGGGCGCCCGCCGTACGATGCCCCCATGGGACACGAGGCGGCGCCCCTGGGGTCGCGCGAGCGCAAGAGGCGGCGCACGAACGGCGATCTGACCCGGGCAGGGCTCGAACTGTTCCTGACGCGCGGGTTCGAGAAGACGACGGTCGGGGACATCGTGCGGCGGGCCGACGTGTCGGAGCGGACGTTCTTCCGCTACTTCTCCAGCAAGGAGGAGCTGATCCTGCGTCCGCTGCGCGCGGCGTGCCGGGCGCTGCTCGCCGAGGTGGCGCGGCGTCCCGAGGCGGAGGCGCCGCTGCGGGCGCTGCACGAGGGCGGCCTGGTGGCGCTGCGCCGGGTGACGGGCGAGCGGCCCGAGCGCTATCTGGCCACGCTGCGCGTGGTGTGTGCCGAGCCCGGCGCGATGGCGGCCTGCCTGCGCTTATCCACCGAGCAGCAGCACGAGCTCGCCCGGGTGCTCGCCGCGCGCGAGGGGCTGCCCGACGACGATCCGCGCCCGCTCGTCCTGGCGGGCGCGTTCATGGCGACGGTGGTGCGCGCGGTGCTGAGCTGGGACGAACGGGGCGACGGCACGCTGGAGTCCCTGGTGGAGGCGGCCCGTTCCCATGTGGCGCTGCTGGGTCCCGCGCTGGCGGGCAGCTGGCGTTGAGGCCATGCCCCGGTGTCAACCGTTTCACCCCCGCGAGTGATATGAACTCCACACGTGCAGCTGAATTCCTTGCGGACTCCCGGGAGTTAGGGGCAGGGTGCCACAGGTGACACAGTGCACTCACTCCATCACGCCCACGGAGTCAGGAGGGATCATGACACTCATCGGCCAGGACGCCGGTACCCAACGCCGCTCGCACAGCTGGGCGCTGACGGCCCGTCGGGAGGACCTGGCGCGCTTCCGGCGCCTGGCCTCGCTGGCGATGCGGGAGTGGGGGCAGCCATCGGCGGTGGCCGAGGTGGTGCTGCACGGGGTGACCGAGCTGCTGTCCAACGTCGCGCGGCACGTGCCGGATCCGCGGTGCACGCTGGAGTTGACGCTGGTGGGCGGCGGGGTCCTGGTGACGGTGCACGACCGTTCGCCCGCGCTTCCCGTGATCACGCTGCCCGACTGGACGGCCGAGGAGGGCCGCGGCCTGTGGCTGCTGCGGGAGATGGCCGACGACCTCGGGTACGCGAGGACCGAGGACGGCAAGCGGGTGTGGGTGCGGGTCGCCGGGGAGGCGCCCGACGCGTGAGGCGCGCCGGGCACCTCGCGCGGGGTCGCCGGTCAGCCGGACAGCCGGTCAGCCGGTCAGCCGTCGGTGAACGGCTCGTTCCGCTCGGCCCTGGCGCGCAGCGAAGCGGGCGGCGCGAAGCGGGCGCCGTAACGGGCCGCCAGCGTCTCGGCGCGGGCGGCGAAGCCCGCGGGGCCGCCCGGGTAGCCGTTGACGTACTGGAGGACGCCGCCCGTCCAGCCGGGGAAGCCGATGCCGAGCAGCGAGCCGACGTTGGCGTCGGCGACGGTGCCGATCACGCCCTCGTCGAGGAGCCTGGCGGCCTCCAACGCCTCGGAGAACAGCAGCCGTTCGCGCATGTCGTGGAACGGCACGCCCGCGTCCTTCCTCGCGAAGTGGGTGCGCAGGCCCGGCCACAGGCGCGTGCGCGCACCGTCGTCGTAGTCGTAGAACCCCGCGCCGCCCGCGCGCCCCTCGCGCCCGAACTCCCCGGTCATCCGCTCCAGCACGGCCTGCCCTGGGCGCGGCTCCCAGCGCCGCCCCTCGGCCTCGGCGGCGGCGCGGCCCTCGGCCCACACCCGCAGGGGCAGCCCCAGGGACATCTCGTCGAGCAGGGCGAGCGCGGGCGTGGGGTAGCCCGCCATGGCGGCGGCCCGTTCGAGCGAAACGGGGTCGACGCCCTCGGCCAGCATGTCGAGCGCCTCCTCCAGGAAACGGCCGATGACGCGCGAGGTGAAGAAGCCGCGGGAGTCGTTGACCACGATCGGGGTCTTGCCGAGCCGCCGCGCCAGGTCGAACGCCCGGGCGACGGCGGCGTCCCCGGTGGCCGCGCCCCTGATGATCTCCACGAGCGGGCGGCGTTCGGCGGGCCAGAAGAAGTGCAGCCCCACGAAGTTCTCGGGGCGCGTGACGGCCTCGGCGAGGTGGGTGACGGGCAGGGTCGAGGTGTTGGTGCACAGCAGCGCGTCGGGGGCCGCGGCGTCCTGGATCTCCTGGAACACCTTCCGCTTGAGCGCGCTGTCCTCGAAGACCGCCTCGATCACCACGTCGCAGCCCGCGAGCTCGGCGGGGTCGGCGGTCGCGGTGACGCGGGCGACGGCGGCGTCCCGCTCGTCGGCGGTGACGCGGCCCGCGGCCAGCGCCTTGTCCAGCAGGGCCACGCCATGGGCGCGCCCGCGCTCGGCGGCGTCCCGCGTGACGTCCTTGAGCACGACGTCGAGACCCGCGGCGGCGCACACGTGGGCGATGCCCGCGCCCATCATCCCGGCGCCGACCACGGCGACGCGGGCGGCGGGGCGCTCGGGGACGCCACGGGGGCGGGCGGCGCCCGCGTTGACGGCCCTGAGGTCGAAGAAGAACGCCTGGATCATGTTCTTCGACGTCTGCCCCGTGACCAGCTCGGTGAAGTACCTGGCCTCGATGGCCGACGCGGTCGCGAAGTCGACCTGGGCGCCCTCGACGGCCGCGGCCAGGATGGCGCGCGGGGCGGGGTAGGGCGCGCCCTTCGTGCGCCGGGCCAGGGTCGCGGCGAACGACGGCAGGACCGCGGCGAGCCGGGGATCGGCGGGGGTGCCACCGGGGATGCGGTGGCCATCGGTGTCCCATGGCTGCCTGGCGTCGGGGTTCTCGCGGATGAACGCCCTTGCCCGGTTCAGGAGTTCGGCGCGGCTGGTGACCAGCTCGTGCACCAGGCCCAGGTCGAGCGCGGCGCGCGGGCGGTGGCGGCGGCCCTCGAGCAGCACGCCGGTGAGCGCGTCCGCGACGCCGAGCAGCCGGACGGTGCGGACGACCCCGCCGCCGCCCGGCAGCAGGCCCAGGGTGACCTCGGGCAGGCCGACGCGGCAGTCGGGCGCCTCGGGGCCGTGGAGCAGGATCCGGTGGTGGCACGCGAGGGCGATCTCAAGACCGCCGCCGAGGGCCGATCCGTTCAGGGCGGCGACGACGGGCCTGCCCAGGGTCTCGATGCGCCGCAGGGCCGCCTTGACGCGCATCCCGAGGTCGAAGACGCGCCCGGCGTCCGCGGGCGTCGCGGCGCGCAGGTCGCGCAGGTCGCCGCCCGCGAAGAACGTCTTCTTGGCCGAGGTGACGATGACGCCCGTGACGCTCTCGCGCTCGGCCCCGAGGCGGTCGGCCACGGCGGTCAGCGATTCGACGCAGGCGGCGTTCATCGTGTTGGCGGACTGGCCCGGGTCGTCGAGCGTGAGGGTGACGACGCCCTCGGCGTCCCGCTCCCAGCGGATGGTGGGGGTCTCACTCATGGTGGCGCGGCTCGCTCCTCTTGGGCTCACTTCGGCTCACTTCGGCGGTCACACGCGTTCGACGACGGTGGCGATGCCCATGCCGCCCCCGACGCACAGGGTGGCCAGGCCGTGGCGCAGGTCGCGGCGCTCCAGCTCGTCCACGAGGGTGCCGAGGATCATGGCGCCCGTCGCGCCGAGCGGGTGGCCGAGCGCGATAGCGCCGCCGTTGACGTTGACCTTCGCGAGGTCGAGGCCCATCTCCCTGACGAAGCGCAGGACGACGGCGGCGAACGCCTCGTTGACCTCGACCAGGTCGATGTCGTCGATCGTCAGCCCGGCCTTGGCCAGCGCCTTGCGGGTGGCGGGGGCGGGCCCCGTCAGCATGATCGTGGGCTCGGACCCGGTGACGGCGGCGGAGACGATACGCGCCCTGGGGGTGAGGCCAAGGCGCTCGCCGACCTCGGCGTTCCCGACCAGGACGAGGGCGGCGCCGTCGACGATGCCCGAGGAGTTCCCGGCGTGGTGGACATGGTCGACGCGCTCGATCCAGTGGTAGCGCTGGAGCGCCACGGCGTCGAACCCGCCCCGCTCCCCCAGCGCGGCGAACGACGGCTTGAGCCTGGCCAGGCTCTCGGCCGTGGTGCCGGGGCGCGGGTGCTCGTCGCGGTCGAGGACGGTGAGCCCCGAGCGGTCGGTCACGGGCACGACGGAGCGCGCGAACAGCCCTTCCTTCCAGGCGCGCGCGGCCCGCTCCTGCGAGAGCGCGGCGTACTCGTCCACGTCGCGGCGGCTGAAGCCCTCGACGGTGGCGATGAGGTCGGCGCTGATGCCCTGCGGGACGAACCCGGTGGCGAGGCTCGTCTCGGGGTCCATGCTCCAGGCGCCGCCGTCGGAGCCGATCGGCACGCGCGACATGGACTCGACGCCGCCCGCGACGACCAGGTCCTCCCAGCCCGAACGCACCTTGGCCGCCGCCAGGTTGACGGCTTCGAGGCCCGAGGCGCAGAAGCGGTTCTCCTGGAGCCCCGCGACGGTCTCGGGCAGCCCTGCGGCCAGGGCGGCGATCCTGGCGATGTCGGAGCCCTGGTCGCCGTGCGGGCTGACGACGCCGAGGACGATGTCGTCGATGGCGGCCGTGTCGAGCCCGGGGAGCCTGCGCGGCAGCTCGCGCAGCAGCCCGGTGACGAGGTCGATCGGCTTGGTGCCGTGCAGGGCGCCGTCCGGCTTGCCACGCCCGCGCGGGGTGCGGAGGGCGTCGTAGAGGAACGCTTCGTGGGTCACGGTGTCTCCTGTGCGCTTCCGGGGCGGTCGGCGAGGAGCGATCGGCCGATGATCTCCTTCATGATCTCCGTCGTGCCGCCGTAGATGGTCTGGACGCGCCCGTCGGTGAAGGCGCGGGCCACCGGGTACTCGGTCATGTAGCCGTAGCCGCCGTGGAGTTGGAGGCAGCGGTCGGCGACCCGCTTCTGGAGCTCGGTGGCCCACCACTTGGCCATGGCCGCCTGCACGGCGTCGATGCCGCCCGCCGCGTGGTCGGCCACGCAGCGGTCGACGAACGTCCGGGTGACGGCGCACTCGGTGGCCATCTCGGCGATCTCGAAGCGGATGTGCTGGTGGCCCGAGAGCGGGCGGCCGAACGCCTCGCGCTCCTTCACATACCGCGTGGTCAGGTCGAGCACGTGCTCGGCGGCGGCGATCGCGCCCACGGCGATGCTCAGCCGCTCCTGCGGGAGGTGGGCCATGAGGTGGGCGAAGCCCCGGTGCTCCTCGCCGAGCAGGTTGTCCTTGGGGACGCGGACGCCGGTGAACGACAACTCCGCGGTGTCCTGCGCCTTCTGGCCGATCTTGTCGAGGTTCCTGCCGCGCTCGAAGCCGGGCATGCCGCGTTCGACCACGAGGAGGCTCAGGCCCTTCGAGCCGCCCTCGGGGGTGGTGCGGGCGACCACGACGACCAGGTCGGCGAGTATGCCGTTGGAGATGAACGTCTTGGCCCCGTTGAGCAGCCAGTGGTCGCCCTCGTCGGTCGCGGTGGTGCGGATGCCCTGGAGGTCGGAGCCCGCGCCCGGCTCGGTCATGGCGACGGCGGTGATCAGCTCGCCCGAGCAGAAGCCGGGCAGCCAGCGCGCCTTCTGCTCGTCGGTGGCCAGGGAGGTCAGATAGGGGCCGATGATGTCGTTGTGCAGGGTGACGGCGAAGCCCCTGGCGCCCGCGCGGGCGAACTCCTCGCCGAGCACGGCGCTGTAGCGGTAGTCGGGCGCTCCACCGCCGCCGTACTCCTCGGGCACCGCGAGGCCGAGCAGGCCCTGCCGCCCGGCGGCGAGCCACGCCTCGCGGGCCACGATGCCCTCGCGCTCCCAGCGCTGGAGGTGGGGCGCCACCTCCTTGGCGATGAAGGTGCGGACCACGTCGCGGAACGCCTCGTGGTCGTCGTCGAACAGGTGGCGCTTCATCCGGGGTCCTCGGCGCTTCGCGGGTGGTGGTGGTGGCGGCGGTGGTGGTGGGCGGGGTCGGGTGGTGGGGCGGCGGGTGGGGCGGCGGCGAGCCCCGGCAGGCCCCAGTCGGCGGCGACCGACGCGGCGTCGGCGCCCGGCACCGCGGGGCCGGCGGTGACCGCCGTGGGGGTGGCGGAGAAGCGCGGCGCGGGCGCGGGCTGTACGGTGCCCGCGTGCTCGGTGAACGTGCCACGCGCCGTCAGATGCGGGTCGCGGTGCGCCTCGCGCAGCGACAGCACGGGCTCCACGCACGCGTCGGAGCCCGCGAACACCTCGGTCCACTCCGCGCGCGTCCCTGTGGCGAACCTGGCCGCGATGAGGGCGCGCAGCGCGGGCCAGCGCGCCGGGTCGTCGCGGTCCTTCGCCGCCTCCTCGCCCTCGATGCCCAGCAGCCGCGTGAACTCGGCGTAGAAGCGCGGCTCGAGCGCGCCCACCGCCATGTGCCCGCCGTCGGATGTGGCGTAGCACGCGTACCAGGGGCAGCCGCCGTCCAGGAGGTTGGCCGCGGGGCGGTCGCGCCAGGCGCCCGCGGCGAGGAGGCCGTGCAGGAGGGTGCCGAGGTGGGCCACGCCGTCCACGATGGCGGCGTCCACGACCTGGCCCTCGCCGGTCGCGCGGGCGTGCAGCAGGGCGGCGAGGACGCCGACGGCCAGATACAGGGAGCCGCCCGCATAGTCGCCGAGCAGGTTGGCGGGCGCCACGGGCGGCCCATCGGCGGGGCCCGTCATGCCGAGGGCGCCCGTGCGCGCCAGATAGCCGAGGTCGTGCCCGGCGCGGTCGGCCAGCGGGCCCTCCTGGCCCCAGCCGGTCATCCGGCCGTAGACCAGGCGGGGGTTGCGGGCGTGGCAGTCATCGGGGCCGACGCCAAGGCGCTCGGCGACGCCCGGCCTGAAGCCCTCGATCAGCACCTCGGCGCGCGCGGCCATCTCACGCGCGTGCTCGGCGCCGTCGGGCGACTTGAGGTCGAGGGTCAGTGAGCGCTTGTGGCGGTTGGTGAGGTCGAGGGCCGGGTCGGCGCCGAACCCCGGGGGCCCTGGCCGGTCCACGCGGACGACGTCGGCGCCCAGGTCGGCGAGCAGCATCGCGGCGAACGGCGCGGGGCCGAGGCCCGCGAGCTCCACCACCCGGGTACCGGCCAGCGGGCCGCGCCGCGCCCGCCTCGCTGCCGTCGTCATCGGGGCCCCCAGCCGTGTCAGCGTCGGACGCGCCGACACGGGCGAGAATAAGAACACGTTCCACTTTTTCGCAAGTGCGGGGGCCGAACGCGCCTCCCGCCGAACGCCGTCGTGCCCGCCGCCCGTTCGGCACGGCCCGTTCGGCACGGCCCGTTCGCCGCCCGTTCAGCGCCGCCCGTTCAGCGCCGCGGGGGCGCCCACCCGGCCGCCGCGTTCGATGAAGTCGGCCAGCGGGAGCGTCGCCGCGCCGACGGCCACCGCGTCGGTGCCGAGGCGCGCCAGCTCGATGCGGGCGCGGGCCGCGGGGTGGCGCAGGGCGTAGGAGCGGGCCGCGGCGCGCACCCGCGGCAGCAGGACGGGGCCGAGCAGCAGCCCGGCCCAGCCGCCGAGCACGATCCGCTCGGGGTTGAACAGGTTGACCAGGTCCGCGATCCCGGCGCCCAGGTACTCGGCGGTCTCCGCCAGGAGCTCCACCACCCGCGGGTCCGCCTCGTCGGCGGCGGCGAGCAGCCGGGCCAGCGCGGCCTCCTGGCCCTCGCCGTCGACCACCTTCCCGCCCGCCTCGGCCCAGCGTTCGAGCAGCGCGGCCGCCCCCACATACGCCTCAAGGCAGCCGAGCGCGCCACAGCGGCAGCGCCGCCCGCCCACCCGCAGCGTGGTGTGGCCCCACTCCCCCGCGGCGCTGCCCGCGCCCCCGTAGGGCGCGCCCCCCGTGACGATGCAGGCGCCCACGCCCGAGCCGATCAGGGCGATGACGGCGTCCCGCGCGCCACGCCCCGCGCCGAACCACATCTCGGCCTGCCCGAGCGTCCACGCGCCGTTGGCCACAAAGATCGGCACCCGCGGCGGCAGGTCGACGGCCGCGCGCAGCAGCGCCTCGAACGGCACCGCGTCCCAGCCCACGGTCTGCCCGTGCACCACCGCGCCCACCCCCTCGGGCCCGTGCCGTTCCACGATGCCCGGCACCCCGACGCCGACGCCGAGCAGCCGCTCGGGCCCTGGCGACACCGCGTCGAGCACCGCCGCCACGCCCGCCTCGATGTGCCGGACGACCAGGCCCACATCGTGCCCCTGGCCGGTCAACGGGTGGTCGGCGCGGGCCAGTTCGGACAGGGACAGGTCGAAGAGCTCGACCCGCACCCGGGTTTCGCCCACGTCTATGCCTATGAGGTGGCCGCACTCGGGAACGACGCGCAGCAGCGTCCTCGGCCGCCCTCCGTCGGAGTCGACCGAACCCGCCTCGCGCAGCAGCCCTTCGACCAGCAGCCCGGCCGTGACATTGCTGACCGTCCCCGAGCTCAGGCCCGTCGCCTGCCCCAACTCGTGGCGGCTCAGCGGCCCGTGGAAGTACAGGTGCCGCAGCACGGCGGCCCGGTTGGCCCGCCGCAGATCGCGGACGGTCCCTCGCTTGCTCTCAGGCATGTCTCCTCCGACGGGCAACCTACCGCCGCGGGACCGCCGCGAGATCGGCGCCCGCCGCTCCCCTCACAGGTTGTTGAGCTGCACGGCGGTGACGGTGCGGACGCCCGCGCTGACGTAGTACACGACGATGGCGCCCGAGACGGTTGCCTCGCGGTAGTCGCGTTCCCCCTTGATCGGGGTCGAGCCATGGGCGTACGGGGCGCGGCCGACGGTGCCAGCCATCGCGGCGTCGAACCGGCTCCTGCGCCCGGCCGCCATCTGCCGCCTGGCGGACTCGGCCTGTCCGGCGTACG
The DNA here is from genome assembly GCF_003311645.1 of Streptomyces sp. PT12. Classification (GTDB taxonomy): domain Bacteria; phylum Actinomycetota; class Actinomycetes; order Streptomycetales; family Streptomycetaceae; genus Streptomyces. The sequence continues at coordinate 15,674 of NZ_QEST01000235.1, read as the reverse complement.
CGAGGCGGAGGACCACCTACCCGGTCCCCTCTTCCCCCGCGCCGGGCTCGTCGCCCGGCTCGTCGCCCAACTCCCCGCCCAACTCCTCGTAGGGGAAGACCACTCCGGAGAAGTCCCCCGCCCTGAGCCAGGCCACGATCTCGTCGTTCGCCTCCGCCGCGTCGGGGCGGGTGGCCAGCGCCCAGCGCGCCAGCACCCGGTAGAGGTCCTGGCCAGGGGTGCGGCTGACCTCCACGTCGAACGCGGCGCGCTCGGCGTCCGTCGGCAGCGCGGCGCGGATCCCGTCGATGGTGGCGGGCAACTCGACGCGTTCGTCGCGGATATAGGTGACCCATGTGGCATGGGCGGTGTCGTTCACCTCGGCTCCCCCTCTCCCGGTGCTCCTGATGCCCCTCGTGCCCCTTGAATCCTGACAGCTCGTACCCTGACAGCTCGTACCCTGACAGCTCGTACCCTGACAGCTCGTGGCCTGACAGCTCGTGGCCTGACGCAAGCCTGCCAGGCTCAGGCGGGGAACGGCGCGGGGCCGCGGAAGCGCATGGCGCCCGAGCTCGCCTCGTACAGATAGGCCATGGGCCCCTCACCCGCGTAGTCACCGGCCTGGTCAAACGCCAACTCCCGTGCCACGCCCCGGTATCGGGAGGAACGCAGCCGGTCGAGAAGCCGCCCGCGGCTGAGCGCGTCGCCGCCCTCGACGACGCCGCGCATGCCCTCGACGGTCAGCCTGGCCAGGTCGTACGCCTCGGCGGCATACGGCTCGGCGGCGTCGCCGAACCGCTGCCGGTGCACGGAGGCGAAGCCACGGGCGTGGTCGTCGGCGACCGGGTCGGTGTAGGTGGCGATGAACCACCAGCCGGTGCCCGCGTCTCCCGCTTCGGCGAAGAAGTCGGGGCCCATCGCCTCCTGGGTCGCCAGCCCGGTGCCGTCGAAGCCCTCGTCGGCCAGCGCGCGGGCCAGCCGCCCCGCGCCCCTGGCGAACCCGCCGTACACCACCGCGTCCACCCCGGCGGCCACGAACTCCGCCGCCACGGGCCCGAAGTCCTCGGTCCCCGCGGGCAGGACGCGGGGCAGCAGGTCGATCAGCTCCCGGTCGATCGTGCCGCTGACCGCCCGCGTGGTCCGCGCGCTGTACAGGTCGGCGCCGCGGTCGTCGACCAGGCCGACGCGGCGCGCCCGCACCGTCTCGGCGAGGTGGGCCGGGATGGCCAGGCTGCTGTGCCCCGTGCTCGGCCGCGCGTGCAGCAGCGTGCCGAAGCCGTCCCTCGGCTCGACGGAGCCGACGGACAGCGCGAGCAGCGGAACGCCCGCGTCGGCGTAGATCCCGGCGACCCGCGGGGCGATGGCGTCGGCCGTGGGTCCGATGACGGCCATCACCGTGGGGTCGGCGGCCAGCTCCGCGGCCAGCTCGGTGGCAAGCCCAGGCTCGCCCCGGTCGTCGACATGGCGCAGCGTCAGCCGGAACGGCAGGTTGCCCAGGGTCCGCAGCTCGTCCACGGCCATCGTGACGCCCCGCAGCTGCCCTCGGCCCAGGCCCGCGTAGGGACCCGTCAGATCGGCGTGGAGCGCGAGGGTGACCAGGGCGCCCTCCTCGGCGACCGCCTCGTGCGACGACGGGTGCACGATCCGCCACACGCCCAGCCCGGCGGCGACGGCGAGCGCGGCGGTGCCGCCGAGCAGCAGCACACCCCTGCGCCCCGACGCCCAGCGGGGCGCGGGCCCTTGGGGCGCGCCGGGCCCGTCGTCGTCCTCGGGCGGCGGCATATGGGGGTCGGGCACGGGCAGCGGCGCGGCGCAGCGTTCGGCGACCTCGCCCGCGACCGGCTCGGGCAGCCACCCGGGAACGTCGTCCACGGCGAACTCGGCGCGCAGGTCGGCCGCGGTGGGCCGGGGCAGCGGGTCGCGTTCGAGGCAGGCGCGCACCACTTCGAGCAGGCTGCGCGGCACGTCGGCCAGGTCGGGCGGCTCGTGCAGGGCGCGCAGCAGCAGGTCTGCGTCGGCGCCCTTCCCGAACGGCGAACGCCCGGTGGCCGCGTACGCCAGCACGCAGCCCAGGGAGAAGATGTCGCTCGGCGGGCCCATGCGTCCGGTGTCGCCGAGCGCCTGCTCGGGCGAGACGAAGCCGGGCGGGCCCGCGAGCGTGCCGCTGCCGCCGAAGCCGGTGAGCCACGGCCCGTCGGGGGTGAGCAGCACATGCCCTGGGCGCACGTCGCGATGGGTCAGACCGGCCTCGTGCACGGCCTGGAGCGCCTCGGCGAGCCGGGCGCCGAGCACGCGCACCGAGCGCGGCGGCAGCGGGCCATGGGCGGCGACGGTGGCATCGAGCGGTGGCCCGGCGACAAAGGGGAACGCGGCCCAGCTCGTGGCGCCCGCGGTGTCGGCCGCCGTGACCGTGATCAGCCAGCGGGCCGCCACATGGCGGGCGGCGGACACATCGCGTTCGAAGCGCGCGCGGAAGTCGGCGTCCGCGGCGTGCTCGTCGCCGATCACCTTGAGCGCGGTGGGCACGCCGCCGAGGGAGGCGGCGTAGTAGAGCCTGCCGGTGCGGCCGTCGGCCAGCCTGCGGAGCAGCCGGTAACCGCCGATCCGGCGGGGATCGGTGGGTTGGAGATCCCTCACCGTGTCTCGCTTCCGGCCGCTTGGGCCCTGTCAGAAGAGGAACGGAGTAACCCTCAGGGCACCGGGATGACCGGCGCACGGCGCCGCGGCATGGAGAATGCGAGGAGCGGTCGGCGGTGTTCGCGGGTCCCCCGCCCGCCCGCCGCCCGGCGGCACGATGTCAGACTGTAGCGAAGCCGTGGCGCTCCGCGCCACCCGAGGACTCCTGGTGAACACAGTGGACGCTTTGGACAGTCTGGCCCCCGGCGAATACGCCCCGGCGACGACCTATCTGGAGACCGCCGCGCACGGGCTGCTGCCCGCGCGCACGGTGGCGGCGCTCACCGAGGCGATGGCCGGGATGAGCGACGGAAGGACCGACACCGCCGCCTACTTCGCCGCGGTGCGCGAGGCGCGGGCGGCGTTCGCGGCGCTCGTGGGCGTGGCGCCCGAGCGGGTCGCGGTGGGGGCATCGGTGGCCGTGCACACCGCGGTGATCGCAGGGTCGCTGCCGCCGGGCTCGGAAGTGGTGTACGCGCGCGACGAGTTCAGCTCGCTGGTGACGCCCTTCGCACAGCGGCCCGAAGTGCGGCTGAGGAAAGCGGAGTTGACGGAGCTGGCCGAGGCGATCGGCCCCGGCACCGCGCTGGTCGCGGTCTCGGCGGTGCAGTCGCTCGACGGGCGCTCGGCCGACCTGCCCGCGATCAGGGCCGCGGCGCGGCGGCACGGGGCGCGCACGCTGGTCGACCTGACGCAGTCGGCGGGCTGGTCCCCGCTCTCGGCCGCGGACTTCGACTTCACGGTGTGCGCGGGCTACAAGTGGCTGCTGTGCCCGCGCGGCACGTCGTTCCTCACGGTCCCCGACGACGGCGGCGGGCTGCTGCCGCTGCACGCGGGCTGGTCGGCTGGCGAGGAGCCATGGCGGAGCACCTACGGGCCGGTCGCCCGCCTCGCGGCGAGCGCGCGGCGGTTCGACGAGAGCCCGTCCTATCTGCCGTACATCGGCGCGGCCAGGTCGCTCTCGCTGGTGAACGAGCTGGGCAGGGCGGCGATCGAGGCGCATGACCTGGCGCTCGCGCGGCGGTTCAGGGAGGGGCTTGGGGCGCTCGGCCTCACGCCCGTGCCTGGCGACTCCCCCGTGGTCGCCGTGCCGGGCCTCGGCGGGGTCGCGGCGCCCCTGGCCGAGCGGGGCGTCCGGGTCTCGGCGCGCGGGGACAGCCTGCGCGCGGCGTTCCACCTCTACAACTCTGCCGCCGACGTGGAGCGGGCGCTTCGGGCGTTGGAGCCGCTTGTCGCCTCTGGGGTCGCCTCGCGCAGCGCCTGACGGCACAGCCGGTCGGCCTGCCGGGTGGTCTCGGGCAGCCGGGGGCCGCGACTCAGGTGGAGGGTGTGGGCGCAGGCGTCGTCGAGGGTGGTGCGGTGGCCCGCGGAGACGAAGACCGGCTTGACGCCGTCCCTGGTCACCAGCGCCCTGCCGACCTCCTCGTCGCCGTCGAGCAGCGGCGTGTGGGCGCCGCGCCGCAGGGGTGGCGGCTCGTGGCGGAAGCGGAAGCGGTTCTTGGCGACGCCGAACGTCGGCAGCCCGGTGAGCACCCCCAGGTGACTGGCGAGGCCGAACCTCCGTGGGTGCGCCACGCCGTGGCCGTCACACACGAGAAGGTCGGGCGGGTGGGAGAGCCGGTCGAGGGCGGTGAGCACGGCGGGCAGCTCGCGGAAGGCGAGCAGCCCCGGCACATAGGGGAACGCCACCGGTCCGACGGCCGTGGCCCGCTCGGTCACCTCGAGGGTGACCGCGTCGAGGGCCACGGCCGCGGCGGCGACCAGGCCGCGGGCGTCGTCGTAGGCGACGTCGACGCCGACGACGGTCCCGGGGGCGCCGGGCGCGGGGCCCGAGCCGTCGAGCACCACCCGTTCGCGCAGGGCGAGTTGGACGGCGACGGCCTCGGCCTCCGAGCCGGGCGTGGTGTGGGCGGTCAGCTGAGATCGATCCCCGGGTAGAGCGGGTGCTTGGCCAGCAGGTCGGCCGAACGCTCGGCGACCTGCTTGGCGACGCCGTCCTCCAGCGCGTAGGCGGCCTTGGACGGCTTGCCGCTCCTGGTGGTGCCCACGGAGGTGCGGGACAGAACGGTGTCGATCAGCTCGGCCACCTCGTCCATCTCCGCGGTCGTAAGGCCCCTGGTGGTCAGGGCCGGGGTGCCGACGCGGATGCCCGAGGTGTACCAGGCGCCGTTCGGGTCGCGGGGGATGGCGTTGCGGTTGGTGACGATGCCCGCCTCGAGCAGGGCCTCCTCGGCCTGGCGGCCCGTGAGCCCGTACCCGGAGACGTCGATGAGCGCGAGGTGGTTGTCGGTGCCGCCGGTGACCAGCCGTGCGCCCCTGCGGGTCAGGCCGTCGGCCAGGGCGCGGGCGTTGTCCACCACGCGCTGGGCATAGGCGCGGAACTCCGGCTGCCTTGCCTCGGCGAGGGCGACGGCCTTGGCGGCCATGACGTGGGGCAGCGGGCCGCCGAGCACCATCGGGCAGCCGCGGTCCACCTGGTCGGCGAGCGAGTCGTCGCACAGGACCATGCCGCCGCGCGGGCCGCGCAGCGACTTGTGGGTGGTGGTGGTGACGATCTGGGCGTGCGGCACCGGGTCGAAGTCGCCGGTGAGCACCTTGCCAGCGACGAGGCCAGCGAAGTGGGCCATGTCCACCATGAGCGTGGCGTCCACCTCGTCGGCGATCTCGCGCATCAGGCGGAAGTTGACCAGCCTCGGGTAGGCGGAGTACCCGGCGATGATGATCAGCGGCCGGAACTCGCGGGCGCTGGCGCGCAGCGCGTCGTAGTCGATCAGGCCCGTCTCGGGGTCGGTGCCATAGCTGCGCTGGTGGAACATCTTGCCCGAGATGTTCGGCCTGAAGCCATGGGTGAGGTGGCCGCCCGCGTCGAGGGACATGCCCAGCATCCGCTGGTCGCCCAGGTCGCGGCGGAGCGCCGCCCAGTCCTCATCGGTCAGCTCGTTGACCTGCCTGACCCCGGCGCGCTCCAGGGCCGGGCTCTCGACGCGCTGGGCGAGGACGGCCCAGAACGCCACGAGGTTGGCGTCGATGCCGGAGTGCGGCTGGACGTAGGCGTGGCGGGCGCCGAACAGCTCGCGGGCGTGCTCGGCGGCGACGGCCTCGACGGTGTCGACGTTACGGCAGCCCGCGTAGAAGCGGCGCCCTACGGTGCCCTCGGCGTACTTGTCGCTCAGCCAGTTCCCCATGGCGAGGAGCACGGCGGGGGACGCGTAGTTCTCGCTGGCGATCAGCTTCAGGGACGCGCGCTGGTCCTCGATCTCGGCGCCGATGGCGTCGGCGATCCTGGGCTCGATGCCGCGGATCACGTCGAGGCCGCTGCGGAAGGCGGTGGACTCGGTGGTGCGGGTGGGTTCTGCGCTCACTGGGGGCCTCCTTGACCTGACGTCGCGAGGGCCCAGGCGCACGGCACCACGTCGCAGAGCAGGACCGCTCCCCGATGGTGGACTCCATCCGAAACGCGCCAGTCACGGCCCGGTGCGAGGGTAGCACCGGGCCCCGGTCCTCCTCTGTGCCGGTCACGTTCCGTGCGGTCGCGGAAGGCCGCCCCCTGGGGCACGGTGGAGGGCATGAGTGAGCACACCTACCGGGTGACCGAGATCGTCGGCTCGTCGCACGAAGGGCTCGACGACGCGATCCGCAACGCCCTGGCCCGGGCCTCCCGGACGCTCCGTCAGCTGGACTGGTTCCAGGTGACGGAGGTCAGGGGGAACATCGAGGAGGGCTCGATCGCCCACTACCAGGTGGGGCTGAAGGTCGGCTTCCGCCTGGAGGACGCCGGGCACGGCGGGGACGCCGGGCACGACGGGGACGCCGGGGCCTGAAGGGCCCGAGCGGCGTCAGGCACCCCTCCCCCCGCCGCCGGCGAGCGCGCCCGCCGAGGTCAGCGCCGCGACCCAGCGGCACACCACGTCGGCCACCTCCCTGCCGTGGTCCGACATCATCGTGCAGTGGTCGCCCGGCACCTCGGCGGAGTCGTGGGCCAGCGGCCAGACCGCGCGCCAGTCCGCGTCCTGCGTCATCGGCTCGTCGGGCGACCCGGGGATGCACCGTTCGGGCCGCACGAACAGCGTGGGCGCGAGCAGGGGCCCGGGGCGCCGTCCCTGGAACATCCGCATATAGGTGTCGGCCGCCGTGATCGCCGTGAAGTCCAGGGTGGCGAACGACCGCCTGCGCTCGAACAGTTCGTAGTCCAGCGCCCTGCGCAGCCGCCCCGTCATGGCGTCAGGCGGATAGGTGTCCAGCAGCGCGAGGCCCGCGGGGCGGACCCCGACCGACTCGAGGCGCGCCGCCACGGCGTGTGCCAGGAGGCCGCCCGACGAGTAGCCGAGCAGGGCGAAGGGCCGCGTCCCCGCGATCGCGGTGACCCGCTCGGCCATCACCTGGGCCAGCACGTCGAGCGTCGCGGCCAGCGGCTCACCGGCGAGGAAGCCGGGGACCCGGAGCACCGACAGGTCGACCAGCCCGCGGCAGTGCTCGGCCATGGTCGTGAACTGGACGACGCCGTCGACCGCGACCAGGGGCGGGAACGCGATGAGCGCGGGCGCCCCGTCCGCGGACGCGAGCCCTTCGGCCCCGGGGAGGTCGCCGTCGCCCGGGGCGAGCGCCGGAGCCGAGGGGGTGTCGAAGCGCTCCCGCAGGGCGGAGGCGCCCGCGGCCAGCATCTCGGCCTCCTTGGTGCGCCCGAGCAGCACGATCTCGCGGAAGATCGCGCCCAGGCTCTCCACCCCCTGGCCCTCTGCCCCCTGGTCCTCCCACGGGGCGGCGAGGGCCTGGCCCGCGGGCGCCCCGTCGCCCGCCGCGGCCAGCTGGGTCTCCAGGTGGTCGGCCAGCGCCTCGGGCGTGGGGTGGCGGAAGGTGAGCGTCGCGGCGAGGCGGAGGCCGGTGGCGCTGTTGAGCCGGTTGCGCAGCTCGATCGATGTGAGCGAGTCGAAGCCGATCGCCTGGAAGCGCTGGTCGGCGCGGACGGCCCCGGGGTCGGCGTGGCCGAGCACGGCCGCGGTCTGGGCCACCACCAGGTCGAGCAGGGCCCTGCGGCGCTCGGCCTCGGGGAGCGCGACGAGACCGGTGCCAGGGGCCGCGTTCGTGCCCCGGCCCGTGGCCGGCGCCCCGGCGGGACGGGCGGGGCCCGCCCCGCCCTCGGCCAGGCCGCGCAGCAGCGGGGAGCCGGTGCCGGTGGCCGCCATCTCCCTGATCGCGTCGGGGTCGAGGCGGCCAGCCACCAGCATCGGCTCGCCCGTGGTGAGGGCGGCGTCGAGCAGCGCCAGTCCCTCGGCCGGGGTGAACGGCGCGACGCCCGCGCGGTTGACCCGCCGCTGGTCCACGTCGTCGAGCGCCTCGGTCATCCCGCCGCGCTCCGCCCACATGCCCCAGGCCAGGGACAGGGCGGGCAGCCCCGCCCCGGCACGGTGCCTGGCGAGCGCGTCGAGGAAGGCGTTGGCCGCGGCGTATCCGCTCTGCCCCGCGGCGCCGAGCGTGCCGGTCATGGAGGAGAACAGCACGAACGCGGACAGGTCGAGGCCCGCGGTCAGCTCGTGCAGGTGCGCCGCCCCGTTGGCCTTGGGGCCCAGCACCGTGTCGAGCCCGGCCGCCGTGGTGGCCTCCACGACCCGGTCGTGCAGGACGCCCGCGGTGTGCACGACGGCGGTCAGCGGGTGCTCGGCGGGGACGCCGCCGAGCAGCCGGGCGACCTGCGCCCGGTCGGACACGTCGCACGCGGCGAGGGTGACGCGGGCGCCGAGCGCCTCGAGCAGGGCCCTGTCCTCGGCCGCCCCCGGCGCGTCGGGCCCTCGGCGCGAGGCGAGCAACAGGTGCCGCGCGCCATGGCGTTCGACGAGGTGGCGGGCCACGCGACGGGCCAGAGCGCCGGAGCCGCCGGTGATCAGCACCGTGCCCTCGGGGTCGAGCGGCCGGTGGAGGGTGAGGACCATCTTGCCGACGTGCCGCCCCTCGCGCATGTGGCGGAACGCCTCGGGCGCGCGCCTGATGTCCCACGCGGTGACCGGCAGGGGCCGCAGCACGCCCCTGGCGAACAGCTCCATCAGCTCGGCGAACATGCGCCTGATGCGGTCGGGCCCCACGTCGAGTAGCAGGAACGCGTGGTAGGCGGCCCCCGGGTGGGCCAGGGCGATCTCGGCGGGGTCGCGGAGGTCGGCCACGCCGAGCTCGACGAACCGCCCGCCGGGGGCGAGCAGCCGCAGGGAGGCGTCGACGAACTCGCCAGCGGTCGCGTTGAGCACGACGTCCACGCCGCGCCCCTCGGTGACCTGGCGGAAGTACGGCTCGAACTCCACGGTGCGCGACGAGGCGATCTCCTCCTCGGTCATCCCCGCGGCGCGCAGCACGCCCCACTTGCCCTCGCTCGCGGTGCCGAGCACCCGGGCGCCGATGTGGCGGGCCAGCTGCACGGCGGCCATGCCGACCCCGCCCGCGGCGGAGTGGACCATGACGGTCTCGCCCGGCCGCAGCGCGGCCACCCCCATCAGGGCGTGCATGGCGGTGAGGAACGCCACGGGCACCGAGGCGGCCTGCGCGAACGACCAGTCGTCGGGGATCGTCGCGACCATCCGCCGGTCGGCGACGGCAAGCGGCCCGAACGCGCCCGGCCACACGCCCATGACGCGGTCGCCGGGCGCGAGGTCGGTCACTCCCGGGCCCGTCTCGACGACGACGCCCGCGCCCTCGAGGCCGAGGATGCCGCCGTCGCCCGGCAGGACGCCGAGGGTGTTGAGGACGTCGCGGAAGTTCATGCCGCCCGCGCGCACGGCGATCCTGATCTGCCCCTTTGTCAGGGGCGCGGTGGCGTCGTCGCACACCACGGCGGTCAGGTGGTCGACGGTGCCGCGCTCGCCGACGTCGAGGCGCCAGGCGGGCACCGCGGGGGGCGTGAGGGTGTCGGCGGCCGTCCCGGTCAGCCGGGGCCCGTACAGGCGGCCGCCGCGGATGGCCGTCTGCGGCTCGCCGGACGCCAGGGCGCCGGGGAGGGCGGACCCCGAGACCTTCTCGCCGTCCCAGTCGACCAGCGCGAACCGTTCGGGGTGCTCGATCTGGGCGGAGCGCACCAGCCCCCAGACCGGCGCCTGGGCCACGTCCACCCCGCCGCCCCTCGTGCCGGGGTCGACGGCGTCGCGGGTGATCACGGCGAGCCGCGCGGCCGCCCAGCGCTCGTCGGCCAGCCAGGCCCGCACCTGGGCGAGCGCGGCGCGGGCGCCCGCGCGGGCCCCCGCCGCGGGGCCGCTGCCCGCCTTGGCCGCGGGCACGGACCACACCACGCCGCGGGGCGCGGGCTCTTCGCCCGCGTCGACGGCGGCGGCCAGCGCGGCCAGATCGGGGAAGTGCGCGACGGCGCCGAGGAGTTCGCCGGGGGCCTGGCCCACGACGACCCATCCGTCGGCGAGGCGGCCCGAGCGGCCCATCCGCGCGGGCAGGGCCTGCCACTCCTCCCTGAAGAGGGCGGCCCCGGTACCGGCCTGGCGCAGCACGACCGACGCGATCGACGCGACGGGCGCGCCGCCCGCGTCGGCGAGGGTGACATGGACGCCATCGCCCGCGTCGGCCCCGGCGATCCGCACCCGCAGCGCGGCGGCGCCCGGGGCGGCGACGCGGACGCCCGAGAAGGAGAACGGCGGCCCGAACGCGCCGAGGTCCCCGAGGGCGACGCCGTGCAGGGCGGCGTCAAGGAGCGCCGGGTGGAGGGCGAACGACTCGGCGTCGACGGCCGTTCCGCCCGTCAGGGCCACCTCGGCGAAGACCTCGTCGCCGCGCCGCCAGGCCCGGGTGAGCCCCCGGAACTCGGGGCCCAGCTCAGAACCCCTGCGGGCCAGGTCCTCGTAGAAGCCGTCCAGGTCCACCGCTTCCGCGCCCGCGGGCGGCCACGCCTCGGCCCCGATCCGGGCCGAGGGGTCGGCGGGCGCCGCGTTCCCCGGCGCGAGCGTCCCGTCGGCGTGGCGGGTCCAGGGCGCCTCGTCGCCGCCGTCGGACGCGCGGGCGAGGACGCGGAGCGCGCGGCGCCCCGAGGCGTCGGGCGCCTCGACCACCACGCGCAGGTCCTTGCCCCCGCGCTCGGGAATGTCGAGGGGGGCCGTCAGCAGCAGCTCCTCCACAAGACCGCAGCCGGTCGCGTCGGCCGCCCGGAGCGCCAGCTCGACAAAGGCCGTGCCGGGCAGCAGCAGCCTGCCGTGCACGCGGTGCCCGGCCAGCCACGGGTGGGCGGACAGGGCGAGGCGCCCGGTGAACTCCACGCCGCCGCCCTCGGGTTGGCGGACCGCGGGGCCGAGCAGGTGGTGCCGGGCCTGCCGACCGCCGCGCGCACCGCCCCCGCCGCTCCCGCCGAGACCGCCGCGCCAGTAGCGCTCGCGCTGGAAGGCGTAGGTGGGCAGCTCGACCACGCGGGCGGCGCCCGGCCCCTCCCGGGTGAAGCAGCCGCTCCAGTCCACGGGCAGGCCATGGGTGAACGCGGCGGTCAACGCGTCGCCGAACGCCTCCACCTCGGGCCTGCCCCGGCGCTGGCTCGGCACGACCGCCGCTCCCCGGTCACCGGCCAGGACCTCGTCGGCCATCGCGGTGAGCACCGCGTCGGGGCCGATCTCCACATACGCGGTGACGTCCTGCTCGCCCAGCACGCGCAGCCCGTCGAGGAAGCGCACGGGGTGGCGGACCTGGTCGACCCAGTACGCGGGGGTGCTCAGCAGCCCCGGCTCGGCGATCCTGCCGGTGAGGTTCGCGACGACGGGGATCTCGGGCTCGCCGAAGGTGACGCCGCGCAGCGCCTCGGCGAACGGGGCGAGCATCCCCTCCATCAGCGCGGAGTGGAACGCGTGCGACACCCGCAGCCGGTGGGTGCGGCGGCCACGGGCGGCGAACGCGGCGGCCACCGCCTCGACCGCGGGCGAGGCGCCCGACACCACGACCGACGAGGGACCGTTGACCGCGGACAGCCCCACCGCGCCCCGCGCGCCGGCGCGTTCGATCTCCGCGCGCGCCTCCTCCTCCGTCGCCTCGACGGCGGCCATCGCGCCGCCCGCGGGCAGGGCCTGCATGAGCGAGGCGCGCGCGGCGACCAGCCGCGCGGCGTCGGGCAGGGAGAGCACGCCCGAGACGTGCGCGGCCGTGATCTCGCCGAGCGAGTGGCCGATCAGCAGGTCGGGCGTGACGCCCCAGGAGCGCCAGAGCCGGTACAGGGCCGTCTCGTAGGCGAAGAGCGCGGGCTGGGCGAGCCCGGTGCCGTCGAGCGCGACGGCCGTGGCGGCGTCGGTGCCGAAGACCGTCCGGCTCAGCGGCGAGGGCAGCAGCCCGTCGAACGCCGCGCAGACCCGGTCGAACTCCTCGGCGAAGACGGGGAACGCGCGGTGGAGGTGTCTGCCCATGCCGGGCCGCTGGGCGCCCTGGCCGGTGAAGAGGAACGCCGTGCGGCCCGCGCGGGGCGTCGGTGTCGCCCCGTCCCGCGCCGGGTCACCGGCCGCGAGTGCCTTGAGCCCTTCGGTCAGCTCCCCGGTGTCCCGGCCCCACAGCACGGCGCGGTGGTCGAGCGCGGCCCGGCCCGTCGCCAGGGACAGGCCGATGTCGGCGGGGCGCGCGCCCTGGTGGTCATCGAGGTGGCGCAGCAGGCGCCGCGCCTGCTCCCGCAGGGCCGCGGGGCCGCGGCCCGAGAGCACCCAGGGCACCCTGCCGCCCGGCATGGCCGCCCCGTCGGCGGGGTCGGCGGTGCCCCTGCCCTGCGCGGCGGGGTCCTGTGGCTCGTCGGGGGCGGGCGCCTCAGGGGCCTGCTCGACGATGACGTGGGCGTTGGTGCCGCCGATCCCGAAGGCGGAGACGGCGGCCCTGCGCTCCCGGTCGGATGCGGGCCACGGGCGGGCCTCGGTGACCAGCTCGACGGCGCCGGAGGACCAGTCGACAAACGGGGTCGGCGCGTCCACGTGCAGCGTCGCTGGCACGAGCCCGTGCCGGATCGCCAGCACGGTCTTGATCAGCCCCGCGACGCCGGCCGCGGCCTGCACATGGCCGATGTTGGACTTGAGGGCGCCGAGCAGCAGCGGGCGCTCCGCGGGGCGTTCTGCGCCATAGGCGGCCAGGATCGCCTGGGCCTCGATGGGGTCGCCGAGCCGGGTGCCGGTGCCATGGGCCTCGACGACGTCGACATCGGCGGCGGCGAGGCCCGCGTTGGCCAGCGCCTCGCGGATGACCCGCTGCTGCGAGGGGCCGTTGGGCGCGGTGAGCCCGTTGGACGCGCCGTCCTGGTTGATCGCGCTGCCGCGCAGCACGGCGAGCACGCGGTGGCCGTTGGCCCGGGCGTCGGAGAGCCGTTCGAGCAGGACGAGGCCCACGCCCTCGGCCCAGCCCGTGCCGTCGGCCGCCGCGGCGAACGGCTTGCAGCGGCCGTCGGGCGCCAGGCCACCCTGCCGCGAGAACTCGGCGAAGGCGATCGGCTGCACCATGACGGCGACGCCGCCGGCCAGCGCCAGGTCGCACTCGCCCGCCCGCAGCGCCTGGACGGCCATGTGCACGGCGACCAGGGACGACGAGCAGGCCGTGTCGACCGTGACCGCGGGGCCCTCGAGGCCGAGCGCGTAGGCGATGCGGCCCGAGAGCACGGCCATCGAGCCGCCGGTGAGGCTGTGGCCCGCGGTCTCGGCGGTGGCCAGGGCGCCCTCGCCGTAGCCGCTGGGGCTGGCGCCCGCGTAGACGCCGGTGCGGCTGGTGCGCAGGCCGCTCGGGTCGATCCCGGCCCGCTCCAGCGTCTCCCAGGCCAGCTCGAGCAGGTGCCGCTGCTGCGGGTCCATGGCGAGCGCCTCGCGGGGCGAGATGCCGAAGAACGCCGCGTCGAAGTCGCCCGCGCCGTCGAGGAACCCCCCCTCGGTGGGCGTCGCCCTGCCCTCGCTCCCCGCCTCGGGGCCGTAGACCTCGGCCAGGTCCCAGCCGCGGTCCGCGGGGATGGGGCCGATGGCGTCACGCCCTCGGGCGACTAGGTGCCACAGCTCCTCGGGCGTGGTGATCCCGCCGGGCAGCCGGCAGGCCATGCTGACGATCGCGATCGGCTCGCCGAGCCTGGCCTCCGTCTCGGCGAGGCGCTGCTTCGTCACGCGCAGGTCGGCCATCGTCTTCTTGAGGAAGTGACGCAGCTTGTCCTCGTTGGTGGATTGCACCGTGGAGGCCTCGTTGGCCATGGGAACCGTTCCTCCCATCAGGAGATGCCGAACTCGTCACCGAGCATCTCGAACAGCTCGTCATCGGACGCCGTTTCCAGCTCCGCCGTACCTTGGTCCTGGCCCTGCCAGCGGGCCAGGATGTCTGTCAGCCGCGCCGTCACGCGGGCGCGGGCGGCGACCGTGCCGCCGGTGGCGGCCAGTGCCGTTTCGAGCCGGTCGAGCTCGTCGAAGACCGACGAGCTCCCCGGGGTACCGCCGTCGCCGAACTCCTCGCGGAGGCGTTCGGCCAGGGCGGCCGTGGTGGGGTGGTCGAAGACGACGGTGGGGGGCAGCCGCAGCCCGGTGGTGGCGTTCAGCCGGTTCCGCAGCTCGGTCGAGGTCAACGAGTCGAAGCCCAGCTCCTTGAAGGCCCGGTCGACCGCGATGGAGCGCGGCGAGTCATGGCCGAGGACCGCGGCCACCTGGCCGCGCACCACGTCGAGGAGCGTGGCGGCGCGCTCGGCTGCCGACTGCCCGTCGAGGCGGGCGCGGAAGGCGGCCGCGGTGTCGGCGCCGCGGGCGGAGCTCTCCTCATCGGACGCCAGGTCGGCGGCCAGCACGTCGCGGGCCTCGGGGACGCCGGTCAGCAGCGGGCTCGGGCGCCGCGCGGTGAAGGAGCGGATGAACGGCTCCCAGTCGACATCGGCCACGGTCAGCACCGCGTCGCCCGCGGCCACGGCCCCGCGCAGCGCCGCCACGGCCAGCTCGGGTGGCATGGCGCGCAGTCCGCGGCGGCCCAGGTAGCGGGCGTTGGCGTCCACCGTGGACATGCCGCCGCCGCCCCACGCGCCCCACGCCACGGAGGTGGCCGCCCGGCCGAGCGCGCGGCGGCGCAGGGCGAGCGCGTCGAGGAGGGCGTTGCCCGCGGCGTAGGCGCTCTGCTCGGCGCTGCCCCAGGTCGCGGAGGCGGACGAGAACAGCACGAACGCGTCGAGCGGCGCGTCACCGAGCAGCGCGTCCAGGTGCAGCGCGCCCGCGGCCTTGCCCGAGACGACGCGCGCGAACTCCTCCGGCGTCTGCTCTCCCGCGGCGGCGAAGCCGGTCACGCCCGCCGCGTGCACCACGGCGGACAGCGGCGCGTGCACGGGGACGGAGGCGAGCAGGGCGGCCACCGACTCCCGGTCGGCCAGGTCGCAGGCCGCGACGGTGACGTCGGCGCCGAGCGCGCGCAGCTCGGCGGCGAGCGCGTCCGCGCCCTCGGCCGCGGGGCCGCTCCTGCTGGCGAGCAGCACGTGCGCGGCGCCCTCGCGGGCCAGCCAGCGGGCCACGTGCCCGCCGAGCGCCCCGGTGCCGCCGGTGACCAGCACGGTGCCGCGCGGCCGCCAGCCGCCCTCGGTCGGCGCGGCGCTCCCGGGGGCGCGCACCAGGCGGCGCACGAACGCGCCCGACGGGGTGATCGCGATCTGGTCCTCGCCGTCGCGGGCGGCGAGCGCGGTGGTGAGCAACGCGGCCGAGCGGTCGTCGGTGGCGTCGGGAAGGTCGACCAACCCGCCCCAGCGCTCCGGCAGTTCGAGCGCGAGGGCCCGCCCGGCGCCCCAGGTCTGCGCCTGGGCGGGGCGGACGGCGGCCGCGCCGCCCGGCGCGGCGACCGCGCCGCGCGTGGCGCACCACAGCCGGGCGTCCGCGTCCGCGACGGCCGAGGCGAGCGCCAGGTTGAGCAGGAGCCCGACGGGCACCCCAGGGTCGCCGCGGTGGGGGTCTTCGGCGAGGGCGAGCAGGGAGAGGACGCCGACGGGTTCGCCGTCCCGCGCCGCCTCGGCCAGCGCGGCGCGCACCGGGCCCGCGAGCGCGGCGGGGTCGGATGCCGCGGCGGGCGCCCCGGCCAGCGGGCGCGGGGCG
>NZ_QEST01000051.1 GCF_003311645.1 Streptomyces sp. PT12 | reverse complement strand
CCACCAGCCACTGAACCTCAACAACCAAGATCAGCCGTTGACTGGACAGACCCGCTTCACGTCCAACGGTGTGCCGTTCCCGCTCTGCGTCGAGTGCGTCTCTCTGGGGTGGCTCAAAGACACCATCGGCATCGATCGTCCGAAGTCGCTCAACGATGTCGTCGCAGCACATCTGGGTGTCGGCGGAAACCCCTGGAGCGGCCGTGTCTGGGCTAAGGTCATCGAGCCGTCCGCCGATGTCGAGCGTTGACGCCACCCTGCCCGGACGAGCCATGCCGTACAGCGGGAAGCACCGCAACCGCCACGGCCGCGTGCGCGGTGTCACCCGGGGCGCGGGTGTCAGCCCTGCATCGCCGCTGGTATCAGCTGGCGCAGGAGGGCTTCGATGTGCGTCTCCTCGTCGTTGCACAGGAGCGCGACCGTCGCGTCGAGGTGGGGTGGCCAGGCGAGGAAGGATTGGTACACCGGGTTGTCGCCGGAGTGGAAGCGCGCCGCGTGGCCGGTGAGTGTGCCGAGGAAGTATCCGCAGCCGCCCGCGGCCATCGCGCCGTCCAAGGGCACGTGCGGGGCGGTCATCGCCTCGCGTGAGCGGGGGGTGAGGAGGTGTCCGGCGTTGAACGCGGCGGTGTGGAGGGCCAGATCGTCGACCGTCGACCAGAGGTCGCCGGGCCCCGGCAGGGCGGCGAACTCCGCCGTGTCCACACGTCGGCCCGCACGGTAGCCGTGTGCCACCGGCTCGGACGGGGCCTCGCCGACGCATGTCGATGTCGTGCCGAGGGGCCGCAGGACCCGCTCGGTGAGGGAGTCGGCGTAGCCCTGCGCGCTGACCCGCTCGATGATCCATGCCGTGAGGAGGTATCCGGGCGAGCTGTAGTGCCACGTGCTGCCGGGTGTGCAGCGCAGCGGGAGGCTTGAGAAGCGGTCGAGGATGTCGCGCGGGTCGCCCGGCCGGTCGGTGCCGAACCCGGGAGGTCCCGCAGTGGCCCATACCCGAGGTGAGGGTGAGGAGTTGATGCGGGGTCAGCCGCCGCCAGCGTTCGGGGCAGTCGGCGAGCCGACGGGAGATCGGCTCATGGAGGCCGATCTCTCCCTTCTCGACCAGGGGCATCGCCGCCGCCGCGGTGAACTGCTTGCTCACCGAGGCGATCTGGAAGCGGGTGTCCGGCGTGCACACCGTCCCGGCGCGGCGCTCGCGGCACCGGCCGCGGCCCGCAGGACGGTTCTTCCGCCGCGGGTCACCCAGAACGGCGCCAGAGAAGCCGTCGATCGTTTCCATGCGGCAACGGTAGCCATGGCGCCGGGTCAGGGACACGTCACAGGATGGGCGGGAGGCCCGTGAGGTGGGCGCTCTCCTCCCACAGGCGGTCGAGGCGGGCCGGTTCTGTGGTGTGGGGGGCGGTGGTGACCTGGGCGCGCTTGACGAAGAAGCGGCCGGTCACGTTCTCGACGTCAGGGGAGGTCGCCAGCCAGACGGGGGTGTCGGCTCCGGCGTCCGGGCGGCCGGAGAAGGGGCGGAGCGCGCGGGTCATGAGCCGCAACGTGCCCCGTTGGGCGTCGTGGCCGAGCCGCGTGCCCTTGATGATGCCCGGATGCACGCCGTTGACGGTGATGCGCGTGCCCGCCAGGCGCTCGGCGAGGGAGTAGACGAACATCGCGTTCATGTTCTTGGTCCGGCCGTAGCTGACGAAGGGCCGGAAGCTCGGGATGGGGCCGAGGCCGCGTCCCGTCGAGCACGACAGGTCGTCAAGGTCCACCGGCGCCCTGGTGAGCCCGGTCGGTGAGGCTCCCACGACGACGAACCTCGCGGGCCGCTCGCCGACCGTCGCGACGAGCGAGCGCAGCAGGAGGTACGGGGCGAGGTGGTTGGTGACCAGGATCCGCTGGAGACCTTCGGAGGTGACGTCCGCCACGGGCGCGATGACGGCCGCGTTGCTGATCACGATGGTCGGCGGCTCCTGCTCGTCGAGGCGCTTGGCCAGGGCGCGGACATCGCTGAGGAGCGAGAGATCCGCGCGTTCCGTCCTGAGGTCGGCGTGCGGGACGGCAGCGTGGACGCGTCGCCTGGCTTGTTCGAGCCGTTCCTCGGCGCGGCCGACCATCACGACGGTTGCGCTGGCCTCAGCGAGGCGGCGGACGATCGCCTCGCCGATACCGCTGGTCGCTCCGGTGACCACTGCCCGCTGCCGCACGGTGTTCTCCTGTCGCACGATGGACCCCCTCCCTTAGGTTGACGTTGTCAACCTAAGGGAGGGGGTTGACAACGTCAACCGCCGCTTAGCATGACCTCATGGCATCAAGCACGCGCGAGGCGTTGGTCGACACGGCTGCCGCGCTGCTCGACGAGGGGGGCGTCGAGTCGGTGACGCTGCGCGAGGTCGGCCGCAGGACCGGGGTCTCGCACAACGCCCCCTACAAGCACTTCGCCAGCAAGGAGGTGCTTCTCGCCGCGGTCGCCACCCGCGAGCTGGAACGCCAGGCCGCGCTGCTCGCGGCCGCCGCCGAGCGCTCGCGTTCGCCACGGGCCCTGCTCCGCGCGGCCATGCACGTGTATATCGCCTGGGCGCGCGACCATCCGGCGCGCTTCAAGCTGGTGTTCGGCAGGTGGTCGGTCGGCTCCGCCGAGCTCGGCGTCGCCGCGGACACGGCCCACGGCCTGCTGACCGGCATCGTCGCCGCCGCGCAGGAGGCCGGTGCCCTTCCGGGCGGCGATCCCGTTCGGCTGGCCTCGCTCATGCGGGCCCTCGTGCACGGCGCGGCCGACCTCGCCTCGGCCGGGCACCTGGCGTCGGACGGGAAGGGCCATGCGAGCCCCGAGCAGCTGGTCGACGACCTCATCGGCTATCTGGACGCCGCGGCGCGCGCGATGCGGGCCGACCCGCCAGCCATGGAGGACGGCGCGTCCGGGTAGGTTGCCCGGCATGCACAGGAGCCGTGTGTACGCCGTTATCATCGACGCGCCCGAGGCCGAGGCCGAGCGGTCGGTCGCCTTCTGGTCGGCGGCTTTGGGGGCCAGGGCCAAAACGTTTGCGCCTGAGCCGCAGTTCACCACGCTGCGTCGGGCCCTGCCGGGGCTTGTCGCCGCCGTGCAGGCGGTCGATGACGCGCCCCGGATGCATCTGGACATCGAGACCGACGACCTCGAGGCGGAGACCGAGCGGCTGGTCGCGTTGGGCGCCGAACGCGTCTCGCGGTGGCAGGAGTGCCAGGTGCTTCGCGTACCCGGCGGTCATCTGCTGTGTGTGCTGCCTGTGGAGACCGACCCCGAGGACTTCAGGGAGCATGCCAACGTCTGGCCCTGACGCGGCGGCTCACCCGGTGGTGAGGCGGCGCTGCTCGACGAGACCGGGGACGAACGCGCCATCACGCTGCGCTCGGTCGCCCGCCGCGCCGGGATCGCCGTCCCCTCGATCTGCGCGCACTTCCCCGACCAGCCAGCGATCACGCTGGCCGTCGTACGGCGGGAGTTCGCCGCGTTGGAGAGCCGTCCGCACCGCCCATCTCGACTTCGCGCGCGACCATCCCGAGTGCTATCGCACGATGTTCGGCGGCCTGTGGATGCCGAGCCTCGACGGCGGCTCGGTGACGGAGGAGGAGAGGACATGACCGGGCTCGGCACGGCGAGCGTCTCGATCGTCAGCGAGGCCCTGGGCGACTGCGTCGCCGCGGGGCAGGCCACCAGCGCCGACCTGTCGCGCGACACGGTCGCGCTATGGCTGGGGCTGCGCGGATTCGCCCACCAACGGGCCGTCAGCGTCGCCTTTCCCTGGCCCGAGGACACCGCCGAACGCATCATCACCGCACTCGCCGACCTGAACGACGCCTGAACGACGCCTGAGCGGCCCTTGGGCAGCCGGGGGCGGTGGCGCTCAGGCCGCCTGGGCTCAGGCCGTCGTGTCGCTCACGTGGTCGCGCCATGTGTGGGCCGGGGCGTAGCCGAGGACGCGGCGGGCCTTCGCCGTGGACATCAGGGACTCGTGGGTGCCCAGCGTGCCGCGGATCTCGACGTCCGGGAACTCGGCTGCGGCCAGGTCGGTGGACGGGGTGGACATCACCGTGTCGGGGCTGGCGATGACGAAGACCTCGCGTCCGCTCCCCGCGTACTCAAGACCCTTGCGCACGGCCTGAGCGCCGTCCCGCGCGTCGATGTACGACCAGAGGTTCCAGCGGCGCAGACGGGGGTCGGCGTCGAACGCGGGGAAGGCGGCGTAGTCGGCCACCTCCATCACGTTGGAGAACCGCAGGCCGACCATCTTCAACTCCGGGTCCCAGCGGCAGAGCTGGTCGGCAAGGTGCTCCTCCAGGTGCTTGGCCAGCGAGTAGTTGCTCTCGGGGCGGCCGGGGTACTCCTCGTCGACCGGGAGGTAGGGCGGGGGCGTGTCGAAGGGCAGGCCGAGGACGGTTTCGCTCGATGCCCACACGATGTTCTTGATGCCCGCGACGCGGGCGGCGGAGAAGACGTGGTGGGTGGCCAGGATGTTGTTGCCGAACACGGCGGTGTTGGGCACGAGGCCGGGCGCGGGCACGGCGGCGAGGTGGGCCACGGCGTCCACGCGGTCGTAGCGGTCGTCGACGCCGGTCAGCGCGCCGACGGTCTGGCCGTAGTCGGTGAGGTCGACGCGGACGAACGGGCAGATCCGCTCGGCCGGGGCGACCCGGTCGAGGTTGACCACGTCCCAGCCGTGGTCGAGCAACTCCCTGACGACAGCGCGGCCGAGCTTGCCGCTCCCCCCGGTGACAGCAACGCGGGACATGCGATCACGCACCTTCACGAGCAGTGGTTCGAGCAGGTGCCACCCAACCACACGCCGGTCAGTTGAGCGTGCCGGAGAAGCCGCTGTATATCTCCGTGGCCTCGCAGAACCCGAAGCCCAGGCGGGCGGCCAGGGTCAGGGCCTCGTCGATCTTCGTGAGGTTCAGCGCGCAGTACTCCTCCCAGCCGTCGCTCGCCGCGGGGGCGATCAGGGCGTCGCGATGGGTCGTCAGGTGGGTGCGGGTGGCGGGGACCGCCTCGGGTGGGACATAGCCGCCGACCATGTCGTTGTGGATGATCGTCTCCTCCTCGAGCCACTCCAGGTCGGGGAACTCCTCCCGCAGCGGCCGGTGCAGCGCGGCCGGTCGTATGAAGGCGCCGCGCGGCAGGTGGGCCTCGGCGAGGAGGTGGGTGGGCCAGGTCAGGCCGCGCGACATCCAGCCGGGGGTCAGCTTGGACGCGAAGTCCAGGACGGTGAACGCCACTTCGCGGCCGAGCATGTCGACCTCGTGCTGCTGCGACGGGGTGTCAGGGTCGGGAACGGCCTCCCGCCCCTCGCGCAGCCCGACGGCGAGGGCGCGCACGACGCGTATGCGCCACGACAGCGAGCGGCCGAGCTCCTCCTCGCCCGGCAGGGCGCCGCGGCTCTCGTCGGGGGTGACCCGGGCGGGCAGGGCCGGGTCGATGCGGGCAAGCATCTCGCGGGCGAGGGCGTCGACTCCCTCGGCGGGCGTGGCCAGATACCGCTGGACGGCGTCGGCGACCTGCTCGGGGTCGTCGCCCGCGACGAGGAACGGGCGGCCCCAGACGTGCACATCGGACTCGATGGCGTCGTCCTTCGCCTCCAGCGCGCCGAGCGCCCACTGCTTGGCGCGGAAGCGGGTCCCGCGGATCCCGACCGCGCGGGCGATCAGGTCGTCGATGGCGTCGTCGTCCCCGTGCCCCGCGATGTACGGCAGCAGTCTGTCCTCGACGAGCCGCAGGTCAACGGGGTGGAAGCTGGTGTCGTATCCCATGTCGCGGACCCTACTCCCGACCACTGACAGTGACCGCCGACAGCGGCCTTCGCTACTCCCCCAGGCCGTCGGCCAGCTCGGCGAGCAGGCGGTGTTTGGGGCGCGCGCCGGTCAGCGAGGTGACCGGGGCGCCGTCGCGGAAGAGGATCAGGGTCGGCGTGGAGAGCACGGCGTGAGCGGCGGTGGTGCGGGGGTTGTGATCGACGTCGAGCGTGACGATCCGCAGCCGCCCCTGCCGTTCCGCCGCGATCTCCGCCAGGACGGGGGCGATCATGCGGCAGGGCGGGCACCAGGCGGCGGTGAAGTCGACCAGGACGGGGAGCGGGGAGGCGAGGACCTCGGCGGCGAAGGTGTCATCGGTGACCGCGGCCAGGGTGGCAGGGGCGGCGTTCGCCGGGCCGTGCGGGCTGTGGCGCATGGGCGGGGTCGGGCGCATGGGCGGGTTCCTCCACTTCCGCGTCCGCGGTGGCGAGTTCGGCCTCCGCGGTGGCGAGGCGCTGGTGAACGATGTCCCGCACGGCGGTCAACTCGCCGATCACCGCGTTCAGCTCGGCGAGCTTGTGGCGGTAGGCGGCGAGGGACGCGGGACAGGTGTCGCCCGTGGGGTTGCCCGCGCGCAGGCACTCGACAAAGGGGCGGGTCTCCTCAAGGCCGAAGCCGAACGCCTGGAGCGCACGGATCTGCCGCAGCAGCCGCAGGTCGTCGGCTCCGTAGGTGCGGTGCCCCTTGGTGTCGCGGCCCGCGGTGAGCAGGCCGAGCGCCTCGTAGTGACGCAGCGCGCGCGTGGTCGTTCCGGCCAGGTCGGCCAGCTCTCCGATCCTCATCGGGCCTCCCTCGGGTCGCCGACGACGGTATGCCTTGACGTCGACGTCAACGCCAGGCCGCGGGGGCCGCTTCCCACGCGCCACTTCGCGCCCCGCGCCAGGCCCGTTGTCAGTGGCGGGAGTTACCTTCTGTCCCATGATGGTGGTCAAGCCGTCCGAGCGGTGGCGGGAGCGAGTGGCCGAGGAGGCCAGGGGGTTGGCGGCGGGCACGGTGGACCCGTCGTGCGCATGGGCGGTGGAGCTGTTCCCCGAGCCGATGCTGACGGCCACGGACGCCGTGCTCGCGGCGTTCGACGCGGAGGTGGGGGAGCTGAGAGAGCCGTCGGACGCGCGGGGGTTCGAGGCGGTGGAGCGGGTGGTCCGCTCGCTGAACCGTGTGAACGAGGAGTTCGGCGGGGCCGCCTACGAGACGGAGGAGCGAGAGGAGTTGTGCGCGTACATCGACGGAGTGCTGTCCTGGCACGGCCTCGACGTGGCGGCGCTCGCGGCCCGGCGCGGCCTGGGCCGCCACGAGATAACGGACCGCTGGCGCGACTGGTGAGGGACGGCGGCGCTCAGCGCGGCCGTGGGGTGCGGCGTTCCCGCGTGTCCGCCTGGATCAGGGCGTGGGTGCCGGTGGTGCGCCAGGGCTCGGCCGTGGCGTCGAGCGCGGCGACGGTGTGCGGGGCCAGGCCGGTGATCACGTCGGACTTGAGGGTGCGCAGGGCGACCAGCGGGCCGGGGAAGTGCGCGGTCCTCTCGGTGAACGGTGTGGTGGCGGGCCAGAGCCGATCGCCCACGAGGCGGCGGTAGTTGAGGTCGCCCTTGAGCACGGTCACGGTGGCGGTGGCGAGGTGGGCGCGCAGGTCGTCCGGCATGGCGTCGTAGGGCAGCGGGGCGCAGAAGAAGGGGTGGGCGGCGACGGTGAGGCGGCCTGTGGCCATCGCGCTCCACAGGCGTGCGCCCGCCGCGGCGGCGTAGCCCTGGGCCGAGGCCAGGCGGCGCAGGGCGGCGACGACATCGGCCAGGGTGGCGTCGGACACATAGTACGGATACGGCTTGACATGCAGAGTGACCGTTTCGGCCCGTTCGGCGGCGAGGAGGTGATCGATCAGGATCAGGTCGGGGATCAGCTCGCGACCTGAATTGTCCGCGATGAGATGTGCGGTGGCGCGGGCGCCCGTCGGGAGGAGCGCCCAGAGGGCGGCGCTGTCGTCGGCGAGGAGCGGGGAGCCGCCGCCGCGTTGGCGGGTGCCGTGCCCGTGTTCGGGGGTGCCGTCGCCGTGTTCGGGGGTGCCATCGCGCTCGTGGGCGCCGCCGGAGTCGATGCGGAAGCCGAGGTCGGCGCGGTTCCCCCAGAGGGAGGCGTGCAGCAGGGCGGGGCCCACGGTGTCCGCGGGGCGGTCGGTGAGCTGGTCGAGGGCGGCCAGCTCGGCAGCGACAGCCGAGCCGCCGAGCTCGTCGCCCTTGGCCGGGGCGAACGGGTCGACGCCGTGCCAGGGCCCCGGGTCGAAGTGGCCAAGGACGCCGAGGAGTCGGCGGTAGAAGTAGCTCTCGGCCCACAGGAACGGCACGGCGTACCACGTCCGCCCGATGTGCTCGCGCCCCCAGCGCTCCCACCTGGCGTGGTCGTCGTGCGCGTCGGGTGGCAGGGGCTCGACCACCCCCTCGGTGATCTCGGTGAGGAGGGCGTCGAGCCCGCGGCGCCGGTCGGGCGGCCAGGGGAACGCGTCGGCGACCTGCCGGATCAGCGTGGGGTGGCGGGTGGCCAGCACGCCATGGGCGAACGAGCCGGGGTCGTCGCCGGTGATCGGCGGCACATCGGGTCGCTCGGGCGGCTGCCGCGGGTGCTGGACTGACACCGCCTCACCGTAGCCCAGGCGGCGCCGTCGAACGTGATCAGGTGGGCGGCGTCCGCGCCGTCGAAGACGGTGGCGAGGGTCCGGGTCGGCGAGGTCGCCGCCGACCACCTCGACCAGGTGCTGCCCGCGCGGCCGCGGGGGCGGGTGAACGCGCTGGGCTCCGCGGTGTTGAGCGTTCCCTATGAGGGTGCGACCGTTGATCCTTCGACGTTGATCGCCATTGCTTCGGCAGTGCGCAACAGCGAGCGTTTGCGGGTCGACCGCTGTGCGCGACGTGGAGCCGTACCGTGACCTTCGGCGCGGTGGAGCCGGTCGATGCCGGGACGAGCACGTTGCGCATCGGTTCGGACAGTCTCGATCACCTCTAGGAACTGACCGATCGGCTCCGCCAGGCTATGGACCGGGGAACGCGGCCCTCAGGCGGTCGGCCAGCGCGGCCTTCTCTTCGCGCGTGGGCTCGAGCACGCCGTTCTCCGCCATGAGGGCGTGGTACTGCCGCTGTTCATAGGGGACGCCGCGCGGCAGGCCCGCGACGTGCCAGTGCACATGGGCGTTGCCCTGCTGGCTGCCGAGCGACAGCAGATGCGTTCGCTCGGGCCGTAGCACCGCATCGAGCGCGAGCGCCGCGCGCCGCACCAGCAGCGTCAGCCGGGCATAGGCGGCCTCGGCCAGGTCGCGCACCACGCCCTCGACGTGCGCCTTCGGGGCCAGGAGCAGCGTGCCGGGCAGCGTGGCCCACCGCGCGAGGAACACCATGTGCTCGGCGTCCTCGTGGATCACCTCGTGCTCGCGGCGGTAGGCGGGGTCCTCGGCCGCCATCGCGCACAGGAAGCAGGGGCCGTTGCGCACGCGCCGCTCGTAGGCGACCAGGTCCATCGGCCGTTTGTCCAGCGATCGTTCGTCGGGCGATCGTTCGCCCGGCAGCCGTTCGTCGGGGCTCGGCTGGCCTGCCTCGTTCGGCCCGTTCACCCTGTTCAACTTGCCAGGTTCGATCGGCCCGGTGGCCTGGTGCGCCCTGTCCATGGGACGGACACGCTACCCGGTGGGCGGCGGGGCACCGGGGCGTGCACGCGCGACGCGTGCGGGACGAAGGGTGTTCAGGTGCGGGTGGCGAGGGGTTCTTGGCGTGTTCTTGTCAGGATGCTGGAGTGGCCTGACATGGGCAGACATTCGCATCCGCATCCTCACACCCCTGCCGAAGGACCGAGCCGCCGTGCCATGCTCGGCGCCGCGGGCGGGCTACTGATCGCCGCCGCAGCGACCGGTGGCGCGCAGGCGGCTCCCACCAGGACCATGGCCGCGACGGCCGGTGCCTCGCGCGCCTCGCGGCTGTACGACCCGCTGGCCACCACCCTGGTCCACGCCGACATGCACAACCACACGGTGATGTCCGACGGCGACGGCGACCCGGCGCTCGCGTTCGCCTCGATGCGGGACGCGGGCCTCGACGTGGCCGCGCTGACGGACCACAGCACGCTGTTCTCGATCGAAGGGCTCAGCTCCGCCGAGTGGTCGCGCACCGGCGAGCTCGCCGACGCCGCCGACGACCCTGGGCGTTACACCGCCATCCGCGGCTTCGAGTGGTCGCACCCGCTGCTCGGGCACGCCAATGTGTGGTTCACCGAGGACTGGGTGGATCTGCTCGGCGCGAGCTCGATGGGCGGCTTCTTCGACTGGCTCGGCGCGCGCCAGGCGATCGCGAGCTTCAACCACCCGGGCCGCGAGATCCTGCGGTTCGACAACTTCGCGCACGACGCGGCGGCGCACGAGCAGGTGGTCGGCCTCGAGATGTTCAACCGCACCGACGACTACCTCTTCGAAGGCTGGTCCGACGGGCGCGCGTCGCCGCTGGCGGCATGCCTCGACGCGGGCTGGCGCACCGGGCTCAGCGGCGTGACCGACGAGCACGGCACGGACTGGGGCTTCCCCGAGGGCAAGGGCCGCAGCGGCCTGTGGGTCACCGAGAACACGCGGGCGGGCGTGTTCGAGGCGATGCGCGCCCGGCGCTTTTTCGCCACGCGCCTCTCGGGGCTGCGCCTCGACGCGACCGCTGGGGGCGTGCGCATGGGCGGGACGCTGCCGCTCGCGGCCGGGGACGTGCCGTTCGTGGTGGACCTGGACCGCGGCCCCGACTGGGTGGGCAAGCCGCTGAACATCCAGGTGCTGCGGCCGGGCGGCGACGCGCCGACCGTCGTGGACGTGATCGAGACGCAGTCGGGGCGGGTCACGGAGTTCACCGTTCCGCTCGACGTGGAGGACGGGGCGTGGGTCGTGCTGCGCGTCTCCGACCCGGCACAGGCCAACGGGACGCCGGGACCCGAAGGGCACCCATGCAACGACTGGGGCGTCGCCTACGCGAGCCCCTGGTGGCTCCAGCCGTGAACGGGCCCTCGTCCGGGCCACCCGTTGGGCCGGGACGTTGGCCTGGCTCGTGGGCTCGGTCGATGGCCAGGGCGTTGGGCCGGGTCGTTGAGCCGGACCAACAGGCTGGATCGCTGGGCTGAGACGATGGGCTGAGACGATGGGCTAAGGGAGTCGGACGCTGAGCTGGCGGCCGAGCTCGTGGAAGCCGAGGGCCGCCGCCACCCGGCGCGACGCCGCGGGCCTGGCCCGCCACTGGGGCAGCAGGCGCGCGGACCGCGCGTGGGCGACGGCCGCGGCGGCGGCGCGGCGGGCGAGGCCGCGGCCGCGCAGGTCGGGGGCGGTCAGCACGCACAGGTGGGCGGTCGCGGCGGGCCAGAGAACGTAGCCCGCCGCGGCCACCGCGCGCCCGCCCTCGCGAACGGTGAACGCGGGCGATGTGATGTCCGCGAGGCCGCTCTCCCCGGCGTCCGCGGGGCCAGCCGCCGCGAGCAGGGAACGCACCTCATAGTGATCGGGCGGAAGTTGCTCGATGTCCTCGGCCTCGGGGGCGCCCCGGGGGGCCTCTGGAACGGCCTCGGGCGCATAGGCGAGGGTGGCGGGGCCGAGGACGTCGGCGAAGGGAAGGACCGCCGCGAGGGCCTCGGGGTCGGTAAGCGCGGGGGTGGGCAGGGCGGCCACGGCGCGGCGCAGTGCCGTGGCCTGCGCCTCGGTGGGCACGGTGGCGACGGTCGCCGTGCCGAGGGTGACGATCCCCGCCCAACCGGGGGGCGCAAAGCGCGAGTCGGGCGCCATGACAACGGTGGCCGCGCCCTCGGCAAAACGAACGCGCGCCCCGGCCCATTCCTCCCAGACGGCGGTCGCGTGCCTGGTCAGGGCGTCATCGCTGATGAGTGTCCCACCGATCCCCGACCGGTTTTCTCTCTCGCTTCTTCACCGGGGAATCGACTCTTCCGTGACGGACGGCAACCATATGGCGACGGATGGTGGTCTGAGTGGGGGAGAGCACTTCTTCACCGTTCGATCGGGAGGATCCTTGAGTCACAGCATGAGGAGCGCCGGGGTGGGGACGTCCTGGCCGCGCCGGTCGAGTCGTGCACGAAGCCTGCCACGTCTGCCATGCGCGCTACGCCTGCCACGCCTGCCACGCCTGCCACGCACGGGAGTTGGGCGGAGCGGAGCGAGAGTACACGGTGGTGCACCGACAGGGAGCGAGGGGATCACCATGGCGAGACTCGCGCCGTTCCACGCGGGCCGGTGGACCAGGGCAGGAGCCAGGGGCGACCCCCCGCCCCCGCCCTGGCCGTCGCCACCGCCACCGCCACCGCCCGCCGAGGAGGAGGGGCCGCCGCGCGTGCCATGGCCGCAACGCTCCACCTGGGGCGCCTCGCTGGCACGGGCCATGGTGCTCGGGGTGGCGCTCGTGGGCATGGCCGCCTTCGCCGTGGCGCTGGCCCGGGCGACGCTGGTCCCCTCCCCCGGGTCCGAGGACATGGTGCACACCAACCTCCGCCCCGGCGCCTCCATCGACGCGTATATGGACCAGCCCGATCTCGCCGACACCGTCCGGCAGATAGGCGGGAACGTCCTGCTCGGCGTCCCGTTCGGCGTCCTGCTGCCGATGCTCTTCCCCCGGATACGCGGCCTGGTACGGGTGACGCTGTTCACGGCGCTCGTGATGGTGATGGTGGAGCTGTCGCAGGGCTGGATCGTCAAGGGCCGGGCGTTCGACATCGACGATGTCCTGCTGCACATGACCGGTGCGCTCATCGGCTACCTCCCCGCGGGCCGCCGCCTGGGCCGGGCGCTCCATCGCGCCGCCGTCACTGGTGGCATCGGCGGCCACGGCGGGCTTGCTATCGAGTCCACTCCAGTTCCTAGGGTCGCCGACATGACCACCACGACACCACAGCACCCCATTTCCTCGGGCTTCGGGGCCAGGAGCACGGCGGACGACGTCCTGCGGGGCATCGACCTGACCGGGCGGCTCGCCCTGGTGACGGGCGGGTACTCGGGCATCGGTCTCGAGACGACGCGCGCGCTCGTCAGGGCAGGCGCCAGGGTCGTCGTGCCCGCCAGGCGGCGCGCCCTCGCGGAGGAGGTCCTGGTCGACCTGGCCGACCATGTGGAGATCGACGAGCTTGACCTCGCCGACCTCGACAGCGTCCGGGACTTCGCGGCCCGCTTCCTCGCCACGGGCCGGTCGATCGACATCCTCATCGCCAACGCCGGGATCATGGCCTGCCCCGAGACCAGGGTCGGCCCGGGCTGGGAGGCCCAGTTCGCGACGAACCACCTCGGGCACCACGCCCTGGTCAATCTGCTCTGGCCCGCCCTCGCCACCGGCGGCGGTGCCCGCGTGGTGGCCGTGTCCTCCGGTGGGCACGCGCACTCGGGCATCCGCTGGGACGACCCGCACTTCGAGCGCGGCTACGACAAGTGGCAGGCGTACGGGCAGGCCAAGACGGCGAACATCCTGTTCGCCGCCCACCTGGACGCGTTGGGCCGGGACTTCGGGGTGCGGGCGTTCTCGCTGCACCCCGGTGGGATCCTGACCCCGCTGCAACGCCACCTTCCCCGCGAGGAGATGGTCGAGTACGGCTGGATCGACGCGGACGGGAATCCCATGAATCCCTCGTTCAAGACCCCGGAGCAGGGCGCCGCGACCCAGGTCTGGGCCGCGACCTCGCCCCAGCTCAAGGGACTCGGCGGGGTGTACTGCGAGGACTGCGACATCGCCAGCCCCGTCGACCCCTCCGACCCCTGGACCGGGATCCACGAGCACGCCACGGGCGCCGAGCGGGCGGCGCGGCTGTGGGCGCTCTCGGCCGAGCTGACCGGGGTGAACGCGTTCGCCGCGGACGCCTCGGACACCCCGAGCGCCATCGCGGGCGCCATCGCGGGCGGCGCGGTCAGGGCAGCGGAGGAAGGCCGGTGACGCTCATGACCAGGGAGTAGACGGAGGTGGTGGCGGCGATGAAGAGGCGGTTGCGGCGGGGGCCGCCGAAGCGGATGTTGGCGACGACCTCGGGCACCTTGACGCGACCGAGCAGGGTGCCGTCGGGGTCGTAGCAGTGGACGCCGCCGTCCATCGCCGCGGCCCACAGGCGACCGGCGTCGTCGAAGCGGATGTTGTCGAAGCTCCCCAGGGTGCAGGCCGCGAAGACCTCGCCACCGGACAGCGTGCCGTTCTCGCGCACGTCGAAGGAGCGGATGTGGTTCGCGCGGCTGTCGGAGACATAGAGCCGCCGCCCGTCGGCGGAGAAGACCAGCCCGTTGGGTCCGTCGAAGCCGTCGGCCACGAGACGCACCTCGCCGTCGGCGGGGTCGACGCGGTAGACGTTGCACGCGCCGATCTCGCTCTCGGCCCGGTGCCCCTCGTAGTCGGAGACGATGCCGAAGTCCGGGTCGGAGAACCACACGGCGCCGTCGGCGGCGACGGCGGCGTCGTTCGGGCTGTTGAGGCGCTTACCCAGGTAGCGGTTCGCGAGGACCGTGACCGACCCGTCGTGCTCGGTGCGCGTGACGCGGCGGTTGCCCTGCTCGCATGTGATCAGGCGGCCCTCGCGGTCGAGGGTGTTGCCGTTGGGATGTCCCGCGGGCGAGCGGAAGACGCCGACCGCACCCGTCGTCTCGTCCCAGCGCAGCAGCCGGTCGTTGGGGATGTCGCTCCACAGCAGATAGCGCCCGGCCGGGACGTACAGCGGCCCCTCCGCCCAGCGGCACCCCTCGTACAGCGTCTCAAGACGCCGGTCCCCGAGGTCGCACCGCCCCGTGCGGAACCGCTCGTCGAACGCCTCGTACACGCCACCCTCGCCCATCGCCCCACTCCTCTCCTCACGACCTCACGACCTCACGCCCGCCCGACCTCACGACCATGCCACCTCACGCGCCCGCCCGATCTCGCGCACCCGCCCGACCCCGCGCTGGGGCTGTCCAACGCGGAGATCGCGACCCGGCTCGTCCTCGCCGAGTCCACGATCAAGACCCATGTGAACCGCGCCCTGGTCAAGCTCGGCCCGCGCGACCGCACCCGGGCGGCGATCTTCGCGTACGAGGCCTGCCCGGTCGTTCCCTCATGAGGCGCATCCTCGTGAGGCGCATCCTCGTGAGACGAACGGCCGCGGCCCAACGGCCGTGCTACCCGGCGATGTTGCGCGCCACGCCCCACACCACCGCCACCGCGAGCAGCGCCGCCGTGGGCAGCCGGGCGAAACGCGGCCGGTAGCGGCGCCCACGCAGCCCCTCCACCAGCCAGCGCCCGCCCAGCCAGCCGAGCAGCGGGACGCCCACGAGCAGCAGCACGGGGTTGTCGGCCCACGCGGCGGCCAGGTCGCCGTGCAGCAGGTCGTAGCACATGCGGGTGGCGCCGCACGAGGGGCAGTCAAGGCCCGTGGCCCAGTTGAACGGGCAGCGCGGCAGCAGCGTCCCGCCCTCGTGCGGGTCGGCCCCCCACAGGTACACGGCCCCCACGACACCGGCGGCGAGCGTGGCCAGCGGCGGCGCGGCCGGGTGCGAGAGCCGACCCGCGCGCCCGCGGAACGCCCCAGGCGCCCCCCGTTCCGTCGTCCCCATCGGCCCGTCAGCTCCTCAGCACGCGGCCCGCGCCGTCCGTGCGGTCGTCCTTGACCAGGAAGAGGATGCCGTCGATGAAGGCCCAGAGCCCGCAGCCGCCCAGCGTGAGCAGCTGGGCGATCGCCATGCCGATGTGCCCGGTGTACCAGCGGCCCGCGCCGAATATGCCGAGGAGGAGCTGGAACAGCGCCGCGACGACCTTGGACTTCTCCGAGTAGGGCCGCCCGAACCGGTCGTAGCCGAACGGCGCGGCCGGGTCGTACGCGAACCCCGGGGCGCCGTAGTGGCCCGGCGGCTGGCCGTAGTGGCCCGGCGGCGGGTAGCCGTCGGGCCGGGGGCCCGGCTGGCCGCCCGGGGGCGGCGGGGCGAAGGGGTTGTGGTCTGACATGTCCCCCCTGGGGATATGAAGGGTGCGGAACGGTCGTCCGGCCGACCCCGCCATACTGCCAAAGAACCGGCCCCGGGAACCGTTCAGTCCAGCAGCGCCCCGGTCCACGCCGCCGCCCGCCGCTCCGCGTGCTCCGCGTCGCCGCGCCACGCCGCCCCGTGCCCCTCGCGCCACAGGGTGGCCCAGGGCTCGCGCCCCTGTTCGCGCCCGGCGCGCAGAAAGTCATGCATGGCGCGCGAGCGGGCGGCGACCAAGGGCACGAGCGCCCGGCGTTCGGCCTCCCCCGCCAGGCCGTAGGCGTCGACGAAACGGCGCAGGCGGGCCGCCTCCGCGCCCTCGTCGCGCCCAAAGCCCGGAAGGCCGGTGAGGGGCACGAACCCGCGGGCCGCATAGGCCAGATCCCACAGGCGCGTGCCGGGCGCGAGGAGATCCCAGTCGATGAACGTCCAGGCGTCGGTGGCCTCGTCGAGCACCAGGTTCCAGGGCGCGAGGTCATGGTGAACGATCAACCCGGGCTCACCGAACTCACCGGACTCGCCACGCGCGCCGGACTCGCCACGCGCGCCGGGCGCGCCGGGCGCGGGGATCAGCACCTGCCAGCGCGCGTCGGGCGGCGGGGTGAACGCGGCCATCGCGTCGTGGAACTCCCGGATCAGCCGCGCCACATGGACCAGCCGCCCCTCAGGTTCGAGCAGCCCGAAGCGCTCGGGCCACACGGTGGCCCCCGGGGCGAACGTCAGCACCTCGCGGCCGCGTTCGTCCAGGCCGAGCGCGCGCGGCGCCGCCCGGTAGCCCACCGCGCGCAGGTGGTCGAGCACCGCGTGCACCGCGGGCGTCCAGGGGCCAGCGGGCCTGCGCACAGTGTCGCCGACCCGCACCACCCCGGCGCTGGCGTTCCCGCCGGTCAGCGGCTGCTCGTCGGGTACGTGTCGTTGGGGCACCCCCGCATTGTGCCCGGGCATGGTACAGAGCGCGGCCACGAAGACCGCCGCGCGCACCTGCGGCAGCTTGACGTCGAGCGCGGTGCGCACCTCGCCCGCGCCGTCGAGGCGCGCCGCCTCGACCGTCGAACGCGGCACGGCCTGGAGCGCGACATAGACGAACACGACGTTAAAGCCGAGCGATTGCCACAGCGCGATGTTGACGAGCGAGAACATCACCGCGCCGCCGTTGAGGAAGTCGACCTCGGCGCCCAGCCCGTCGAGGACGTCGATCACCGGGCTCAGCCCCGGGGTGTAGAGGTAGGCCCAGACGATCGCCGCGATCAGCCCCGGCACGACGTGCGGCAGGAACAGCACGGTGGAGAAGAAGCGGCGCGCCATGGTCAGGGCGCTGTCGAGCAGCAGGGCGAGCGCGGCGGAGAGCGCGACCAGCAGCGGGAGATAGATCAGGCCGTAGACCAGCACGCGCCCCGTGCCCTTCAGGAACACCTCGTCGGTGAGGGCGCGGTGGTAGCTGCCGAACCCCGCGAAGACCTTGCGCGGCCCCTCCCAGCCGATGCCGTCGAAGCTGTCACGGAAGAGGCTGAGGCCAACGGCGTAGAGCAGCGGCGCCAGGTAGGTGAAGAAGAAGAGCAGGAAGAACGGTCCGAGCAGCAGCAGTACGCCGTTGCGGCGTTCGCGGGCCCTGGCCGTGGTGAGCGATGCCATGGGGGTGTTCCCGTCCGTAGGGGTGCTTCCGTCCGTGCGTGGTCCATGCGTGGTCCATGCGTGGTCCATGCGTGGTCCATGCGTGGTCCGTGGGTGCCCGCGGAGGGCGGCCCGGTCAGTCGTCGACCTCGAAGCCGCGCTGCCGCATGAGGTCGACGGTGACGTCCTGCCAGCGGCGCAGCGCCTCCTGGATGCCGCCCGGGGTGCCAGCGCGCGCGACGATCTCGTCGTCGAGCCGGTTGAATCCCTCGGCCATCGAGGGACCCCACTCCCACGAGGGGTCCACGGTCGCGGCGGCTTCGGAGACGACCCGGGGCAGATCCATGCCTGAACGAACGCGTTGGCCCGCTCGGTCTCCTCGCCCCAGACCTCGGTCAGGGTCGTGTTGGCGGGGAACCCGGTGGAGGCCGGGGCCGCCGCGGCGACCGCGTCGGGCGAGGTGGAGACCCAGCGGGCGAACTCCATGGCGGCGTCCGGGTGCGGCGCGCCCTCGGGCAGCGCCATGACGGATCCGCCGTAGTTCCCCACCACGGGCTCGTCCCACACGGGGATCGGCGCGACGCCCCAACGGCCCGCCATCTCGGGTACGAAGCGGGAGATGTAGCCAGCCGACCAGGGGCCGCCGATGAGGGTGAGGGAACGCCCCTGCTGGATGTCGGTGACGTGGCTCTCGGAGTAGAGCGGCTCGTTGACCACCAGGCCCTCGGTGATCAGCTCGTCCCAGTAGCCCGCCATGGCGAGGCTCGGCTCATCGGCGATGTCGACGCGCCAGGTGCCGGTCGAGGTGTCGAACCAGTCGGCGCCCGCCTGCCAGGCGAGCCCGGCGATCAGGGCCGCTTCGCTGGCCTGGACGGTGGAGAGGCTGACGCCGGGGTGCTCGTCGCGCACCCGCTCGGCCAGGTCGCGGAACTCCTCCCTCGCCGCCCGCTTCGGGGTGTCGGCCGGAAGGATCAGACGCGATCTCGCCGAGCTCGCGGCGCTCGGGCCCCTGACCAAGGTGCGCGGCGGGGCGATCACGGCGGCGCCCGCGGAGGAGTCGCGCCACGAGCCGCGCCACGAGCCGGTGTTCGCGGACGGTGAGGGCCCGACGCTCGGCCTTCTCGTGCCGTCGGCGACGTACTACTACCCCAACGGGGTCGACTACCCCAACGTGGTCGACGGCGTCAGGGCCGTGGCGGCACCGCGCGGGGCGCGCATCGTGATCGGGCTGACGGACTACGCGCCGACGCGCGACCTCGAGCAGATCGACGAGCTGTGCGCGTCGGGCGCCGACGGGCTGCTGATCGCCTCGGCGAACGGCCACTACGTGCCCGAGGCGACGCCGGAGCGACCGCGGGCGACGGGGAAGCCGTTCGTGCTGATGGAACGGCACCCTGAAGATCCGTATGAGCCCTGCGAGTTCGTGGTCTCCGACCACCGGCAGGGCGCGTACCGGGCGGTGGACCACCTGCGCGCGCTCGGGCACGACCGGTCGCATGCCACCTGACCAGCAGCCCGACCGCGCCGCTCATGGCCCAGGGGCACGCCCACGCGGTCGCGCGGCTCGGGCTCGACCCTTCGGCGCCCGTGGTGAACAGCGGAGGACCGCCGTCGGGCTCACGTCAGGAGGCGCGGCAGTACGACACGTTCGTCGACCGCTGCGTGGCGAGCGGGGCGCGGGCGGCGCTCGTGCGCTCCGACCACGACGCGATCGAGCTGCTGCGACGGCTGCGGGCGCGGGGGTTGCACACGCCCGACGACATGGCGCTGATCGCGTACGACGACGAGTTCGCGGCGCTCGCCGAGGTGCCGCTCACGGCGGTGGCGCCGCCCAAGCGGCAGTTGGGCGAGCAGGCGGCGCACCTCCTGCTCGACCGCCTGCTGGCACCTGGCCCGCTGCCCGCGCGCCAGGTGGTGATGCAGCCGACGCTGAGGGTCCGCGCCTCCTGCGGGGCAGCGGGCCCTGCCGCCGCGTGACCGGAAGGCCGTGCCGCACCCGCCCCGCTCCCCGCCGCCGATGGCGGCGGGGAGCGGGCGCGGCAGGGGTACCGTGGGCGAGGATACGGCGACGCGGCCACGGGTGGCCGCGCGACAGTGAAGGACGACGCGTCATGGACCCCGAGCGGATCGCACAGGAACTGGCCGACGCCCACGAGCTGTTGAGCCAGGCGTCGATGGCGCGGCTGGCCTACAACGGACTCGACGGACGGCCACGCGTCATCCCGGTCGGGTTCTTCTGGACCGGCGACGAGATCGTCATGTCCACCGCCGACACGGCGCCCAAGGTGAGAGCGCTGTCCGCCCGTCCCGAGGTCGCCCTGACCATCGACGCGGGCGACAGCCCCGGCTCGGCCAAGACGCTGTCGGTGCGCGGCGTCGCGCACCTCACCATCGTCGACGGGGTGGTGCCGGAGTACCTCGCGGCCGCGCGGAAGAACTTCGACGCCGAGTACGCGGCCGAGTTCGAGCGGAACTGCCGGGCCATGTACGACCGGATGGCGCGCATCGCGGTCGAGCCGCGGTGGGCGCGGTTCTACGACTTCGGTGCCGGCCGAGTGCCGCGGTTCCTCGCCGAACTCGCCAAGAAGGCGAGCTGACCTGGCCCTTGTCCATGGTTTCGGGGCGGCGGGCCCTGCCGCCCCGCCGCCTTCGGCGGAGGAGGGGCGCCCACCCACACCGCCGCACCCGCCCACGCACCGCAACCACCACCGCTGAGCGCCGCAACCACCACCGCTGAGCGCCGCGGCCACCCAAGCGCCGCGGCCTACCCCCGCGGGTAACGCGCCAGCCAGACGTGGGCCGAGTCCGCGGGGCCGTGCAGGGCCGGGCCCTGGGTCATCTCCATCGCGAAGTCGTCCGCGAGCTCCAGGATCGTCGCGCGGCCCTCGACCTCGGCCAGCCATGCCGGAGGCAACGCCGTTTCGCCGTGCAGGGCGCCCAGCAGGTTGCCGCAGATCGCGCCCGTGGAGTCGGAGTCGCCGCCGTGGTTGACCGCGAGGAGCAGGCCGTGGCGCATGTCCTCGGCCACCAGCGCGCAGTACACCGCGATCGCCAGGGACTCCTCGGCCGTCCAGCCCTCGCCGAGCGACTCCACGCGCTCGGGGCTCGGCAGCCCCTGACGCACCGCGCCGAGCGCCTTCTTGAGCGCCTCCGCCGTCTCCTCGTGCCCGGGCCGCGTCGCCAGCTGGACCAGCGCCTTCTGCACCGCCGCGTCCAGGTCCTCACCGCGCACGAGCGCGTGCACGATCGCGGCGAACGCGCCCGCCGCCAGGATGCCCGTCGGGTGCCCGTGGGTCTGGGCCGCGCACTCGACGGCCAGCTGGAAGACCAGCTGCGGCTCCCAGCCCACCAGCAGCCCGAAAGGCGCCGAGCGCATCACCGTGCCGCAGCCCTTGGATTCGGGGTTCTTGGGCCGGTCCACCGTGCCCATCACGTCGTCGCCGAGGCCGCTCAGGCACGCCCGGCCCGGCGCACGCCGCGCGTAGAGCCACTCCTCGCGCGCCAACCAGCCGTCCCCCGCCCGCCGTTCGTCCGGGCCCCACTCGTGCTGCGTGCGGAACCACCGCCGGTGCGCCGCGTGCACATCCGTCGGCGGGTGCCACGCGCCCGTGTCGCGGCGGACGTGCGCGCGGATCAGCCCGTCCACGGTGAACAGCGTCATCTGCGTGTCGTCCGTCACCGCCCCGCGCCGCCCGTATGCCTCGACATAGTCGGTCACCCCCGAGGGCCCGTGCGCCTCGGTGATCTCGGCGAGCGAAGCGAACTCGATCCCCGCGCCCAGCGCGTCCCCGATCGCCCCGCCGAGCAGGCAGCCGCGCACCCGGGCGCGGAAGTCCTGCTGCTCGGCGCGCCCCCACAGCGCGCCGCCGACCGGGGCCGTCACGCTCCCGCCCCTGGGAGCACGGGCAGCAGCCGCGGCAGGCGCCCGTCCGCGGCCAGCGCCGCCGCCTCGCGCTCGGGCGGCACCTCGCGGTAGAGCGTCGTGCGCAGCCGGGACGGGCGGCCCGCCGCCTCGGCGATGGCCCGCAGATCGCCCACGGAGCGGTAGGAGCCGTAGGCCGAGCCCGCCATGCGCGAGATGGTCTCCTCCATCAGCGTGCCGCCCAGGTCGTTCGCCCCCGAGCGCAGCATCTGGGCCGCGCCCTCAGTGCCCAGCTTGACCCAGCTCGTCTGGACGTTCCGGATGTGCGGGTGGAGCAGCAGGCGGGCCATCGCGGTGACCGCGCGGTTGTCGCGGTGGGTGGGCCCCGGGCGGGCGATCCCGGCCAGGTAGACGGGGGCGTTGGTGTGGATGAACGGCAGCGTCACAAACTCGGTAAAGCCCTCGACGCCCTTCTCCTCGTTCGCCCGCTGGATCCCGGCCAGCGTCCGCAGGTGGCCGAGCCAGTGGCGCGGCTGGTCGACGTGCCCGTACATCATCGTGGACGAGGAGCGCAGGCCCAGCTCGTGCGCCGTGGTCACCACCTCGATCCAGGTGCTCGTCGGCAGCTTGCCCTTGGTGAGGATCCAGCGGACGTCGTCGTCCAGGATCTCGGCCGCGGTGCCGGGGATCGAGTCGAGCCCGGCCTCGCGCGCGGCGGTCAGCCAGTCGCGGATCGACATCCCGGTGCGCGAGGCGCCGTTGACGACCTCCATGGGCGAGAACGCGTGGACGTGGATGCCGGGCGCGCGCTCCTTGACGGCCCGCACGATGTCGAAGTAGGCGTCGCCCGGCAGGTCGGGGTGGATGCCGCCCTGCATGCACACCTCGACGGCGCCCACCTCCCATGCCTGCGCGGCCCGTTCGGCGACCTGGTCGAGGGAGAGGGTGTAGGCGTCGGCGTCGGTGCGGCGCTGCGCGAAGGCGCAGAAGCGGCAGCCGGTGTAGCAGACGTTGGTGAAGTTGATGTTCCGGGTGACGACATAGGTGACCTCGTCGCCGACGGCCGAGCGCCGCAGGTCGTCGGCGACGCGGCACAGCGCGTCGAGCGCGGGCCCGTCGGCGTGCAGGAGCGCGAGCGCCTGGTCGTCGGTCAGCCGCGTCGGGTCGTCGGCGGCGACGGCGAGCGCGGAGCGCACCTCGCCGTCAAGGCGCTCCACGCGCGCGCCCGGCTCGGCCGCCATGCCGGGCTCGGCCCGCAGCGCCAGCTCGGTCCAGTCGCCGTAGACCTCGTCGAAGTCGGCGCGCCGGTCGCCCGTGCGCCCCTCGGTGTCGATCGAACGGTGCAGATCCGTCCGGCCCGTCGCGGTCAGCGGCCGGTCGGGCTCCTGCCAGGGCAGGCCGCGCGGGATCGCGTCCTCGCGGGCCAGGCCGGTCTCGGGGTCGGCAAGGGCCGTGACGTGCGGCAGCAGTCTGGGGTCGAGCCAGGGCTCGCCGCGCGCGATGAACTCGGGGTAGATCGTGAGGCGTTCGCGCAGCGTGAAGCCCGACTCGGCGGTGCGCGCGGCGAGATCGTCCAGGTGGGGCCAGGGGCGCTCGGGGTTGACATGATCGGGGGTCAGCGGCGAGACGCCGCCCCAGTCGTCGATGCCCGCGCGGATCAGCAGCGCGTACTCGTCGTCCACCAGGTTGGGCGGCGCCTGCACCCGGGCCGCCGGGCCAAGGAGCAGCCGGGTCACGGCCACCGCGGCGGCCAGCTCGCTCAGCCCGGCGTCGGGCATGGCGCGCATCGCGGTGTCGGGCTTGGCCCTGAAGTTCTGCACGATGACCTCCTGGACGCCCCGGTAGGCGCGCGCGACCTTGCGCAGCGCGAACACCGAGTCGGCGCGCTCCTCGTAGGTCTCGCCGATGCCGATGAGGATGCCCGAGGTGAACGGAACGCTGGAACGCCCCGCGTCCTCGAGCACCCGCAGCCGCACGGCGGGCTCCTTGTCGGGCGAGCCGTGGTGCGGGCCCCCCGGCTCGGACCACAGGCGCGTCGCGGTGGTCTCCAGCATCATGCCCATCGAGGGCGCGACGGGCTTGAGGCGCTGGAAGTCGGTCCAGGACATCACCCCGGGGTTGAGGTGCGGCAGCAGCCCCGTCTCCTCGAGCACCCGCACGGCCATCGCGCGCAGATACGCGAGCGTCGAGTCGTACCCGGCCGCGTCGAGCCACGCGCGCGCCTCGGGCCAGCGCGCCTCTGGCCGGTCGCCCAGCGTGAACAGCGCCTCCTTGCAGCCCATCTCGGCGCCACGCCGCGCGATGTCCACCACCTCGTCGGGGGAGAGGAACATCCCATGCCCCGCCGCCCGAAGCTTCCCCGGCACGGTCACAAAGGTGCAGTAGTGACAGCGGTCACGGCAGAGCCTGGTCAGCGGAATAAACACCTTCTTGGAGAACGTGATCACACCCGGTCGCCCCGCGGCCTCGAGCCCCGCGTCCCGCACCCGGGCGGCGGCCGCCGCGAGCCGTTCGAGGTCGGCGCCGCGCGCCTGGAGCAGCACCGCGGCCTCGGCCACGTCAAGCGCGACGCCCTCCTCGGCCCGGCGCAGCGCCCGCCGCATCGCGTTGGCCGTCGGACGGTCCGCGGGGGCGGGTCCGGACGTCGGTTCCTGCGCGCTCGTAGTCATGCCTCCGAGGATAAGAGCGGGACGAACACCAGAACACGGCGTCGCCCGTGGATCGCGCCTCACCCGGGGCCCGCCCTGGCGCCGGTGGAATTCGCTCAGGCGGCCGAGGGCACGCGGCAGACGCGCACCCTCCGCGGCCATCTCGCCCCCGGCGCCCCCGACTTCGTGTACCTGCCGGTCCATGTGCCGCCCGGCGCGCGGCGGGCCGGGGCCGCGGCTGGTACCGGGGCGACTGCCATCTCCACACGGTGTACTCGGACGGGCGGCGCACGCCCGCCGAGGTCGCCGCGGCCGCGCGCGCCGGTGGGCTCGACTTCGTCGTCACCACCGAGCACAACACCCCGGCAGGGCACGGGGCGTGGGAGGGCCTGTGGGGCGCGACGGCGCGTTCGCCCACCACGCGCGCCGCATCCGCCGCGCGGGCGTCGGCGAACGGCTCGACGCGCCCCGGGCGAGGGCGAGGTGACCTGGCGGACGACGCCGCGTCACGCCACCTGGGTCCGCGCCCAGGTCAGGCACCCGGCCCCCGAGGGCGGCGCGCCCGGCGTCCCAGGACCGATGGCCGCGATGACGAACCCGGTCTTTCTCGGGGCAGGCCCGCACGGATAGACTCCAACGTTCGCGCCCCATACGTTGAATTGGTAAAGCAGAGGACGCCATGGCCGTTGGTGAGGGGACCACGGGGGGTCACACGCCTGCCTTGCGTTTCGCCGTGCTCGGTCCGGTGCGCGCCTGGCTCGGGGAGAGACCACTGGCCTCAGGGTCGCCTCAGCAACGGGCCCTCCTCGCCGCCCTGTTGCTCCGCCGCGGCCGCACCGCCACCGCGCAGGAGCTGGTCACCGCGCTGTGGGGCGCGGACCCGCCGCAGCAGGCCGTCGCCGCGCTGCGCACCTACGCCTCCCGGCTGCGCCGCTCCCTCGCGCCGCGCTCGGAGGTGCTGGTCACCGACCTGGGCGGCTACGCGTTGCGCCTTGGCCCCTTCGACGAGTTCGACCTCGACACCGTCGCCAAGCTGACCGCGGAGGCCGAGAAGTCCGCGGCCACGGGCGAGTTGCCCCGCGCGCACGACCTGTACGGCAAGGCCCTGGCGCTGTGGGACGGCGAGGCGCTCGGCGGCATGCCGGGGCACGAGTCGGAGATGGAGCGCGACCGGCTGGCCGAGCAGCACCTCCTGCTGCGCGAGGCGCGCCTCGACGTCGGCATCCAGTCGGGGCTGCACGCCGAGTCCGTCTCCGAGCTGACCGCCCTGACGACCGCTCACCCGCTGCGGGAGCGGCTGCGCGAGCTGCTGATGCTCGCGCTCTACCGCAGCGGCAGGCAGGCCGAGGCCCTGGCCGTCTACGCCGACGCCCGCAGGCTGCTCATCGACGAGCTCGGCGTCGAGCCACGGCCCGAGCTGTCCGACCTCCAGCAGCGCATCCTCAACGCCGACACCACGCTCAACCAGCCCACGCAGCAGTCCGCGTCGGCCATCCCCGTCGTCCGCCCCGCGCAACTCCCGGCCGCCGTACCCGACTTCACCGGGCGCAAGGCGTTCGTCGCCGAGCTGGGCGCCCAGCTGGCCTCCGCCGAAGGGCGGGTGATGGCCGTGTCGGCGGTGGCGGGGATCGGCGGCGTCGGCAAGACGACGCTGGCCGTGCAGGTCGCGCACGCCGCACGCGAGCACTTCCCCGACGGCCAGCTCTATGTCGACCTCCAGGGCGCGGGCGCCGCGCCGTCCGATCCGGCCGCCGTGCTGGGCGCGTTCCTGCGGGCGCTCGGCCAGCAGGACACCGGCATACCGGAGACCCTGGACGAACGCGCCGCCCTCTACCGCTCGTTGCTCGACGGCCGCCGCGTGCTCACGCTGCTCGACAACGCCCGCGACGCCGCCCAGGTGCGGCACCTGCTGCCCGGCACGCCGGGCTGCGCCACGCTCATCACGAGCCGGGTGCGCATGGTCGACCTGGCGGGGGCGCACCTCGTCGACCTCGACGTGATGAGCCCCGAGGAGGCGCTGACCCTCTTCACGCGCATCGTCGGGCCCGAGCGCGTCAACGCCGAGCGCAACGCCGCGATGGACGTC
Organism: Streptomyces sp. PT12; assembly: GCF_003311645.1. Lineage (GTDB taxonomy): Bacteria > Actinomycetota > Actinomycetes > Streptomycetales > Streptomycetaceae > Streptomyces. Next base: position 14,715 of record NZ_QEST01000051.1, on the reverse strand, counting down.
GTCGCCGCGTGCGGCTTCCTGCCCCTGGCCATCCGCATCGCCGCCTCGCGCCTGGCCACGCGCCGCACCTGGACCGTGGCCACCCTGGCGCGCAAGCTCAGCGACGAGCGCCGCCGCCTCGACGAGCTCCAGGCGGGCGACCAGGCCGTCAAGGCCACGTTCGAGCTGGGCTATGGCCAGCTGGAGCGCGAACAGGCCCGTGCCTTCCGCCTGTTGGGCCTGGCCGACGGGCCCGACATCTCGCTCGCCGCCGCGGGCGCCCTGCTCGGCCGCGACCCGGCCGACACCGAACACCTCCTGGAGACGCTGGTCGACACCTCGCTCCTTGAGTCGGCCGCCCCCGGGCGCTACCGCTTCCACGACCTGGTCCGCCTCTTCGCCCGCGCCTGCGCCGAGCGCGACGAGCAGCCCCCCGCCGAGCGCGGCGCCGCGCTCGCCCGCCTGCTCGACTTCTACCTCGCCACCACCGCACGGGTCTACGCCGTCCAGCGCCCCGGCGACCGCCTCCCCGACCACCTCGCCCCCACCGCGAGCCCGGGTCTTGGCTTCGCCGAGCCGCACGCCGCGCTCGACTGGCTGTTCGCCGAGGCCGACTGCCTGCTGGCGTGCGTGCGCCAGCAGGCCGAAGGCGAGACGCTGCGCGCCTGCACCGACCTGCTGCTCGCCGCGCGCGACCTCGACGAATCCGGCACGTTCTCCCGGCAGTTCGAGCAGGCGGCGCTCACCGTCCTCGACGCCGCGCGCCGCTCGACGGACCCGCTCGTCGAGGGCCGCGTCCGCCTCGCCCTCACCCACGCCTACAACCTCGCCTGGCGCCTTGACGAGGCCGAGGAGCAGGCGCGCCACGCGCACCTGCTCGGCCTTGAGGCCAACGACCCGGTGTCCTCCTGCATGGCGCCCAACGAGCGCGGCGGCATCGCGTTCCACCGCCAGCGGTACGCGGACGCCGTCGAGTACCTGGAGTACGCCCTGGCCGCCTTCCGCCGCGACGGCAACAGGGCGGGCGAGGCCAGCGCGTTGACCAATCTGTCGCGGGCGCACTCCTCGCTCGGCGAGCACGAGCTCGCGGTGCGGCTGGCCAGGGAGGCCATCGACCGCTACGTGGAGCTGGGTTCGAGCCTCAGGCTGGCCAACGGGCACTATGCGCTCGGGGTGTTGCTGACCGCGGCGGGCGAGCATGTCGCGGCCTTCGACGAGCTGTCGGCGGCGCTCGCGGGCTTCGAGGAGAACCGTCAGCGGGTGTGGGTCGGCATGACGTACATCCGCATGGCCGAGGCCACGCTCGGCACGGACGCGCCCGACGGTTCGGCGGCGCTCGCGGAGCGCGCGGTCGCCCAGTTCAGGGACGTCGGCAACGAGTGGATGCAGGCCCGCGCGCTCACCGTGCTGGGCCGGGCGCTTGACGCCGTGGGCCAGCCGGGCCGTGCCAGGGCGTGCTGGCAGCAGGCGCTGACCGCGTTCGAGAAGCTGGGCAGCACAGAAGCCGCGGAAGTGCGGAACCTCCTGGGCTCCGTGGGCGTCTGAGCCACCGAGTCGTCCACTTTCGGCCCGCTCGTCCATCAGATGTTTATCGCGGGCTGACAGGCTCGGGCGCACTCGGCCGCCTCATCGGGGGAGGGCGGCCGAGCGGGTCGGCCGCGGGTCGCGGAGGAGCCACGGCCGGCCCCCTTCCGTCCCTCGTGACTTACGGAGTTCCACATGAGTGATGTCAAGCCGCAGGGCGACAACCACGTCTACGACGAGCCCACCAGCGCGGGGAACGGTAAGAAGCCCACCGTCAAGCCGCAGGGCGACAACCACGTCTACAGCGAGCCGGCGGCGGCCGAAGGGAAGGGTAAGAAGCCCACCGTCAAGCCGCAGGGCGACAACCACGTCTACAGCGAGCCCGAGGGCAAGAGCGACAGCTGAGTCGTCGCCCGACCTCGTCACCGGTAACCGGCTGCGCCGCCTCCCCGCGATGCGCAGCCGGTTCTCTGTGCGAGCGGCGGGGCATTCTCATGAGACGCGGTCCCTCACGGACCGTATCAAGCACCTTCCGTCTTCCGTTCCGTCACAAGGGGATTCGCCATGACACGCATGATGAGAGCACTCGCCGCCTGCGCCGGAGCCGCCGCCCTGCTCGGCGCCCTCGCCGCCCTCGCGGCCACCGCCGCGGGGGGATCGGGCACGGCGGGCGACGTGCGCGCCGACACCCATGTGTACGAGACGGGGCAGGGGTGATGGCCCGTCCCTTCGCCTGCCCCGTCGGCGCTCGTTTATCGACTGTTTATGGCCCGCTGCCATTCTCTTGAGTGACCGGCCGCACAGGGGTGCGCGGTTGGCCTCCCCCGGATCCATTCGGCGGTAACGGGGGAGCCGCCGAATGGACTCGGGTCCGGTGACCGGCTCGGGCGGCGTGGAGGGGGCGTCGTCCGGGCCTGAGCCGACCCGGCGTCACGGTCGGGAGCCCGCCGGTGGGGGCCGGCGGGCCGAACCGTTTCCTGGCCGAACCGTTTCCCGGCCGAGCCGTTTCCTCGCGGGTCCCTTCGCCAGCGGTCACAGCGGCTCGGGCGGCCCGCTGGTGTGGGCGGCGCCCCCGGCGAAGCGGTCCATCGTCTCGACGAGCCGCCCGAGCAACGCCACCGAGCCCACCGCGTCGCCCGGCAGCTGGAGCGAGTGGTCGGCGCCGTCGAACTCCAGGATCTTGTGCGGCAGTCGGCGCACGGCCTCGGCGTCCCACAGCGGGTCGGCCGTCCCGCCCACCAGCAGCGTCGGCGCGACGCACGCGTCGAGCGCCGCGAGCACGGGCTCGGTCGTCAGCAGCGGGGTGAGCCAGATGGCGGGCAGGGACCGTTCGGTGGCGATTCCGGCGGCCAGCGTGCCAAGGGACTTGCCGACCAGGAGCCCACAGCCCTCGGCCTCGACGGCCGCCACCACCTGGCGCTCCACCCAGGCCAGCCGCTCCCCCTCCGTGAACTGCTGGAACGTGCCGGGGACCTCCCACCACAGCTCGCGCACGTCCCAGCCGTGCTGCTCAAGCACGGCGCGCGCGTAGTGCAGCAGGGGCCGCGCGGGGGTGTAGCCGATGCCGGGCACGACGAGCGCGGTGCGGGGGCGGGCGGCGCTGCCCGCTGACGGTGCGTTGGAGGTCATGGCCGCAGGGTAAGCCTTCAGTCCAGGTAGACGGTCACCGCGAGCGGCAGGTGGTCGGACGCGGTGGTGCCGGTCAGCGTGAAGTCGCCGAAGGCGACGCCGGGGGCGCCGAAGATCCAGTCGACGCGGCGCGGCGGGCTGGTCGCCGTGTCGCGCGCCGGGTCGCCGATCTCGTCCTGGGCGCTGCGGAACCCCGCCGCGGTGACGCGTTCGATCTCCTCGGACCCGGGGCGGGCGTTGAGGTCCCCGGCGAGCACGGTGGCCTGGTCGCCGCCCGCGGCGTCGAGCAGGGGGCCGAGCTGCGCGAGCCGCGCGTCGGGCGAGCCGCCGCCGTCGAGGTGCGTGGCGACGACGCGCGCCTCCTCGCCGTCGGTGAGGCGCACGGTGAGCGAGGCGAACGAACGGTCCATGTCGCCGCCCGCGCGCGGCAGTCCGGTGGCCGAGGACTCGACGACGGGCAGGCTCGTGAGGACGAGGTTGCCGAACCGCCGGTCCGCGGAGGGGGCCCACACCGCGGTGACGTCGAGGCGGCGCTCGAGCCAGGTCGCCAGGTCGAGGCCGCCCGCGCCCGGCCAGCCGCGCGGGACCTCCTGGAGCGCGACGACCTGCGCGTCGGACTCCCTGATCACCTTGAGGATCCGCTCGGGCGCGAGCTCGCCGCCGCGGTCGACGGCGGCGTGGACGTTCCAGGACAGCAGCCGGTACACGCCGCCCGCGGTGTCGCGCGGCAGCGGCTCGGGCGCGGCGCGCAGCGCGGTGGCCAGCGGGGGCCAGGCGAGCAGGAGCGCGGCCAGGACCACGGGCGCGAACGCGTGGCCGAGCGGGCGCGGGGCGGGCAGGGCGCGCGCGGCGCGCGTGGCGTGTCCCGCGGCGACGGCGAGCGCCGCGGCGGTGAGCACGGCGAAGAGGCCCGGCGCGAACCGCACGTGGAGCGGGAGCACCAGCAGCAGCTGGCCGACGGCGGCGCCCGCCCCGGCCAGCGCGACGTCGAGCGGCGCGCCGCGGCCCACGGTGAGCGGGCGCCCGGCCAGCGCGGCGCGCACGGTGGCGGGCAGGGCGGCGAGCCCGGCCAGCGCGGCGACCGCCGCGAGCGGCGGCACCCACACGGCCACGGCCACGGCGAGGACCAGGGCGGCGGGGGCGAGGGGGACGTTCGGAACGTTCGGAATCTTCGCGAGGCCCGGGATCGTGCGGAGCCGGGGCGCGCTCAGGGCCGCGGTGCCAAGCAGCGCGCCCGCCGCGATCCACAGACCGGCCCAGGTGAGCGAGATCCCGCCCTGCGAGGCGAGATACGCGGGCGAGGCGAGCAGCGCGCCCCACAGGGCGAACGCCGGTCCCAGCACGGCCAGTTCGACGCCGCCCGCGGGCCGCGTCCGCATGCTCGGGCGGATGTGCGCCGCCCAGGCGAGCGCCCCGAGCCCGCCGGCGCACGCCGCCGCCCACAGCCAGCCGATGGCGCCCCCGCGCCACAGCGGGTCGAGCAGGTCGAGCGGGAGCCGCAGCGCCACGTCGGCGGCGACGGCCAGGGCGATCGCGCGGGCGGCCCTGCCGGGGCCGTTGCGCGAGGTGGCGGCGGCGTCGCGCACGGTGAGGACCAGGGCGGCCAGGGCGATACCGGCCGTGACGGCCAGCACCGGGACCGTTCTGGCGCCGGGGATCTGCGTCAGCAGCCGGGCCGCCGCCAGGGCGGCGACGGCGAGGGGCAGCGCCCTGCGGGAGCCAAGCCACCGGACGAGCGGGCCGCCGAGCGCCGCGGCGATGACGGCGGGGAGGGCCGCGGAGAACGAGCCGACCGCGCCCGCGACGCGCAGCGACTCCAGGGCGACCAGGGCGGTCACGGCGACGAGGAGCGGCGGCGTGCGTGGGGCGGTCATGGGCCGTGAGATTAGTGCCCGCAAGCGGGCCGCCGCCGTTCGGGGTGCGAGGGTCGACCAGGGGACGTAACGTGAGAAGACGAGCCGGAATAAGACAAAAGCCACACCGAGGGAGGCTCGATATGTGGCGTAAAGTCCTTGCGCCCGTGCTCGCCGGACTTGCCATCGCGGCGACGATCGCAGGTGTGTTCCTGAACTGGTACGGCGGCCGTCACGGATGGCATTTCAAGTGGCCGCAGCTGTTCGGTGGGCAGGGCATCACCGGGAGCGACGCAAATCTGCTCACCGGCATGTTCTTCCCGTTCCTGATCGCCGGGCTCATCGCGTTGGCGGCGATCCTGCTGCGCTCCGCGTCGCTGATGACCGTGGCGGGCCTGCTGGTCCTGGGGTTCACCATCCTGTGGATGGCCCGGCAGTACCAGACCGCCCACAGCCTGACCGTCGGCCCCGGCGGCATGTCCTGGCCGGTACTCGGCCCGCTGCTCGGCGGCATCGGACTGCTGGCCGCGGCGATGATGTACGCCGCCGCCCGGCATGTCGAGCACATGCGCGCCGCACATCGCGGCGAGGGCGAGGTCCGGCACGGACCCTGGTCCCGCATGCGGCGCCGCGGGGAGGGGGAAGGCGAGCAGGGCCGGGAGGCGGCGTGATCCACGTCGTTCACCCAGCGCGCGCCCGGCGCGTGTGACGCGCCCCCTTAGCGTGGCGAGTTGACCCGCGGGGAGGACGGCGGCCAAGAGCCGTCGCCCTCCCCGCGGGCTCGACGCGTCGGACGCTGGGCCGCCTGGGCCGGGGGGCAGGGCGCACGGAGCGCGGGCTGCGCCATGGGCCGGTCGTCGGGGTCCGCCCCGACAAGGGCCGAGGCCCCGTTGCGGCGGTCCCGCCTGGCACGCACACGCGCCGCGTTGTCGGGATCGCCCACGTTCTCCCGGCCTCCCCCGGTCCGCGTCCGGGCCCCCAAGGCCGCCGGGACCGGGGCCTAGCCGGACTGCCGTGTGCCTCGCGCGGCGTCAAGCGCGTAGACGCAGTGGTCCTGGCTACAGGCGAAGATCATGCCGTCCGCGGCGGCGGGCGTCCCGGTGATCGCGCCGCCGGTCTCCAGCTTCCAGCTCAGCCGCCCGCTCACCGCGTCGAGCGTGTAGAGGCATCGGTCCTCCGAGCCGAAGTGCAGGCGCCCCGTGCGCACCACGGGGGAGCCCACGATCGCGTCGCCCGCCGCGAAGCGCCAGCGTGGCGTTCCGCTCACGGCGTCCAGCGTGTACATCGCCGAGCCGCTGCCCAGGTGCACGAGGCCGTCCGAGACCACGACAGGCTCGGCCGACTGCCGCGCCTCGGTGGCGATGCGCCAGCGGTCGTCGCCCGTGGCCGCGTCGAGCGCGTAGACCGTGCCGAGGTAGTCCGTGAAGTAGATCCCCGAGGCGCGCGTCCCCGGCGACTGGTATGTCGCGGGGCACAGGATCGCCGCCGGGGCGTCGAACCTCCAGCGCTCCGCCCCGCTCGCCGCGTCGAGGGCCAGCACGCGCGAGCCCGCGCACACGAACACCACCCCGTCGTCCGTGGGCGTCACCCGCACGGGAACGCCCCCGGTGACCGACGTGTCGCCCACGGGGTGACGCCACAGCTCGGCGCCCGTGCGCGCCTCCAGAACATAGAGCTGGCCCTCGCCCCACGCGTACACCACCCCGTCGTGCACCACAGGCGCCGCGTCGTGGGTCTCGAAGTCCGCCTGCGCGCCGGACATCTCCCACAGCCGCTCGCCCGTGCCCGACTCCCACGCCTGGACGCCGCCGCCGCGGGTGGCGGTGACGACCGTGCCGCGCTCGGCCCGCAGCGCGTAGATCCAGGTGTCGGTGGGGACGCGCCAGCGGTCCGAGCCGTCGGTGGCGTCAAGGGCGTACAGGCTCGGCCCGTCGGACGCCAGCACGCGGCCGCCCGTGACCGCCATCGACCAGGCGACCTCGCGCGTCTTGAACTGCCGCCGCCCGCTGGCCACATCGAGGGCGTGCACCTCCATCGACGTGACGTACAGCAGGCCGTCGCGCACGGTGGGTGAGCCCCACAGGTCGTTGTTCATCCGGAAGCGCCAGGGGCGCCAGCGGGCGGGGTCCGCGGTGAACGGTCTCTGCCCGGGGTGGGCCGTCGAGGGGCTGGCCATCGGGGAGCCAGCCGCCCCGGTGGGCGGGCGTGCCCAGTCGGGGGAGTTCGCCACGAGGTGGTCGCCGGGGCCCGCGGGCTCGCCGCGCTGCGGCCCTGGGCCCACGGGCATCCCCGAGCCGGGGAGCCGCACCGGGCCCTCGGGCCCCGGGGGCGGGGAGGGGGCCGGGATCGGCGGGGGCAGCGACGGCGGCGAGGGCGGCGGGGTCGTCGGCATCGGGGGCGGCGAGGAAGGCGCCGACGGCGGCGAGGGCGCGGAAGGGGCGGAGACCACGGCGTGCTTCACCTCGGGCGCCGGCGCGGGCACCTGAGGGGTGCGCCCCCTGCGGCTCTCGATCAGCGCGACCGCGCCGGGCGGCAGCCAGGCCGAGGCGCTGCCGGTGTCGTCGCTCGCCGCGAACAGGTGCGGGGCCAGCTGCGCCTGGAGGTCGGCCGGGCTGGGGCGGTCGTCCGGCTTGTGGACCATGAGCGACTCGATCAACGGCCGCAGCTCGTCAGGAAGACCCGACAGGTCGGGCCGCTCGCGCAGCAGCATGAAGACCGTCTCCACGGGATTCCCGCCGTGGTAAGGCGGGTGGCCCGTGGCGGCGAAGACCAGGGTGGAGGCGAGCGAGAAGATGTCGCTCGCGCCGTTGACGCTGCGGGAGTCCTTGGCCTGCTCGGGCGACATGTACGCGGGGGTGCCAACCGCGACGTTCGTCATGGTCAGGCGGGTGTTGGAGACGCCGGACGCGATGCCGAAGTCGATCACGCGCGGGCCGTCCTCGACCACGAGGACGTTCGACGGCTTGAGGTCGCGGTGCACGAGACCGGCGCCGTGGATGGAGTGAAGCGCCTCCGCGATGCCAGCGGCCAGCCAGCGGACGGCGCCGGGCGGCAGGGGCCCGCACTCGGTGACGATCTCCTCGAGCGAGGGGGCGGGCACATAGGCGGTGGCGAGCCAGGGCACCGCGGCCCTGGGGTCGGCGTCGACGACGGCCGCGGTGTAGAAGCCGCTGACCGCGCGGGCGGCCTCGACCTCGCGCGTGAAACGCACCCGGAACAGCTGGTCCTCGGCCAGCTCGCTGCGCACCGTCTTGATCGCCACCCGGCGGCCCGACGCGGAACGGGCCAGGTAGACAAGACCCATGCCCCCGGCGCCGAGCCGGCCGAGCACCTCGAACGGCCCGATCCTTCGCGGATCGTGCTGCGTCAGCTGCTCCACCATGTGCTGGACACCTCCCCGTACGGGCGCTGATTCACCGCCCCGTGCAGCATCTCATTGCCACGCGGTCCCGCGGACTCACGAGTCGATTCTTCCCCCAGGGACCGACAGTGGCGAACCCGGGGGTCTGGATTGAGGGAAATGTCCCCCATGACCCGATCATTGGAAACCGTGCCGAACCGGCCATCTTCTCCGCTCCCCCCGATCGGATGCGATCAAATCGCGCCTAGATCACGCGTCGATAAGCTGACTGGCATGACAGGACAGGTGACAACCGTTGACGGCCGGGTCGCTGGCCGACGCGGTCAGGCAACGCGGCAGAAGCTCCTCGACTGCCTCGGCAAAATGCTGGGGACCTCCCCCTACCGGGACGTCAGGGTCATCGACGTGGCCCGCAAAGCAGGCACCTCACCTGCGACTTTCTATCAGTACTTCCCCGATGTGGAGGCCGCGGTCCTGGAGATCGCGGAGACCGCGGTGCGGGAGAGCGGCGACCTCTCCGAGCTGGTCGCCGGGCGGTCGTGGACCGGGAAGGCGGGCCGCCAGACCGCCGAGGAGCTGGTGGACGGGTTCCTCTCCTTCTGGCGGAAACATGACGCCATCCTGCGCGTGATCGACCTCGGAGCGGCCGAGGGTGACCGCCGGTTTGTCCGTCTGCGCACCCGGATCCAGGGCGCGCTGGTCAAGCCGCTGGCCGAGTCGATCGAGGGCGCCCGCTCCAGGGGCCGCGGCGCGGACAAGGGCCCGACCCCGGCGGCGCTCGCGGGCTCGCTCGTCACGATGCTGGCCGGGGTCTCGTCGCAGCCCAAGAGCCTCCAGGCGCTCGGCGCCAAGCAGGCCGACCTCAAGCCGGCGCTCACACTCCTGCTCCACCTCGGCGTCACGGGCCGCAGGCCCACGGTGTGACACGCGCTCCCCCACGTTCCCCCCCACGTTTCCCCCTCGCGTTCCCCCCTCGCGTTCCCCCCTCGCGTTCCCCCCGCGTTCCCCCACGCTCAGCGCATGCGCCCCAGGTGAAGCACGCTGATCAGGACCGCCGCGCCCCGCCCTCGCCGAAGATCCGGCGATACGCCTCCTCATGCGGGACCCCGGCGTCCTCCCCCCTGGCCTGCCGTTCGCGATACGCGGCCAGCGCACGCGCCTCCTCGACCGGGTAGCTGTCCACCATGCGCAGAGGATCGCAGAAGCGCGCACCGCTGCCGCGCCTTCGCGGGACGTGAACTGCCGTTCCCTTAAGGGGCGGGCGGGCTCTCCTCGCGCCATCACCCGCTGCGTATCCTCATGAGCATGCCGACGTCGCCTGTGCACATCATCGGAGCCGGTCCCGGCGGGCTCGCGACAGCCGCCGTGCTCGGTGAGTACGGCGTTCGCGCCGTGGTGCTCGACAAGGCCAGCGACGTGGGCGGCTCATGGCGCAACCACTACGACCGGCTGCGGCTGCACACCACGCGCCGCTGGTCCTCGCTCCCCGGGCTGCCGATCCCCCGGTCCGCGGGGCGCTGGGTGCGGCGCGACGACTATGTGCGCTACCTGGAGGCTTACGCGCGTTACCACCGCGTCGACCTGGCCGCGGGCGTCGAGGTGTCGCGCGTCGACCGACCAGGGCCCGACGACGCGTGGGTGCTGCACGCCAACGGCGGGCGCAAGCTCCGCGCGAGCGCCGTCGTCGTCGCCACCGGGTACAACCACACGCCCCGCGTACCGGACTGGCCGGGGCGCGAGACCTACACCGGCGAGCTCCTGCACGCCGCGCGCTACCGCAACCCCGCGCCGTTCAAGGGGCGCGACGTGCTGGTCGTCGGCGCGGGGAACAGCGGCGCCGAGATCGCCGCCGACCTCGCGGGCGGCGGCGCGGGCCGCGTCAGGCTCGCCGTCCGCGGCGTCCCGCACATCCTGCGGCGCTCCACGCTCGGCTGGCCCTCGCAGGCCAGCGCCATCATCTGCCGCAGGCTGCCCGTCCGCCTGGTGGACCGGCTGGCCCGCCCCGTCGAACGGCTGCTGCCCGACCTCACCGAACACGGCCTGCCCCGCCCCGAGACCGGCCTCTACTCGCGCGTGCGCGAGGGCGCGATCCCCGTGCTCGACGCGGGCCTGGTGCGGGCGGTGCGCAGGAAGCAGGTCGAACCCGTGGGCGCGGTCGTGTCGTTCGACGGCGACGCCATCACGCTCGCGGACGGCGCGGTCATACGCCCCGACGCGGTGATAGCCGCCACCGGCTATCGGCGGGGGCTCGAACCCCTGGTCGCCCACCTCGGCGTGCTCGACGGCCGCGGCCGCCCGCTGGTGCACGGCCGCGAGACCCACCCGGCCGCCCCCGGGCTCTACTTCACCGGCTACGCCAACCCCATCAGCGGCAATCTCCGCGAACTCGCCCGCGACGCCCCGAAGATAGCGGCGGCCATCGTCCGCGAGCTGTGAGAAGAGGGGACGAGAGGGGATGCCCCTCCCCGTGCGGGGAGGGGACCCGGTGATCCGCACTCGCCGAGGACCTGCCTCGACGTCCCCTCGCAACGCATCACCCGGTCCCGGCGGCCCGGCCTCCAACGCGCCGCACGGAACCCTTCCTCAGGGTGATCAGGCCACCACGACCCGTCAAGAGCAGGCCGCCCCGGCCGCGGGCCCCGCGGGGGCGGGCTGGGGCTCGGGAGCGGGCGCGCAGTCCACCTCGCACCACACGCGCTTGCCCTTGCCCTCCGTCTGCCAGCCCCACCGGTCGGCCAGCACCTCGACCAGCTCAAGGCCGCGGCCGCAGGTCTCCTCACCCTCCGCGCGGCGCGGGCGCGGGGCCCGGCCGTCGCGGTCGACCACCTCGAGACGGACGGGAACGTTCCTGCCCGGCACCGGGTCGCGGCGCACCGCGAGCCGCAGCACGGCGGGGCGGCCCGTGTGCACCACGGCGTTGGTCACCAGCTCGGAGACCAGCAGGACCAGGGTGTCCGTCTGCGTCTCGTCGGGGCGGGCAGGACAGGGCTGCCCGCGCCCCAGCTGCGCCCGCACCCACCGGCGGGCCCTGCCCACCTCGGCGGGCTCGGGGGCGACCTCCAACTGCTCTTCCAGCTCCTGCACCGTTCACACGCTCCGAACCGGGCGGACAAATCCCCTCACACCGAGGCACAACCCCGGCTCAGCACAGCATGATTGACGGGCGAGTCGGACAACAAGTGCTTCAGGAATATTCCGGCGCAAAGGAGTAAGCAGAGGGCGGGCTGTGCGACCCGCCTCAGGCGGGCTCGAACAGAAGTGAGGGCGTGCTTACCCACGCACACCAGCGACTTCCACGGCTCACGCGGAGAGCGGCGTGCCCTTCTCGCCCGCCGCGGACGGAAGATCGGGATAGCAGTCGAACAACCGGCGTACGCCGAGCGCGGCGAGCACACGGTTGACGTGCGAGCCGTCCTCCGCGCCCCGCGCGGGCAGGATCAGGCGCAGCTCACCGGCGCACGACCGCATCAGCCTGCGCGCCGCCACCAGGACGCCCACCCCGCTCGAGTCGCAGAACAGCACCTCGGACAGGTCGAGGACCAGGTGTCTTCGCCCCTCGGCCACCGCGTCGTGCACATGCTGGCGAACGGTCGGCGACGTGGCGATGTCCAGCTCGCCGACGACCCGCAGCACGGTCCACTCCCCCCACGGCTCCGTTCCCACCTTCAACGCCACGCGCCCGCGCTCCCTCTCTGTCCTTCGCGCGCCGTTCGCGCGCCCTCTATGCCTCGGGCCTGCCCAGTTTCGAGCCCGCCACGCGTCCACCATCCCCCCGTGGACCGTCCCGTTCGCGGGGGCGCGCGTGAACAGCGCCGCACACTACATTTGACGTACGTGGGGGCCCTGAGGTTGTCGTAGAGCGCGTTCGAAGGAGTTGGGGAGACCGGATGGCGCACGAAACGCCGCCGTACTGGGACCGCGGCATGCGGCAGCGGCTCCAGCTCGGCGAGGCGGCCGCGCTCGGGGAGCTGTACGACCGGTTCGCGCCGCTGGCGTTCGGCATCGCCCTGCGCGCCCTGGCCGACGAGGACGACGCGCGGCGGGTCACGCGCGCGGTGTTCAGGCGCATCTGGGAGTCGCCGCTCGACTTCGACCCCGACCGCGGCCCCATGCGGTCCTGGATCGCCGCCGAGGCCCACCGGCTGGCCGTCGACCTGCTGCGCAGCCGGGACGGCGGGCCCGAGGGCGCGGCCAGGTCCGACGAGCACGTGCGCGCCGCCTCCACCGCGGCCCGCGCCGACTACATCGTGACGGCCATGCCCGCGCCGCTGCGCGACGCGCTGGAGCTCGCGCGGTTCCAGCGGCACGACTACCGGCGAACGGCCGAGCGGCTCGGCATCACCGAGGCCGAGGCCAGGGGGCGGCTGCGCCTCGGCCTCCAACTCCTGTCCTCCGCGGCCGCCTACCGCGCGGATCCGCCACGGGAGGGCCCGTGACGACTCCGTCCCAGGGAGACGGCGACCCGGGGAGGACCACCCGGGCGTCCGAGACCGCGCGCGTGCCCGCGCCCCGTGGTGCGCGCGGGCGCGTTCCGGCGGAGGATGGGCGCGCGATCACCCCTCGGCAGCGGGAGGGCGACGAACCGATGCCACCATCGCTTGGCCCGCGGGAGCACCAGGAGTTGATGGCGCTGCTCGGCGCGTGGGCGCTGTCGGCGTGCTCCCGCGAGGAGTCCGAACGCGTCGATGAGCACCTGGGCGGCTGCGGGCCCTGCGCGGACGAGGCGCTGCGCCTGCGGGACGCGGCGACGCTGCTCGAACCGCCCGGCGCCCTCGACCTCGCGCCCGAGCTGCGGGTCGCGGTGCTCGACGACTGCTTCGCGCGCCGCCCCGCGCGGCAGCCCGTGCCGCCGTGGGCCGCGCCCTACGACCAGGAGGCGGCCCGCCTCGACGCGCTGCTGCGGGACATGGCGGAGGAGGAGTGGCGCACTCCGGTCGCGCTGCGGTGGTTCGACGGGGACGCGTGGCACGGCACGCCGACCACCGTGGCGCGCGTGATCGGCCAGCTGCTGTCCCTGGACGGCCTGTTGGCCGCGGCCGTCGGGCTGCCCGAGCCGGTGAACGGCCCGACGGCGGAACGGGCGGCGGCGCGCCTGCGGGCCCCTGACGCGGGCGACTGGCCGCTGTGGCGCGAGCAGTCGCGTTCCCTGGTGCGTGCGGCGGCGGAGCTCGGCGGCGTGGCGGGCGAACGGACCGTGCCGCGCGAGGCGTTGGGCGACGCGGGCCGTTTCCCCGGCGGGGCGGGCGCCGAGGTGGCGCTCTCCGACGCGTTCCTCGACCGGGCGTTCACCTGCTGGGTGCACGCCAAGGACATCGCGCACGCCGTGGAGTACCCGTACGACGCCCCGTTCGGCGCCCATCTGCGGCTGCTGGTCGACCTGACGGCGCGGCGGCTGCCCGAGAGCATCGCGGGGCGGCGCAGAGCGGGGCTCGCGACCTCGTCCGCGCGCCTGACGAGCGTGGGCGCGCCGGTGCGCACGCTCCACCTTGAGGTGGAGGGCGCGGGCGGCGGCCACTGGTACATCCCCGTGGACTCGCCTGCGGCGGGCGTCTCGGCGGTGGAGGCGCACGAGGTGCCCGAGGGGCCAGAGGGAGACGAGGCGGTGGCCCATGTGACGCTGGAGGACGAGGAGTTCTGCCAGCTGGCAGCCGGGCGAATAACCCCGGAGGAGGCGGCCGTGGGCATGGAGGGCGACCCGGCCCTGATCCACGACGTCCTGTACGCGGCGGCGGCCCTCTCGCGCCCCTGAGCGAGGGGCCCCGCGGGGGCCCGAGCACCGGCCGGACCCCGCCGCCGTTCAACGCCGCCCCCGCCCCGCCCCCACCCCGACCGCGGCCCGGGCGGTCTCCCCAGGGCAGCGGCCCGCACCGGGCGCGGCGGCCCCGGGGATACGCCGCTCGCGAACACCGGCCCGAAAGGCGCGTCGACTTCGGTGACCGCCCGGGGGAGATGCTTCCGCCTCGGACGCGGCGCCGGAGGCGCGTCCACCCGGGACGCGGCCCCGGGGTGCCCGCCGCCGAGCACCGGCACGGGGGGAGGGACGCTGTCCCTCAGGCGCCCCCCGGACACGGTCCGGAGGGCACATCCGCCGAACGCCATCCCACGGCCGCGCCCCGCCCCTGAGGCGGTCCGGCGTCACGCCCGTCCGGCGAGGACTAGTGCCGCGTCAGGCAAGGTTCGCCCCGTCGCGTCGCCCGGCACCTCGCTGCGTTGCCGAATCACCCAAGTACGCCCAGCACGAGGGCGATCCGGCGCCTTGCGATGCACCGCACCGGACGCCGCTCCTCTACGGGCAAACCCTGCCTGACGCGGCCCTAGTAGATTGTCGCGTCTAAGTGTTGTTCTGGTTGGTTGGGGTCGGGCAGGCTT